>NZ_RHOP01000009.1 GCF_003946575.1 Companilactobacillus jidongensis | reverse complement strand
AGTGATGTTCTTTTTGTTTTAAAAGAGTACAAAAAAACTGGTATTGATTATTCATCAATACCAGAAAGTATAGAACCAATAAAATAAGACATTGCCATTTGTGGCAATGTCTTATTTTATTTAATATTTTGTTCGTAATACTCCCAGAACTTAGCTGCAATGTCACTCTTAGACATCAATGGCCAAGTTTCTGGATCTTTGTCATGACGAATCAAAGTTATTTCATTAGTATCCACGTTAAAACCTGAACCAGCCTTTGATACATCATTTGCGAGAATCATATCGACGTTCTTTTCATGCAATTTCTTTTTTGCATAAGGAATGAGATTCTCAGTTTCAGCTGCAAATCCTACAACAAATTGACCTGATTTCTTTTTAGCAATTTCTTTCAAAATATCGGGATTCTTTTTTAATTCAATTGTGTATAATTCTTTATCATCATTTTTCTTAATCTTTTGATCAGCCTTATGGGCTGGTCTAAAATCAGATACAGCAGCGGCCATAATGAGAACATTACTACTTTCGAAATGATTTTCGAGTTCCTTTTGCATCTCTAAGGCAGTAGAAATTTTGATTTCATTAAGATTAGGTGAGCTTAAGCTGTCATGAACCGTAGTGATCAAGGTGACATGTGCGCCCATATCTGCGGCAACGTTTGCCATAGCAATTCCCATCTTACCAGATGAATTATTTCCAATGAATCTAACTGGATCGATAGCTTCCTTTGTACCACCGGCTGTAACGATGACATTTGTGCCAGCAAGCAAAGGTTTAGTGAACATTTTGAAGATTTCTACCATGATAGTATTTAATTCGGGCAATCTACCTTTGCCCATTTCACCTTCGGCAAGGAATCCTGAGTCTGGATCAACAATTCTAATATCCATGAGATTCAAAGTATTGATATTAGTTTGAACGGCGGGGTTATTCCACATTGTTGTATTCATAGTTGGAAAAATCAGCTTAGGGGCACTCGTGGCCATCAAAGTTGTTGACGTTAGGTCATCAGCTATACCGTTCGCTAATTTACCAATGATATTCGCTGTTGCAGGCACGACGACAGCTAGGTCGGTCCAGCGCGCGAGTTTAATGTGAGGGATGAAATCATCCTGCGCTGATTGTGCAACAAAATTATCAGTCAGGACTGGACGTTGGCTCAAGGTTGCAAACGTCAATGGTGTAACAAATTCCTGTGCGGCCTTAGTCATGACCACTTGGACCTCAGCTTGATTCTTGATCAATTCACGAACGATATTCAAAGATTTATAGACGGCAATTCCGCCAGTTACGTAAAGCGTAATGTGTTTCCCTTTTAACATACAGTCACCTCATATTCTTTCTACTATATTATACATTGTTTTATTGCATTATAATGAAACTAATACAGGAGGAACTTATGAATACTGCAACTATAGATATTATTGTCGCTATTATATTAATTATTTTTGTTAATAATCCTTTGTTACAATTCTTACAAAAGTCATTTGGAATGAATTTTGTAATCAGTGAAATAATTATTGCCATAATTATAATTGTTCTGATATATTTACTAAACAAGTTTGTATTGAAGCGTGTTTTTGCAAATAAATCTAAGTGAAAAAGAGTAAAATTATAATTGAGATGTTTCACCAAAGGAGTGGTAAGTGATGGAACAAAAGATGTCACAGCGAGAAATTAAAAATTTAGATTTATCAAAACAAGCAGCACAAGATGGAATGGTCTTACTGCAAAATGAAAATAAAATACTACCGTTACGTAATAAAAAAATAGCACTTTATGGAAGTGGCTCATTTGCTACTATCAAAGGAGGTACAGGCTCCGGAAATGTCAATCAGCGTCATGTTTCTTCTATTATAAGTGGTCTTAAAGAGCACGGTTTTGAAATTACAACTGAGTCGTGGCTATCAAGATTTCAAAAATTTTATAATACCAGAAAAAAAGAATATTATGACAAGCTAGGCGGCTCACTTGCCTCATTGTTAGCTCCCGCCTTTTCGATGGATGATATGGAAGTAAATGAATTTGAAGATGCCATGACGGGTGTCTATGTTATTTCGCGTAGCTCAGGTGAAGGGCATGATCGAAAAAATGAAAAAGGCGATTACCAATTAACAGATAATGAATTTTCAAATATTAAACGTATGAGCGAATATTATCAAAATAGTATTTTGCTATTAAACGTTGGTGGCATGATTGATACCAGCTTTATTGAAAAATGTCCGTTGTTGGATAGTATTTTGTTGGTGTCACAACCAGGGATGGATGCTGGAAATGCAATTGCAGAAATACTTGATGGGACAATTACACCCTCAGGTAAGTTAACTGATACATGGGCTAATGATTATGATGATTATCCATCTTCAAAATATTTTGGCGAAAAGAACCCTCGTTATAACGATGGTATTTATGTTGGATATAAATATTTTGATAGTTTTGAAGTTAAAGCTAGATATGAATTTGGATATGGATTAAGTTATACCAAATTTATTATTGATACTGACAAGGTCAGTGTTAATGAACATCAAATAACAGTTAAGGTTAATGTTCAAAATATTGGTGAAAAATTTAGTGGCAAAGAGGTTGTTCAATTATACGTTTCTAATCCTAAGTCAGAAATTCCAACACCGTATCAAACTCTACAAGGTTATGATAAGACTAGAGACTTACGCCCCGATGAACAGCAAAGCCTAACTTTAAGTATTGCTACAAAAAACTTGGCGGTGTTTGATGCTCGAATTGCGGCATGGGTCATGGTACCGGGAATTTATTTGATCAGAGTTGGTAATAGTTCTCGTAATACTAAAGTTATTGGTCAATTCAAACTTGATAAACTAGTGGTGATTCAGCAATTAGAACATAAATTAACTCCTGCCAACGATCCAACGGAATTAACAGAAGGAAAATTTAGTTCTGAACAGGTTGGTGGAGTACCATTCTTCATTTTAAAAGCGGAGAATTTTGACGCAATTAAACCAATAGATTATTCAGACAAAGCTCAAGTTCTCACATATACAACTGATTTGGATAAAAAATTACCAGGCAAAGATTATGATGAGAAACTGCAAAAAGTCCCAGATAACAAAAATTTGAATTTACTAGATGTTTATAATCGCAAAATCACGCTAGATGAATTTGTCGCAAATATGACTAATTCTGAACTAATTGATCTGGTTGAAGGTTCCCTCAAACCCAATGCTGAGGGAAGTATGGTGGGTAACGCTTCTGACTTAGTAGCTGGTGCTGCGGGTCAAACAACAAGTAATGATCGATTAGGCATTCCTGCAACCGTCAATGCTGATGGACCAGCTGGATTAAGATTAACTCAGACGTATGATGATAATGGACAAACAAAACATCAATATGCAACGGCCTGGCCAATTGGAACATTGCTGGCTCAAACTTGGAATCGTGATTTAGTTCAAAAAGTGGGTTTTGCAATTGGTACGGAGATGAAAGAGTTCGGCATAACTATGTGGTTGGCACCGGGAATGAATATTCATCGTAATCCACTTGGCGGTCGTAACTTTGAATACTTTGCTGAAGATCCAGTCTTATCTGGAACAATCGCTGCTGCCGAAACTAAGGGTGTTCAGATGCATACTGGAATTGGTGTTACCATTAAACATTTTCTAGGCAATAATCAGGAGACTGTTCGTAATACTGGTAACAGTATTATTGGAGAACAGGCTTTGAGAGAAATATATCTGAAAAATTTTGAAATAGTTGTCAAAACAGTGCAACCGATGGCTGTCATGTCTTCCTACAATATGGTCAATGGAGTTTTTTCTGGTGAAAATTATGAATCTCTGACCAATATTTTGAGAGACGAATGGAGTTTTAAGGGATTGGTGATGACCGATTGGTTCAGCCTAGCTGATCCTAAACGCAGTATGCATGCGGGAAATGATTTGATAATGCCGGGTGGTTCGCAAGATAAGCTATTATCGTCAGTCGATGATTTAAAACCAAAATTTGCTAAAAATGGTCATATTGCTATTAAAAAATCATTTGATATTGCTGCATTCAAGGAAACCACTGAAGAATTGTGGAATGATTTCGAACCATCAGCTGATGGTGAAAATTATATTCGTATTAATGTATCTGAAGAATTAGCTGATGATATGAAGAAGATATTTTATGACGGTTCTGCTCAAGTTATCGATAATGATACAGTTTTGTTAAAGGGCAATTGGAAAGATAACAATGATTTGTATATCGGTGATTTACAGAAATCAGTGATGAATATTTTGAAAGTTGTTTTGAAATCTGATCGATTTGCAGAAAAATACGGATTAAAAGAAATTACTTACAATCAAGATATGAAGTTACATGATTATTTCACTACAAAGTAAAAAATGGGATTACGATTTTATGTCGTAATCCCATTTTGATTAATATCTATTCAATAATTCTACATATGCATCAACGATGCTTTGTAAGAATCCAACTGAGTTTTCTGATACTTTTCCATTTTCATCAAGCATATTTGTAACATTACCAATATATGCTTCTGGTTGTTGAAGCGTTGGCATGTTTAGAAATACTAATGATTGACGCAAGTGGTGGTTTGCACCAAAACCACTGATTGCACCGGGTGATACTGAAACAATTGCAGCTGGTTTCTTATCCCAGATGCTTTCGCCATATGGACGAGAACCAACATCGATAGCGTTCTTCAATCCACCAGGTACTGAACGATTATATTCAGGTGTTACGAATAGTACACCGCTGACTTCTTTCATGGTATCTCTGAATTTTGTCCAGGCAGCGGGAACATTTCCCGGTGTATCAAGATCTTCACTGTACAGTGGTAAGTCACCGATTTCTACGAATTCTGGTTCGTATTCACTGGGGAACATCCCTACTAGGTTATTAGCAATTTGACGTGAATAAGATTCTTTACGTAAGCTACCGACAATTACGGCAATTTTTTTTGACATATATTATTCCTCCGATTTCTTATATATCCAAACTATCATGTTGCGGCATTTTCGACAAATAATTGTTCTCGAAGAGGGTGATATTATTTCCGATGAAGCAAATAATCAATTTGTGATAAATTCACAATCTCAACGAAAAAGATAAAATAATCATATAATTGAAAAATAAGACCGATATTATGAACTACATTACAGCGATATTACAAAAAAGGCTTCAAAAGGAATTTTCTTATTCTTAGCGTAATACAATTGAAACAATTATCTTGTATAGTTCTCTCTTGTGATTAAGAAAACCGGGGGGATTAGTTGATAAAGCAATTTAAATTAGACGCATTATTTTTCATGGGGTTAATCTTAGTTGGATTCATGGGCTATACAGCTACTGTTCAAGCCGATGCAGAAAACAGTGATCCGTCAATAAGTAATGCCGGAGACTTTGTAAACCTATCAAACTTGTCAGATTCATCAAACGACAAACAAGATGACTTTAATAGAAAGGTCTCATTACCAGGGAGTAAAGAATTTATTCCTGGAATTGAAAATAGCGAAAGAGACTATGAAATGGGAGAAGTCTCAGCAGAACGACAAGCACAGCCGGAAGTAGATGCTGTAACTTTAGAGAACGAAGCAATCAAAGCTGAGCAAGAACAAGCTTCAGCACAGGTTCAACAGCAAGCACAAACACAGGCTACTGCAACAAATGTGGCCACAACGCAAGCTGCTCAACAATCAACAGCGAGGACTGTTGGTACATTTAAAATTAGTTTTTATGATCCAGCAGTATTAGGATCAGACATGGGTTACAGTGGTGTAGCTACAAATCTAGGCGTTATCCCACGTGGATCACGCTTGAAAATTACAACTGCACAAGGTGATGTCTGGTATAGAACAGTCAATGATACAGGAACATTTGCTTATGACAATCCTTATCAGATTGACGTCGCAATGCCAAATAGCATGATTCCTTCTTATGGAATTACTAGTGCAACTGTGGAAATTGTTTAGAGCGTGTTAAAAGAAGGTTGTTATCTTTGGTAAACACGATTCAGAACACAAACTATAAAGCAAATCACAGTTAATAAAAACAAGTCTTGGGGACTTGTTTAAATACACAAAGAAACGACCATATAGCTATGTATGGTCGTTTTTCTTATCTATTTTTACAAAAATAATATTATCACCACTGATGTAGGTCAGATATTTACCATCTAATTTGATATTCTTTTTAGCGTTGACATTATATTTACCATCAAAGAATCTAATCAATGCTGAATGTGTAGTATAAACATTAGGTAAGTTTTCAATCAGAGTATCGTTGATCTCATCACTGTTGATCACGTAGAAGTAAAGTTTTGGCGCAACTGATTGAGTTGGAATGTGAACATGAACCTCATTAACAGTGTTGTCCAGTGTGAGATACGTGGAATCATTTTCAACAGATGAAATACTTTTAAAAATCTTCTCTGATCCGTCAGGATATTTGACGTCAATGAATTTTGCCATTAGAATCACTTCGATTTTTAACTGAATCATAATATGATTTTTGTTGGAATTGAAGAAAAGTGTATTGGTAGATTAGGTCTAATACAGAATGTAAAACTATTGTCAGAAATGATGTAAAATAGGTATCACGAGGTGATCATATGAAAACATATGGCATGACAAATAATAAATTAAATAGTTTAAAAGAGTTTGAAAAAGAAATTCCAGTTCCATCTGGAAAGGATATTTTGATAAAAATTGAAGGTCTATCAATCAACCCAGTTGATATTGCGACCAGAAAAGGATTCACAGAGAATGGTACAAAGCCGCTTATTCTAGGATTCGATGGCTATGGCACAGTGACGGCAATAGGTGATCAGGCGGATAAATTTAAAGTTGGTGACAAAGTATTTTTTGCTGGAGATCACACGCGTGATGGCAGTTATCAGGAATATGAATTAGTTGATGAGAGAATCGTTGCTTTAGCGCCTGAAAAAACATCGATTGACGAAAGTGTCGCCATGCCACTGGTAACGTTGACTGCTAGTGAATTACTGTACGAAAAATTGCATGTTGATCCAAAAGAAGATAATAGTGATAAAACAATTTTGATCATCAATGGTGCAGGAGGCGTTGGGTCGATTGCCATTCAACTGGCGCATTTGGCAGGATTACAAGTTATTGCGACTGCATCAACGGATGAAAAAATTAAGTGGGTCAAAGATCTTGGCGCTGATCTAGTGGTCAACCATCATGAAGATTTGATTAAGCAAGTTCACAATTTGGGTATTGATACAGTTGATTATATCTTAGGACTAAGTGACAATGATCCACATTGGAATGAAATTGTCGAGTTGATCAAACCATTTGGAATTTTTGCAACTATTACTAACTTGCATGATTCTCAAATCGGTGATCTGAAACAAAAGTCAGTTGACTTTGCTTGGGAATGGATGTTTACAAAGGCCTTTTATAATCTTGATTCAATGTCGACTCAAGGAGTCTATCTTGAAAAACTAGCTACTGGACTTGATGGTGGGATGATCAAATCTACAACAACTAAAGTTTTGCATGGATTAAATGTCGAGACTTTGACCAAAGCAACTGAATTAGTTGAAGCAGGTCACATGATGGGAAAAGTTGTTATTATAAAATAAAAAAGCTGGGATTTTTTCCCAGCTTTTTTAAAAGGCTAAATTAAATTATAATGTTTGAGTCCGTTGACGATACCGTGATCAGTATTAGCAGTAGTAACGAATTCGGCAGCTTTTTTGACACTGTCAATACCGTTGCCCATTGCAACACTGTGTTCAATTTCCGTAATCATTGGCAAGTCATTAGGACCGTCACCAAATGCATAGACAGGCTTGTCCTCAAGCTCTAGCCCACTCAATAGGTGTTTGATACCATTCATTTTTGAAACACCTTTGGCAATTGTATCAATTGCATAAGGACCAGTTTTATAGAATGTTAATTCGTTGCCGAAGATTTTAGAATAGCGCTCAGGACCATCAGGTGTAACTACTAAGATCATTGGGAGCTCTTCCTTTTCATAGAACTTAGGGTCAACACCTGGAATGGGGATTTTAACTGACTTATAAAAATCATTCACAAATTTGGTACTCTTAGTTGTGTACGTTTTGTCAAGTGAGTGCATTGTGATAATATCATTGTATTGTTTGGCTTCTTCGATAACCTTAGCAACAGTCTCTGGTGAGATGTTTTTCTTGTAAATAGTTGTGCCAGCCGATTGAACGTAAGCTCCGTTGAATGAAACAAAAGTATTAATGCCAGTTGGACCAGTTACATCGACTAATTCGCTCGGTGCGCGTCCAGTACTGATAGCAGGAAGATAACCATTATCGCGTAACTTGTGGATAGCTGCCGCTACATCAGGATCTATTTTGGAATGTTCGTTCATCAATGTACCGTCAAGGTCGAAAAAGACAGTACCTTTATAATCTTTATTCAAAAAATCACCAACTTAATTCATATTTTTATACTAATATATATAGTAGCAAGTTTTAATGAATTGTTATAGTCTTAAATCGAAAGTAGATGGAGTGAAGTATAAATGAAAATTTTAATGATTGAAGATAACAAGTCTGTATCAGAAATGATGAGTATGTTTTTCCAAAAAGAAAGTTGGGATGCTCACTTTGCATATGACGGAAACGAAGCAGTTGATATGTTCAATGAGGCACCTGATGATTGGGATATGATTACACTGGATTTGAATTTACCTGGTAAAGATGGAATGGAAGTTGCCAAAGAAATCAGAAAAGTTTCTAAGACGGTTCCTATCATTATGCTGACGGCCCGTGATACTGAGAGTGACCAAGTTCTAGGATTAGAGTTCGGTGCTGATGATTATGTTACTAAGCCATTCAGTCCTATTACTTTGATCGCCAGGATGAAGGCTATTCATCGTCGTAATGAAAGTGTTGCTGAAGAAGCTTCCAAAGGTAGTACCAATGTTGAATCTGATGCAACCGCAGATAATGATGGATTCGATGTTAATACTGGTTATTTCAAGTTGAATTCTAATACTCGTGAAGCTTTTCTAGGTGATAAGGAGATTCCTGATTTGACACCTAAGGAATTCGATCTTTTGAAGACTTTAGCAAGTAAACCTAAGCAAGTCTTCTCACGTGAGCAGTTATTGGAACAAGTATGGGATTATGATTATTTTGGGGAAGAAAGAACTGTCGATGCCCATATCAAAAAGTTACGTCAAAAAATTGAAAAAGTTGGACCACAGGTCATCGAGACCGTTTGGGGAGTGGGCTACAAGTTTGATGATTCTGGACGTAAGGTAGATTAATTATGAAGTTAATTTATCAAAATATGCTGAGTTTTTTGATCGTTATCCTTACGACTTTGGGGATTATTCTGTATTCTGTTACGAGTACTTCGACCACTTCAGAATACAATCGAACTTATAAGGATCTTGAGAGTTATGCTGGTAATCTGGAAAAAATAGCTCTGAAGACTGATTCAAAAACAGGACAGATTCATAATATCACTGGGGATAATATTAAGACTGTCGAGCAAGTTTTATCGGATAAAAATGTTCAATTCGCAATTTTTGATTATCAAAATGATCAAGTTTATCCAACTCCACCAACAAATGTGAAGTTGCACTTAAAGCAATCATATTGGAATAAATTGAAGCAAGGTAAGACGATTCGTAATATTCAAAAGCCTGAGAGCTCTGAAGGTAATCCTCGTTTGAGTAACAAAAAGGATAATCTGAGTTATGTTTATGTTCTGACACCGTGGTTCCAAAATGGTAAATTGATTGCGGCTGTTTGGGCCGGATCTGATGTCTCACAACTACAAACAAATATTGGTGAGCTAAATAAACGTTTGTACTTTGCCTTGTTAATATCTCTATTAGCTGCGATTATTCTTAGCTTTTTGTTGTCACGTTACCAAGTCAACCGTATCAATCGACTTCGTGGCGCAACGAGATTAGTTGCCAATAATGACTTCTCAGTTCATATCGAAAGTAAAAATACCGATGAATTAGATGACTTAGCCAATGATTTCAACACCATGGTTAAGTCACTAGAAGCCTCAGATAAAGAAATCAAGCGTCAGGAACAGCGTCGCAAGGAATTCATGGCTGATGCATCACATGAGATGAGAACACCGCTTACGACCATTAATGGCCTATTAGAGGGTCTTGCATATGATGCCATTCCTGAAGAATCTAAGGGGCAAAGTATTCAATTGATGCGTAATGAAACTAATCGTTTGATTAGATTAGTCAATGAGAACCTTGATTACGAGAAAATTCGGACTAATCAAATCACTTTGGCAAAACGTGTCTTTGATGCGAATGCACCGTTAAAAGATATTGTTTCACAATTGCAGAAAAAGGCTGCGGAGTCCAAAGATAAATTAACTTTGGAAACTCCAGAAGATGAATTGGAAACATATGCAGATTACGACAGATTTGTACAAGTTATGTTCAATATTATGCAGAATTCGATTCAATTCACTGATAATGGTGAAATTACTGTTACTGGATATCGTGCTGATGATCGACATGCTTCAATCTTCAAGATTCAAGATACTGGTATCGGTATGTCTGAAGATCAAGTCAAGAATATTTGGGATAGGTACTATAAGGCTGATCCATCACGTAAGAACCGCAAGTATGGTGAGTCTGGATTAGGATTATCGATTGTTCACCAGTTGATTGAAAACCACGGTGGTGAAATTTATGTTAAGAGTAAGCTAAATGAAGGTACGACTTTCACTGTAACTTTGTTTGATGAAGGTTATGAGCACAAAGTAGATAAAGATAAAGTACCTGATTGATCTAACCAAAAGACCTAGGACAAATATTAATATTTGTCCTAGGTCTTTTTTTAGTTATTAGCATCATTCTTCAATACGTATGACCAATCATCAATTGGCGTTCTGTCGCCATTTAACTCGGGTGCATCAGTGTTGTAGAGATGGGTAGTAGATTTGTTATCGTTCTTAGAATACAAACTGGTTGAACCAGCTCCTAGTGAGTTACGCGTCTTGATCAATCGTTGAATCTGGTTGAGATAATTGTACGATTCATCAGTGGGGTTAACCGGAGTGAAGCCGTTTGGAGTGTAGAACCTCAATAAGTCTTTGTTATTTACAGCGTCTGATATTTTTAGCTTAGTATTAACTTCTTGTTGCCAATTAGTTACTTTGTCCTCTAAGTCAGGATTGTCTTGTAGGTCGATCAATTCCCCCGTTTCATTGCTATAAACTTGTGGTCCTTTGCTGTTGTTGACTACAGTGTACTTGGTCGTGACAAAGTTCTTATCTCTGAACGCTACTAGGCCCTTATGTTGCTGAGATAATAAATCAGAGCCGACTTGAACATAGTTCTTAGTATTTACGCCAGCCAGATGTAAGATAGTCGGTAAGACGTCAATTTCGCCACCATAAGTGTGATTGATCCCACCCTTTAACCCATTCATATGGATCATAAATGGTACTTTCTGAAGTTGAGAATTGTTATAGGAGTTGAAAGTATTTGGATCAAGTCCAATTATTGGAGCTAGTGCTTTAACCCTATCTTCTGAAATCCCATAGTGATCACCGTACAAAACAATCATGGAGTTATCATATAATCCAGAATCTTTTAGATAGTCAAAAAACTCCTTAAGTGAATTATCCAAATAGTGAGCAGTCACAAAGTAACTACCAACACTATGATCAGTTGTATCGGGTGCAGTGAAACCATCGTTGTCATCCTCACTTAGTGAATATGGATAGTGGTTAGTTACAGTTATGAATTTGGTATAAAAAGGTTGTTGCAATTGTTCTAAGTATTTAACGCTTTCGGATAACATCAGTTTATCCTTCATACCGTATCTCATGTTGGCATTTTCAATCGAATTATCATAATATGATTGATCGAAGAAATAATTGTAGCCCATATTTTTATAAACTTCATTTCGACTCCAAAAACTACCAACATTACCGTGGAAAACGGCACTAGTGTAACCTTTTTTCTGTGCCAGGATGGCAGGGGCTGATTGGAATGTGTTCGATGGTCCATTGGTAGGGAAGAACGTTCCACTACCTAATCCAAATAATCCCGACTCTAACATTGTTTCAGCATCACTAGTCCGACCGAGTCCAACCTCATGATAAAAATTATCAAATGAGATTGTATTATTATCGCTATATAGACTGTTCAAGAATGGTGTAACTTCTTGATCATTGATCTTCATGCCAAGCAAGAATTGTTGAAAACTTTCCAGATGAATAATAATAATATTTTTTCTGTTAGCTTTTCCAAAGTATTTTGGATTAGGTGCTGCATAATTAGTATCAACATAATTAAGCACATCGTCCATATCAGTTCCGACCGCAGTGGATCTTGCTTGGTCGGTCATTGTTGACTTAATTGCATCATAACCGAGAAATGAATTGAATCCGAGATATTTAACGACATAGGCATGGTCAAAAGTTCGTGATAATAATTGTGGACGATTTCCTTCAGCAATCATCAAATTGACTGAGAAAATCAAAACACCAACTGAAGTAGTTGCTATAGCAGTTAACTTACGAATTGGTTTAGTATCTAGTTTGATGAGTTTGAAACTAAATAATAATATCAAGATGACCAAGTCGACGAAATAGATAAAGTCATGAATCTGCATGAGTGAGAAAGTGCTGGAGCCCAAGCCTTTTGATACTTTGCCAACTCCAAGAATAACAGATGATGTTAAGAAGTCAGAGAATTCACGGTAATACAAAATATTCGCATACAAAAATATGGATTCGATTAAATAAATCAGTCCCATAATGATATACGAAATTTTGGTTCTTTTGATATACAAAGGGATGCTTAAGAGAATCAATGATGTGGCAATCGGATTGATTATCATAATGAGATGTTGCAGTGGATCATTTAAGCCCAAGGAAAAATCAACATAGTAGGCAATAACGGTTTTTATCCACAGTAAAAATACCAAAAAACAAATAAAACCCACTCGTTGGTTAACCAACGACTTAAATTTTAATTTTATATTATTCATACAAATCCCTTAAATTGTGTCATATAGTCCTATTATATCAGTTATATTTTAACCCACGAAAAAATACCCCTGACAGATAGAGCTGTCAGGGGTATTTGTGTTGGTCTTACCTAGAATAGTCATATTCTTTTTACGAGTTAAATATAGCATGTCGCATTAACAATATTCCATTTTAATAATTGTATTTTAACTATCAATAGATTTGTTAAATGAAGTTTTAATTACCAGTATTTGAACCTTTAAGAACACTGGACCAATTATCGATATATGTTCTGTCGCCATTCAATTCTGGTGCATCAGTATTATACATTGGTGTAGTCGATTTATCGTTATTCTTTGAATAAACACTGGTTGATTTGAGCCCTAGATCGTCACGGGTTTTGACCAATCGTTGAATTTCATTTTGATAGCTGTACTCTGACGAATCAACCGGTGTGAAACCTGTTGGAGTATAAAATCTCAAGAGGTTCTTATTGTTGATAGTGTCTGATATTTTCAACTTCTTGTTAACTTCTTCTTGCCATTTATCAACGGTTTTGGATAGTTGTGCATTGTCATTGAGGTTTACTTGAGCACCAGTACTGTTGTCATAAACAATATGTCCACCATCATTTCCGCGAATAACTGTGTACTTAGTAGTTATGAATTCTTTGTCACGGAAGGCAACAATATCACTGTGTTTCTTTGATAATAAGTCTGTACCAAGTTGAACGTAACCTTTGGTATTGACACCAGCAAGGTGAAGGATAGTTGGCAGAGCATCGATTTCTCCACCATAAGTATCATTAAGTCCACCCTTTAAGCCATCCATGTGGATCATAAATGGTACACGTTGCATTTGGACTTCGTTGAAATCACTGTTATTGGTATCATAGCCGAGCATTGGCGCAACAACTTTATCCTGACTAGCATTCAAGCCATAATGATCTCCATATAAGACAATCATTGAATTGTCATAAATTCCGCTGTCCTTGAGATATTGGAAGAATTCTTTTAGGGCACTGTCAAGGTAGTGCGCTGTGACGAAGTAATTGTCAACAACACTATTACCAGTATCTGGTTTAGGGAAGTCAGCAGTTTGATCCTCATCACCTAAATCATACGGAGTATGGTTAGTAACGGTAATGAACTTGGTATAGAAAGGTTGTTGTAGTTGCTCGAGGTATTTGACACTTTCGGATAGCATCAACTTATCCTTCATCCCGTAACCGATACTGGAATCATCACTTTGGTTAAAGTAATTTAAATCGAAGAAATAATCATAACCCATGTTTTTGTAGACATCATCACGATTCCAAAAGCTACCAACATTACCGTGAAAGACGGCACTAGTATAATTTTCTTTTTGCTTGAGAATGGCTGGTGCAGCCTGGAACGTATTGTCTGAACCCAATTTGGAGAATAACGATCCTTCAGGTAATCCATACAAACTTGTTTCCATCATGTTTTCAGCATCGCTAGTTCGTCCACTACCGACTTCATGGAAGAAGTTATTGAATGACATAGTATTCTTGTCATTATATAAACTATTCAGGAATGGTGTAACTTCTTGACCATTGATCTTCATGCCAATTAAAAATTGCTGGAAACTTTCTAAGTGAATAATAATGATATTCTTACCTTTAGCATTTCCAAAGTAATTTTTATTAGGTGCAGCGTAGTTTTGATTAACATAATCGAGCACATTGTCCATATCAGTTCCAACTGCAGTCGATCTGACCTGATTATTTTGAGCTGACTTAATGGCATCGTAACCTAAAAAAGTATTAAAGCCTAAGTATTTAACAATATAACTGTTATCAAATGTCCGACCAAGCAATTGTGGACGATTTGTTTCGGCCAGCATCAAGTTAAGTGAGAACAGGAATACACCAATCATGGTGGTCGCAAAAGCCGTTAGTTTACGTATCTTTGTACGATCCATTCTGATATAATGGCTGGCAAATAAAACAACAATTAATACAAAATCTAAAAAGTAAATAAAGTCGTGTCCCTGCATTAAACTGGCAGAGCTACCGCCTAAACCCTTGGTAACTTTGGAGGCACCGGCGATGGTGTTGAATGAGATAAAATCAGAGAATTCACGGTAATATAAAATATTCGCATATAATAAAATATTTTCTAAAACATAGATAACCCCCATCACGATGTAGGATACAATAGCCTTGTTGATGTATAACGCTACACTTAGCAAGATGATTGCTGTAGCAATGGGGTTAATGATCAAAATGAAATGTTGTAACGGATCATTTAATCCCAACGAAAATTCGGCGTAGTAGGCTATGACAGTTTTTAGCCATAAAAAAAAGACCAACAGGCTGACGAAGCCGATGCGCTTATTCAAAAACGATTTAATTTTATTCATAAAAGTTCCTTGTTTGTAAAATTTCTTTAATAAATTTATATTCTTCTAAATAAATTGCTTAATTGTTAGTATAATACGTATTAAGTAAAAAGTGGGAAAGAATGAGAAAAATGATATTTTTAGGACCTTTGTATAATTATGTATCCAATATGTATGCAACTAGAATTAATCATTTTCCGTTGATTCGCCTATCTTTCTATGCTGTTGATAAAGCTATATTATATACGCTTTTCTTCATTATATTAAGATTTATTTGGATTAAGTGGAAACATAAGAAGACAAGTTTTATTCATGAATTTTGGGTGACTGCCTTCGCTTTTTATGTGCTCCTACTTTTTGCACTGACTGTCTTTAGAGATAGTTACTTTTTGTGGGAATTTAAATTCTTTTTTCATCGGCCGCTTTCAGAAATCAACACGATACCATTCGTACAGACCTTTAAATTATTAAATGCCAAGTCTTTAGTGGATTTCTTTTATAATTTATATGGTAATATTGTATGGTTCGTTCCGATGGGAATTTTTATTCCTGCTTTGGGCAAGAAAGACCGGAAGTTTTTTAAAGTCGTCTTAATCGGTGCTTTAATATCTACTTCTATAGAAGGTCTACAATTCATTTTAAACACCGGTGTGACGGATATTGACGATGTGATTTTGAATACAATTGGTGCTGCAATTGGATATTTGATTTATTTTGTCGGAAATTGGTTGAAAAATCGCATAAAGATTTGAAATTTTCAGTGGAAATGATAATCTAGTTTTAGAATAAATGGAGGAGAGAAAATGACACATATTAAATTTGATGATTCAAAATTAAATAAGTTCATTCATGAAAATGAACTCGGCGAAATGCAAAACCTTGTAACTGCTGCCGATAGTGAACTACGTAAAGGTACCGGTGCCGGTGCTGACTTCCGTGGTTTCATTGACTTGCCAGTTGATTACGACAAGGATGAATTTGCTCGCATTAAGAAAGCTGCTAAGAAGATTCAATCTGATTCAGAAGTATTTATCGGAATCGGTATTGGTGGATCATACTTAGGTGCTCGTGCTGCTATTGATTTTCTAAGCTCATCATTCTATAACGTTAAAAACAGCAAGGATGTTCCAGAAGTTTACTTTGCAGGTAACTCAATTTCTCCTAACTACCTTGCTGACTTACTAGAAGTTATTGGAGACCGTGACTTCAGTATTAATGTTATCTCAAAATCAGGTACAACTACAGAACCTTCAATCGCTTTCCGTATTTTGAAAGCTAAGTTGGTTGAAAAGTATGGTGTAGATGGTGCTAAGGGCCGTATCTATGCTACTACTGACCGTGCTAAGGGTGCTTTGAAGACAGAATCAGATGCTGAAGGCTACGAAGAATTCGTTGTTCCTGATGACATCGGTGGACGTTTCTCAGTTCTTACAGCTGTTGGTCTATTGCCAATCGCCGTTGCTGGTATTGACATCGACAAGTTGATGGAAGGTGCTGCTAAAGCACGTGATGACTTCTCAGATGCTGATCTATCAAAGAACGATGCTTACAAATATGCTGCCCTAAGAAATATCTTATACCGTAAAGGTTACACAACAGAATTGCTTGAGAACTACGAGCCAAACCTACAATACTTCGGTGAATGGTGGAAGCAATTGATGGGTGAATCAGAAGGTAAAGACCAAAAGGGTATCTACCCGTCATCAGCTAACTTCTCAACTGACCTCCACTCATTAGGTCAATATATTCAAGAAGGACGTCGTAACTTGATGGAAACAGTTGTTGTCATCGACAAACCTCGTTTTGAAATGGCTATTCCTAGTGAAAAAGAAGATCTTGATGGCCTAGGTTATCTTGAAGGTAAGTCAATGGACTACGTAAACAAACGTGCTTACGAAGGTGTTGTACTTGCTCATACTGACGGTGGCGTTCCTGTGATGAGCGTTCACATCCCAGAACAAAACGCCTATACATTAGGTTACTTGATCTACTTCTTCGAAATTGCTGTTGGTGTTTCTGGATACTTGAATGGTATCAACCCATTCAACCAACCAGGTGTTGAAGCATACAAGAAGAACATGTTTGCATTGCTTGGCAAACCAGGCTTTGAAGAACTTGGTAAAGAATTAAACGAACGTCTGTAATATTTTAAAAGTGGTTGCCGTTATGGCAATCACTTTTTTTATTTGATCGAGTCCTAAAATAAGAATTATAATTGTATTATATAAAATATGTTATTCGGGGATGTTATTTGTGAAAAAAAGTATGATTTTGATTGCTACGGGTCTTGCTGGTGGAATGATTATGATGGGTACGAATATGGTTACACGTCAGCCATCTATTAACATTGTTAAAGCCGATGTTAGTGCTGATGGAATATCAGAAGAATTAAAAAATCAAATTGCTGTGGGAGTACCGCAAATAGTGACTCCAGAATATATTGGAAACTTGGTACAGTTCGAATATATCCAAGGAAGCACGTTAAATGACATTTCTGGATTGAATTATGGTACCAAAATGGGTTTAATCGATTTACATAATAGTAATGTGTCAAATATAAGTCCATTATCCAATTTGACCAATTTAAAAACCCTGAATTTAAATGGAACAGATTTTGTTAAGAACTTTAATAATCTGGATGATTTAAAGCTGCTTACTAATTTGACTTCATTGGATGTTGGCACTGATAATAGTGACGGAACAATTAGTGATATTTCTGGATTGAAGAATATGAATCAACTAAAATCGTTGAATCTAAGTGGTGGTGCCATAACTGATGCTAATGATCTTTCAGGATTAACTTCGTTATCGGATTTGAATCTGTCTAATAATTTAAAGCTAACTGATATATCAGGTATTTCAAATTTGAATAATTTGAAGACCTTGAATTTGTCCGGAGATAACAATATTCAAGATTACAAGTCACTTGAATCGAATAAATCACTTACAAATGTTACTTTAGGAACACAAAATATTAATATGGATCCACTTTATGTCGATGCAGATTCAGGAACAGTTGACTTAAGTAAATACATTTATTCTAAGGATGCAACAGTTACGCCATCTATTACTGCATTTGACCCTAATGATGGTAGTCACCCTACAGCGGTTTATGATTCATCAACGTCAACAATTAATGTTGGTGGAGTAACAGGTGATAGAATGACGGTTACAATTAAACAAGAATTAAATATAAATGGTAAGGATTATCCGTTTGAGATCATTTTAACTCAGCAAATGGCATCTAAAACTTTGCTACCAAGTCTAAATACAAATAATGTTTCTATTAAACAAGGTCAAACATGGGATTCATCCAGCGGGTTATCTGGTTATACAGATCAGGGTAAATTTCTCCCGATAAGTAGTGATGCATTTAAACAGCTTGTTGACACAGACAAAATATCAGTTACAGGTGATATAGTCGATACTAATAAACCAGGAATATACCATGTGACATATATTGTTGCTGGCGTACCTCCTGCAACAATAACTGTTACAGTCACTCCAAAAGCAAGTGATTCTTCAGGCAATGGCTCAAGTTCCAGCGCATCAGATATATCTGATATCAATAATTTGTCATTGATCACAAAAAAAGCAGATTCAATTCCAATTTATGATGCAAATGGTAAAAAAATATCAGATAAAACTTTAAGCAAGTTGACAACTTTTAATACGACTAAGAAGGATGTCGTCGATGGCAATACTTACTATGAAATTTCAGATGGTGAATGGGTCAAAGCTGACGATGTTAGAGAATATGTTAAAGAATCGGGTGTATTACAGACTAAATCTGATTCAGATAAATATATATTGAATCTTAATGGTGTTAGATTGAATCGTGCTTTGAAGCATACAACTGATTGGTTGTATAATGGATCGGCTGAATTCAATGGAACTAAGTACTATCGAGTAGCGACTGATGAGTGGGTCAAAGCCGACGATGTTATTTTGATCAATAGTATAAATGGTGTGGTGAAAGCTAATGTTCAAGCCACTCTATATAAAGATACTGGTGAGAAGTCCAATCGTGCTTTAGCCAGAAGTTCTGAATTCATCACTGATAAGGTTTCAAAATCTATTAATAATGAAACAATGTATCGAGTAGCGACTGATGAATGGGTCAAAGCTAGTGATGTTACATTTAATTAATATTTGGGTAGTGGCCAGTATGGCCACTATTTTTTTGCCCGTTTTGATTTTAATTGGTCTAATTTTTTCATATAGATTTATAATAATACTAGTATATAACGATTATTATTATTATTTTTTGATTTATTAATGAGTTCTTGGATGTTAATTATGAAAAAATACCCAAATTATCTCGTAATTATAAAAAAATCAGTATTCGTAAATACAATTTGTATATATGGGCGTAAACAGGTTTAAATAGAGTGCTATTATCGATTTATTAATAAAGTACAGAACCAATTTTTCTAATGGTTTGATTCTTGCTTTTGATGGGAGTTTTATTTATGAAGTTAAGTAATGGGCGTAAACTATTGTATTCTGACGATAAGCTGAAACCATATAAAACAGACAAATTGTGGCTTGCTGTTCCACTTGCAACTGCCTCAATTGTGGCAGGATTAGCTGTGACTACTCCAGTTAATGCTGCCACCAATGAAGCAAGTTCAACCAATAATGAGCCTACAACAAGTGAGTCAAATACTAATAGTTCAGATGGAACAACTAATGCTGATATATTAGATAAAAAGACAAGTCAAAAAGATGTTACAGGCAAAGATGATTTGACTGATCAATCTGTAACAACTGATAATTCTGAAGTATTCGATAGCAATCAAAGTAACAATGAAACTGTCACGGATATCAAAGATACTGATAACGTATCATCAGTATCTACACCACGATCCTATTCATCAGTATCTGAATATGCTAGTGTTCAAAAAAGTTCATATGATAGTAAGTACCAGCAGCCAATAAGCTATGCCGCAAGTAATCCACAAGCTGATAGCATAGAGACAAGGGATACGAATTCGTCAGATACTGAAAATATGCAGAGTACTGATTCTACACAAAGTTCGACAACTCCGACTGCCAAAGATAACGGTAGTTATGTTCCTGTTCTTGCGAACTTCGAAATCGGAGTTAGCGGAAAATATGTACTTTATAATGCTAAAGCTGTCGCATCGGTTTTACCATATGGTACAAATCATATGGCAGAAAATGATCCATTATTCGGATTTTATATTGTGTTACCAAAATCTGTTACGGGAGATTTGGATGAGTTTCAGACTGCTGCTGATGACTACGTAGTAAGAGAGGAAGCATCAACAGATATATCGCTTTCCAGTTTGAATGTATCTCAATTGAACAATACTACTGATGGACGTGAAGTATTTTACTTCCGTCCTGATGATGATGCTCACGTATTAGTACCTGATCCTGATGTCAATCAAGGAGGTACCACTGATTCCAAACGTATAAAACTGTTACTTCCGATTCAAACTGGAGCAGATATTGATACTACCCCTGCCACAATAACCATAAATGCCGGAAAAGATGCTGAGGTTCCAGAATCTGATGTATTATTTGCCGGTATCGGTGACAATTTTTCAACTGAACCATTATATAAAACAATTGCTACAAGTGATTTAGGAATTAATGCACCAGATAAAAATATGGTTGGTATTTCATATACTAATTCTCTTGGAAATAGTGTTGCAAAGACATTAACATACACTCATGTCGATGTAACTGATACGTACATTGCCTGGGATAATGATATTAATGCTAGGATTGGATATCCAAAAATCGTAACGGGGCAAGATGGGACTGTCTATGAACGAACTGATTTAACTGATAATCCAGCAAATATCACTCATTATTTTACAGCAGATAAATATTGGTACCCTTCAATGACAATTAGTGATGGAACACTGACCGATGAAATGGTTCTGAGACCGACAAAGCTAGAGACAAGTTCCACAGGTGCGGTTGCAGGTAATACTTATTATGTCTATGTTAATGAAATAAAAACTAAATTAACGGGAAATGATTCAACCATTAATGCAAGTAGTGATTCAACTTGGAATCCTGATTCTAATGTTTCAATCATTGCTCCGGGTGGAAATTCAATTAAGATAAGTGATATGACTGGCGGCAGTTCTGCTATATCGGCTCCTGGAACTTATACATATACCGATACTGAGGGTAATGTTCTGACAGTTATTTCGACTGTTGATCCTACAAAAGCTGGAACATATACAGTCAAATATAGTTATGTTGATGCTCAGAAAAATAAGACCTTTATTAATGGTAATACTGGGGTTGCAAAAACGGCTAGTATTACAGCAACGGTAACCGTCAAAGATGTGGATAAGTCTTCCATTGCTACTTCAAATCCAAACTTGGTAACAGGACAAGATTGGCCCTTGTCAAATGGTGTTACATCATTAACTGATAGCAATGGTAATTCAGTAGATCCGGCTACCGCATGGGTTAAATCATTAACAGCCACTGACTCAAACGGTGATCCAATTACAAGTATTGATACTTCTAAGGCTGGAACACAGACGATAACTTATCATTATACAGATCCTACAACGGGTAAAACTATTGATTCTGATCCATTAACAATTACGATTGCAGATAATGATAGCAAATTAGAGACTCAACCTATGACAATTGCTAAAGGTGACACAAGTTGGACTCCACTAGATAATATCAAGTCATTGACTGATAGTAATGGTGATTCGATTACTGACCTATCTACTGCCAAGATTACGGAAACATATTTTAACAGTGATGGCACACAAATTTCAGCAATTGATACTGCTAAACCAGGTCAATACACAATCAAGTATACTTATACTGATCAAAATGGTGTGGAACATGCGGATATTGGTACAGCAAAACTGAACGTTATTCAAGATAGTGTTATTTCCACAAAGGATTCGACCATTGCTGTGGGCAAAAATTGGACACCGACCGATAATGTTTCTGGAATAACTGATCCATATGGCAATCAAGTAACCATTAGCCAGGTTTTGGGAAATACTTTAACATACATAGATAATGTAGATACTATTACACCAGGAACATACACCGTTACGTATACTTATAACGATGGATTTAAAACTATTAATCAGACAGCAAATGTCAATGTGATCAATGATGATAGTCAAATAACCGTTCCTGATCTCACAGCATCATCGAATACACTGGTTTCTGGTCCAAGTATGTCTAATTGGGATCCAACTATAGGAGTTACATTGACTGATGCTAATGATCCGTCCGTGACGGCATCAGAAGCTTTTGAAAATAATAGTTTAACGTATAAAATAACTGACTCAGACGGTCAACCTATTACAGGTAATGTCATTAGCAGTAGTACTCCTAGTGGAGTTTACAAGGTAACTTACGATTATACTGATTCACTTGGGAACAAGGTAACAAGTTCCACAACTGTTACGGTCATTGCTTCTGGTATTGATGTTGTTGCACCAGATAAAACTATTACGACTGGTACAATTTGGTCTCCAGCTGATAACATTACGTCATTAGTTGATGAAAATGGCAAAGATGTAACAAGCTCTGTTGCTTCAGATTTAGCAGATAAAACATTAAGTGTTGTTATGACTGATTCGAATGGTAATGTTGTAGATCCTGATAATCTAGATACTTCCAAACCTGGCACTTATACAATTACATATACGTATAAAGATTCGGTTGGGAATATTAAGACCGCAACTTCAATTTTGACTATTAAACGCAGATCTTCAGGTGGAAGCTCAAGCAGTGGTTCTAATAACGAAAATAACACCGGAGATTCAAATAATAATTCGGGTAATGGTACAACTGTTTTACCAGATAATAATTCTGATAATGGATCAACAGGGGATAATGGTTCTTCCACTATAGTTGATCCTTCTGGCGATACTGCCTCATCAACTGTTATTAACGACAAAATTAATAAAGATGAAAATGTTATTGTGTCAGGTAATTCAACTAATATGACTGGTAGTATTTTTACTAACGTATTAAGCACAAATGAATCCAGCAAAAACAATCTTAATGGAACTGACAGTTCAAACAGTAGTCAATTCCCACAAACGGGGGAACAATCTACTACTTGGTATGCACAATTAGGGATGTTCTTACTAACAATTTTAGGTGTAATTGGATTTAGACGAAAAAAAGATTAAGACAGTACTGAATCTCGTATATGGGATTCAGTATTTTTTATTAAACATAAAATTATTTTTAGCTTTTACAAAAAAACCAATGCTTTTTTCTGTAAAGCATGATATTATATCAATGGCTAATTGAGCGCACGCTCAAATTATTCATTATTAATATAATTATAAGTGCTGTATGACTTAATCGTGTGCTCAATAACTATGAAAAATACGGAGATAACATCATAAGTTATAAATGATAATATATCGCCGAATTTCTAAACCAATAGAAAAGAGGTACTACTATGAAAGATGGTAGTGAAGTAGAAGCAAACGAGACAACTGCAAAGCGTAGCAAACTCGTAAGTTCCAGTTCTGCAGATAATAAGAGCTTGGACGAAATCAACGGTAGTATTGAAGTTCCTGAAGGCGCCGGGTTCTGGAGAACGTTGATGACTTACACTGGTCCTGGTATTTTGATTGCTGTTGGATATATGGATCCTGGTAACTGGATCACGTCAATTGCCGGTGGTGCTCAGTATAAGTACACGCTGTTATCAGTTGTACTTATCTCAAGTTTGATTGCTATGTTATTGCAATCGATGGCAGCTAAATTGGGTATTGTTACCGGAAAAGACCTGGCCCAGTTAACTCGTGAGAAGACTTCAAAGTCTGGAGGAATAATCCTTTGGATTATCGCTGAACTGGCGATCATGGCGACTGATATTGCTGAGATCATTGGTTCTGGTATTGCGATTAAGCTGTTGTTCAATATACCGCTGATAGTTGGTATTTTGATTACAGCTGCCGATGTTTTGATTTTACTGTTATTGATGAAGTTAGGATTTCGTAAGATCGAAGCCATCGTTGCTACATTAGTTTCAGTTATTTTATTAGTGTTCTTATATGAGGTATTTTTGGCAAAGCCAAGCGTTACCGGAATTATTAACGGATATTTCCCACAGAGCAGCATTATTACTAACAATGGTATGTTGTATCTGTCACTTGGTATCGTTGGTGCCACAGTTATGCCACATGATTTGTACTTAGGTTCATCAATTTCACAAACTAGAAAAGTTAATCGTGAAGATAAGAAGGATATAGCTAAAGCAATCAAGTTCTCAACGATTGATTCAAATATTCAATTATTCTTAGCCTTCATCGTAAACAGTTTGCTCTTGATATTAGGAGCTGCATTATTTTATGGTACAAACAGTGAATTAGGACGTTTCGTTGATTTGTTCAACGCATTGAGCAATAAGCAAGTTGTTGGTGCTATTGCCAGTCCTATTTTGAGTATGTTGTTCGCCGTGGCATTGTTATCATCAGGTCAAAGTTCAACAATCACGGGAACACTTTCTGGTCAAATCATCATGGAAGGTTTCATTAGATTAAAGATGCCATTGTGGGCACAGCGATTATTAACAAGACTTTTGTCAGTTACACCAGTTTTGATTTTTGCATTTTACTATCATGACAATGAAGCTAAGATTGAGAATCTGCTGACATTCTCACAAGTATTCTTGAGTGTTGCCTTGCCATTTGCTATTATTCCACTAGTACTATTTACTAGTGATGAGAAGATAATGGGTCAATTCAAGAATAAGAAGTGGGTCAAGTATTGCGCTTGGTTTGCAACAATTGTCTTAATAATATTAAATATTTACTTGATTGTTCAAACAATTGCGGAAGCATAGTGGAGGATAAATGGTAAAAAAGAGTGACATTCAAAAAGAAAAAATATTAAAGGCCGCTCAAAATCTATTCGCCGAAAAGGGATTTGAAGCAACTACCACGAGAGAAATAAATCGAGCCGTTGGAATTTCTGACGGTTCTTTGTATTACTACTTTCCAGATGGGAAAAAGCAAATTTTGAATATGATCGTCAAAAAAGGTATGATTCATCGTGAACAGGGTGTCGTCCGTTCCGCTGTTGAAGTTCATAATTTGGAAGAATTTGAAAAGCAAATTATGGATATGTATGATCGAATCTGTGAAATTTTCTCAGATGAAGAAGGATATCGATCATTTATGATCACCATCAGAGAACGCGCAATTTTATCGAATGAACAATCTGAGTGGATCTCTCAAGTATTGACGCGAATCAAGATGAATTTGACGGCAAGTGTAAAATCGATTCAAAATCAAATTCGCATATCAGATGAAGATGTAGCGTCTTTGACTGATATAATTGTTGCGATAATGCAGCGCTCGATATACGAAGAATTATTAATAAAAAATAAAAAATCAATCGGACCAGAGGTAAGAAACCGCACTGTATCACAGGTTAGATTGTTTATAAGATTGATTACTAAGTAGGAAGTCATAATATGGCTTCCTTTTTTCGTGAAAAATATTTGTATTTTATTCTGGTTATGGTATATTAATGTCGAAAAGTGATTGAACACTTACTAAAATAAAAAGGACAATATCATGATTTCAAGAAATGATTTCGTTAGGACTAATTATTATCGAGAATTTTCGGATGACATTATAAAAAGTAAGAATCAAGAAGCTTCCGTGGCAGATCATTACGATTGGTCGATTAATTCATGGATTGGTAAATTATTTGAATTCTTTATCAGATTCTTTTTGAAGCTGATTGCAGTTTGTTATATCAAGTTCACGCGAATATCAATTGTTGGAGTCGAAAAGTTAACTAATGAATCGAAATTTATTATGTATGGAAATCATACTCAACCAACTGGAGATGTTCTGTTACCTAATGTTTTAAGTAAACGTTCAAGTTTTAATGTCATTGCTAGTCCTGCAAATCTTGGGATTCCAATAATTGGTAAGCTCATCAAATATGGCGGAGGATTGCCAATACCGGATTCGATGCACCAAATGGCTAATTTTAATAATGAAATAATCAAGCGATTGAAACATAATAATTTCTTGATGATTTACCCTGAACAACATGTTTGGCCATATTACACGGATATTCGTCCTTTCTCAAAAGCAGCCTTTCACTTTCCAGTTGAGAATAATGTTGAATCGTTTTGCATGACAACGACCTATCAACGAAGAAAATTTTTTAAAAAACCTAAAAAGACAGTTTTCATAGATGGACCATTTACCGTGTCCAAATTGGCAACTGAAAAAGAACAGCAAAGATATTTGAGTGATGAAATAAGAAATTGTATGAAAAAGCGAGCGCAACTGAGTACGTATGAATACATTCATTACAAAAAGAAGGGGTAAAATTGAATATTTTATATTGTGGGGATAGCAATATTAAAGATGGTTTGTTAATTTCTATTTTATCGTTGATAAAAAATACTAATGGACCTTTTAAGATTTATGTTTTAACAGCTGATATCAAAACAAGTCAAAAAGAATATTATCCAATTGATGACAGAACTATAAAGTATTTGGATTCTATTTTAAAAAAATCTAATCAACAAAATAATATAAACAAAATTGATATTACGAATTTGTTCGATTCTAATAAGCCAACAGCTAATATGCAGACTATTTTCACTCCAGGATGTATGTTGCGACTATATGCCGATCAGGTTTCATTGTTACCAGCAAGAATTTTGTATCTTGATACTGATGTTATTTGCCGGAAAGACTTCAGTGATTATTATTATCAGAACCTGAATGGTTATGAAGTAGCTGGAGTGTTGGATTATTACGGTAAGTGGCTTTTTCATAATTGTATTACCAGCTTTGATTATTTAAACTCTGGAATAATGTTATTGAATTTGGAAATGATCAGGAGAACTGGATTATTCAGAAAATGTCGAACAATGTGCCGCAATGAAAAGATGTTCATGCCAGATCAATCGTCGCTGAATAAATTAACGACAACTAAAAAAGTTTGTGGTCGTAGATTCAATGAGCAACGTAAACTTCATAAAAATACAGTTTTTCAGCATTTTACGACTAGCTTCAGATTGTTTCCGTGGATACATACGCTGACTGTGAAACCATGGCAAGTTGATGAAATGCATTCAAAATTAGGATTGTACGAATATGATTCCATATTAAATCAATATCAGAATCTAAAAGAAAATTTATAAGGTAGGTTTTAAACATGACAAATTTAAAAGAAATTCCAATTTTTTATTCTATCAACGACAAATATGTTCCTTATTTATCAGTGTCAATTGAATCAATCATCGAAAATGCATCAGATGATAATATTTACCGAATAAAAATTTTGTATCAAAAATTGAGTAAGGGAAGCATCAAAGAATTATCAAAGTTAAACAGAAATAATGTAAAAATCGAATTCATATCTATGGATGAAGATTTCACTGAAAAGATGGGATCTGAACATACTAAGTTACGTGGTGACTATTTCACATATACAATTTATTTCAGACTATTTATTGCTGAAATGTTCGACGAATTGGATAAGGCAATATATTTAGATGCTGACACGGTTGTAAATTGTGACATTGCTGATTTTTATCACATTGATTTACAAGGTAATTTATTGGCGGCTGCCCCAGATACATTTGCAACTGATAATCCCGAAACTGTTAAGTATGTGCAGGATGCATTAGGAATACCTATCAATAAGTACTTTAATTCTGGCGTTCTATTAATGGATTTGGCACAGTTTCGTGAGATTAAATTTGCAAGTAGATTTTTGAAATTCTTGAATACGTATCAATTGGATGTGTTAGCGGCGGATCAAGATTATTTGAATTTGATGGCTTTTGGACATGTGTTGCCTCTTGAGCGGATTTGGAATGCAACACCAACAATTCAAAAAGTCGATGATAGTAACCCACAAATTATCCATTATTGCCTGTTTTACAAACCATGGCATTACAGTGATATTCAAAATGAAAAATATTTTTGGAATTACGCAAGTAACTCTAATTATTATGTATTATTGCGACAAGAAAGAGATCTGTATTCGGAAGAAGACAAGCAAAATGATAATAAAAATGTTCATTACTTATTAGAGAAAGCTTTGTCAGTAGTTGAAGCGGGTGAAACCCGTAAAAAGATTGAATCAAGTCGAGCTTTAGAATTATGATTATTGGTAATTCAAAGGTTGAGGTTATAAAGAATATCAAGCAAGCAATTAATGACAAAAAATTCAATGATAAGGTCGAGATCGATGATCCTGTTCTTACAAAAGATGAAAGTCGGGATGTTATTCAAAAATATTTACATGATTTACATAGTCCGTTTTACCGAGTAAATAATTTGGTATCGAGAACGATCGCAAATATTATGACTTCGATTTTGAATATTAATACCAGTATTGTTGGACTGGAAAACATCAAAAATATACAGACTGGTGCAATTGTTACAAGCAATCATTTTAATCCTTTAGAAAATACTGCTATCAGGGCAATGGTACATAAAGCTGGTCGACGTAGGCTATTCATTGTTAGTGAAGATACTAATCTATGTATGAAGGGTCTCATTGGATTCTTGATGAATTTTTACGATACTATTCCTATTAGTAGTGATATTGACTATGTCGGCAAAGAGTTTCCCAAAATGCTTCAAAAGGTGTTAAATGAAAAAAAATTAGTACTTATCTACCCAGAACAAGAGATGTGGTTCAATTATCGGAAACCAAGACCTCCAAAGCGAGGAGCGTACTATTATGCTGCCAAATTTCAAGTACCCATCATTTCATGCTTTGTTGAAATAATCGATACAGGAAAACCTGATAACAAGGAATTCAATAAAACACAATACATAGTTCATGTATTAAAACCGATTTATCCACAAGGAAAAAGTATAAGAGATGACAGTATTGAAATGATGAATCAGGATTATCAACAAAAAAAGGCCGCCTATGAGGCTGCCTATGGTGAAGAGTTGAATTATAATTTTGAAAATACTGATATTGTTGGTTGGAGAAATTAAGAGCCTATCGAAAAATCGATAAGCTCTTTTATTTTAATCAATTTTGTTTGGAGTACGATTCAAGAAATATTTAACTCCGGATATGATATGGAAATACACTGAAAGCTCGAGCATGTCCATATTGAGGCTCTTCAAGAAGGGCCATTCACGACGTGATGATTTCCACATTGTCGGTTGTGACTTGCTGAAGTCTTCAGATACTTGTTGTGGATGATCAAGAAAAATTCCTGATTCAAATAAGTAATTAGAATAAGCGTAGAAGAATTCAGTCGTCTGCGGTTTGTCGATATCATCATGAAGTATCTTTACACGGGCTCGTAAGAACGCTAATGAACTTCGCATCAACTGTGCGCCAGATTCTGAATCTTGCAGGTAAGCAAAAAGTTGCTCAAAAAAGTGTTGATATGAGTGGATCTCACCGGCATTCAAATATGAAGCTAAATGACTTCTAAATGGATATTTCCAAGTATTAAGATTGTATTCCCACTTGTGTCCGATCCAAATAGTATAAGGAATTTCGTAGAATACCTGAGTCAAATCTTGTTGAAAACTTTGGTTGATTATCTCGGGATATTCTCTTGGCAAAAGTTTTTTAATTTCCTTATTACGAATGTTGCCATTGGTCTTATCTTCGGTCAACTCGAATAGTTTATTCCAAGTAGCTGAATCAAATAGTTCAGGGTCAATGATCTGAACCTGCTTAAGATTTATTGGCGCGGAATTAAGCGTGTAACCACCGCTAAAACAATCGTCAGTTAGTTGTAAGGTCTGCACAAAATGACCACCGAGAGAGTGACCTAAGCCATATAGTGAACAATTATCTTGAATATTACTCTGAAGATAACGGATAAAATCACGCGCAACTAACATTTGCCGATTCTCAGTGTCATTACCGATTAGAATGGCATTGACGTTATAATTCCAGTCTTTATATCCCTCAAGTAGAAACTTGTCCAAACGTTTACGTCGTGAACTTTCAGTATAATCCATATCAGCTTCTGTTCCCTTAAAGGTGACGTAACATTCACGGATGCCGTCTACTTCGATTTCATATGCGATACCTGAAAATCCACAGACATCGGCTTCAGGAATTAGAACTCTGGCATCATAGGAACGAATATACGTAGCGTGACGATGGATTTTTTCAAAAATCAAATAATCTAAGAAACTTTCGGGAGTGAATTCTTCGAACATATAACGATCGTAATCAAACTGCATGATTCTAGTTCTGAAGTCTAAATCATTCAATAATTCCTTAGGTTGATATTTCTCAGTTCGTTCTTCGAAGACGTGCATTTTGTTTTGATAGATCAAAACTTTCATTTGTGTTAAATAGCCCTGACATAAGCCAATACTTTCATCTTGAATCATAGCTATCAAGCGCTTCAACTTATTGATCTTACGATTACGATTGGGAATGTCTTCCATTTCTTTGGCATGAGATTCGTCAATATTTTTTAATTTGAGTGCTTTGTCGATTAGTTCAGGATGAAGCATTCTTTTTTGTTTAAAAAGTGGATCTTTGAGATTTACCGTTTGGGATAATATCAAGTTGGTAAGTCTGGTTTTTTCCTTGTTCAAATAAGAGTAGCTGAAGTACATACGCTTATTTTGGCGTAGTAATTCCTTGCTATCTTTTTTGTTGAAGGTCAATGGCATGGCCTTATGTGCTCGAAAGTTTAACAGGTCAAATTGTTCATAAATCTTGTTCAATCTGTCTAAAGATTTGAGTAGCTCTTTCATAAAATCACCTCGAGTCTTCTATACTCAGTGTACCAAAATAATGATATGAAAGTATAATTATTACAAAACATAGCACACATGTGGTACTTCACACTTGTATTATATCACAGATGTGCTATAATGTACTTGTGGAGGTTGGAGATATGGAAATAGACATTAAGACTTATTTAGAGGATAAGCATTTAACGATTTACTTCATAGCGAAGAAGAGTGGATACGGTTATACCACTCTGCATAAGTCCTTTAATAAGGAACAATCTTCCGCAACGCCACTCAATCTGCGCGATATTGAGGCCTTAGCCAAAGCACAAGATATTGAAATGTGGCGCGTTCTACGTGACTTGGAATTGCATTATCTAAAATGAGAGAGAGGTAATTATTTATGGCAAGATCATTTTGGGATGACGATTTATTTTCAAACAACGATATGGATGATATTTTCAACAGATTAATGGGTGAGAACAATAACGGTAATGGCACGAAGTATTATGTCAACGGCCATGAATTAACACCTGAAGAATTGGCTAGATATCAAGAAATGCGTACAGCTGGCAAGCAAGTTCCTGTCAGTGAGGAATCGCAACAAGCTGATTCTGGAAGTAATGGTAAGTTATTAGACAAGATCGGACGTAATTTAACACAAGAGGCTCGTGACGGTTTACTTGACCCCGTTATTGGGCGTGATAAAGAAATTCAAGAGACGGCTGAGATTTTAAGTCGTCGTACTAAGAATAATCCGATTTTAGTTGGTGACGCTGGTGTCGGTAAGACTGCGGTTATTGAAGGATTAGCACAAGCAATCGTTAAGGGGGACGTTCCTGCAGCCATCAAAGATAAGCAGATCATTTCTGTTGATGTATCTTCGCTTGAAGCGGGTACTCAATACCGTGGTTCATTTGAAGAGAATATTCAGAACTTGCTTAAGGAAGTTAAAAAAGCTGGTAATGTAGTTCTATTCTTCGATGAGATTCACCAAATCATTGGTACTGGTGCCGCTGGCGGAGATGCTGGTAGCAAAGGTTTGTCAGATATTATCAAGCCAGCTTTGAGTCGTGGTGAAATTTCAATTATCGGTGCTACTACTCAAGATGAGTATCGTAATACGATCATGAAAGATGCTGCTTTGGCTAGAAGATTCAATGATGTAACAATCAATGAACCAAGTAAAGATGCTACAGTAGCGATCTTAAAAGGATTGCGCAAAGCTTACGAAGATCACCACAACGTTAAGTTGCCTGATGATGTTTTGAAAGCTGCTGTGGATTATTCAGTTCAATATATTCCACAAAGATCACTCCCTGATAAAGCAATCGACTTGATCGATATGACGGCTGCTCACTTGGCTGCTAAGAATCCGGTAACTGACAAAGTTAGTTTGGAGAAATCCTTGAAGGAGGCCGAAACGCAAAAGGCTGAAGCTGCTAAAAAAGAAGATTTCGAAAAAGCTGCTGACTTGAAGAAGAAAATAGAAGACTTGAATGCTAAATTAAATGACGACAAGTCTAGTGAAACTGAACCAATTGCGACTGTTAATGACATTGCCGCATCAGTTCAAAGATTAACTGGTGTACCTGTTTCACAAATGGGTGCTAGTGATATCGAGAGACTAAAGGAAATGGGCAAACGTCTCAAAGGTCATGTAATTGGTCAAGATGAGGCCGTTGATATGGTTGTACGTGCTATTCGTCGTAACCGTGCTGGTTTTGATGAAGGTAATCGTCCAATCGGTAGTTTCCTATTTGTTGGTCCAACTGGTGTTGGTAAGACAGAATTGGTAAAACAATTAGCAAGTGATATGTTCGGCAGTAAGGATGCCATTGTTCGTTTGGATATGAGTGAGTATTCTGATTTAACTGCTGTATCCAAGTTGATAGGTACATCTGCAGGATATGTTGGTTACGAGGATAACGGTAATACTTTGACAGAACGAGTAAGACGTAATCCATACTCAATTGTTTTGTTAGATGAAATCGAAAAAGCAAATCCACAAGTTTTGACATTGTTATTGCAAGTTATGGATGACGGTCGTTTGACTGATGGACAAGGCAATGTTGTTGACTTCAAGAATACAATTATTATTGCCACATCTAATGCCGGATTCGGTGACGAGAGTAATAAAGATGAAAAACTAATGGACAAATTAGCACCATACTTCCGTCCAGAATTTTTGAATAGATTCAACGGCATCGTTGAGTTTACTCATCTATCAAAAGCCGATTTGAATCAAATCGTTGATTTGTTATTAAATGATGTAAGTAAGAACTTAGCTAAGAAGAGTATTACACTTGAAGTAACTCCTGAAGCTAAGGAATGGTTGATTGATGAAGGTTACGATGAAGCAATGGGTGCAAGACCACTTCGTCGGGTCATCGAACAACAGATCAGAGATAAGGTTGCTGAATTCTACCTGGACAACTTGGATGTTAAGAATCTCAAAGCTGACTTAGTAGATGGCACAATTAAAATCACTAAAGGATAAAAATAAGAGCGTGAAAAAACACGTTTAGCTTCTGAGTATAACTACAAAAAATCCCGTATTTACATAGTAAATACGGGATTTTTTGTAGTTAGATGGAGGAAGTTGTGTTTTTTTACGCGTTTAAACTGCAAATTTGAGTAATTTTATAGTTATGCCACAGCCCCATTTTTTATACTTTAATATTTTTAACTCTAACTAATTTGTTGGGTGTAACTTTGAAGATTCCCACTTTTAAGTGTTGATGATAGACTCTTTGCGTCATAACGGTAAAAGTTCGGTGCCACTCAGGAATGACAACGTACTTATAGCCATTAACTGTAGCCTTGAACTGTTCTTTAGACATAGTGAAATTTTCCTGACCAATAACTTTGTCCGAGAAGAAGTAATATCTGCCGACATATCCGGCGTAGTAATCGTCAGCGTCAACGACGTGAGGATCGACTAATAGAATTTTGGTATGATTCATTTTGGTTGTCTGTGAAGCAAGGTTTTTCATCTGAACGGGTAATTCTTCTTTACCCAAAGTGTCATTATATTCGATACCGTTGATCTCGGAGAACATCATGATAACTGAAAAAATCATCAAGACTAATGCCATGATTTGATACATATTCTTAGTGATGATCGAATAGAAGGAACGTAATGAACGCTTGGAAATATCTTGTTCGAAATATGCTCGATCCATGGCTACCACTAATGCCATAGAGCCTAGAAGCAAGTTCAAGATGACCATGCTAGATAAATAACGTTCACAGCCATCCAGCTTGATAGCCTCAGCGTAGGGCATTGAAACAATATACATAGCAAAGACACTGATGTAATAGGCAACAAAACTCAAATCTAAGGCAACTAGTGTCGCAAATAGATTGGTTTTCTTATCAAGAAAAATACGAATTATCAACCATGCAACGATCAGACCGATATTGATCAGAATGACTCCCTTGGTCGATAAAGAATTTGTGCTCGTGATTTCGTGAATAAACTTGCGACCAATTTTTAGAATAACGGTTGTACCTTCGTTGGATAATTGATGCTTGTATGCTTGTGAACTGATTTGATGTTTTGATACAGCAGCAAAAGTCGATTTAACGTGTAAGTTCCACCAGAAGAATGGAAGATAACCTAGCACCATGGTTGGAATAGATAAGAGCGAACTTTTGCCGATACGTTCGAACAAATTACCTTTGGTATTCTTCATTAAGGTGTACCAAAGATAAAAACCAGTCATGACAACGTACATAGCACCAGAGTTTTTGATCAGCAGTAATTCAGCACTGAAGACAAATGCAATGAAACAGGCAATTTTCCATTTTTTACGATAAGTATAGATACCGGCAATTCCAGCGGCCGTTACAACTGGCAAAACAAAGTCTACCAATAAGTTGTTCATTCGAATGGCAATATTAAAAACGTTCGTAATTGAAATAATGAAGCACAAGATGAAGGCATTTAATGCTCTAGTGCGATCTCTCAAAACAGAGAATATCGCATAAAAGCTTGCCCAAATGAGTAGAAATTGAGCTACCAACATGGCGCCATCACTGAATCCGACCCAGTGAACGAACTGAGTAATGAATAGTGCAGTCGCAGGTGGATAAGATGTGAATGAGATCAGTGAGTCAGTGGCGGTAGGCAGATGACCCTGGAACAGTAAAAATTTGACGATCAGGGCCCAGTGAGAGTAGTTGTCATAATGGAGTAGCGGGCTGTTTGCTAGAGTTTTGCCTAAGATGATACCAATGACTAACATCCAAACATCGAAATAATGCATTTCTTCAAATTTAGTACGCCCTTTATGAAGTAGTAATAAAACTATTCTAATTGCTTCAATCAGGACACCAAAAATTACCACCGCAGTTAGCGCAAACGGTAGTAATTTGAGCATCGCAAAGACGTACAGAAACAATGTTTGAACGATCATTCCAGTTATCCAGGACAAATGCTTATTTATACCGAATTCTCGAAGACCTCCGGCATAACCCATTTGGGCAATAATAAAAATTATAAAACCGAATACAGACAATTTGCTTTACTCCTATATTTTAAGAGTTATTACGGATAACTTTGGATAAAGTACGTTCGATCGATTTCATATGCATGACAGCATTCAAATGTAATTCATCAAGTGGCGTGATCCAGTTATCTTGCATTTTTGGCAATAGGGCATTATCGCCATCGTGAATCAATTCCAAGTAGTGATTTTGTCCTGCTACACTGTCAATCTTAATAGTGACGGCATACCAGGTTGGTTCCTGTTCAACTACACGAACGACACGACTGGTAAAGTTGATCGAAAATTTATCGTGATACAGGATGCCACTGAATTCTTCATTTTGTTTTAATTTGATAGAAGGATCATTAAATTCAAATGAAAATCCACCTTCGGAAACATCACGAGTTTTGAATTCAGCGGTTGGTTCTGTCTCACCAGGCAATTGAATTTTTCCTGTAGCTTCACGCAAGAAACGTTCACTTTTACGATAAATATTTCGCTTCATAGATACAAAAAGACAAAAGCTTAAGTTGATGAAGTGAGTAACCAGCCAAAAAGTAATAACACTTCCGACAATGATTTCCGAACCCCATTTACCATAATTAAACTTAATGATTGCCCAGAGTGTTAGTAACCATAGGAAGAGATACGGCAAAATATATAGTCGATCTTTAAATGAGAAAGTAACGTTTTTTTCAGTGACTTTGAATTTTTTCGCTTTAATACCGATTGTTTCCAAGAAGACCGGAATGAACAAATATGGTGCGAAAAATGTTTCTTGAATTTCACCCCAACGTTCGTTACGAATCTTACTGGAAGCATCACCTAGGACATAATGTAATAGAAAGTATCCTGGAGCCCAGATGATCATTAAAATCCAAAAATTAGCATTAACGACTTGAACTTTGAATAGTGCATACAATAATGGCGCTATGATATAAATTAAGCGACGAGTAAAGGTCCACCAATATAAATAAGTATTGATCAAGATGATACGGTTCGACAGGGACAGATTAGGATTGGTGAAGATATGTAGGTTACGACAACTTTGAATAACTCCCCGAGCCCAGCGTGTACGTTGCTTAATTACACCCTTGACGTCGACCGGTGTAATACCACTGCTGACTGGCTGTGTTGTGGCAATACTAGTATATCCTTCCATATTGATCTGTGTTCCTAGCTCGAAGTCTTCAGTGATAGTGTCAGTTGGGAATCCGCCAACTTGATCGACAGATTTGCGCAAGAAGACGGCATTAGAACCAGTGAACAGAGCGGTCTGGTTGTAACCATTGAGAACGTTGACGTCACGTGAGAAGAAATCTTGTTCGTTAGCAACATAATTTTCGGCGAATAGGTTGAATTGAAAAATATCAGCATTGTAAAAACTTTGTGGTGTCTGTACAAATCCCAGAGCTTTTGTGTGGTCCGGATCATCTTTTAAATTTACCCAATTATTAGTAAAGAAGGGAACGCTACTATATAAGAAGCTCGAGAATGGAATCATATCGGTATCAAAGATGGCAAACAATGGTGAACTCAATTGTTCCAAAGCATGATTGATATTTCCAGCCTTAGCTTTTTTATTGTTTTCCATTTTGACGTAGTTAACACGATATTCATCAGCTAATTTTTTTACTTCATCTCTACAGCCATCGTCACAAATGACAATGTGGACTTTTTTCTTATCAGGATACCTCATGAACGTAGCTGCATTGACGGTTTTCCTCAGTAAGTCGACATCTTCGTTATGGGTCACAATTAATATATCAATATCTGGAATAGGCTGAGTTAAATCGAATTTTGGGATTTCTAGACTATGATTTTTTTTGGACTGCATGATACGAAAGATTATCAGAACATAAGCAGTAAAATTAGAGATCAATTCACTACCAACCAGTAGTAAGGCAAAGATAAGTGTAAAAATATGAGCATGCCAAGGAATGGTAAAGAATACACGCCACAACAAATAAATTACCGATAATACGATTGCCAAAATATAAATAATTTTTTTCTTGGTTGAAATCCTCATTCAATCTGCCCACTTTTCTTTATTAAAAAACTTATATTTCAATAATAACGCTAAATTGAAATAGTAAAATGGAAAACTTAAATATCTTAGATGTAAGTGTATAATGTTCGGGTTTTACTAGATTACTAGTTTTGATTATTGAACATATGAAGAAAATAAATACAAATATTTCTGAAAAGATATTTATATTTTATTGACATAATGTTACATAACTGGATTAATATCGAAAATAACAGCAAAACACGAACTATAATTAAATTTATATAGAAAATGTTTATATTTGTATTGAAAAAACAATTCAACTTTGTAATACTATATAAGTTCGTGAAAAAGAATTGATTAGGGGCGTTTATATTGGAATCATTAAATGATGAAAAGAATCTAAGTTTCTTAGAGCGTTTGTTTCATCTAAAAAAAGCTAACACTACTGTTAAACGTGAGGTTTTAGCGGGATTAACTACTTTTGTATCTATGGCATACATCTTATTCGTTAATCCTCAAGTATTAGGGGATTCTGGAATGGATAAGGGTTCATTATTCACTGCTACGGCTTTGACGGCAATTGTCGGATCTGTCTTGATGGGGATCTTGGCTAATTATCCGATTGCTATTGCACCAGGACTTGGAGATAATGCATTCTTCAGTTATTCAGTTGTTATTGCGATGGGTATTCCATGGCAGACAGCGATGGCAGGTGTTTTTATTGCCAGTATTATTTTCTTAATTGTTTCATTATTGAAGCTACGTGAATTAGTTATAAATTCAATCCCGCAGGATTTGAAGCTTGCCGTTTCAGCGGGGTTAGGGTTATTTATTGCCTTTGTTGGATTACAAGGTGGTGGCTTGATTGAAGCTAGCAAGTCATCATTAGTTGAAATTGGATCGTTCACTAACCCAACAACCTTGTTGACGATAGCTGGATTGATTGTTACAGCTGGACTTATGTGTAAAAAGGTTCCTGGTTCAATTTTTATTGGAATGGTCTTTACAACAGTTGCGGGATTGGTTACAGGATTGATTTCGATGCCAAAACATATCGTATCTGGTATTCCTAGTTTGAAACCAACATTCGGTGTTGGTGTGGCGCACATGGGGGACATCATTAATAAACCTCAGATGTGGGCTGTAGTGATTATTTTCCTATTGGTAGCATTCTTTGATACTGCCGGTACCTTGATTGGGCTTGCAGAACAAGCAAGTATCATGAAGGATGGTAAAATGCCTAGAATTGGTCGTGCTTTGATGGCTGATTCTATCTCAATGGTCAGTGGGGCTATCTTTGGTACAACTCCACCAACAGCCTACGTTGAATCAAGTGCTGGTATTGCTGTTGGAGGTAGAACTGGATTGACATCAGTAGTTGTTGGTATTTTCTTCGCTATCTCAATGTTTTTCTCACCATTATTGACAGTCGTTACATCAAATGTAACGGCACCGGTCTTGATTATTGTTGGTGCTTTGATGGCTCAGTCAATGAAGGGCATCCATTGGGAAAAATTCGAAATCGCTTTGCCAGCGTTCTTAACAGTTTTGGCAATGCCACTCACATATAATATTACATACGGTATCGCCTTTGGATTTCTAGCTTATCCACTGACAATGATTGCTGCAGGAAGAAGAAAAGAAGTTAACGGTATTATGTACGGATTGTTCTTCGTCTTTCTATTATTGCTTTATATTATTAATGTTTTACCACATAGCTAATGACAAAAGCGGATTTCCTAATGAGGAGATCCGCTTTTATTTATATATATATTTATTATATCCAGATCCTGTCAATACCAAATTTATGCCTTAACATCAGACTTATATTTTTTATATATTATATATAAAAAATCACCTGATATACTTTCTTCGAAACGAGGAGATAAGTATGACAAAAACTATTATTACAGCATTTCTATGCTTCGCAACACTACTTGGCATGGATACAATCAATATTCAGGCTGACACTATTTATACAAGTCAGCCCGATTCTGAAGATAAATATTATCAGCCATTTGAAGATTCATTCAATCAATTCAATGAGGACCTACAACTAAATTCTAATGAGAATACAATTACATCTTTATCGATGGAACCAAAGAAGTTTAATACGGTTAATTATTATTATCCAGATATTTGGATTCGGGATGTTGCGCCAGTAATAACCACTAGAATGGTTAAATTCGATTACTCACCAAGTTATTTAAAAAAATCTGACAGCCGATATTTGAACCGCCAATTTAAGAAATTTTTGAGAGGTAGATATAATTATTCTAATTCGAAATTAAAGTTAGATGGTGGTAACGTGCAGTGGAATGGATCTGATACTGTGGTTGTTACTAAGCAAATTTTGACTGATAATTCAAAGTGGTCAAAAAAAGAAATTATTGCAGAATTAAAATATCAACTTAAAGTGAAACATGTGATTATTATTTCTAAAGAACCTGGTGATGTATTGGGTCACAGTGATGGGATGGTTAAATTTATTTCCGCACGCAAAATGTATATTAACGATTTCAGTTATGAACCAGGATTTTTGAAGAAAATTAAAAATCAGATTTTGTCAATTGAACCAAAAATGAAATTTGTTGTTCTCCCATCTTCATATACTGACAAGGGGCAATATGACAAAAAAATAGCCTCTGCACGAGGTTTGTACATTAATATGTTAGAAACTACAAGTACGATATATTTCCCACAATATGGCCTGAAGAATGATATGCGAGCAATGAAAATTGTTCAAAGTAATACTAACAAAAAAGTAGTTCCAGTCGATGTTAGTGAAATATCAACACTGGGTGGTTCTGTTCATTGTCTGACCTGGGAAGTTCCTAATAAGTTTAATAAATAAAAAAAGAGATCTTAGCACAAAAAAATCCTCGTATTTACACAGTAAATACGAGGATTTATGTAGTTAAACGAAGAAAGTTGTGTCATGACCTCTTTCAGATAGAGTGATTAACCATTATATTTTGATAATGTAAAAGTAACTTTATCTTTGTTCTTTAACTTCTTTTTGTTGGCCGCTACATTAACTTGCTTACCGTTAACAGTAAATGTCCAGTAGATCTTCTTTTTGTTATTTTGTTTCTTGCCATCGATGGCTGAAATGAAACCACCTTTTTCAGTGACTTTCCAGCCTTTTTTTACGCCAGTCATAACAGTAGCATTCTTTTTCAAGGTAACAGTCTTCTTGGCGATTTGCTTCTTATTCTTTTTCAAGACATAAGTAACTTTGATATTGTTTGTCTTCGCATCAGCAGTTGTTGTGGCAGCTGGTGCAATAACGCCAATAAGCAATAACAATGACATTAATAAAACGGTGATTCTTTTTTTCATAATATATACTCCCTCAGATAAAATTGACTTGCGATTTCTAATTATATCAGAGAATTTGTTTATCAATATATAAGGATTTCATGTGAATAATAATACATTGGAATTGTGTTATTCTTAAATGTGCTAGTGAGTAGACGGGAAGGTGATTGGTAGTTGAAAAAAATTTATTCTGGATTTAGACAAGTAGTTAATAATTTTTCAATATTAATCTATTTATTGTCAATTATTATTTCATCGCTAGTTTTTAACAATCCAATAATTATTTTGGCAGTTCTTATTTCACTATTGTCAGTTGCCAAGTTTACTCAGAAGGAAAATTCAAAGGGTTATTTAAAATTTACATTAATTATTTTTTTAACAACCATTATATTTAATCTAGTTATAAATCAAAGAGGCAATAACATTCTTATCCAAATACCATTAATAAAAATAACAACTGAATCACTTTTGAATGCCGGTATTTTAGCTTTTTCATTTGTTAATTTACTGTTAGCTTTCTATATTTATGATGCGCTAACTAATGTCAAAGTTATTTTTGATCTACTTTCAAAAAGTTTACGAAATATTGCCATTGTTTTTATTTTGACAATTAAGTTTATTCCAAAGATAATCGAAATTTTTGAGAACACTAATTATTTATATAAATTTCGTAGTAGAGATGCTTATAAAAAAATGAATCTATTGGAGATTGTCTTAAACAAGGCGATTGCTAGTTTCATGAATGTATCCGATGTACTAATAACTAGAGGATATGATCGCCGCCGCAGTGTTTCAAGGAACTATGCCAACACTAAGACCGATTATATATTGTCTATTGGTAGTTTTACCGCAATTATTTTTAATTTGACGATGGTGTTGTTAAAAAACGGTAAGGTTAGTTTTGGTTCGGCTTCCGTTAGTTTCATCATGAATTCTAATATAATAATCATCAGTGTTTTAAACATACTTATGATTACAATGCCAATTTTAATAGGGGTGTCTCAATACTTATGGTGGAAATGGTACATTTCAAAAACTACAGCTTCAAATATGCCAACAGTCAAAAGCTTTCGCTAAGTAACGTTGAATTAACCATTGATAAAGGCGATTTTTTGTTGTTGATCGGTAAAACAGGGAGTGGCAAGAGTACGTTATTGAAACAATTGAAACCGGGTCTAGTGGTCGGTGATATTACTGAAGGTACTTTAGATTGTCAGACTAATGATCAGAATATTTCGTATATCTCACAGTTTGTTGATAATCAGATGATAACTGAATGTGCCAGAGACGAATTTAATTTCATTCTCGAGAATATGGGATATTCAGTCGATGAACGACATATGAGAATTGCGGAAGTAGCCAGTTATTTTGGTATCATCGAATTGTTGGATCTAACAGAACAAGAATTGTCAGGCGGTCAGAAGCAATTGATCAATTTGGCAGCGGCTCTGATAGTTGACCCAGATATTTTGTTACTGGATGAACCAACATCACAACTGGATCCCATTGCGGCTGAGAAACTGCTTCAAATGGTTCACAAAATTAATTCAGAACTAAATGTGACGATCATTATGGTCGAGCATTCACTAGAACGTAATACTTTTTATGCTAATCGCTTGGCTATCATTGAGTCTGGATCAATATTGTTGGATGAAAAAATTGATACTGCACTTCGGAAAATGTATCAAGATGAGTTTTATAAGAATTATTTGTCTCAAATAAATAGGTCTTTTATGGAATTGGAGTTTAGGGATGAAACAGAGTTACCACTTAATAATCGCCAGTTTAGTAAGCTGCTAAATAGACACGAGCATGAAATACAATATGTTAATAATTCACGCAAAATCAATGAATCCAAAGAGGTATTACAACTTAAGAATCTGTCATTTCGGTTTGATTTTGAATCTAAAAAAATTGTGGATGAAGTTAATTTTGAGTTGAATAAGGGAATTTCATATTGTTTAGTTGGTCCAAACGGAGTGGGCAAGTCCACATTGATCAAAGTTATTTCACAACAACTTAAACAACAATCTGGCAAGATTATTTTAAATGGCAAAATTGTCAATAATAAAAATACAAATATTTATCAAAAGTTGTTTATCTTGCCACAAAATCCCGCTCTGTTGTTTGTTGCCGATACGGTTTTTGGAGAAGTTGAATTTCAATTAAAACAAAATAATCCAGAAATAACTTCACAGCAAGTTGACTTGATTTTAAGGCAGTATGATTTGTTTGAATTGAAGGATACTAGTCCTTATGATCTGAGTGGAGGTCAGCAAGAATTTTTGGCCTTAATAATCGGTTTGATCAAGAATCCGGCAATTTTATTTTTGGATGAACCGACCAAAGGATTAGATCCAAACATGATTTTGAAATTGCATGATTTGTTAAAGGATTACTTGGCGACTGGAGGAATTTTATTCGCTAATAGTCATGATCTGGTGTTCGCAACGAAATTTAATTACGTATCGATGATGTTTGATGGTAAACTCAGTAAATTCAAACGACCAGTGGACTTCTTCAAAGATAAATTCTTTTATACAACAGAAATAAATAAAGCATCTAGGGACAGCTTCCCAGATGCTTTGACTTGGAATAATTTAAAAAAGCTATAGGACAAATAATAAAATTATCCTATAGCTTTTATTTTTAAGGAATCAATAGATAAACTAATGCACCAACAGCACCACCAGCCATTGGTCCTAAGATAGGAACCCAGCTATAAGCCCAGTCGGAATCACCTTTGTTAGCGATAGGTAGGATCTGGTGAGCAATTCTTGGTCCCAAATCTCTGGCGGGGTTAATAGCATAACCTGTTGTACCACCAAGTGAGAAACCAATAGATGTAATTAGAACACCGACGACCATTGGATTCAATCCATCAGTAAACTTACCACGTGTGAATGCTAATAAGGCAAAGACTAGTACAAAAGTACCAATAAATTCACTAATAAAGTTCATTGGATAATTTCTGATAGCGGGACCGGTCGCGAATACGCCACGAATTGCATCTGGATCTTTTGTTTCTGCCCAATGTGGATAGTAGTTGATCCAGACCAGTGCAGCCCCAACAATACCACCCAATGTTTGAGCAATGATATAAGGTATTACTGATGACCATGGGAATAATCCAGCAATGGCCATTCCTAATGTAACTGCTGGGTTAAGGTGAGCAGGACTTAAGAATCCAGAACAGTAGACACCAAGAGTAACCGCGAGACCCCAACCAAGAGCAATGGCTATCCAACCAGCACCCTCAGCCTTTGATTTCTTCAAACTTACAGCTGCAACAACACCGTCACCAAGTAAAATTAAGACTAATGTCCCAATAAATTCACCTAATAATTGTAAAGTTAAGCTATCTTGCATAAAATACACCCCTTTGTGCAAATAATTGCATAATTATATATTAAAATTCGATATAATTACCATTTTATTAGTAATGTCATCGTTTACAAATATTATACATACTTGACAGTACAATTACCATTTTTAAGAGTTTTTTTAAAAAAAACTAAGAATTATCACGTAATTTAAATTAAACTAGTAATTATCGATAGCTGAAGGAGGGACATTTTTGAACAAAAAATCCATTTTGTTAATTGCCATTTCAATTGTTGTTTTAATTTTGATGGCAGTTTTTGGAAGTAAAAATTATTTATTGTTCTCGTTTATTTTGTTGGCGTTGACGATTGGCATCTATTTTGTAAAATTCGAACATTCAAGTAAGAACTCACGAGAAATTGTTTTTATTGCGATTATTTGTGCTTTGGCAGTTGGAGGACGTGTTTTATTCGCCGCACTTCCTTCCGCTAAGCCGGAATTATTTATTTTGATAATGGGAGCTATTGTTAGTGGACCTGAAACGGGATTTTTGATGGGAACTATAATTGCTCTAACCTCTAATATGTATTTTGGACAGGGAGCATGGACACCGTGGCAGATGTTTGCTTTAGGAGTTATCGGACTAGTATCAGGATTGATGTCAAATAAACAAATACCACGTTGGATACTGACAATCTGGGGCTTCGCGTCCGGATTCATTATGGGGTGGATCATGGATATCTACTATATTATTGGTTTTGTTGATCCAATAACTTGGAAGAGTGTGGGCATCTCGATTGCCGGCAGTTTTTATTTTGATTTGATCCACGCAATATTTACTGCTGTTTTGTTATTGTTAGTGGGTAAGCGTTGGATTAAAATATTCAATAACTACAAAAAAAAATATAATTTATTTATCACAAAGGAGTAACTAATGAGAATTTATACAAGAACAGGTGACAAAGGGCAGACTCGTATTATCGGCAACGACGTTTTGTACAAGTCTGACAAACGTATCAATGCTTATGGTACAGTTGATGAACTCAACTCATTAGTTGGTTTGGTTGCGGCTAGTTTGACTGACAAAACAACCGAGTTAAAGGATGAGTTACAGGAGATTCAGCAATTATTATTTGATTGTGGTACCGACTTGGCTACTCCGGAAGATGACGCTAAGCATGAATATATCTTCAAAAATGATGAGACAGTCGATTGGTTGGAGAAAAAAATTGATAAGTATATGGCTGCCGCACCACAAGTTAAAAAGTTTATTTTGCCTGGTGGATCTGTTTCCGCATCCTATCTACATGTTGCTCGAACAGTTACTCGCCGTGCTGAACGGGAAATTGTCGACTTGATGCAAGATGAATCGATCAATGGAGAAGTTTTAAAATTTATCAATCGTTTGTCAGATTACTTCTTCGCTGCGGCAAGATATGCCAATGTTCTTGAAGATGTCGACGATGTGCTGTATCGTAACAGTAAACCAGTGTTTAGGTGATCTAGACACTATTCTTTGAAAATAAAATTGTTTGAAGGGCGGTGACGTTATGGGAAAAGAAACTACTAAATCTAAGATGTCGGGAAAAAATATTAAAGTTATTACGGCATTGATGATTGGTTATACGATGGTCTACATGGATAAAACGATGATTTCAACCGCTGTTATTCCAATTGCAAAAGACTTCAGCTTGACCACGACTCAGACGGGTTTCATCATGAGTGCTTTCTTCTTAGCTTATTCATGTATGCAAATTCCTGGAGGATGGTTAGCTGATAAAGTCGGAGCTAAAAAAATCTTGCTTATTTCATTAGCAAGTATTGCTGTAACTTCATATTTGTTTGGATTTGTCAGCAGCTTATTATTATTTATTGCCATAAGATTTTTGGCAGGATTAGGTCATGGAGGTTATCCGCCTTCAACTTCTAAGGCTATCGCAGAAAACTTTGATCCAACTAAGAGAGTTCTTGCCCAGTCTGGAATTTTGACCACAACTGGTATTGGTGGAATTTTGGCTTATACATTAGGTGCTAACGTTATTTCTGCAAATTGGCGATCTGGTTATTATATGTTGGGAACATTGTTCCTAGTGGCCTTTCTATGTGTCTTGTTCATGTTACCTAATGATGCTGGCGAAGTGAAAAATGAAGTTAAAATTCAAAAGAAAATGCCATTTAGTCAAACAATTAAAAATCGTAGTGTTATTTTGATTTTTGTTATTCTTCTTCTTGAAAACATTGTTACCTATGGCGCCATGTCATGGATGCCAAGTTACTTGACCGACACTTTCCATTTAACAGTTGCCCAGGCTGGTGCCATTATGGCAGTTAGCGCTATAATGCAAATCATTGGTAGTCTAGGTACAGGTATTATTTTGACCAGAGTATGGGCTGGTAAGCAAAAGCAATTTATTATTGTTAGTGCGATCATTGCTGTCTTAGGTATTGTTGGTTTGATCTTGGCCAAGACACTGATTGTTGCTATCATCAGTGTTGCCATTAGTGGAATGTTTATTGTTTCCACTTTTGCCGCAACTGCTTCATGGCCACAGAATATTTTTCCTGAAGAAATCATTGGCTCAGCTTCAGGGATTGTTGGTACTGGTGGAACACTGGGTGGATTCATCGCGCCAATGTTAATCGGTAGCATTGTTCAACAATCAGGTGGTAGTTTTGCAAATGCCTTTATTTTTATGGCAATTTCACTATTACTTGGTGCATTTACATCATTATTAGTTAAAGATTAATATTATTGAGGGGTGTCACTTGACGGTGGCACTTTTTTAATATCATAATGTATTCTTGAAGTGATAGGGAGTGAAATCTTGAATAATGAGATAATCGAACGTTGGTTTGAATTTGTTCGAAAGCAAAAGCAAATTGAGAATTCATTGGAGCATGAGTTATCCGGTGCGAATGAATCATTAGCTTTAAATGAATTTTATGTTTTGTATTTTTTGAATCAAGAAGAAAACAAGAAGTTAAGACTTCAAAAATTACAAGAGTTAGTTGGACTCAGTCAAAGCGCAATGTCACGATTGATTGCGAGACTGGAAGCTAAAGAATGCGGTGTTATCGAACGTAGTATCTGTGATAAGGATAAACGTGGAGTGTATATTCATTTAACGGCAAAGGGTGAGAACACTTTGAAGGAATATGCATCAAAGGTTGCTGGTGTGTTAAAAAAGGAATTGTAGCAAAAAATATTTGCATTACGTATTTCTTTAATATATTATATGCATGTGCATGCAACTATATCCGATTTAAATAAAAGAAGGTAATTATCAATGACAAAAATGACAGACTCATTAACATTTAGACGTGGTTTGACGTTGAAGAATCGTTTTATGATGTCTCCAATGACAACCAAGATGAGTTTTTTCGATGGAACAGTTACAAATGATGAAGTGAGTTATTATAGTTCACGAGCTGGAGAAATTGGTGCGATCATTACGGGTGCCGCTAATGTTCAAGATAATGGTAAGGGCTGGGACGGTGAACTTAGTGTTGCTGACGATAAATTCATTCCTGGACTTGCTAAGTTAGCTGCTGGAATCAAGAAAAATGGAACAAAAGCAATTCTTCAAATCTTCCATGCTGGCCGGATGACTGACTCTGGTGTTCTTCATGGCGTTCAACCAGTTTCGGCAAGTGCAGTTGCCGCAGAGCGTCCGGGTGCTGAAACCCCACGTGCAATGGAATCTGCCGAGGTTAAAGAGTTGATTGAAAACTTTAAGAAGGCAACCCAACGTGCGATTGAAGCTGGATTTGACGGTGTTGAATTACACGGTGCTAATACTTATATTATCCAACAATTTTTCTCACCACATTCTAATCGTCGTGATGACGAGTGGGGTGGGAGTCTGGAGAAACGCTATCACTTCATTGATGAACTCGTAGATGGAGTATTAGATGTTGTTGATAAGTCTGATGTTAAAGACTTCATCGTTGGATATAGATTCTCACCTGAGGAATACGAGAATCCCGGCATTCGTATGTCAGATACGATGTACTTAGTTGATAAATTAGCTGATAAACCATTGGATTACTTACACTTATCTGAAAATGACTATAAACGTGTCTCTGTCAGTGATGATTACAAGGATAAGTCGGTTCTTGCTTATGTTCATGATCAAATCAACGGACGCATCCCATTGATCGGTATCGGTGGCGTTCAAGGCAAAGAACAAGCTGAGGGCGTGCTGGATAATGCTGAATTAATTGGCGTTGGTATTCAAATGTTACTCGAACCACATTTTGTTGGTAAAGTCTTCGCTGGTCATGAAGAGTTGGTTAATCATAAGTTATCAAGAATGGATCAAGATACTTATCAGATTAGTAATGGTACTTGGGATTTCTTAACAGGAATGATGCCTGACAGCTTAGTTGATTAGTTAATTTAACACTCACATTGTGGGTGTTTTTTCTTTACCTACAAATGATACAATTTAAATTGTAAACGATTTACAAATTTGAAAGGTAAAAATAATATGCGCTCACAAAAAGAAAAAATGTTGGCTGGAGATCTCTATATCGCCAGTGATTCAGAGTTGGCTAAGGACTCACATCGTGCTAAAAGCATAACTCGGCTATATAATCAGACAACTGAAGATGACAGCGACATTCGTCATGACTTGCTGAAAAAGTTGTTTGGCAATACTGGCGATAATGTGTACTTCGAACCACCATTTCATACTGATTACGGAATACACACAACAATTGGTGAAGATTTTTACGCTAATTACGATTGTATTTTTCTCGATATTGCAACAATTACAATTGGTAAAAACGTCATGTTTGGTCCACGAGTCGGACTGTATACCGCCGGACACCCGATCGATGCAGTCATTCGGAATGAGGCTTATGAGTATGGCAAACCTATTGTAATTGGGGATGATGTTTGGATTGGTGGCGGTGTTATCGTCAATCCAGGTATTACTATTGGAAGCAATGTTGTCATTGGTTCTGGTTCAGTGGTTACCAAGGATATTCCTGATAATGTTATTGCGGTTGGTAATCCCTGTCGCGTGCTACGTGAGATAAATGAAAATGATAAAAAAGCTTGGAAACTTGAAAAACAAAAATATTTTGAAAATTAGAGGATGAAGATGGAGTTGCCAATTATATACAGACAATTCTGAATAAAGAGGGATAGTAAATGAGTATTAAATTAATCGCATTTGATATGGATAATACCTTGTTGGACTCTAATAAAATGATTTTGAAATCTAGTAAGGCTGCTGTCAAACGTGCTTTATCAATGGGAATAAAGATTGTTATGTGTACTGGTCGACCGTTGGCCGGGGTAAGTGAGTATTTGAATGAACTGGGTATATCGGGTGATGATCAATATGTTGTAACGTACAATGGTGCAATCGTGGAATCTGTTGCTGGACGAACGATAACTAAACATCTAATAAACAAAAGTGAATATCGTCGATTGGTTAATTATGCTGATAAAAATGGTATTCAATATTATTCGTTAGATCCGGACAGCAACGTTTATACTGGTAATCATGATATTAGCCGTGTGGCGGTACTTCAAGCATGGGAAAATCACGCCGGGATCTTTGTAAGAGATCCTAAAGATCTGCCGGACGATTTTACTGCTGCTAAATTTGATTTTGTAGGTGAACAAGAAGATTTGAATATAGATGAACCAGTTGTTATAAGTGATTTGGGTGAACAATTCAGTGTCATTAGAGAAGGGACAGTTTTCTTAGCTGTCATGAACAAAAGAGCTAATAAAGGGACCGGACTACGCAGCTTGGCGGAACACCTAAATATATTGGCCAGTGAAGTTATGGCGTTTGGTGATGAGAGAAATGATATTGCCATGTTTGATTATGCTGGAACGGCCATATGTATGAAGAATGGTACGAATCAGGCCAAAGAACATGCAGATTATATAACTGATTCTAATGTAAATGATGGCATCTCTAAGGCAATGGACAAATTTATTTTTGAATAAACAAAGAACCCCAGTGGACAGCTATTCCACTGGGGTTTACTATTTTAAATTCATCTTCATTGACATCAATCCTTACTGGTATCAAAAATAATTTTTGTGTTACGGGGGAGGATAACCAAATATCTTTCGTATTTGATTATGTATATATAGTAGTGCTGAAGTATGAAAAAATTATTGAATAAATAAGTAATAAGTATTAATTAATTGTGAAGAAAGTTTGATTAACCAATTCTTCAGTCATATTTACTTTCTGTATAGTTCAAAGCAAATTATTTGTTTACTAAAATATTTGTGTAAACGCTGTTATATCAACAAAAACTCAACTTTTGTAAAAAATAATTACGCTTTTTGTTTTGCATTTGTTTAAACAGGATATATAATATAGATGAAAAAGATATCAAGATATTGATAATCAAAAAATAAATTATCAATATCTTGTCTATCAGAAGGAGGAAATACTATGAACAAGTTACAGCTATGGAAACAACGTATATTCTATGGAATGACTGATATGGCTGGAAATTTAATCTGGCAAATGGTCGGTTTGTATCTATTATTTTATTACACGACTGTTCTCGGAATATCAGCTGCATTTGTCGGAACATTATTCTTGTTAGTTCGTTTCGTTGATGCCTTCGATGGAATGTTCTTCGGTTTTTTAATTGATCATACTCATTCTAAATATGGTAAGGCAAGACCATACTTCCTATGGTTTGGTATTCCATTAGGAATTCTTGCATTTCTATTATTCTTCAATCCATCATTTGGTGGCAATAAGACTATTCAAATGATCTGGATCAGTGTTATATATACAATATTCAGTTTGATTTATTCAGGATCTAATACACCTATTACTGCTATCTTGCCAAGTTTAACAAATGATGCCGACGAGCGTGCTAATCTAGCATCTGCCAGAATGGTTCTGACAAATACTGGTACAGCTGTTATCGGTGCTGTCACACTACCAATGGTTAGTTTTTTTGGTGGTAAGAATCAACAAACAGGTTTCGCGATTTGGGGCGCTGTTGTTGGATTAGTAATCGCTGCATGTTTCTTCCTTGCATTCTTGAATTTAAGAGAAAGAGATATTAGTGACGAAGATGGCCAAGAGGAGATTAAAGGACATTTATCAGTCAAAGAATCATTCAAAGGTGCCTTTAAGAATCGTCCTTGGGTAATTCTCACATTGAGTTTTATCTGTATCCAAACATTCTGGGTAGTAAGAATGGCCTCAGGTGTTTTCTACATTAACTATGTTTATAAGAGCCCAGCAATTGTTGGTTTGTTCTTAGGTATGACGATCTTTGCTGTACCTGGTAACTTGCTTGCTCCGATCCTTTCAAAGAAATTCAAGAACCGTGATGTTATGGATGTATCACTAGTTGTCTTCATTATTGGTGAGATTCTCATGCCTCTCGGTCAAAAATCACAGAACCTACCACTATTATTCATCGGTAATGGTATTACCATGATTGCCATGGGTTCAGTCTTCACAATCGCCTTTGTTATGATTGCGGACACGGTTGAGTATGCAAGAACACATTTGCACATTGAAGAACCAGGATTCTTATCATCAGTTCCTGTTGTTGGAGCTAAGATTGGTATGGGTATTGGTGGTGCTCTATCAGGTTGGATCTTAACGTGGGGAGGTTTTCAGTCTACAGCTAAGACACAAGCTGCCAAAGCTCAATTGGCTATCGATATTAACTTTGTCTGGCTTCCAATTATATTAGCCGTATTGATTATGATAATTCTCGTGTTCTATAACTTGAACGAAAAGAAAGAAATGGCTGAAGCAAAAGCAAAAAAGGATCACGCAAAAGTTGCTGAAGCATAATTAATAAATTATTAGGGAGGACATTATGATCACAAGTAATTATTTGACAGAATTGAATCGTCTTAAACGTGTTGAACCAGTCGAAGTTCCGCGCTTAGAGGATGTAAATATGGTCATTAAGGATCGTGTAGATGCTCACTCGTATGAGACCAATACATGGAATGACTTGAAGGGAATTGTTGATAATCCAGTATTATCCAATGACTTGACAGTACTTCGTGCAGGTACAGAACCAGCACCGATTCCTGAGATGCAATATCCAAATATCTGTGTAGATTCTCGTTATTCGTATGAATTGGGACGTAAGGTCCGCTATCTGAGAATATATAAGAAGGGCTGTGAAGATAATAATCGTGCACTTATATACATCCATGGTGGCGCATATTATGGTGGTAGTGCAGAAGATTCATTAATTCCGCTGAGACTTTTGGCAACGAGATTCAATGGCACTATTTACACAGTTGATTATGGATTGGCTCCAGAAAATCCATATCCGTTTGGACTCTGGGATTGCCTCTCAGTATTATCGTTGGTTGTAAAAACAAAACATGATATTACACTTGCAGGGGATTCCGCCGGGGGTTCCATGGCATTGGGATTGAGTCAGCTAAGTCATTATATGGGGATATGTGATATATCCAGTCAGCTACTATTCTACCCAACAATAATTCATGGTTCAGATCTTGAAGGCGGACTATGGGATGATTCACGTATTCCAATTATTGATGAACAACGTGATGTGCTGCATGCAAGTTACGAAGTCTTCAAGCAATTGGACAAAAAAATGACGGAGTTATATTTACCTGAACAAGATATAAATCTTAATGCACCGATAGTTTCACCAATGTTCTGTGATGCATCGCTCTTTAAGAAAGTTACAGTATTGACGGGTGAATATGATCCATTCCGTTTGCAAGATGAAGCATTCATTGAAAAATTAGGCATGGCAGGTTGTGATGCCACATATATCCGCTATGGCGGTATGTCACATGCATTCTTGAATCTAGTCGGCAAAGCAGCCGCTAGTGAAGATGCTATCTATGAATGTGCCAAGAGATTATAAAATTAAAAAATGATATTTGCGATTATGAAGTCTGCAGATATCATTTTTTATTGTTTAAAATATATGCCATAATTATGAAAACGGTACTCATTTTTACATTAGATTGATATACAATAGATACAAAAAGGGGACGTGAATAATATGAGATTTTTACAATTAAAAAGAAGTCCTAACGCAGTTATTCGCAAGAAACTTTATAAGTCAGGCAAAAATTGGGTGGTTGCATCTACGCTATCTATTGTAGGTGGGGCATTACTTTTTGGTGCGACTAATTTGACAACAGTCAAAGCAAGTATCACCGATAATTCACAGCAAGCATTAGTTGCTGACTCTAAGACTGATGATAGCGGGGATCCAGATAATACTGATGACACCGCAAAAACTCAGTCACAGAATCAGACAAACACGGACACTCAAACACAACCTCAAGGGTCAACGAGTGGCTCAGATACTAAAAATTTGAATAATAGTAATTCTTCAGTTGAAAATGATAGTTCTGATACAAAACCAGCTGACACAATGACACAAGGAGTTCAAACACAAAGAAGTGTTCAGACTCCTGTCGCATCAACAGCTGGACAAAATGAAAATGACAGTACACCATCACAAACTGCATCTCTCGTTAGTCCTGTTACGGAAAACGCAAGTGCACAAGCAGCTAACATTACTTCAAACAATGGAATATTGACAATTAGTGGTGGCACACTGGAATCAGATGCATCAGGTAACAGTCCACTTGCTGCATACAAAGACACCACGACAAAAGTTGATTTTGCGGATAAAGTAACTGCAGGGTCAAGCTTGAAGAATCTATTCAATGGTTTTACTAACCTAACAACCATTACTGGTTTAAATAATCTGGATACCTCTAATGTTACTAATTACTCATATATGTTTAATAATTGTACCAGTTTAACTAATATTGACATTTCAAATTTCAAAACAACAGTCGATTCACCGACTGATCTGCAATACATGTTTGCCAATGATGCAAAGCTAGCAACCATTACTATGGGTGGTTTCACAGTTCCCAACGTATCTGACATACAAGACATGTTCGTACGTTGTAGTGCACTTACTGGCGTTGATTTATCAGGATTGAATACTACTAATGTAAACAACTTTTCGGAAATGTTTATGAGTTGTTCAAGCCTAAGCAGTTTGGATTTGACTCATACCAATATGCGTTCGGCTGTACCATATTTGACTAGTATGGGTGCGCATTTCATGTTGAATGGTACTGTTGGATTGGAGTCAATTACGTTGAATAACGATGACGCAATAAAAGGTTCATCTATAGGTGACGCATGGGTAGGGACTGATACTGATGGAGCGGCTTTGGGTGCAAATGGCTGGATAGATGAATCCGATTCCAGCAGATGGCTTTCTAGTTCAGACTTAGAAAATTTGTACGATGGAACAAATGGAACTAGTACAACTTGGATCTTGAATAAAAAACACATGGTAACGTTTCAAATTGACTTAATGTATAATGCAAAAAATGCAAATGATAGTCAGATTGATACAAGTGGTAGTTTGGTCACAGGTGTTGAGGGTAAGGCAGTAATAATAACAACAAATTGGGGGAATCAATTTAAACCAATGCCTGGATTTGTTAGTGTTGGGGATGCCCTTGACGACATCCACAATAGCGTGATTACTCCCGAATATTCAGCTGGTAAGACGCCAATTGTACAAGTAATAGTTCCCGCAATTGATCCAGCTTATGTCGATATAACCGAAGAAGAAGAAAATGGGAAAGTTATTAAAACTTCAGAAATTGAATCGTTATTGAATGCTCCAAATCCAAGTTATACAGATACCAGTGACAATAAAGTAACAATGAGTAACTTCGAAGCCAATAGAGAATTGAATCCTGACAAAACAACAATTACGGGATTAGCCGATCTATTTGGTATTGATACTGATGATCCTACGTATAATGAAATTAATAATATTAGCTTAACCGATTTGATTAACAGTGATGTGGCAAAATATAACCAATTATACGTATCATCTGGTGCAACATTGCAAGACTTATCAGAGGACATTGCGGGATGGATCGGGTATGCCTTCCCTAGGACTCCTGATCCCACACATCTTGTTTCAATTACAGCTGTTTATAAACCTGAGACGAATACTGGTGGCTCAGGTTCTGGATCAGGCTCAGGAACTGATACTAATACTGATGCTGGCGTGGTAACCTCAGTCGATCAAACTGTTTCTACATTCAAGGATCAGCCAGCTGCACAATTGTATGATACGGATGGTAATGTTTTGGATGGTAAAACATTAGCACCAGATACGGGTTGGAAGAATGACAAGAAATTAGTACTTGATGGTGTAACATACTATCGTGTTGGCGCTAATCAGTGGGTCAAGGCAGATGATGTATACATCTATGCAGCTGACAAGTCATATGTGCGTGTATATCAAAGCATCGACGGTATTTTATTAAATGCTGAAGGGAAAACTTTGAATCGAGCCTTGAAGTCTGGAACCGATTGGAAATCTGACAGAACGGCAATTATTAATGGTTCAAAGTATTACCGAGTGGCAACTAATGAGTTCGTTAGTGCTGATCAAGTTTATGAATATGAGTACGATGAAACTTTGGTCGATACTACTCAACAAACTAATTTGTACGATGAACATGGAAATCTTTTAGTAGATAATTTACCAACAAACGGGGTCTATAAAACAGATAGAACTGTGAATATTGATGGCGTTGAATATTATCGTGTTGCTACTGATGAATTCGTCCGTGCAGATGCAGTTAAAATTCAATAATGATACAGAAATAACCGATCGTGAGATCGGCTATTTTTATGTTTAAGAAATAAAACAGTTGACAATAAAAGAATGAGCATTCATTATAAACTTATGAGAATGAAAGATGAACAAAAAAAAGAAGCAATTCAAAAGGCAATAATCCAACAAATTAACGAAGTTGGTTTTGTCAGTGTGTCTATGTCAAAAATAGCAAAGTCTGCCGGTGTTTCCGCATCGACACTCTATATTTACTATGAGAATAAGGAGGATATGTTCCAGAAAGTTTATTCTGAAGTCAAGCAAGCAATGTTGATTGCTTGTTCAAATAATTTGACCAGTGATCAACCGGTAAAAAAGATGATTATGAAATTCTGTCAAAATATTTTGTCCTTTATTCAAGATAATAATGACTACTTTAATTTTTTGGAACAAGCTGGCACCTCACCTGTGATGACACCATTATCGGTTCGAAAGGATTTAGCTAAACGGGGTAAACCAGTATATGATGTGTTCGAAAAAGGAATTTCAGAAGGAATTTTGAAGAAGACAGATGCAAATTTGTTGATTAGTTTTTGCATGTATCCAATAGCACAAATTTATAAAGAATCATCTATGACTAATGTTGATTTTGATGTGGTTTTTAAAATGTGTTGGGATGCCATTAAAGCATAGCACTCGATAATCGAGTGCTTTTAAATTGAATTATTTTAGAACGAACATTCTTTTATTATTGAAGGAGAGATAAAGATGAAAAAAATTGCATTAATCACAGGAGCAACTGGTGGAATAGGTAAGCATGTTGCAATAGGCTTGGCAAAAAATGGTATGAAGGTCATTATTCATGGTCGCAATGAAGTAAAAACTCAGCACGTTGTTGAGGAAATTAAACAAATTACAGGAAACAATGATATTGAATACTTACTAGCTGATTTATTCTCGTTTGAAGATATTAAGAATATGGCCGAGGCATTTAAGAAACGTTATGATCACTTGGATGTATTAGTTAATAATGCGGGTGCAGTATTAAGTAATGACAGTGGACAAAATTCAGATGGGGTTGATAATACATTGACATTAAATGTCTATTCACCATTATTATTGACGGATCTATTAATGGATTCTTTGAAAAAGAGTGCTTCTGCACGTGTAATCTACACTTCTTCTGCTGCGCATAGAATGTCTGGGAGACCAGATATGGGTGATCTTAATTTAACAGGAAATTATGGCGGTCAACGTAAATATAATATTTCAAAACTATACATGATTTGGATAGCTCGCCGTCAATCAAGAATTTTACAAAGTCGTGGGATCAATAATGTGACGATCAATGTATCTCATCCAGGAATGGTTGCGACAGCCTTTGGTCAATCAGGCGACAAAGGATTTTGGATTAACTTGGTTTATAAAATTGCTGGAACTAAATTAGCCGCATATTTTGCTTCAACACCTGAGCAGGGTGCATCGACCGATATATATCTTGCCACATCGCCAGATGTTGAGGGAGTTTCTGGTAAATTTTTTGGTAATTCAAAAGAACAAAAGCCTAGTGAACGTTATTATTCATTGGAAAATGAAAAATTGGTTTGGAACTCAGTCATGGATAAGATTCAATCATATATGAAATAAAAAATAAGAGTCACACATTTAATTAGTAAATGTGTGACTCTTTTAGATTAAACTTGCTTTTTCATGTTCTTTATTTAGTTTACGTCTGAGACAGGAACCCATTCATTTGTGGCTATGCGGTACATTTGTACCCCGTTGATGGTAGCCACTCTGTCGGTGTAATAACTTGAAGCATTTGCAATTGTGTTAATGTTATTACCTAGATCATCGTAAGTTTCTGTTGCTTTATTTGTAGTAATTTTAGAAGAAGCTGATTGATATTCATAGATATCATCTGAATGAACCCATTCGTTTGTCGCTACTTGATAGTGTTTTTCATTGTTGAAATATGCATAACGATTACTATACCAATCTGTTCCCGATTTGATTCCACGATTTACGGTCTTATTATCAGCCGTTGTTAGTGATTTGTTTGAATCAGAGTAAGTCCTTACAGTCGCCTTATTGGCATAATAAATGTAAGCATCACTAGCATTGACCCATGTATTAGTTGATACACGATAGAATATATTATCGCCAACGGTTTTCTTTTGGTCAGTATACCAATCCGAACCTGGTGCCACAGCTTGATCGAGTTCATTGCCATCATTGTCATATAGAGTTATCGGTGCTGAACCGGGGTAGGTGCTTATGGTATTATCAATATTTTCAATACTGTCTTCCGAACCTGTATCGGTATCGCCACCGTTATTTGAACCTGAGCCAGATCCTGAACCATTACCTGATCCACCTGAATTTTGATCTTTTTGAACTAGCACAATAATTGGGTCGGTTGAATCGGTAATAGTATATTCGGTACTGTCGTCTACCAGTCTGTATTCTTTTGGTAGTTGTGATGAAATTATGTCATTGGAAATTGTATGTCCTAATCCGTCTTCGGCTGAACCAGTTCCAACTTCAGTTCCGTCGGAAGTTTGATAGCTGATGGTGTTTTTTGTGGTCTTGTAAACGATGTTAAAAGTCATGTCCATTGGTTCGTAAGAACCTGAATCTATGCTGAAAGCAAGTGTGTTAAATAAATCTATAAAATTACACGACTCATCTAAATCTTCAGTTGACTGTACATTGTTTAATAAAAATTCAAATCCTAAACTGCCGCCTTGTCCGTCATGTGTTCCGGTGTACAATGATTTTTCCCAGTCAATACTAAGATCGTCAGGTATTGACAAAGTATTACTGTCGATGACTATGGTGTCGCCCATGATATTTGTTGGATAGTTTACTATTGTTGTAGTCGGATATAGTAATTCACCTGAGCTATTGGTTTGTATGAATGTGGCCGTTATTGGCTCTGTATCGATTACATATGCGGTAAATGATTGATCATATTGAGTTAAAGTGTTTTTAGGTTCGATACTATCAGTGTGATACTCTGATACGTTAAAATTTGGAGCAATTTCATCATCAGTAAGTACATCTAGACTGTAATTAAACTGAGTTCCCATTAGTCCTGTTTTAGCATGATGTGTTCCAATTGTTTCACCAGTGTTTTTATCAATATAAGTAATTGTATATGGTGTATCTTTATTGGCGGTGTAATTGATTACAATTGGTTTGACATTGCCATCCTCATCAAGATCTATTTTCGAATCACTGATGTAATTTAGAGTGTAGCCAGGTATTTCTTTTAAACTGTTAGGTAGATCATCTTCAGTAATATCACTACTAATATTAAATTCACCAGTTAACTCAGTTGGAGTGTCTTCAGGTGCGTATACCTTATTGTCACTACCCACGTCTGATTTCAATATTAATGGAACCTTTGTAATTGAAGAATCATCTTTGGATGTAACCAATGTTGAATTGTTATCATTGTTGTTGTCTGATTTAACACTAATAGCCTGTGAGTTCAGCAAAGCCATAGTTGAAAAAAGGGATATACCTATAATAGTAATTTTATTGTTTATCTTCATAACTTCTCTCCTCGATTTATGATAATAAAAATTATAAATGATTTGTTGAATGTATAAACTCACATTGTGAAAGAAATAATTAGCTAAATCGATAAAATCAACTTATTCATTACATAAAAATAAAAATATTTGTTAATAAAATAGACACATTCATATATTAATATGAATGTGTCTATTAAGTAGTGTAAATACTGATGCATAGCATTTTTGTATACTAACGATCGAAGATGATAACCGTCATTAAAATGATAATTGACTGTCACATTGTTATTTTTTATTGATTATATTTTTTCAAAATATACTGACTGTATATTTTGAAAAAATGTTTACTAATTGTATACTGATGCTTATTTAACAGAAGTGGCAAAGTAAGGTTCATACTCAGCTGAATTAAAGACACGTTGAGGTATGTTGTCAAAATCATCAGATGGTAACCATTTGTTGTTTTGATCAATCAAGAAGAAGTACTTACCATTGATATTTTTAACAACTTTGTAAATCGTAAACATTGATCCTGCACCATATGGATTGTGAACGTAAGTATTAGTACTACTGTCGTAATAGTCTCTTAGGCCCATCGATTGAGCTTCATACGGATCCCAGTTATTGATATTATTTGTGTCTTTGTCGGTTTGTGATTGATTTATGATATGACCGTTAGCGTCAGCAACTGACATGGCGCTTTCTTCAATCCATTGATTAGTTGCAACACGATAAAATATTTGACCATTCATGATTTTTTTAGCATCGAGTTTCCAAGATGTGTAATTTCCAAAGGCATTGTTGGTAATTTGACCGTTATCAGTGTATGAAAGAGTACCACCATGGAAGATGGTTCCAATGAATCCAGGAGTATGCGTGATTCCCGAATTGTTCGTAGCAATGTCCATTGATGCTGCGGCAATCCATTGATTAGTCGCAACTCGATAATAAATCGTACCACGCATTTCTTTCTTTGCGTCCAGTTTCCATGAAGTGAAATTACCTAAGTGATTTCCAGTATATTCACCGTTATCATTAACTGTTGAACCACCATTGCGTCTAATTGTACCGACATATCCGGGTGTCTTAACTAATCCATCGTTGACAGAATAGTTTGCGGTAGCATCATTTATTTCAACTGAAGCAGCTTTGATCCATTCATTAGTGGCAACCTGGTAATAGTCAACACCGTTGATATTTTTTAGAGTACCTAATCTCCAAGAGGTGAAGTTGCTAAGGGTACGACCTGGGATCAAGACACCATTTTCGTTAACAAGTTTTCCACCGTCACGTCTGACAGTACCAATCATTTTTGAATCAGCGTGAACTGTCGTTGCGTCTAATGCTAATCCGCCAAGCATTGTTGGAGCAATCAAAACAGCCATGGTAGCACTGATCAATAATCCGTTTCTTCTCATAATATATAACCTCCTACAGTTATATAAGAATTTTACAATGTGAAATAGCTAAGGGGATCAATCTAAAATTTGCTTATGTGATTCTTAAACATTCCATTTATAAAAATATTTAGTAATTGATTATTAAATAAAAAGAACCTTATTAACTTAAAAAATCAGTTAATAAAGTTCTTTTTAATCTGTTACATTTTTGATTTGTTCTGATTCATCTTGGAGTTTTCTAAGACGATTTAGTTCGATTTTCCAAGTACTTACTAGAACTAAGACTGAACCGATCCAAGCCAAAGGACTAGCCATTGCAGCACCGTAGAATCCGAAGAAGCGAATCATGACGACACTGGCAAAAATTCTCATTAGTAGTTCCGCTACACCGGCAATAGTCGGTGCTTTTTGGTTACCCAATCCTTGTAGAGTGTATCTGACGATGAACAGGATCGAGAGCATGAAGTACATGGTACCGTTGAACCAGTAGTAAATTTGAATCAAGTTCAAGACGTGTGTTTCTGGACCATTCATAAACAAGTGCGAAATATTTCGACCAAATAAGACTAATAGCGCTCCAATAATAACACTTGAGGTAATTGACATGATCAGGCCTTTTTTTACACCCTCCAAAATTCTTGAATAGTGCTTAGCTCCAAGGTTCTGAGCAGTGTAATTGACTAAGGCAATCCCAAAACTCATTGCTGGTAAAGTAGCAATTTGTTCAACTCTACCTGCGACAGTATAAGCAGCGACTGCTTGAGCGCCCAACGTATTGAGCATGAATTGTAGAATGATTGAGCCGATAGCAATTATTGATGATTGGAATCCCATTGGCAAACTCATTCTCAGTAATTCTTTCAGTTCATCTTTATCAATTTTAAAGTCCGAAAAACCAATTACTAAGTACGGAATTTTTTTTCTAATATAGAACCACAGAATAACCATCGTGATCGTTTGTGCTAAGACGGTTGCTAAACCAGCTCCAGCAACTCCCATGTGTAAGTAGAGAATAAATACTAATTCTAAAAGAATATTCAGAACAGTACTTACCATCAAAAAGAACAGTGGTACACGGGAATTTCCAAGTGCTCGCATGGTATTGCCTAAGAAATCAAATCCGACAAAGGCAAAAATTCCGGCAAAGATTATTTCCAAAAATACAAAGGCATTATGCAAAAGAACTTTTGGCGTCTGCATAATTACCAGTAATGGATAAGCTATTAACATGGCCACAGCGGTGAAGATAACCGTGATGAATAGCGAGATCAAGATACCGGATGCAAAACTCTTGGTCACACCTCTTTCATCGCCAGCACCGTAACGTCTAGCAGTAAGAATTGTCAAACCACTCGTCATGCCCATTGCAAAACCAATGACCAAACTAGTTAAGCCACCAGTGGCACCAACACTGGCTAGAGCATTGACACTGATGGTTTTACCAACGATCAAAGTGTCGATAAAATTATAAAATTGTTGGAAGAAGTTACCTAATAACAAAGGAATTGTGTATAGAAAGATAACTTTGATAGGCCTTCCAGTTGTTAAATCAGTCACAAAAAATAACCCCCTCAAAAGTAATCACAGTCATTCTATCATATACTTTTGTGACGGTTATTCAATAAATTTGTTTTAATAATTTAACATTTTTTCTTTGTGAGCATCTAATTGAATCTTGTTACCTTTGAAAACTACGACGATGTCATCATCAGGGATGACACGTACCTGGTCGTGGGTGACGGTGAAATAGAAGCGAGTTCCTTTGAATGACATATTGAACTTGATACTCTGCCAAGCATCAGGAACATGTGGGTCGATTTCTAGTTCAGGTCCACGATAATCAATGCCGGCAAAGAAGCAAGTAACGACATTAAGAGTTGCGCCCATGACACCTAAGTGAATTCCTTCAGCCGTCGTTCCTCCCTGGATGTCGTAATAATCTGAGGTTAGTGCTTGAGAGAAGAGTTCCCAGGCAAGATCATTGTTGTTGACCTTGAGTGCTAACATTGCGTAAACAATTCTAGAGAGGGTAGATCCGTGAGTTGTTCGACTTAGATAGTATTCAATATTTTTTGTTATGAAATCATGCTTGTCTGGAATGTCATAACCCAAATCAGACATTATGTGAAAAAAAGTTGGTTCTCTCAAAGCGTATAGTGCCATTAACGAATCGGCTTGCTTAGCTACTTGGTAGTCATCGGGATTATCTCCTTCAGCTTTGAGGATACGGTCCATTCTGGATATATCTCCATATTGACGCCGATAATAGTCGAAATCAATTGGTTTGAGATCGAAGTAACCATCGAATTGAGCGAGGATATTGTCCTTATTAAATTCAAGTTCGAGGTTGTGTCTGATTTTCTTTGTCTTCGCTAAGTCTTCTTTGGAAAAATCAGCACGTTTATAATTATCATCGAGAATCTCCTGTGACTCATGAGTTGAGAAGTATTCAACTTTTTTGAAGACCCAGCTAGTCATGATGTTTGTATACGCGTTGTTAGTCAGACCACTGTCTTCTTTCTCAGGATAGCCTTCATGAAATTCATCTGGTCCCATGACATTAGAGATAGAATATTTACCAGTTTCCTTATTATAATCAGTCATACTGATCCAGAACTTAGTGATATTCAATAGCATTTCTAGTCCATAATCACGAATGAAGTCTTCGTCATTTGTCATGCTGTAGTAATTCCAGATATTATAAGCAATCGATAGTGAAACATGTCGTTGCTTACGAGAATTATCGGGGTCCCATTGGTTAGTGATAGGATTCAAATGCATTACCTGCGATTGTTCATCTCCAGTCATTCCACTTTGCCAAGGGAACATAGCCCCGTCATTACCAGTTGATTTAGCATATTCTTTGGCAGCACCAAGACGATTATAACGATACATTAAGAGTGACTTAGTTAGGTCAGGATAATGGAGATTGTAATATGGCAAAATAAATAATTCGTCCCAGAAGACATGCCCACGATAGGCCTCGCCATGTAATCCACGGGCTCCAACTGAAACATCAAGATCTTGATTGACATTTTGTTGAGCCGAAACGGTGGCGTGAAAGGCATTCAGATGTAGCAGTTTTTGAGAGGTAATATCGCCATCGATTTCTAAATATTCATTGCTCCAAATATCTTGCCAGCATTCCATTGAATTATTGACGGCATCAGCAAAGGTTTTGTGATATGAATGTGATTTAACAGCTTCAACTAAATCACCTTTTGTTTCTAATGAAGTATAAACACTGACAGTTTTTTCAAGGGTATAGGAATTACCTTCAACAACTTCGAATTTTACTGATTGAGCAACTTTGTCGTGTGCCTTGTCGGTGTGGATGTTTAAATCACCTATGTTAGGGGAATCTAGTTTTGAACCTACTGCAATATTGATATCTGAATGACGCGTGTGAGCCAGCAGAATGGCAGTATTGTCATCATTTAGAGTTTTGTCAGTGATCAAATGGTGGTTATCAAGATTCTTATAACGTTCAACGTTGGCATTAACGACTTGTCCATCGATCTCAGTGTGTATCTTCATTTCACCAGAGAAGTTTAGTGGTTGAACAGTGTATTGCAATGAGTAACTATGATAGTTTTTCATGTCAGCAACCTTACGACTGACAACTTTGAGACGCTTACCGTTTTTGAGTTGTAACAACATGGTTGTCGTCAGTAAGCCAGTTCTCATATCGAGTGAACGATAAATATTTTCCAATTCGTTACCGTTGAGTTTGAATTTCTCGGCATCATCGATACTGAAGGTTATGTATTGGGCATTCGGAAGATTTACTAAGTCTTCATTGACGATATCTTTACTATTAATACTAGTTGTTAGTTGGTTATAGACACCAGCTACATAAGTACCGGGATAGTTGTTTTTGTCGGCTTTGGATTCTACATAGGCACCACGTAATCCAAAATATCCGTTTCCTAATGTCTGCATGGCCTCTTGAGAATATTGTGCTTTTCCATCTTCATAGCCGTAGTAGTCCAGGTGCCAACCAGCATATTCGGCTTCGATCGAAGCGGCTTGTTTTAAGCCTAGTTTGGCAACTTGATGAATTCCGACAGTTGGAATGCGAAAAAGATTCTCCATATATAATCCGATATCGATTGGTTGATTCTTACAACTGACGATAGTATCTTTCATTTCAACGTCAATCGGATTGAGAACAACTATTACGTCAAAATATTCTGGCAGTTTGGATTTGAAGTTGACGAAGTTGTCAGTTAATGGAAGCTTAGGATTAATATTGTAGTCTTGTTGAATAGTCGCAGTGGTATTTTGATCTTCATATGAATACTTAATATGTTTATCAGTGACGGTTAAATATAATGGTGTCATGATTACCCTCCAATAAAATATTTATACATGTTTAAACACATATAATCTTATTGATATTATATTCTTATTTGTTTAAACAAATGGTACAGTTTTCATAAAAATATTTATCCAAATATGATGTTTAAACATGTTGCAAACGTAGTATCTTATACATGTAAATAAAAACGGTGGATAAGACAAAACTTCTTGATTACAACTTATCTGCCGTTTTTTACAAATATGAGCTAGGAGGGTGTCCTACTATGAAAAACACTATAAACATGCTCTCCCCAGTCAGCGGAGTTCTCGTGAAGATCAAAGATGTTCACGATCCTATGTTCTCTGAAAAGGCGATGGGTGATGGGTTTGGAGTTGTGCCGAGTGGCAGTAGTATTGTTTCCCCAGTTGCGGGGAAAATAATATTAGTCGCAAGTACAAAGCACGCAATCGGTATCGATACTGATGATGGACTAGAAGTATTAGTCCACATGGGGGTCGATACGGTTGAGATGAATGGTGAACCGTTTGATGTATTTGTTAAAGAAGGTGACACAGTTAAAGCTGGTCAACAACTGGCGACAATGGATGTTTCCATGATTGAGAAGGCTGGTAAGACAACAGATGTCATCGTTGCGATAACTAATACAGCAGAGATTCTCAAAGAAATAAACGTCCATGTTGGTAATATTGATGGTGGTGATGATGCAGCTACTGTTAGTACATTTGCTAAAGGCGAAAAAGAAATACCTGACACTTCTAATAAGAAGAAAGTCGATTTTGATGAACTTGCAAAAGACATTATCAAGAATGTCGGTGGTGCAAGTAACGTTGATAATGTTATTCATTGTATTACGCGTGTACGTTTTTATTTGAAAGATGAATCTAAGGCTAATGATGATGTAATCAGAAATCTCAATGGTGTTCTAGATATAGCCAAAGCCGGTGGACAATATCAGGTTGTCATCGGACCAGCCGTTGAAGATGTCTTCGATGCAGTTATTGATCATTTAGGACCAGGAATTGGTACAAATGATAATGAAGCTAAGGCAAAAAAAGAACCAGCACCCAAAGGTGTCTGGCCTAAAACAAAATATTATTTCAGTTCATTAATTGGCGTTATTACCGCCAGTATGATGCCAATTATTGGATTACTAGCTGCAGCAGGTATTCTCAAGGGACTATTATCATTGATTGTGTCAGCTAAATGGCTTTCGGATACTAGTTCTACCTATATGATAGTCAATGCAATGGGAGATTCGGTCTTCTACTTCCTCCCAATATTGGTAGGTTTCACTGCTGCTAAGAGATTGGGCGCTAACCAAATAATTGTCGGGGTTATTGGTGGGGTTCTGGCGTATCCGACATTAGTACAATTAGCTTCAAAGACTAGTTCAGTTCAAATGAACATGAACGCTGATTTCTTCGGTATTCCGATTCATGTGGCTAATTATACTTACTCGATTTTTCCAATGATTGCTGCTGCTTGGCTAGCATCAATCGTTGAACCTTGGTTGAAGAAGCATATCGCTGCAACGGTTAGAATGATTGTTAGTCCATTAGTTGAAGTATTCGTAGTCAGTGCGATTATCTTGGTTATCGTTGGACCAGTTATTACATTATTAAGTTCCTATCTAGCAATGGGAATCGTCGCACTGCTCAAGTTCAGTCCAGCATTATCAGGTTTAATTATTGGAGCGTTCTATCAATGTTTGGTTATCTTTGGATTACATTGGGCCGTTATTCCAGTGGTTGCCAATCAAATTGCTACAACAGGACACAGTGCATTAAATGCCATTATCTCCGCAACAATGGTTGCCCAAGGTGCCGCTGTTATGGCAGTTTTCCTCAAGACTAAGAAAAATATTGGCATGAAACAAATTGCTGGTGCTGCTACGATTTCAGCTTTCTCAGGAATTACAGAGCCAGCCATGTATGGTATTAATTTGAAATACGGTCGTATCTTCTGGACAGCTAACATTGGTGGTGCTGTCGGTGGATTGCTGACAGGATTATTACATGTTGATATGTGGGGCTTCGCGGGTTCACTTATCGGATTTGCATCATTCATCAATCCTAAAGGAATTGATGGAAGTTTCACAGGTTACTTAATTGCATCTGCCGCCGCTCTGGTCGTATCGTTCACATGTACTTACTTGTTCGGATTTAAGGAACAAGATTTGGAAGAGAGCGTTCATGAAGTTGGTAAGGTAAGACTTGGTAGCCGTGAACCAGCTGTTAATAAAGGTTAAGTCAAAAACAAAAGCTTAAATCCTTGTCTGGATATAAGCTTTTTTATGTTGTCATAAAACTGTATATTATATAGTATATTGATTTCCACTGGAGTGAACATAAATGACCGAACCAATCGAAAAAATAACAGATAAAACTTTACATATGAGTGAAATTGAAGATGGCTATTATTATAAAAATTGTCATTTCACGTCGTATGGTGATTCATTGAATTATACCGATGTGACATTCGACCACTGTGATTTTGAACAGACTGATTTCAGTCGTGTCAGCTTTGGTAATGTTGAATGGCATCATAGTCAACTGGCGGGTAGTGATTTTAGTCAGAGTAATTGGTATAACTGCAAGATAAGTAGTATGCAATTATCTGGTGCTGACTTTAACAATGCGTATTTCAAGAATACAGATTTCCATGATTGTAAAATGCCATACGTTAATTTTACCGAGAGTCGTTTTGAAAAAATAAGCTTTATCAATTGTGATTTGAATGGTAGCTTTTTCCAAGCTTTGAAGGTTAAGAAAAATATTTCATTTGCCGGATCAATTTTAACTGAGGCTAACTTCAGTGAGACCAAATTAAAAGGTTTTGATTTCAAAGAATCAGAATTTGAGACGATTATCATTAGTCCCGAATTAGCACGGGGATTGGTTGTGAATCAGTATCAAGCCGCAACATTGATTGGATTATTTGGCATCAAGGTTGAATAAATTCGTTTGAAACGGAGAAAAATATTGTCAAAAATAAATTATCAAGCATTTCAAAATGAAGTAGTTAGTTTGAGAAGACAATTGCATAGTCACCCAGAATTAAGTTTGCATGAAAGGGAGACGTCAATATTTGTTGAGAATTATCTGAATGACTTGGGATTAGAAACTACCAGAGTCGGTGAATTTGGTATCGTTGCGATGATCTGGGCCAATATTCCTAATTGTAAGACTATTGCCTTGCGTGCAGAAATGGATGCCATTGCAGTACAAGAACAGAATGATTTTGCTTGGAAGTCTCAAAATCCTGGAGTGATGCATGCCTGTGGACATGATGCAATAATGGCAACCGTATTGGTTACAGCTAAAATGTGTGTTGAGAATAAGAATCTATTACACAATAATGTAAAAGTATTTTTCCAGCCGGCCGAGGAAAATGGCAAAGGGACTGAAATTATGATTAATGGTGGAGTAATGAAGCATCCCGATGTTGATTATTTTACGATGCTTCATTTTGCTAACGATGCACCGCTAGGGATGGAATTGAATAAAGGGGCATCGTCAGCGGCCATTGGTGCTATAAAGATAAAAATATCCGGTGTTTCGAGTCATTGGGCTTTGCCTGATAATGGTGTCGATACAATCGATGTCGCAGGTCAGATTTTGAATTTGATGAATAAAGTTAAACATGAATATTCTTCGAATTCGCCTTTTATATTGGGTGTTGGAAAAATCAATGGTGGCAGTGCTTCTAATGTTATTGCAGATGAAACATTGTTGGATGGAACACTGCGAGCTATCAAAATTTCAGATTATAAAAAGTTACGTGACTTGTTATTAGATGGTATTGATAAAGTTCAGAGTAATACGAGAGCACAGATTGAAGTGGAGATTACTGACCCACCGATACCACCGATTGTTAGTGATGCAGATTTAGTTGATATTGGATTACGCTCTGGGGATGAAGTATTCGGCAATGAATCAAGATTGGTTTCTAGTGAATACTTGTCTGGTGACAGTGCGGCAGATTATTTCAATTATGCCCGAGGTATCTTTTTTGTATTTACCGCTGAATCTAAAAATGAAAAGAGTTATCCACTGCATAATGGTAGATTTGATATTGATGAAGATATTTTGTGGAAAGCAGTTGCTGTTTTGCATAAGTATATTTTGAGTTTGTAAAATTAAAAAGCTAAGTGTTCGTCTGAATGGCGAACACTTAGCTTTTTATTTAGTTGGGAAAATCATAGTATTAAAAATACATTTATCGTATTTTTTAAACTCTGGTTTTACATCAAAAATAACTTCAATTGAAGCAATAACACTTTGAATAGTATTTTTATCATCATTTTTTATTGCCCAAAATACTTCATACCCTGTAAATAAAAAGGATGATGCTATAAACAATTCCCTTGGATCTTGCTTATTTCTTATTTGATTTGAGAATTGTGCTTTGGAAATTAAATCTACACACATTGATGCAAATTGTTTGTTAAAATCGAAAGAACCTTGATCGACCTTTAAGTTGGTTATGAACAATTGACGCACTAAATCTGTACCGATAGCCACACTTGATTCTATTAGTTGAAGGCAAATTTTATAATCAAGTTAGCCACTTGAAAAAAATTGAATAAAAAAATACCAAGACGAAAAAATCAGGTATCATTGGAGTTCTGACACTAACAATGAAAGAGGTTTTCGCCTTGGTGCAAGAACAGATTACCATAAATATAATTAAGGGTCACCATTTAACTGAAATTGAGCGCGGGAAAATCGCCTCGTTACATCAACTCGGACATTCCAATCGCAAAATTGCGAAAATTCTAAGTGTTTGTCCACAAACAATCAATAATGAACTGAAGCGCGGTGAAATCAGACAAGTCAAAAAAATCAACGGTATAACTAAGTATCACGACGAATACATACCTGAGGCAGCGCAAGCTCGCTACGTCGATAGACGTAAAGCGTGTCATAGACCTATTAAGATGCCACAAGTTCTTGAGTTCATTGCTTATTTCGTGAGGCATTTTAAAGATGATGGTTCGTCACTGGACGCTGCCTTCGGCCGTGCGAAAACATCAGGCCTGTTTGAACCTGACGAGATGGTCTGTACCCAAACACTTTATAAGTACATTGATGCCCAATTACTAGAGGTTAGAAATATTGACTTGATAAGTAAAATGTCTCGTAAATTGCCAAAACGTGTGGTTCGAATAAACAAACATGTTTTGGGTCTAAGTATTGAGGATAGGCCCATTGAAGTGGAAACACGGAATGAGTTTGGCCACTTTGAAATTGATACTATCGTTGGTCTTCGGAATGGTCAGGAGAGTGTTATCTTGACCATGATTGAACGCAAGACGCGTTTCCAAATCATTCGTCTAATTGATGGTAGAGACGCTGATTCAGTAGCTTATACAATGAATCAAATTATTGATGAATACGGATCAGTAATCAAGTCCATTACTGCTGATAATGGTCCTGAATTCAGTACCCTAACATCAGTAATGGATTCAATCGCTCCTGTTTACTTTACACATCCGTTTACTTCAAGTGAACGTGGAACTAACGAGGTTCACAATCGCATGGTTCGAAGGGACTTTCCTAAAGGAACATCTCTTGACGAAGCAACTCCTGCGGAGGTTGCTCAAACTGCTAAAAAACTGAACAACCTGCCTTGTAAGATTGTCGGTTATCAAACACCGACTGAGCTCTTCAATAAAGAATGCAATGAAATAAACACAATCTGCCTAACTCCAATAACTGAAAATCCCTTGGAATCAGTATTTTAAAAAGTGGCTAACTTGTTCTTGCAATTTGCGAGCTACTGATAAAGAATAATCCCCAATATGTTCTGTCAAAACTTGATTGTCTTGTTTGAGAAAATCAATCAACTGCTTGTAAATTTTAACATCGTCACGTCCGCCACGAATTGAGGCTGCAAAGTAAATTTTCATTTTGATGGTTCTCCAATTTTTTCTTTAAGAGTCTTTAGGAATAACTGATCCACATCGGGTAAAGTCCGTTTCTTACTCCAAATCAGAGTATTCGGATCGGTCAGTTCCGGTGACAATGGTAGAAAAGTTAGGTCACTGTCGGATGAGATATCAACTAGATTTTCATATGTTAGTGCTATACCGGCGCCAGTTTTGACTAATAAACTAGCATTGAAAATCAAATTATAAGTACCTATGAAGTTGAACTGGTCGAATAGACCTTGGCTCCAATTTTTGAAGTCACGATGTTGTTTAATTTGATGAGAAACTAGTAAAGGTCGTCCAATCAAATCACTTGGTTGGATGAATTTTTGCGTGGACAATTGTTCATCTTTGCGCATCAAAATACCCCAACGATTTTTATCTGGTAACTCCAAGGTATTGTAATTGCCTAACTCGTGATGGCCCATAATGATGCCGAATTCCAAAATCCCACTATCAAGAGCGGATTCAATAATTGTGTAATCGCCACTGGTAAAGTTGACGTGAATCTCGGGATATTTATGAATAATGTCGTGAACGGTATCCATGACACACTGAATCGCAATACTTTCACCGGCTCCAATATCTAAAGTTCCACTGACAACGTCTTGTTTTTGCAAATTGTAGGTAGTTTTATCCACCAAACCAACAATTTCTTGGGCGCGTTCTAATAGGTAGTAACCGTCTTGAGTCAATTGAATCTGACGCTTACCTCGAATAAATAATTGCGTACCGAGATTAGTTTCCAAATCAGCAATTTGTCGTGATAAAGCTGGCTGGGAAATGTGTAATAAACTGGCAGCTCGAGAAATATTTTGTTCTTGAGCGATGGCGATAAAGTAACGTAAAACTCTTACATCCATTGATATGCTCCTATTATAATTAAAAGGTATGGTTATTGATTCATGATAAGTATTTAACATTATAATAATCTTTTTGTATACTGAATTCAATCAGAGAGGTACTTAAGATGAAATCAGAAATGGATGTAGGTACAGAGGCCTATGAACAAATTGAAAAGGTCAATCGTCGCAATCAAATTTTAGTGCAACAATTGAATGATTCGCCACATACGCAACCAGAAATTCGTGAATTCGTCAGTGAAATCACCAATGAAAAGATTGATGAGACTACAGAAATTAGATTGCCGTTTTATACCGACTTTGGTCAAAATATCCATATCGGTAAGAATGTTTATATCAGTAATTGTTCAATGTTTGTTGATCTCGGTGGAATTTATATTGGCGACAATGTTTTGATAGGACCTAATACTACGATTACATCTGTTAATCATCGTACTAATCCTGACGATAGACGCCATTTGAGCTTTAAACCGGTCTATATTCATGATAATGCTTGGCTAGGCGCTAATGTTACCGTCACGCCAGGAACGATTATTGGTGAAAATGCTATCGTAGCGGCAGGTGCAGTTGTGACCAAAAATGTTCCTGCCAATACCGTGGTTGGTGGAGTGCCAGCCCGTATCATTAAAACAATTAAGGAGTAATTTTATGAATTTAAAAGATAAAGTAGTTGTAATTATGGGAGCATCAAGTGGAATTGGTGCTGCTACAGTACGTTTGTTAGCCAGTAAAGGTGCAAAATTAAGCATTGCAGCGCGTAGATTGGATCGTTTGGAAGAAATCCAAAAACAGAATCCTGACGCTGAAATTAAAGCCTTTAAAGCGGATGTAACTAAGTCTGAGGAAGTTGAGAAAGTAATCGCCTACACTGTTGCAGCTTATGGACGTGTTGATGTGTTATTCAACAATGCCGGAATTATGCCGGTCAATAATTTGGATCAATTGGCACATAATGAATGGCAAAATATGTTGGATATTAATGTCAAAGGTGTTCTGAATGGAATTGCCGCAGCTTTACCTGTCATGAAGAAACAAAAGAGTGGTCATATCATTACCACTTCATCAGTTTTAGGGTACGAAGTTTTACCTGGTTACGCAGCTTATTCAGGAACTAAGTATGCAATCCGTGCGATTATGGAAGGCCTACGTCAAGAAGAGCATGCTAATAATATTAAGACGACGATTATTGCCCCCGGATCAGTTAACACTGAGCCGTTCAAATCAATTAATAATAATGAAGTTCGTGAGGGCCTTGAGTCAGCTATGAAACAACCTGGTGCTGAAATGATGGCTTTACAACCGGAAGAGATTGCTCAAGCTGTAGCTTTTGTCATTGATACACCAGCAAATATGGCCGTTAATGAGATGGTTATTCGTCCTACTGGACAAGAAGTTTAAAATAAAAAAATTAGGAGAAATCATATGTCAATTTTTGATGAATACGGATCAGTAATCAAGTCCATTACTGCTGATAATGGTCCTGAATTCAGTACCCTAACATCAGTAATGGATTCAATCGCTCCTGTTTACTTTACACATCCGTTTACTTCAAGTGAACGTGGAATTAACGAGGTTCACAATCGCATGGTTCGAAGGGACTTTCCTAAAGGAATATCTCTTGACGAAGCAACTCCTGCGGAGGTTGCTCAAACTGCTAAAAAACTGAACAACCTGCCTCGTAAGATTGTCGGTTATCAAACACCGACTGAGCTCTTCAATAAAGAATGCAATGAAATAAACACAATCTGCCTAACTCCAATAACTGAAAATTCCTTGGAATCAGTATTTTAAAAAGTGGCTAACTTGTTCTTGCAATTTGCGGCTTTGTTTAATTTTACTCTAAAGTGATTTAATAGTATTAAAATATATTATAAGTAATATGCAAAAGGGGAAAATAAGGGTTTTGAGTAAAACATTAAAAAGAATCATTTCAATAGTTATTATAATTTTAGTACTTGGTGTAATTGGATATGGAAGTTTAAATAAAAAATCTAATAATAATGATTACATAAATTCATCAGTGCCAACGTTATTTTTTCATGGTTGGGGTGGAAGCTATCATTCTGAGGAACAAATGGCTAATTATGCAAAATCTCATGGTGTAACTGATACTATAATTCGTGCAGATGTTAGTTCTAAGGGAAAAGTGACATTGAATGGTAAAATAAATAAGAATGCACAGAATCCAATTGTTGAAGTAAATTATTTGGATAATAAGAATGGCAATTATTCAAAGGATGCTCGCTGGATGAAACGAGTAGTAGTTTTGCTCCAAAAAAAATATAACATCAAGAAATTCAATGTTGTGGGACATTCGATGGGAAATATGACGATTGCTTATTATATGTTGAATTATGGTAAGGATAAATCACTTCCTAAGATAATCAAACAAGTTGATATTGCAGGACATTACAACGGAATATTAGGAATGAATGATGAGCCTAATAGGATGAAACTTGCTAGCAATGGTAAACCCCAAAAAATGGATTCGGATTATAAACAATTATTAAAACTACGAGAAATCTATCCTGATAAGCAAGTGGATATATTAAATATTTATGGTGATAAAGGTGATGGGACACATTCTGATGGATCAGTTAGTAATGCTTCGTCCAAGTCATTAAAGTATTTGGTATCGGAACGTGCTAAGTCATATCGTGAGAAGAAGATTTCTGGTCCACAGGCTCAGCACAGCAAATTACACGAGAACAAAACGGTCGATAAGTTATTAATTAATTTTTTGTGGAAGAAATAATAATATTACGTTGATATAAATACGGAGATTAATAGTGAAATATATAATTGGCATAGATATTGGAACTACAAGTACTAAATGTGTTTTATATGATCTGCAAGGTACGATTATTTCACATGCAGACGTGGGTTATCAACTAATTCAAACTGAACCAGGTATGGCGGAAGAAGACCCAGAAGAAATCTTTCAAGCAGTACTGAATGTGTTAAAGCAAGTGCTGAATGGTATTGACGCTAGCAAATTAGGCGGTGTGTCTTTTTCAACTGCCATGCACAGTTTGATTTTGATGGACGAGAATGATCATCCCCTAACCAGAGCCATAACGTGGGCAGATAATCGTGCGGTTAATTATACCGATAAACTGAATGCTACCGATTTGGGTGCCAAAATCTATGCCAAGACTGGTACACCAATTCATCCAATGGCGCCATTGTCTAAGATGTTATGGTTAAAAAATGATCGTCCTGATTTATTCGCTCAGACTAAGAAATTTATCGATATCAAGTCATATATTTTCTTCAGATTATTTGGAGTATACAAAATTGATTACTCGATTGCTTCAGCTACAGGGATGTTTAATATTTTTGATCTTCAATGGGAGCCTACAGTTTTGAAACTACTTAATATAGAAGAAACACGTTTACCTGACGTTGTTAATACGACTGCTAGTATCAGTGGTATCAACCAAAAATACGGTAAACTACTTAATATCAAATCTGATGTTTCTTTTATTTTTGGCGCAAGTGATGGTGTTCTCTCAAATTTGGGTGTTGATGCGATTGACCCGAGAGTAGTTGCTGTGACGATCGGAACTAGTGGAGCTGTTCGAGTAGTAGTTAACAAGCCTGTTATTGATCCAGATGGAAAACTATTTTGTTATGCGTTAACTAAAAATAAGTGGGTAGTTGGCGGTCCTGTCAACAATGGCGGAATTGTTTTTCGTTGGATTCGTGATCAGTTATTTGATGCAAAAGTCAGCTATGATGACTTAACTAAAATAGCGAGTCACGTGCCTGCTGGTTCTAATGGATTGTTATTCCAACCTTATCTGGGTGGAGAGCGGGCACCAATTTGGAATGCCTATGCTCGTGGCTCATTCTTTGGTTTAACGCGGCAGCATACTAAATCTGACATGGTGAGATCGGCGTTGGAAGGAATTGTCTTTAATTTGTATTCTGTAATGTGTTTAATAGAAAAAATAACTGGTAAACCGACGAGAATTCAAGCCACTGGTGGCTTTGCCAGATCTGCATTGTGGCGTCAAATGTTGGCTGATATTTTTGACCAAGATGTGACTATTCCAGAAAGTTTCGAAAGTTCATGTCTTGGCGCAGCTGTGTTGGGCATGTGTGCTTTAGGATATATTAAAAATCTATCGGTAGTCAAAGATATGGTTGGAACCACGGATATATACCATCCTAACGAAAAAAATGTCAAAGTCTATCAGGAATTATTTCCAATATGGCAAAGAGTTACTAGGGCGTTAGAACCAGAGTATAAATGTATTGCTGAATTTCAAAACAAACAAAAATGATGTGCAATTTTGCACATCATTTTTTGTAGTACTCTTATTTCAATCCACTAGTAATTTCATCTTCAGAATTAGCTCTGAAGCCATCATCTAGTTTGATATTTTTATTTTTAACCATGGTATAGACATAAGGAACGGTAATTTCAAAGGTACTTGAACCACTGGTAGAGAAAGGCACAACTGTTTTGTTCTCAAGATCAAACTTATCGAAGAAACTGTTGATGATCATAGGTGGCTGTTCATACCAAGTCGGATAACCTAAGTATATTTTGTCGTAGTTATCCAAATTGATCTGACTAGATATTTCTGGATGTACATTGCTATCACGTTGTTTCTGTGCCAAGGCTGCTAAGTCATCAAAGTTGGTTGGCCAGTTCTGTACTGCCTTTAGCTCTTCTATGTCAGAGCCGGTTTTCTTAGCAATAGATTCAGCGGCGGTTTTGGTGTTTCCGGTTGTTGAAAAATAAATAACAATAGACTTCAAAGTAATTCCTCCTTTTAATTCGGAACAGAGTATCAATCAATTGGATCCAAAATTTTATAATTCAATCCTGATAATTTTAAGAGCGCAGTAGAAATATTTTCTACCCGTGAATTTTCGTTGGCTAAGTTATCGATCAAAACAATATCATGAACATGATAAATCTTCATTGATTCCACAATCGTTGGAACTAAATCAATATTGGAAGTCTCATCCACAGTAACTATTACCATATCTTGATTCTCCATAGCTTGATCTAGAATATTTCGGTCAGAGAAGTTTCTTCCTATAATAGTAGTTCGCGCTTGGCTATCGAATAAATTATAAATGCCAGAATTATCTTTTACTTTCGTTCCCAAAATTAAAACGTTAGTCATGATCTGCTCCTTTATTAGCTATATTTATATTTTAAACCAATAAGATTATGAAAGGGTGATTAATTTCACATTGTTGGCTATTTAGTTAAATACTTTTTGATCTCGGTATCTGAGTTAGCACGGAACCCTGTTGCTAGTTTCACATTTCTAGTAGCGGATATTTTTTCGATAAATGGTTTACTTTCGTCAAATTCACTACTGTAAGTGGTTGTGAATGGAATAATTGTCTTGTTAGACAGGTCATAAGTATCGAAGAAACTATTGATGATCATTGGTGTTTGATGGTACCAAGTCGGATAACCTAAATAAATCACATTATAATCAGAAAAGTTAAAATCCTTGTCAATTGCAGGATGGATATTATTATCTATTTCATCACCTGATACTTCTACAAGTCGATCGTAATTGTCAGGGTATGGTTTGGTAGGTTTTAGTTCATCTATATCTGAATGAGTTTCTTGGGCAATGAACTGTGCTGCTTTTTTGGTATTTCCAGATTCGGAAAAATAAATAACGATTGATTTCATGTGTGTGTCCTCCCATAAATACGACTTCATAATAGACCTTCGAGTGGACTTGAGGGCAAGAGTTTTAGGAATAAAAAATTTAATATATAAATATCTTGCGTTAAAGTATGGTTTAAGGTTTATATTAATATTTAGAGAGTGGAAAAAACCGGTAGATTCTGAGCACTGCCTAAGATAGTGAAGTTGCCAACGAGGTTGGTAACCTCACTATCTGTAGCAGGCACAGGAATCTGGCTTTTGTAACTCGTGTTAGAGAGTGGAAAAAGAGAAGGAAGCATGAGGTGATTTAAATGGAAAACATATTATTGATTGGTGCAAGTGGTTCAATTGGTTCAGTTGTTAGAAGAGACTTGTTAAGTTCAAGTGAGAATCATTTAACATTATTTGTTAGAGATCCTAGTCGTTTAGGAGATATTGATGAGTCGCGTGAAACAGTCATTGCTGGTGATGCCACTAAGATGGATGATTTGAATGTTGCAGTTGAGAATCAAGATGTTGTCTTCATCAGTGTTACTGGTGAATTGCCACTGATTACACAAAACGTCGTCGATGCAATGCACAACAATGAGGTAAAACGTGTTATCTTGATCAGTTCAATGGGAATTTACAATGAAGTAAATTCTGATGGTGACAGTGATAATGTAGAATCAGTTTTGATTCCATATCGTAAGGCGGCTGATATAGTAGAAGAATCTGATTTGGATTCGACCGTTATTCGCCCAAGTTGGTATGACAATAATACTGACTTGAATTATCAAATCACATTTAAAGGTGAAACTTTTGTAGGAAGAAATGTTTCCAGAAGAAGTGTTGCTGATTTATCTACTCGGATTATTAACGAGCCAACGTTGTATGTAAATGAAAGCTTGGGTATCAGTCGAGCTTAAACCAAAGAGGTGTACAAATGAATATAAAAGAAGTTGCAAAAAAATATGAACTAAGTGAAGCCACAATTAGATACTACGAAAAAGTAGGATTGATTCCACCAGTTCATCGCAATAGTGTCGGTTATCGTGATTTTACTCAGGAAGATGAGAATTGGATCAATTTTTCTAAGTGCATGCGTATGTCTGGCATGTCAGTTGAATCATTAGCTGAATATATTTCGTTGTTTGGTAAAGGAGATTCGACCGTTGCTCGTCGTAAAGAGATTCTTGAAGAGCAACAAGCACTTATTAAGTCAAAACTTGATGATATGCAGAATACTTACGATCGAATCTCAATGAAGATCGATACATATGATGAACATTTAGCAAAATTTGAAAAGGAACTTGAAAACCAAAAAGAAAATGTCTAATGTAACTTACTATTCAGTAATGAAGAATGATTCACTGATTCAGCCATGGACTAAGAGTAGTCGTGAAATAATTCAGACATTGAAACTTGATAGTCAGGGAGTTCTCATCAGTCTGAAGGGGGATGCTAAAACATCCCTAGATGATTTGATTGATATTGGCAAGCTGAGTATTTATGATCAGCAGACTATGGATCAGTTCATGAATGAAAAGACTTGCGGAGATGTTTATTTGGATAATGCCTTTACGTTAATTGATGATTTGGAAATGAAGTACGGCGTCAAGGACACAAAGTATTCATTCGAAATTTACCTGGCAACAGCTTTAGCCAAAAAAATGCAAATATCTCAGAAGTTGAGTTGGATCTTGATGACGGCATTCATTGCCACCCAGAGTTCAAAGTTGGCCGATTTGGTCCTCGATTATCCAGGTGATGATTGGAAGCAATTTGATAGTAGTTTCTTTGATAAGTTATTGGAGAAACCATATACTCCACCATTCGTAGAACAGGACAAACATTATGAAACGTATTTCAAGTCTGAATTATTTGAATATAACTTGGTCGCTAAGGCATTTCAGGATCTTAACGAATTGAGAAAAATAAACAATAACCGATTATCCTTGAAAAAATTACAAAATCAACATTCATTTGAACTCATCAGAATGAGTTTTGAATTGTTGAAATATTTTTCATAAGATAGAATTAAGTTAAAAGCCTATAAAATAGGCTTTTTTGCTTTTTGTAGTAATTTTATATAAAATAATTTCAAAAAACCTTGTAAATTATAAATATTTTTCTGAAATTTTGCGTACTCTGTGTTTATTGATACGATAGGTTTTTACTTATTGATTGTTGCAATTGTGTTACCAATGTTACATAAAAGGTAGTTTTTGTAATACTATTTAAGTTTTTATGTAACATAAGCCTGTTATAGTATCACTCATAGCGTTGAGAGCTAAAAAAAATATGAGGATGTTTTTAATTTATGAAAAAAGTATTATCTATTGCACTATTAAGTGCTACAGCCCTAACTGCAATGGGAGCAACTGCAAAGACTGCTGAAGCTGCGATCACCGTAGACAGCACTCGCGTGACAATTGAAGCAGGAGATACTTACAAGAGTATTGCTGCTAATAATGGAATTACAATTGCAGAACTAGAGCAAGCTAATGGCCGTGAAGTCGGTGGATTCGATTTGATTTTCCCAGGAGAAACAGTTTATCTTCCATCAGCTACAGCTAATGCTGCTGCAACAACAGATACAACAACACAAGAAAGTACAGTTGACACAACAGCAACACAAACACAAACTCAAGCAACACAAGCACCAGCTGCTACAACACAATCAGCTACACAAACTCAAAGTACTAGTACAACAGGTACATCATATGGTACATTCAAGATCAGTTTCTATGATCCAGCTGTATTAGGTTCAAGCATGGGTTATGGTGGCGTTGCTGCTAACCTTTCAGTATTCCCTAAGGGAACACAATTGAAGATTACACTAGCTGACGGTACAGTAATGTACAGAACAGTTAATGATACAGGAACATTTGCATACAGCAATCCACAACAATTGGATGTTGCTATGCCTAATGCATCAATTCCTTCATACGGTGTAACTTCAGCTACTGTTGAAGTTGTTTAATCAATAATAATCAGTTGTTTTAAAAAAACAAACTAAATAAAACATCAGTTATCCTCGGGAAGGATTTCTGATGTTTTTGTTATTTAATGATATTCTTAGATTAAATATAATTAGAGGTGTCATGATGGACAAGTTCAAAGCAATTGTGGTAGATAAGCTTAATGATCAAATTGAATATGGCGTAAAAAAGATTACCATGGATGATTTGTCCTCAGGTGATGTAGTTATAAAAGTTATGTACAGTTCACTCAATTACAAAGACATGCTGGCAGTTCAAAATCACGGGGGAGTTATTCGTAACTATCCGATGATTCCTGGTATTGATCTTAGTGGTGTTATTGTCTCATCAGCTGATAGTAAATTTAAGTCTGGGGATAAGGTGTTAATTACTGGATTTGATCTTGGTATGTCCCACACTGGTGGTTTGTCTGAGTACGTTAGAGTTTCAGAAGAATGGATTGTCAAGCTACCGGAAAATATGTCATGCAAACAAGCAATGATGCTTGGGACCGCCGGTTTTACTGCAGCTTTAGCGATTGTCAAACTTTTGGATAATGGTATGTCTGTAAGCAACCGTCCTGAAGTTCTGATAACAGGATCAACTGGTGGAGTTGGTAGTATTGCAGTTCAAATCTTATCTGTGATGGGATTTGATAATATTAATGCCTTGGTAAGAAAAGACTATCAAGTTGAACTTGCTAAGGAATTAGGCGCTAATAAGATTGTTAGACCTGAGGATATTAAAACGGATGGTAAACCACTGAAGAAGTCGAGTTTTGATTTTGTTATCGATACTGTTGGTGGGTATGTTGCAGCTGAATTAATACCGCAGATTTCTTATGGTGGAAGCATGACTATGTGTGGTAATGCTGCCGGAATTAAATTGGATACCACTGTCTTGCCATTTATTCTTCGAGGCATTAACTTGTTTGGAATTGATTCGGTAAAATATCCAATCGAATCTCGATCAGCAATTTGGAATCGATTTATTAATGATTGGCATATTTTTGACAACCTGAAATACAATGAAGTAATTCTTGAAGAAGTTCCGCAGGTTTTGGATCAATTAAAGCAGGGAAGACATCTTGGTCGAACAATAGTAAAAGTTTCTGAAAAAATATAATTTTTTTTATTGCGCTAAAGCCTGACAAAAGCTAACATTATCACATTACTTATTGAAACAGGTGATTTGATGGTGCAATCACGAGCTAATAGAAATCTATTGCTGGTTGCTTTCATGTGGGGAACTAGTTACACATTTATCAAAATGGCGATTGTGGGTCATATGCCGCCGTCAGTTATTAATACGTTACGTGGATTAATCTCCGCAGCGTTGGTTTATATTTTTTTTCGAAGAGTAGTCAAAACAATGACCTGGAAAGAATTCAAGATTGGAGCTGTCTGTGCAATATTCAATTTTGTTGTTGTGCAACTGCAGTCCACGGGACTGGAATACACGACGCCAAGTAATAGCTCGTTTATAACTTCGATTTACGTTATTTTATTACCATTTATCGCTTGGTTGTTCTTCAAAAGAGTTCCACCACTAAAAATTTACCTATCTATTGTATTATGTATATTTGGAATGGTATTTTTGACGGGAATTATTTCGACTGGTCTGCAATTTCATATGGGAGATTTTTTGACCGTATTAAGTGCAATATTTTATGCTTTGCAGATGACTTATTATGGATATGCAACTAAAAATGCTCGTCCACAGATTCTGGCATTTCAATTAGGATTTGTTCAAGCAATTTGTGGGATATTGTATTCATTCACAATTGATTATAGTAAATTACCACAGATTAATTGGGGAGCCGCCATTGGACCGGTGATTTATCTGGGCATTGTGGCGACATTTGCAGCTCAAGTGATTCAAGTTACTAGTCAAAAATACACTGACACTGTTACGGCTGGATTGGTGTTAATGACCGAGTCACTATTCGCCAATATAGTTTCAGTCGTATTCCACGTTGAACCATTGACACAACATTTAGTGATAGGTGGGAGTCTGATCATTATGGCCACGTTGATTGCTCAATTTGATATTCGAGGAATAGTCACGCGTTATTTGATCAATCGCAATATGATCAGAAAACCATAGTAATTGATATTTATTATTAGGAGGATTTCAGATGTCAGAAACATCACTTATGAATCAACAATTAGATGCGCTATTATATCATGAAACAAATTTGATAACTAATTTAGCTAATGCCAGTGCTTTGATAAATGATACTTATGAGGATTTAAACTGGTCAGGTTTTTACTTGTACAACGATGAGACAGACGAATTAGACCTTGGACCATTTCAAGGTAAAGTCGCCTGTATGCATATCAAAATAGGAGCCGGTGTCGTTGGTACAGCATACAAAGATCAAAGCATCCATCGTATCGCTAACGTCCATGAATTTCCTGGACATATTGCGTGTGATAGTGCTAGTAATTCTGAAATAGTTGTTCCAATCACTAAGGATGGTAAAAAAATCGGTGTGTTAGATATTGATTCACCATCGTTAGATAGATTCACTGAAGCGAATGAAGTTGAATTGGCTGATTTTGTTAAGGTTTTGGCTTCACATATAGAAAATTAAAAAGAATGTAGAAACCATTTTGGATGATTTCTGCATTCTTTTTAATTTTTATAAATATCATTTCTTTTGGAAGATTTTAGGATTACAACTACGAATTTATCGTCATGTATATCTGCTATTAATCGATATTTTCCAATACGGTATCTCCAAAGTGTTCCTAAGTCGCCTTCTAATGCCTTTCCCCAAACACGTGGATTGTTAGAAGATTCGATATGCATGTCTAACCATTTTATAATTCTAATTTGAACTTGCTTATCTAGTTTGCTAAATTCTTTATCAGCTTTTTTTGCGAATTCCCAAGTATATTTATTCATTTCAAGTTTAATCTTTTAAGTATTTCTGTACGATTAACGGTTTCGCCATGGCTTTCTTTAAGGTTCTTCATAGCATCTTGATAATCATTCTCATCGTTGACTTTTTCAAGTACGGTTTGTCTCATAAATTCAGTTACTGAGATACCATAGAATTTTGCTAAGTTCTTAACTTGTTTATATTGATCGTCTTTAAATCTTAATGATGTAACAGTCATAGCACTACACCTCCAGATACATAATATCATGATTTAGACTTCAATTGAAGTCTTCAAGCTTCTTTAAGTTCTGGTTCGTCAGAACTCAATATTTTATTGAAAATCATTGGGCAGACGATACAGGTAATAATAGCTGCTAAGGTAATAGCGCCATTCTGAGCTTCATTAATGATTTTTAAATTTTGACCAACTTGTAAGATGGGTAATACTAATGTGATGGTTGTAGACATTAAGATTGCAGCTCCGAATGAATGCTTATTGCCAAACTTGTGTCTTAAGACAAAGAAGATAATTGACTTTGCCAAGATGAAGGCAATGAAGAAGATTGGAATCAGCAGTAGTGCATTTTGATCCTTGAACATTGTTCTTAAGTTCAAGTTGACTCCTGTAACGATAAAGAAGATAGGGACGAAAAAGCCATATGCCATGGAACTGAGTTTTTCTTGGGTATCTTTTTTCGGATTGAGTAATTTCATGACCACACCAGCTAAGAAGGCTCCCAAGATACTTTCAGCACCGATCTGTTGAGCAACTGTAACCAAAGTGAATATCAAGAAGAATGCCAGTCGAATATCGAGTTGTGTAGTCGCTTTGTCGATGTTGTCGAAGAACGCATAAACGCGCTTGAATCGCCTTAGTAACCAGATAGCAACTATGAAAATAACTGGTAGTAGAAATGCAGAAAAATAATTTTTTTGTTGGATAGCTGAATAAATTGTTAATGCAACAAGGGGGATGAATTCTCCCATAGCCGCAATTAATAGCATCGTCTGACCGTATTCATTTTCCAGTAAGTTTACTTCTGTTAATAATGAAATAATGACACCAAGTGCAATTGTGCTGACCAAGATCGTTGCCAAAATAATATTGTTGAATAATCCACTGTAATATAGTGCCACACTTAGGATTATTGACATTATCAGCACCGACATAAAGCTACCGAATGCCAAACCTAAAGGAGATTTTTCAGCTCCTTTAGGTTTTTTCTCAAATAAGGAAAAATCGATTTCCATCCCACCTAAAAAAATCAACATGATGACACCTAAATTAGCTAAGTAAGTCAAAGTAGAGTTTGGTTGGATTAGATTGAATCCAGTTTTGCCAATAATAATTCCCATAATTATTTCAGCAACAGTTCCTGGAATTCTGGTTATTCTGAAGCGCGCCATTATTAGTGGGGTCGCTAGAGCGGCGAATAGTGTTATTAAAATTGAGAACTTACTCATAAGATAAAACCTCTTTTGCGTTTCTAACTAAAGAGTTTAGCTTAGTTGAGAATGAAATTCTATTAATAATTAAAAATCCAATCGAATATTTGTCGATTGGATTTTTAATTTTTAATATACTGGACGGTCCAAACCTTGCGTATCAGGATCAGCCATACCCAAACTGTCATTGGCACCGTAATTTGTATCTTTTACGATGTGTAAGACAACATCGGCGACACTTTGACGTGAACCAGAAACGCCATTATATTGTTCATCCCTAGTTGTCACGACATACTTAACTTCATCACGATCATTTAACCAAGGCAGACGAAGTGTTGTGTATTTCAAACCTGATTCTGACAATAACTTGTCAGATTCGATGGCAGCCTGTTCACCGCTTGATACTTGTGCTTGGTTCCAACGGCCGAATTCACCAGGGACTTCATTGTAGATACCAAGAATATTTGTGAAGATAACGCGATCAACGTTATTTTCTTTCATAGCATTAATAACATTTTTAGTCATTTTGTTATCGTCATCGTGGTCAACTACCGCAACGAAGACCATATCTTGTCCGACAACTGCTTTGTTGACTGACTCGGCATTTTCAAGATCTGTTTCAATTACCTTAACTCGAGAGTTATCAGCCAAGTTAGATAAGCGAGCACTATTACGTAGTCCTAACGTTAAGTCAACATTTCGGAATTCATTTTCAGTTAAAATTCTATCTTCAACAATACGAGCAATTTGTCCGTTTGCTGCTAAAATTAATAATTTCATATTAATTACCTTCTATATATATTATTTTCTGTTGATGCCTAAACTGTCATGTGAACCAAGTTTTGGATCGTGTGATAGTTTAACTACTAAGTCGGCGATACTCTTTAATGAAACATCATGTCCACCGAATGGTTCACCTTTATGCGTAACTTCATAATTTGTATCATTGCCATTGTCGAACCAACCTGGACGAATTACGGTGTAATTTAGATCAGATGCTTCAATAATGTCTGCGGCATTACGATATGTTTGCAACATTGGATTGGATGAAAGATTTCCATCAGAACCGACTGATGCAGGAATCTCATCATAAATTCCCATCGAAGTAATGAATAGGAGACGTTTAACGTCTGAATTGTCCATTGCCTTAACAATGCTATCTGCCATTTTCGCAAGATTACCACTTAATGCAGCGAAGACGACGTCTTGTCCTTTAAGTACTTCACCTAGAATTGATTGGTCAGTCACATCTCCTTGAATTGCTTTTTCACGATTATCATTAGCATTTAATCGCTGTGAGTGACGTGACATCAGCGTTAAATTATCATTGGTATTATCCAAAAAATAATTACGTGTTGTTTGTCCAACGGAACCTGTGGCTCCAATAATTAATACATTTGTCATTGTTGTTACTTCCTTTTGTTTTAATTTATGAGGTTATCATAAACCTTGATGTTGACTTTAAGGCAATACTTTTTTAAAAAAAAGTGACTAAAAGTCATATTCATTTTAAATATTAAAATCTTATAGGTAAGGCTTCAATAATAATTTTAGTTGCATGTCACAAAATTTATTAATCGTCACAACTGGTTCAACATTTTCAGGAGAGATACACCAACTGAAAATCACTCCGTAAATTTCAGTAGTTAATAATAATGATAATTCATCTAACGGAGTATTAGATTTTAATTTACCATTGTCGATCAACTCTTGAATTAGTCGTTTTAATAATTCATTGTCATACTGCCACTTCTCTTGATTGGAAGATGCGGCAACAAATCGAACCCATTGTCGCGCCATATTGACAGTTGAATCAACGACGGTCTGTAAGAATTCACTCAGATAATTGCGAATGCTTTCAACTGGGTCTTCTTGTGAAAGATACGTGATTTTATCTGACAGATCTGTTAAATGACGCTTATTCAATTCGAAGATAATATCTTCTTTTTTATTAAAGTAATTATAGAACGTGCCTTTGGCAACGCCGCTGGCTCTCGTTATATCGGATACGGACATTTTTTCGTATCCCTTTTGTTGTAATAAGCTTTCCGCAGTTTCAATAAGATTTTCTCTAGTTACTGCAGTAGCAATTTCTCTTTTTGTCATTTTCATCACCACGAGAAGTACTATAAATCATTTATTTATGGTAGTCAATGACTTGCGGTCATATTTATAGTAAAAAGTTGACCGATGGTCATTGACTTTAAACACGAACGGTAATATAGTATCAAACGTTGATTAAGTGACCACTGGTCATAAATAGAATGGAGAAATATAAAATGCAAAAACAAAAATTTGGAATGGTTCTTCCAATTGTATTGTTGAGTTATTTCATGATTGTTCTGGATAACTCGATTATCTTTACTAGTACAGCTAAGATTGCAGAAGATTTATCACTGAATACTCAATCGTTAGCTTGGATCACTAATGCATATGCATTAACCTTCGGAGGATTCTTATTGTTCTCTGGTAAAGCTGGAGATATTATTGGACGTAAAAAGTTTTTTCAGATTGGATTGATAATTTTTAGTATCAGTTCTTTGTTAGTAGGGATTTCAGTTAATGACACGATGATTATTGCTATGCGTGCCATTCAAGGTATCGGCTCATCAATTCTTGCTCCAAGTACGTTGGCATTACTGATGGATAGTTACCAAGAGAATATGCGTACTAAGGCAATTGCCTATTATGGAGCAACTGGCGGACTAGGAGCTAGTTTTGGATTGGTTATCGGTGGTTTGATTACAACATATTCATCATGGAGAGTTGGTTTCTTCATTAATGTTCCAATTGGTTTGATCATGCTATTGTTGTCGGTCAAATATTTAAAAACATCTACGACATATAATCAAAGGCTGGATTTCTTGGGTACTGTCTTTTCAATACTCGGTGTATCAGCCTTGGTATATAGTATTGACGGTAGCTCTTATAGATTGACAGCATTGATTGTAGCAATCGTTTCGTTAGTATTATTTATAGTTCAAGAGCATAGAACTAATGCTCCAATCATGCCATTGGTATTGTTCAAAGATTCAGAGAGAAGCTTTGCTTATCTTACAAGGTTCTTTTTCATTGGTGTGGGAATGGCGTATTTCTTCTTAACACCTTTGGCAATGCAAAGAGTTTATGGATATACGCCAGTGCAAGCCGCCTTTGGATTTTTGCCTGAAACAGTTCCACAGTTTATAGCAGCCGGTTTTGTCACAAGAAATGTAAAAATGAAGAATTCAACAATTCTATCTAGTGGGATTGTTTTGATGTTTGTTGGTTCATTGTTGGCCGCCATAATTAAAATTCAGACAGGTTATTGGCTGGCAATAGCCTTACCAATGGTGATTATAGGTATTGGACAAGGTATGGCACTGGGAACATTGACAGTTGCTGGTGTCGCACATACAACTCCTGAATTAAGTGGTTCAGCATCTGGCGTTGTGAACGCAGTCCATCAAATCGGTGGGTCAGTTGGATTATCAGTAGTTGTTGCCTTGACAGCTCAATATACCAATCCGACCATTTCATATAATATGTCGATGGTGTGGATTACCGTATTATCAATTATTGCGATGCTGTTCTCTATTGGGGTTGTAAGATCGGATAGATAAATTAGAGTTAAATATTAGATTCTTCTCAAATAAACTAGTAATATATTAATGATATGAAACTTTCAACAATTAAAGAGGTAATCTAGTTTGACAGAATCAACATTTTGGTCAAAAATTTCAACTCAAGCCAAATCAGAACATCGTCCTTTTTTCACTATGGCACCGATGGAGGCTGTAAGTAATACAGTCTTTCGCCAAGTCATTACTCAGGCATGTGCACCAGACACATTTTTTAGTGAATTTGTCTATGCTAAAGCTATAACTGATCCTGATACTAAGTTTCCGATCCATGGTCGGCTTTATATGGATTCGAGAGAAAAGACTCGTCCTGTGGTTCAACTTTGGGGTAATGAAGCAGCTGATTTCGGAACAGCCGCAGAAGCATTGAAAAAACAGAGATTTGAAGCCGTTGATATCAATATGGGATGCCCGGATAGTACAGTTATCAAGAATCATGGTGGCAGTGATTTGATCCGTAACCATCAATGGGCTCAAGATGTTATTGCTGCTGCGAAGACTTCAGGACTAGCTGTCAGTGCTAAGACTCGTCTTGGATACAGTAAGGCTGATGAGTTCAAAGATTGGATACCTTTTTTGTTGCAGCAAGATGTTGACCTTTTGACAATTCATTTACGAAGTAAGATGGAAATGAGTAAGGTTCCAGCTCATCTGGAAGTCATTGATGACATACTCAAAATGCGGGATAAGATTGCTCCTAAAACTTTGATTCAAGTCAATGGAGATATTGCCGATTATCAAGCTGGTATGAAACTGTATCAGGAATACCCCGGACTGGATGGTATTATGATTGGACGTGGTGTATTTGCCAATCCATTTACGTTTGAAAAAAAACCAAAATCTCATTCTCTAAATGAACTATTGAGTTTGCTGCAAATGCAATTGAATTTATTTGATGATTTTTCAACACACTATGATATTCCACGTTTTCCATCGCTCAAGCGATTCTTTAAGATATATGCCCGACCAGAATTAGGTGCAACTGACTTGAGAAATGCAATGATGGATGCTAAGTCAACCGATGAAGTTCGTAAGATTTTGGATGATAAGGATAAATATCTAAAATAAAATGTTCTAGGACAAAGAAATTAAAGTTAATTGTTGTGTAAAAAATAGTCGTAAGAAATATTTTAAATTTCTTACGACTATTTTTTCTAATAATATCCCCGCGTAAATTAATCTCTCGATTATTGGCTAATCAAACAGCTACTCAAATTTTAGTGTCTTTCTTATAGAATCAAGAAATAATTGCGCAGGTTCAGAAAAAATTTGGTACTTTTTCCAAATTAAATTGACATCTATTTTAATCTCTGGTGATAAAGATTGGCAAATATAGTCGCTGCTTGTATAGTCAACTAAATTATCTAAGACTAGAGCCATTCCTAGATCACCTTCAACCATTTTTTTAGCACTCAAATACATATCAAATGTTCCAACTATATTCAAATCATCGTTACTTTGATGGAACCATTCTGCTAGTGAACCGTCATCTAGAGCCTCTTGATAAAGTATCAGTGGTTGTTGTCTTAAGTCAGTAGGAGTTAACGATGATTTATTTGCTAAGGGGTTATCTTTAGACATTAGAACTCCAAAACGATTAATTTGTTGTAATGTTAAATGATCATAAATGTTTGTATCAATAGGTCCGAAATATAAGCCAAAATCAACTAAACCATTATTTACCATGTTAATAATTGAATTGTTATTGCCATTTTTCATTTTTAAAGTAATTTTGGGATGTTGATTGTTTATCTTTTTGGCCTCGCTGCTGATATAACGAATCGCATCAGTTTCACTTACACCAATTAAAATATCCCCAGTCAATTCATCGCTATTTTCGGCCATTTCCGTAGTGGTTTTTGAAATAAGTTTGTTAATTTCAATAGCTCTTTTTCTAAGTAAAACTCCGTCTTTGGTTAACGTTACTCGTTTGTTTTCTCTGATTAATAATTGTTTGCCAAATTCATTTTCAATAGTTTTGATTTGACGTGAAAGAGCAGGCTGTGAAATGTGGAGAAATTCAGCAGCATGTGTAATATTTTCTTCTTGTGCAACGATTAAAAAATTTTGAAGCAGTTGTAAGTCCATTATTTCTCTCCCTGTCATGCATAAAAGTTATTCCAAACCATACTTGATTAGTATTTAACATTACATTTAATAGATTGTATAGTAAATAATGTAAAAAGATAGAGTACCTTGGAACAATTACATATCTCTTAGGTAGATTAGAATTATTCCACCAAATGTGTTTCAAATACTGACGAACTCCACGGAGGGAAAAAATTATGACAAAATTAGCTAACGATACTCGTATTTTTAAAATAGATCCAGAAATTGATGTTCAAAATGTTCGTTTTAAAAATCGCTATGGTTTTACCTTAGCTGGGCATTTATATTTACCATTGCATTTTGACGATAACAAGACATATCCGGCTATTGTGATTTCCGGACCCTTTGGAGCTGTCAAAGAGCAGTCAAGTGGTCTGTATGCTCAAGCATTGGCTGAGAGAGGATTCGTAACTTTGGCCTTTGATCAATCAACCACGGGTGAAAGTTCCGGTGATGTAAGAAATGTTGCCTCACCAGACATTTTTGTTGAAGATTTTTCCGCTGCCGTTGATTTTATTGGTATTCAAAAATTTGTTGACCGTAATAGAATCGGTGCTTTAGGCATTTGTGGATTAGGTTCACATGCATTAACTGCTGCATCAATTGATACAAGAATTAAAGCTGTGGCTACATCAGTTATGTATGATATGTCAGATTCTATGTGGAAAGGAATGTTTGTTCCTAAGACGACTGAACAACGTAATATTGAACGTGATTATTTAGCTGAGCAGCGTTGGAATGATGCTGAGACTGGTACTCATTCAGTAGGACCGCATGAATTGATGTTTGATGATAACAATGAGCCAATGACTGAAGTCGCTATTTTACCTAATGAGCTACCCAAAAATGCTGATCCAATCACAAACGCTTTTTTTAATTACTATAAGGTGCGTGCATTCCATCCTCGTTCTATTAATTCAACAGGTGGTTGGACTTCAACAACACCTTGGGGTTATTTTAATTTTCATCTACAAGATCATATTGATGAAATTTCACCACGTCCTGTTTTGATTGTGACGGGAGAAAAAGCCCATTCACGTTATATGGCCGAAGAGTCATTTAATCGAATTAAGGATCACAAGGAATTAGTGATTATACCAAATGCGGACCATGTTGATTTGTATGATCAGATGGATAAGATTCCATTTGAGAAGTTTGAAAGTTTCTTTACAAAAAATCTTTAATTTATTGAATAAGAATGAATTCACTGAAAAAGCTGTCATGGAAAATTGATTTACCATGGCAGCTTTTTTAGTTAAACAATTTTCTGAATCTAGTACTATTGTCGTATCTGTTAATGATTAACTTGAATATTCGAACAAATAGAATTAATGTTTATGAGATAATATGCTAAACTGAAAAGCTTCAACTAGAGGGAGTTATTATGAAAATAACTGGTAATGAGGATCTAAGAGTTCAGAAGACAATTAATGGTATTTATTCTGCCTTTGAAGGATTGATTTGTGAAAAAAATTACGAAAAAATAACCGTCAAAGAATTAGCGGAACGAGCACAAATTAATAAAAAGACTTTTTATCGTTACTATCCGACTTTAGATGATTTGTTAGCGGAAATGCAAGCACGTTATTCACAGGATTATCTGGCAGTTGTCGGTAACTTTATATATCCACGGGATTTGGCAAAAAGTGTTCGTAGTTTTATTGAATATTCTGCAAGTCAGAGTGAAGCGTACGAGAAAATCACTTGTAGCGGAACCTATGTTGGTATTCGTCAACAGATGATTGATCAAGTTATGGAGCATACTTGGAGTAATTCACCGGAGTTTAATAAGTTATCGTCTTTGCAACAACATATTTTAATGACGTTTATTCAAAATACTGGCTTGGAAGTGTATAAGCAGTGGGTAGCATCTGGTAAAGAAGCTCCAATTGAGGAAGTTGTTCAATCTGCAGTTACGTTAATTAGCAGTGTTAATAACTTTTTGAAGTTGTCAAAGTAATAAAATTAAGATAGACCATCAAGTTTTTTGGACTTGATGGTCTTTTTTTACACTCTTTTTTAATAAGCGTGGCATATGTCACCTTTCTGAAAACATTGCCCATTGTTGCAGCATACTAATCATTGCATAATGAATCTCGTGGTCAGGGAGTTATGGCCAGGAGGTAATTTATGCAAGTTAAAAATAATGAAATAGAACAAGTTAAATTTGTTTGTCGGCAACAGATGCAAGGCATGCTATCAAAGGACATTAAATCGTTAAGTACGATAATCAGTCCTGATGCAGATTTTGTTCATATCAATGGTAAGCATCAATCAAAGGACGATTGGTTGGAACAAATAAAAAACGGTCGTATGGAATATTTTGGTGCCAAAGAAGAATTACTAGAGGTTACATTAATCGATGAAAAGGCTCATGTAGTTATGCGTAATTTACTAGAAGCTAGAATCTATGGTTTTCGTAATACTTGGGCGATCGAGGCACAAATAGATTTGGTGAAAATTAATGACGGATGGCTAATAGTTCGTTCAAAAGCAAATATGTATTAAGAGGATAAGGAATGTCTAAAAGAAACTTGGCCATTGCTACAGTGGCATTATTAATTGCAAATTTTATGGGTGGATTGGATTCCACAATCGTTAATACAGTACTTCCAGCGATAATGAGTGATTTGAATGGTATTCGCCTGGTAGGATGTATTAGTTCAGCGTTCTTATTGGGAACTGCTGTTACAACAGTTCTTTGGGGACGTGTTGGTGAGATTTTTGGAAACAAACGTGTTTTTCAATTTTCAGTGGCGTTGTTCATTTTAAGCTCGATGCTAGGCGGTTTATCAACCAACATGGTTATATTAATAATTGCTCGTGCGTTGATGGGAATAGGTGCTGGTGGAATGGTTTCAATTCCATTTATAATTTATGCAGATATATATCCCAATCCTGCACAACGTGCAAGAGCACTTGGATGGGTAACGGCATTCTATACCTTGTCCACTGTTGTGGGTCCATTAATTGGAGGCTGGTTAGTAGATGCATTATCTTGGCATTGGGTATTTTTCATTAATTTACCAATTGGAATAATTTCAATGCTGTTATTACAATTTGCTTATAAAGATGACAGGCAAGCAAATACTAAAAATGGTTTTGATTATATTGGTGCAGGATTACTTTCGGCTAGAGTGACTGATGTTACAAAACAGATTGATGTCGATGAATTAGTAAAACTTGCACAGACAAAATTTGGTGGATTGGATGTTATTTTTAACAATGCAGGAATTATGCCTTCGTCACCAATTAGTGCATTACACACTGATGAATGGGATTCAATGATTGATATTAACTTGAAGGGTGTTTTGCACGGTGTGGCAGCAGTAATGCCAATCTTCACGGCCCCAAAACATGGACAAATTATTACAACTTCATCGGTTGCCGGAATCAAGAGTTTCACTGGTGCTGGAGTTTATGGGGCAACTAAGTTTGCCGTTCGTAATCTCATGGAAGTTATTCGTATGGAAAGTGCAGAAGAAGGTACTAATATTAGAACGGTTAGTCTTTATCCAGCTGCCATAAATACTGAGTTACTGCATACAATTACAGATAAGAATACCAAAAAGGGAATGGATGAATTCTATAAACAGGTTGGAATTAGCCCAGAGGCAGCTGCCAATGTTGTTAACTTTGCAATTGATCAACCTGAAGACGTTAACGTCAATGAGTTTACAATTTATCCTACAAAACAAGCATAAGTATATGATGAAATATGATTTTTTCGCATAAAAAAATACGCCCATTAATCCGATTCTGGATTAATGGGCGTATTTGCCTTATTCTTTTTTGATAACGATTATGAAGTCATGGGATTTCTTTTTATCTTTAGCTGAAGAAATCAAACATCGAAGTATCTTTTGATATATACCGCGAGAACTTTTGAAATAATATTTGTGCAGGTACAACGGCCAAAAGTATAATCAAAATACCAAAGAATAAACTCATTTCTTTATTTCGCCAAGTCCAAATTTGACATTTTCCATATGAATTTCTTGAAGACGATTTTTTCCCCAATCATACATTTCATTAATTATTGGCAGTAATGATTTCCCTAAGTCCGTCAGTGAATATGCTACTTTTATATGAGGCCCATCATTTTCTACATTCTTATTTATTAAACCGTCGGAAATCAATTCTTTTAATTTTTTTGCAAGTTCCTTGTGTGAGGCATTGGGTAATAACGTTTGTATTTCGTGAAAATAATAGGTTCCTTCATGTCCTAAGTGATAGATAATATTTATTTTCCATTTACCACTAAACATAGCTAGGGTGAATTCTTTCGGGCAACTGTAGTCACCGTCCGCAAGTTTTTGTATTACTATATTTCTAACTGAATCGGTCAAGATGTATCCTCCCTTTAAGGGTAACCAAAAAGTGCATTATTGTGCATATGCTTACCTGAACTTATACTGAGTATATCAAAGTTCAGGAGGGAAATTTTATGAAAAAAGTATTTTTAACAGCCAAATTACCAGAGGTAGCAATTAAGAAATTAAAGAGAAATAACTTAGAAATTAATAGTTATGATGAAGATGAATTGATTTCACATGAAGATCTTTTAGAGAATGTTCCCAACGTAGATTTTTTGATAACGACACTTTCTACAATTGTGGACAAGGATATTATTGATGCTGCACCAAAATTAAAATTGATTGCTAACTTCGGTGCTGGATTTAATAATATTGATACTAAGTATGCAAAGTCTATGGGAATCCTAGTAACTAATACTCCTAAGGTTTCTACGAATTCAGTATGCGAATTAACTATTGGTTTGATATTAGCTTTGAGTCATAGAATTGTCGAAGGTGATCAACAAATGAGACAATCTGGTTTTCCAGGATGGTCACCACTATACTTTCTTGGTAATGAAATTGCTGGTAAAGAACTGGGAATCGTTGGTTTGGGGAATATTGGTAGTGAACTAGCAAGAAAGGCAAATGCTTTAGGTATGAATGTGTCATACTTTGCTCCCCATCAATTAACTGACCCTGAGGAACGTTCCTTAAAGGTCACTTATAAGTCATTTGATGAATTGATTGAAACCAGTGATTATATCAGTATTAACGCACCATTAACTCCTCAAACACATCATCAATTTAGTGAAAATGTATTTAAAAAGATGAAAAGAACGGCTTCTTTAATTAATGTTGGTCGTGGTCCCATTGTTGACGAAAATGCATTGTTAGGTGCACTTAGAACTAATGAAATTGCTGGTGCAGCTCTTGATGTTTATGAAAATGAACCTGAATTTGATCATGAGTTTAGCAAACTCAAAAATGTCATATTGACACCACATATTGGAAATGCAACAGTTGAGGCGCGTAATGCAATGGCAAATATTGTTGCGGATAATGTTATATTACTCGATCAAGAAGAAATACCAAAATTTATTATCAATTAATTTGTAATATTGTTAAAACGGGGTAGAAAAATATGAAGGGTTACATAGTTGATGCATTTACGGATGAAATTTTCAAAGGAAATCCTGCGGCAGTATTTGTTATGGACAAATGGCCATCTGATGAATTAATGCAAAAGATTGCTATCGAAAATAATTTGTCGGAGACAGCTTTTACTGTTAAGAACGGAAAAAAATATAAATTAAGATGGTTCACTCCTGGAGGAGAAATCGATTTGTGTGGACATGCCACTTTAGCAACTGGATTTATTCTTTTGAATTATTATGAGATTGAATTGAATCAAATTACTTTTGAAACTATGAGTGGCGAATTGGCTGTTACTAAGAAGAATGATCTTTATGAAATGAATTTTCCATCTTACGAATTGAAGAAGGTTCCAGTAACTGAGGAGATGGAGGATAGTATTGGTACTCAGATTAAAGAAGCTTATTTGGGTAGAGATCTGTTGTGTGTAGTTGATAGTCCAGCAACTGTTTCAAATTTGAAATTGAATTTTGATAGTATGGTCAAGTTAGATGGATTATTGATGAATGTGACGGCCAGGGGAAACAAATATGATTGTGTATCACGTTCCTTTGCTCCAAAACTTGATATTCAAGAAGACCCAGTTTGTGGAAGTGGGCACTGTCATATTGTTCCATATTGGGCCAAAAGACTTGATAAGAAGGATATAGTAGCGTACCAAGACTCAGAACGTACAGGTATTTTATACTGTCGATATGAGGGTGACAGAACTTATTTGAGTGGTCATGCCGTGTTATATTCCATTACAAAAGTTTTTATATGAGTCAATTCATCAGTTGAAATAGATAAAACTAAATATTAGGTGTTAATGTAAATGAGTTTGAAATTTATCTTACGAAACAAGTTTAATTAGATAAGATCTTTACGAATATCCCTCTAAGGTTAAATAACTTAGAGGAATATTTTTGTATCACGGGTACTTCAAAGTGCCTATATTACAAAAAAGTACATACTATCCAAGTAGTGCGATTCGGTTTATATTATTAATACGAATTCAACAACAAGGAGAGTATTATGATTACTTCATTAAATGATCGTATCAAATTAAACAATGGCACAGCTATTCCCGGATTAGGTTTGGGTGTATTCCAAATTCCTAACGAGGAAACTGCCGATATTGTAGCCAATGGTATCAAACAAGGATATCGTTTGATCGACACAGCCCAAGTTTACGACAACGAAAAGGGTACTGGCGAAGGTATTAGTCGTGGTCTAAAGGAAAATGATTTGCAACGTGAGGATTTATTTGTAACTTCAAAAATTTGGAATAATCATCTGACTTATGATGAAACTATTGCTGCTGCTAATGACAGTCTTCAAAAACTGGGTCTTGATTATCTTGATCTATATTTAATTCACTGGCCGGGTAATGATTCCTTCAAGGATTCATATTTGGCATTGGAACAATTGTACAAAGAAGGTAAAATTAAGGCGATTGGTGTCAGCAATTTCCAAGTTCATCATTTAGAAGAACTAGCTAAGTTTGCCACAGTCACACCAGTTTTGAATCAAGTGGAATCACATCCAAAGTTGATTCAAGCTGAAGTTCGTGATTATGCGGCTAAACACGATATAAAGATTCAAGCCTGGTCACCATTAATGCAAGGTAAAATTTTAAAGGATGCAACATTGGAAACTATTGCTAAGAAGCACGGTAAATCAGTTGCTCAAGGGGATATTCAAAGGGATGTTTTACTCGTTGTTAAGTCAGTTCACCCTGCACGTATGTAAAGTAATGCCGACGTCTTTGATTTTATTTTGGATCAATCGGACATGGATCAAATTAATGCTATGAACGAAGATTTGCGTGTTGGCCCCAATCCAGATGAATTTGATTTCTAAATAGGAGGAATTATCATGGATCTTCACTTAAAAGATAAAGTAGCCTTAGTTACCGGCTCAACCAAGGGTATTGGTAAAGCGATTGAAATTGAAATGGCTCGCGAAGGTACTAATGTCATTATTAATGGAAGAAAACAACCAGAGGTTGATGCGGTTGTAACAGAAATTAAGCATGATTTTCCTGAGACAGACCCATCTGGAGTTGCAGCAGATTTGGCAAACGAAACTGATCGACAAAACTTATTTGATCAAGTACCAAAGGTCGATATCTTGGTCAATAATATGGGGATTTTTCAACCCATGGATTATTACGATATTGACGATGAAACTTGGGAGAGATTCTTTCATGTCAACGTTCTAGCCGGTAATGCTTTGTCTAAGTTTTATTTACCAAAGATGCTTGAACAAGACTTCGGTCGTATCATCTTTATCGCAAGTGAAGAGGCCATAATGCCATCTGGAGAAATGCCTCAATATAGTATGACTAAGTCGATGAATCTATCGTTGGCAAAGAGTTTGTCCAAGTTGACGGTTGCTAGTCATGTAACGGTCAATACTATCATGCCAGGATCAACTCTGACTGAGGGCGTTCAGAAGATGCTTGATGATATGTATCAAGATAGTGATTTGCCCAAAGACATGTGGGAAAAGGATTTTATGAAAAATCATCGTTCTCGTTCACAGATTCAACGTCTAATTCGTCCAGAAGAAATTGGCCGTTTCACAGCATTTGTAGCGAGTCCGGATTCATCATCATTCTCAGGGGAAGCCCTACGAGTTGATGGTGGACTGGTTCCAACTATTTTTTAAATAATAATGCCAAAAAAGCAGTTATTGGAATGAAATCCAGTAACTGCTTTATTATTTATATGGGCTAATGATTTTCCCTTTTTTATTACTGTGTATGAGAGCCCACGTCTTCAATGATTTTAATCTAGGCATTGATTCTATCTAAAGTGAAAATGTTATCGCAAATAAAAATATTGTAAAGTATGGTTCAAAAAACAACATATCCCAAGTATATATTCCATTGTCAGTATAAGTGAAATAAAACATCAACAGACCGACTAGATATATGATTATTAATAAAATGACATCTAATCTTATAAATTTCTGAAGGTCATTAATTGTTTTTAATCGGTAATTAACGATAGAGTCGTAATTTGCAGAATCTAGTTCTTCTACTTCATTTATTTTACTTTTATCTATTTGATATTTATTTCTACTCAACTTGAATGCATAATGCCAAATCAAAGATTGTATGATCGCTGCAAAATTCAGAAGAGAGAATAGTCCAATTATTGAAAAATGATTATGATAACTATAATTAAAATTCAGAAATAAAAATCCTGGTTCGTAATATGGATACGGAGTGTACCAAAGCTTTGAGGAAGGTATGTACACTCCTAAAATCAGAAGGATCAAAGAACTAATAGATATAGCAGTTATTCCAAGATATGGTATTTTCCCGTTATTGAAAAATAGATATTTTTTTGAATATGGCTCATAAGCCACACGAATACCATTTTTTGAATTACCTATATTGATTTCCCGATGCATGAATTTATCTCCCTAAAATTATATTTTAATTATGCACTTCTTAGATCAAGAAGTGCTACTAACTAAGTAATTGTTAGTAGCTTTCAATAATACTTTTCAATTCGTTTAAATAGGATTCTTGCAATTCTTTTGGATAATCAATTTTAACGTTTTTGCCAAGAGTAATGAGATATTCGATCATATAATTAAACTCTTCTTGGTTATATCCTCCATACATCAAGAACTTGCCATGTTCCTCTTTGAGATGCATATTGGGGTAATTGTTCTTTTGAAATAATTCCTTTCCCAAAGGAGTTAGTTCACATTGAAACTGTATATTATGATAATTGTTCTCATAATTTTGTTTAAATTGTTTCATCTCCAGATGTGTGTAAATTTTCCTGGGTAGACTGTTTATTTGACAGGATTCAAAATTGTCACAACGATATGTCGCCCATTTTTTTGTATTAATATCTAAAGCATCACAAAACCAAATTCCATTACGGTAGAGTAGATTGAAAACTTGTAATTCCTGGTGAATGTCTTGTTGTGTGATACTGATGATTTTTTCATCGACGATAGATTGTAGAATTGTATTCAAAAAGTTTGGAGTTGTAATAGAAGGAACACGATAGTAATTTACACTGTCTTGTAATTTGGCAACATATTCTTGTTGAGGTTTGGGCAATGTGGCAAATAACTTATCGTATATATGCTGGTAGGATTTTTCAAACGGTGTGGCTGATAACAGGGTTAGTGCTTGAATGGCGAAGAATATGGCACTAACTTCTTCTAGGTTGAAAATAATGGGTACAAGTAATTCTTTTTTTATCAGATGATATCCACCGTTTCGTCCGTTTTCTGTGTAGAATGATAGTCCCATATTTTCTAGTTCACTGATATCTCGTAGAGCCGTACGTTTGGATATTTGGAATTCAGTCACTAGGTCATTAATCTGAAAAAAGTTTTTATCACTGAGAAAAATCAATTCTTGATTGAGTCGTTCGGCTTTATTCATAATATTTGTCTCCAATTTAACAAAAGGTGTCATGTGTTGTCACCTTTAGATTGTAGAATATATTTATCGATTAGGAAAGAAGACATTAATTATGAAAACATTGATTATAAACGCTCAACCAGATTTTAGAAATGATGCACATTATTCCATGAAGCTTCAACAGGCTTTTTTACAAAAGTTTAAAACAGAATTTCCAGACCAAACTGTTGATTTGATTAATTTGTATAATATGGAAATACCACAATTGACGACTGAACAGCTCTTAGGCATTTGGGAAAAACAGGCAGCACATATAACTTTGAGTGAAGAAGAGAATCGAATCTTTCAAATCAATCAGAATTTAATCCATCAATTTAAAGAACATCATCGTATTGTTATTGTTTCACCACTTCATAATTTTAATGTAACGTCAAAAATGAAGGACTATATTGATAATGTTCTAGTAGCTCATGAAACATTCAAATATACTGCCACTGGATCAGTTGGTTTGATGACTGACGATTATAAAGTTATGTTGTTGCAGGCCAGTGGCTCGATTTATACCAATAATGATCGTTATACGCCATTGGAATTCTCAAGGATGTATCTGCAAGGTATTTTTGAAAATTTAATGGGATTTTATAAGTCCCAAATTGTCAAATCAAGTGCAACAGTATCGACCTATTCTTATAAATTGGTATAGTTAATCATCTAAATCAATGAA
>NZ_RHOP01000008.1 GCF_003946575.1 Companilactobacillus jidongensis | reverse complement strand
TTCATTGATTTAGATGATTAACTATACCAATTTATAAGAATAGGTCGATACTGTTGCACTTGATTTGACAATTTGGGTCTGTAATCAAGCTAAAAACAAGTGCATTACGCAAATCATAATAATAAGTCTTTGCCGCCGCAGGTTCCACTCTCAATTCATCCACTGGAATGTGTGGAAAAAACTTTCTCAAAAAATCATTCAGCTTAACCGTTTCAATTACTGGCATAACAATAATATCTTTTTCTGTTTCTTCTTTTTTGGAATTAGAAATAATTACCAACTTGACTGATGCAATATGTAGCATTCTTCTCAATAAAGTTTGTTTGACTACAACTGCCTGAATCCTGTTCTTAGACAAACTAGTTTTTTTTGTCTTAAAAAATCCATATTGCATTTCAAATTGATTATCAGTCTTATCCAGATGAAAGTGATAATACTTGGCAATCAGAACAAATACCGAAACCAAATAAAAGAGCAGCAATACTATCAGCAGTCCACCGACTACTAACAACCATCCTAAATGTACAAATTCATTAGCAGCTTCTTCGTATAATTGCTTACTGATCGAATGCTGGATCTTCCCATAGAACGCTAGAACCACTAACAATCCTGATAAAAATGCTGGTGAAGTCAGAGAGAATTTTAGTAATTCATGCCAAGTTATCGAATATGATTCTGTTACCTTGCTGATAGACGCTTGTTCCAATGAGGTTTTATCAAAAAAAGTTTCCTGTGAAACATTTTTTGTAACTTCTTCTGAATTAAATTTTTGTTGATAACGATTTAGTTCGTCCTTAAGTTCCACAGGAACTGCAACCAAGCTCACTTCTGGACCTTCAGAATGCCCAGCCGTCTCTATTTCTAGTTCTTCTAGCTTGAATGGCTTCAAAAAGAACCATTGATTTGCCGTTACATTCTGAATTCGATCATACGGGATATGATTAACTTTTTTTACAAACACACCGTTTTTAATTAATATTTCATTATCAAAAAATTGATAACTGAATGTAAAATATTTAATAACGTCTCCCGTGACAATCAATATTATTATTGTCAATAGACCCAAAAGTGACCAGATCTTAGACTGATTATAAAAAGCAAACACATACACAATCGCCGGAACGATCCAATTCTTAATATCCTTGTACAAGAAAAACAACATTGCCACTGGATGTAGCCTTTTCGGATCAGATATCATTCTTCGCCTCCTGAGCCAGCTTCATGATTGTTTCCTTCAACTGATCAGCTTGTTCCGAATCAATCCCGTCAATTTCACTCTTACCTGCTGCAGTCACAATAACGATCTTCTGCAAGTTTTTCCATCGCAAGATTGGGCCTTGCTTAAGAGTGACATTTTGTACTCTAGCAATTGGAATAATTATTTGCTTCCTGAAAAAATATCCACTATGCAATTGAACTTGTCGATCATCAATATAATATGTCCAGAAATTCCATAAATACACGACATAAAAAAAGCTGGCAATCAAACACATTGACCCAATTGCAATAACAATTCCTTCTCCTATATTGAAATAATTACTAGTATCATTCGGTATAACTAACTTGATCAAACTAACAGCTTGAACAACTATCAAGAAGATAATAAATTCAATTACTGCGTGAATTCGCCAAATAGTCTTAATGCTCTTAGGCAATTTTTCTACTTTGTCCATACATCCCCATCCCTCTATGATATTTCTTTTGAGTATATCAAAGGTACCGAAACAAAAAAAGAACCTCACACAATGTGTGAAGCTCTGTCTAAAGTCCAAAATCAATTAAGAAATATCCGATTGTTCCAATTATCAACAACATTGAGAAATTAATAATACTGAACCACATTAGATACTTACCAGGATGTTCTTTGAAGAAGAATCTATATTGTTTAAAGGCCAATAAATTAGCCAGTGAGGCCACTACTGAACCTAGTCCACCGATATTGGTACCCAAAAATACCGCATGAACATAAGTAGTAAATTTAGAAATCAAAATAGTCGATGGGACATTACTGATAAATTGACTAGTAATAATTGAGGTTAAATATGTGCTTCCCTTTGTCTGAATAAAGTTATGCAAATGATTAACGATTGCCGGATCACGATTAAGATTACCAACTGCAATAAAAAAGCACATAAAAATAAGTACAATTGAATAATCGACCGATTCCAGAATATGAGGATTAATAAAAATCACTAGTAACAAAGCAGCAATCAATGAACCCCACATAGGAATAACTTTGAAAATTCCCAAGAAAATAATAACTGTAACAAAAGCTGTCAAAGTCAGACTAGGAATATTTAATTCGACTGTTGGTAGTTTACTCAATTCCACTTTGTCTTTGGCAAAAAATCTTGTTACTAAGAAAATTGCTAGAAAGTTAACAATTGTAATCGGTGCAGACATTGTAAAAAATTGAGCTATTCCTAAGTTATAATGTGTCAATAGGAACAAATTATGTGTATTACCGAAAGGAGTAAAGATACTACCTAAATTAGCTGCCATAGCAATTACTATGACAGGAAATACTGGATTTACTTTTAAATGTTTAGAAAGTTGGTAATATAAAGGTACCAACGTCAAAATAGTAACATCATTAGTTAGGAACATCGCTCCGAAAAACGATATACTTGCTAGTATGAGCATCATTTGCCGGGTAGTTTTTGCCTTATGTGTTAAATACGCCGCATAATACTTTAAAAAATCTAAATAATCATAAATTTGAATTATGATCATCATTGATAATATGGAAGCTAATGTCTTCCAATTAATATCCATTAACTGCGGTGGACTTATAAAGATGGAAGTGAGGATTGCTGCTGCCCCAGCAATCCACAAAACCTTATCTGAAAAAACTCGTTTTAATACAGCCATTTACGTTTCCCCTAAAAAAGAAATATCCTCATTAATATAAGTATAAGGATATTTCGTGAAATGAAAAAGATAATTATGGAAATTTGCTATTTTAATTTTGGCTTCTTAAATTTTTAAAAATATTTTGTTACAAAAAGCCTTATACATTTTAACTTAGATATAATTAAAATGAAAGACTACCAAAATCCAGGAGATGATAATATGCAAATATTTTTCGCTATTTTAGTATTTATAATCGGTATCGCAGTCGCTACAATATCATTCAAAGCTAAGAAAGAATCAATGTATTATCTACTATTATCAGTCGGAACAGCAGTTTTCTTTTTTGGAATCTTTTTGATATTCCCTAAATAAAAATATTTTTCTTCCCTCCTTAAAACGTTTTCTGTTATAATTCTTTTACTAAAAAATTTTAAGGGGGACGACGTCTAATGATCTTAAAAAGAACATCTATTTTGCTATTGGTATCAATGATACTGACTATTTTGGAAATGACAGTAAATCCAGGATTTCATCTTGGTAGAATTTTCTTGGTCATATCAAGCATTTTATTAGTCGCCGCTGCTTTGTGGTTTGTAAAAGACAATTATCAAGTCACTCCAAAAGCAGAAAAAATTAAAAAATAACAATAAAAAGGCTCAGATTGCGAATTTGCAATCTGAACCTTTTTGATTTATTTCAAACGTGTTCTATTCTTCATCAGCAAGTTTTGATTTAGCCACTTGTTCTTTAAGTCTCTTATTACCATGTTGTAAATCAGTTACCGTCCAAACTAACAATGCCAAGACAGCAAATATTAAAATATAAGCAATGATTTTAGACACAGTCGTATCAGATGACGATGGATTATTTCCAAAGAATGCCAACACTTGGTCTGGCAAACTGATCAGGTTCAATATTGTCAAACCTACAACTGAGAACCAACCTAACGCCTTGATCCACCCACTGTTCTTAAATCTATGTCCCATCTCATCTTCACTATCTGTCATCATCAATAATGGCAACATTGAAAATGGTAAGGCGAAAGCTAAGAAAACCTGTGAATTATTCATTAAATTATTCAAAGCAGTGTGTTCATCAATTGCGCTCTTACCGCTAGTCAACATAACACAAATCAAAACAGGAATAACTGAGATCAAACGTGTTACTAATCTTCTTAACCACAGAGGCATCTTCATGTGGACGAAACCTTCCATTATAACTTGACCAGTTAATGTACCAGTGATAGTTGAGTTTTGACCAGATGCCAGTAAGGCAACAGCAAACAATGTTGAAAGAATACCTGATTTAGCAACGCCAATCAAAATATTATTGCTCATTGTCGAAGTATCTGATAATGCTTCATACAATCCAAAGAATGAAGGATCTTTAACTGAACCAGTCTTAAATACCGCAACACCCATGATCAATAGCAATGCATTAACAAAGAATGCAGCTGTTAATTGAATATTTGAATCCCAAGCTGAGAATCTAACATTTTGAGCAACTGATTCCTCATCATTGTGATCAACCTTACGTGTTTGAGAAATAGCTGAATGGAGGTACAAATTATGAGGCATAACAGTTGCACCAATGATACCTAAAGCACCACTCAATGGTGTCATACCGGCAACCTTTTCGCTAGAAGAGAATGTTCTAGCGGTTGGTATCAAGCCCTTAATAACTCCACCCCAATCAGGGTCAGACAATGCGACTTGATAAACAAATACGAATAAAATAACTAAAATCAAGCAAACAACGATTGCTTCGATTTTTCTAAAACCAATTTTCGTTAATAATAGCAATACTAAAACATCCAAGACAGTAATGAATACTGCAATTACTAATGGAATGTGAAACAACAAGTACAATGCGATGGCAGCACCGATAACTTCGGCTATATCTGTCGCCATGATCGCAAACTCTGTTAAAATCCATAAAACAATTCCTAATGCCTTACTCGTTCTGGCTCTAATGGCTTGCGCCAAGTCCATACTGCTTACAATTCCTAGTTTAGCAGCCATATATTGTAATAACATGGCAATTAAACTAGAAATTAGAATAACTGACATTAGTAAATATTGAAAATTTTGACCACCAGTAATTGATGTTGACCAATTACCTGGATCCATATAACCAACCGCAACTAGCGCACCTGGTCCTGAATAAGCTAATAATGTCTTAATAAATCCCTTATCCTTTGGTACCGAAACCGTACCATTGATCTCTTCTAGTGAAGGACCATTCGCATATTGGATAAGTTTATGCTTGCGTGGAGTCTCATTTTCCTTTGCCATAAATTAATCTCCTTAATCCTAAATAACATATTTAATTTTCAACGAACAATCATTATAGATATCGGTGAATACTTTGCCATATAAGCTGCTTGTGAGCCAAAGTATTTGCGTAGTCCTCGTTTTGATAATGAACCGATAACCAACAAATCAGCTTCTGAACTGGGAATAACTTTTTTAACAATAGTTTCACCCGGATCCCCTTCGGCTACGATAGCCTCGACCTTCTTCACACCAGCATGCAATGCTACATCACGATACTCTAATATGTGTTGATCGAGCTCTTCTCTTTCACCATGGACATAATCTTTAGTTAAAGCTTGATAGACGTTCATTTCATCATTCTCCAAAATTGAAGTAATGATCAATGTAGAACCATCCTTGATACAACGTCTCATTGCATAACGAAATGCAAGTTGAGCATCATCAGAATCATCTACACCTACTAAAACTCTTTTAAAACTATTTTTAGTTTCTGACACTCTTACCACTCCTTTCTACGACCCTTATTCTATCCCAAATTAACTATCTGTAAAGATTTTTTTAGGAGTGGCTAATAAAAGAATCACATTTTTTAATTAAAAACGAATTTTAGAAAGCGGTAACTTGCTTAATATAATAGTCATTTCATTTTTAATATCAGTTCCTGAAAAAAGTTATGAAAACTTTTACCATCAGGATATTCATTGATATCATAATAATAAAAAAGCTCATTTTATACAAAATAATTTATTTTCTTAAATATTTAAGTTAGCTTAGCCTAATTTTAAAGTTGACATAATCTATAAATAAAAATATGCTTAGGTTATTAAAAATATATTCTGGTGATTAATAATGAGTGATTTGAATTTTTTGAAATTAATATATGAATTGGGTGGTTCCTTACACAACGTCAGTAATGGAGATATTGCAAAAAAAGCACATCTTAGTAATGCCTCGGTCACCGAGCGAACTAAAAGTATAGCTGAGAATACTGGTCTATTATCATATACAAAATACTACGGATCTAGATTAACCGAAAAAGGCATCTTACTAATCAATCCTTACATTCAACAGCAACGACTAATTGAAGTTTGGCTAGTTAACGATCTTGATTTCTCATTAGAGGAAGCACATAAGGAATCTGACATTCTCACCAATAAAATCAATACACAATTTATTGATCGTTTAAATGACCGATTGAATTATCCAAAATTTTGTCCACACGGAAATATCATTCCTAATAACTCACAAATGATTACTGATAATCAGCTAACCTTAGTTGATAACCTAGTATTAGATCAAAAATACATAGTCAAAAGTTTTGCTGAAGACAGCTATATATTCAGTATTCTGGAAACTATCGATATTAAATTGCAAGACACGGTTCAATTATTGAGTGTAGCAGAGGATAATATCATAATCTTTAATTTAAGAACTGATACCAAACAACTGTTGCCCAAAACATTAGGAATCAATTCGCGTAGAAAAAAAGAGTTCAGCCATTGTAGACTGAACTCTAATAATTACGATTTTATTTCTTGAATCAATTGATAAACTGCGCCAATCATTTTGGCGTCACCACTGGCCAACTTTGCAGCAACCAAGTTAGGAACACTCATCGATGCGATACTATTGCGTGATTTCTGAATCCTAACTACTTCCTGATTTAATTTCTCCATAAACTTTTCGTTTTTGGTAATACTGCCGCTGAGTACCACTGCCTCAGGATCAAACGCCATATTGAGATTGATTATTTCCTTAGCTAAACTATGACAATAGCTCTTAAGAACATCCCCAGCCAATGGTTCACCACCATTAGCACGATTAATGACCATTTCCGGACTAGTAGCACCATAATCAGTATACTGATTATAACGACGCAACAATCCGAGGACCGGTGCGCCACGATAATTCAAAGACCCCATTTCAGTATCAATATCATCTTCATCTGTTAGCATCCAGCCAAACTCACCAGCTCGAGAATGCGAGCCATGATATATTTTATCATTAATAATAATTGCTCCACCAGCACCAACATCTAACAACAAACCAACATAATCATGATAATCCTTTGCTACTCCCAGCCACTTCTCGGCAATTGCTACAGCATTAGCGTTGTTCTCAATATAAACTGGCAACTCAGTCTTCTCTTCCAAAATATCCTTCAGATTAACATCATACAATGGCTTAACAATGCCAGCGGTAGTCAATAACCCATTATCCTGAACTATCCCTGAAACACTAACGGCAACACCTTCAAATTCTCCAGCCTTCTGATCTAAGTCAAATAATGCATTTTGAAGGTTTACCAATACCTCTTCTTTTTCACCTGTCGCAGACAATTCACTCCGATTTGATAAATTCCCAAATTCATCGACTCTGGCGTACTTTATTGATTTACCACCTAAGTCGACTCCAATATACCCACTCATAATTTCTCCAGCTTATCTTAAATTAATAACATATAGGGTTATTATACCAGTTATACCAATTGGATATTTGGGTCTGTTGTGTCATGCTGCCCTCAATTCACAAAATTAATAATGATAAACTAATATTAAGAGGAATTAATATGACAAATAAACCTTTAAATAAATCAGAAATTCAAGCACGATTGAATACTCCAATCAAGATTTTAAAATTCAATAAAATTGATTCCACCAATACTTTTTCTAAAGAATATATAGTCGAACATCATAATGGGATTACAGCTGTGATTGCGGAAACTCAAACTAACGGCTATGGACGTTTTCAACGGGAGTTCTATTCGCCTCAAAATACGGGGATTTATCTGAGTATCATAATTCATACCGATAAAGTCATTCCTGGTCTACTAACCACCATGACAGGACTGGCCATTGTTAAAGCTTTGAAAAAAAGTTTTCATAAAGCTGATTTAAAACTCAAGTGGATCAACGATATCCTCCTCAATGGTAAAAAAATCGGTGGTATCCTAGCGGAAAACATCCCTGATGACAACAAAAATAATTTGATTATCGGTATCGGCATAAATTTAAATACGATCGAATTTCCCAATGAATTAAAAAAAATTGTAGGGTCAATCTCTGATGACCCTACAATAGATAGAAACAAAATAATTGCTGATATTTTAAATTGTTTTTTTGAACAATTCAAAACTTATCAGACTGGTGATTTTTTACCTGAATATTGTGATCTCTGTGACACATTAAACAGAACTGTCAGGATTACCAATGGCAAGCAAAAAATCATCGGACAAGCCATTGATATTGCAACTGACGGATCATTAGTTTTGCTCGATAATAAAAAACTCCGCCACGTTATTAACAGTGGCGAAGTCACAAAAGTATATTTAGAATAACTTAATCAAAGTTTCAACACTAGCAAAGGTCATAAATGCTACTACGATCCAACCAGTTACTGTCAAAATCATTGGGTGATGATAATCTCCGATGATTTTTTGTTTATAAGCGGCTAACAATAAAATAGCCAAAGATATCGGTAAGATAAAACCATTAATAGCTCCAACAACGACTAGTACTTTGGCTGGATTACCAACAAAGTAAAAAATTGTTGCTGAAATAATAATAAATGCCATAACGAAAACCCGATTGTACTTGGCCATTTTATTAGCAGCTCTTTCACTACGAGTGTAATTCAAGAATGAGATTGAAGTAAATGTTGATCCTAAAGTCGAAGTCATTCCGGCAGCGAATAATAAAATACCAAAGAATTTATAACCAAAGTTCCCAGCAGCATACTTAAAAATGGAAGCAGCAGGGTTGGTTGGATCAAGTTTGTATCCCGTAGTTACAACAGCTAATCCAGCTAAAAATAATAATACACGAATAAAGGAAGCTACGGTAATACCGGTAATAGCACCTTCATTAACATATTTCAGTTCTTTTTCACCTTTCAGACCGCCTTCAATCAATCTATGACCACCAGAAAACGAAATATATCCACCAACGGTTCCACCAACAATAGTAACGATTGAATAGAAGTCAATATGTGACGGTGCGAACGTGTGTGTCACGGCAGTTTGATAAGGCACTGCCATAACAAAAATTATATAAATTAAAATAGCAATTTTTACAACCGCCAACAATTGTACGGTTCGATCCATAACAGTCATTGCATTCTTAGCAACAAAAATTGCAATGGCAATACATGCCGCTATCACTGCTCCATTTTCAGCAGAAATACCGAATAGAACATTCAGACCTAGTCCTGCACCACCTATATTACCAATATTGAACAGTAGACCACCGGCGGCAACTAGAAATGAGAGAACATAGCCCAAACCTGGAAAAATTTCATTAGCGATGACTTGAGCTCGTTTCCCACTAACGACAATAATTCTCCAAACGTTCATTTGAACGATAAAATCGACAATTATACACAGTAAAATTGCAAATCCAAAATCAGCTCCCATTTGTCCAGTAAAGGTCGCTGTTTGAGTTAAGAATCCAGGTCCAACGGCTGCCATAGCCATCAAGAAGGCTGCCCCCATGGCAATACTTCTTGGGGAACGAGTGGTAGTTAATTTATCATCTACAATTTCTTCTTTATTTTTCATAAGCTCTTTCCCCACACTTATTATTTAAATTTTAAAACGTCTTAATTTCAATCCCCGCGTTATTCAAACCAACGTGTAATTCCTTAACAATGTCTAATGCCGCCTGATTGTCACCATGAACACAGATGGAATCTGGTTTTAGAGGTATCTTAGTCCCATCCAAAGCAATGATTTCTTGATCATTGACCATTGAAGATACACGCTTGGCAACCTCTTTAGGATCCTTAATGACCGCATTTGGTAAACTTCTGCTTACTAGTGTTCCATCAGCATTATAGTTACGATCTCCAAAGGCTTCTTGTGCATACGGTAAACCAATTTCCTGGGCTGCCTTAATCAACTCACTATTAGCCAATCCATAGATAGGTAACTTTGGATCCACTTCATATATCCCCTGACAAATAGCTACAGCAAGCTCATGATCGATAACAGCAGCGTTATACAACGCACCATGTGGTTTAACATGATGCAATTTTTTATTATTAGTGAATGCTTGCAATGCACCGACTTGATAAGTCACCATATGTTGAACTTGATCAGGTTTCATATCCAACTTGCGGCGACCAAATCCCTGAAGATCTGGAAATCCTGGATGTGCGCCAATTCCAACGCCAGCGGCTTCAGCCAACTTAACAGTCGTTGCCATAACGTCTGGATCACCTGCATGATAGCCACAGGCTATATTGACTGAGCTAACTAATGGAATGATTTCTGAATCTCTTCCCAAACTGTACCTTCCAAAAGATTCACCCAAATCGCTGTTTAAATCTATCTTTGCCATTTATCATTACCTTCTTAATTTATTGTGTTAACTTATCTAACCATCCGATATCTGTGTGATTAATCAAATAATCGGGCTCCTGAAGAACTTGTGTTAAGAAGTCCAAATTGGTGTTGATTCCACCAATGACTGTTTCATCCAATGCACCTGCCATCTGCTTAATCGCACTTTCTCGATCATGACCGAATGAAATTATCTTAGCAATCATAGAATCATAGTTAGGTGGAACCGAATAGCCTTGATACAGGGCGCTATCAGTTCTTATACCATGTCCATCAGGTAAATGTAAGGCTGTCACTTTACCAGCGGTCTTAGCATTGATCCGACATTCTAAAGCAAAGTTGTGTCGTGAAATTTCTGCAAACGGGATCGGTTCTCCTTGAGCAATTTTTATCTGCAGATCAACCAAGTCGACATCAGTGGTTAATTCCGTTACCGGATGCTCAACTTGAACTCGAGTGTTCATTTCCATGAAGTAAAACTGTTCCGGCCCATCATACAAGAATTCCATAGTACCTAAGCCCTCATAGTGAATATCCTTGGCAGCTTTGACTGAAACATTAAACATCTGTTGACGAGTAACTTCGTCCAACGTGCTAGCTGGTGCCTCTTCTATTACCTTCTGGTGACGTTGCTGCAAGCTGCAATCACGCTCACCGATAGCAATAGCATTGCCAAATTGATCAGCCGCAATTTGAACCTCAATGTGTCGAGGATGTGGTAAATATTTTTCAAGATACATATGATTATCACCAAAGTCATTTTTGGACTCTGCCTGTGCAAGATCAAATTGATTTTGAAAGTCTGAATCAGATTCAATGACACGCATCCCTTTGCCTCCACCACCAGAGCTGGCTTTTAGCATAACTGGATAACCAATTTGTTCGGCTGCCTCCTGGGCTGCTGTATAAGTCGTAAAATCTGATTTACTACCAGGAATTACTGGTACACCTGCTTTGATCATCGTCTTACGTGCTGCTGCTTTTTCTCCCATGATCGAAATAACTTTGGAACTTGGACCAATGAACTTGATCCCTTGTTCCTCACATAATTTTGCAAAATTAGCGTTCTCTGACAAAAAACCATAACCGGGATGAATTGCATCCGCATGTGTTATTTGTGCTGCCGCAATGATACTCCGTTGATTCAAGTAACTATCTTCCGGATTGGGACCACCAATACAAACTGCTTCATCTGCCATAGCCACATGCATTGCTGAAGCATCCGCAGTTGAATAGACAGCTACGCTCCAGATGTTCAGTACTTTGCATGCTCGAATAATACGAACAGCAATCTCACCACGGTTCGCAATCAATATTTTTTTCAACTGTCACACCCTCAATCTTTCAGCGTAAATAACGGCTGATCATATTCGACTGTGTCACCATTTGAGACTAGTATTTTGTCGATCGTACCGTCTACTTCTGATTTAACTTCATTCATCATTTTCATAGCTTCAATGATGCCGATCAGTTGACCGGCCTTTACTTTATCCCCGGCTTTTACTAAAGGCGCTTTATCCGGTTGTTCTGAGGCGTAGAATGTTCCAACAAAAGGAGCATTGATTGAATTATTTGGAGTTTCACTGGACTGCTTTGTGGAAGATTGCTGTTCGACGACTTTCTCTGAAGCAACTGTGAGGTTTTTGTCCAAAACCACATGTCCTTGATCATCTTCAACTTCTAAATGACTCAAGTTTGCTTCCTGCATCATCTTAACCAACTTTTCAACTCTACTTAAATCCATCTCAATATTCTCCTTTTACAAATTATTTTTGATCAATCGTTCAATCTTAATTGAGTTTCTTCTTAGTGGACCAATTGGTTCCACATATCGACCCTGATACCATTTTTCATAATTATCATTTAATATTTTTTGATGTGCCACCAATGCATTCATCGCCGTCTCCATATCAACCTCAATAAAATGAAAATCCTTATTGATCTTCATTTGGACCAACTTACTCCAATCAGCCTTGATGACCGTCCCAATAACTGGATAACCACCAGTTGTCTGTCGATCTGCTAACAAAATGATTGGACTGCCGTCACGGGTAATCTGGATATTTCCGAAAACCGTTCCTTCAGATAACAAACTCTTACTTGGGACTGGCAAAGGATTCCCATTCAAACGATAGCCCATACGATCCATTTGCTCAGACACGTGATAACTCTGTTGAGTAAATTGTTTTTGTGCCTCATCCGAAAACATCTGCCAATGCGGTCCCTTAACAAATCGAATGAAATTAGAAGTTTCAACGTCCCAATTAATTTTTCGTGACTGTAAGCTTTGCATGATAACACTGTCACGAATTGGCAAATTGTCACCGGCTATTAATGCTCGTCCTTGAATACCACCCATTTGCGTACGTAGTGTAGTTGAACGACTATCCAATATCGGTTGAGTGACCACTCCGCCGTTAGAAAAGGCGATATAACCATAATTACCAGTTTCCATTGGTCCACATTCCAAAACTGATCCTGCATCAACTTGAATAGCTCGATTTTTTAAAATTCTTTGCCCATTTAATTTGGCGTGCATCTGACCACCAGTTAAAGCAATGAAAGAATCACATTCAAATTTCAACGTTGGTCCCGTCATAACAAATTCCAACGACGCATCGTTTTTATGATTATTGACTAATAAGTTGGCGAGTTGATATTCAAATTTATCCATCGCTCCGGATTCTGGAAAACCTTCGATTTGATGACGTGCTCGTCCCAAATCTTGAATCGTAGTCGAAAGACCTGGTTTGATAACTTTAACGATATTAGTCATTGGTATTGCCACCTTCCGTTATGGTCTTCAGCGTATAGTCTCCTGCCCGATCTCGTTTTTGAATCTCGTAATACTCTGCCTTAGAGATAGCTTTGAAACGAACATAATCACCAGATCTATATTTCAAAACGGGATTATTTCGATCATACAATTGAATAGGCGTTCGACCGATCAAACGCCATCCACCCGGAGATTCGACTGGATACATACCTGTTTGAGCTCCGGCGATGCCAACACTACCAGGAGCAATCGACTTGCGTGGAACCTTCAATCTTGGCATCGCAATTTGTTCGGGAACTGATCCCATATATGCAAATCCGGGTAAAAAACCCATCATAAAAATAAAATAGTCTGTCCCGGTGTGCAATTTGATTAATTTCTCAACGCTAACAGAAGCAAATTCTGCGACATCTTCGAGATCCGGACCAAATTCCTCATCGTAACAGACTGGTAATTCAACAATTTTTTTGACTGACATATCTTCGCCACTTGACGATGCAATCAGCGAATCTATCTGACCTTCTAATAATTTAAAACTAGTCAAATCGTAATCAAAATTAACTGTTAAAGTGTGATATGCGGGAATAACGCCTGTGACCCCGGCCGTTTCTTCTTCAATTAGCTTCTGGGATACCTGCTGGACTAACTTGTTCTCTTCAACATTGATCTGCTCGGGAAAAACAACTTCCAAAGCCTGTTCATTAATTTGAAAATAAGAATAATCCATTAGTTTGTCCTCCACATTATTAGAAATAAATTAAATTAATTGTAATAGTATTTTGTGAATCATTCAATGATAATTTGAATTTTTGTTTCTTTTTTCAGACGTTAATCCTGTCATATCAATCTTAACAAGATATAAATAAAATTATAGTTATCAACTAATTATTAACAATTTTGTAATAATGAAGCTCTTTTCTATTAGAAAACATGATAACAAAAAAGCTTTGATACAACCAAAATAATTATATTTGGTTATATCAAAGCTACTATAAAAGATTGATCTACTTATTGATAAAATAATAATGTTGCCTTGCCTCTCCGCAACGGATTGGAGGTTTCATTAATGTTCATTCATATCCTCGCCCCACTTGTGGTTTCACTAGTTTCAATTTGGTTTACTGAATGGTTAAAGAGTAAACACCACAAGAAACATTAGGCAATTTTAGCTCACGAAAAAATACCCCTGACGGGTGTGACCGTCAGGGGTATTTGTGTGGTTTCATTTAAAACATTCATATTCTCTACGGTTAGAGTATATCACGTACAGATCAGAATGTCCTAATTAGTTATTTGATATTTGAATCTTTACTATACTCTCTGTCTCAGGTTAAAGTTTTTCCACTTCTTAACCTGACGGCTATAGTTAGTAAAAGGTGAAATAGCATTAATTCTGATCCATTTTGATACGGGCCACATTGCCTTAGTTGTTGCCCATTTTCTTTCTCCGGGTTTGAATAGTTCATCTTGAGACATTTGATTGATCCAATCAATTAATTCCTCAACTACTCGTTTCAATTCTTCTTTTTCATTGTCCAAGCCTTGGGCACCATATTTGACATTAAAATCATCGTACAGTTGTCTAATCTGATCCCATTTATAGCCTGGAGTTGGTGTTGTGATGTCTTGGCCGCCCTCTTCGGCCTTTTCCCACGATAAAATCATGTGAATCCAACCAACTTGATATGAAAGCATCTCACGCGGTGTCTTTTCTACTTGTTCGATTCTCTCATCTGCGACATTATCCGTAATACCTTCATATTGATCAATGAATTGGTGATAACTCTTTCTAATTTGGTCTATTAATTCTGATGAATTCTTATATACCTGCATACATTCGCTACCCTTCATTGATTTTAAAGATTCCACACGGGACCTCTCCAATATCTATTATAGACGCTTTCTTGTCACAACTGTTGTAAAAGGCTTAATAATTAATCTTATTCTAATAATTAAAATAATTTTATGCTTATTAATCACTGTAAACACAAAAAAAGAAGCTACCGAGGCAGCTTCAAATCTTTCATTATTTTTTATCGTCACCGAAAATTTCTTTTTTCAATCTCAAAGCTGTTGGTGATACAGCAAGTCCACCTTCAGCTGTTTCCTTAAACATTGATGGCAATTGTTGACCAACACGGTGCATTGTCTCAACAACCTCATCTACGGGAATAACATTCTTAACTCCAGCCAATGCCATATCGGCTGAAATCATTGCCTGTGAAGATCCCAAAGCATTACGTTTGACACACGGAATTTCTACTAGTCCAGCAACAGGATCACAAATCAATCCCATCAGATTCTGTAATGTCATGGCAATCGCATATCCAGCTTGCTCCGTTGTACCACCTTTAGCAATAACTAGAGATGCAGCTGCCATCGCACTAGCAGAACCCACTTCAGCCTGACAACCACCTTCAGCACCAGCAATTGATGAATTATTGGCAATTGCCAATCCAAAGGCACCAGCTGTAAACAAGAAGTTAACTTGGTCCTCATGTGACATATCTAATCTGTCTCTAACTGCCATTAAAACTCCGGCCAAGACGCCAGCACTACCAGCGGTTGGTGTGGCACAGATCAAGCCCATCTTTGCATTAACTTCATTAACTGCCACAGCATTTCTAGCAGCTTCAAGAATGGGCTGTCCACTCAAAAAATCACCTTTTGCAATATATTCATCCATTTTTTTAGCATCCCCGCCAGTCAAGCCCGTAACTGACTTAACTCCAGCAATACCTTCTTTAACAGACCCTTCCATTGCCTCAAGGTTACGTTCCATTAGGGCAAAAATCTGTTCACGTGTCCGACTAGTATTTTCCATCTCAGTTACGATCATTAATTCCGCAACTGATGAATAATCCTGACTCTGTTTGATTAAATCACTAACTGTATAGAACATAAGCTTCTCCTATTCAAAGAAAGTAACATTGTCCATGTATTTCAATGAACGTAATTCTTCTAAAATTTCTTTTTGATCTTGTTTATCATCAACTTCGATAATCATAATGGCCTTCTCACCCTTTGATTCGCGAGTAACCGTCATAGTACCGATATTGATATTTCGCTTGGTGAACGCTTGAGTTACTTTGGTGATCATCCCGGCAACATCTTGATGAACCGTGATATACGTAGGTGTTCCCATACTTAGTGAAATTTTGAAACCATTGATTTCAGAAATCTGAATATTTCCGCCACCAATTGAAATACCAGTAACAGTCAATTTGTGATCACCTTTGATCATTGTGATCTTAGTTGTATTTGGATGATCAACTTTGTCACTCTTAGGAACGAAGGCTACTTTGATGCCATCTTCATAAGCAATCTTTAAAGAGTCAGCTAAACGTGGATCATCAGGCGTCATCCCTAATAAGCCGGCGACTATCGCAACATCGGTTCCGTGTCCACGATAAGTTTTTGCGAATGACTCATACAAATCAACTGTAATTTTTTCTGGCTTTTCGCCAAAAATATCATGAACGACCTTTCCAATTCTAGCGGCTCCAGCTGTATGTGAACTGCTAGGACCAACCATGACTGGTCCAATTATGTCAAAAACACTGTTAAAACGTAAGTCTCCCATAATGTGTACCCCTTATTAATTATCTAATTTGAATACTACACGACTTCTGTAAACAAATCATTTAATTATCAAAAATAATTTAGATTGTATTTCAGAACAACAGCCCTCACCAAATGGCGAGAGCTGCTTCAATTAATTTAATTGTTTAATAAATCTAATGTTGCAGCACCAACAGCTTTAGCAGTTAATCCTAAGGCTTTTTCGTTGGCAATGAATTTAGGACTGTGGTGTGGATAGAAGACCCCATCATCTGGCATCTCTCCAACAAACATATATGTTCCTGGAATATTCTGTGTGAAGTAAGCAAAGTCTTCAGAAGCTGATTCTCGACCTTCGAAGTCTAGGTGTTTGATTTCTTTGATACCACCGTTTTCCAAACTCTTTTGAATTTTTTCAGTTAATTCTTTATCGTTATTCAAAACAGGATAATCATTATTATAGAAGAGATCAATCTTAACATCGAACATGATCTCCATACCCTTAACAAGATTCTTAAAATTCTTCTCAACTACTGCACAAGTTTCATCCTTCATGAATCTAACGTCACCTTCAAGGAAAACAGAATCCTTAATAACGTTGAATGAACCGCGACCATCGAAGTTACCGATTGTTAAAGTAGCCATGTCAAAAGGATTAACACGACGTGAAACAATTGTTTGAGCAGCTGTAACAAAGAATGAAGCTGCGACATTGGCATCATTAGCCAAATGTGGAGCTGAACCGTGACCACCCTTACCGTGGATCGTCATCTTGAAGCTCGAACGACCTGCCATTACTGGTCCAGTTGTACATTCAACCGTTCCATAAGGAATTGGAGCCCACATGTGAACACCAAGAATGGCATCGACACCATCAAGTACACCTGCTTCGATCATACCTTGCGCACCACCAGGAGGAGTCTCCTCTGCTGGTTGGTGAACAATCTTGATTTTTCCAGTTAGATCTGAACGCATCTCATATAATGATTCAGCTAAAATCAACATGTAAGCCGTGTGTCCATCATGTCCACAAGCATGCATTGCACCTGGATTAACTGAAGCATAAGGCAAACCAGTCTCTTCTTGAACTGGTAAAGCATCAAAGTCAGCACGTAGAGCAATTGTTTTGCCAGGATTGCCTGTATCGATCGTAACAACTACACCATAGCCATCGCCAAAGTTGTCCTCCACTTTAACGTCCATATCTTTGTAAAAATCAGCAATGTACTTACCTGTTTCTTTTTCTTCAAAAGACACTTCTGGATGTTGGTGTAAATAGTGTCTGATTTCGATCATCTTATCGTGTTTTTCATCGATTAATTTATAAAGTTTATCCTTTACCACTTGGTCTTCTAATGTATATTCTGTCATAGATATCTCTCCTTTTTAATCCTTAACTAATAAGGTTCCAAATCCACCTATCAAAATGGATACTGCTAGAAAAATGAATCCAATCGAAAAACTACCGCTAGCGGCTTCAACCAGAGCACCAATTATCATTGGAGCTAGGAATCCACCTAAAGTTCCACCAGTGTTGATAACTCCTACTGAAGAACCAATAATTTCCTTTGGAAAAATATATTGTGGCCATGTAAAAGTTGCCGTAAACGCTGAGATGGTAAACATTCCAATCAAGGCAACCAAAACCAATGAAATAGTTACACTATTTACATGAACCAAAGTATAGATTGAAGCGGCCGAAACAATGGAACAAATAATAATGAATACCTTTTGTTTACCGACAAACCATTTTGACAAGATTACTCCCGTCAAAAAGCTACCAATAACTTGTGAAACTGAATTAACGGCTAGAATTGCTCCAGCGGCTCCTAAAGATAGAGAATAGGTTCTGGTCAAATAACTTGGTAGCCAAGACATTGATCCGTAATATGTAATATTCAATAGCAACATAATTACAAACAATTTCAAAACATTAACATTCTTAATAACTTCAGCAAATGATATCTTCTTAGTATCCTGCTTTATTAACTTGGTATCCTTAGGTAATAAGAACAAAATACAGAAGAAAGCTACCAAGAATAGTGTTCCCAACATAAAGTAACCGTAGCGCCAATTCATCGAGATAATATTGGCTCCCAGTGTAAAGGCTAGGATTCCACCAATTCCTGATGTCGTTAAAATACCAGATTGAACCATGACACGCTTTTTCTTGTCAAAATTTTCCGCAACTGCCTTAGAACAAGATGACGGATAGCCGCCATGTCCTAATCCCGCACCGAATCGAATCATCACGAATAACATTAAGCTGCTGACAAAACCAAACATATACGAGAAGAATGAAATAATTGCTAAAGAAATCAGCAAAACTTTTTTTGCGCCAATTTTATCAGCCAACCAACCTCCAGGTATTTGTAAACATGAATATGCTAAGAAAAAGGCACTCATGATCAAACCTGTCTGAGAAGTCGAAAAATCAAATTGTTTTGCAATAGGAATAATTGCCGTGGATACCATGTTCTTGTCCATATAAACCATGGAGTAACCAGCCATTAGGGCAACTATTACCTTAAAGTCTTTTCCGGAAAAATTGCTTGTTTTTTCCTCCATAACATCACCTACACTTATTTTTTTGAAACGTTTACAAAAAACATGCTATCACAAATATTTTCAAATAAATATAATTAGTGCACCAATTCACAATAAATTAGTGAATTCCCTATATTTTAAAAAAAGTATTGTCTTATAAGCGTTGGTATGCTTGACTTTTATGAACTTTGCTTTGCTTTTTTATTTATCAAATATCTAACAAAAAAATAAATGTCATATCATATGTTTTCAACACTCACAATGTCACTTATTAATGCTAAAATAAATATATTAATAACTGAGAAAGTAAGTAAAAGTATGGCAAATTTCGTTAAAAATTATTTAACCTCAACCGACCTTGTGGTTATTCTAATAACGGTCGGTTTAATAACGGTAATTACTTTGGTTGCATATACACTAGAGAAAAAAGTTAGTAAGGCTTCGCCATTTTTCATTCGTTTAGGTGAACATATAATCGAAAGTGCCCTTTTAGTTATCAGTATTTTGGTACTGCGGCAAGTTTTCACTACGATCAATGGCGGTCACTTCATGACTGACGCTTGGTTATATGCCAATGCACAAATTGCAGTGTCTTTCTTCGGAATACTGATACTAAATAATCGTTTAGTCGAATTATTGACCTTAGCCTTTCCTTTTTTATACAATCCCGCCTTCAACGTACCTCGTTTTAGCGGACCATATCTGACGTATTTTTTTGCAATTTTCGTCGTACTTCTGATAACTGTTGATTATGCTTACAGTCATAAAGATGAAATGCTGATATCCAACTACAAATATACGGTTGCACAGACAATTTATGCTTTATGCTGGTGGTCAATTCTTTGGATAGATTACCAATTTAATCCTTACAAAATCATTATTTCAATGGTTTTCTTCGAAATATTCATGGTAATAATTCGAATAACCGAGAAGAGACTTCGTCTGTCGTTCGCTGACTTCAAAGATCTAGAGATCAAGGCGAACTACGATGCACTTACTGGTGTAAGAAATCGTTCATCATTGAATACTACTTCTAAAGAAATATTTGAAGAACAATCCAATACAGATGCGACGCTAGCTGTAGCGATGTTTGATATTGACCACTTCAAAAAATTCAACGATACTTATGGACACGAAATTGGTGATGAAGTACTTCGTCACGTAGCTCATTTGGCTGAAAGAGAATTAATGACTACTTGTAATGAAAAGGGCGCAGGTCAACTATTCCGGTATGGTGGTGAGGAGTTTATCATTATCTTCAACGGTGCCACTGCTCAACAAGCCGCCGAAGTCGTGTATGATATTCGCAAAACTTTAAAAGACATCCCTCTATTCATCAATGGCGCAAAACTAAACGTTACGTTATGCTTTGGAATTACTTCCTTAAAGAAGACTGATAAAACTACTAAAGAGATTTTTGAACGAGTTGATAAGTACCTTTATCAATCAAAAAATAATGGGCGTAATCGTGTCACCGTTGAAGGTGACACTTACACTTATGACAATTTAAAAATTGCTTTTGAGGCATAATAAAAGCCACCCGATCAATAGATCAGGTGGCTTTTTGATTCAGCTTAAACGAGCTACGAAAGCCAAATTTCTGTGCTCTCTATAAATTTGGATCCATCTTAAATGTCAACTTAGACAATTCGGCGCCTTGTGTAACTAACTCGGCTAGTAATGTCTTTGTAGCGTCATTATAATGTGTCGCTATTTCATGATTTTGTGTTGTTAGATAGTCTGTTAGTTCTGAATCAGACATTGTAACAGCTTTTTTGTCGACTGTTTCAATCTTTCTACGAGCCCATGCCGATAATTCTTTTTGATAATCAATGTCAGCTTGAATGAAGTCAGCATAATGTGATTCAACAATCATGGCCAAGGCCTCATACATCCAGTAGGCACTCTTTAGATTCATCTTTTCTGTTAATTCCCGATATGATTCATCAGTATCATTAGCATTAGTAAAGAATGGCACATGTGGACAAAATGTTGGAATACCAAAACCTAACCATTGAACGCCAGCAGCACCATTATTATCTGAATCACGCATTTGTAGAATATGTGAATTAGCAGTACGTGATAAGGAGATGGCACGGTAAGTCTTCTTATCATGTTCACTACCGCTACCTAATGGATCATATTTTGTTTCATTATAATGTGACTTCAAAATATATTGAATGTCTTCAACTGAGATTTTACGTTCAGCTTTGCGAATAAATGGTAGCTCTGGTGACTCAGGGTCTTGTTCAATACTTGGATTCAAATATCTTTGCGCAAACCAAACACGTGGTGTGTTGTAATGGTGGTCTTTTTCAGTATCTGTACCAAAAATATGTCTGAAGTCCCAACGGCCTTCATCTGGATTCAATCCATTTGCTTCAACAAATTCCTGGATTCCATCTGCCCACATATAATTTTTGGAGTCATTGAAATCAATATCTTCAATCGCAATTTGGTTAGCAGCAACAGCATAACAGTCATCTGGAATACGAACAGCTACCCATTGGTGCCCTGTGACAATTTCCATATACCAAACTTCATTATGATCGTTGAATTGAATTCCGTTACCTTCAGCCGAACCGTATTTTTTGACCAATTCACCTAAATAACGTACACCATCACGAGCTGATTTAATAAATGGCAATACCAGAGTTGTTAAAGAATCTTCAGCCAAGCCATCTTCAATATATGGATCATATGCTAAGACACGCTCATTGGCGTAAACACTCTCGGTAGCACTTTCCCCAACATTTAATTCGTTGAAGCCGTCCTCTTCGTTAGGTCCTTCACTCTGATCAGCATTAGGTGTTGAAGTATAGCGGTAACCACTTGCTGGCAGTGGAACAGTTAATTTGTTATAGGCTGAGACGTATGTTTCTTTGCGGCCCGAAACAGCTGGTTGAACGAAGAAACGTTTTGGATGAATAGCAACAACACGATCTTCGTTTCTGGAAATGTAAGTTGCGCCATCCATTGAAGCCTTCTTACCAACCAAAATTGAAGTACATGCTGATAGTTCAATACGATCTGTCATTTTTATCCCCCTAATTTTCGTTTATTAATATAATTATACTCTTAGATGCTAGATGTTTGATATCCGAAACGAGTTCCGAAAATCGAGTTCCTCCACTCTTTATAGATTTGGATCCATCCTGAAATTAAGCTTTGAAAGCTCGGCACCTTCTGTCACTAATTTACCCAATAATTCTTTGGCCTTGTCATTATAGTATGTCGCAATCTCGTGGTTTTGTTTCGTTAAATAACCAATTAATTCAGTTCCTGATAAGGATTCTGATTCATCTTCAGCAGCATCGATCTTTTCTCTAGCCCATTGTGACAATTCTTTTTGATAGTCTAAGTCTTCTTCAATAAATTCCGCATAATGTGTTTCAACGACCATCGATAAGGCTTCATAGATCCAATAAGCATCTTTCAAATTCATCGAATCTGAGATATCACGATAAGTTGCGTCAGTATCATTAGCATTAGTAAAAAATGGAACAAATGGTGTGAAACTAGGAATACCAAAACACTTCCACTCGACACTTAACTTGTCATGGTTCAATTGTAAAATGTGTGAATTGGCAGTTCTTGATAATGCAATTGAACGATAGCGTTTTTTATCATTTTCACTGCCACTACCTAATGGATCAAATTGGGTCTCATTATAGTGAGACTTCAGAACATACTGAATATCTTCAACTGAAATCTTTTTCTCTGGTTTACGTAAAAATGGTAACTCAGGTGACTCGGGATCCTGTTCAATACTTGGATTCAAATATTTCTGAGCAAACCAGACACGTGGTGTGTTGTAATGATAATCGGTCTTAGTATCGGTACCGAAGATATGTCTGAAATTAAATTTACCTTCATCAGGATTCAAATCATGATCTTCAACAAATTTTTGAATTCCTGCTGACCACATATAATTATCTGACTCACCAAAATCAATCTCTTCAATACCAATTTGGTTTGCTGCGAAAGCATAACAGTCATCTGGGATACGAACGGCTACCCATTGATGACCTGTAGCAATTTCCATATACCAAATTTCATCATGATCACTGAACTGAACGCCATTGCTCTCAGCTGATCCATATTTGGCGACCAAATCGCCCAATTGCTTAACACCTGCACGTGCTGAATCAACATACGGCAAGACTAATGTCGTGATTGAATCTTCAGCGATACCTTCAGGAACTAATGGATCGTACCCAAGAACTTTTTCATTACCATAGACACTTTCAGTAGCACTCATGGCAACGTCCTTCTCATTAATACCGTCTTCCTCGTACAAACCTTCAGTTGTATTGGCGTCAGGTGAAGTTGTGTATCGATAACCATTTTCTGGCAGTTTCTCAGTTAAATCATTATAAAAAGATTTATATGTTTTTTCTTGTCCAGAAACAGCTGGTTCTACATAGAACTTTTTCGGATAAATTGCGACATAATTATCTTCGTTTCTGGCAATATAAGTGCTGCCATCCATCGCAGCCTTCTTACCTACCATAATTGATGAACATGCTGAATGTTTTTGCATAATCCAATCCCTCCAGATCAAGACTTAATACTATCCTCAATATAGATGAATCGCTTACAAAAAGAAACCCCACAAATGTGAGGTTTCTTTAATTTTATACGAAAGTAAGAAATCTTTTATCCCAAATATTCTCATAAAACTCGATCGTATTTTCGGCAGACATATAATTATTATCATAAGTCGAAGTCATATCGTGTTTCATGATAATTTTATATCCTAGTCCATGTGCCATCTTGATGGTTGCATCACAACAGATTTCAGTTTGCACTCCACAGAATTCAATTGTGCTCAAATTGTTCTCTTGTAACAAATTATTCAAGTTTGTTCTATAAAAAGCATTTGCATGCGTTTTTTCAACGACCATATCGTCATCATTGATGTCCAATCCTTTGGAAAATTGCCATAAGTCACTGCCTCTAACAACATCTTGGTCATTATGTTGAACAAAAATAATTGGCAAATTGGCAAATCGATAAGTATCGATTCTCTTATTAACAGACTTCAAAAGTCCATCGTAATTATAACTATATTTCAAAGCATTTTGCATATCGATAACAACTAATACTTGTGCTAATTTTGACATAATGTCATCCCCTTATTCATCTATATAATAACAAAAATTCGAACAAAAAAACCCCAAAACAGTTGGAGTTTTTTTAGGAACTAGACGCTCATTTTTAGAGGTAAGAATTTGATAATGTACTTGTTAGGATCTACCCGTGAATCAGATAGGGCTCTAACCAGATCTCCCTCTTTATAGTCGTTGAGATGTTTGGCATTTAATGTCAAAGTATTTTTGATCTTATCGTGACTCCATTTACCCATTTCTTCCAATTGTGGATAGTCAACTGGATTGAAATTAGTTGGTTCAGAAAAGATCACCTTGACCTCCAACGCATCGACGTAGTCCCTAATACTTCTAATTACGTTTTTGTTTGTCAAAAGATCATCTCCCCATAAAATAATTTCTGCAAACGTTTTCACATCTCACCTATATAATATCACTCCTGAGAAAAACAAATAACCCCATTTGTGACAAAAGTAACAATTTTTCTTAAATTAATTAACTATAATATGGGTATTTTCACTGAAGCTAACAATTTTTCTCTCTATCTGGTTACGAACTTCACGAAATACACGCATAACCTCTTCTTCACTACCAGTAGCTTGAGCTGGATCAGGTAAGCCCCAATGTAAGTGAGTTACTCCTTGCGGTACCATAGGACATTTGTCTTTGGCATCCCCACAAAGAGTTACAACAAAATCACAACTATTAAAGTAATCTGTATCAATCAACTTTGAGGTGTTATTTGAGATATCAATATCGACTTCTTTCATACTTTCGACCGCACGCGGATTCAATCCGTGGACTTCAACACCAGCACTACGAACCTCCCAGTTTGGTAAATATTTTTTGGCTAACCCCTCAGCCATTTGTGAACGACAGGAATTACCTGTACAAATAAAGTAAATTTTTTTCAAAGTCATTACCTCCTATAATAAGTTTAAATCTATCATAGATTGCGCTGAATCAATAACAGTTTGTGCTGGTTTATGTTGTTTCCAACCTAAATCCGTCTCAGCCAGCTCTGTAGAGTGATGATACTTACGATCTAGCATTGGAACCAACGCTCTTAACCCAGGGACAAATTTAGACGTAATTCTAACTAATGAATTGGGGGCCACTCTTGTTGTAATACTTAAATTTGGAAATTTATTTTTGTATATCTGTGCAATCTGTAGCATCGTCAAGGACTGAGAAGCTGCTAAATAACGCTGTGAAATAGCCTTATCAGACTCAAATGCCAATCGATGTAGATTGGCCAAGTCACGAACATCACTGATTTCCATTGGTACTTGGGGAATAGCTGGTAATCCTTTGAGAATTTGTCTTAAAATTCCATTTGAACTCATTGTCTGTTCTGACATAATCGGACCAAAAATAGCGCCTGGTAAGATAGTTGTTAATTCAAGATTGTTTTCTTTAGCAAAATCCCAAGCAGCTTCTTCAGATCTTACTTTGGAAATTCGATAAGGATCCAGCTCAGGATTGTTCACATCTGTCCAGAAACTCTCATCCAAAGTAACATCACCTACGGAATTCTTCGGTGTCGATACAGCTTGCGAACTGGTCATAACTACTCTATTAACTCCTGCCTCTTTGGCAGAACTCAAGACATTCAATACACCATTTTTGGCGACACTTGTAAGTTCCTCAACCGATTCAGTCCCGTGCCCCATTGGTGAAGCAACATGTATTACACCATCTGTATCTGAAATAGCTTCAACCCAGCCAGCTTTACTAGATAAATCAGCTTCAAAAAATGACAAATTATCTAATTCAGACTTACTTACATATTTTTCAATATTATTATAAATGGCCTCTGCTTTCTTCATTGAACGCAAACTACCTTTAACTGCATATCCGTTCTTCAAAAATTCAACAATGACCCAACCGGCAACAAATCCTGATGCTCCTGTAACAACAACTTTTTTCATTTTAATTGACCTCTTTTTTAAATTAGACAAATAATACAATTTTATGTCTAATTTGTAAAGCTTATAGTATAATTATTTTTAGAGGTAAGCAAATGGACAAAAGAGAAGAACTAATAATTAAGTTAAATCACATTATTTTAATTAAGGGATTCCAAAAATCATCGATGGCTACCCTTGCCAAAAATATTGGTATAAGTCGTGCGTCATTATATTTGTATTTTAAAAACAAAGATGAAATAATTCAGGCGGTAGTAAATCGTCATCTTGAATTTATAAAGAATAATCAATTCAACGACACTGATAATCCTGATGATCTTACCAAAGCGTTACTTAATACAATGTTACTAACTGGTTCCTCAACGACTACTTTTGAAAATGAATTACGCGATGCGTATCCGCAATTATTTGTGGAATTTCAAAATAGTTATGAAGACTATTTTAATAAGTTCTCGTCGTTTTATAAGAGTATGCAAAAAAAGAAATATTTTGTAGAAAATATTTCAGCAGAATTCGTTGTCTTTCAAAACAAAGCAACTATCAATGAAATCTTGAAACAAACGTTAAATGACAAATTAGCCATTAACCATGCTGAAAATTTTTTGAATGAATATTTTATCTCACAGTTGAATAGCATCGTTGAACCAGTCACTAGAGAACAAATGAATCTTCAAAAAATTGAAGGTTTCAAGAAATCTATCATAACTGAATTTCGAACCACTTATTCTCTTTCTTCTAGATAATTACTTTACATTATTAAGTACTTATGATTAAAATAGATACATCACAAATGTATCTTTTGGAGAAATCAATGAAAATTTTTAAACGTATAGTTATTGGACTAGTTGCTATCTTGGTCGTAATCGGAATTGTATTAGGTGTTTATGTATACCAAGGTAAAAAAGCTCTTGATTCAATCGATAATAATCAGAATAGCGTCTCAAAGAAGATCGACGAAGGAAAACCAATCTCAATACTGTTATTAGGTGCAGACACTGGTGCCGACGGTCGAGTTGATCGTGGTAACTCTGACACTATGATGATAGTCACTCTAAATCCTAAGACAAAATCATCCGTTATGTACTCAATCCCTCGGGACACCATGGCTGAAATTGTTGGTGCTGGAAAGAATAAAAAGGACGTTCAAAAAATTAATGCGGCCTACAACATCGGTAAGGCTACGATGGCCAAAAATACTGTCGGTAAGTTACTTGGTATAAACGTTGATTACAGCGTAGCAATCAATATGGCTGCACTCGAAAAAACCGTTAACTTTGTTGGTGGTGTAACAGTTACTACACCTATTAAAGTTAGTTTTGGCGGTGTAACCATCCCTAAGGGAACTCACCACTTAAATGGTAAACAAGCATTAAGTTACGTTCGAATGCGTTATGAGGATCCGCGTGGTGATTATGGTCGTCAACTTCGTCAACAGCAAGTTTTGAAGGCAGTGGTCAAAAAATTACAACAACCAAAATACTTAGTTAAGTTACCTAGCTTGATCACTAAGTTAGGTCCAGACATCAATACTGATTTAACTGATGGTCAAATGGAAAGCTTTCCTATTAAATACCACAGTGCAGGCAAACATATGACTTCGTTACAATTACAAGGACAAAACGCTTGGATCAATGGTAGTTCATACCAAATCTTATCAAATAGTACACTACAAAGAGCTTCTGATAAATTGAGAGCTAACTTAGATTTAAAGCAACAAAAGTTAAATAATACTGAAACCCAATTGAATAAGCTCAATACAGGATTCTTCAATAATCCTGATAGTACAGATTATGATACTAATGGGCTTGATACCACCTACTACACTAATAATACGTACTAAAAAATCCCCGTATTTACTAAAATACGGGGATTTTTTACGTTATGCTCAGAAGCTAAACGTGTTTTGCCACGCGCTCTTTGCCTCTTGCTACATATACTGTTCCAAAGCCGCACGGAACTTAGCCTCTGGTTGATAACCAACCATACGACCAACAACGTTTCCATCTTTTTTGATAATAAAAGTTGGAATACCCTGGATACCAAAGTTATTTGGTGTCTCAGGATTATGGTCAACGTTCATTGATGTAAACTTGATCTTATCACCTAGTTCATCATTTGATGACAACTTCTCAAGAATAGGATTCATCATTTTGCATGGAGGACACCAGTCAGCGTTAAAATCAGTGATTACTAGACCTGTTTTTGTTTCATCGTTATAAGTCTTGTCAGAAATTTCTGTGATATTACTCATATTAAATACCCCTTATGATTTACTTTTAACTTCAACAATTAATATACCCCCTGGGGTAAAATATATCAATTAATTTGATTCCAGTGTGATAGAGATATTTAAACATATAATTTGAGGTACACTACCCGGCCGGGTATAATATGGTTGATATTAATTAATTAGGAGGCCTCATATGTCTCAAACTGAAGAAGAACAACTTGCCAGCAAACGCATCACTAGCCAAATCAAACGATCCCGTGGTCAACTCGATGGGATCCTACATATGATGGAAGAAGGACGGCCTTGTGATGATGTACTGGTGCAGTTATCCGCTGTTAAGTCTGGCGTTGATAAAGCTATGAAACTGGTCATTGCTCAAAACATTCGCAAAAATGTTAATTGTGTTGATGAACAACAACTCAAAGATTTGCAAGATTCATTAGATTTAATGTTAAAGACAAAATAAGTAGCTCTCAAAACTGCATTGTAAACGCGCAAAAAAACACAACTTCCCCCGTTTAACTACAAAAAATCCTGTATTTACATAGTAAATACAGGATTTTTTCACGCTCTCTTTTAGTTAGCTTCGTTTGATTCATTTTGTTCTTCATCGACTTCTTCTTGTTCTGAGCGTTCAATCGTCTTTGTTGGCAAAGCTTGTAAAAACGTAGTGGATAGAATCAAAACTCCACCAATAAGCTGTACCAAAGTAAACGGTGTACTTAGCAATGTCACGGACAAAATCGTTGCCGTTAAAGGTTCAAATGAGCTGAGCATACTAGTCGTACTTGGCGATAGATCTCGCAAACTACTTAAGTAGAATAGATAAGCAAACATCGTTCCAAAAATAATTATAAAGAGAATACACAAGATTCCCATCAAATTAAGCTTTGGCACTGGTTTAGTAGTAACTTCGCCAATAAACGAAAAACTACTAATCAGCATTGCCCAACCGACAACTGAACGAGCATCGTATTTCGTCAGTAATCCTCGTGGTAACAACGTATAAGTTGCTGAAGCAATACCTGACATAACACCCCAGAATAGTGCCAAAGGTGATAGAACTAATCCGTTTAAATTACCATTAGTCACCAACAGAAAAGTTCCTATCAATGCCAATATCACTGAAATAACGTCCGTTCGCCGTGGTAATTCTCGATTGGCAATCGTTAAATACATAATAATAAACAATGGTCCCAAAAACTGTAATACCGTTGCCGTTGGCGCATTACCATAATTGATTGCCAAGAAGTATGTCCATTGAGATGGTAACACTCCTAAGAATGCAAATAATATCAGCATGATCCAAGAAGATTTTTTCTTCCAAATATCAAATACTGAACTGCCCGACGTCATTCCATACCAAATCAATAATAGCAATCCGGCACTAAACAAACGAATTCCAACTAACCAATTTGGCGAAACGTGTAACCCTGAGAACAAATATTCTGCACTGGTTCCGGAAGCTCCCCAAAGTATTCCTCCGGTTATAACAAAGAAGAGCCCTCTCTTTTTATTTTTCATCCATAATCCCTCACTAACAACATTGACTATTATGGACCTTATTAACTCATTTTTTCAATGCTGTTAGGCTTTACCAATCAAAATCTTGGAATCAACGGTAATGTTCTTAACATCTGTCCAATCAATTTTTTCGGTATCAACATTAAATAATAGTGGTGTCATTTGAATGAAAGCATCGCGAACTCTTTCTGATACTTCGTAAGTCTTAGTCGCATCAATCTCATCAATAACAGTGAAATGTTCTTCAAAATAATCGAGCACCTTTTTATTAGAATAACTATCGCTACGCAAGTATGCACTAGCCTTTTGACGTAACTCGATCACATGATTTTCTCCAGGAATAACTTTGATCAAATAACCATTATCTGTCAAAATACGATGGAATTCATTGTAATTAGCCGGTGAAAAAATATCCAAAATGCAATCCATGCTATTATCTTGCATCGGTAACTGTGCCAAATCACCAACAAACCATTTCACGGTATTATCAGTATCTTGACGTGCTGCCTGTTGTACTGAATCCTTAGAAATATCAAATGCCAAAACTTGTTTTTGAAGTGCTTGCTTTATTTCACGTGAATAATAACCTTCACCACATCCAGCATCTAGAATACTGCCCACTGGTAGCCCTGTGATGATATCTATCAATTTACTCAAGATATGATCATACAAACCATCCTTTAGTATCAATCCACGATTTTCAAAATTCTCTTTATCATAATTTTTTTGCTGCTTCATATTCAATAAAAAGTTAACGTAACCATACTTTGATATATCAAAGTTATGGTTGTTGATACATACAAGACTTGTATCTTGTAACTCTAATTTTTCCTTGCAAATAGGGCAACTAAAAAAAATGTTACTGTTTTCAAATCGTTTGATCTTTTCTTTATTCATTTATATTTACCGTTTCTAATTAGTCTTATTTCAGTCTATCACACAGAACAAATAAAAAAGGATTCCGATTTCTCGAAATCCCCACCCTATTTCATCTTTTATAACATAAGACCAACTGAATAGTGAATAATCATCGTAATAATACCAACAATAACGTTTCTTATAATAGCGGTCTTAACTAACCCATCGCCTAGTTTAGCACTCAAAAATCCTGTCAAAGCTACTGACAAAGTAACCGCCAGAATAGTTCCTGGCCACTGCATTGATACTGGCAATAACGTCATGGCAAACAGTGGAAAAATCCCACCAGAAGCAGCAGCAACTAGTGAAGAAAAAGCTGCATCCCAAGGATTCATATAGTGTCCAAGGTCTAGATCATATTTAACTTTAACTACTGTACCCAAAGCATCTTTTTTCATCAATTCTTCAGCAATTTCAGTAGCCGTTTGAGCAGTAACGCCACGTTCCACATAGAAGTCAGCAACTACTTGAACCTCATCTTGATAATTAGTCTTAATCAATTCACGTTCTTTTTCAATAGCTGCTTTTTCTGTATCCTTTTGGGAGCTGACTGAAGCATATTCGCCAGAAGCCATTGAAAAAGCACATGCTAGAAGATCAGACAAACCGGCGATGAAAATTGTAAATTGATTAGTTGTCGCAACGGCTACTGAAAATAAAACACCAACAACTGTTAGAATTCCATCATTGGAACCGAGGACACCGGCCCGAAGCGTATTAGAACGTTCGGCCATAGTCTTTTTTTGTTTTTTTGGTTTTGGAACGTTGATAGCCTTCATCAAATTTGTCACTTCCTTAATGTGCGAATAATGAACCTATTAAATAAGTTACGATCATGGTTAGTAATCCTGAAACAACATTTCTAAATACTGCCTTTGCCCTATTTGCATCTCCCAGTGCAGCAGCTGTGTATCCTGTAATGGTTAATGCAATAACAACCGCAATGACCGTCGCAACTAGTTTGATATTGGCTGGAAATAATGTAATTGATAGCAATGGAAGTATCGACCCTGTAGGAAATGAAATCATGGATGCCATTGCGGCAGCAATTGCACTCGTGTGCTCTTTAGGATTGAATCCAAAACGTTCACGAACTGCTACATCTAGTGGATCATCACTCATCATTTCTTTAGTGGCTTTTGATGCTAAACCCTCTGAAATACCGGTAGCATGATATTTGTTCTTGATGAAATCAAATTCTTGATCATAGTGTCCATCCAGTGCCGCTGACTCTCTCTCAATAGCGCGACGTTCACTGTCACGTTGCGTGCTAACAGATACCCATTCACCCATTGCCATAGATATTGTTCCGGCAAGCATTCCGGCAATACCAGCTAGGAAGATGGCATAATTGCTACTTTTTGCACCCGCAACACCAATAACGATACCGGCAACTGAAACAATTCCATCATTGGCACCCATAACACTGGCACGCATGACATTGATTTTTTCAGCTAAACTTTTAGTCTTCTTGATTTTTTGTGCTTTTTGCATTTTCCTCGCCCCTTATTTCGATCACTCTATGTTGTAATCATTTCTAGTTTGGAATGATCCTCATTTGCTAACGAATACATCATAATACTTTTTTTAAAAAAAGTAAAACCATAAACTTCTTTGCATACAATCCATCCAAGTGGAAAATAATTGATATTTTTATACCATGGGGTTTATAATTACTTTGTAATGATTCCAACATAGGAACTCTTACAGAAAGGAAGATTGCTTATGGCTAATAATTCTGTCATGGAGGATACGCTTAAAGTATTAAAGGACCACAAGTTACGTGTTACTCCCCAACGTCATATTATTTTGGCATACCTTGCCAGTCATCATAATCATCCTACGGTTGAAACTATCCGTGATGGTCTAAGCAAAGAACTTCCAAATATGGGTTCATCTACCATTTACAACACTCTCAATACTTTTGTAGAACATAGACTGGTTGTAGAATTGCAAAATGGTGATGGCAGTACTCACTATGATTATTTTGGAACGCCACATTACCACGCAATATGTACGAATTGTGGTAAGATTGTTGACGTTACGTATCCCGGATTTAGTAAAGACGAAAAAACACTAGAAGAAAGAACTGCTGATATTTCTGGATATATGATTTCTGGCAATCACATGGAAGTCTATGGATTGTGCCCCGAATGTCAGGTTAAATTGGGTGTTAAAAAATAGAAAATGATACAAAAAAAGAAGTTGCCCCTCAAATGAAATGAGCGAGCAACTTCTTTTTAATTATGAATTCCAAAATACATTGCTAAAACAATATTCAATACCCATATGAATATTGAAAGGCCATAGAACCACTTCATTCCTGTCGTATATTGATTAAAGTTGTGTAAAACAACACCCTCACTGTGTAGTTGAAATAAACCGATAAAAAGCATTATTGGAATAAAGAAAAGCATACCGACAAGTGATATTGTTAAATAATTGAAATTTTTTAATTGGATTCCTAAGATAAGAAGAATGATTAAAATAAATACTGGTAATAATGCCATTATTCGTTTCATATTATTTTCCCTTCCATTATGGTACTTAAAGTATCCCATTACTCTCCAACAACACATAACAAAAGGATCATTTAAATTAAAATATATTTCAATAAAAAAATTATCAATTATAATGAATACAACGAATACCTTTCAGGAGGTCCCAATGAAAAATACTATTTTAATTGTCGAAGATGAATTAAGTCTCTCAAGTTATTTAACAAAAGAATTACAGTTTGAGGATTTCAATGTTGTTGTTGCTAATGATGGTTTGGAAGCGATGGACAAATACGAAGAAAATCAGAATGAGTTACTACTTATATTATTAGATTGGATGTTGCCAAAGTTGGATGGTATGGAAGTCTTACGTCGAATTCGCAAACACGATCAAGTACCAGTCATTATCATGACCGCACGTGACTATGTTGGTGATAAAGTTGCTGGGCTCGATAACGGTGCTGATGATTACATAACTAAACCCTTTGAAATCGAAGAATTATTAGCTCGCGTCCGCGTCATCCAAAGACGAATCGAACAAATGACGGAACCAGATCAAACTTACCAACTATCTGATTTGACACTAAACACAAAGTCTCATCAAGTAGTAAGAAATAACGAAAACATTCAGCTTACACGTCGTGAATATGACCTATTACTCTTCTTCTTGCAACAAGTTGGTAAAGTCTTCACCCGTGATGAATTACTCGACAACGTTTGGGGTGAAGACTTTCTTGGCCAACAAAATGTCGTTGATGTCTACGTCGGTTATTTGCGTAGCAAGATCGATGGTAAAAATAATCAGCCACTGATCCAGACAATCCGCGGTGTCGGCTATTCGATTGAGGATACCGCGAATGAACACTAAAAATCATGGCAAAACACTTACTTACGAGCAACTGATAAATCAGGCCATCAACCGCTTAGTTGTCATCATTACCTTGTCCATCAGCCTAATAATTCTAGTTACAGTGGGATTCCAACAGGCATCGTTCACTTCTCATGACGCTCAAGGTCTCATGACAAGTTTGAATCGTTCTAACATCGAAAGTATTCCAAGTTTCATTCAATGGAATAATGAAAATGAACGGCATACTAAGCAAAACTCTTTTATTCGTGTCAAAACCAAAGATAAATCAGTAACAGCTGCATCATTAAAACAAGAACGAGTTATTATGACTTCTCCTTCTTCCAAAAGATTTCTTTCTAAAAAACAATACCGTGTCTTCTTTTCAAAAGACGTCGTCTATATCCCACAATATGGATTATTCCTCTATTACCAACAACAAAATAATTCGACAACTTATCAACTTTGGGTCAGCTTAAATAATCTTATTAGACGTTTAGTTTTGTTATTGATTATAATCAGTATCATTGTCTTCGTAACCCTTGGATTTGGTACATGGTGGGCTCGAAGATTAGCTCAGCGACTCAGTGCACCAACACTAGAACTGGTTGGTGAAACTAAAAAGACGACTCAAAATTTGGATGTCAATCAACCCACATTAAATGTTCCCAAAAGTCCAGTAGAGATCAATGAATTAGGAAATTCTTTCAATGAATTGCTGAAGGTTCAAAATGATCGCTTAGCTCGTGAAAAACAGTTTGTTTCTGATTCTTCACATGAGTTGCGGACTCCCATCGCTGCCATTAGAGGAAATATTAATTTGATCAAACGCCGCGGTGACAAGCATCCAGAAGTTATTCCTGAATCACTGGATTTCATCGATGAAGAATCATTGCGCATGCAAAACTTGATTGAAAATCTTTTGCACCTATCACGTGCCGATAAATCTGAAATCGATTTGACTGAAATAAACTTATCAGAATTAGTTGAACAATTGACAACTCATTATCAGAATACAATTCCGCAAAAACTAAATACGGAAATTGAATCTGACCTGCAAGTTCGGGGCAACGAAGACATGATCCATCAACTTACCATTGCCTTGTTGGACAATGCCAGCAAATACTCACCCAACGATATGCCAATAACATTAGGTGTTCATAAAACTAAACATGGCATCGAATTAAGTGTTGCTGACTTAGGTATTGGCATTCCTGATGATAAAAAAGCCAAGATTTTTCAAAGATTCTATCGTGTTGATGAATCGCATTCTACGGAGATCAAAGGCAGTGGTCTCGGTTTGGCAATTGTTTCAAAATTAGTAATCCTAAATAATGCACAAATTGAGGTTAACAATAACGAACCTCAGGGAAGTGTATTCACAGTTACATTTAAAGCACTTGACTAAGATCAGCCAAGTGCTTTTTTTGTACTATTCAAATGATATTTTTAAGTTCTTACCAACCGCATCACCGATCTCATACAATGTTTTAAATGTTGGATTAGCATTACCATTTTCAATTCTAGCCACCGTCGATTGTGGCTTATTTATCTTTTTAGCGAATTGTTCCTGCGTTAATCCAAGTGATTCACGGAGTTCTGTGATAGCAACCGCATAACGCATTTTTTTCATTTCCTCATCCATCATTTTCTCTAGCTCCGGATCTTTTCTCTTTTCATTTTCAATATAATCTGTTGCACTTATATATCTAATTTTATTCATTTTGTAATCTGCTCCTATTCATTAATAATCTAGCGTGTCTTATTTCACGTTGTGGTGTCTTTTGAGTTTTCTTAGTAAAACCATGAGTTATAACGTATATATTTCCTTGTTTATGAAAATACAAACATCTTTGAATATTATTACCAACTTGGAAACGGTTTTCATAAATATCAGAATCTAGTTTCTTTACCCATTTTTGTTTTGAAGCAATTGGGATCCATTTTTGTTTTGAAGCAATTGGGATACCCATTTCAGAAATTGCTTCAATAACATCGTAAACTTTAAGCTTGTCTTTTTTAGGCAATTTATTTACAAAATCAAGTATTTCACTTTTACCATTTATTTCTAAAAATACAAATTCCACTTTATTCATCGCACATTATATCATATATGATATAATTTCACTCCTTCAAAGGTTTATTTCAAAAGCTACCTATAAAGGAAAATACGTAAATCCAGCTAAATAATTTTATATAAGTATTTTAATAAGAAAATCTTATTTAATGCTTAACGAAAACCAGTAGTTAGAATCACAGCATATTTGTAAACTAGGTTTATTCAATCAGAGAAAACAAACTTTAAAAAATATAAACCACGTATTCGAAAGGACTTGGTGACATATATGTCTAAATTAACTACTCAACTAAAACAACAATTAACTAATAATCCTACACGTCCAATAATGCAGGATGCTGAAAAACACTGGTATACCGGATCAGAATTAAATGAAGAACGTGAAACATGGTTACAATATTTCCAAAATCAAGGTATCGGCTATAACGATGTGGTTCTGGTCGCCTTAAATAATTCAGTAACATACTCACTAGTTACTCAAACTCTTTGGGAAATCGGCGCTATCGTCCACCCAATCAACCCTGCAGTTACTGAGATTCAATTAAGTGAGTTTGAGGAACAGTACAATTACTCCGCAATGATTCTCAATTCAGATATTGAAGAACCGGATACACTAGAAACCACATTTGAAAAACGCCCTAAACTAACTACCCTCCATGAAACAGAGGTCGAACTATATATTCGAAAAATCCATGAAGCACATCTTGCAAAGGAACCATTCGATAATCAATTTGCCGTCATCATGCACACTTCTGGAACCACTGGCAAACCAAAGCGTGTGGGTCTAACTCATGAACAATTATTCGCAAATGCCAACAATATCATTGATAGTGAAGATTTGACCGACTTCGACCGCACTATGATCGTAATGCCTTTATTCCATGTCAACGCAATGGTGATTTCCAATCTTGCTACCAGGCTCTCAGATGGTCAATTAATCTTTAGACCAAAGTTCAGTGCTCATTTATTCTGGAAGGAAGTTTTTGACGAACAACTAACTTGGGTTTCATTAACACCTGCCATCATAGAAATATTATTGCAGCGTGATGAACAACCTAAATCAAATAAATTGAGATTCTTAAGAACCGCATCTGCTCCACTACTACCAAGTACCCACGAAGAATTCAGATATCGATTTGATATTCCATTGATCGAAAGTTACGGAATGACTGAAGCCGCTAGTCAAATTGCTCAAAATCCGCTCAACGCACCCAAACAAAATAGCGTTGGTTTAACTTACGGAACAGACGTAAAAATTCTTGATGGTAATTTAAATGAGTTAGACGTTAACGAAGTCGGTGAAATTGCTGTTAAAGGAGAATCGGTAATCGATCACTATCTCGATCCACAGCCAGAGACCTTTTCCGACGGTTACTTATTAACCGGTGACCTAGGAAAAATCGACAGCGATGGTTACTTATTCATCGTGGGCCGTCGTAAAGAAATGATTATTCGTGGCGGTGAAAATGTTAATCCATTAGCCGTTGAAGATTGCTTGAAAGTTCTGACATTTATCAAAGAAATCGCCGTAATCGGTACACCAGATAAAATATTCGGTGAGGCAGTGACTGCAGTTATTATCACTAATGACAATCAAACGGACCACCGTTATCAACTAGCATTGCTAAAAAACTTAGCTAATAACCAACTAATGCCTGCCGAACGTCCGACTGAATATATCTTCGGTCAATCATTACCTAAGAACGCTACTGGCAAGGTTCAGCGTAATTTGTTAGCCAAAGAAATCGAAGAAAATCAGTACATCAAGGAGGCTTAGTTGATGCAAAAATCTATTGAAATTGATACGGCTAAACCTAAAATAAAACGATTTAGCATCCCTTATGAAAAAACACTGCCATTTTTAATTCCAATAATCTTGGTGCTAGTTTGGCAATTAGCTAGTTCGGTCGGATGGTTATCAAGTTCCGTCTTACCATCACCTCTAGCAGTTCTTCAAGATGGCATCAAATTAACAGCCAGTGGCGAATTACCAAAAAATCTAAGCATTAGTTTATATCGCGCAACCATTGGATTATTGATCGGTGGTGGCGTCGGATTCATCCTTGGGTTCATCAATGGGATGTCTAAGACATTTAGTCTCCTGTTCGATTCATCAATTCAAATGTTCAGAAACATCCCTCATTTGGCACTTATTCCCTTAATCATTCTTTGGTTAGGAATCAATGAGTCAGCAAAAATCTCACTAGTCGCCATCGGAACTATGTTTCCGGTGTACATCAACACTTATGCCGGAATTCGTTCCGTGGACAAAGATTTGATTGAAATGGGAAAATCATATGAACTATCTAGATTCGATATGTTCAAAAAAATCATTTTTCCTGCTGCTCTACCGCAAATCCTAGTCGGCGTTCGTTATGCGCTGGGCGTTATGTGGACAACCTTAATTGTTGCTGAAACAATTTCAGCCAGTTCGGGTATCGGATATATGGCAAACAACGCTGAAGATTTCGTTGATATGGAAACAGTCGTCTTATGTATCGTCGTTTATGCGATCCTCGGTAAAGTATCAGATCTCATTGCCAAAAGTTTTGAAAGTTTATTGCTGGAATGGCAAACAACTGGAAGGAGTAACGCTTAATGAATAATACAAATACAATGATAAAAGTAAATAATATCGGTAAAATTTATGGAAACCAAACTGCACTACAAGGAGTTAATCTAGACATTCACCAAGGTGAGTTCCTAGCTCTAGTCGGTATGAGTGGCGGTGGTAAAAGTACCCTGATGCGATTAATTGCCGGACTAGAAAAACCCACTAGTGGATCAGTTGATATTGCTACAGGAAATACTAAATCGTTGACTAGAATGATGTTTCAAGAGGATCGACTCTTACCTTGGATGACCGTCATTGAAAATTTGTCATTTAAATCTAAAAAGTCCGACGAAATCAATCATGCACAAGAACTATTAGACTTAGTAGAATTAAGTGAATACGCCGATCATTATCCTAATCAATTATCTGGTGGTCAAAAACAACGTGTCGCTCTGGCTCGTGCATTGATGACAGATCCTGAAATTCTATTATTAGACGAACCACTAGGCGCCTTAGATGCTCTGACTCGCCGTAAAATGCAGGATTTGATTATAGATATCTGTAAGAAACAGAATCTTACAACTATACTAGTTACCCATGATGTCGATGAAGCCGCACGAATGGCCGATCATATTGTCGTTATGAAAAATTCCACCAATTACTATGAAACCGATGGTCCGAAAGATATTCGTAATCCTGGACAAGTTGGCTTAGTAGCCGAACGTGTCCTAGATGCAATTATGGAAGAAGACACTCGTATTATGAAGACAGCATAAAAGGAGCCTGGCAAAATAAATGCCAAGCTCCTTTTTGTTAGTTTTTAACGATGATTGAATCCATCTAAAAATCCTGTTACTAAGTCATAAATATTCGGTATCATCGTTATTGTTATCCAAATAATTGCCAAAGGAACCGTCCATTTAGAAACTATCTTATCAATGTTCTTCCATTTAATACTCCAAATCAATCCAAAAAATGAAATAAAAATTGGTAATGTCAGCCAATTGTACATACTATCTTCCGATATATGTAATACCGTCGTTGAAAAAATATATAAGACAATCGCTAATGTGAATCCTATAATAACTGCAAACGCTGCTTTGTTCATTTTTGGTCCTTTTTCCAATTCGTTCATAAGATTCTCGTCTCCCTTTATTAATTCATCTAAAGAGATATCAAATAGTTCACTGATAGCAACAACATTCGCAAAACTTGGTAGCGAAGTTCCATTCTCCCATTTGGAAATTGACTGACGAGATATATGTAATTTTTCTGCCAATGTTTCTTGAGACATATTATTCTGTGTCCGGCGCTGTTGTATCTGTACTCCTATTTGCATTTTTCTCTCCTCGATTCATTTCCAGAATATATCGCGACTAGAATCTTGACTAGCACTTATTGGTTGCACGGATGGTGAATTGGAGTTGCACCGTTATAACGATACTTTTCTATTGTTAGTTCCACTTATACCAAGATGTATCGTATTTAGATGAATACAATTCTGTTCCATCAAAGCTATAAGATTCCGTGACTGAACCACCGCCACTTTGATTATATCTAATCTGAACATGATTCCCATTTCTATTAACAACTTCGTAAGTACCTGATTTGTCTCCTAACTCATAAGTACCATCTGAATATAAGGACAGATCTGGATCTCCAGTATAGTCTCCAACTAGTGCACCATCTGAATTACTTGAATCCGCTGAACTATCGGAATTATGGTCATTAGATTCGGCATCCGAATTACTACTATTAGTATTAGAATCTGCATTATCATCTGATTCACTAGTTTTTTTCATGACCGTCTTCTTGATTTTGGTTACATTCATAGTGATTTCACTATCATCATCACTGATTGAAATCGTTACTTGTTTAGACTTCGCTTGATCAGATTTATTACGACTCTTAACCGTAACGTCATAAAGTCCTGGAGTCATTTCAGATAACTTATATTCATCACCTTCTGATCTAGCGGCCACATTCTTATCGTCCACGGTAAAAGTAGGATTATCAATATTAGTTTCAATTGATAATTCTTGACTACGAACTTGTATCTTATATTTTTTAAAAATACCTAGTTGCTTACCAGTTTCTTTAACTACAAAGTTGCCATCAGAATGACTACTGTTGATTTGATCTCTGACCTTTTGAATGGCTGAGTTATCTTTGACATACAACCTCTTCAAAGCACCGATTTTTTTAGTTGAAAGTGTATTACCATCTTCATCGATCAGGGCCAATTTCATTTCCCCAGTCTTACCGCTAGTTACCTCATCTTGAAGATTTTGAATTTGACGATTCTTACCGTAATACCAGTTACCTAATAAATACCCACCTAGTAAAACAATAATAATTCCAACAATCCACCAGACAGCAACATTCTTTTTCTTCTTTGGTTGAGGAGCAGTTGTACTCTTCTCCTCGACCGGTTTTTGAACCTTCTCGACTGGTGCTTTCTTATTCTCGGTATTTTCATCTTCCGCAACAAATTTCTTAATGTTAAATCCACAATTGGGGCAAAATTCATCAGTTGGTTCAATTTTGTGACCGCAATTAGGACAATAATCTAGATTCCCCATAATATCCCCTTATTTCATTTCTTGATTTTTTACAGTTTCATACAACAATTTGGCAATTTTTTCGTGTCCCAATTGATTTGGGTGGAAATTGTCCTTCTGGATGTTATAGATTTGACTGTATCCCAAGTCATTCTTAGTAACACTAGGATTGTTCTTCCAAATAGTTGATAAATCTACTACTGGAACGCCATACTTAGCACCGATTCGTTTGATTTCTCGATCATAAATGGCATCATTAGAAACGTATTTACCGTCGCTCGGCGACCAAGTAGTCATCAATAGTATCTTGGCGTTAGTCTGTGACTTAACTTGGCTAACTAAACTATCCAGATTAGTAATAAAGTCTCCCAGATTCTTAGCATCTACTCCGTATGCTGAATCATTAGTTCCAAATTCAATCGTGACAATATCTGGATCAGCCACAATTACATTCTGAACATTTGGTAATCCAAAATTCGTCACCGTCTTACCTACTGACGAATTGTTATCTTCGATTACTTTTTTGCCTGTACCATTGCGCAAGTCTTCCGCAAATAAGCTGGTAAATCTAGTTTGTTCGGTATTAGAAAACAATCCAACTGATAGCGAATCACCTAAGGCATAGTAGGTCAGACTTTTTTTATTAGAACTTTTCAGGTTAGATAAAATTGCTTTTTTATTTATATTTTTAACCTTGGAGGTCTTTTGGTTTTGCTTAGTTTCAACCTTACTATCTGTATTTTTCGAACTACTCTTTTGTTGTGTACAAGCTGTGACTAATATTGTCAAAAGAACAATCAATACAGAAAAAAATATTTTTCGCTTCCTCATTAGCTTAATATCCCTTGTAGCATACCTGATCCGATACTCGAGTAGTTTGCTGCAACCGAACTATAAACGCCCTTTAATACTATGAACAATACGATTCCAACAATGATTTCTGCTAAAACAGCTACATAAATTTTGTCCATTTTTGATTTGCCATCTGAAATCAAAATTGAACCAATGAATGCTATTGACCATATCAATGATAGTAGTGATATGGCAAAAATGAATACGTAAATAAAGCCATAATGGCTTTCAATCATCGAAAAATCAGTTGGCAAGGTTATCCATAAAATAATAATACTAATAATATCCACTACTAACATGCCATTGCTGTAACTTCCCAATTGATTCAAGTAACCGGATAGACTGATATTATCACCAATTAAATACTTCTTTGATAGGAAGCCAACTAATGAAAAAATAACATTATAAATCAACACTATCATTAATAGTCGCAGATAGAGCGAAAGGCCAGTTGGAATAGCAGATATCGAACTTGAATCACGATTAAACGTGTTCATCAATTCGTTAGCCTGTTCCACAAATGCGACCAATATTTTGTTTCCCAAAATATGAAAAATATATGCAACTAAAATTGAATTTAGCAAGAGCGTTACCAGGCCAAAGTATTTGTTACCATTTTTTACTATTGATGGATTCTTTAGAGACTTAGTAAACCATTCAAAATAGTTTAATGAATGCTTTTTGAATACTTGAATCCGTTCGCTTGCCTGTGGCGAACCATTAGTATTTGCTGATGGCTTTGCAGCATCATCCCCAGATAGCTGCATACCACATTTCGTACAAAACTTGACTCCCGTTTTGTTCTCTGCCCCACAGTTTGGACATTTGATCATAATAATCCCCTCCTATAGCTATGTTTTTAGTATAACAAATATTAAGTTATATCTATTGTCTATAGAAAATAATTGTGATATTTGTGGCAGCGGTGCATTGAATAAAAAAATACATAATAAAAAGAACATATCATATATGATATGTTCTTTAAAACGCAATATCTAGGGGAAAATATTACTTCTTTTACAAAATTCCAAAGAATGATCCGACCAGACTAATAACAATAATACTACCTATTATTATTCCATAACGCGGACCTTTCTTTTCCATAAACCAATAAATAGAGAAAACAGCAAGTAACGGTAAAACTCCTTTAAACATACTATCTAATATTGTTTGTAAAACAATTGTTGAACCACCAGATACATGTAATTTTAATGGTGTTGATACAGTAACATAACTGGCAGACAATGCACCCATCATCATCATACCCAAAACATTGGCACCATATATAACCTGTTTGATCATACCATTTTGCAATAACGACGTAATAGAAGCTTTACCTAACCTGTAACTACGTTTAATAAGTAAGTAACTAATATACATCGTCACAATCGTATAAATAACTAATGGTCCTACTCCACCTAGTGCACTTCCTTGTTTTGCCATTGGAATAAAAATTGAAATAATAATTGGCATTAAAGCTGCCCATATAACTGAATCACCAATACCAGCAAGTGGACCCATTAAACCGGTTTTGATTGAAGTAATGGCTGAATCGGAAATTTCTGCACCATTTGCTTTTTCTTCTTCCATCGCAAGCGCAATACCTTGAATTGACGCACCAATGGTACCCTCAGTATTGAAAAATACCAGATGACGTTTCAAAGCATCTTTTTGCGCATCTTCATCATGTGTATATAATTTTTTTATAGCTGGAATCATTGATGCACAGAAAATCAGACTCTGAAGTCTTTCATAGGAATTAGACTCTTCACAACCTAATTGATAGATCCAAAATGCTTTATTAACTTCTTTTTTGGATAATTTGTTAGTCTTTACTTCTGGTTTAGTTTCTGTATTTTCCATTATGCTTCCTCCTTCAACGCATTATTACGAACTAAGAAAGCAATACATGTACCAATGACAGCTATTGCCATAATATCTGCCTTAAAGTACATAACGGCAATAAATCCAATTAAGAAATAAGGTAATAATGTTTTCTTACCAATAACTGATATAGTTAATGCAAATCCAAGTGCAGGAAGAATGGCTCCCATTACTTCGAAGCCATGCATCAACCATTGTGGAATTATACTAATTAAGCTTTGAACGGCACCTTGACCAAAATAATTTGCGGCAAAAACTACTGGGAAACGAATAATTAATCCCATAATTGCTGGATAAAGAAATGCCGCTAAATAAATACCACGATAATTTAACTTTTCTGCGTCATTGTCAGCCATATGTACCCATGTAGCATTAATAGTACGACGCAATTGATCTAGAAATACTCCTAAAACTCCAAATGGAACTGCTAGTGCAACGGCGGCTTGTGCACTAAGTCCAACAACAACCGCAATTGGAATAGCTATTGTTCCAGCTAAGGCAGGATCATTAGGTACATTACCACCTGGTGTGGATGTAACTCCTAAGAACATCAGCTGTACACCTGCACCAATTGTCATTGCATCAGCCATTTTACCTGTTAGAAGTCCAACAACTAAGGCAACGCTCAATGGTTGTTTTAGCATTCCTGAAAATGTATATCCAAAACGAAGATTAGCAAACCAAAAATATAACCCCATTGCAATAGATAATCCTACAGCATGCATTGTATTCACTCCTTTCCATATTTTGAAATAATTTTGTCTAATTTTTGTGGCGTATCTTCAGGAATTGTTTGAAAATAAACTGAAATTCCGTCGTCAGATAAATTTTGTAAAATATCTACATCAGCTTGATCAAGTGTGATATTTTGGAACACAACCTTACGATTTGGACCACCACCAAGACCTCCAACTTGAACTTCACCTTTATATAATCCAGCATCCACAAGTTCTTTGAGTTTCTTTAAATCTGGCAAAATCAACAAAATTTTACCTTTATCCAGGTCTCCAGATTCTTTTGCTTTTTTCATTGATTCAATTCCTAAGCAATCTACCTTAACTTCTGGTGGTGCAGCCATTAAATAAACACTACGCATAAATTCATCTTGTTCTAGTTCTTCGCTTACAACAATAATTCTATTAGCATTTGATTGATTAACCCATTTTGTAACTACTTGTCCATGAATTAAACGACTATCAACTCGACATAATACGACTTCCATAATTATGATTCCTCCTTATTTTTAACCGATACTGGTATTTTCAAAATTTTCTGGCTTTGATTTCCTGCATCTAAAATTTTGTTTACTAATTCATCAGAAATATTTTCATCTTGATGCATTATTGCCTCAATAAGCATCAGCGAATTAACGCCTGATATTATTTTCCAAGGATATTTTCTTGTTAATCTCAATGCCACATTACTAGTGGTACCGCCAGGAATATCAGTAAGTACCAATGTATTTTCATCAACTGGATTAGATTCTTCCTGTATTCTTTCTATGTACTGCTCTAAAGTCATAGAAGGCTCCAACGCTATATCAAATACATTTTCTGTTTTTCCAACCAACATGCCCATACTACTGATAAGTGAGTTGCCCCATCCACCATGTGTGAGTAAAATGATTTTGTTTTTTTCTCTCAAATTTATCCCTCCCATCTGCTCACATTACTAAAAGCAATCTATATGCCAACTTCTCAAAATGCCTATTTCAGTGAACTTAAGATGATTTACTAATACACTTAGAGCGGTTTAAAAAACACTTATGTAAAAATAAAATACACTCATAAATCAATATTTTGCCAAATCAAACAGTATAATAATATAATTTTTAAGGAGCTAGTTATCCCAACAAGCTAAGTCCATAATAAGAATTAATCGTATTCTTTTATATTAATAAGGAGGTGTTTTTTTGAAACGTAATGAAATAATTTATGATGCTCTCCAAAAATATTGGGCTCCAAAAACCAAAGAGATAGTTTTAAAAGAACAGGGAAGTAGTGCCGCTGATTTGGAAAAATCAACGGGTATTTCTAGATCCAACAGCAGTTTAGAACTCAATCGGCTTGTAAAAGATGGTTTGGTTGTGAAGATCAAAAAGTATCCAGTAAAATTCATTCCCGTAACTGTACTTAAACAAAATGAAATTAATATTCCTGATAAATTCATAACAAATGATTTGAATAAAAAAATAGAATCAAGTATATTGCCACAAACTACTGGAGATCCTTTTAACCAAATAATTGGAAGCCAACAAAGTTTAAGAACAGCAGTGAAACAAGCTAAAGCCGCAATAATGTACCCTCCGACAGGACTTGATATGCTTTTACTAGGACCCACAGGATCCGGTAAAACATTTTTTGCAAACGTTATTTATGAATATTCTAAATTCCGAAATCAGATTTCAGATACTGCCCCATTTATTACTTTTAATTGCGCGGATTATTATAATAATTCTCAACTACTACTATCGCAGCTATTTGGGTATGTTCGCGGTGCTTACACCGGAGCTGATAAAGATAAAGCTGGGTTAGTTGAAAAAGCCAGTGGTGGTGTACTACTTTTGGATGAAGTTCATAGACTTCCTCCAGAAGGTCAGGAAATGCTGTTCACATTTATGGATACAGGTACTTTTTCAAGATTGGGTGAAACAGGGAAACGTCGACAGGCAAACGTACTAATCGTCGCCGCAACTAATGAAGATCCCAAATCGAACTTACTTGAGACTTTTCTTAGAAGAATTCCAACAATTATAAAAATCCCTTCTCTTAGTGAGAAAGGATTACGTGAACAAATTCAAATAATCAATTACCTTTTCAGAAATGAATCTAGTCGTATAAGAAGAGATCTTGATGTCAGCGTAGATGTAATTGAAACATTACTTTTTAGTGATAACTACGGTAATATCGGTCAATTGAAATCTCAAATACAATTAATTTGTGCTAGAGCATTTCTAAATAGTATTGATGAAGATGGTGATGTTCTGGTTAATCGCTCCACATTACCGGAGGAACTTCAAAAGAACAAATTACGCCAAACTGAAAAGGGACTGATCACACAGGTGACTTCACTGGTACCATTACATTCAATCTATTCATATGATTCACGAAGAACTTCTTTACCAATTGAGAAAAACATATATCAAGATATGACTAAACAAGTTGAACAATTGAAATCACAAGGCATGGATAACAAAGATATACAAAATTCTATTATGCATGAGCTACGTCAACACATTAATGAATTTTTGAAAGAACCCGCCGAGACGATAAAATTACAAAACTTTATAAGTCCCCGAGTACTGAATCTAACTAAAAAATTATATAGAATTGCTGAAGATAATTTAAATGAGAAGTTTGATGAAAGATTTATATATTATATTGGTATGCATATAGATACATACTTAAGTAACAGAAATCGTGAAACACATGTATTAATGAAAAACGAAGTTGATAGAATTCAAAAAGATTACAAAAATGAATACATTGTTGCCAAACTATTTAGTAAGGAAATATATCAAGAGGAAGACTTGATTCTTCCAAATATTGAAGTAATATATTTAACTTTATTACTTTCATCATTAGAAAAAATGCATACCGGATCAAACAATAAGGTCGGTATACTTGTAATTGCTCATGGGAATAGTACCGCTAGTTCAATGGTTGAAGTTGCTAGTGAATTATTCGGAGCAAACAACATTGCGTCATTAGATATGTCTTTAAATACCTCTCCCACAGATATTATTGATAGAATGGTTGAAAAAATAAACTTGCTGAATCAAGGATGTGGCGTTTTATTACTTGTTGATATGGGATCATTAGTACATCTTCAAGAACAAATTGAAAAGAAAACAAGTATACCTATAAAAATAATTCCATTTGTAACAACACTAATTGTCTTGGATACAGTCAGAAAAACTAACTATTTAGATATGGATTTGACTGGATTACATAATTCTATTAAAAATGATTTTGTTGAAACTGTAACATCTTCCCTAAGGCAGAGCGATTCAAACCTACCAAAAGCTATCTTATCTATTTGTATGACTGGAAGTGGCACCGCGGAAAGATTAAAAACAATTATAGTAAACATAGTTAATGAGACTACCTCTGAACCAGTGGTAGTTAAAACAATATCTGCATTAAAACTATCTGAAGAAATACCCAAAATAAAAGATAAATTTGACATAATTGCTACAGTTGGCACTAGAAAGACTAATCTTAAGGTTCCACATATTACTCTTGAATCACTTATTGGCGGAAATGGCGAAGAAATATTAAGATCCACAATTGGAAATAAAGAAATAACAAGAAAAAATACAAAACATGGCCATGAAAGTATTGTTATTTCTGATATTTGTATTGATATTTTAAAAACAAGCTTAATTTACTTAAATCCATATTTAATGACTAAAACATTGATTGCTTGGATGAATAATTTAAGTTCTGATATGAACGTTAAATTTTCTAATAGTATGATAGTCAAATGTGTAGTTCATACATGTTTTGTTTTTGAAAGAGCCTTGACCAAAGAATCAATAAAATATCCAAATACCCCTTCTGAACAAATAGAGAATATTTATCAATTAGTCAAAAAAACTTTATCTCCATATGAAGGTCAACTAAAAATACAAATTCCGAAAGATGAATTATATTTCATTTCGGAAATAGTATCTGAAGAAAGTTCAAATAAAAAATTAAAAATATTCAAATAAAGTGTTTTAAACTGTTTGGGAAGTGTTTTAAAATAACAAATACTGTTTCACATAATAAAAAAGGAAGTCCTTCAAATAAGGACTTCCTTTTTTTGGCATTGTTATTGCTTATAGGAAATTGAACAACCATTTATAAATTATTTTGTAATTGGTTAAGTTGGGAGGAAAAAATGAATGAATGATTTTTATAAAGATTACAGTTTGAAACATGTAATAAATGCAAGTGGGAAGATGACAATTCTAGGCGTATCTAAAGTACCCTCTATAGCAATAGAGGCACAAAGATTTGGAGATACACATTTCTTTGAAATGTCTGAATTAGTTAACAGAACTGGTGAACAAATCTCAAAATGGTTAGGCTCTCAAGGAGCTGTTGTCGTAAATTCAGCATCTGCCGCAATTGCACAATCAGTTGCCGGAATTATCGGACAAGGCAGTATGCATCATGTATACCACCCATTCGATGAACGTTATACAAATCGTGAAATCATTATTCCAAAAGGTCAAAACGTTGATTATGGAACTCCTGAAGAAGTAATGATTGAACTTGGTGGCGGTAAGGTTGTTGAAGCTGGTTATGCCAATATGTGTAGTAAAGAACACATTGAGATGATGATCACTGACAAGACAGCCGCAATCTTCTATGTAAAGAGTCACCATGCAGTTCAAAAGAGCATGTTAAGTGTTAAAGATGCAGTTGAAGTTGCACACAAACATAACTTACCATTGATTCTTGATGCAGCGGCTGAAGAAGATCTTAAGAAGTACGTTGAAATGGATATAGATGTTGTTATATTTAGTGGTGCAAAGGCACTTGAAGGCCCCGCTTCTGGTCTCTTATTTGGAAAACAGCCTTATATAGATTGGATAAAGCTGCAATCCAGGGGTATCGGTAGGTCAATGAAAATTGGCAAAGAAAATATTCTTGGTTTAACTACAGCTCTAAAAGAATATCTAGAAAACGGTACTGAATCCGGAAAATCTATGATAAATAGATTAACTCCATTTATTGAATCCTTAAACAAAGTACCACATATTAGTGCTAAACAAGTTCAAGATGCGGCGGGGCGCGAAATATATCGTGCTGAAATCACAATCCAACCCGATAGTTCCAAAAATGCCAAGACAGTGTTAAAAGAACTGAAGAATGGAAAAATTGCAATATATACTCGTGAATACAGATCTAATGAAGGAATATTTGAATTAGATATTCGTGCGGTAGACAGTGAAGAAATGAATATAATTACAAACAAATTAAAAGAAATTTTAAATTAGGAGATACTTGATGAATAAAACGCCAAATTATTATAAAAATCGTGTCGCACTAAATGTTTTAGCGGGATCAGTTCAAAATGCCAAAGATTGTTACGAAGCCGCAGATCATCATATCGTATTGGGTGTTCTCACGAAGAACTATGATACTGACGAAGCAGCTATTAGAGATATGAAACTATATCAAACAGAAATTGATAATGCTATTTCTGTTGGATTAGGTGCTGGAGACCCTAACCAGAGCCAAATGGTAAGCAGAGTATCACAGATAATCCAACCACAACATGTTAACCAAGTCTTCACAGGGGTCGGCACGAGTCGGGCGCTTCTGGGACAAAATGAAACGGTCGTTAACGGATTGATCTCTCCAACAGGAAAACCAGGTATTGTTAATATTGCTACTGGTCCGTTAAGCAGTGGTCAATCGGCCGCTGAGGTTCCTATCGAAACAGCCATCGCCATGTTAAAAGATATGGGTGGCAGTTCAATCAAGTTCTTCCCAATGAAGGGATTGGCACACATTGAAGAATTCAAAATAATTGCTAAAGCTTGTGCAGACAATGATTTCAATTTGGAACCTACAGGTGGCATTGATCTAGATAATTTTGAAAAAATACTAAGTATTGCATTAGATGCAGGTGTTAAGAAAATTATCCCTCACGTATACAGCTCAATTATTGATAAAGAAACAGGTCTTACACGTCCTGAGGATATTAAAAAATTACAGTCAATTATAAAAAAGTTAGTTGACTAGCAAAAATACACTTCATCCTTGTTTGTTGAATGAAGTGTATTTTTATTCTGGTAACAAATTAAATTTTTCAAGTCTGAAATCATCATCAGTCAAATCGGTTATTGTTATACTTCCATTGTCTGGAAAAGCTCCGCGGGAATCAAAGTTTTCACCAAAGTACTTCAAAATAAGTGTCTCCAGAAATGCTCCATGCGAAACAACTAGAATCGTCGAATCAGATTTGTTGTCATTAAGTAATTGTTTCAAAACAGCATCAATACGAACTGCCACATCTTCAACGTTCTCTGCCAATCCAGTAGGATCAGACTCTTTCAAAAGTCCTCTGACCATAATGGCACTAAAAGCATCATCGGATTCATTTTTAATTAATTGACCGTACTTCTTGCTCATTAGATCCAAAACATCTGAACCTTTATCGCCTTCAAAGGATCCAAAACACATCTCTCGCAAGTTTTTAATAGTGGATACGTCAGCATTACTAGTTAAATTTTCACGCTTAATAATATTTGCAGTATCAACCGCACGTTTCAAATCAGAACTATAAATAGCATCAAAATGAATATTCTTGAGATATTCTCCTGTTCTTTTTAACACTGATACACCCTCAGCCGTTAAAGGTGTGTCAGACCAACCTTGCATTTTATTTAGCATGTTAAACATTGTTAAGCCGTGCCTTACAAAGTATACTTTCATGTTTTACCTCTCACATTAGAAATCATTACTTCTTATTATATGCTATGATTTCTAATTTTTAGGTAAGATGTTGAAATCGGTCACTTTAAATCCATTATTATTCAATGTAGTTTTTGTAATGCTACCGTTATCAGGAAATGCATCTGAAGGTTCAATATTAATATCTGTAAAATTCATCATCAGTGTTTTGATAAATGTGCCATGTGTGACCACCAAAATTCTAGAATCAACGGCATTTTCATCCAACAATTGTTCAAATCCTCGTTTAATTCTATTTTCTATTTCTTCGGCACTTTCGGCAAAATTTAATGGATCAGCCTTTTTCATAGCATCCCTGACGAAACTCATGGAGTATTTCTTAGCTAAATCATTTTGATTGGTAACCCCATATGGTTCACCAATCGTTTTCCAAGTATCTGTATTTTTCAATCCTTCAAATGACCCGAAAAATATTTCACGAAAGTTTTTACTAGTTTTCAAGTTTAAATCACTAGCATCATTTTCTTTTTTTATTATTTCAGCAGTATCCATAGCTCTCTTTAAATCTGAACTATATAGCGCATCAAAGTGTACCTTGCTTAAATAACTACCAGTTTTCTTTAAATCTTCAATTCCAGTATCAGTCAATGGTGAATCGGACCAACCTTGCATTTTACTCATTAAGTTAAAAATCGTTTGTCCATGTCTTACAAAATATACTTCCATACTTTCCTCCCACGGGACTAATAATCTTCTTAATTATCGCATAACCACAACAAGCCCAGTATCTGTTTTAACAAATACCGAGCTTGTTTTTTAGGATTTATTATTAATCTAATACTTTTTTGATAATTTCAAACAACGTCTTAACATCCTCTGGACGTGTATGACCTGTTTCTTTATCAATAATTGAGCTGTATACGTGAGGAATAATCTTCTTAACACCTGCATCTACAGCAACTTGAAGAATTTCTTCAAAGTTATCAAGATCCAAACCGCCAGTTGGTTCTAGATAGAAATCATTGTCCGCACAAGCCTTAGCAACTACTTTGAATTCTTCAATGTGTGCCAATCCCTTCATTGGGAAGAACTTGATTGAACTGCCACCCATATCCTTCAACATGGCAATAGCTGTTTCGATAGGAACTTCAGCAGCTGGTTGATCACTGCTCAATGGACCAGTAGCAACATTTACAATACCTGGTTTGCCTGTTGGTGATACCAATCCATTAATGAATGTATCTGATTGACCTAATAGAGCTCTACTTGTACCAACACCTGTGAATACTTGATTAATATGTTGTGGTTGTAGTTCAGCAGATATTCTACTTACCATTTGGCTTTGTTTAGGATCTCCAGCACCTAAGCCAACAGAAAGTGCGTTATCAGTTTCTGCTTGATATAACTTCATATCCTTAATAGCTGCTTCATCAGTATCATAGTTCTTTGATAGAACACCTAGTACGATATGATGATCTGCGGCTTCATAACAATCCTTGGCATTTTGAACTGATCCTGCCAAAACGTTTAGTGCAACACGATCTTTATAAAAGTTAGGTACATTTGACATAAGTAAGACTCCTTCACGTAGTTAATTATTAATTTTTGTTATTTAAGTGATACTGGGAAGAATGCTCCGAAGATCATTGCTCCTAAAATGGCTCCACCAGCGATAGGTTTCTTCCAAAGGTAGAAAATAACTGCTCCGATAACAGAACCAATACCGATAGGAATTGATGCACTAGTAGCGCTAAGAATAATTAGTGGTCCAAGGAAACGACCTGATGAATTACCAGCACCCATCATAACGTCAGCACCGAATGTAGCATTTGATTGATTAATAGTATACTTACGAACCAAGGTAATAATTCCACCGATTATCAATCCTAGAACTAAACCTGTGGTAATTGATAACCAAAAGTTAGTTATTGGTGCCTTCCAACCAATACTCAAGAGAATAGCAGGAATACCAATACCAACACCGGTTAAAATAGAACCACCTAAATCCAAGATACCAACTAATGATCCTTCAAGAATACGAGCAAATAAGAAACTTGCACCAAAGGCTGCAGCGGCTCCATAAGAACCACCATCCATACCAGCCTTTAGCATGGCAACAATAGCAACTTCATTAAATGCTCCAACGTTATATACAAAGTACATGTGAGTACCAGCAAAAACACCAGCAGCCATTATTCCAACCATAATTGGGAATGACCATTCAGAATACCAAAAGCTCTTTTTATCTATTTCCATTGTCTTTTCTTCATCCATGATGTCCCCTCCTATTTAATGTTGAACACACTGTGCATATTATTTATGAAGCTTGGTACTTGTAGCTTGAAACTTTCAATCATTTGAATATCGAACCCTCTAAAGAATCCACTCAAGATGAATAGTGCAATGACGGCACCCATCATAACTCTAGTAATACGTGTCCAACCTAGTTCATCGACACCTTTACCAATTAGAATACCAAGAACAACACCAGGAACGGCATTACCCATGATCATAGCTGAAAGACCACCGAAAATTGTTGCCCATAATCCTGAACGTTTACCTGCATCGATAGCAGCTAGCCAGAAGATAATAGGCATAACTATATTGATAAGTAAGTCAGCGGCTGGAACAAGAACCTTAACAGCTGTAACTTGAAGTGACTTAGGAATAGCAGAAGCTGTTGTATTTAGGAATGAAACTACAATAATACCAATAATAGCTCCAGCAATTGCCATCTTCTTAGGGTCATGTACTGTTTTTTCTACTCTTTTATCTTTTAATAATAGAACTGATGCAGCCCAGTTAGGAATAACACGGTGTGTAACATCTTGTGTAAAAGCACCGGCACCAACTGTTGAAGCCCATGCATTGAAGAAGAATCCTAATCCGAATGAAAAATGTGATGCTGGATCTCCTTCGCAGGCATTCATCTCACCAAGAGTTCTAAATGCTCCCAGTGCTTGAACAGTAGGTGCATTGAACATTCTGGCAGCACCCATTCCAGCTGCGAATCCAACCAATCCACCGATCAAAATTGATTTCAGTAAAATGATGAGTATTGTCATATCTAACTCCCCTTACTACTTCTCAACGTACTCAGTTTTGGCAACCTGACACCATTGGGATCTTTTATTTGTTTTTCCGTAAAGTCTATTTCTGACAAATCCATATATTTAATTTCAACACTGATACTCATTGAAACGTTATAAATAGTTCTCTTTCTAGGTAGAAAAACAAAAAGGAAGTGTTCTTTGTATTCTTTACATTCTGCCTCATCAATTTCTATTGAAACTGGTGTAATCTGCACTGTGATTTCGTTTTTCTTTCTAACGATTTTAGATATCTTGGATAACCCGTCAGCGACTGCTTCTTGTTTAGTTTGGCCTGTTCCAGATACTTGGATTTCTTCGTTAGCTATCTTTTGAGAGTTCTCCATTGTTATCAACCTCAATCCCTATGAATGAACACGGTTATATGTTTCAACCAACTTAGTACCTAATTCTTCCTTGTCCATGAAACCAAATCCTAAAGCTTGAATCCCGTCCTCAATAGCTGTAATTCCTTCTTGAACTGAACGCATACTGTGGCGTTCTGTGTATCCATATTTGTTCTTTGCAGTGATTGCTCCAGCACCACCACTACCGCAGAATGAGATACCAAAATCTGCTTCATGCTTCTTCATTTCATCACCAAGACGCATATCTGCACCCATACCAGGCACAACATAAACTTCTCCGCCTGCAGCTTCGACACCTTTAGCAACTTTTTGACCTTTACCCATTCTATCTGCAATAACTACTTTAACCATAATTACGTCCTCCTTATTTGCGTGCTACTTCAAAATGTACTGCTAAAATATACTTTTCTTGATCTTTTAAATTTCCAATTTTATCAATAACTTTGCCAGCTAACTCAACACTATCTTCTGGTAATCCATCAAATACCGAAACATCTACATCATCTAATTGTCTATTGTCTTCTGATCTTTCAACCATTTCAGCAACATGATTAGTTAGAACTTCAGCTTGTGTTTCATCAGGAAATGAATTTATAGTTTGCATCTGACTTAGTGTGTATTCAAGTATTTCTCTAACTTTTTTGGGATCAACGCTGTCTTTAATCATTTTCTCGGCAGCTGCGTTTAATTCGATAGTATTCATAGATGCCACCTACTTCATTATTTGTTTGATCTTATCAACGATCATTGTCATTTCTGATTCATGTACTGCACGAACGTCAAATTCGATAATTCCCATGTTTGCACGATATTCTCTTGTGTAAACCGCTGGACTATCCTTCTTTAATTCTTCGATCAACTTAAGCGCATCGATTGGTGCTTCATTATTAACTGTGACACTTGCACGATAAATATCACGACCAGCAGCATCCTGTACAATTTTTGCATCGATTCCTTTGATCTCATTCAATTCTTTAACGAATGGTGTCAATCTTTCTTTCATTGAATCACCAGTCTCAGGACCGAATTCCAAGTAATCTTCAATTGCCTTTGTAAGACCCAGGATGTTATCCTTACCGATCTTCATTGATCTACCAATACCTTTAGATTGTAATCTGATCCAATCGAAGTATGGTTTCTTACCTAGAGTCAAGCAAGATGATGGACCTGAGAATGCTTTGGCACCACTATAGATAACAATGTCTGCACCCATATCAACGTATTTTCTAAGATCCTCTTCTGCGGCTGCATCAAGAATCAATGGAAGATTGTGTTTGTGTGCGACTTCAAGTGCATCTTTGACACTCAACATACTCTTTTGAACTGCATGGTGACTCTTTACGTACAAAATTGCGGCTGTCTTATCAGTGATCATCATTTCAATATGTTCTTTACTGCACATATTAGCGTAACCAGCTTCGACAACTTTACCGCCACCAAGTTCGATCATTACTTCTTCAGGTGTGCCATAGTCAACATTTTGACCCTTCGGAATGATGATCTCACGATTTGTATAACGCTCATCGAAGGGGTGATATACATGATGCATACTGCCTTGTCCAATAACTGCTGCAACTGATTGAGCAATTGCAGCTGATGCTGATGCAAGAACCACTCCATCTTCAGCTCCAATGACCTTTGCTAGATGTTGACCAGTTTTTAGAACCAAGTCACTCATTTCAAAGAAATGTTGTCCACCAAATTTTTGTGCTTCTAGAACATCATCTGAAACCTTCGAAACACCTAAGATCGTCATTTTCCCACTGGCATTAACTACTTGTTTCAAACCATATTTTTCGTAAACATTTTCCATTAGAATTCCTCCAACTTAGTTTCATACACATTTCCTGCAACAACAGCATAATGTGGAACTACTACTTTATTTGTGGTTTCTGTATTGCCATTTGAGTCTGTTAATTCCTTTTCTTTATCTTCAATACTGAAGATTGTTAGGTCTCCATCAAAGCCCTTCTTCAATGAACCTTTGTTTTCAAGATGGAAATTATCAGCTGGATTAGTTGTGATCATCGGAATAATTTCTTCCATTGTATATCCAAGATGAAGCATCTTATCCAAGCATGTAGCCAAGTTATAAACCGGGCCATTCTCTCTATTTCTGTGGTACAAGTCACTACTGATTGACTTAGGTGTCAATCCAATGCTCTTAGCAACTCTAGCAACTTCAAAGTTGAAACTGTCTGTACCGTGACCTACGTCAAAAATAATTCCTCTATTATATGAATCAATTGCAAATTGTTTGATTTCATGTAAGTCCAAATTCATAATTCCGTTTGGCTTACCGTTGTAACAGTGAGTAATGATATCCTCTGGATCTAGCAGATCCATAATGTCGCTTAATTCTGGAGGATTTGTTCCAATATGAACCATCAATGGAATATTATTGTTAAGCTTTTGGATTTCCTTAGCACGTTCCAAAGGATGAATCCCACTTCCAGCAACAACTGATTTGCTCATTCTGGCTTTGATACCAACTACAAATCCTTGATACTCATCGATCATGTTCTTAACTAAATCGTTTTGAATACGATCCATATGTCCTAATTCATCTTGAGCAATAATTCCTGTTTTGGAAATATTGCACATTGCATAAACATTAGTTCTTACTTTTTTTGTTAATTCATAAAAATCAGGTAAATTGTCAGCTCCGGTTGAACCTGCATCAACAACTGTAGTAACACCAGCATCGACACCGTCCAAATCAGGCTTATCATAATATAGCGTTAGTTTCTCATAACAGTGAACGTGATCATCGATCCATCCAGAGCTTAGATAATATTTAGATTCCAAATCCAAAACTTTTTTTGCACTAACATCGCCGTCAATATGTGATTGAATATCAATAATTTTTCCTTGATCAATTAATACATCAACGGGACTTCCAGAAATTGTCTTACCATTCTTTACATATAAGTCGATCATTTCAAGTCCCCCTTATTTATTACAAATAGATAATAACATTATAACGTTATATTGTAAACGCTTTCTAAAAAATAATATTCTTAGCCTACTTAAATTTCGTATTTAATTTTATAAGGAAATTTATTGGTAAGATAAATAGCCTCGGCATATTCAACCAAGTTATCAACTTGATCGTATGATTTTCTTATTCTTTTAATACCCACTTTATCATCGGTATCAAACATTTTTTGTTGATGCTCACTGAGAAGACATCCATAAAAATCATCGTCAAACCTATTAACCATTTCACCCATTTCTTTGATTACTTGATATAAAGAAACATTGTCTAGATCTTTTCTACTTTCCTCATCAAGTTTAAAGGGTAAATAATGTTTAAAAACAATAAATGGTTGCTTATTCAATTCGTAAACTTTAGTTACTTCAGTAATACAACCAGTTAAATGATTTAATTCAAAGGTCGCTGGACTGTCTTTAGCAGGTATCTCTCTAATAGATACAATTTTCTTTTTAACATCGTTTCCATTATTCTCCAAAATACTACTAAATGATTCGGCTTTAGATAAACGGTTGAATAATCTATTACTGATCACAGTGGTCCCCTTACCACTTTGCTTAGTAACGTACCCTTCACTTACAAGCATCTTAATAGCATTTCTGACTGTTATTTTGCTAACATCATAAATCTTTTCCAATTCTATTTCTGTTGGTAAGAAATCTCCGACAGCATATGTACTGTTCAAAATTTTCTTTTTTAAATCTTCTGCAACGCTCTGATATAATATTTTTCTTTCCATAATTACTTTCCCCTTATGCGTTTATATGCATAAAAATGTATACGCATTCACTATTATTTTTATACACCATTTTAAGGAATTTAGCAATCTTAAAAATTATAATGTTATAACATTATATGAAATATATAATGTACAAAAAAAGAATCGACCAATCTGGTTCGATTCCCAATATATGATTTTTAAAATATCGAAAAATATTATCGTACCAAGTATCCACCATCTACAGCTAATATATGCCCATTAACATAATCAGATGCTTTGCTTGCAAGAAATACTGCAGCACCCATCAATTCTGATGGTTCAGCCCAATGCCCTGCTGGTATTCTATCAAGAATTTCTTGGTTTCGCTTTTTATCAGCACGAATTGGAGCTGTATTAGCAGTTTTTATATACCCTGGTGCAATCGCGTTAACTTGAATATTATATGCTCCTAATTCACTTGCAAATGACTTAGTTAATCCCGCAACACCATGCTTAGCCGCAGTATATGATGGAATAAATTTGCCACCTTGAAATGACAGCATAGATCCAATATTAATTATTTTACCTGACCTTTGCTTTGCCATAATCTTGGCTGCTGCCATTGATAAATGATAAACCGCATTAAGGTTAATATTAATTACATCGTCCCAATCCTTATCCTTGGATTCGAGAATGGAATTACGTCGAATCATTCCAGCATTATTTACTAGAATATCAATATGACCAAATGACTCAAGTGTCTTACTAATAACTTGGTCTGCAATTCCTTCTTCAGTTAAATCACATGCCATGAATTCTACTCTACGTGCCCTTTTCTCAATCATTTGACGTGTAGAATCCCACTCACGTTTGCTATGTGCGGCTATAAATATATCTGCACCAGCTTCTGCCAAAGCAATTGCATATCCTTGGCCCAACCCGGTATTTCCTCCGGTTACAATGGCCACTTTTCCGGTCAAATCAAAGAAATTCATCTTAAATTGATCTAGCGCTTTTTCATTTTTCATAATTTCATCTTTTGATTGTTCCAAAATTACTATCCCCCGTTTATATAACTTTAGAATTTAAAAGAGATGTTCCCAATAAAGAAACATCCCTTTTATTTGAATAACTATCCTCTAATTTTAAGAATTTCTGCGTGATATGCTTCTGCATTCTTCTTAACTTGTTCATAGTCACCTTTAGCTGCTGGTCCAACCAAGTTACCACCAGCACCAACAACGATAACGCCTTTGTCGAACCATTCTTTCATGTTCTCCAATGATACGCCACCAGTAGGCATAATATTTACTTGTGGGAATGGTCCCTTAAGTGCTGAAACCATACCTTGTCCTACAACTGAACCAGGGAAGATTTTAACAATATCTGATCCATATGTTAAAGCATCTTGAACTTCTCGTGGTGTCATGCATCCTGGCATATAAGGAATTGCATAAAGATTACATAACTTTGCTACATCTTTTGAAAATGATGGGCTAACAACAAACTTAGCTCCAGCAATAATAGCTAAACGAGCAGTGGCTGGGTCAAGAACTGTCCCTGCACCAATAACTACATCACTATCATCTTTATATTCTTCGGCTAAGTCTCCAATGATTTCATCCGCATGTGGAGCAGTGAATGTCAATTCGATAGCTTTAACTCCGCCTTCAATACATGCTTTGGCAGCATTATAGGCTTCTTCTTTAGATGCACCACGAACAACTGCGACAACACCTGAATTTTGAACATTTTTTAAAATTTCTATTTTTTGTAACATTTAATTACCACCTCAATAAATTTGTCGGACAGTATATATTTTACTATTCCATATTACTATGTGCTGATTTAGCCGAATCATTTGAAGTATGATCACGTCTACTTAACTTCAAGCACAATGTATCTAAGGTAATATGTACACTTTGATCAAACAGAGTACTTAAAAGTTGGATTGACTTTACGCCGTCTCCACCTTTAGTGGCACCCGGAACAACAATAGTTGCATCACCCAATTGACCAAGTGGTGAATCTTCTTTACTAGTTAAGGTAACTATTTCTACTCCGTCAGCTTTTGCTTTTTGTGTTAATTCTAGAATACTTGCTGTCTTACCAGAACCTGATACTGATACCAATACATCACCTGATTGAACTGAAGGCGTGATTGTTTCACCAATTACATATACTGTATAACCAATATGCATCAAACGCATCGCAAATCCTTTTGCCATCAATCCAGAACGACCGGCTCCAAGAACAAAAATGCGTTTATCCTTTTTGATCAGTTTTTCAGCATTATCTATTTGGTTTTCGTCGACCATATTCATAACTTCGTTAACTTCTTGCATAATTTGACTGATTAATGTCATTTTATTGCCTCCATGAATTGTTTAGCAGATTCCACTGGATTGTCTGTCTTAACTATTTTACCACCAACAATAATTGTATCGGCGATACCTTGAGTAGCAATTGCTTTAGCTTGTTTCAAGTCAATTCCACCAGCAACAGCAATTTTCTTAATTGCTGGGAAATTCTTCTTGAATTTATCTAAAGTGTCCACTGCATCAAAGGAATCCTTTGAATCTTTTGAATGATGTAATCCATATATTGCATTATCAAAGCCAGAAATTTCTTTGATCTTATTATTATCAACTTCTAATAAATCAATCAACATTTCTTTGTTGAATTTTTCAGTTACATCATAAACTTGTTCAATCGTGTCTAATGATGATCCAGCCATAACGGTTAGAATATCAGCATTAGCATCGAATCCCTTTTCAAACTCATATACGCCTTCATCGTTTGTCTTCAAATCGTACAAAATTTCTGAACTTTGTAAATTAAAAGGCGCACTCTTAAGTGCCAATAAACCATAGTCTTTAATCAGTGAAGTACCTAATTCAATAATATCAACTACTCCATTTAATTCATGTGTCAATTTAACTGCATCATCTAAAGTTACTCTATCAATGGCCACTTGAAGCTTCATTATTATTCTTGAACTCCTTCTTTTGCGTAAAATTCTTTCAATCCATCTTTATCTGGATATCCATCATTATCACCCAATGTTTGAACTTGTAAAGCTCCGACTGCATTTCCACGTAGAACTGCATCCTTCATTGGTTTACCTTCAAGAAGTGCCGTGATAACACCCAAAGCAAATCCATCACCGGCGCCGACAGTATCGACGACCTTATCGACTTTGAATCCTTTAACTGTATAGCTGTCACCATCTTTAGTCTTAACATAGGCACCCTCGGCACCTATTTTAACAACAACGGTCTTTGTACGTTCACCTTTTAAATAGAAATCAGCAATCTTTTCAGGGTCATCTGAACCCATCAAAATCTTACCTTCTTCAACACCTGGTAAAACAATATCTGCTGAAGCGGCTAATTCATTGATTGTACTGATCATCTTTTCTTGGCTACTCCATAGTGATGGTCTTAGGTTTGGATCAAATGTTACAAGAATACCCTTATCGACAATTCTCTTTAGTAAAGTTCTGAATGTTTCTTCAGCAATATCTGAAATTGCTGGGAAAATTCCTGACATGTGAGCTACCTTAACACCATCTAAGTCAACTTTATTAATCACATCACTTGTAAGATGTGAAGCAGCTGATCCTTTACGATAATTAAATGTATCTGGATCGCCTTTTGTAACTAATTGTTTTAATTGATGTCCTGTAAAATTATTAGGATCCTTTGAAATATACTTTGTACCAACATCATGACTTAAAATTGTCTTAATAACATAATCACCAAATGGATCTGCTCCAACTTGAGAAATATATTCTACTGAATGTCCTAAACGACGTACACCAATCGCTACATTTAGTTCAGCTCCACCCATGATTTTATGAAAATTAATTGCATCTACTAAAGATACATCTGAATCCTTTGAAGCAAAACATACTAATGGTTCACCAATCGTAATAACTTCACTCATAATAAAACTCCTTTGATTTAACTAATATTTTTTTGATTTAACCGAAGAAATAATAAACTAGAACTTCATTAATAATTGAGACTATCCACATGACCGGTACGCCATACTTCAAAAAGCTCTTTGATTGAACTTTCATGTAATCTAGTCCCCAGATATTCCATGATTGTGTGATATCTGTTGAAATAGCTAGCAACGTTGGCACATACAATAGTGGTAGTAAGAATGCATCACTGAATAATCCTGTACCAGATAGAACTGCGGCTGTGGCGGCACCAGCACCCCATACGTGCAATGGACCACGGAACAAAGCCAATGGTGCTAAAACACCTAGAGCAATTGCTAAAATTAAGTGATCGTGAGGTAAAATTGCTTGGAATATTGGACGGAAACGCGCAGCGTTCAATGAAGCAGCTCCACTGAACATTGTTAATGCCATTAAGAACATGATTAATCCTGAAATATCACTAATTGATTTCTTAATTGACTCGTTCAAGAAACTAACGAAAGCCTTGTAATTTTTCATCTTACCAGTTAATAACATGGCTAATAATGTTGAAACTGTTAGAGCTGGAATAGCATCCCATTTAAAAATCATATTCATTGCAACTGGGATAATAGGAATGATGAAAGCAATCTTGGGAACCTTATTACCATCAGCAACATTATCCGAACTTGCACCAATAATTTCCAAGTTTTTCTCCGCTTGAGATGGATCAATCTTTTTACGGTTAACAATTAACAATATAATTACTGCTGTTAATTGAACTAATGCTGCAATTACACCAAAGACAAGATATGAACCACCATAAACAGCCTTTGGGAAAAATGCCTTAATTTGATTATATAAAACAACGTTGATATACATTGGAGCACCGATTGATAAAGCAAAGACTGACAATGCCAAGTCTCTAGGTAAACCAATTGATAGAAGGATTGGAAGTAAGATAACACCAATAGCGATAACCGAACCAACGCCATAAGCACTAACGAAGATAAAAGCAGTAACGATAATAACAAGAATACCGGCAATTAATGGTTTCTTTTTACCGACCTTATTAGTCTGCTCTGATATTGCCGGAGCAATACCACTTTCAACCAAAACACGTCCAAACCAGGAACCAAACACAATGTAAATAATTGTAGGACCATAATTCAACGCCGGTTCAGCAAAAACTTTTTGAATGGCTGTATCAAATGGAACCATACCAATCAAAGCCCATAAGATGGCCATTACGAAGAATCCGACCATCAAGTTACCACCTTTAAGTATGTAATAGATAAAGGCAGCAAACGTAATTAATAAAAGTATTGCGATTACTGTAGAGCTCATATGCTATGCACCTACCTCTTTATGAAACAATTGTATTTGTCCTTTAATTTGTTCATCTGTATCCATTGGATATTCAAGAGCAAAGTAAACATCTTTTGGTAAATATGTAAGAATATTTTTCCAATCATAAATACCAACGTTTAAATCATCAGAAGTTGATAATTCACCTTCATTGTCAATTGTGTTCTTCAAGTGAATGTAATGTGTATATGGTGCCAAAGCTTTAGCACTTTCAACTGCATCACCATGTGTAAATGCCCAGTTACCAAGATCATAAACATATCCAATTTCTGGTAGTCCTGCTTCATGTGCTGCTGATAGGAACTTCGTCAATGCTTTAACTGTACCTGAAACTTGGGTTTGATCATTTTCAACGTTCATTTCAATTTTATCAATTGGGAATTGACTCAAAGCTTCTTTTAAGTCTCCCGTAAACTTATCAAAATTACCGATATTGAATTTAATTTTCTTTAGGCCTAATGTTTTACCTTCTTCGAAATATGTTTTCAGCATTGGATTTAATGAACCGTCGTCTTCAAACACGACATCAGGAACACTATAGTTAACAATCAAATCATGTTCTTTAGCTTTCTTAGCTGTCTCAGGTAATTCCTTATCTAGATCTTTGAAATATTCACGACGTACTTCAATACCGTCAGCACCTAAGCTAGCAACACGGTCTACTAAGTCAACTTGATTTGTTCCTTCCTTAACATCCTTTTCAAAAATCCATGTGTTTAAAATTAAAGTCATTTTTTCCACCCCACTAATATTTGTTTAAATCACGTACTCTACTGATTAAATCTTCAAAACTCAAATCCTGAAATTGAGTTCCATCTTTATCAAAACTCTTTTGTTCAGCATTATTAAAATCTTGGGCCAAATAATATGCAGTTAGATAACTAATTAAGTAATCCTTTGACTCCTTGATAAGTTCCTTTTTATCCAACCCTTTCTCATAATTAGAGCTAGCAAAGTTCAATGCAAATTTTTCTGGATCAATTTGTGTTCTCTCTGACATATGCACATCTCCACATCATTTAATTTTTGTAACCCTTTACAAAGCATATGGTAAACGTTTTCCTAAATTAATTCAAGAACTATTTATATTAAATATAATTGCTTTCATAACAACTTTTATGCCAAATCATTAACTTTACGGTGCTAGTAAAACGTTTACCTTGATTTTAACCATTTGAATTGCATTATCCATTAGCACAGTATGATATAGTATTATTAGTATTTTTAAGAATAGTGGTAAATAAAATAATGAAAAAGAAACAAAGTGCCAATATGAAGGATGTGGCAGCACTTGCAAATGTATCAATCGCTACTGTCTCCCGATTTTTAAATAATGATTTATCCAGAATGTCAGAAGAAACTGCTGAGAGAGTTTCCGAATCAATTGATAAGTTAAATTACGTTCCTAATTCTGCTGCTCGTCAAATGGTAACAAAATCAAGTAATATGATTGCGGTGGTTGTTGCAAATATCGATGATTATTTTTCAACCGAACTTTTTAAGGGTGTAAGTTCTATCTTAGAGAGTAACGGCTATATTGGAGTTTTATTTGATACAGATACAAGTCAAAAAAGAGAAATTCAATTGATGGATTCGGTTAATAATCACAGTTTTGATGGATTGATTTTTCAACCGTTAACTAGCGATATGAACCTAATTGAAACCGAAATAAGACGAGATATACCAATTGTTATCGTCGATCGTGAAGTGGAAAGATCATCTTGGCCTCAAGTAATTACAAATAATTACAGTGCTGCTCGTAACGCCATGCTGTATTTTAGAAATCAAGGTTATGATCACGTAATAGTAATCAGTTCAGACATTAATATTGCTTCAACTCGTCGAGAACGTTATCAAGGAATTACATCTGTTACAGATAATGTTGATGTAATTGAAATATCAGAAAAATCTCATAATCATAAAGAAATTCACGATAAAATTGTTTCCTTAATAAAAAAATCAGATGAAAAAACTTTGATTTTTGCCATCAAGGAACGTTGGTTACTGGAGTTCATGCCTGGTTTAATTGCTAAAGGATATGTGGATGATAAAAATGTTACTGCTACTGGATTTTCAGATACCGATCTAGCCCGTGCAATAGAACCGCAAGCTAAATTAATTGAGCAAAATCCCTTCCTAATGGGAGCCAGTGCAGCTGAAGTTATGATTGATCTATTAAAGGATGACGATAAGGACATCCCATCAAAGCTGATCATTCCTGCAAAGCTAAAATAAAAAACACAGTCATTCTATATGAGTTAACCTCACGTAGAACAACTGTGTTTTTTTTATTAAGCAGTAACAATTACTGCTGCTATATCTTCATTACTCTTATTTCCTGGTTTAAGATTAACTGATAATCCTTTGTCATTACCATTAGTCATAACGACCATTGTTGTTGTATCCTTACCAGCTTCCTCGATTTTATTTAAATCCATGGTAGCAACCTGTTGACCTGCATTAACTTCATCACCAACATTAACTGCTATATCAAATGGAATCCCTTTTAATTCAACGGTATCAATTCCCATATGAACTAAAACTTCTGTCCCATTAGAGGTAGTAATACCAATACCATGTTTAGTATCAGGAATCATTGAAACTTTTCCAGATACTGGAGAATAGATATTATTATCTGCTGGTAAAAAGCCATATCCCGCACCCATTATTCCAGTATTGAAAACAGGATCATCAACTTTAGACAATTCAACAACTTCTCCGTTACCAATCGACATTAAAGTGTTTTCATCTGAATGTTTTTTTAAGAATCCAAACATCTATATCATCTCTTTATACATTGAATTTAATTTTTCTGAAACATCTGCAAAACTATCAATTGCATAGTCTGCCTTATTTTTAACTTCAGGTTTAGCATGGGAAATGCAGAAAGAAATATCAGCTTTTTCAAACATCGGAGCATCGTTGCCAGAATCACCAACTACAATTACATCACGCTTGTATTTATTCTTTAAATATTCAACGGCTGTTCCTTTTGAACTATTTTTAGCTGATATTTCTATTCGTTGTTGAGTACCACCTTCATAAATCGACAATCCAGGAAACAATTGGATCATATTACTAAATACCTTATCAAATTTTTCTTTACCAGGACGAACATTTATTTTATAAATATTCATATCTCTGACTGTATCAAACGGATCATTCAGTGTTACTAAATTCATTCCCCAAAGTCTCTTAGGATCAGTGGCTTTGTAACTTCCAATCCTCTTTAAACCATCTAAGGCATCAAAAATTATATTATTAGATTCTAAGTAACTTAATATTTTGCAAAGATCATCATGTTGGATCGGTTTATCAACTAAAAGTTCTCCGTTAGTTCCTCTAATTAGGGATCCATTAAACCCGACACCAATATCAAATTTTATTCCATTATCTTCTTCAAGGTAGTCTATTTCTTTTAACGATCTTCCAGTTGCAACACCCATGATAAAATTATCTTTCAATTCATGGAAAGCGTCTAAATCTTTCTTATTCACAGAATGAGAATCCATCACGAAAGTCCCATCCAAATCCGTGAGTATAATTTTTTTTTCGTCCATAATTACTCACCAATCCCTAAGATATCTTGGATTTCCATTTTTAATACATTTGCATGGCCTCCGTAAATAGACTGCATCTGCATACCTGATTCATTGAATCCCATCGCACCTAATTTGTTCACAATAGTATCTTTATCAACTACTGCCTTATCTTTAACATTAATTCTAAGTCTAGTGATGCATGCATCAACATCAGAAATATTTTCTGAGCCACCATGTGCTTCAATTAAAGCAACTGCTTGATCATGTGTTGATAGCTTGCCATCTGATGAAGTTGATGCCATAGATGTTGCCTTATTTTCATCCTTTAAGGTATGAACACCCATTTTCTTTCTAGTCTCATCCTTACCGTGAAGCTTGATATCAGCATCATCGTCTTCACGACCAGGTGTTTTGAAATTGAACTTCTTAATCGCAAAAGTAAATACTGCATAGTACATTGCAAAACAGAATACACCAACAATCGGCATAATATACCATTTTGTTTTAGTTCCTTGCAAAACACCGTAAATGATAAAGTTAATTAATCCGTGTCCAGTTGGTGTTAAATATGCAGCACCAAGAGCTGAGGTAACAGCCATTGTCAAGCCGGCTAAAATGGCATGAATTCCATATAGAGCGGGAGCAACAAATAAGAAAGTGAATTCAATAGGTTCTGTAACTCCTGTTAAAAAGGCTGTAGCTGCGGCAGCAAACAGTAAACTACCAACTTTCTTTTTATTCTCTGGTTTGGCACATGTATACATTGCCAAAGCTGCACCAGGTAACCCAAACATGTTATAAACAAATTTACCTGAACTAAAACGAGTAATCATTGGATTGATTGCTCCACCATGAGCAAGTGATGCCATGTATGCAGCAATTGTACCTTGATATTGGCGACCACCAATTGTAAAGATACCACCTAATTCTGTAGTTCTTACCGGCCAATTCAATCCATGATGTAAACCAAACGGTAGTAACAAACGTTCAATAACACCATATAAAAATGTTCCAATAGTTCCAGATTTCAAGATCATAACAGACAATGCTGCAATTCCTGTTTGTACTACTGGCCAAACAAAGAAGAATACAATAGCTGTCATGGCCATAACAGGCATAATCAGAATAGGTACCAATCTTGGTCCACTGAAGAAGTCTAGTACCCTTGGTACATGCATCTTAATTGCACGCTTATGTACAAAATAAACAATTACACCAGTTATAATTCCACCAAAAACATTTAAATCCATAGTTTGAATACCTAAAACTGTTGTCTGCATTTTATCAGCTAATGCTAAAGCAGCTTTAGTTGGGTCCATCCCAGTTGTGTCAACCAACTGACCAGATGTACTAAGTAAAAAATTCATCATGTATTGAAGCGTTAAATAACCCAATAATCCTGAAATGGCTGCAGAGCCCTTTTCATGTTTTGCCAATCCAACGGCAACACCAACAGCAAAGATTATTGGAAGGTTCTTAAATGCTGCTGAACCCATCGTTGATAAGAATCCCATTACAAACTGGAATGTCTCATTTTGCATCCATGGATACATTTTTACAGTATCAGCATTAGTAAACGCTGAGCCTAAACCTTGTAGAATACCTGCAGCGGGTAGAACTGATACAGGTAATAAGAAAGAACGACCAAACATCTCAAATCCCCTGATGAGGTTGTTTCTCTTTTTCCCCTCTTGAGCCTCCATAATTACATCTCCTAACTTACTGACTATACAATATCATCAGATTAGAAAATATTTGATTTTTACATTTTTCCTACCTACTAAGTAAAATTTACCTTTTTGAGTAAAAAATTACTTTTTTTCATTTACATAATTAATTATGTATTCAAAAACCATGTCGGCTGCAACATTTAACATTAATCTTGATCTCATGCGTTTTCTAGGAACAGGTGATTCATAAACCAAAAGATTAGCATCGCTCAACTTCATAACTGAACTTGCATTAGTACCCGTTATTGAAATTACTTTAGTTCCTTTTGACTTAGCAGCTAAAATATACTGATTTACAATATTATTTCCACCACCCAGTGAAATAATGATTATTACATCTTTATCACTAGAAATATCTGCAATATCTCTAATTGAATATAATTCTTCATAATCATTTGACCAATAATTAAGTAATTTCAATTTTCGGTTCAAATCATTCACTACACTGACGCTAGAACCACTACCTACACAAAATATCCTTCTAGCCGAATTGATATACGAAACAAAATCCCTAACTTTTTTCTCACTCAACATATCTATAGTTTTATTAAAGTCACTCTGTGTTCTCTCTGAGATCTTCCCGTAATCTTCAGTTTGAATCTCTTCATCTTTATCTTCCTTAAATTGAGCTGCATAAAATTTAAGCTGACTGAATGAACTAAACTCCAATTTTTTAGATGCTCTAACGATAGTTGCACTAGACAAAAACAATTTTTCAGAAATATCTTTAATTTTAAGTTTCCCCGGATTATTTGATTTAAGAATAAAATCAATAACTAGTTGTTCATTTGCGGTTAACTTGTCATATTTATCCCCTAACTGTTTATAAAAAGCATTATTCATAATATCTCCTTTCAGAAGATGTTTCCCTATAATGTTACAAATTCAATCATATCCTATTACAATAGCAATTATCGTGTTATTTACAATCGCTTCCAATAATATTTTGATAATAACAAAAAAGCCAACATTAAGTTGACTTTTCATTTATATAACTCAATTATTCTATTCACTTACTTGCTCTTTTTGATAAAATTCTTCAAGTCCTTTTTTGTCAGGATATCCATCATTATCTCCAGGAGTTTGAATTTGTAGAGCTCCAACTGCATTGCCACGTTTAACCGCAGCCTTCATATCTTTGCCATCAAGTAACGCCGTAATTACACCAAGTGCAAATCCGTCACCAGCTCCAACAGTGTCAACAATCTTATCAACCTTAAATCCACCAACAGTGTAACTATCACCATCTCTGGTTTTTACATAAGCACCTTCAGAACCAATTTTTACAATTACGGTCTTAGTTCTTTCACCTTTCAAATAAAAGTCAGCAATAGTCTCTGGATCATCAGACCCAACTAAAATTTTGCCTTCATTTATTCCAGGAAGAACGATATCCGCAGATGAGGCCATTTCATTGATTGTTTTAACCATCTTTTCTTTACTGCTCCAAAGTGGAGGCCTCAGGTTAGGGTCAAAAGTAATCAAAATATCTTTATCAACGAGTCTCTTCAGCAACGTCTTAAAAGTTGCTTCAGCAGTATCCGATATAGCTGGGAAGATTCCCGACATATGTGCAACTTTAACACCCTCTAAATCGATTTTATTAATTACATCGCTTGTAAGGTGTGATGCTGCCGATCCTTTACGATAATTAAAAGTTGCAGGATCCCCTTTAGTGACCAATTGTTTTAGTTGATGTCCTGTAAAACTGTTAGGATCCTTAGAGACATATTTTGTCCCCACGTTATGGCTCAAAATCGTTTTGACAACATAATCACCAAAAGGATCTTGACCGACTTGTGAAATATACTCTACTGAATGTCCTAATCGGCGCACTCCAATCGCTACATTCAACTCTGCTCCACCCATTAATTTTTGAAAATTAACAGCGTCCGTTAAAGAAGCATTCGAATCCTTGGATGCAAAAATAACTAGTGGCTCACCGATTGTAATAACTTCACTCATTTTTTATACCTCCTCTAATGTTTGAACCAAGTTCATCTGTGATTTCATTTGTTGATCATTATCCATAGGATATTCAAGTGCCAAATCAACATCATTCGGCAAATACTTAAGTATCTTTTTCCAGTCATACATTCCTTTATTCAAATCATCTGATGTTGATAAATTTCCATTAGTATTAATAACATTCTTCAAGTGAATATACTTTGTATATGGCGCTAAAGATTTTGCACTATCTATAGCATCTTGATCTGTAAACGCCCAATTACCAAGATCATAGACGTAACCAATGTCTAGTCCAACTTCATTTACAGCCTTTAAAAAAGATAACAGTGATGGTACTGAGCCGGATACTTGTGTTTGGTCATTTTCAACATTCATTTCAATTTCATTGGTCGGAAACTGTCCTAAGGCTGCTTTCAAATCACCAGTAAACTTATCGAAATTACCAATATTGAATTTAATTTTTTTGATTCCCATAATTTTCCCTTCAGCAAAATATTGCTTTATTTTAGGATTTAAAGAACCATCTTTTTCAAAGAGTACATCCGGCACGCTATAATATACTTTTAATTCATCAGCTTTAGCCTTTTGGGCTACCTTTGGCAACTCCTTTTCAATATCTGTGAAGTATTCACGACGTACCTCGACACCAATTGACCCTAGATTTGACACGCGATCCAACAAGCTAACTTGATCAGATCCATTTTCTACATCTTTCGCAAAAATTAATGTATTTAAAATTAATGACATTTTATCACCTCATATTTTTTTACAAAATAAGGCTGTCACTTATTTATAAATATAAATGACAACCTATTTATGATACTTGATCAAATTCTATTCAATATCATAGTCGATCACAAAGCTTCGCTCCTGATTAGCCTCTAAAACACAATTACCCTCTTTGTTTTTCAGTTCAATTTCATCACCATATTTATCCGAAACTCCATAGAAGGGCTCTATGCAAAGAAATTTTGCTTTCGGATCATCCTGGGTCCATAAACAAAGCTGTGGGAAATCATTGAAATGTGCTTTTATTGAATGTAACCCATCTTTAGACTTTAGAGAAACTCCATTCAATTGATTATCTTCAGTCATGACTATCAATCCATCTTTGAATAATTCATGACTTAATGGCAAGAAGTCTCCATTGTAACTATCGAGATTTAAGACTTTACCAGTTCTTAATGGTACGCCTGTTTTAAAAGTAAACTCGTGATACTTCAAACCCTTTACTGCAGGATCAAAAGTCAAGTAATAGTCTTCGAACCTTCCATCATTATTAGCTCCAATGGGAACATTAAATGCAGGATGCGTTCCAACAGCAAAACTCATAGACGTATTATTCAAATTTTTCACAGTGTCAATCATACGAAGACGTCTGCCGATTAGTTCAAATTTAATTAAAAATTCAAATTCAAATGGATAATATTTTTTGGTTTCTTCATCGCTTTTCATTGTGAATCGAATGCTGTTATTTGATAATTGTTCAGCTTCATAATTATGGAAGAATCCCACTCCATGTTGTGGCATTTCATATTCTTTACCATCTACATAGTAATGGTCATTCATCGATCTACCAATAGCTGGAAATAAGTTAGGAGCATGTTTTGCCCATATATCAGGATTACCATTCCAAATATAATTAGCTTCACTTTTCTTATCTACTAAGCTAGTTAGCTCGGCTCCCATTTCATTGATTTCAGCTTTGAGATATTCATTCTCAATAGTTTTCATTTTATTATCCTCTGCTTTTTAATTTAAACTGGTGTATTTTCAAGTTTATTAATAGGATAATGAATTTTTTCACCGTTAGAGAATCGCACAGATTCCTCCGCAACCTTACGTTTCAATTCACTTGCGGCTTCTTCTGAGTACCAGGCCATATGTGGTGTAGCAATCAAGTTATCGTGACTGAATAACTTGTTGTCAGATGAGACTGGTTCATTTTCCATACAATCAATTCCTGCACCGGAAATTTCACCATTTGTTAACGCCTTGTCCAAATCATCCTCATTAATAATTCCACCACGAGCAACATTGATAATTACGGCAGTATTCTTCATTTTTTTGAATGCTTCATAATTAAATAAATCAATATTTCCATCTGAAGGAATATGAAGAGAAATAGCATCTGAATTTGCAATTAGTTCTTCTAGACTAACTGAGTTGATATAGCTGAATTCTTCTGAATTCTTAAAATATGGATCATATCCCATAATTTTGAATCCAAGCGCATGTGCCTTTGAAGCAAAATCACGGCCAATTCTTCCTAAGCCCACAACCCCAACTGTTTGTTCACTAAATCGATGAATGGGAATTGATTTTTGATAATCCCATTTATTATTTTTAGTATTATCATTCATCATGACAATTTTTCTCTTAAGACTTAACAATAGAGCCATTGCATGATCTGCCACTTCGTTCATTCCATAATCGGGAACATTCCCGACCTGGATTCCATGTTTTGTAGCTTCTGGAAGATCAATTGTATCAACTCCAACACCATATCTAACAATATATTTCAAAGATGGAATAGCATCCATTACCTTTTTAGTGATCTTTGCATATTGAACAATAAAAATTTCACCATCACTACATTGATTAATTACTTCATCTTCAGTTTTGGCATTACACAAAGTCACTTCCATATTTGCATCAGCAAAAACTTTTTTCTCAATATCAACACTATCATGGTCACAATCAGTAATATAAACTTTCATGATTTCATCTCCCGTATTTTATTATTTAACTAGGTATCCACCATCAACTGGAATAATTGCACCATTAATGTAATTTGAAGCATCAGATGCTAGCCAAACGACTGGGCCCTTCATATCTTCTGGTTGTCCCCATGCTTTAGCAGGAATTCTGTTTGTAATTGCTTCATAACGAGGATTTGCTGGATCTAATAAAGCAGTGTTCATCTCTGTTGCCATGTATCCTGGTGCCAAAGCATTGACATTAATACCTTTCTCAGCCCATTCGTTACATAGGGCCTTTGTTAATTGAGCAACACCACCTTTTGATGCTGCATATGCTGGAACAGTATATCCACCAAAGAACGAAAGCATTGATGCAATATTGATGATTTTTCCAGAACTATCTTGTGATATAAATTGTTGTCCAGCTAACTTACAAAGTCCAAATACAGCACGTAAGTTAACGTTAATAACAAAATCCCAATCTTCCATAGGGAATTCTTCACTTTTATGTCTGCGTTGAACACCAGCACCATTAACTAAAATATCTAAGTGGCCGCCCAAATCTTTTACAGCTTCCTTAAAAGCTTCTTCGCGTTTACTGTCGTCTCCTAGATCAGCGATTACTGAATGACATGTAAATCCGTTTTTTGTAAATTCTTCTGCCACTTCAGTTGCCTTTGGGTTAATATCTAAAATTGTGACTTCTGCTCCTGCTTCCATCAAACCTTCTGCCATACCATGGCTTAATCCTTGCGCTGCTCCTGTAACAATTGCTTTCTTACCAGTCAAATCATTTAAGTTCATTTTATTTTCCTCCTAAATTTAAAGCTTCTACATTTATTGTTTTTTTATGAGAATCCAAATATCTGTTTAATAATCCTAAAAGAACCATTGCTACTGCAACCATAGCTAACATAATAATAAACACCGGAACATACGAACCTGTACTTTCATAAATTTTGCTTGATCCATAGGATCCAATAAATACTGAAATAATTCCGTAACTGTTAATTACACCAAAGTTTAAGGCCATATTTTTAAGACCCCAAACCGATTTCGTAAAATATGTCATTACGATCAATATTGATCCAAACGACATACCACAAAGTAAACAACCCAAGGATAGAATTACAACATTGTTGTTATATTCGGATAACAGTAATAATCCTATCGCAACTACATATAAACAATTTGAGAATAACATTGTTTTTTTTCTACCGAACCTGTCTAATATAAAGCCTCCAATAAGACGTCCACCACCGTTACCTAAACTCACCAATCCAACGATGATTGCTGCCAAAGTAGCTTCTATATGATGTTGATCGGGTAAACTCTTACCAATACCTAAAATTCCTAATCCAACTCCGCCTAATAGAACCATCCATAAATAGAATAAGTAAAAAACTGGATCACGTAGCATATCATGAAAGTCTTTATCTTCTGCATCAACTGAAGAATTCTCTTTATCAGCTTTCACTTTAATAATATGATCATTTTCCGTAGGATTTTTTATTACAAACGAACTGAATACTACTAATCCTCCAAAGATCACACCAATTGCTACAAATACCGGTCTCCAAGGTAGAATTGCATAAATCTTGGTAATGATTGGCCCCAATATAAATGCACCCATTCCATAACTCATCAATAATGCACCTTGAGCTTTTCCAACCTTGTCAGGATACCAAGCAGTAATTGTAGGTAAAATTCCGTTATAAACGAAACCTATACCAAGACTTGTTAACACTCCATATAACATGTACAGAACCAATAAGTCATATGGATCATTAGCAAATGCCGAACCAACGAAACCTATAAATATTAAGACCGCTCCCCAGTTGAAAACCATTTTAACTGTATGCTGTTTCAATAATCTCCCAGCAATAATATTACCAATCGTAAAACTTATTATTGAAAGTACAAAGATCATTGAAAGTTCAGACGGTGTCCAATTGAATTCATCTTTCAAAGGAACCATGACTATTGTGTATGCGTATATCAATCCTAAAGAAAGTAATAATATACACGCATCCAATAGAAGATACTTTCTCTTTCCCACTTATAATTCGCCTCTTTCTAAAAAACAAATATTTTTAAGCAAGCGCTTACCATCAAATGTAAAAAAAGTCATCTGATGAATTAAAACTATCATGCATCAGATGACTTTGTCAATTTATTTTTCTATTAAACCTTTAAACGCTAATCTATTATTGGACATATGAACCATCATTGCATCGTGTGCCAGTACTGGGTTATGAGCTGCGATAGATTGGCAAATTTCTTTATGAATCTTGACTGTAAATTTTTTTGCATCTTCATCATCATAATTCTTATTGAACAATGAAATAGAAGTGTTTATTATCGGTAAAATATAAGAGTAAGCCATGTTATTACTAGCCTTTGCGATTAATGAATGAAATTTTATATCCAAATTAACATGATCATCATTTCCATCATTAAACGATTCTTCTATTTTTTTTGCTAATAATTTTATTTCATAAATTTGATCATCAGTAGCATTTGTGGCTGCTAAAGCTGCCACCTCGGGTTCTAGTACGTAACGCATATCATAAAAATCACTTATCATTTTAGTTTTGTCACGTATCATAGTAAGTCCAAAAGGATCAGTTGACCGGCCTTCTTTATCACTTACATAAGTTCCTGATCCCTGCCTAACTTCTAAAATATTCCTTGAAATCAGTATTCTTATAGCCTCTCTAAATGTACTTCTACCAACATCTAAATCGGTTGATAGAGTATATTCATTTGGAAGTTTTTCACCAGGTTGAATATTATTTCTTTTTATATATTCAATGACCTTTTCTGTAGTTTGTTCAACTAGGTTTTGAGCCATAACATATCCCTCCAAGTCATCATATGTATTTGTCAAAATATTAATAAGCTTTATTTCTATACATTTATTATACTACACTAACATGTGATGACTTTCCAAATATTACAAGCAATGAATCCAAATTACTTTTAATGTGTTGTACTATTTAGGTAATATATTATATTCAACCACTTTAAAGGTATCGTTTGTCAAAAGTGCCTTCGTAATACTTCCATTTTCAGGAAATGATTGTGTAACATCGACTTTAGGTTTGAAATATTCTAAAATAATCGTTTCAATTAAAGTCCCATGTGTGACCACAAGAATTCGAGAATCATTGGCATTTTCTTTTCTTAATTTATTTAATCCATTATTAAAACGAACTAACAAATCATTGTAATCTTCGGCATATCCCCATGGGTCTGCTTTTTTCATAACACTCCTTGTAAATTCCATTGAATATTTTTTTGCGAAATCTATTTGATTAGTAAATCCGTAAGGCTTTGCTAACTTTTTCCACAATTCTGTACTATTCAAGCCTTCCAAAGATCCAAATGAAATTTCACGAAAGTTCTGACTAATTCTTAAATCTAATGAACTCACTTTATTTTCCTTTTTGATAATATTTGCAGTATCAATTGCTCTTTTTAAATCAGAACTATACAATGCATCAAAGTGAACATTTTCAAGATACTTTCCAGTCTTTTTCAAATCATCAATTCCTTGTTTTGTTAATGGTGTATCTGACCATCCTTGCATTTTATCCATCAAATTAAACAACGTTTGCCCATGTCTTATAAAATATATTTCCATCTTTACCTCCCACACTAGAAAACTAGGGAAATGCCAAAGACCGACATTCCCCTAGCTTATTTATTAAAATTTACTTTTTATTAACGATTGATATGCTTTGACTCGTACCTAATCTAGATGCACCATTCTTAATCATTTCCATAGCCTCAGTATACGAATGAATACCACCAGATGCTTTGACTAGTGTATTAGGCCCAACATTCTTTTTTAAAATAGCTACATCATGAGCGCTAGCACCTTTTGAAGAGAAACCTGTAGAGGTTTTAACAAAATCTGCACCATTATTCGAAACGATTTCTGCAGCTTTTGCCTTTTCTTCATCAGTAAGAAATGAAGTTTCAATAATAACTTTTAAAATTCGTTTGCTTCCATGTGCTAGCCTTGCAAGTGTTTTTATCTCATTGCCAACATATGTATAGTTCCCAGCTTTAAACATCCCGATATTCATAACCATGTCCAGTTCATCCGCACCATTTTGTATTGCATTCTCTAATTCAAATTCTTTAACTGTTGTTGTGTTTGCTCCCAAGGGAAACCCTATTACTGTAGCGGTTTTAACGTTTGTGTCTTTTAACTGTGAACTGACATATTCCACCCAAAATGGATTTACCATAACTGAACAGAACTTATATTCTTTGGCTTCATTTATCATATTCTCAACGTCGGTCTTAGTTGCATCAGGTTTAAGCAAAGTATGATCAATAAAACTATTTAAAGGTTCATGGCTTTGCATTATTTCTGATATTTTATCAATAATTCCTTTATAATCAACCTTAGAAAAATCTGAGACATCTACTTTGAATACTTTTCCTAAAGAAAAATCATCATACTTTTTGCCTGTTAAAAAGTTTTTCAACTCTTCTTTTGTTGGTTTTATATCTGCCTTACTCCTATCTTTTAATACATCTCCAGGTTGATAATGATTCATTAAATGTCCTAAGTGTCGTTCCGGATCTAGATCACGTTTTATCTGGCGTTCATACAAAGTATCAATATCCGCCGTCAAAACTACGGAAATATCTTGATATTCAAACTTATCACTTAATCTCTTCAAAGTACCCCATTGTTTAAGACTAAACGGATAATCAGAGATAATTGAATTTCCTTTTTCCATTTCGGTTTTAACTTTCTCCAAGTAAAGCTGTAATGCCTCATAGTCAAGCATTTCTTTCTCATCTAAATTACTAAATCCATATTTATCATAAAGATATTCTTTTTCTACATCGATGGATAATTCTACAAGACCTGAAATTTTTTCTCGTATCATTCTATCAAAATAGGATTTACCCGTTCCTGGTGACCCTGCCATTAACAACAATGTTTTTTTCAAAATAATTCCTCCAATAATATAAAAGAGTTTCTGCACTCAGCAGAAACCCTTTTTATTTTTTATTCTGTAACCGCTGAAATTGGGCTTTTCTTATTCATAAACAAGTCAATCTTGTGCGCAATAATATCATGTACCGCCTTGTTACATGGCATTATATTATTTCTAAGTGAATTATTAACTTCAGTTTTTCCAAAGTATTCTTGAGCTGTTCTAGTCCAAGCAACCAATAATTCTGTACCAACATTGAATTTACGAATTCCGTTTTCTGTCAAACGGTGATAATCATCCTCATTAACACCGGTTCCACCATGTACAACCAATGGTTTGTCAATATCGGCATGGATTTCCTCAAGTAATGGGAAATTTAACTTAGTCTTTGATTGGAATTGACCGTGGTGAGTCCCAATACCAACAGCCAATGCATCTACATCACATTCTTTTACAAACTCAATTGCGTCCTTAGGATCCGTGTATTGTCCCTCTTTAACTGTGAATCCTTCTTCAGTACCACCGATAGTACCTATTTCCGCTTCAACAGACACTCCGTGACCATGTGCATACTCAATCACGCGCTTTGTTTTAGCGATGTTTTCCTTAAATGGTAATAACGAACCATCAAACATTACTGAACTATATCCTGCATCAATAGCATCTTTAATATCAGTTAAGTCTCTAGCGTGATCTAGATGTAATACTACATCTACAGCTTCTTTGTCTGACATTGACTTACATACAGCAACGAAGTTACTCATGCCAACGTAACGTGCAGTTGAAACACTTGTTTGTATAATAATTGGTGAACCTGAATCACGTGCAGCTTCAATCATACTTGGTACCATTTCTAGATTATGTGCATTAAATGCTCCAACGGTATAATCCAATTCTTCTGCTTCTTTTAATACTGATGCTAACGTTTTATACATTATATAAATCCTCCAATTAGTAATTTGATTTTAAGACACGTTTTGAAATGCTCATTAAATCATCCATTTTCCCGACATACTTTTGAATACCATCATCATTCTTTTGATATGCAGCTTCTTTTCTTTTTTCTTCGTACAATTTAAGTAATGCGTTGTACGCATCTCCAAATTGTTCTTTTTCATTTAGACTGTCTTCGTAATACTTGATTGCATTATTTTTATCATCTAATTTTTCATACGTAGATCCCAAATTATTTAAAGTAACAATTTTGTCATTACCAGATTGCTCTTTAACAACCGCCTTCAATGATTGAATTTCATTATTCAAAGTACTTTTTTCTTCATCAGTTAATTGGACTTTCGTCTCCTCAACTGGTTTTTTTTCTTTTTTATTATTAAATAAACCAAACATGTTTTACCTCCTTAAACTGCCTTAAGAATTGGTGAAATTATCCATGCATACATTAAGCAAGCTACGATTGTATCTGAATCTGTTGCTGAGGCATTGGTGAATCCCATATGTGTTAGAACTCCTACTAATAGTGCGGGTAGCAATGTAATAAATAGTCCGTGAATAACACCACCAATAATTGCGCCACGACGACCACCAACTGCATTACCAAAGATACCAGCAGTACCACCAGCAAAGAAGTTAGTTAACATACCAGGCAAAATAACGGCTAATCCGAATACTGGTAGGAAAAACATCCCAATGACTGTTCCAATCGTTGTTGTAATAAATCCAATAATTACTGAATTTGGTGAATATGGGAACAGAACTGGACAATCCAGCGCAGGTTTTGAATTTGGAACAAGTTTCATAGCAATACCACGGAAAGCTGGAACAATTTCACCAAGTAATAGTCTTACTCCGGCTAGCAATACGTAGACACCAACAACGAATTGAATGGCTTGTAAGAATGCAAACATCATATAATTCATGCCACCAGCACCGATTGCTCCATACTTAGGACCAGCAAATGCTGCCGTAACAAGATATAACGGAACCATAACTACCATTACGGATAGATATGTGTCTTGCATAAATTCCAAACTCTTTGGTAGCTTCATATCTTCTAGTGAATGTTTTTTTTCACCACGTTCACCGAACAACCATGCAGCACCTGATTCAACCATGTAACCTACGGTACAAAAGTGTCCCAGAGCAATCGCATCATTACCCGTAATTTTTCTAACAATTGGTTGTGCAACAGCAGGCATAGCAACGGCAAATATACCACCTATAACACTTCCCAAAGCTATTAGCGGAAAACCACTTAGACCTGCAGCATGACCACCGATCGTAGTCATAGTTGCCATCCAAAGAAGTGCTTGTCCTGTTAGGAAAATATATTTCCATGGACTAAATCTTGCAATTATAATATTTACAATAAAAATACCTAAAAACGTCAAAGCAATTTCATTACCCAATCCCAGTTGATTCATTGCTTGACCATTTATGGCCTCAATGCTGGGAACAATCCCCCTTAAATGGAAACCATGTGAGAAAATTTTTCCAAAATAGGTCAAACTGGCAACGATAATGGAAGAACCGGCAGACAAAACTTCAAATCCAAGCAATGTCTTAAATGTCCCGGCAAGTACGCTACCAAAAGACTTTCTCTGGAGAATCAAACCCAATGCAGCAATCAAAGCAATGGTTATCGCAGCTTGAGTCAAAATATTATCAATAATAAATTTAATAACAACCATGACTAGTCACCCCTTATCCGATTAAATTATTCTAGTTCCTTAATAACTGGAATTAGTTTCTCCTCAATTTCTTTTTGATCTACGATATTGTGCAAAAATACAAATCTAATTGCTGGATCCAAATCAAATTTTTCAAATTGTGGCTTAAAATTCTCTGCCGAAACGATGATATCTGTTCTCAAACCAGGTGTTGATGAAATCGCCTCGTGATCCATAGATTCATCCAATCCATATTTACTTAACACATCTTCAGCAGTCATTTGACAGGCAAGACTGCTGCCCAAACCAGCTCCACAAATGAAAAAGATTTTAAGTTTTTTTGCCATAATTAATATCTCCTCTAATTATTTTGTGTTTTCTTTTCAAACAGTGTTTCTTTAAAACTCTCTAAATCTTTGATTCCAGATAATTTTTCAATTCTTCCTGGATCTGACACTAATTGAACAATTGCTTTCATAATATTCAGATGTGAATAATTATTTACAGCTGATAGACAAAATACGAGAGAAACTGGATCATTATCTTTGTTACCAAAATTAACAGGTGTTGATAATGTCAATACACTGACACCCAATTGATTGGCACCTTCTTCAGGTCGTGCATGTGCGAGCGCTAAGCCAGGCCCTATAACTATATATGGACCAAACTTTATAACCGCTTCTAACATTGCATGAACGTAATGATCATTTATAACATTGTCATCAACCAACGGCTGAGCAGCCAATTGAATTGCTTCTTTCCAATTATCAACTTTTTTCTGAATTTGAATTCTATCATCTGTTAGTAAATCCTCTAGCATTGGTTGCACCTCCTTCTTATTTACAAATAAATTATTGTTCCTGAATTCATTAGATAAATCCTTAATAAATTCATTCGTAACACTATGATACGTATCGCTAACACAGCCCAAAATATCATCAAATAGCTTGTTAGCATTTACCCTTGGCGATCTTTTAGATGCTTTATGTCCTTTTAGAAAATTATTAATTACTAAATAATCACTTTCTTGTGGTATCGGTGGCAATTTGATGCTCGGAATACTGCCTGTTTCAACCTGAATAGTTTTTACAACCAAATCAATTGATAGCTTTGATAGAACCTTAATATCAGAAACACTTAATACTGCTAAAACTTCGATATTAAACTTTTTCTCTAAATTTGCCGCTAGCAGATGTCCAGTTGCTAAGCCATAATTACAGACAACGGCTACTCGATATTTGTATTCTTGATCACGCTCTATTTGCATCTCAGCAGTTCCAAAATATACTGTTATATAGCAGATTTCGTCATCCGATACTTCAAAATCCTGATCTTTGAAATAATCATTCATAAATCTATCAATGTATCCATATATATCTGGATAATTAGTTTTGATTATTTGTTTCAACGGATTATACGATTGAATTCTCTCGTGAAGCCTGTAAACTAAACCAGTCAGATGATTATATAATCCTTCGTACAAATCCTCTTGTGTTGAAAGTGGAAGTGACAACTGTTTTTCCATATATGTTACTAATTGCATAGTTAAAATCTGTGTTTCAACCCATTCACTATTAGTATTTTTCATATTTGAATTAAAACTATTCAGAACGAAATATATATAGCGAAACTCTGTATCATCAATATTTTCTAATTTAAAATCAGAAGATAATTTATTAACGTAATTAATTATCTTTTCATCCCTGGGAACCCATTTGTCATGGCTCTCAGCTACGATTCGCCTATCACTCAATATCCTTTGAATCCAAACACACGAATGCAAAATCAGCTGATAATCATTGGCAACATTTCCCGTCGAACCTACTTTTTGAATTTCATCGGAATATATCTTTTTTACTGCCTCGATTAATTGCACAGGAATTAATCGTTCAATACTATTAGAAATAATATTGTTATACGTTGAATCAATACTAATCAATCTAGAAAGGTCAGTATTCTGTGTAATTGCATCCGCAATCATCATCCTAATTGACCTCTCAGCACCCTCTATCTGCACTCCACCTTTTGCACTAGTGACAGCCTTCAAGGAATATCTTTCAAGAAAGCTCCTTAGTACTCTCATATCTTCATCAATTGTGCTTTTGCTTATTTTCAGTTTTGCCTGCTCCTGATAAACGAATACTGGAGTATCCTTTATCAAAACATCAAAAAGTAAAATGACAAATCTTTCTTTTGGTGAATAATAATCTGCATCATCTCCCAATATGCGAAGATCTTCGATTTTATTTAGATCATCTTTTAAATGATCTAAACGAATGAATCCTCTATTTTGATAGATATCTGAAAGACCACTTTTACTAAAAATCGAATTAATAGTTTTCAATTCATTTCTAATTGTTCTATCTGAAACGTTTAACATTTCACCTAACTCGTGTATTTTCATTCCGTTAGGTTTAGAAAGTAATATATGAATTATCCTATCTGTTCTTTTGGTCATCTTCCCTTACCTCAACCCCAATTCTATGTGATCGCTTTCAAAGATTAAAGTTCATCTTTTTTCAATATCAAATGGAAAAGTTCTCTACTCAATATTGAGGACACAAAAAAAGCCGACCCAAAGGTCGACCTGATGTATATTTACAAAATCAGAGTTTTTAATTCTTCAAAAATTACAACAAAAAAGAGATAATCATCGATTATCCCTTACGTAGACACAGCATTCAGCTTTATTTAGGTACAATATTAAATTCTTTTAAACTAAATTTATCTTTATTCAAATTTGTAATAGTAATACTTCCATTGTCTGGAAATGCTCTATAGCTATCAAAATTACTTTTGAAATATTTCAAAAGTAAAGTTTCTATATACGCACCGTGTGTTACAACAAGAATCCTAGAATCATCAGGATTCTCATCCAATAACTGTTTTACAGCCCTCTCTATCCTAACTCCCAAATCAGATGTATCTTCTGCCCAGTGCTTAGGATCTCCTTTTTTCAATACTTCCCGAGCAAATTCAATAGAATACTTTTCTGATACTTCATTTTGAGTAGAACAACCGTATGGTTTTGCTAACATACCCCATGTTTTTGCAGCCTCCGATCCTTCAAAAAAACCAAAAAATATTTCTCGAAAGTTACTACCTATTTTTATTTTAGGAGGATTTTCCAAATTCTCATTTTTGATTATCTCTGCTGTATCCATGGCTCTCTTCAAATCAGAACTATAAATAGCATCAAACTTAGTGTTCTGAAGATATTTTCCCGTTATTTTTAAATCCTCAATGCCTTGTTCTGTAAGTGGAGTATCCGACCATCCCTGCATTCTATTTATTAGATTAAATATTGTCTGACCGTGTCTTACAAAATAAACTTCCATAAAAATCACCTCCTGACTATTACACGATATATCCAATATACTTAAAATTGTTATTCATTCAATTGCTTATAAATAAAATTCATTACCTCATCCACTGTTGTTTCGGGATCATCCAATAAATGTAAGAAACTTTTCATATTCAACAAGAACATCAAATCTTGTAAGGCGCTTAAATGATCCGTTGAATTGATTGCACTTAGTACAAAAATATATTTGACTCTTTTACCTTTACTTAAAAATATCGGTTCACTCAAGGTAGTGAGTCCAATGCCAATTTCCTTAGCTCCATATTGTGGATTAGTATGTGGTAATGCTATATCTGGAGCAATAATAAACGTAGACTCATTATTATTTATCTGGTTAATTATTTCATCTACATACCCTTGACTAATTACTTTTTTACCTAGTAATGGTTGTGAAGCATATGAAACAGCCTCAGCAAAATCCGCACTATCTACTTTTAACTTTACAAATTCTGGTTTTAGAACATCCAATAAAGAAATTTTGCGTTTATTAAATACGGCTTTTGGCTTGAACACATTATCAGCAAGTTCTTTTCTAATTCTATTTAACATGTCCGAGTTATCAACGTTATGACCGACGATTCTCATAACCGAATCCAGCGTTGGTACAACAAAGTCAGTAGTAGAAAATTCACTATTAACTTTTTGCATAATTGAATACTTATCATTAGTCGTCATAATAGGATTAATAACAAAACAAGGCTTACCTTTAGCAAATAATTCACTACGATAAAACGTTGAAAAGATCATATCTATCTCTTCTATATGTTTATCCAGATCTGAATACGGAAACGGCATCAGAAATTTAATATTAGGAAATAAACTGGTCAACTGAAGGTATGCAAGCGCCGAACTTCCAATTCCATTTGGGCACACAATTGCGGCTGATAGAAAATGTTTCTTTTGACTATTGGAATTGTAAATGAACCCAATTAAATGAATTGTCAAAAACGCTATTTCTTCATCCGGGACCTTTCCTAGTTCTTCCCTGAATGGTACTACAGCTTGAGTAACCAAAGTGAATATTTCTCCATATTCCTGGATAACTTGCTTAGTCAAAGGATTAGTAATTGGAAATTTAAATTGGAGTCTGAAATACATGGATCTAAAATGCGTAAATAATTGATGAACCACTTTGTCATTATCAACAAAACTAATACCTGATATATCCGAAAACTGTTTGACGATTGAACCAGTAATATCGTAAATATGTTTATCTTCAATTAAATTATCATATCCTCCAATACTTAGACACAATACTATTGTCGTAATGTACTTAACTGTATTTACGTTGGTTATCCCGAGTTTTCCAAGTATCTCTTCCGAAAATGTGTATTCATTCGTTTTATTTATTTCGTAATATTTTGCCTTTGCAGGCATATAATTGGGCTTCATTAATAACCTATTCAAAATTATTACCAAAATATAACAGAATTCTCTTAATCTGTTTTCAACGAAATCAATGTCATACTTGTTTGATGCATTAGAGACCATGTTAAATATATTTTTGATTTTATAATCACTATTTAACTTTATAAAATTATCTAATAAATCTGCTCTATTCTCGACTAATTCATTAGCAACTGATTTTATCAAATAACTTCTTACAGCATTTTCATTTCCAACAATTTTATAACCATTTTTTCTGTCATAACTTATCTTCAGTTGCTCATCCAATAGTTCTACTTCTAATTGTTTTAAATCCTTAGATACTGTGGATTGACTAACTTGTAAAAGTTCCTGTAGATGAACTAGGGATAAATAATCATTATTTGTAGATAATAATAAAACCAGAAAAAGTTTACGTTCCTCTGTACTAAGAATATATCCTTTCAAAGAGGTTAAATTATCTGATACTCTTATACTCAAAAGAAACTTATAGGTGTCACTTGGTACTGTTATATATACGCCTTCAGAATCAATATTATTCTTATCCTGACTTGATAAGTATTGATTTAATTTTTCTATCGAATATTCTATTTGTCGATCGGTTAAAGAAAGACTCTTAATTAATTCGTCCTTTGTCAAAATTGGATTTTGAATAAGTTTATCAATAATTTGTAATTGCTTTTTATCTAGCATCAAAGTCCCCCTCTTCAAAAAAACTGACAGCCCTGTATAAGACTGCCAGCTTTAATTATTATTTTTGACGGAACTCGTCGATTTTCTTTCTAAATATTGCAGCATTTTCAGCAATATCATCAACGGAACCTTTTGATAAGGCCCCACCAATACCAACTACATCCGTTCCTGCTTCTAACCATTCTGTGATATTATCTACATTTACTCCACCAGATTCAATTAGTGGTAGATAAGGAATCGGTGTTTTCATAGTTTTGATCAATTCAGGACCGACAATGCCACCATATGGGAATATTTTGACAAAGGTCGCACCGGCTCTTAACGCTTCAATAGCCTCAGTAACTGAAGTACAACCAGGTGCATAGGGAATTTGATACTGATTACATAGGATAGCCACATCTTTATCAAAGATTGGTGAATATATAAAGTCGGCACCGTTAGAAATTGCATCTTTAGCAGTTGGTCCATCTAAAATTGTCCCAGCTCCAACCAACAACTTATCTCCAAATTTCTTTTGAAGTGTTCTAATAGATTCTGGAGCGCTAGCTATTGTATAACTAACTTCCATAACGTCTACTCCACCTTTAACAATTCCTTCAGCAATTTCAACTACTCTATCAGGTTCAGCACGAACGACTGCAAGAGCACCTGAATTAATGATTCTATTCATTCGATCTAGTTTCTTCATAAGATACACCTCTAAATAATCTTGTTATCCTTATAATATTTGACCATTTCTCTAATTTTTTCTTCTTGTTCCGAAGTTGGCATACTTGCGGGATAACGTGCAGGTCCAACATCAACACCAGATGCAGTTACTGATGCCTTAAGAGCTGTTGGAGTGGTACGCATATGCAATATTTCTCTCAAAGGTTCAATTTGTTTTTGACATCTTTCTGCGTTCTCCAGATCTCCATCTTTGAAATACTTGTAAATATCAACATCATTTTGTGTTAATAAATTTGCTGTGGCTGCAATGGCTCCATCACCACCAGCTTCAAGTAGTGCCAATATTTTAGAATCTGAACCTGATAGAACAGCAAAGTTCTTATCATTGCGAAGTTTCAAGTAGCCCTTCATATTATCAATTTTTCCAGAACTATCTTTGACGCCGATGATATTCTTGTTCTTTGACAAAACTGCCACAGTCTCTGGATCCACATTGACACCTGTCTTACCAGGCATGTTATAAATTAAAATTGGTACTGAAACAGCATCTGCAAGTTTTTCAAAATGATCAATTAATTCTTCTTGTGTTGGTGCTACAAAGTATGGTGTAACAACCGACAAAGCGTCAGGATTCAAAGTGGCAATTCTTTTACTAAATGCAATTGTTTCCCTTGTGCTATTCAAACCTGTTCCAACATATACATTTGTTCTGCCTTTAACATAATCGATGACATACTTAGCAAATTCATATTTTTCGTCTTGCGTAAGGGCATAAGCCTCTCCATTTGTACCTAATATGAAAATACCGTTAATCTTATGTTCTAATAGACGATCCAACAGCTTGGCCGTCTTCTCGTAACTAATATTTTGATCATCATCCAGCGGTGTAACCATCGCAACTATGATTCCTGAAACATCAACCATAAATTAAAATTCCTCCTAAAAATGAATTATTAGTGAATTAAACCTAAGAACCAATTTAATAATGAACCGATAACGTTGTAATCGACGTTAGGGAATGTTGATCCGGTAATACCCATTCCAGCAAATGTTGGATATAGCAATAATGGTAAGAAGGCTAATAATAGTCCGACTACAAATGAACCTAATACGGCGCCTCTCCAACCACCGGTTGAGTTACCGAATATACCCGCTGTACCACCTGAGAAGAAACAAATGTGAGCAGCCGGAATAATAACAATAGGGAACTTCAGGAATACCATTACAACAATTGATAACAAACCAGCTACATATGAGCTCAAGAATCCAACCAATACGGCTGTTGGTGCAAATGGGAAGATTGTTGGAACATCCAAGGCTGGACGTGATCCAGGAATGAATTTTTCTGAAATAGCAACGAAAGCTGCTGTGATTTCGGCCAAAAACATACGAACACCAGTCATCAATATAGAAATTCCGGCTGTAAATGTTAGCGCTTGGATCATTGGGAATACTAACCAGTCTGTTGTACCAGCAAGTTTTGAAACGACTGTCTTACCTGCAGCGATTGCAGCTACATAAAAGATAATTATCATAACAACTGCAACACCCATTAAGAAATCCTTGAAGAAGGATAACCATTGTGGGAAGTTAATATTTTCTGTTGTTTCATCTTTGTGTTTTTTGAAAACTCCACCGAGTAAACCAGATAGAGCATAACCAATCATATTGAAGTGACCAATGGCTTGGAAATCTCCACCAGTAATTTTTCTCATGAATGGTTGACATAATTGTGGCAGTGCTGCTGAAACAAATCCTAATAATGTACCACCGACAACAATGGCGATCGTATTACTGTATCCATATGATTTCAGAATTAATGCTAGAACACAGGCGAAGAACAAACTGTGACCACCTGTGAAGAAAACGTTCTTAAATGGTGTGATTCTGGCAAATACCAAGTTCATGATAAAGCCCATAATCAATGTAACTGAAACTACAAAACCATATTTACCTTGTGCTAAGGCTGTGGCAGCCTCAGGTGAGGCAATAACACCAGTTAAATGAAAACCCTTTTGAAACATAACGTTAAAGTTTTGTAACGTCCCTGTCATTGTTGTGGCACCAACACCAAAGATCAAGAATCCAATGGCTGTTCTAAAAGTACCAGTTAATACTTCGGTTGCCTTTTTATGTTGGGCAACCAAACCAATACAAGAAACTAAAGCTAATAGAATTGCTGGATTAGATAGTAAACTTACTAAGAAATTCATACATTCGTCCCCCTCAAATTTTTAATTTAAAATTTATTCTTCACCGATGTTTTTCAATGCAGCAGATAATTTAGTATAAATTTCATCTTTATCAAGAATATTTTTAATTCCAACTACTTCTTTTTTAATTCCTTGCTCCTTTAGTTCATCTGCAACATCACTCAATGAAACGACGATTGGTCCATCAAAGCTTGGTAAACCATCTAATGATGAGTGTTCTACTTGAACGGGAAGATCATGTTCACTAATAACCTCATTTAATTTAATCTTTAACATCAAACTTGATCCAACTCCTGCACGACATGCTACTAATGCTTTAACCATAATAAATACTTCCTTCCACTATCCTCATTAGGATATTTTCTTATTTAATACAGAATCTTTTATGAACTGTAAAATTTCTCTTGAGCTCTGTGCCTCATCCAAAACCTTATAGAATTCACTGCCAGATAATAAGCCTACTAATTCTTGCATTGCTTTTAAATGCGAATCACTATCAGGCGCACTTAAAGTAAACACATATGAAACGGGATCATTATCAGCATTATTAAATTTTATTGCCGGTTTCAAAGTTGAAATACCCATTGCTAATACCTCAGCTCCAGATTCACTAGGTGCATGTGCCAATGCTACATGAGGTGCAATGACAAAATATGGTCCATATTCATTAACAGAATTAATAATTTCAGAAACATAATTTTCTGTAATATAATCATCATCCACCAACGGCTGTGCAGATTTTCTAACTGCATCTTTCCAATCACTGGCTTCAATATTAAGTTTTATCAAATCCTCTTGTATAATCTTTTCAATCATTAACAACACCGCCTAATTTCTTTTACGAGTTCATTATAATTTCGTAATAAGTATCAAAACAACTGGAATCGCTTTCAGCTTTTGCCTGATGGTCTACATAAATTACAATCATAATAACTGTAAGATCTCTACAAAGGCTAATCCATAGCCCTTTTCAAGTGATAGTGAACTATGTAACATTGTACTTAGTAACACAACACAGACACAATATGGCAACAATCATAATTGACCATATATGGTCAATTGATTAAGAATAAAACCAGAAAGTTGCAATGGAGGTAATATAAATGTCTGAAAAATATTCAGATCTAATACATGGTTTTATTCAAAGTGAAATTGACGCCGTACAAGAAATCGATAATAATGTGGATGAAAATTACGATTCAGTAATAGATACTCTATTAAATATGGATGGAAAATTGATTTTTATGGGTGTAGGTAAATCAGGCCTAATAGGTAGAAAATTAGCAGCAACATTTTCAAGTACAGGTACACCATCATTTTTTGTTCATGCAACAGAAAGTGTTCATGGAGATTTGGGAATGATTCAGAAAAATGATACAGTCATTCTCATCTCAAATAGTGGTGAAACTAAAGAGATTTTGGCTCCAATACCATCCCTTAAGAGAATTGGAACAAAACTAATTGCATTCACTGGCAAAGAAACCTCATCATTAGCTCAACAATGTGATCAAACTCTAGTTATTCCCATTGATCATGAGGCAGATAATCTAAATCTTGCTCCTACAAATAGTTCAACCGGGGTATTAGTTGTTGGAGATGCAATTGCTTGTACACTATCTGAGCTAAAGGGCTTCACCAAAGAAAACTTTGCTACATTTCATCCAGGTGGTGCACTTGGTAAAAAGCTTCTTAAATCTCAATCTGTTTAAAACTAATAACAATTATGCAAAGATGCTGAAAAAATCAGCATCTTTTTTTGTACAAAAAAAGCCGACCCAAAGGTCGACCAACAAAAATTCTATTAAACTATTCAAGATCAACATCATCACTGACATCAATTTTCTTCTCAATGAATCCTTCTGAGTAGAACAAGTCAGCAATTTCCTGCTGCTCTTTAACATACTTACTACTCATTGCGGATATTCCATAAGTCCTACGCTCAACCATCTTCTTAACGACTGACTTCGAGACACCTAACGACTTACTCATCATGGTGATCAATTCACTATGATTATTATTGGCCCAAGTCATGTCATCTTGCAGGTACTCGATCAAGTACTTAGTAATGTTCTTATTATTCTTAGCAAAACTTGTTGTTGAAAGAATATAATCCCGATTATTGGTAATACCTGAACCGGTAACTAGTACTTTGGCATTCTGATTGATCTCAGCTTGCGATGTATAAGGATCCCAAGTTGCCCAGGCATCAACTTTTCCTTTAGAGAAGGCGACACTGGCAGATGACTGATCCATATTGACCCAAGTTACATCTTCGGCACTCAGTCCAGCTTTCTTCAAAGCTTTCAACAGCATATACTGTGAACTGGTTCCTTTGGTATAAGCGACTTTCTTGCCTTTTAAGTCAGCGACTGACGAAATACTCGAACCCTTATTGACTAAAATTGCGGACCCTTTTGCCTTCGAATACCCAGCCGCAACATAGGTCAGCTTGGTGCCAGCGGCTTGTGCTGAAACTGGCGGTGTATCACCAGTTCTGGCATAGTCAACTGAGCCTGAATTTAAGGCTTGCATTAATGAACTACCATCTGAGAATTCCTTCCAAACGACTTTATAGCCTTTTGCTTTCATTTTCTTAGCGAATTCACCACGTTGTTTGGCAATATCAAACGGATCTCCTTTTTGATATCCGACTGTAACGGTGGTTAATCCGGAAGTACTAGCTCCAGCATCGGTTTGTTTGAATCCATAAAAAGCGATACATGCCCAAAAGATTAATACAACACTGATCAGTAATTTTTTGAAACGTCTTTTATTCTTCATTCATTAAGCACCTTTACCTACGGCCTCTTCTAAGATTTGGTTGCGTAACTTCACGCGAAGTACTTTACCAGTGGGGTTTCTAGGATAATCATTCACAAAAATAACTTTGGTGGGTTGTTCAAATACTGCCAAGGTTTTTTTGGCGTGATCCAAAATTTTTTGTCTAACAATACTTTCATTCTGGACATCTTGACCAATAACTACTGCCGTGACGGCCTCACCATACATTGAATCCGGTGTTCCGATAACTGCAATTTCTTTAACACAATCTAGTTGACTCAGAGCATTTTCAACATGCGCAGGTGCTACTTTTTCACCGCCGCGACTAATAATATCCTTTTTACGTCCTTTGACGAATAAGTATCCATCATCATCTAGGTAACCAAGATCACCTGTTAAGAACCAGCCATCTTTGAATGAATCCGGATGCGGATCCATGTAATCTTTGATCACATGATCACCACGAACTGCAATCTCACCGACTTGATTAGCTTCTGCTTTGAATTTATCATCAATTAAAATTGCCAATTCAGTTTTAAATGGTTTACCAGCTGAACCAACCTTGGGTGCATCGAAGGGATTAATCGTACACTGACTAGCGGTTTCGGTCATCCCATAGCCCTCAAGAATTATTGTATGGAATCGATTTTGAAAGGCGGTCAATTTATCTAATGGTAAGGCAAATGACGAACAACGAACAAATCTTAATTTGATATCATCGCTGTACATTTGATTAGCTTTCTCATTTATTAATAAGATATTAACAATCGTCGGTACGACTGAGACCCAGGTTACATGGTTATCTCGTACTTGGGTCCAAAACTTTGAAGCACTGAATTTTTTGGCAATAACAACCTTTCCACCTGACAATCTGGTCGATAAGAGTGATACAGCCTGAGCATTAATATGAAACATCGGCATGATGATCATAGTTGTATCATCACTAGTCATCTCGTGGCTCTCAATATCATGATCGACTGCATTCTTCAGTAATTCATGAGTAATACCGACGCCTTTTGGTTTACCGGTAGTTCCTGATGTGTTTAGAATCAATGCCAAGTCCTTTTCAACCGGTACTTGATCGATGTGACCGATAATGTTTTGATCTCTTACGATTGATAGATGTATTGAAGTTTTTAAACTAACCTCATCAATAATCGTCACTGAACGATTATCCATGACCGCCGCGATTAAGTCTTCTTTGACAATGGCGGCTGCATACTGATGTTCTTGCAGTTCTTGTTGTAATTCAGCGGCTGGTGTTGTATCAGCAATCGGATGTACGATTGCACCAATTTCCCAAATTGCTTGAACGATTGCCGGATAGGCTCCGTTATTCTCTTGGCAGACTAGAACAACATCGCCGTGTCCGACTTTCAAATCGATCAAATCATTCTTGATCATGTTGACATCATTTTTTATTTCTGTTCCAGTGAACCACATATCGCGGTTTTCATCCTTGATGATTTTTTCTTCACTATTGTTTTTCAATTGCTGGTTTAATTGATTGGTTATTTTTGACATTTAATGTACTCCTTTTGAGTTTTTGAGGTCTTCCAATTAGGATTCCAAATGGTGGTACTTTGTAGCAGAACCATGAGATGAGGAATGCTCCTCCTAAGACGAAAGCATATCCAAACGGCAACATCAGTAGCATTACCCATGATGGAACATGGAATAATGACAAAATTCCGTACAATGTTAATACTGGAAGACTTTGAACGAGATATAATCCGAATGAAACTTTGGATAGGTTCTTAATTGTATGGTCTAGCCATACTGGTAGACCGTTCTCTCTTGCATGTGCATATTGACGTCCGATCCAAAAAACAAAGGCAATCATCACTACGTCGTAAACGAAAATAAATGGTTGATGGATCGATAGGGTTCCACCGCTACTTAATTTGAGAATATTCTGATCAAAGTAGAATAATCCAACTGTACCAAGTGCTAAAACGGCTGTCGTCCAACCGATTGCCTTATGAAACTTTTCAATAAAGGCATCAACTGCGTCATAATGTATGGCAACAAATGCTCCGGCTATGAAGTAGAACTGATAAGTTAAGACATTCATTCCATATGCGCTAAGCAGATACGGCCAACCGCTGCGATCGACTCCTGGTAACCAATACTTAATTCCAATGGTAATAACCAATTGAAGTAAGGCACTGATTCCCAAAATAGTCAGATGATGCTTTTCAAATTTTTTAAACATTTTGATGATAAGTGGGAAAATCAGATAAAGCTGGAATGTAACAATGATGTAGTACATGTAATATTCATTACCATGTAGCCAAGCATCAAGTAGATGATTCCAATAATCACTCCAGATTATCGTGCCACCGGCAAATATAGTGGCAAATAACATAATAATGGCATTCCAACTAAGATATGGAATTCCAACACTGGTATAACGCTTCTTCCAAAAACTTAGCCAGTGATTATCACGATTGTAATAATTAAGGACTAGCACAAGGCCGGTCATAAACATGAAACCCATTCGGGTAAAGTGAAGCGACAAATGCGTTGCTTCCAAAAATAATTTACTGAACGAACTGTCTGCCATATTCGATTTGAATGCCGTTGTTGTGTGATTAAGTAACACACCACCGATAAAAATAACTCGCATCAGATCAACTTCATGCAAATATCGTTTCTTTTTCTTTTCGGCCAAGAGCTCACCTCTGTATCTTTTCTATATTTCTTTTGTCTCGTAAAGCATATATAAGTTATAGCATCCCTATTAGACCAGGGTCTTGATGATTAGTTAAGGTTAAAATATGAATTTCTTATATTTAATTTATAATTAAGTTTATTTGTAAATGATAATAATTACTATTTACAAATAAACCACAATCATATATTCTTAATTAGTAATAATTACTATTTAAGGGAGAAAATTATTTATGTTTTTCAAAAGATTCAAAGTTCTAATTGCTACTATTGGAATTGTGCTATTAGGAGTTGCTCTAACTGCTTGCGGGAACTCCAGTAATTCATCATCGTCAAATAACAAAATCAAAATCGTTGCTACAACCGATTTTTATGGCGAAGTCGCCAAGTCCGTCGTTGGTAATAAGGGTTCAGTTGAATCGATCATCAACAAACCTGGTGTTGATCCGCATGATTATGAACCCACCACTGCTATTGCCAAAGATGTCTCCGGAGCTGATTTCACCATTGCTAATGGTCTAGGATACGATCCGTGGATGAACAAGTTGAGTAAGAAGAAAGATAGTACTTTCATCAAAGTCGGTGAAAATATCCTTGATAAAAAGACTGGCGCTAATCCTCATCTCTGGTATGATCCAGCAACTATGCCAGCACTAGCAAATCAATTGGCGAAAGAATTGAGTCAAAAATATCCTAAGAATAAAAAGTATTTTGAAACTAATGCTAAAAAATATATTGCTTCATTAAAGCCAATCCAAGACGAATTAACTGAATTAACCAATAAGGCCAAGTTAATGTCTAACAAAGAAGTTTATGTCAGTGAACCAGTCTTCGATTACGCAATCAAAACAATGGGCTTCAAAGTTGGTAATACAAACTTCGAAAAAGCTGTTGAGAACGGCACTGACCCATCGCCGGCCGTTGTAAAAAATATGCGCCGAGGCATTTCAGAAGGAAAAATTTCATTCTTAGTGTATAATTCACAGTCCGACAGTAAAACTGTCGACAATATGATTGCCTTAGCAAAAGAAAAGAACATTCCTATTCTAAAAGTCACTGAAACATTACCTGCAGGTAAAACTTATAAAGAATGGATGCTATCGCAATACCAACAACTAAATAAGATATTAGAAAAAGGAGCAAAATAATGGCAGAAAAACTCGATCGGTCTAGTGCAATGAGACGTCTTAATTCAAAAAACAAGAAAACTCAACGTCGTGCCAAAAAAATAATAAATCAGCTCAAACGTACGAAAGCCTAGCGATTATCGCTAGGCTTTTTTGATTGGTATAGGTGAAATTATAGAAACCGCTTGCAATTATTTAAAACATCATATATATTCTAATTATTATTTAGCACGTCATATTAATAATTAAGGAGTTATATATAATGAGACAAATTTATTTCTTTTCTGAAGGTAACAAAAACATGCGAGACTTACTTGGAGGTAAAGGAGCTAACCTAGCCGAAATGACTCGTTTGAATCTGCCAGTACCTCATGGATTCACTATCACAACTGAGGCTTGCCATTCATATCAACAAAACAGTCATCAATTAAGTGAAGCTCTAAAATTGGAGATTGATCACGCGTTAGATAGATTAAGTGCATCTACTGGAAAAAAATTTGACGACGAAACTGATCCACTGCTTATCTCAGTCCGTTCAGGAGCCGCAATCTCCATGCCAGGAATGATGGATACGATTTTGAATATCGGTCTAAATGACCGTTCAGTTGTTGCCCTAGCTAAGATAACTGACAATGAACGTTTTGCTTACGACAGTTATCGTCGCCTTCTAGCAATGTTCGGTAATGTTGTTTACGGCATCAACGAAGATACTTTTGACAACGTGCTAACTGAAACAAAAAAAGCCAACAATTATCAATCTGATCTAGAATTGACAACTACTGACTTAAAAAATATCGTTACTCGTTTCAAAGAAATTTATCAAAATGAGGCCAACAAAGTTTTTCCACAAGATCCTAAAGAACAATTGCTATCAGCTGTAGATTCTGTCTTTTCATCATGGGACAACAACCGTGCTCGTATTTATCGTCGTCAAAATGACATCCCTGAAACACTTGGAACAGCCGTCAACGTTCAAACCATGGTCTTCGGAAATTCTGGTGAGGACTCAGGTACTGGCGTTGCTTTCACAAGAAATCCTGCCACTGGTGAGAAGAACCTCTTCGGCGAATACTTACTCAACGCTCAAGGTGAAGATGTAGTATCAGGTGTCCGCACTCCTGAATCAATCGAAACTTTACGTGAATCAATGCCTGCAATTTATGATCAATTTGCTAAAATAGCTGAAAAACTGGAAACACACTATCGTGATATGCAAGATCTAGAGTTTACGATTGAACATGGCAAACTATATTTACTACAAGCACGTGCCGGTAAACGTACCCCTGCTGCAGCTGTCAAAGTTGCTGTTGACCTCGTAAATGAAGGCTTGATCGACAAGGAAACAGCTATTAAACGCATCAAACCAGAATCAATTTCAGCTATGCTTCATTCTGAATTCGCCCACAAAGCTCTGGAAAGACAGCATGTTCTTGCCACTGGATTGCCTGCATCCCCTGGTGCAGCGAGCGGACAAGTTTATTTCACCGCTGAAACGGCTAAAAATGCTCATGATGATCAACATCAAAAAGTCGTCCTCTTGAGACAAGATACTTCACCAGAAGATATTGAAGGCATGGTCGTCAGTGAAGCAATCGTCACTTCACGTGGTGGTATGACATCTCACGCTGCAGTTGTTGCCCGTGGAATGGGCTCGACCGGTGTCGTCGGTGCTCATGCACTCCAAGTTAGTTATGCAAACAAGACCGCTACTGTTGAAGATACAGTCATTCACGAGGGTGATTGGATTTCAGTTGACGGAACTAGTGGACACTTGTACTTAGGCCAACTAGAAACATCTGAAGCCAGCATCAATGACGATTTATCGATCCTACTAGAATGGGCCAAGGAAATCAGTCGGATGGGAGTTTACACAAATGCAGACACACCCGCTGACTTCCAACGCGCCTTAGAATTTGACGCTGACGGAATTGGATTAACTAGAACAGAGCATATGTTCTTCAAACCGGAACGCTTACTACAAATGCGTCGCTTGATCCTCGCTAAAGACGCTGAAGGTCGTAAAGATCCGCTCGCAAAAATCCTTGCTTTACAACAAAATGACTTCTACGAAATCTATAAATTATCTGCTGGTAAGTCCGTCACAGTTAGATTGCTGGACCCACCACTGCATGAATTCCTACCACATGATGAAAAAGAAATTGCCTTAGTTGCTGAAGAAATCAACACAACTGTCGATGCTCTGAAGGCTCGAATTGATTCACTAAAAGAACTTAATCCAATGCTCGGACATCGTGGAGATCGACTAGCTGTTACCTATCCCGATATTTATCAAATGCAAGTAACTGCCATCGTTAATGCCGCTATTCGCCTGAATCAAGAAGGCTTTGATATCAAGCCACATATTATGATTCCATTGACAAACTCAAAGACTGAAATGAAATGGGTCCGTGATGTTGTTGAACAGACTATTCAAAAGCTTCTAATTGAAAACGATGCTCGCTTAGAATACAAGATCGGTACAATGATGGAAATGCCTCGTGCTTGTGTAACAGCTAATAAAATTGCTGAAGTCTCAGACTTCTTCAGTTTTGGTACTAATGACTTAACACAATTAACCTTTGGTTACTCACGTGATGACGTCGGGTCATTCATGTCTGAATACATTGCTCAAGGAATTTTGCCAAATGATCCTTTCCAAACTGTCGATACTGAAGGCGTCGGTGAATTGATGCGCATGGCAGTCGATCGTGGCCGCAAAACTAACTCCGAACTACCGATTGGTGTCTGTGGTGAAGTTGGTGGAGATCCTAAGTCGATCCAATTCTTCGAAAAGATCGGTATTTCATATGTATCTTGTTCACCATTTAGAATACCTGTCGCAAGAATTGCAGCCGCTCAAGCAACATTAGCTAATAATTAGCTTTCAAAAAATACTACGTGATATTATAATTAATGTAACAACATATACTCTAGGGAGATATATATCATGTATTTAACTGACCGCCAAAAGCAAATTATCGATATGACCAGAAAAAAAAGTCCGATGACAAGTGAACAGATTGCTGCAAGATTGCAACTAAGTGTGCCTACGATCCGTGGGGACTTAAGATTGCTCACAGCAACAGAGATATTGAAGTCGCGTCCAAAAGTAGGATATGAATTCTCACAATTACCTAAGTCCAGCTTGGACTTTGATGAATTGTTCGGAGAATCAATCGCCCATATCCTTATTCAACCAATCTTCGTTCAACCCAACACGACTTTACCTGAATGTGTCAACAAACTGTTCATTAATGATGTCGGGTCATTATATGTAACAGATAATGACAGTAAGCTACTAGGATTGATCTCGCGCAAGGACTTGTTGGCTGTGACGGTCAATAACGCTGATGCAGATTCGATGATCGCCAGCATGGTCATGACAAGGATGCCTAATTTAATAACGGTTGACGCTGATATGTCGATCATCTCAGTCGGAAAACTACTCTATCAACATCAAGTTGACTCACTTCCAGTTACAAAAAAAGACGACCCTACTCAGGTCGTCGGTAAAATTACAAAGAACCGTATCTTTCAATATTTCATTGAAGTCGGTTTGAAATATACAGATTAAAAGCCAATCGAATTGCGATTGGCTTTTTTGTGTTACCTTATTTTTTTGCTGCACACTCAGGACAAAGTCCATAGATCTCAATGGCATGTGACTCAACTTCACACCCTGGTAACTGATCAGTAAAAAAGCTCAAGGGACAAGCCTTTAACTCAATTACTTTGCCACAATTAGAACAGATAAAATGATGATGATGCATCTGATCAAAATCACACTGAAACTTGATCATCGCTTTATTTTTTTCCTGATATTCAACTAATCCAATATCTGAAAATTCCTTCAGATTGCGGTAAACAGTATTATTACTGATTCCAGGATAGATGGACTTCATATATTCATCCACATCACTGATTTGAATGTACTTATTCGTATAATTACTAAGAAATTCAATCAGATCCATACGCTGCTTAGTTACCTTATAGTGGTTATCTCTTAAAATCTTAATTGCTTCTTCCAAAGACCCTCACCTATGCTTTTTATTCTTCGACTAGTGTAACATACTACTCAAAATTCCATGCATAGACTGATTCAGCCAGTTCTTGTTCGCCGATTTTAAGGGTCCGTTCTTCAAATGGTTCGGCACCAAATTTTTGATAAAAATATTTGGTGGGATTATCAAATAGTACGTCAACAAAAATATTTTTATAATTTTGCTGCTTTAAGTAATCTAATCCTTTTAGTAGAAGTTCTTTTCCAATACCCATTTTTTGATAATCCTTTAATAGGTATATGGCGCCTATACATGCCTTACCGTTTTTGACCTCGGCGCGAATGTACCCTACTACTGTATCTTTTTCTACATCTACAAAGATTTTGACATCGGGATCGTTCAAAAATCCAGTCCATCTATCGACTGCTTTAGACAGATCCATTGAATTTAAAAAATCAGCATCCACAATACCGGAATAAGTCTCTTGCCAACTTTCCAAATTAACGGTCGCAATACCCTCAGCGTCTTTAATATTAGATTCCCTGATCATATTACTTGATTATTCTCGTAACAACTTTTTTATACAATCCTGGCATTGCACGGCCAAATGCAACTACTGCATGATCAGTAAATGAATTGAAATAACGACGTTTTGGTTTCAAATCTGTGGCAGCACGATAAAATACCTTAGCCAGATCCTCTGAAGTTGCACTGAATCCTTGACCAGTCAATAAACCACTTAACTTATCAACTAGTGGTTCATAAGGTGAGTTCTCAGCTAAATTCTTACGGGCATTATCGACTGCTACTTGACTCCACTCTGACTCTGTTCCTCCTGGTTGAACTACAACAGAACGAATACCGAATGGCTTGACCTCTAGGTCCAAAACATCACTCCACATGTTAAGTCCAGCTTTAGTAGCGTGATACCAGCCTCCGAATGGTGTATAAATATCTCCACCGATCGAAGAAATATTAACGATACGGCCGTTTCCTTGTCGACGCATAACTGGTAAAACTAATTGTGTTAACATATCAACACCAAACAAATTAACATCAAATTGCTTCTGAGCATTTTCTACGGGAACTTCCTCAATGGGACCAAATTCACCATATCCAGCGTTGTTGACTAGAACATCGATTCTGCCTTGTTCAGCCACCGTCTTATCAACTAACTCACGTAATGATAGTTTATCCGTCACATCTAATCTTTGCGTGTGGATTCCTACTTCTTTTAAGTCTTCTAGTTTTTCAACACGACGTGCTCCACCATAGACTTCAAAACCATGTTCATGGAAGTAAAGTGCTGCTGCATGTCCCATTCCTGATGAAATTCCTGTAATAATCGCTACTTTATTCATATTTGTATCTTCTTTCGTTTTTTTATTTATAGAACAATCATTTAGTTAAAAATTAAATAAAAAGTCGAATCTAATCGACTAAACTATTCTTAACTAAGATATCTAGCAACTCTGTTAATTCATTGTCAGGTACTGATTGACCTTTTCTAAAGTAATATTCAATGATCTGTACTAATGGCGATAATAGAATAGCAAACAAGATAATTGGATTATTTGTGACCCATTGATTACTTTTTACACCTTCTTCAAACAAATCTGTAACTGGTTGAGCCATTTTTTCAGATGTCTCCAAAACTTCCGGATCAACTAAATTACAATTTGATTGAACTGATCTCATAAAGTTTGATTCCAAGGGATGTGCGACAAAATGTCTAGCAAAGTGTTCCAAGACATTTCGTACTTTGACCTTATATGAATCCGAATCACGTAATTTTTCAGATAATCCTTCATCGGTCCTTCGCTTAACTTCCAAGTAAATCTTACCCAGCATATCAGTCTTATTTTCGAAGTAAACATAGATGGTCGCCTTACTAACACCTGCCTTCTTGGCTATCTTACCGATCGACAGGTTAGTGATACCTTCTTCATATGTAACTTCAAAAACTGCTTGCACTACTAGTTTTCTTTTTGTTTCATCTATCTTTCGCATGTCACTATACTAAACGGTCGTTCTCTTATTGTCAAGAATTTATTAAAAATATTATGCTATGATAACCTTAATAATATTTTTGGAAAGGATTACACGCTTATGACTAAAGGACTCTTATTAGTTAATTTAGGTTCTCCAATTGCTCCAACACCAGACGCAGTCAAACCATTTTTACGTGAATTTCTGGGTGATCAAAATGTCGTTACAATGCCAAAGTTACTTTGGCAGCCAATTCTACATGGCATGATCTTACCATTTCGTTCCAAATATTCTGCTGGATTGTATCAGCATATCTGGAAAGATTCTGGTTCCCCACAAATCTATTACACAGATAAGATTCAAAAAGAAGTTCAACGATTACTTCCAGAATGGCAGGTAGATATAGCAATGACCTATGGTGATCCCGATATTGTCGCTACCTTGCAACAGATGTACGCCAATGGCTGCGATAACATTATTGTTTTGCCATTATTCCCACAATATACAAAGAGCACTCACGATACGATCATTGAAAAAGCAAAATCAGCCAATGTGCCCATTACTATTATCAAAAAATTCTTCAATGAACCAGAATACATTAATATTTTAGCAAGAAAAATCCAAGAGGAATGGGATCAAGATGACTATGACCAACTAATCTTCAGTTATCACGGCATCCCGCAAGCAATGGTCAAACATGGTGATCCCTATCAGGCTGAATGTATAACAACTACTGCCGCTGCTTCAGCCAAACTAAACATTCCTGAAAGTAAAATCATGACCGTCTATCAATCAAGGTTTGGACCAATGCCTTGGCTACAACCATATTTGAAACAGACCTTACCTAAATTAGTGTCTGAAGGAAAAAAGAATGTCTTGATCGTTACACCTTCATTCACAGCTGACTGTCTTGAGACACTTGAAGAAGATGGCATCAGAAATTATAATACCTTTAAAGAAAGTGGCGGAAATAAATACAAACTAGTCCCACCTATGAACGATGACGTCGACTTCAGTGCCTTCATCGCTGAACTTGCAGTTGAATATTCCACAAAAAAAAGCTGAGAATTTAATCTCAGCTTTTTGCGTGTTCTGCAGTTGTAATTTCAGTCTTATTAGCATCAATATCATCATCATCAAAGATAATTTCACCAATTGATTCAGCAGAAATCTTACCATTGATGGGATTCTTAACACTGACAATACTTGAAGTGATTTCAGCATCAATATCTGAACAATATTCAAAGGCTAAGTCTGTCTCTAGCAACTTACAATTTTTCATAACTAGATGATCAATGTAACAAAGTCCCTGATCACTCTCAATCGTACAATTGATCAAAGTAAGATTCTTAGTATTCCAGCCTAAATATTCACCATTGATTGTTGAATCATAAACTGTCACATTTTCACAGTTCCAAAAAGCATCTTTGGAAACAAAAGTAGAATTGTGAACTTCAACATTCTTTGCACCATCAAAAATATAATTACCGATGAAACTAGAATCATCGACACGAATGTTTTCACTATTCATACCAAAGTAATTACCATTGGCTTGCACGTGATCCAATTTGATATTTTGACAGCTCCACAATGTTTCTTCAGCGTCAGAAAAATGAACATTAGTTAGTTTAATGTCCTTACCACGACGGAATAACTTCGGTGCCTGTAACGCACTATCAGTTATTTTGATGTCATCAGTATACCAAATACCAGAACGTGACATGGTTTCAAAGATCGAATGATCAACATTGATATGTTTGCTATACCAAAGAGGATATTTCCATTTAAAAATCGTATTGTCAATATCAATATTACGGCTCTCTTTGAGTGGTGATTCGCCATCACCAAAAGTTGAATCAGAAATTACTGCACTGTGTTCACCGAATAATGAACGTTCGCCAGTAAATAATTTATTTTTATAATTAGTCATTAATATACCTCCATTTGTAACACAAGTATCATTTAACACCTTAAAGTTCACTTCAAGGCAAGACTTTTTGTATATTTAACTAATATATTCTTTCAAACGAAAACTACAATACAGTTTGAACCTCGTATTAGCATCCCTTAAGTCTATTCCCGTCAGTTCTTCCATTCGCTCAATTCGATTATGCAAAGTATTACGATGAATAAATAGCACGCTCGCCGTTCTAGACAAATTGCCATCTTGTTGAAGATAGCTCAATAACGTTGGAACGAGTTCTGTATCATTCACACTATCGTATTTTTGTAGCGCCTGTAAAGCTGGATTAACGAAGAAAGGTAAGATGGCATCATGATTGATCCTAGCAAGCATCAATTCAAAATATTGATCTTCGCAAAAAACCACCGGCTCACTAACCTGACTTAGTTTCATTGTCCGCTTGCAAACTGTATATGCCGCTTTGGTATCAGTTGGTTTGGTATAGAAATTAGACACAAAGATATTACAATGAGCCTTCTGAGCTACCTCCAACAAAATATTCCCAAATTTTTCACTGTGATAATCACTCAATGAGATCGGTAAAAGTCCCAAACAATGATGCTGATAAATCGTCGATAATATTTGTGGAAAATAAGCATTCAAGCCGTGTTTCAATTGTTGTTGAATCCCGCTTAATGACTGTTTAGTCAACGGTTCACAGGACAATAGTACCATGGCATCAGGTAATTTAACTTGTTGACTTGCAAACATATTCTCTACATTGACCGACTGCTGTTCCGTCAGTAATACGTTCAACAACCTATCGCGATTCGATTCTGTCGGGGCACTCAAATGGTTTCTGACAATTTGACTTGATAATATCTTCCCGACCTCCGGTAATAGTTCTTTTGTTCGGTCATCGAAGACAGATTGATCATCAAACATAACTAAGAAACCAAGTAGTTGATTTTTATTATACAAATTAGTCACTCGGCGATGAAAATTGGACTTCGGGCAAGGTACATTATAGACAGCCTTCTTGTATTCCGACTGAGTTCTAACTATTTCTTTGACCGCTCTAATGAAGTCATAGCTACAATATCCTTGCTTCAAAATGCCGCTCCACAATGGATCAGTAAAGCCATAAACATCTGAATACAACAAAATTTGATATTTAGTATCAATGATCATCAAAGTATTATTCAATAATTGCGCTGCACGATTAATATTAGTCTTAGGATTATCTGTTACAGCGTCCATTGCTAGATTAGTAATAGCGCTGTTCTGGTTTTGGACTTTTTCGAGGATTGTATTAGCTTGATTGAAAACTCGAATCAATGGTTCATTGCTCAACACATTGTCCGCCTGATTAACCTGACATGGACACAAGACGACTGCTGAATTTTCGAAATTTTCATCCTTATCAAAATTCAACAATTCTAGTGGTCCATCTGCTTGATTTTTTCCAATGTACATTATGTCAGAATCTTTTTGTTGGATCTGTTGTGGCTTAATTTGGATTCTTTTAATGTCAGTTTTCCCAGTTACATTAATGTGCCCAATTACAAAATATTCCGACAAATCGTTAATAAGTTCACTAAATTGCATTTTTTTCACACTTTCATGAGTGGACCAAATTTACCAATTTAATATTTCAAATAAAGGATACAGTTATATTCTTACAGTATCAAGCTAGCTGTGCAACTTGCACAGCTAAACCAATTCAATTCTATTCACTAAGTATCTTTATCATATCAACGCCCTAGTCTATTGTAAAGACGGTAATGAAAACGTTTCTACGATAAGGAGGCACTTTAAATGACCCAATTTAAGAAAATGTTCACAAATGGTCATATTGGAAAACTAGAATTGAAGAACCGTGTTGTTTTCCCAGCCATGGGCGTATCATTAGCCGAATTAAATGGTGAGGCAAGTGACGACATCATCCGTCACTATGAAGAACGTGCACGTGGCGGTGTTGGTCTGATCATCACTGAAATAACCCGTGTTGACGATGAAACAGGTGTTGGTACATATAAACAACTCTCAGTTACAGACCCAAAGGTTATCCCTCAGCTACAAAGATTAGCTGACTCAGTTCACAAATACGACTGTAAGATTTTTGTTCAATTACATCACCCAGGTCGTGAAACAAATGAAAGTTTGATCGGTGGCAAGCAAATGGTTTCCGCATCTGCTATCGCTGACAAATTTGTTAAACAAGTTCCTCGTGCAATGACAACTGATGAAGTAACAGCTATGGTTAAGAAGTTCATCAAAGGCGCTGTCATTGCAAAGGCCGGTGGCATCGATGGTGTTGAGTTACACTGTGCTCACGGATATTTATTAAATCAATTTATTTCGCCATATTCAAATCACCGAACAGATCGTTACGGTGGTTCATTCCATAACCGTCTAAGAATTGTTCAAGAAATTATCGCCGGTATCAAATTCATGTGTGGACAAGATTTCCCTATTAGTGTTCGTATTTCTGCAGATGAATTCGTTGACGGTGGTATGAAGATCGATGATTCTGTCAAAGTTGCTAAAACACTTGAGAGTTACGGTGCTGATGCTATCAACGTATCCAGTGGTATCTACGAAAGTGCTCCAACGATTATCGAACCAGGATCATATCCACAAGGCTGGAAGAAGAATCTTTCAACTACGATCAAGAAAAACGTCAAGGTTCCTGTTATCGCTGTAGATAACATCAAAACACCTGAATTCGCTGAACAGTTACTTGAAGAAGACGCATCTGACTTCATTGGAATTGCTCGTGCAAGTTTGGCTGATCCAGCTTGGGCTTACAAAGCACGTACTGGACAATCTGACCAAATCACCACATGTATCGGTTGCCTACTCTGCTTCCAAGCTCTTAGTGAAGGTAAACATGCTATCTGTGCTGTTAACCCTAGAGCTGGACGTGAAAGAGAATTTTCAGCATTAGCCAAAGATGGTAACGGACAAATAGTTGTTGTTATCGGTGGTGGGCCTGGTGGTATGGAAGCTGCTAAGACATTGGCAGACCGTAACTTCAAAGTTGCCCTCTTCGACAAGCACGAACATCTCGGTGGAACATTGAATCTCGCTATTGTTCCTCCATTAAAAGACAAAATTGAATTATTCAGAGATCACATTATCAACCAAGTTAATAAACGTAAAAATATCGAACTTCACTTGAATGAAGAAGCTACTGTAGCAAGTATTCAAGCACTAAATCCCGTTGGTGTCTTCTTAGCATCTGGTGCCAAACCAATTATTCCAATGCTTCCAGGAATGGACGGCAAAAACGTTGTTACTGCTGAAGATTACTTAGCTGGCAAGGCTAAAGTAACTGGCAAAGTAGTCGTTGTTGGATCAGGAATGACCGGACTCGAAACATCTGAAAAACTTCTTAAAGAAGGACACGAAGTAACAATCGTTGAAAAACAAAAGGCAGTTGGACCAGGTATGAATCCTACCCTATTAATGGATGAAATGACTCGTCTCAAAAAGCTCAATCCAACTATTTTGGTTAATAAACAAATGATTGGTGCTGGCGCAACTGGCATCAAAGTCTTAGACAGCATCGACCATGGTATGATGGGAATTCCTGCTGATACAATCGTGCTTGCACTCGGAGTTACACCAGATACAACTGACACTGATCCATTTGTTGCTGTATTCGATCAAGCCAAAATGATTGGTGATGCCAGCTCAAGTGGTCAAATTGCTGATGCAATGAAAGATGGTTACACCAAAGCTTATGTTTTCGAACCAGAAATGTGCTAGGAAGGAGAAGTAATAATGAAGGATTTCAAAGATAAAGTAATGTTCCTGACAGGTGCTGCCCATGGATTTGGTACTGAAATTGCCAAAGAAGGCGCACGTCGTGGAATGAAACTAGCTCTAATCGATATCGATGAACCAGCGCTCAAACGTGTTTACAAAGAAGTTGCCGACATGGGTGCTCAAGTAGAAATGATCCCAGCTGACGTAACTAAAGAAGAAGACGTCGACAAAGCCGTTAAACTAACTATGAAGAGATTTAATCAAATCGACCTACTGATCAATGATGCCGGAATTGCTTTGCCAGGAAGAGTCTGGGAGCTTCCTAGCCGTGACTGGGAATGGATCATGCACGTTAACTTGATGAGTCAAGTCTATGCAATGCAACAAATCATTCCAATCATGCTCAAACAAAAGACACACTGTGCAATCTTGAACGTCGCTTCAATCGCCGGATTGATCGACACACCAGGAATGCCAGCATACCATGCAAGCAAATTTGCCAGTGTTGGTATGACTGAAGCAACTGCTTATGACTTACAAAGAATGAATGCTGATATCGAAATGCACGTAATGTGTCCAGGATTCGTTCAAACTGACTTATATCACACCGAAAAACACAGACCAGCTCAATATACCGATACAACAGATCCATATTATACAAGCGATGTTTTCAAAGGTGGACAACAAGTTTCAGAATTTGTTATCAAGAATGGTATGCCAATCGACTCGATTGCATTGACAGTCTTCCAAGCTCTTGAAGACGATGAATTCTATATCTTGACTCACCCAGTATTCAACACAATGATCGGTGATCGTGTAAAGAGAATCGTAAACGGAGATAAACCAGACGTACATGTTATGGATGGATTAATGTAGGAGGGCAAAAATATGGCAAGCTTCTTAGTATCAGATGATGACGTAAAGAATTTCTTAACATTACCACGAATGGATGATCAAGAAGGATTATTATTCTCATATGCAGCACCAGAAAAGGTTTTGAAAAAATTATTACCAAAACCTCTCAAATTGGTAGCTCCAGTAGTATGTGGATATGTAGTTCAGATGGGCAAACCAAGTTTTGGCCCTACATACATGGAAGCAGTTCTCTATGTACTGGCAAACTTCAACGATAAAATGATCGGTGCCTATCCATTCACATTATTACTCGACGGACCAGGAGCCGAAGCAGCAGTCCTTGCTGGACGTGAAGGTGCCGGTATCCCTAAGAAATTAGCTGATAGTGTTCAAATCAGAAGAAATGATAATTCAGCTACTGCCAAAGTAGTTCGTCATGGTGAAACGCTATTAGATTTGAAATGGGAAAAAGGCGAATACAATGATGAGAAGTTAGGACATCAAGTATTCGATCCACAGTCAGTTCTTAACTCACAAGCTGAAACAGCCAGCATGTTCTACACTTGGGACATGGATCAAGTACAAGATGGAAGTAACGTCTTCTCAAATGTTAAATTAGTCGCAACACAAAGTACGACTGTAACTGACAGTTTTGAACCCGGCAAGCTAGACATCAAATTAGGTTCAACCGATGATGATCCACTTGGAGAATTAGCAGTCTTGAAACCATTGGGTGCAGCTTGGGTTCACATCGACACATCAGTCATGCACAACACACTGAAATTGGCTGACGTCGATGCTAAGGAAACAATGCCTTACATGATAACTGGACGTTATGACCGTGGCATGATTAACCCCAAAGCAAATACATTTATCATTTAAACATCAAAAGGATTGTTATCTCAGATGAGACAACAATCCTTTTTATTTCGTGCTGATACTATTTTTTAATTTTGTTAATGCTCCATTATCCGATAAGGTCCTATATTGCTTATAGGCTGAATACCAATTACCATTGCTGACTGACTGACGTAAGCTGTTATATTTACTATCCGAAAAAATCTTTTTCGTAGCAGAATCAGCTTGAGATGAGGTTAGTGCAGTATTTTTTTTCAACAAAGAAGCAGCCTTTTTTTGATTATTGGCGGCTTGAATAATATCTGACATTTTAGTCTTCTTTAATGCTTTTGTAGCTTTATCGACCTTTTGATCATGTTTCAAATCACCATTTTTGGTTGAATCAACTTTCTTGATCAGTTCATTTTTGACGACTTTGTCCGATGGTGTGTCATTACCTCCACTGATGGACCTTACCGTATTATTTAATGGAAAGAAAAAGACTATTCCTAAAAAGATTAATACCAAAATGGTAGTCAAGGTTATCCAAATCGCTTTTTTATGTGATTTCTTATGATATCTTTCTTGGCGCAATGATCTCACCTCTTATAATTAGTTAGGTTTCTTTAAGTTAATACGACAATGGTAACACGTATTGTTGCGAAGATACCATATCAAGTTGATATACAAACTAACGACAAATTAATAAACAACGACAAAAAAAGGGAGGACTGAATGAACAGTCCTCCTTTTAAAATTGCGTGGCAGCTTCCTATCCTCGCGGGTAGTTTCCCACCAACTACTTTCGGCGTGAAGAAGCTTAACTTCTGTGTTCG
>NZ_RHOP01000007.1 GCF_003946575.1 Companilactobacillus jidongensis | reverse complement strand
CTCACCAATATGTTTGATGAGATAATCATAATTCGAATTCCGCCTAAATCATAGACGGTCGGTTATTAGGTGCTTACTTTATATATAACTTATAATTATGTTTAAACTACTCATAAAAAATATGTTGACAGCGCTTTCAGAACGGATATATAATAAAAAACGGTTAGGAATGGTAAAACGTTTTACTTCGATTAGGAGGGATGAATTGAATGGGGCAAGTAAGAGTACAACAATTCGTGATGTTGCACAGTATATAGGTATTTCTGTTACAGCAGTCTCACAGATTTTAAACGGTAAGGGTGATAGATTCAGTGATGCAACAATTCGCAAAGTGCAAGAAGCTCAACGAGTTCTGAACTATCATCCTAATTTTTATGCCCGGGGTTTAGTTGGACAACGTAGTAATTCAATTGGCATCGTGATACCTAATATCATGAATCCCTTCTTTGCTAGTCTAGTTCTAAGCGTAGAAAATGCAGCAATTCCGAAAGGAATATTTCCTCAAGTGTTCAGTGTGAATGGGTTCCATGAGAATATTGATTATTTTATAGAGCAATTTATTTCTGGTACTCAAAAAGGACTGATTTTAGCAGCTCCAGGTGCTTCACAAGAAATCGTTGATAAATTAGCGATCTCGAATAGTTTGCCGATGGTTCTAACTGATCAAGCCGATCTAAGCGGCAAATACGATATGGTATTGATCAATGAATTAAAAGCAGGTGAACTCATCGCAAGTCATTTATTGGAATTAGGACATAAACGAATTGCCATAGTCTTACCGTTTGGATTGACTTTAAATTTGAAACACAGATTTGAAGGTTACAAATTGGCGTTTAAACAACATCAGGTTGAAGTTCCATTGGATTTGGTTTTTCAAGCAAATTTTGATCCCAGTGGTGGTGTTGACGCTGTTGAAAAAATCATTGAGACGGATGCAACAGCGATAATTGCTATCAACGATGATGTCGCAATCGGAATATATCGAGGCCTGTCATCACATAACAAGAGTATTCCTGAAGATTATTCGGTGGTCGGATTCGACAATATAAATTTAACAAATTACTTAACGCCGCGTTTGACAACTGTCGAACAACCAATTGATGAAATCGGTGAACGTGCTGTTCAAATGTTAGTCAATAAAATGAATGATCCAACTACGAAACATCGATCAGTAGTTTTAGATGTGAAACTAAAGATACGTGATTCAACAAAAAAATTGGAGATGTGAATATGAAAAAAGGAACTGTATTGAATAGTCAGGTTTCTGCAGTTATCGCTGACATGGGACATTTTGATACTTTATCAATCGGAGATGCCGGTATGCCAGTTCCAGCTGGTACAAAGAAAATTGATCTTGCAGTTGAAAAAGGATTACCAAAATTCATTGATGTTTTGAAGAATGTATTAACTGAACTTGAAGTTCAAAAGATTTTTTTGGCTGAAGAAATCAAATCTCAAAATCCAGAACAACTTAAAAATATTCAAGCAGCCATCGATGTTCCAATCGAATTCATTCCCCATGACGAAATGAAGAAGCGATTAGCTACTAATAAGGCATTCATTAGAACTGGAGAAGTAACTCCATATTCAAACATCATTCTAGAAAGTGGTGTCACATTTTAAACCTGAGGGGGTGAAAAAATGAAGATCGAGATGAAGAATATCTCCAAAGCCTTCGGTGCTAATAAGGTTCTAGAGGGTGTCGATTTTGCTGTAGAGTCCGGTGAGGTACATGCTTTGATGGGTGAAAATGGTGCTGGTAAATCGACACTTATGAATATTTTAACGGGATTGTATGGCGATGACGGTGGAGAAATATTGGTTGATGGACAATCAACTAGTTATTCAGGGCCGCTAGATGCAGAACAGCATGGCATTAGTTTTATTCATCAAGAAATGAATAACTTCTTGGAGATGTCAGTTGTTGACAACATGTTTTTGAATAAAGAAATCAAGAATAAGTTTGGCATGATCAACGAAGACAAAATGCGCAAGCAAGCTCGTGAATACCTTGGTAAGTTAGGTGCTGATATCGATGTTGATAAGCCTATTGGTACATTGAGTGTTGGTCGTCAACAGTTGATTGAAATTGCTAAATCAATCATGACTGATGCTAAGATCATTATTATGGATGAACCAACTGCTGCATTGACGGAGAACGAGATTGAGCAGTTGTTCGGTGTTGTAAATGAACTCAAGAAACAAGGCGTAGGATTCATTTATATTTCTCACCGGATGGAAGAAATATTCAAAATTGCCGACAAGGTCACGGTCATGCGAGATGGAATCTCAGTTAATGAATATATGACCAAAGATGTTGATATGAAACAACTTGTTCGCGACATGGTTGGTCGTGAAATCGGTGACTTCTATCCGGATAGAGATCCTCATTTTGGTAAAACAATATTGTCAGTTAAGAACCTTACAGAAAAAGGTGTTTTCAAAGATGTTAGTTTTGATGTCCATGAGGGAGAGATTCTTGCCTTCTCGGGATTGATGGGTGCCGGTCGTACGGAAATTATGCGTGCGATATTTGGTATCGATCATTACAATTCCGGAGAAATTTATCTAGATGGCAAGAAGGTCAAGATCAAAGATCCTGAGTCAGCCATTAAGCATCGAATCGGGTTCTTGACTGAGAATCGAAAGGATGAAGGATTGATCCTAGCTGATTCACTGCGAGACAACATTGCATTGCCTTCAATCAATGGCTTCGTCAAACACGGATTGATCGATGACAAATCTGTTGACGAATTTGCCAGTCTATTGATGAAACGACTGACGGTTAAAGCAATGAATGAGCAAGTTACTGCTGGCAGTTTGAGTGGTGGTAATCAGCAAAAAGTTGTCTTGGCAAAGTGGGTCGGATCTGGATCAAGGGTCTTGATCTTAGACGAACCAACAAGAGGAGTTGATGTCGGAGCAAAGAGGGAAATATACGATTTAATGAACGAACTAACTGATAGGAATGTTGCTATTATCATGATCTCAAGTGATTTGCCAGAGGTCCTTGGTATGAGCGATAAGATTGCAGTCGTTTATGAAGGCAAGATTTCTGGAATTGTGGACACGAAAGGTGCTACTCAGGAATCAGTTATGACATTGGCGACAGGAGGGGCAGATAATGCAAGAGCAAACTAAATCAGTTGAGGCTGAAAAAGCAAAAGGATTTGATTTTAAAAAATTTGTTGGGAAAATGGGGCCACTTCTAGCACTGATCGTATTAGTGATTTTAGTAACAGTGCTTAGTCCGGGATTCATTCAACCGAACAACTTATTGAACTTGTTACGTCAAGTTTCCATTAATGCGGTTATTGCATTTGGTATGACGTTTGTAATTTTGACTGGTGGTATCGATTTGTCAGTCGGTTCTATTCTAGCTTTGACAGGAGCAGTTACAGCAACGTTACTATCAACTGGTATTTCACCTGTAATTGCATTGTTAGCCGGTATTGCCTTAGGCTCACTACTCGGATTCGTTAATGGACTATTGATTGCCTATGGTAAGGCAGCACCATTTATTGCTACATTAGCTACAATGACGATTTTCCGTGGTGCGACTTATGTGTTCACTAACGGTAATCCGATTACTGGTACCAAAATGAACGATAGCTTCTTGTTCCAATTCATGGGTAGAGGTTATCTTCTCGGTATTCCATTTCCAATTTTCATTATGGCAATCGTCTATCTAGTACTATATTTGTTACTACACAAGACAACTTTTGGTCGTAAAACTTATGCTCTTGGTGGTAATGAAAATGCTGCATTCATCGCTGGTGTTAAGACAAAGATGGTCACAATTTGGATCTATACAATCTCAGGTTTAATGGCTGCTATTGCCGGAATAATTTTGACATCACGTTTGAGTTCGGCCCAACCGGATGCGGGTACATCTTATGAAATGGATGCCATTGCGGCGGTTGTATTAGGAGGTACGAGCCTTGCAGGTGGTAAAGGTCGTATCTTTGGTACCTTGATCGGTGCTCTGATCATCGGAACATTGAACAACGGTATGAATTTATTAGGTATTTCTAGTTTCTATCAACAAATTGTTAAAGGTATCGTAATTATTATCGCTGTATTATTAGATCGCAAATCAAACGACAAATAATAATCTTAAGGGGATTAAACACAATGAATAAATCTTTGAAACGTATCATTGCACTTATTAGTGTCACATTTATCGCAATTTTTGCACTTGCCGCATGTGGTAAGTCAGGGCTAGATTCAGGAGATTCAAACAGCTCCAAGGTCGAGAAAAAGAGTCCTAAAGATTTGAAAGTTGGAGTTTCACTATCAACACAATCAAATCCATTCTTCGTTTCAGTTAAAAAAGGTATTCAAGGTTTGGCTGATAAAAAGAGTACGAAAGTACAAATTTCAGATGCACAAAATGATACAGCCAAGCAAAACAATGATATTGAAGATTTAATTACTAAAAAAGTTGATGTTTTGATCATCAACCCGGTTGATTCAAGTGCGATTACACCTGCTGTTAAAGATGCTAATGATGCTGGAATTCCAGTTATCACAGTTGATCGTTCAGCTGATGGTGGTAAAGTTCTTTCACTAGTTGCTTCAAACTCAACAAAAGGTGGTCAAATGGCTGCTAAATTCATGATCGATAAACTTGGTAACGATGCTAAGATTGCTGAATTACAAGGTATTCCAGGAGCTTCAGCTACACGTGAACGTGGTAAAGGTTTTGACAATGCAGCAAAAGGTAAATTAGACATTGTTGCAAAACAAACTGCTGGATTCGATCGTGCTAAAGGACTAAGTACAACAGAAAATATTCTTCAAGGTAACAGCGATATTGTTGGTATCTTCTCACAAAACGACGAAATGGCTCTTGGTGCAGTTCAAGCCGTTAAGGCCGCTGGTAAAGAAGTAACAATCGTTGGATTTGATGGCGAAGATGATGGTATTAAAGCTGTTAAATCAGGTAAGATGGCAGCTACAGTTGCTCAACAACCAGAAGAAATGGGTAGACTAGCTCTTCAAGCTGCATATGATCACTTCAATGGTAAGACAGTTAAGAAGAACATTGAATCACCATTGAAACTTGTTACTACAGAAAGCTTGAATAAATAATAGCCAGTCACCTTTTAATTATTAGTAAGGGAGATCTATTATTATGAACAAAGTAACTGTAGTTGGAAGCATCAATGTTGATAGTATTCTACATATAAAACAATTACCGCAGCCAGGTGAAACAATAGGGATGCAGTCATTCTCTAAAGCCGCAGGTGGTAAAGGTGCTAATCAAGCTGTTTCGTCAGCTAGATCAGATGCTGAAACTTATTTCGTTGGATGTGTTGGTGATGACAGCAACGGTGAGTTCATGCTCAAACAATTGAACGATAACAAAATAAATACCGATAACGTTAGAGTAGTCACTGGTAGTAATACTGGCCAGGCCTATATCCTCCTTCAAGAATCTGGGCAAAACTCAATTATCGTTCAAGCTGGAGCCAACTTTGAACTAACTCAAGCTGATATTCAAAATGCTATGGAAACCATTCAAACAAGCGATTTTGTTATTACAGAATTTGAGACGCCTATGGATACAGGAATCACCGCCTTTCAGTTCGCTCACCAGGCAGGGAAGAAGACGATTCTAAACCCGGCACCTGCAAATGATGAAATACCAGCTGATCTCTTATCACTGACAGACTTGATCGTACCAAATGAGACTGAGAGTGAACTGATCACAGGTATTAAGATAACAAACGAACAATCGATGGAAGATTCAGCTAGATACTACGAAAGATTCGGTATCAAGAATGTCATTATTACGATTGGTGAACATGGATCTTATGTATCACTCAATGGTACTGGCAAAATAGTACCAGCATTCAAGGTTGATGCAGTTGATACGACTGCTGCCGGTGACACATTTATCGGTGCCTTGGCATCAGTCTTGGAAATGGATTTTGCTAATTTATTTGAAGCCGTTACTTATGCAAGCAGAGCTTCATCATTAACTGTTCAAAAATTGGGAGCATTTCCTTCGATACCAATGAAACAAGCAGTGCTTGATGCACAAAAATAGTAATAAAAAAAACACGTCAGATTAAAATCTGGCGTGTTTTCGTATCAGGGAATTGATGGAATTTTTTAGTTGATCTATATCGTATTTTAAATTTATCGTATATTAATTTTAAAATTGGGAGGGGTATCATATTTAATATTCATTAGTGGGAAACCACAATCAATTAAAATGATAATCTAAGGAAATATCCATCAGGTAGAAGGTACTTAGCTACCTCTATCTGACACCGTAAATATAGTACCTTTTGTTAAATAGTAAAAGATAAAAGCCTTGAAATCAGTATTTAATTTTTTATATTATTCTTTAATCATTTTTATATGAGGAGTGTGGTTAAATAAAAATTCATCACCAACACTGCGAAAGCCAAACTTCTTATAAAAGCCTTCTACATAAGTTTGTGCTTCAATAATAATTTCTTGTTCAGGGTATTTTTCAGCAATAACCTTTAAAACCTGTTCTACCAAATCAGCACCAAGGCCAGTTCCACGATGTCCTTTATCAGCAACAACTCTACCAAAAGTAATATGGCCTTCTTCTTTGAAAATTCGCGCGTAAGCAACCATTTGCTCACCATCATATTTGAACACATGAATTGAATGAAGATCATTGTTATCAAGTTCTTGATAGATTCGTTCTTGCTCAACTACAAAGGTTCTAACTCTTAAATTCATCAGATCATATAATTCCTGCGTATCTAACTCTTTGAATGTTTTTGTGTTCCACATATTATTCACCATCGTTTTCAAATAAAATATTATTTATTGTTTCAAATGCTTGATATAATTCAGATTGCTTTTTGGCCGATAGATTTTCAATTAAGTTTTGAATTTGAACATCTGAATCAGTATCTATTTTTTCTAATAGGGTAATCCCGTTAGCAGTTAAAGAAAGATTTTTAGATCTGGCATCAGTCGCAGAGGTGCTTTTCTGAACATAGTTTAGTTTAGTTAGTTTTTTGATAATACGGCTAGTATAACTTGCATCCAAATTTAATTTGTTAGCAATGTTCATTGGGGTTGAGCCTTGATTTATGGACATTAGAACACGTGCCTCAGGGAAACTTAATTCGGTATTAAATACACGTTTGTTGAGTAAACCTAGTGTATTGGTATATTGACGATTGAATTTTCTGATCAAACTAATTTCATTTTTATTTAACATTTTGTATCTCCTTTAGTGGATAAAAGCCATTATATTCTAACTAGTGGCTTTTGTCCACTAAAAATAATAAAAAAACCTAAAGTCTGATAAAGACTTTAGGAATGTTGTTACTTAGCATTTTTAAATGAACGCAACTTGGGTGGAATATATGTATCAATAAATTCTTTAATTTCACCTAGTGAATCACTGAATAGCAGTTTATCTCGATCAGTCCTAGTTAAGAATTCGTTATCAGTCATAGTATCAAAAAAAGTTTCAAGTGCATCATAGTAATGATTCACATTGTAGAAGATACAAGGATTGTTATTATCACCAATTCTAGTCCATGAATATGCTTCAGAAATCTCTTCTAGTGTACCAGGACCGCCTGGTAGCGCAATACTAGCAATCGAATTATCCAACATAGCACGTTTTCTGGCATCCATACCATCCACAATATCTAACTTTGACAGATTGGTTTGAGATAAATTACGTGACGCTAAATTTTCAGTGATTATTCCGTGGACATAGCCATCGTCAGATATAACAGTTTCAGCCATAACACCCATTAGACCAAAGCGTCCGCCACCATATGTTAATCCATAATTGTTATTGGTTATCCAGTGAGCTAGTTTCTTGGCAGCAATAGTATAAATTGGATCATTACCTGTAGCAGCGCCACAGTATACAGCAATATTTTTCAAATTAGTCACACTTCCTATTTATTCATTCATAAAGTTTAATTCACGTTTTAAACGACGATAATACAAAAGGGATGCAGTTTCAAGTGCATCAAGAGCACGTTCTTGATCCTCAGTTAAATCTTTAGTGCTTAAAGCCATCAGAATAAAAGTTGTATAGAGCTTTTTAGGCGCTAGGTCTAATCCGGTATTTTCACCGTCGCGTTTGAGGTCACGATGTAGTGCAGGAACGGTCAGTAGTGGAGAGTTAGCTCCCTTGTTGCGACTTAAAAATAAGTTTTGATTGTTCCACTGTGATCTTAGTGGCATCATAAAAGCTTGATAACTTTCGAGAAATTTTTTTTCTAAAGTAGAAAAATTCAGTTGATTAAATCTCTGATAAAAATCGGGTTCCATGGCTTCTTTGTAATTGAAACCTTTAGATATTATTAGAATCAGCAAGCGAGTGTATATACTGAGGTCTGAATTCAGATATTTAGGCAGATTTTGAAAAACTTCCACTGGAAAGTCACTTTGTTTAGGGACAACAACACTATTAATATTCAGTGTCGGGATTTCTGGTGTTTTTTTCATACTAAACAGATACTTGAAGTAGACGTTTAAATTACTGACAACTTTGTTGATGGTACTAGGACTAAGATGGAGTCTTTCCAGCATAAAATTTTTAAAGTGACGAACGTCCATTTCGTGAACATCCTTGATATCTTCAGAAATTTTATATTCCTCATTGTGTTGAATTGTGTATGAGAAAAAATCGTTTAGAGAATTCATATATTCAGTGTGTGCTCGTGGTGAGATATGGCGAGTTTTTAAATAGGCATTAAAACCGGTCAGATATGGAATTTTTGACATATGAAACCTCCTTTACATAACTATAATTATACCGTAAATGCTGATACAATCGTATTCTGACGTATAAAAAAAGCCACACATTAAATATGAATGACTTTCTTTAATATAATATTAACTATGAGCTCTAATTATTTTGAACGCAGAGCCAGCATCGATATATGATAATAATTTTAAGTCACTTTCTATTATCGTACCAAGAACGTTAACATTTTGATTGGCAGGTAAGCGGCGACAAACTATTTGAATCTCACCCATATATGCACCATAGTTACGATTATCGATTGTTACAGAGCCAAAGACACGTTCAATATTATTTGTTGGTCCGATATGACGATGGTTCATTTCTCGACTCTCGGTTAGTCTAATTGCATCTCGAGCGGGATCCTTACGATTGTGAAATACCTTTGTAAATAAGTAACTTGGTGTGCCAATTTTAATGTTAGATATGTGCAGTGGAATATAGCCATTAATAAAATAGTCATCAAATGATTTTCTTAGTTCTAATTCAAGATAAGGATCACCGATAACGACACCGTCAGTATTTAATTTGTCCAATTCAACCGCAGCAATGAATGGACTGATATTTCGATGACGTTCCAATGTAGGAGATCCTGCCATCAATGGAGTCCGATAGGGTTCATTTCCGGTAACGAAGGCCTGTGTTTTAAATCCAAGTTTTCGAAGCCAACGATTCTTTTGAGCAATCCATGTGAGGTCAAGACCGGTTTCGGGATGTGGATATTGACTGTACCAAGCTTCCAATGTATGAAAGTCGATGTCTAATTTCTTTAATTCATTAATATCATGATCATCGATTGTACCTGCATTGAGTGCAATAATTGTCTGTTTACTTAGTGAAACAATATCATCATAAGAAAAACTATCGTCAAGACGTAGTATAAGATCAAGATTGTCTAATTTGTTGTGAAGGATATGCAATGAAGGCTTATCAATGTCGATGATGAGTTTCAAATTCAAATTCTGGATTGCCTTTAGTAATTTATCAAAAGTTTGAAGATATTTTTGTGAATCTTTTTCATGGATATGAACTGATGTAAATACTTCGGAAAATCCATAATTCTTCATACTTTTGAAGTATTGTAAAGATTCGTTATCGAATGTTTGATCCAAATAAAAAGAGAATCCAATCATGTGTTACTCCTTCGTGAAAACGTTAACTTAAATATATGATATTATTTTTTGAATAATATATCCATATATTTTGACAATTGTTTATAGTATCATAACTTTTGTAAGCGAAAACTGTCAGGCGTTTGCATAAAATGTCTTTTAAAAACAGTGATGAAATAAGTATCACTAGAAAAGCCAACTCTTAATGCAATTGATTTGATGGAAAGATCAGTTGTTTGTAATAAGTTCTTTGATTTGTTTAGGCGTATTTCGGTCAAATATTGTCGAGGTGTTAGACCACTTTCATTTTTGAAGGTTCTTTGAAGGTTGAATGGACTACCATGGCATTCTTCGGATATAGTGGTAAGATCTAGCTTCCTTTGGTAGTTATTATCTAGATAAGTTTTGATCTCGCTGACCCAGTCATAGTTAGTAACTTCACCAGTAGGCTGGCATCTTTTACAAGGTCGAAATCCAGCATCAATTGCTTCACCAACTTCTTTAAAAATCAAAACGTTATCTCTTAAAGGATTACGTGAGTGACATGATGGCTTGCAAAAAATCTTAGTAGTCGTTACACCGTAGTAGAAATTACTTTGAGTGTCATTATTAATGATCTGTTGCCAACGATGTTCAGTTAAGGGATATTTTTTCATTTTTTGCCTCCTAATAATTTAAGAGCAAGATTTTTAAGTGAATTGTAGCATATACTAAGGATATACAAAAGCAGGTGTTAATTATGAAAGAAATTTATTACCAAATAATTGAGTTTGATAATCATACATATATTATTGCAGTGACCGATAAAGGATTAGCATATGTCGGATTGAGGGATGAAACTTTATCTGATATGTCAGTCTTTTATCCTAAAGCCAATTTTATTGAAAGTAAAGTTCGTACTCAAAAATGTGTCAATGAGGTTAAGGAATATTTACAAGGAGAACGAACAAAATTCAATTTGAAGATAGATATTTCAGGAACAGAGTTTCAAGAATCTGTTTGGAAAGCTGTCGCTAAGATACCTTATGGCAGTGTATCTAATTATACGAAGATAGCAAATGAGATCAACCGACCCAAGGCAGTGCGTGCCGTGGGAACGGCCATCGGTAAGAATCCTGTGCCGCTAGTTGTCCCGTGTCACCGTGTACTTGCTAAAGATGGTACCTTAGGTGGTTATCGTGGAGGATTAGCAATGAAGTCTGATTTATTACAACTAGAGAGGAATGTACAATTATGAACCAATATAAAATAGCCTTCTTTGATATTGATGGCACACTAGCTGGTCACAAGACGTCAGAGGATAATACAATTTTAAGTCGGATCCCTGAATCTGCTAAGGCTGCGATAAAGCAATTACGTTGTACAGGCATTGAACCAGTCATTGCCACCGGAAGGAACTATGGAATGATCAAGGATATTTTAAATAACTTAGAGGTTGATAATTTCATTGCCAATAATGGCCGTTATGTTGTTTTTGATCATCAGACAATTGCACATGACACTTTTGACAAAGAACATCTAGCAGCGGTAGTCGATTATTTTTTGAGTCAGAAGATCGAATTTTGTTTTGAAACAGTTGAGAAACTATATATCTACGAAAGCTCGCATTTTACTGGGGATGGCTCAATGGGATTTAAAACCATTCCCGATGGAAGTCTGCCCGAAGATATTATTCAATTGATTGTAATGAATGCAGATAATATACCGGAGACTGTTCCGGTAGACGGGATCAAAATGCTAAAGGTTGCTGACAATGTCTATGATGTAACTATGAATCAGTCAAGTAAAGCTATCGGAATTCAAGAGATACTAACGAGTATGAATATTTCAGCAGAAAAAACGATTGCTTTTGGTGATGAAGTTAATGATTTACCAATGTTCGATACAGTTGGTTTTTCAGTGGCTATGGGGGATGGTAACCCAGATGTATTGCAGGTTGCTGATTATGTTACAACTGGTGTTTATGATGATGGTATTTTGAACGCTTGTAAAAATTTAGAGTTAATTTGAAACTTCAATTAATGTTGAAGTTTTTTATTTACTTCTTTATTAACATGAAGTAAACTTTGTTTAGAAAGTTAGTGAATACTCACTCACTAAAATTGAGGAGATGCATTATGAATAATATGAGTGTAATTACTTTAAATAATGTAGTGAAGAGTTTTGGTAAGCAGACTGTACTTGATCATGTTAATATGCAGATCTATCCTGGACAGATAGTAGGATTGATTGGACCATCAGGTGCTGGTAAGTCGACCGTTATTAAGATTGTTCTTGGTATGGAATTGGCAGATTCAGGACGTACGACTGTTTTTGGAAAGCAAATGCCTAACCGTGAGTTATTGGGTAGAATCGGTTATATGGCGCAATCAGATGCCTTGTATGAATCATTAAGTGGACGTGAGAATCTTCAATTCTATTCAGATATGAAAGGCTTGAATAAGCGTAGTGCAGGAATGCAGATCAACCACGTGGCTCAAGTCGTTGACTTGATACCTGATCTGGACAAGCGAGTTAGTGGGTATTCCGGAGGTATGAAACGCCGCCTGTCTTTAGCAATTGCATTATTAGGTAATAATGATGTCCTAATATTAGATGAACCTACTGTTGGTGTTGATCCAGCCTTGCGGAGAAGTATATGGACAGAACTAAAGAACTTGCGTAATCAAGGGAAGACTATTATGGTAACTACTCACGTTATGGATGAGGCGGAATTGGTAGATGAAGTCGCACTATTACTCGGTGGTAGTATTATTGCTTATAGTGATCCATATTCACTGAAGCAGTATTATCAAGTTAACTCAATTGAAGAGGTTTTCTTAAAAGCAGAAGCCATTTATAATACAAATAATGCTAGAAAAATGTAGAAAGGTTTAATTAAGATGAGTGAAGATATAGTATTTAAAGATCTTAATGATTGGATCGAAAATAGTAAAATGCCAAACGGGAAGCGTAATGTGCTAAAGGCCGCCATTAAGCTTTTTTCTGAGCAAGGCTATGACGGCACATCAACTGCCGAAATTGCTACAGAATCTGGAATGAGTCAGGCAACTATATTTAAATATTTTAAGACAAAGGATATTTTGCTGAAGTCTATCATTGAACCAGTTGTTAAACATTTATTGCCTGAATATGGTGGTAAGTTCATTAATGATGTGTCTAATCACAGTGCTTCGCTAGAACAGATGATTCACTTCATCATTCGAGATCGATTTAATTTTTTGGTTAACAATAAGAGTGCAATCTTAATTCTTGTTTCAGAATTATTGGTTAATAATGATGTTAAGGAAATGGCGCTGGAATTTGTCGGTGAGAAAAAAGGTCAGTTTGTTAATGTCGTCTGGAGAGGGATGCAGGCGACTGGTCAGCTGAGGGATGATATTGATTTGTTATTTGTATTGCGTACGACCGCAAGTCAACTGCTTCTTTATTTCATTCAAACTCAAAAGTTAATGCCTGATACTACTGACGAGCAAATTGACCATGAGTTAACAAAAATTGAATCTGCTATTATACGATCGATTTCAAAATAATATTTCTTAGTTTGCGGGTTCGCAATATCGTGATATGCTAGTAAATGTACTTTTTAATTGAGGAGCATTCAAATTGGATTCGCAGTCAGTTTTGAAAGACGTCTTCGGGTATGATCATTTTCGCCCTGGACAACGTAGGATAATCAATCACGTATTGAACGGTGATCGCACATTAGGAATAATGCCAACAGGTGGCGGTAAGTCAGTCTGCTATCAACTTCCAGCAATTATGTTTTCAGGATTAACGTTAGTCGTCAGTCCGCTGATTTCCTTGATGAAGGATCAAGTTGATAGCCTGAATGAAATGAACATACCAGCCACTTTTATTAATAGTACCCTCGATTATCGTGACCAAGAGGAACGTATGCGATATATTGAATCAGGTGCTGTTAAACTATTGTATGCTGCTCCGGAGCGGATTGAGAATCCAGAGTTTTACAGTTGGCTATGTCAATTACCAATTGATCTTGTAGCAATTGATGAGGCCCACGTTTTATCATCTTGGGGTCACGATTTTCGCCCCAGTTATTTGAATATAATTGATCCATTGAATCAATTGCCTAGTCAACCAGCATGGTTGGCTTTGACAGCCACTGCCACAAGCCGTGTTCAAGATGATTTGGTAAAGATTTTGGATATTCCCGATGATAATATTGTCAAAACTGGTTTTGCTAGAGATAATATTGCTCTAAAAATTGAGCGTGGTGTCAGCAAACTTCCTTATGTTCTGAACTATGTTAAATCTCACAAAAATGAATCTGGAATAATCTATGCAGGGCGACGTAAAGATGTCGATGCAATTTATGAATATTTGAATGAGCACGGCATCAAAGCTGGACGTTATCATGCTGGTCTAGATGATGAAGAACGTCATCAGCAGCAAGAAGACTTTTTATTTGATGAAGTCAATGTCATTGTTGCGACGAATGCATTTGGAATGGGAATCAATAAAACCAATGTGCGCTATGTTATCCATTTTACGATTCCTGGGACTATTGAAAGCTATTACCAAGAAGTTGGTAGGGCAGGGCGTGATGGACTTCCAGCAGAGGCTATATTGCTATATACACCAGCTGATCTTAGATTACATCGTTTCTTTATTGAACAATCTGAAGCAGAAGATGACTACAAGCAGAGTTTGTCGGAAAAACTGCGTGAGATGAATCAATATGCAATGACTGAAGTCTGTCTGATGCGCTATATTCTGCGATATTTTGGAGAAATAACTGACGAAAACTGTGGTCATTGTTCTAACTGTTTGGATAATCGTGAGACGACCGATGTGACAGATGATTCACAGAAGGTCTTGAGCTGTGTTGTTAGAATGGAACAGAAATATGGTAAGAAGATAGTGGGGAGAGTACTTGCTGGAAAGGCTGATGTGGCAAGTGATTGGCGTAACTTTGGCAAGCTATCAACGTTTGGTATATTGAATGGTTGGACGTTAAAATCAATTAATGAATTCATTGAATATTTGACGGCCAATGGATACTTAATAACTACCAGTGGCCAATATCCATTGCTTAGATTAACTAAGAAGGGTGCCCAAGTTCTTAAAGGTCAAGCAACTGTGGCACGAAAAACCGTTACAATTAGAGTTGATCAAGTTAAAGAAATTGCTAATGACGGAACATATGATGAGAAACTATTTGAACGTCTTAGAAAATTACGCTTGGACATTGCTCATGCACAAGATTTACCGCCGTTTGTTATCTTTTCTGATAAGTCATTACGTGATATGTCACAAAAAATGCCTGAAAATGCAAATGAATTTTTGGCGGTTAATGGTGTTGGTAATGCAAAACTTGAGCGATACGGTGAACGTTTCATTGAATTAGTCAAAACTTATAAAAATGAACAAAATGAAGTTAAAAATTAAACAAATGGGAGATTCTAAAATCTCTTATTTTTTTACATCAAAATCAATATTTTTGTTTTGATTTGTGAAATTAAATGTTTTACGAAAACATAAACAAAAAAACAACACAATTGACCAAACGTTCGATGACCCCTATAATTTTAAGTGAAACGAGATGAAAAAATGACTAGAATAGCACTGTTATCCGATGTTCACGGAGATATTACGGCTCTACAAGCAGTCGTAAAAAACTTGGAAAAAGAAAAAATTGAAGAATCCTGGTACCTTGGAGATCTATTAATGCCAGGTCCTGGGACTAATGAACTGTTTGAAATGCTGGACTCAGTTAACACTACTGTACTATTACGTGGGAATTGGGATAATTTCTTATTTGAGGATGTCAGCAAGCTCACTGAGCGTGATTTAAAAGATCCTGTAACACCTTATATACTAATGTTAATGAAGTATACGCTGAATAAAACTAAGCCTGAATATTTGGATAAACTGAAGACAGCCCCTATATACAAGTCTTTAGATGTTAATGGCAGCAAAATTCTTCTAACACATAATACTAAGAAACGTAATTTCGGGCATGAATTGTTACCATATCAATCACAGGCGAATTTTGACGACCTGTTCGACGATATAGATTATGACTTGGCCGTATACGGCCATACACATCATCAAATAATGCGTACTAGCAGCAAGGATCAATTAATAATTAATCCTGGTTCAATTGGGCAACCATACACCGAACGGATCAAGTTTAGACCTGACAGACGTGCTCAGTATGCCATTATTGATATTGATAAGTACGGTTATACTAATATTGAGTTTAAGAAGATCTCTTATGACGTTAATCATGAATTAGAGCTAGCTAAAGAGATGAATCTTCCGTACATCGAACTGTACAAGAAACTATTTACTGAAGGAATTGCGTACACACACGATCAACCTGAGTTGAAGAAATATATGGAATTGCATGATTACAAATCTGAAGCAATGAAATTCTATAAACAATTACTTAACTTTGAGTAGTATCATGTTTATGAGGATGTATTGTAGCTTTGTATTTAGTAATGAAGGGTTACTTCGTATAATATATATTATGTAACCTTAGATTTAATATTCAAGATATTCATCAAAAAATAACTCTCCTCTCAAACATGAATGTGATTTTTGAGATTTGAGTTCTTTTTTAAATGATCCATTATAAATTATTAACGTTACTGATAAAATTCTACACATGATAATTTGATGTGCTTTATGAATTTATTTGCTGATTGATTTGAATATTTCGTTAGATTTAATCATGATACGGTTTGATAGTTTAAAACGATTTAGTTGTAATTGTCCTAAATAACCTGATCCTGGATGTTCCATATTGGTAGTAGTTCATTATTCATACGGTTCCACGAAGATAAATAGTCATCGATTTGAGGTTTGAAACTATCTCGTTGTTCCTTTGCACTAGCAAGCTTAGAATTAACGCCTTGAATATCTTTACCATATTCAGACATCATCTTATCGATTGAATCATCTGTTAGACCTAAGTCTTTTAAAAATTCTCTTTTCATGCTAAATCTCTTTACGTTTTTTTAACGATGGTAACGACATCGCCTAATTGATTGCATAAAAAATAAGCCTTTTACCGTCATGCTCAGGACGCAACATGCTAATTATTCATTAGTAACTCATCTATAATCCATTGTAATTTCAATCTTATGAAAATATACAGTTGCGCTAGAATTATCCATCATTTTTCCCTCTTTTCTTTATAATCGAAGGTACAATGGTTATCACTTTTCCTTTGTTATTAATGACAACAAAGGATTTCTCGCCAATGAACTTTTTTGATACCTTTGAATCTTCAATACGACCACGGATTAGTACTAACTTCTTTAATAAACGGATATGCTGACACTTTTGTAATATATTTTCGGACTGTAAATATGTCCAAGTCTATTTTTCTCATCGACAAATTCCGTTAAATAAGCTATTTTTAATGGGAGATTATGTGGTATTGTTTTTTTTTATTATTTTGTTTTATGTTTTCGTAAAACATATATTATAACTATTGCTAAAAAAGTAATGTAACGCTTTTCTATTTCCCCATAAAAAAAGAGATGCCATTTTAGACATCTCTCAATAATATTTAAATGTTGAGTAAAATCCTAAGCTCCTGTTAAATTGGTCTTTAGTAACCAAGCATTAGTACCAATGCGATACATCTTAATGCCATTGTTAGGATTTGTTGAACGTCTATCTGTCTTCCACATAGTACCTGATGGAACTATTGTACCTGTTGCTGCCCCGTTATCACCATAGATCATTGCATTACCAGTTGTTGTAACAATGGTACCAGCTAAGAAACTTGCCCAAGGTGTTACGTCATCGGCAAGTACGAAACCGTTGCTACTTACGTGATAATAAAATGTATTATCCATGATTGCAATAATGTCTGATCCCCATGACGTGTTTGCTGGAAGCACTAAATCAGTTGTTTGGCCGTATCTATCATATACAACGACAGGAGCACTCTTAGTCGTTACCCCACCACGCACATCAGCAACTGCGTATCCATCTCTAGCCTTGTAATCAGCACTCTTACGCTTAGAGTCGACAAGATTGTATTGTGACACATTAGCATAATCATTCTCGTTAGTTAGGTAGTAGCTGTACAAATCACTGGCAGCATATCTGCTATGTGCCTCAGCGTCATTTCCCATCTCTTGTGAGAAGTAAACCATACCGTTAGAACCAACACTGACACCAATACCAACAAAATTAATATATGGGTTCAGCATGTTCTTTCTGTGACCGTAATTTGGTTGTGGATCATAATTTTCACTGTAAAACTCAGCAGTGATTTTTTGTGCAATAGTTGTAGGATCGGTAGTTCCTAACATAGTAAATGGCATTTGAGCAATGTTTTCTTCAGCATCTAAATAATATGGATACATGTTGGCTGAATTCCAACCAGCGTGATCGTCAACACCTGAAGAGGTAAAACTATCAGTTCTCGTTTGTGCATAGTTGTTCAATACACTAACTGACGACAATGCACTTAATCCATTTTGTGCACGTAAACTATTAAGCTCAGTTAACATAGCACTTCTTACGGCAGAAAGATCAATGTCTTGAGCTGATTGAACCGTCGTAGTAGCAGAGCCGTTAGTTGTTGCAGCAGTCGTGTTTGCGGTAGAAGTAGATGCATTACTGTTTGTAGTACCGTTAGTATTAGTATCCTTAACAACTTGATTATCACTATCATTTTGACTATTAGTTGCAGTAGATACTGTTGTATCACTATTTGTATCGGTTGAAGTAGTATCAGCCAATGCAACGGTGCCACTAAAACTAGTACTTAACAATACACCTGTTGCTAAAAGTAAGGCTACTTTTTTCGTGTTAGAAAACATAATAATCCCCTTTTCTTCATGTATAGCTAAATTAATTTTACCCTAAATAAAAATTAAATAAAGACTTGATTAATACTATTATTTTAAAACATTGGGATAAAATAAAAAAGCCTTACGGCCTTTATAGTTATGATTTGTTGAAATCACGCATCCAGGCAATGGCTAGAGCATCTTTTCCAAGGTGTGCGCCAATAACAGGACCAAAGTATGATCTGTCAATTGTTAAGTCGGGATATTCTACTTGTAGCTGTTTAGCCCATTCATCACCAGATCTCCTATCATCAGCATCAATAACTAATAATCTGAGAGGTTCCTTTGATTTTTGAATGGCACGTTGTAATTTTTCTTCAGCTTTTAGTTTAGCTTTTTTAAGGGAACGAACTTTATCATAAGCAACTATCTTGTGTGACTTATCATCGAACTCAAGTAGAGGCTTAATATTCAACATTGTACCAATAACTGCGGAGGTATTTGAAAGACGACCACCCTTAACTAAATTCTTAAGGTCATTAACAACGAATGATTCACCCATAGAATTACGCAGAATATCAAGGCGATCGATTATTTCTTGTGTCGTTTTATTATCGTTCGCCATACGTGCTGCTTCTTGAACCATGTAGCCCATAAGGCGTACAGTTATCCATGAGTCGTATACAGTAACGTTAATATTCTCGATTGTTTTAGCAGCTGTCTTAAGATTATTAACAAATCCAGAGATAGTACTTGCTAAATGTATTGAAATTACGGTATCATAGCCTTCTTTAGCCAAGTTATCGTACAAATTCATCATTTCGCCAATCGAAGGTTGAGCAGTTGAAGGAAGTTCTGGTGAATTTTGAAGTAATTCATAGAACTCTGATGTTGTGATATCAATATCTTCTCGATAAGTTTTATTATCAAATACTACTTCGATTGGTACGACTGTTATATTATTATATTTATCAACTATTTCTTGCGGTAAGTATGATGTACTGTCTGTTACAATGGCTATTTTCATAAATTTATCAATTCCTTGTTTGGTTACGTATAATGATTGTATAACCCTTAGATTATATCATATTCATTCGGGAAATTTTTACTACGATGAAAAAATCAAAATTTGTTTCAGAAATTATACAATAATCTTACATTTATTTGCAAGATGAGAAAGGATCATATATATGTCATTTGACGGAATGTTTACCCATGCGATGGTAAACGAATTAAATCAAAATCTAAAGGGTGGTCGAATCGCAAAAATTCAGCAGCCTTTTGCCAACGAGTTAATATTGACTGTTAGAAGTAATCGCAAGAATCAACAATTATTGCTCTCAGCACACCCCAGCTATACTCGTGTACAAATTACTAAACAGCCTTTTGCTAATCCAGCAAAACCCTCAACATTTGTAATGTCACTTAGAAAATACATCACCAGTGCAATTGTCCAAAATATTCGTCAGTTGAACAATGACCGTGTTGTCATGATCGACTTGAGTGCCAAAAACGAATTAGGAGACATTCATGAATTTACATTAACTACTGAAATAATGGCTCGACACAGCAATATTTTCTTGATAAACAAAGAAACTGGGAAGATTGTTGACCTAATCAAACGTGTCTCACCTGAAAATAATAGTTTTCGTGGGCTATTACCTGGTGATGATTACAAGTTGCCACCCGCACAAAACAAAATCAATCCGTTCACTGCTGATAATTCAGAATTTGAAGGATTAGATGATGTCAAAGATATTCGCCAAAAATTTGAAGGAATTGGTATCGATACTTCAAACGAAATGGCTACTACTGACATCCCTGAGTTCATCAAACAATATGAGGATATCCATCCTAACACTGCTAAGATGAACTCCAACAAGAAGTTAGGATATATGCCTATTCCCTTCCCTAACACATCTGAAGTAGTTAATACCTACCCTACTCTGAGTGACCTACTGGACAGTTATTATATTGACCGTGCGAGAATCGACCGTATCGAACAACAAACCAAGTCAATTACTAATCGACTAGATATAATCCTTAAAAAGGATAAGTCCAAAGTAAAGAAGCTAAACAAACAGCTTGAACAGACTAAGATCATGAGCGAATACAAACTCTACGGTGAACTCCTAACAACTTACATGTCACAAGTTGTCCGTGGTTCTAAATCAGTCGTATTGACTAACTACTACAACAATGAAGAAGTAACTATCAAGTTGAATCCTGAGTTGTCACCTTCAGATAATGCTCAACGATACTATAAGAAATATCGTAAGCTGCAAAACTCTATTCCACACATTAATGAACAACTTGAGATAACTACTAATGAGGTAAACTACCTTGAATCAGTTCTAGCATCCCTAGAATACGTTGATATCGAGGATGTTGATGGTATTATAGAAGAATTAATTGACTCTGGATATATCAAAAAACGCAGTAAAAACGCTCGTAAGAAACGTAAGAAAAAGATCGGTGAACCGTTTAAGACGACTAATGGAATTGAAATAGTCGTTGGTAAGAACAATCTTGAGAATGATCAATTAACGATGAAGCTTTCACAGAAGAATCATTATTGGTTCCACGTTAAAGATATTCCTGGTTCTCATGTTATTTTGAAGACTAGTGACCCTGATGAACAATCAATCACTGAAGCTGCGACAATTGCCGCATACTATTCCAAAGCACGTGATTCATCTAAGGTACCGGTTGATTATCTCCAAATCAGAAATATTCGTAAACCCAATGGCGCAAAACCAGGATTTGTTATTTTTGAAGGTCAAAAAACAATTCTTGTTGATCCAGATAGAGATTTAGTAAATAAATTAAAAGAAGACTAGCCACTGGCTAATCTTCTTTTTATTTCAATAGTTTTGCAAGTTGCTCTTTGGTATCTTCGAAGTTCAAAAGATTGTATTTCTTATCATCGACTGTCATCAGATAACGACTATCTTGATTATTGTATATCTCTTCAAGAGTCTTATTGTCATCAATCTTGTTACCAAGAATCAATTTAACCAACGTGTCAATAACATGTACCGAACTAGCTAACTCATGTCGAATAATATCTTCAGTCATTCCTTCAAACGACTTGGAAACGATCCAATGATCATTGCTCTTAACAAACTCAAAGTTGAAAACATTAACTTCATGATTATCTTCCAATTCTTGATCGATCAGTTTAGAAATCGCACTACGATCATTAATTGGCAAGAAGTTATTGTATGAGCTAATTTCAAATGAATGACCATTATTTTCACGACGATAAATCACTGATGGAACGAGATAATTATTACCATCTGTCACTACCATAGCGCGCAATGAAATTTCACCAGGTATCTCAATACTCTTTAGTTGCTTGGCATTAATTTGAAAAACATCATCAGACTGATCTACATCAGTTAAATGTCTTGAAAAGTCAATTACCTTGAAGACTGTTTCTTGGGGTATCAAATCAAGTGACTTCATTTCCATATATGGGTCATCGATTTCAATAACTTTTTCTCGCAATGACAACGGTGCTGTCCAAGGCTCACGACCAATCACAATAGCTTCTAATCCATTTTGCGTAATAGATTGAACTAACTGCATTAGAACAAACTGTCTGATCATAATATCAGTCTTAGATGTGATAATAGGTGAACGAACAATAATTTTATTTTTATCATTCAACTCCAAATCACTACTAATACCTGCAGTCACGAAAAAATTTTGATTATGATAATTTCGATTAGAAACAGAAATAGCTCGCTTACTTTTAACAACAGTTTTAGTCACAACATCATCATTGTCCAATAGTAACTTGCTTTGACCGACACCTTTAACTCCCATTTCTACCAAACGTTCAATATTTTCAGTACCGATTTCATCATCGTCAATAAGACGCTTGATCTCCATGAGATTTTTTAGGACGGTCAAGTAAGGCATATTGATACCAGTGATTTCTGACAACACTGGCATTTCAAATTTGCGTCTCAAGGCTTCGAGTAAAACATCTAGCATCCAGTTAGTTGGATGAATGATTTTTTCGAATAGCTCATCATCATCTAATTTTTGTAATTGTGAACGTCTGTGAATATTATGATTTAATTTATCATTCAGCGCACCCTTATTGAACACCTCTTCAATACTGAAACCATTAACGACAATACTTGAGTCGGAAGTCTTACTTGGTCCTAAATACTTTTGACCGGGTTTTGACCACTGAGGGAAACGTGATGTGATGTGGTCAACGAATGGCTCTGAAGCACCGTTGAAACCACGTCCACCGTCTAATTGTAGTTTATCCAAATGATAACCTAAACTTAGTTCTACAACTGATGTAGCAATTGGATAACTTGTCGCATATTCAAGGAACTTAGTCTCCTCACTTAATCGTGGTATGAATTCAGTTATAAAGTATTCATTCGTTTTATGATTATAAGCAAAATGCACTGTACAGACACCGACAATATCAAAAGCTTGTGCAAGCTTCAATGAAGCTGTTCGCATCTTCTGAAGTTTGGAGTCATTCAATGAAATTGCTGGTGAGATCAGATTGGAATCCAAATGATGAATACCAATTGGTTCAATATCTTCGATCGTACCAATAAGTGCGGAATTATCGAACTTATCTCGGACCACAGTAAACGAATATTCACTGAATCCACGAATGCTTCGCTCAATTTCAATCCTTGAATCTTCAATATCTTCCAGAGCCATAAAATTATCTAACTCAAACAAATTATTAATATTAGTCCATCCACTTGAGTGACGGTTCGAATAACGCCTTCTGGCAATAATTGGAAATCCGATCGAACGAATAAAACTATAGATTTCTTTTTCATCATCAGACGAAACAAAATTGATTACTGGTAAATTATTATCTGTCAATTTTTTAATAAACAATTCACGCTTAAAAGTAGCTAATGATGCCATGTAATTTGAACCAAGAATTTTAACCTTGCCAATTTTACCATTCAAACTAGATACAATTCCTAAGGCATTACGATCGCCTACAGTTGGTAGAATTGCATCTGGATGGAATTTCTGTATATACTGCAAAACATGTTCACCAGTTACCCGTTCAACCACTATACGATCAAAAAATTTACCTGCGGATAATAATGAAGTTGGATCCTCAACAATAACGGAAGTTTTATATCCCAGCTGATGCAAAATTTCGACAGTGTCGTACATTGCAGTCGACAAATCAACATTCTTATCGCTGGTCGTCGGGCCGATGATCAATATATTATGTGGCTCTGTTTCTACCATTGATCAATACCTCCGTCCTGAAATTTGATTGAATCGATTAGATCAATAAATTCATCAAAAACATAATAGCCATCGTTAGGACCTGGTGCTGCTTCTGGTTCAAATAAAACACACATAATCGGCAAGTACTCATGACGTATACCTTCTATGCTTCCGTCCGCAACACAAATGTTGGTTACAATAAAATCTGACGAACCAATGTATTTTTCATCAATTGTATATGAATGGTTATGATTAACAAAATCAATTTTACCACTGGCTACTTCCTTAACTGCCAAGGAAGATTCATGATGTGGTTGAGCAAGCTTAATTATCTTGCAGTCATTAGCCAATGCAATTAAGAGATTTCCTAATCCAATTCCAAGAATAGGATATTTTTTTTGTAGCACTTGAATAGTTTTAATGGTTTGCGGAATATCGCTTGGTGCACCAGGACCATTAGAGAAGATAATCCCATCAGGATGTAGATTTTCGATTTCTTCTGATGTGGCGTTGTAATTTACAATAACTGAGTTACAGTCACGGTACGATAATTGACGTAAAATAGAATATTTTAATCCCAAATCTACTACAACGATTTTTATACCCATATTGGGATTAGGATATGATTGTCTAGTTGATACACGTTTAACCAAGTCAGGTGGTAATACTAGTGCCTTAATTTGATCGATAGCATGCTCATCGTGGGTATCCATGATGCTAGCCTTCATTTCACCGTGTTCCGCTATATGCTTAGACAGGGCTCTAACATCAACGTTCTTAATACCGGGTATTCCTAAACTAGTGATCCAATCTCCAAAGGAAACTGAACCGTCAATGGTTGTATGACTCGAGGAGCCTATTACAACTCCCTTACATTGAGAATTAATAGACTCATAAAAATCACGATTAATCCCTGAACTACCAATTGAGGGTATCGTAAAAGCCAGTATCTGGCCCTCAGCGTCAGGATCCGTCACTGATTGTTCAATACCGGTACGATTGTTAGAAATTATTAATTGTCCAGTCGTAATAATAGATGAACCGAAACCAACTCCTGGAAAAACTGTTCCATCTTCTAAAATTAAATAACGCTTCATTTAATGCAACTCCTAAAAAAGTTAATTAATAGTTCTCACTAATAATTAATTACTCGATTTCAATCTTATCCTCACCATCGATTTCCTTCATAGAAACCTTGATTTTTTCTTTTTGAGAAGTAGGGATATTTTTACCAACAAAATCAGCACGAATTGGCAATTCACGATGTCCGCGATCAACCAATACTGCTAGAGAAATTTTTTTAGGACGTCCGACGCTCATAAGGGCATCCATAGCTGCACGAATAGTTCTACCTGTGTACAAAACATCGTCAGTCAAAATAACATGTTTGTTATTGATATCAATGCCGAGCGGTTGTGGCTCAACGTCCGCAGGATTTTTTTCTTCATGCGTAACATCATCACGATAAGGTGTAATGTCTAATTCTGCGACTGGAATACTGATATTTTCCAATTGTTTAAGACGTGATTCAATTCTGTGAGCAACGTAAACTCCACGCGTTTTGATCCCCACCAATACCAAGTCATCGATTCCTTTATTTCGTTCAATGATTTCATAGGTAATACGAGTCAATGCTCGTGTCATAGTTTGTCCGTCAATTATCTCTTTAGCCATTACAACTTTCTCCTATTCTGTAAAAAAGGCACTCACAACGTGAGCGCCTTAATTTATTTCCCACTATATTAAATTCTAACTAAATTTATACAAGAGTACAATGTCAAAGCTTATTAGTACGTAACTTTTCTAAAGTTTCTTTGAATATTTCTGGTGGTTCAACTGAAAATTCCATCCATTTGTGAGTTCTAGGATGTTCGAACCCTAGAGTTTCAGCATGAAGATATTGACCATTACCAGGGATTGTATTCTTAGGTGCATATAATGGATCACCCGCAACCGGATGACCAATGTATTGCATATGTACTCTAATTTGATGAGTACGACCTGTTTCCAATTTTAGTTTGAGAAGTGAGTAATTTTCAAATTGTTCTAAAACTGTAAAATGTGTCACCGCATGACGACCATCATCTACCACAGCTTGTTTTTTACGATCATTCTTAGAACGACCGAGTGGTGCATTGATTTTTCCATTAACTTCCTTAAAGTTACCATGAACGATAGCAAGATATTCACGTAAGTTAGTTTTTGCTTTAAGTTGTTTCATCAAAGATTGTTTTGCCAAATTATTTTTAGCAATCATTAATAGTCCAGAAGTATCCTTATCAATTCGGTGTACAATTCCCGGACGGATCATATCATCATCATTGATCTTACTATGATACAGGATTGCATTAACAAGTGTACCATCACGATGACCGGCTGCAGGATGCACTACCATCCCTTGAGGCTTATTTACAACAAGAACATCTTCGTCCTCATATACAACGTCGATTGGAATGTTTTGTGGAATTGCCTCAATTGGTTCTTCTTCAGGTACTGTGATATTAATTTTATCACCAGCGGTTAATTTCATCCCTGTCTTGGCTGCAGGTTGCCCATTAACGAGAATGTTACCATCCTTAATGAATTTTTGGATCTGTGAACGTGTTAGATCTTCTAAACTATCGTTCACAAAATTATCTAATCTAGTTCTTTTTGTATCTTCGAACACTAGATCAATTGGATTATTTACTATTTTTTTCACCCTCCGTCATAAATATTAATGAAACAATTATAAGTATTACTCCTATTGTAATATAAGTATCAGCTAAATTAAAAATTGGAAAATTAATGAAATCGAAACTAAACATATCAACTACAAAGTGACGTGTAAAACGGTCAATAGCATTTCCAACTGTTCCAGCTAATAAGAATAACAGAGAAAAGCGATAAATATAATCTTTTTTATCAGATTTAATAAACAAATAAAGTAAAACGATGACTGCCACAATCGTAACGATATAGAAAAAAATCATTTTTCCTTCTAACATACTCCACGCTGCACCGGTATTAGTAATGTGTGTCAGCGATAAAATTCCAGGAATAAATTCGTGAAAACTCATTGTGGGGATGTTTGCAACAACATAATACTTCAGTGCTTGATCGCCAATGATCAGGGCTATGAAAAGTGCGACATAAACTATAAGCACTAGAATAACCCACTAATTCTGCCATCATTGTCAACATCCATATTCAATGCGGCTGGTTCTTTTGGTAATCCGGGCATAGTTAAAATGCTGCCGGTCAGTACAACCACAAATCCGGCACCTAGCTTAGGAACGATTTCTTTGACATGTAGCGTGAAGTCCCTAGGACTGCCCAATTTTTTAGGATCATCACTCAGCGAATATTGTGTTTTAGCAATACATACTGGCAAGTCATCCCAAACATTATCTTTTAATACTTGTAATTGACGCAGGGCTTTAGGGCTATATTCGACATTATTGGCACCGTATATTTCTGAAGCAATCGTATCGATTTTTTCAATTGTTGGTTGAGCATCTTCATATAGACGTGTGTAATTGGCCTCTTTATCAGTGGCTTTTACAACCATTCTAGCCAAGTCTAATCCACCTTGACTACCATTGTTGTGAATATCTGCCAATCCAACTTCAACTCCAAGTTCATCGCAAAGTGTTTGAAGTAATTTGATTTCATTATCAGTATCAGTCGCAAACTTGTTGATAGCAACGACAACTGGAATATGGTAGTAACGCATATTTTTAACATGACGTTTTAAGTTTTTAAAGCCAAGATTCAAAGCATTCAAATCTTCATTTTCCAAATTTTTCAGTGCTTGTCCGCCGTTGTATTTCAAAGCACGAATAGTCGCAACAATTACAATTGCATTAGGAGCATGGTCAAGCTTTGGAGTGACAATATCCATAAACTTCTCACCACCAAGATCAGCACCAAATCCTGCTTCAGTAATTGTATAGTCACCAAGCTTCATGGCTAACTTAGTTGCCAAAATACTATTGCAGCCATGTGCAATATTTGCGAAAGGTCCACCATGGATAATGGCTGGTGTATTCTCAAGTGTTTGAACCAAATTTGGCTTCAAAGCGTCTTTCAACAACATGGTAATGGCACCTTCAACATGTAGGTCACGCACAAAAATTGGTTTCTTATCATACGTATATGCTATCAAAACGTTGGAAATACGTTCTTTTAAATCATCAATATCTTGTGATAAACATAAAATTGCCATTAATTCACTTGCAACTGTAATTTCAAAATGATCCTGACGGGGAATTGAATTCGCCGGACCACCAAGTCCAATCGTAATGTTGCGCAGTGAGCGGTCGTTAATATCTAGAGCACGTTTCCAAATAATACGGCGTGGGTCAATATTTAATTGATTTCCTTGATGAAGATGGTTATCGATCAACGCTGCCAAAGTATTAGTAGCACTAGTCAAAGCATGCATATCACCGGTGAAATGCAGGTTAATATCTTCCATAGGAACAACCTGGGCATAGCCACCGCCAGTAGCTCCCCCCTTCATTCCCATTACAGGGCCAAGTGAGGGTTCACGTAAGGCCAAAATCGACTTTTTACCTATAGCCTGTAATGAATCCGCAAGACCAATAGCAACGGTTGATTTGCCCTCTCCAGCAGGAGTTGGATTGATTGAAGTTACCAAAATCAACTTTCCATCATCATTCTTCATTGCTTTACGAATACCATTTGCTGAAATCTTAGCTTTAAAATGACCATAAGGTTCAATATCATTAGGATCCAAACCGACTTTTCCAGCAATTTCACTAATATTCTTCATTTTTTCGTGCTCGTTTATTTGAGCTATTTCAATATCACTTGGAAATGACATTTGCATCACCCGCTTCTTTCTTAATTTTCTTCAAAATTTTCTTAGTAGAAGTAATCTTCAATGGAAAATAATCATGATTTTCAAAAATAAATTCCAGAGTCCATTTACTATCATTTTTCAATTTGACCTCAGATTGATCAAATACTCTGGCCTTGTAATAATTGGGCTCTTTGATAATAACTGAACCATTATCAAATTTTACCCATGAATTAGTTATAATATAAATTACGAGAGCGATTCCTAAAATCCATGCTAAAAATGGAAGTATACTGAAGCTAAATACTTCTAACTGTAATACAACACCCAAGCACAATATACTCAATGCAAACGACCACATGATAATTCCCCATGAACCCGTGGGTTGAACGAAATATTTCTTTGACATAATTACTCCTGAAAGGTTTTTAATAAGATGATTAAATTGTACACCGACGCCGGTTTAAATTCTAATTTAAATCTAGCCGCTACCGCCTATGTTATAAAGTATAACGATCAAACAATCAATCGTGTACAGCCACAAGATCCAAATGATAATCACTATCTCGAGTTTTTGGCACTAGAATTAGCATTAAGAGAGCTTTTAGAACGAGAATGGGATGATGACATTCTCTTCATTCACTCAGATAGTAAAATTCTAACAGATAGTATAGACAAAAAGTATTCTAAGCACTATCAATCTATCCTGAACGATATTTTAAAACAACTCACAAACTTCCCCTCATACTTTGTGAAACATATCTCAGACAAAGATAATCGAGCCGCACACAGCTTGGTTCATCATGAGTTGATAAAATTGCGCAAGTGAATGGTTTTTGTATGTAAGATTTGTGAAAAATGTGATACTATTAAATCGCTTACAAAAATACTCAAGGGGGCTTTTTCATGTATTACGTTGTAATGAAGGACAGAGATATTCGTGACAATCTGGCCACAGAACAATATTTAATGAACAATGTCGAATTTGACGAACCACTTGTACTCTTCTATATTGAAGGACCATGTATCATTGTTGGCCGTAACCAGAATACAATGGAAGAAATCAATCCAGATTATATCAAAGATAATAATATTACAGTTACTCGTCGTCTATCTGGTGGTGGTGCTGTATATCAAGATCTTGGTAATCTATGTTTCAGCTTTATGGTTGACTCAGATGATAAGAATTTCGGTGATTTTAAATCATTCACACAACCTATTATTGATGCATTACACCAAATGGGCGCAACTACTGCTGAAGTTTCAGGCAGAAATGACTTACTAGTTGATGGTAAGAAGTTCTCTGGTAATGCTATGTACTCAAGAAATGGCAAAACATTCTCACATGGTACATTATCACTAGATGTTGATTTGGATGTCTTAACAAAAGCTCTACATGTTCAAAAAGACAAAATTGCTTCAAAAGGTATCAAGTCGATCAGAAGTCGTGTAACTAACGTTCGCCCTTACCTTGATAAAGAATATCAAAATCTTACAACTGAACAATTCCGTGACAAACTATTATTGGAATTATTCCACGCTAATTCACTAGATGATATCAAAGATCACGAGTATGTAGTGACTTCAGAAGATCAAAAAGAAATTGATAAGATCAAAGAGAAATTCTACTACAATTGGGATTGGGTTTATGGTAAATCACCTGAATTCACTGCTAAACAAAGAAAGCACTTTGATATGGGTACTGTTGATGTCCGTTATAATATCGCTGATGGTAAAATTGCCGACGTTCAAATCTATGGTGATTACTTCGGTATGAAAGATGTCACTGATATTAAGAGTAAGTTACTTAATACAAAATTTGATCGTGACGATATTCTAGCAGTGCTTGATAAATTTAATTTAGATGACTACTTTAAAGGCATTCCAGAAACTGAATTATTAAATCTATTTACACCATAAACAAAAACTTGTAAATAAAAATCTTCCTGATCATTTTTGATCAAGAAGATTTTTTTGATTTATTATTATAAATTTTGACCTTTTTCCCAAGTTGTCTTAGAAAGCATCAAGCCCTGTTTAACAACATCGTCAAATAACTTATGTGTACGACTAGAAACTTCAGCAGCTGTTTCAATACTACTTTTAGTTAAGAAATCTGAAACATCCCCACTTAAGGATTCAACTGCGTTATCAGTAGTTTCTAATCGTTGACGAGCATATGATTGACAACCATCAAGATACGCATGAATCATATCTGAATATTCATGATAATGTGGTTCGATCATGACAGACAATGTCTTTTCTAACCAATATACATTATTAACGTCAACATCATTAGTCGTGTTTTTGTAATCAACTGGTGTGTCAGTGATATTAGTGTAGAACGGTACATAAGGACTATAAGCAAAGAAACCAAGTGACAACCATTGTACACCAGCATATTTTGCGTCAACATCATTTCTGATTTGAAGAATTGATGACGCTTGATTACGATCCATCGCAATTGAACGGAATTGTCGTTGTTCAGCTGCTGTTCCAGAAGCAAAGGTACCAAATGGATCATACTTTGTTCCATTGTAGTGTGATGACAAGAAGTATTGAACATCTTCAATTGCAATCTTCTTACTTGGCCTTCTGGTCAACGGCATATCTTGAGCAGTTGGTTCCTGTTCAATTTCAGGATTGAATAATTTTTGACCATACCAAGTACGAGGTGTGTTGTAATATGCATCAGCTTCACTCTGTGTACCAAAAATCTCACGGAAGTTAAAATGACCTGGTTGTGGATTCAAATTATGTTTTTCAACAAAACTGACTAAGTCAGTTGCTACTAAGAAGTTATCTGTATCATTAACATCAACTTCTTGCATGACTGTTTGATTAGGTACAATGGCATAGGTATCTTCTGGCAAACGCATTGCTGCCCAGTGATGACCACCAGCTGTTTCTAAAAGCCAAATTTCGTCTTTATCATTAAAGGCAATACTATTACATTCGCCCGTACCATATTTTTCTAGTAAGGCACCTAAACGAATAGCACCTTCCTTAGCAGTCTTAACGTATGGCAAAACTATCGTCAACATTGCTTCTTCATCAATACCATCGTGAACTAGTGGATCATAACCCAGAACTCGGGCATTGGTTGCCGTCGTTTCAGTTGAGCTCATCCCTACATTATACTCATTGATACCAGCCTCTTCATATTGACCATCACTTTGATCAGCCTGTGGTGTAGCGGTGTAACGAAAAGCGTGATCAGGTAGTGGTACCCTTACATTAGTAGTTATTGAAACATACTCAGCATTCTTTTGATTCTTTGCTTCATGAGCAACAAACTTAATCGGATTGATTGGACCATAACCGTCTTCATTACGGGCGACAATAGTTGAACCATCCATACTAGCAGCTTTACCAACTAGAATTTCAGTACAATCAGAACTTGTATTTTTCATTTACGTTCACTCCCTCTTTGTTAAATAGTATAGGATTAAAGTTTACTCTATACCAGAGTAATTATTAAAAAAATTATAATTAATTCAGAATGACATTAATTGATCAAACTAAATAATCTCAACTATTTTAAATTGCAAATAGTTGAGATTATTTTTTATGCTATTATTGTTTTCGAGGGAGAACTACTATGATAAATTCACAAAAGCTGAACCAGGACTTAACATTGATCGATATTCACTCCAAAGAAAATTTAAGTGACCAAGATCGTACCGAATTAATTGAAAAATATGAGATTACAAATGAGATCCTTGATTACGCTGATGATACAAATGAACGTGCTCGTCTTGAATTAGATGAGCACACCAACACCTTTTTGATTGTCTTCAATGTCCAAAGAGAAACTGTCATTGATGATAATTTATCGGATATTACTCTACCAGTTTCCTTTGCCATCAAAGATGATCAACTATTCCTATTCACTAACAACGACACGCATTACTTGGTAGATTATATTACTAAGGCTGATAATCACTTCACAGGCGACTTAGATGATCGCATATGGGAAATTATCTTCAATACATTTGACCAAGTTACAAGTGATTACAACGACCGTATGAGTGAAATTAATCAAGATCGGAATAAAATCCAAGAACACATCAAACACAGTCGTTCTTCTAAGAATCAAATTCTAGAATTAGCCGGACTAGAAGATTTGATTACGTATATCAGTACAGCTATCAATGGTAATTTTAATGTTGTTAAACAAATCGAGATTATTTCATCAGGTAAAATCCAAAACATTAGTTTGTCCAAAAAATCTAAAGAACACTTACATGATTCAATTGTCGAAATCGAACAGATTCGCGATCAAGCCAGTTTGAGTTCTGACATTATTGATCGAGTTTCTAATACGTATAACAATATTTTAAATAACCAAACAAATACGACCATGAAAGTACTGACAGTTTACACAATTGTCTTAAGTATTCCCACGATCGTATCAGGTTTTTATGGTATGAATATGAAACTGCCAGTCGCTGACAAGTGGTGGTCATGGTTCTTCTCACTTATTGTAACCGCAATTATGATTTTGCTAATCCTTTGGGACCTACATCGTCGTGATAGTTTATAACCAAATTAATGACGTCGAGTTGCCCAATATTGATAGTAATCTGCTCTGATTGAACCATTGTAGAGCTTACGTTTTTTAGTAGCTCTTTCACCGTAATATTTTTCAAATTCCAAATCACTAGTTAAAATATATTTACTCCAAGTGGGAGCGGTCCTAAAGACTTCTCCCATTTCTTTGTATAGTTTTCTAACGTTTTCCATATCACTCATACGTTGACCATATGGAGGATTGGCGATGATAACTCCATCTTCGCCTTCGATCTTCAAATCTTTCACAGCAACTTGCTTAAATTGAATATCGTGAAGAACTCCGGCGTCATGAGCATTAAGTTTGGCAACATCGATCATTGAACCATCGATATCACTAGCAAAGATATTTAATTCAACATCTTTTTCTCCAGCTCTAGCTTCTTCTTTTAGATTACTTAGAATTTTTGGATCGAACCAATCGAAATCTTCAAATACGAAATGACGCTGAATACCAGGAGCAATATTTCTAGCTAAACGAGCAGCCTCAATGGCAATTGTACCTGAACCAGTTGTTGGATCGATGAATGGCATATTTGGATGCCAAACTGTCAATAGGATCATGGCAGCCGCAAAATTTTCTTTCAATGGAGCGGCACCGTGTTCAACGCGATATCCACGTTTGTAAAGTGATGCTCCTGTTGTATCAAGGGTCACTTCAACTTCATCCTTATGGATACGTGTTTCAATTTGGAAAGTTGCACCAGATTCTGGCAATCTTCCACGGCGCATGTAAATATCAGCCATTTTGTTAACAATGGCTTTTTTTGTAATTGCTTGAATATCACGTTCGGAATGAAGCGCAGACTTAACAGTTCTAGCTTTAATTGGGAATGCCGCATTCAACGGCAACCATTGATCCCAATCGATTGCATAAACTTTGTCGAATAGTTCTTCAAAGGTTGTGGCTTTAAAAGTACCGATCAAAATCTTGATTCTATCGGCGCTACGTAACCAGAGATTAGCTTTAGCTACGTCTTCGTATTCACCTTCAAAATATACTTTGCCATTTTCTGTTTGAGTCTCATAACCTAAATCTTGTAGTTCACGTGCGGTTATAGCTTCAAAACCGCTTGACATCGTTGCAATTAATTTCATTTCTACCTCTTCATGAGTTAAATTTTTATACAAAAAAAGGACGAACAAGTCGTCCCTTACCTTAGTAAATTTCTATAAGCCACGTTCTGTTCATGTATCGGCTAGGCACTCCGATACAGTTAGTAATCATCTATCTACAATTACGCCTTCACAGTAGATTCATTTCTCGTTATGAAGCGCCCCTACCAAAGTTTGGGTTGCCCACTCGCGGGGTTTACCTCGTTCCACTATTACGGTTTCCCGTAATACTACGTCTCTGTGGCACTTTCAAGCTAGTAACACATGGTCGAAACTTTAGTGCTTTCGCTGCCGTTACCATAAGGTACCTTGGCTTATTGGGCCAAGCACGAACACTACAAGCATCTCAGCTCGTGTGGGCGTGGACTTTCCTCAGCTTAGATAACTAAGCCGCGATTACTCAAAATTTACCGATGAATTCATTATACACTAAAATTGATTAAAATTACCATTATTATTCATATTTCCATTATTTCCGTTAAAACCGTTGATATTTTGACCTTGACGATTAGATTGGAAATGATTAGGATCATTAAATCCTTGTTGTTGATTATTAATTGGCGATTGTTGTGGTTGCATACGAGGATTGATCTCATTGTGTCCACTTTCCACACCATTACCAGCCATGTTATTTGGAACAGCAGCAGAAGCAAATTGTTTTACTTCATGATTGCTTTCGTCTGGAAGTCCATTAGAAAAATCATGACCAAATACACGATTCTCCAAATTGGAAATTCTTCTCAAAATATCATAGTTAGTTGAGGATTCAGCGGTTGCACTTGATGCAGCTTGATTCTTCACTTGTGGTTGTGGTCTTGAAACACGATTCTTAGGCATTTGTTGCTGAGCTTGCTTTGGTTGTGGCTGTTGGCCTTTTGCACCAAGCTGTGTCTGAAGACTTTCGTTTTCTGATTGAAGACGATTCAACTCATTTGAATAAGCTTCATAATCCTTGATGATTCCATCTAAGAATTGATCGACTTCAGTTGGATCGTATCCTCTCATTTTTGTTTTAAATTCTTTTTGAAGAATATCGTTTGGTTGGAAATTTAAAACAAAATTATTATCATTACCTTGTGGATTTTGATTAAATCCATTCATTTGATTCATATTATTCATATTGAACACCCCAGTTTGTGTTAATTAATTATACCAAAAGAAGTAACTCTTAGGCTAGTTATCAAACATTATATTAGCAAAATCTTGCATTGTGTCAAAATCTACCAGTTCTAATTCATAGTTATTTCCCGCGGAACGATAATTCTGGATAGCTTCATAATCAAACTTTGGCTTCCCACCGCTATCCGGATCGTAAAAAATTATCGCTCCATCAGTATGTTTCAACATAAAATTCTGCCATGTTCGCAACTGTACACTTGAATGATAACCTAAATTAGATAATTTGTTAGTATAGTCAGCATTTCTTAAAAAAATATTTAGTAATTGCTGATTATTCTCATTCCATTTTGCACCAAATTCAGAAAATGGCAACATAACTGCGTGTTTTATGTCATATCCTTTATCTTTTACATCTTTTACTGCCTTACCAACAATTTGTTCAGTCCCCATCTGTGCACCAGTCAAGACCCATTCCATACCGTCCTCGGCATAATTAGTTATTCGCTCTGCAAAAAACTTTTGAATTACTTTTGCCTTTGGATCGTCCGGTTTGAATAAACCTATCTCGTAGGATCGATATCCAGTTATCCATAAATTTTTAATCATTAAATAAATCTCCTTGAATAAGTTACTGATATATTGCTGTATAATGTTCTAAATCAAAACTGATTAGATGAAAGGCGCCCGCCTTTCCCCACAATGCAATCATGGTATAATGCTCAAGTAGGAGTTGATATTTTGAAATTTAATTACCCTGATGGCAGGTCATTTAACACTTCGCCATCACCTGCATCAAGCAAGCCCTCCGTTGATACCTCAGCCAAAAAGAAATTGATTTTTGGTGATCGTGGTATGACTCTAGAGGAAGAAATAAACGAAAGCAACAAATATTACCGTAGTCATGATGTTGCTGTAATTTATAAAAAACCAACGCCTATACAAATTGTCAAAGTAGATTACCCTAAACGAAGCCGTGCAGTAATCAAGGAGGCCTATTTTAGTAAAGCATCCACAACTGATTATAACGGGGTCTATGAGGGTCACTACGTTGACTTTGAGGCTAAGGAAACAAAGCATAAAAATACTTTTCCATTAAAAAACTTTCATCAACATCAAATCGATCACTTGAAAGCTTGTCAAAAACAAGGTGGAATATGTTTTGTTATCATCAAGTACGTTGCTTTAAAACGGTATTTTATTATGCCTGCAGATAATTTATTTGAATATTGGGACGGACAAAAGCATGATGGTGCTAAATCGATTCAGCTAAAACAAATAGTTGAATGCTCTATCGAAATAAGTCCTAATTATAACCCTACTTTACCCTATATTAACGCTGTTCAACAGCTTATAGAAAGTGGGAGGGAGAAAAAATGAGTAAAAAGAAAAACAACGCTCCTTCATCTAATACAATCGCCAAATCAATTTTTAAATGGATCTTTGCCATTATTGGCGTGTTGGCAGGACTCTTCATTGCTGTCTTCATCTATTATGCGATAAGTGCTCCTGTTGTCAGCCAAGAAAACCTTCAAAGTGGTGGTTCTTCTACTATTGTGGATACAAATGGAAAAACCATCGCCTCACTAGGTGCCAACAAAAGAAATTACGTAACAATCGACAAAGTGCCCCAAAGAGTTCAAGATGCTGTCATTTCCATTGAAGACAAAAATTTTTATAACGAGCCTTTGGGTGTTGACCCAGTGAGAATCGTTAAGTCAGCAATCACCAATATAACTAGAGGAACACTACAAGGTGCCAGTACTTTAACACAGCAATTGATCAAGTTGACTGTGTTCTCGACTGATGCTAAAGACCAGACGTTCAAACGTAAAATGCAAGAAGCTTATCTGGCAATGCGCGTCAGCCAAAAATTCTCCAAGCAACAAATTCTTGAGTTCTATCTTAATAAGGAATACTTCAATAATGGTATTGGTGGTATCAAGACTGCTTCTAAATACTATTACGGCAAATCATTGGATAAATTAACAATTGCTCAGACAGCACTACTTGCTGGTATTCCTAATGCACCAAGTAATTACGATCCCTATGTTCATCCTGAAGCAGCTAAGAATCGTCGTAATTTAGTTATTTATGCGATGTATGAAAATAATAAAATTACTAAGGCCGAGGAAACAGAGGCTTTGAACACGCCGATCGATGACGGCTTACAACCATATAAAAAAGTAAGCAATAGCAACGATACCAAACGTATTGTTTCTGATCCTTACATTAAGGAAGCCATTACTGAAGTTAAGAAAAAGGGATTTGACCCCTATCGTGATAATTTGAAGATTACCGTCAACATGGACTATGCGGCTCAAAAAAAACTGTACAGCATCGTTAATTCAGGTACAGTAAGTTTCCAAGATTCAAAAGAACAAATTGGTGCAACCATCGTCAATCCTAATAACGGAAATGTTATTGCAATGATCGGTGGAAGAAATCTTTCTAATATCCAATTTGGTCTCAACCGTGCAGTTCAAACTTCTCGTAGTAATGGTTCAACCATGAAGCCTATCCTGGATTATGGACCGGCAATTGAATACTTGAATTGGTCAACCTACCATCAAGTTGAAGATACAGCCTATACCTACGCTGGTACCGACATCGAGTTGAAAGACTGGGATGAGGAATATGAAGGACAGATCAGTATGCGTGATGCCCTGGTAAATTCTAGAAACATTCCAGCTATCCGTACTTTAGGTGATGTTGGATTATCCAAAGCAAAAGGGTTTGCCAATAATCTTGGTATGAATCTCAAGAGCAGTGATCCATTAAGTGTTGGTATTGGTGCCGAGGCATCCAGTTTGCAAGGTGCTTCAGCCTACTCTGCCTTCTCAAATGGCGGAACTTATTACAAGCCAACATATGTATCTAAGATCGAGACCGCCGATGGTATCACACACAGGTACAGTTCTAAGGGCAAACGTGTAATGAAATCATCAACTGCTTACATGATCACTGATATGCTCAAAGGTGTACCAACTGAATATGCTACATACGCTAATATCTCAGGGCTTCATCAAGCAGGTAAAACTGGTACAACTAATTATGATGATAGTGCTATTGCAGCTAATTCAGCTCTCAGTGGCACTGCTAAGGATGCCTGGTACAATGGATTTACTAAGAACTATTCAATGAGTGTTTGGACCGGTTATGACTCACCTAATAGTTCAGGTATTTCAATGACGTATCAGAGCGTACCCGGCAAGGTCTACAAAGAAATGATTCAATATCTTCAAAATAGATCTGACAGTACTAACCCTAACTGGAAGAAACCTAGTTCAGTCGTAAGATTAAATATTCTTAATAACGGATCAACATCAGCCACAGTTGCCCCTTCATCAAGTGGTTCAACTAGTGAATTATTTGTTAAAGGATATGCTCCGAATAATCCATACAAGGGTACTGAAAGTTATTCTTCATCATCAAATAGTACTTCTGAATCCAGTTCTAATGATGCAACAACTACTAGACCATCAAGCAGTAATTCAGAATCAACTGATGAAAATAACGATACCAATGAGAATAATTCAACCACGACTGGTACAGGTACAGGTACAACCAATAATAACAGTACTTCAACTGATAATAATCAAAGTGGAACTACATCTAATAATAACAATACCGGTAATACTGGTAATACCGGCAGCAATAATGGGAATACCAACACTGGAAATAACAGTGGTGGAACTACCGATAACAACAGTAATGGTAGTACAAATAATGGCGGTACAACTGGTGGCAACACTAATAATAGCCAAGGTGGTTCAACAACTACCCAGAGTGGAACTACGTCATCTAATTAAACACAAAAATAGTCATCAAAATCGAAATTTGATTTTGATGACTATTTTTATATTTCGGACTCATTTTCTTCATTCAATTTGTCACAATCGATAATCAACTGACTAACTTCTTTATCCGGAGTTAATTTCATTGAATACTTGCGGCCGTATTCAATCATTGTGTGATGTGCCTGATGTAATTCTTCTGGCTGTAACACGCCAACAATTTTATTTTCAACTTGTAACGGGGATGCCTTTTGATCGACAAAATGCATTCGTTTAGATATCGCAGAAACATGTGTATCAACGGCAAAGGTGGGTTCATTGAAAACATCGCTCAATACAACATTCGCCGTTTTACGGCCGGCTCCAGGTAACGCCATGATACCCTTACGATCTGTGGGAACTACGTCATTCAATTCCTCATGAACGATTCCTGCAGTTTTAATAATATTTCGAGCCTTATTATGAAATAGTCCAACACTCTTAATGATACGTTCTACACTTTCAACGTCTGCATTCATCAAATCCTTAGGCTCTGGATAGAGTTTGAACAAAGTAGGTGTAACTTTATTAACTGACACATCTGTCGCTTGTGCGCTTAAAATAACCGATACAAGATATTGGAACGGTGTTCTTGAATCTAGTGAAGGACCAACAGGTCCAATGTCTTCTTCCATCTGGTGAATTGCCCAGACAATCTGTTCGTCCTTTAACATTAATATCCCAGCTTCTTTCGTCTTTCTTGGAGTTGCTCAGCTGTCTTAATATTACTCTTTTCCCAACTGATTAGAATACGATCCATGTACTTCATTGAATATGCTTGATTAAGCACAGCCTCTTTTAGTGCCAAATCGATCAACTCAATTGAATAGTGATCATCATCGATCCACTGATGAACTTGATCTTGTTCAATGGGTGAAATAGGACGACCAAATTCGACCTCTATTTTTTTAAATAATTCTTCTGTTTCAGACATCAATTGATTTTTTTGGTTCTCATCAGACTTCTGTGTCAACAGAACCTCTAATCTTTTAAAAATTGGTGTTAGAGAATAAATATCACGTTGCTGGTGATGATCAATTACTGTTTTTAATTCAATAATGCCTAGCTTGATCAATCCTTGGATAATCGTATAAATTGTTGATTCATCTATCCCCGTATCAGCTGCCATATTAGCTGCCATTGGAAATTGAATTCCCTTTTGTGCATACAAAGATAGTTCTAGATAAACAATCAAATCCTTTTCGGTCATGCCAAGCTTGCTATAATTTTGAATAATCAAATTACTGATACTCGTATTTCCACTGCTCAAAAATTCATCAAAAGTATTTTCATTCATTAAATTCACTTCTTCCTATCAAATAATAGCTACTATTACGTACAAAAAGAACGCTATTTACCAAGTAAACAACGTTCTGAATAACATTCAAATCTTTAAATACGATATTTTATAAGTTATTTATAATTTGTACACTTTTGCCCGTACGAAAATCAACTAAGTTATAGCCGATAGTACCCTTCTTGTTTTGGAAAGATACTTCCCAAGTTGGTTTGCTTTTATAAATACCTAGATTAATGTGCAAGATTTTCGTTGCACTATATCTGTCAGCAACCCCTTGAATGACATCCTTACGAACAGGCGCATTATTCAAATCAATTGTTTCAGTTTTACCGCTCTTCGCATTGATAATGACATAACGGTATTTATCATTCTTTGTCAGACCACCAACTGAATAATATTGTTTTTCACGAGTAAAATTACCAAAATAGTCTGGTTGAGTAATCCCCGCCTTTTGTTCTGCAATAGAATCAGCCTGTGACTTAGCACTTGAGTTCGGTGCAGCAGAAAGATTAATATACGTTAATGCCGAAACGACAACTAGCGCAACTAGTGATATCGCCAGTAAAATTTTTGTGCTTCTATTCATAATTCTTCCTTTACCTTAGTCAAATGAAATATTACAGCAATAATAGTATATCAACTTATTACTTAATTCAAAAACTCATTTATATCTTTTTTAATTAAATCTATGTTTTCGTCAACAACCTGCAATCCATTTGGCAGTGAGTTAAGTATCTCCTTACCGTAATTCTTAGTCAAGATACGATTGTCTAGTAGCAAGATAACCCCTTTATCTTCAGGGCTTCTAACTAATCGACCTAATCCTTGTCTTAACTGCAAAATGGCCTTTGGCAAAGCATCTGCCTTAAAGATATTCAATCCACGTTCACGCAAAATATCTTGACGAATTTTTACATCTGGTTGTTCAGGCGATTCAAACGGAATTCGAGTAACAATCAAGATTTCTAGCATCTTATTGGGAAAGTCGACACCTTCCCAGAAAGAATTAGCGCCAAGTAAAACAGATCTCTTACCTATTGCAAAACGTTTTTTGATTTTTTCATTAGTTCCAGTCACACCCTGGGCCAGAATTTCCCATTTCTCTTTTACATCGGTTCTCATCAATCGATCGTATACATTGCTTAATGTATTCAATGAATTGAAGAGAATCATTGTTTGGTGATCCAAGTTGTCGAGAATCTCAACAATGTAACGAGTAACCATGTCAAAGTATTCATCTTCACCAAGTGAAAAAATATCCGGAACATCTGATGGTAAGAAGATTTTACTATTCTTAGCCATGTTATTAGCATCCGGCAAAATCTTCATTTGATTGATCTGCTCTTCATCTAATTGAAGATCCATGATGAAATGTGAGAAATCTTTTTGAATAGTTATGGCTGCACCAATAGCAACAATTTGACTGAATCTATCCGTGACTTCATTGATAAGATTTTTAATATCAAATTGACGCCAACTGATCTTCAAGGTATTAGGTTCATAGTAATCACGCATTTCTATCTCAACACCGAATTCTTGCTTTTGTCCTTGTAATGACTGTAACAATTCATCAACATTTGCTAAAGTTCCACGTAACTTACTGTTTTCAATAATTAAATTAGAAATAATTTTTGATAATTCCACTGAAATAAAATTCTTTTGAAAATTATATTGATCGAACAATGTATCAATTCGATTAACTATCAGCGAAAGCTCCACGATTAAGTCCGACAGCAAATCGATCAATTCGGAATTATCTTTTCCAAACTTCTGTTCACTATCGATTATTGAAACAAATTGCTCACGATTTTTAAATGAAACATTATCCTGAACATAGTTCTCAAAAACATTGAACTCCAACCTCTCCATCAATTCGTCGATTGCTTGGAAATGACTATCCATATCCTGTAAATCCTGATAATTCCACAGTTGAGTCGTCACTTCGGTGAAGGCATAACGTAAGGTTACGCGATTCTGATATAAAATATCACTGATTTTTTTGACGTATTCATTCATCTTCAAAAAATCAACGCTCGGTGAGGCAACATCCCTCAAACTATTAGCGAAATGATTAGCTTCGTCCACTACAAGATAAGAATTATTACCCCAAATCGTACTGTCAATATTTCTTGCCAAATACGATTGATTAGTCACTAATATCAACGATTCCTGATAATGATTCTGTTGATACATCCAGAAGTCATCTCGACTGAACAAAGTATTTTCTTTTTGTTCGCCACGATGTCTAATAATTGTAAACAAAGGACTATTGTAATTTGTCAGATGTAACTCACTTAAATCACCTGTGGTTGTCATCGTCAGCCAAACAATAATCTTCATTTTCAAAATAGCCGTATGACTATGCATACGATAATTGTCCAATGCTTCATAAAATCGATCAAGATCAATGAAATTATAACTGCTCTTCACCACTTCAGCGTGATGGCTATTCCCGGTGACCTGATTTAACAATGGTATCGACTGATCGATAATCTGTTGTTGAAGAACCTTGGTCGTCGTCGCAATTATTAGCTTCTGATTACTATTGACCACATATGAAAGTGGTAATAGATAACCCAGTGTCTTACCTGAACCGGTTGGAGCTTCAATCAGATTCCATTTTTTACCCTTATTGCGGTGCTGGCTAGTTTGATAAATATCGTCCATTAATTTAGCTTGGTTCTTACGATAATCTAGGACACCTTCCAACATCTTTTGTTTACTCAGCTTAGTGTCAGGATATTTTGAAGTTCTATCGATAGTTTCACCGATATGCAAATCCTTTTTTCGTAGGATCAGACCATTTCGTTCATACAAATAATCAGGCAGAACATTATTCTGACCTTCAACTTCTTGAACAACTTGTTTAAAGACTAAATTAGTGTCACGAATTGTATCTTTGCCAAAATTAGCCAACAACTTCAAAGTTTGAATTGGTAATTCTTCTAGACGTTTAATAATTATCAAGAATAACTTTGCCGTTACCAAAGCATCACTATCAGCACTATGTGGATTATCGTGCTGAATACTCAAATAACCAGTTAAATCTTGCAATTTATAACTACTAATAGTTGGAAAGAGAATTTGTGACAATTCAACAGTATCAATTGCTTTGATGTTCAACTCATTCATTCCAATACGTTTGAATTCACGGTTCAAAAACGTGAAATCAAAATTAACGTTATGAGCAATAAAAATTTTATTTTTCAATAATTTAAAAATCTTTGGTGCAATTTCTTCAAAAGTAGGTGAATCACGTACATCTTCATCGCTTAATCCCGTTAAGGCTGTGATTCGGCTAGGAATCGGTACCTGCGGATTGATTTTTTGATTATAGATCTTGACGATCTCACCATCTTCTATGAGTGCACAGCCAAATTGAATAATACGCCCGTTGTCATGCCAATTAGCATTAGTTGTCTCAAGATCAACAACAGCGTAGGAATTTTTCAATATAGTTCACCACTAATCTTAGTTAATATTTTTATTTAAATTTACTGCCTGATCAATTTTCAAGAAGTACAGATATTTTTCTTTTACTGGCTTGTTGCGGATAACTGATATCGCTTGTGCATAGAGATTCAATTGTCCGGAATATTTCTCAACTGCTTCATTGAGATTTTGATTATTCACATTGTCAGTTTTGTAGTCAAAGAGAATTATGCAGTCCTCTAGTTCAATCACTCCATCAATAATACCATGAACCAAAATCTTATCATCACTAGAATCACTTTTTTCTACGTTTTTAAACAATCTTTTTGCTGGCATTAGAACTGAAAAAGGGAATTCTCGTGAAACTGTTGCTTGATGTTCAACTATTGACTGTCCCAAATCGCTTTGGTAGAGATTTGCCAAACTCTGAAGATCAATTCTTTTTCCGACATTTTCCTCTATCGTTCCATCAGCAATTGATTCAGTTAATAATTTTTCAAATGTTTCTAGTGTTGGTGTTTGTTCAAGATTGACTTTTTGCAGTAATAAGTGAGTTGCACTACCTATTTCAGCTGCGGATACTGACTTAGTTTCAGCTAAAAATTTGGGTTTTGCAAAGGTATCCTGAATATACTTACCTTTATCTGACAACAAATCTGTCGCCATTTCATCGTCATCTGGATCGGCGAATAATCCTTTGATTTCGGAAACTGATTGATACGCAGTTGTTTCAACAGCCTCTTGATGTTGATATTTGAAATTCAAGATATTGCTGACTGTATCACGGAATAGTTTGGAAGGTTGTTCCGTCGCAATTTGAATAACTTTGCTAGTCGTCACGGTCTTCGACGCTTCGTCTTCTTTGACAATCTGCAACTCAATATGTGCATCACGATTTTCGTAATGGTTCTCACCATCTGCTAGCAAACGCTCGTTATCTGAGAGTGTGCTCATTCCTATCAAATTTTGATATGTACCAGCACCTAAACGTGATGCTTCGTCAATCACACCGCTGTCTTCAACAATAGTGCTATCCCAGCGTCCAAACATTTTGCCAATATTTTTTTCAAAACCAATCATGATCAGTTTTTGTTTAGCACGTGTTAAGGCAACATATAATAGACGCATTTCTTCTGAAACAGTTGCCACCTTCTTTTTGGTAGCAATCAGTGAACGTTGAATTGTTGGAATAGTAATCCTTGTATCTGTGTTGAGCAGAGTCATTCCTAATCCCAAATCAACGTCATACAAAGTACTACCGACATAGTCTAATTTGTTGAAACCATGACTAAGATCTAAGAAAATCACGATTGGAAATTCCAGTCCCTTAGAAGCATGGACGGTCATAACTTTAACAGTATCATCGACCACTTCGATACTGTTAGGCTGTGACAGGTCTTTTTTCATTTTTTCCATTCTTTGGATGAAATCAATAAAAGCATGTAATCCCTTGAAATTAGTCTCTTCATAACCGCTAGCACGTTGGTACAAAGCATGCAGATTAGCCGCACGTTGCTTTCCACCAGGCATCCCCGCAACATATTCCAATATTCCTGTTTCTTGATAAATCTTCCAAATTAATCGAGCAATACTATTTTTGTTAGCAAAATCACGATAAGTCTCCAACTGTATAAAGAATGTTTTAAGACGTTCGGCAAGTTTATTATCACTATTATCAGCTTCAGCATAAAGTTTCATCGCCGTATAGTAATCGTCACCTTTATCGGTTAAACGAATTTGTGCCAGTTCTTCTTCGTTCAATCCAACTATCGGCGAACGCAATACTGCTACTAACGGTATGTCCTGTCTAGGATTATCAACGATTTGTAACATCGCCATCATAATTTGTAATTCCGTTGTTTGAAAATAGTTTTGTGCATCCGTAACCATTAATGGAATCTCAGCTTTTGAAAAATATGAGATCAAGTCGGTATTATTACCTTTGGTTCTGGACAAAATGGCTATATCTGAATATTTCAAGTCACGATATTCTTTGTGTTTATTGTCATAAACTTGAAATTTTGAATCCATTAATTCTTTAATACGTTTAGCTGCAAATTCTATTTGAGACTGCCGCTTGGTAACTTGATTGATATTGTGTTCCTTAGTTAAAATATAAAGTTCATTTTGAGTATCTGAATCTTCTGGAAAGCTGGTACCTTCAACCAATTGAGAATTCTTATCATAATTAATATCACCGATCGTACGATCAAAGATCTTCTTGAAAATATTATTAACAAACGTATCGACCGAGCCTGATGATCGGAAATTCATCGATAGATTGACTAATTCATTAGGATTATCATCTTTTTGGAACTCATCATATTTGTGAGCAAAGATATACGGAGCAGCTTGACGAAAACCATATATCGACTGTTTGATATCCCCTACCATGAAAATGTTATTGTCGTCATTTGCTAATAACTGAATAATATTTTCCTGCATGGCATTAACATCTTGATATTCATCGATCATAATTTCATGGAATTTGCTTTGATAGTAATCCAGGGCGATTTGTCTATTATCAACCTTAGTTGACAATATTTGAACAGCCTGGTGTTCCAAGTCATTAAAGTCCAATGCGTGATTCGTCAGTTTAATTCTCATAAACTCCTTCATGAACTTGTGTTCAACTTCAATCAATTTATCGATTATTTGAGCGGAATCATTCATCGATGCTAAAGTATCAGTTTCATTTTGGATAAAGTAGTCATTGATCAAATCATCTCTGATTCGTTTAGTTATATCGTCTTTAACACTTCTAACAAAATCAAAAATCGTGAGATCCATATCTTTTTTTTGTTTAGCCAAAACTTTTGGCACTGAAGTGAATTTAAGTTGAATCACACTTTCCTTTAAGTCATCAAAAGATTCTGTCACAGCATCTTTTTTAATCTGATCCACTTGTTCAATCATTTCTTTGAACATTTTGGCATACAGTGATCCTAATTCATCATCAAGTGCTGTATTGATAGCTCCTTGTGACATTGAGATGATTTGATCTAGTGACTTGAAAAATTGTGGTAAAAACTGTTTTTGATAAAAGTCAGTTTGATTAAATGGCGCATCGAGTTTGTAAGTTGAACTCAGATCGTCTAACCATTCGTCAGTCTTAGCATTGGTAATTGCGAAGTCATAAAGTTTAAATACGACATCAACTAAACCGTCATCACTACGATCATCAGAAAAATTCTCGGTCAACTGCATAAATTTTTCATCATTCTTTTCGTAGTATTTATTTCTAACATTATCAAAAGCTTGTTCCTGCAACATTGATTTCTCAGTATCATCACTGATCAATCTAAAATTAGGATCAAGGTCAATCACATAATAAAACTTCTGAATAACACTCAAACAAAAAGCATGCAAAGTACTGATATTAGCGATAGGAATTTTAAAAATTTGTTTCTGAAGATGTTCTCTAATTTCTTTGTCCAATTCTTTATCCTGTAATAGCTCTTTGATACGGGCAATCAAACGGTCCTTCATTTCCATGGCTGCGGCTTCAGTAAATGTTGAGACCAACAAATTATCGACATTCTCACCGTTCTTTAGCATTTCAATAATCCGTTCAATCAGAATCGTTGTCTTACCAGATCCAGCCGCAGCTGAAACCAAAATATCATGTCCATGATGAAAAATAGCTTTGTTTTGATCATCGGTCCATTTAGGCATCTTCTTCACCATCCTCTAAGATATCTTCAATCCGCTTCAAGACATCAATTTTTTTATATTTAATAATTTCATGATAGTCATTCTCTGGCAGCATCGCGTCAAATTGAAAAATAGACTGGTAGTCACTGTATGTCAATCCAGTCTTCAATTGATAGTCTCGATAGGGATTAAGATTCAATTTACCAGAATAGATTTTTTCGCCAGCCTTAGTTATTAAATGACGATTATAATTCAATACTTTAAAGAAATCAGACTGACTTAGAACACTGTCTGGTTCACCAAGCGCTCCGACATCCTTCTTGTACTTCACTGGTACGATTGGCGATTTGCCGCTACCAATTAACTTAGTATCAATGTTTTTAAGTAATTGTTCGTCATCTAATACTAATCCTTTGAGTTTAAATTCTTTTAATAAATCAGTATCAGTAATTGCACTACGGGTCAATTTTAATTTTGGGTTCAAGATCCGTGAGTAAAAGGCTCCAGCCACTTTAGCATCATTCGCGTCTGTCTCTGTTTTTAATATATCCAAATTCTGATTTAAGCTTTCCAAGTAAGTCGGCATCTGCATCGTCAAACCTTCAAGAAAATTAGAAAAATCAAAGTCTCTTTCACTAGATTTATAGTCAATAACTGCTAAATAGTCAGTTCCATCAACTACCATTTCGTCAATTCGATCAATCTTTCCACGTACGTTGATCCAGTGTTTATCAAGGATTTTAAATGACAACCCAGGTAGATTCTCTTGATTATTGATTCGACCAAAGGTAACTTCTGAAGCCCTAGGGATAAATTTATTACGTGACAATTGACGTTTGATTGCCAAGGCTAACTGACGTAAGGTCTTTTCGATTTGACTAGCAATAAATTCCATCCTTGCAGAAGCTAAAAACACTTTATTTTCAGGATAACTAACTTTTTCCTTGAAGATATCACTAACTAATTTTGACAGTTGTTCATCAGTTAAATCTTGAATCTTAACCTTTTCTTGGTTGGTATATTTGACTAGACCATCCAAGACTGCATGAAACAATGACCCGGTTTGTGCTGGTGTTATTTCAAATAATTGTCTTGGCTTCAAACGCAATCCGTATTTAAGGAAATATTGGTATTCGTTCTCATAAAAAGTTTCAAGTCTTGAAATAGAAATATTCATATCTTTCCCGTACAAACGTTCAACTGTATCAGGACTCAAGTCGTGCGGAATGTTCTTGTAATCTAATGAACTCATAACAAACTTAGTCTGATCCAAATTATCATTCGTCAAACTACTACGAACATAATTCCATTGACTAGATAAGCCGATTTTATTATCCAAGGCAGAACGTGATACACGAATCAAATAATTCAGACTAGACGTTTTCGAACCAATATATCTTATAACTTGATTCTCTTCAGCATCTTTAGAATCAGGATTAAGCAAAATGTTTTGCTCTGGCAATTCAAAATGATTCATGATCCTAACAACATAGCTGGATAATTCTTGTTGTTTATTATCATCAGTGAAGTTTGGATACGTGAAGATCAAACGTTCTTTAGCAGTCGTAAAAACAACATCATGCAAGAATGGTTCAGAATTATTGACGATCTCATCTGAATCTTTAAGATACTTCCCATCAACCAGTGCCCCAGAAATAGCTTGTCGTTCATCATCTGAAATAATGTTGTTCGACACAGAAGTTCCCGGCATATTGTTGACGGTTGAACCAAGAATAATAGTAATTTGACGATCATTAGGTTGAATCATTCCGATTTCAGAAATACTTACGGCATCCAATGTCGATGGAACTTGTGAGTATGTAGCAGTCTCAAAACCAGCGTCCAGTATCTCAATAAAATCGTCACTGCTGAAATTAGCGTCCCTAAAAACATTGACATACTCATCTAATATTTCATTGAACTTGTTGACGACTTGCTGTGGCCGATCGGCCTGAGACAAATCATGCTGTTCTGTGGCCAGTTTTTGCCAATCAAGCAATTGTTTGAAGACTCCGCGATCGGTTAATAAATTATAAACAAAAGCTGTTGCTTCAACCGTTGTATGAGTTTCTTCAAAGAAATTATTCAATTCATTATATAATGATGAAACATAGTCTTTGACGGTATTCATTAATCGATAGCCACGAATTTTTTCAGCATCGACCTTACTGTCCAGCTTGGCGTCAGGTACAAAGTCTTTACCTAACCATGACCTTCTAGTAATTCCATTAACAAGTACGTAATTCTCAGTTAGATCCACTGCTTCACGAAAAACTGAAATATCAGTTTTTTCAAATACTTCCGGAATCAGTAATTCTGTCCTAAGTAATGCGATAACGTCGCCACTTTGCATGCCTCGATTGACCCATGCAAACAGCAGATCAATCATCTTCTTGAATGGATGATCGGTCATTTTATTTTGAAGATCAATAAAGTACGGAACCTCATTGTTCTCCATAAATGATTCAATAAACGAACTGTACTGTCCTAAATCACGCGTCAAAATCAAAAAATCTTTGTAACGATAACCTTGATTAGCAACCAATTGACGAATATATGTGCTGATTGAAGAAACCTCTGTTTGCTTATCAGTACATTTCCATACCTGAACTGAACTCTTATCATTCAATGAAGTATTTTGGATTTTTTCACTATATTCACTGGACTGAATCCAATAATCTTCCAACTTACCAATATCTTCAGAAACTCGTAATCTATCGGCAAAGAAGTTATGAAATGCAATTTGTCCTGCACGTGCAATTTGATACAACTGATAATAAGTATTGGCTGGACGATAATAGAAATCCGAAACTTCATCCATCTTAAGAACTGGCTGTTCCAAGGCAAATAAAATTGTCACATTGTGGCAATTCAAAATCATAGATTTAACCAAATTCAATTCTGCGGCTGTAAACGATGAAAAACCGGAAATATAAAAATAATAATTTTGTGTATGTAAATTCTCATCAAAAAATTTACTTAATGCATCCAATTGAAAAGTATTTGTTGCTAAGCCTTGAATTTGATTAAAATAGTCTTGATAAATAATATCTAATTCTTGAATCTTATCCGTAAATACTTCAGGATTATCCTGGCTCAAGACAGATTCCAGGTCATCCGGCTCGACTTGTCCATTCAGCAATTCTGTGAACTGTGTCGATAGCTGATCAATGAATCCAGGTTTGCCAACCATCCCTGAAAAGATTTTTAATTCAGATTTATGTTGTAAAATAATATTGCGTAATAACATAGCTGATTTAGTTTCAGTTAAGGAATCTGTGTTATAAATACTTTGGTCACGTAAAAAATACCAAGCTAAACGTGATAATGAAAAGGTCTGGACATTGCTTGTTGCAATCAATTCATCGTCATTTCCATTATCTTGTCCTAGTGCCTTCAATGTATTAATTTCAGATTCGAATTTAATATGATTAGGTACTAAAAAAAAGAACTGTCCGTTGGAATTTTTTTGATAGTCACTTTTGAATAATTCCATCATTTTTTTTTGATGGTCGAGTTGGTTTTTACCGAGTACAAAATTTAATGTCATAATCATTCTCCTGAAAAAATTCTATCATAGTTAAGGTAATCACAGTGGAAATCAAAGCTTTAGATGTATAAAATATAATTTTAGAGAAACTGAGGTGAGCATATGCTTAAAGGAATCGGAAAAAGCCATGGAAAAACAATTATCATGGGAGAACATGCTGTAGTTTACGGCTATCCCGCAATCGCCATCCCTTTGGTCAGTATTCCAGTTATTGTTCGTATAAATGAAATTGATGCTCAAAAAGAAAGCACCATGTCATCTAAATATTATGTTGGAAAAATCAATCAACTTCCAGATTCATTGTCTGGCGTAAAGTATTTAATCAACTTGTTAGATAAAAGATTGAATGCTGAGCATATTAATTACACAATCAGTATCGACAGCAGCTTACCTATTGAACGTGGTCTGGGTTCTTCAGCAGCCATTGGTACTGCTATAACTAGAGCTTTTTTCAATTTTTTTGATGATATTCTTGATCACGACACATTACTAAATTACGTAAACAAATCAGAAACCGTCACACATGGTAAAGCCTCTGGATTAGATGCACTAACAGTTATCTCAAATTCACCAGTCCAATTCAGTAAAAAAGATCCAGTCGATTACTTTACTTTTGAAACCGATGGATTCTTAATAATTGCGGATTCAGGAGTTAAAGGTAAAACTAAAGAAACCGTCTCTGATGTTAAAAAAATGTACGACAAGGATCCCAATGAGGTCGGTAAAATTCTCAAACAACTTGGTCAATGTACTAAAAAAACCAGTTTGGAATTGAGTGGTAATCGTCTAAAAGACTTAGGACAAACTTTCAGTGAAGCCAACGGCTTACTGTCACACCTGAACCTGGCCATAGATAAGACAGATAAATTAATTGAATCAGCTAATAATGCCGGAGCCCTTGGAAGTAAAATCACCGGTGGTGGTCGCGGTGGATGTATTATTAGTCTGGCCAGAAACTTAACAAGTGCAGAAATGATTCAAAAAGCACTGATCAAATCAGGTGCCGAACAAACATGGCTTCAACCACTTTCTATTTATGCGGAGGAATCAGACGGTGACTAAAACAGCTCGAGCTTACACAAATATTGCGTTAATAAAATACTGGGGAAAAAAAGATCAGAAACTCAAGCTCCCCTATACTAATAGTCTTTCTCTAACTCTAGACCGTTTTTATACTGATACTAAATCAGAAATAATCGATAGTGAAAATGATCAAATATACTTAAACAATGAGTTATTAAATAAAAATCAAAATAAACGTATTGTTAAATATTTAGATTTTGCTAGAGAATACTTTGGTTTCAATGAACATTTTACTGTTGATTCAGTTAATCATGTTCCAACTTCTGCTGGATTTGCTTCATCGGCCTCCGGTTTTGCAGCTTTGGCTGCCTCACTGAATCAAACGATGAAATTAAATTTAAATAATAAAGAACTGTCTATTTTGGCTAGAAATGGCTCTGGATCAGCAACTCGCTCAATATATGGTGGTTTCGTAGAATGGATTTCCGGAACAAACAATGATACTTCTTACGCTGTGCCTATTGATGAACACCCTAATATTGATTTATCATTATTATCTGTTGTCATTAATCAAGATGCCAAAAAGGTTTCAAGTACTGCCGGAATGGAAAGTAGCGTAAAAACCTCCCCTTTTTATGATAATTGGGTTACACTAGTGTCTTCAGAGATAAACGAAATTAAGCAAGCAATTGCTCAAAAAGATGTTCAAAAAATCGGTGAGTTATCAGAACACAATGCCATGAGTATGCATGCATTGACACTTTCGGCCAATCCATCATTTACGTACTTTGCACCAGAGACGATCCAAGTTATACAACTTGTAAAATCAATGCGTAGCCGAGGCGTCTTCGCTTACGTAACCATTGATGCTGGGCCAAATGTAAAAATTATTTGTACTAAAGAATCAACTCCAGTTGTTCAAAAGTACATCAAAGATAACTTACCCACCGTCACCACAGTTGTCGCAAACATTGGTAATGGTATACAATACATCTGATATTTATATTGAAAGGTATGATATTTTGTCTACGGGAAAAGCACCTGGAAAATTATATTTAGCAGGAGAATACGCCGTTGTTGAAACTGGCTTCCCTGCTGTAATAGCATCAGTAAATCAATATGTGACTGCTCACATAACTAAATCATTGAATGGTGGAACCATTCAATCTAAGAACTTAAACAAAGAGCTTATTCATTGGGACCGGCAAGGAACGGAACTTGTTTTTGACGATACTGAAAGTCAACTTCAATATATCTTGGCGGCCATTAATTTTGTCGAAAAGTATGCTCTAGAAAAAAATATACGGCTTAATTATTATGATCTATTAGTAACCAGTGAGCTCGATTCAAAAGATGGTAAAAAGTACGGCCTGGGATCATCCGCTGCTGTTACAGTTGCAGTTGTCAAAACCCTTGGTGACTTCTATCATCTCAATTTGTCTGCCATGGATGTCTATAAACTCTCAGCCATTGCTCACCTATCCGTTCAAGGTAATGGTAGTCTTGGTGACATTGCTGCGAGTGCTTTTGGTGGAATTGTGGCTTACAAATCACCTGATCGTAACTGGGTCTTCAATATGATCAAGAATCATAGTCTAACTAAGTTGTTAGGGCTTGATTGGCCTGAATTAAAAATCGAAACTCTGCAACTACCTGAAAACCTCGAATTAACAGTCGGCTGGACAGGCAGTCCAGCTTCAACTTCAATTTTGGTCGACCGGATTGCTTTGACTAAAGCACAAAAAGTTGAAAAATATCAAAACTTCTTGAAATCTAGTCGTCAAAATGTTGAAACTTTGATTGACGGATTTCGCAGCAGCAATTCAGACATGATCAAAGATATGATCAGCAAGTACCGTACTCTCTTGGCTGACCTGGCTGAGTTCAGTGATGTTCACATCGAAACCGAAATGCTGACACAATTGTGTGATATCGCCGAAAAACTTGGCGGAGCTGCTAAAACGTCTGGTGCCGGTGGTGGTGATTGTGGAATCGTCATCAGTGATCACAAACTAAAACTAGAAAAATTAAAGCAGGAATGGGAAAAAGTTGGAATTACTCCCCTATCCTTAAAAATTGGAGAAATAATCGCTAATGCCTAAACAGGACGAACAAATTCAACGTAAAGTTGAACATTTATTTTTGGCAGAAAAGTATTTTACTGATGAATCATATGCAGATTTTGACAGTGTAAGATTACTTCATGATGCGGTGCCAGAATTAAATTATCGCGATATTGACTTAAGTACTGACATTTTGGGGACTAAATCTAGTCTTCCATTTTATTTCAATGCAATCACAGGCGGATCTAAACAATCCGCCCGTTTTAATATGGGCTTAGCTCAACTAGCTAACAAATTAGGCATCCCTGTATCAAGTGGTTCAATGGGGGTTTACTTACGTATACCTGAAACCAAAGACACTTTCACACCACTTCGTGAATACAATCAAGATGGTTTCGTTATCGCCAATGTCTCAGCTAAAGCTAATGCCGAACAGGCGCAACAAGCAATTGATCTACTTCATGCCGATGCCTTACAAGTTCATCTGAACGTCATTCAAGAACTTGCAATGCCTGAAGGCGATAAATCATTTTTCTGGTTAGATAACATCAAGGAAATTGTTGAAAAAATTAATATTCCAATTGTTGTTAAGGAAGTCGGTTTTGGTATCTCTAAAGATACTATGCAAAAGCTGATCGACGTTGGTGTTAAATACATCGATGTTTCTGGTTTCGGTGGAACTGACTTTGCTCAAATTGAATCTGCGAGAAACCACGAGATCGACTTGACTTATCTTGACCAATTCTCCATGTCAACTGTGGAATCATTGATTGAAGCACAACCAATTATGAACGACGTAACGGTTTTTGCATCTGGCGGTATTCGCACACCAATGGATGTCGTTAAAGCCATCAAAATGGGTGCTAGTGCCGTTGGTATGTCGGGACTAGTGCTGCATCATCTTCAAAAATACTCACTTTCAGAAGCAACACTATTTTTTGAAAGTTTTGCTAAGCAAATTCAAATCATTATGGCTCTTCTTGGTGCTAAAAATATTGCCGAAATCAAAAAAGCTCCCATCATTTTTGATGAGAACTTAGTTAACTATGCTAGTCAAAGAAAAATCAAATTACCTTCTTAGACCCTTTGGATAAACATTCTTAATTTGATTATTACTGTATCTACCCCAGCTGAATAGCTTATCTTGATAACTTAGACCGATCCATTTATTGTCAAAATCAGGTTTATTAGCCAAAATGACTGATTCACCGTGCATATATGTTTCATATTGATCATCGTTTAACGTATAAATAGCTTTTAACTTAGTAGGTTCGATTGCCAATATCCATGCGATATCAGGCTCGAACCTATTTTTTTTGAATTCTCCAAGTTTTAATCCGTTACGAAGTACATGTAATGACTTGAATCGATTGTCTAAGCTTGCAGCTTGATACAAGAAGTCGCTGACTTTAAACCAATTGTTCTCAGTAATATTTAACAAGTTGGCTTTAGAAAATTTATCGATCAATTTGATTTCATCTTTACCAATACCAGTCGAAATATTTTTTTCACGATTGTTGGAAGTGACACCTGATTTAATCATCTTGCACATAAAATGTCCTTCGCCCTCAAAAGCGTCAGGGAACATTCTCAAAGCCTTAGTCAATTCTTGATTATCATTACCCCACTCTGGCTTACCATCTTCCATACCTGGATATTTTTTGATTTCAGACATCGACATTTCTTCATATTGTGTCAAAAAATAATCAATGTTTGCCTCGTTCTCTTCTGGCGAAAAGGTACAAGTTGAATAAACTAACGTCCCACCTGGTTTCAAAAGTTTGAAAGCTGAATCCAAGATATGTCGTTGACGATTTGCACATTGTTCAACGTAATCCAGCGACCAGTACTTAACTGATTCAGGATCTTTACGAAACATTCCTTCACCAGAACAGGGTGCATCAACTAGAATACGGTCAAAATAACCTTCAAATTTATTTTCAAAATCTTTCGGTGAATTATTTGTTACAACCGCATTAGTTATGCCCATTCTTTCAACGTTAGAAGACAAAATTCGTGCACGTTTATTGTTTATCTCGTTAGTAACCAAAAGACCTTGTGCGTCCATTTTGGTAGCAATATAAGTTGATTTGCTTCCAGGTGCTGCACAGAGGTCCAAAATCTTATCATTTTTTTGTGGATCTAATACTTCGGCAACATACATTGCACTAGGTTCTTGACTGTACAAGTATCCTGCTTGGTGATCAATGGAATTACCATCAATATCACCATAATAACCGACATCACTATAAGGAATCGGTTCACTCAAATCGACATTGACGTTCTTATACTTGGGTTTTAAGGGATTAACACGAAAGGCATTTCGACTATCGGTTTCAATCGCAGCAAAAAAGTCGTCAGCACGTGCTCCCATTAAATTACGATATTTATCTTTAAAATCTGCACTCAAATCAACGTTCATAGATCTGTTACTCCACCTTTTTTACAAAGAATATTTGATATAACCCAATCAATACAGTTATAAATACCGAACTGACCATAAACATATTAAATGTTTGATGACTGATAATAACAATTCGCCAACTGACAAATGCATAACCTATTGCATACGGAACTAATGTATAAATTAAATATCTCAATAATAATCCATTACGATAATTATTTTTTAAGTCACCCGTCAAATGAGATCTAGTCAGGTCAAAACGTAATGGTATTAAAATATAAAACTCCATAGCGATTGCTAAAGCAAACAGAATGATTATTCCAACCATGTACAATTCACCATTATTATTGGTTTGTACACTACTAAAATCATCACTTTGAGGACTGTATCTATGTGTACTAGTAACATGTAGCGTCTTCTTAATAACTGCATAGCTTTCCTTAGAATTCAGCGCTCTTCCATCTAGCACAGCAATCACTCCAGATAACTTGATCTTGATCTGTGGTTGATTTGGAGACAGTGAAACTAGTGTCTGACTATTCAAGATATCAGCACCATTGAAGCCAATATTACCGATCACAGAGACATAACGCTTTCCAACTTTGATATATTCCTGACTCTGTGGTTTGTAACTCTTTACGTCAGAGTCCTTACCTTGAACTGCGAATGGAATCTGTGATGAAAAATCACTTTGCGAGAAATATCTTCCTGCTGTAACTGGAATCTTATTAGCCCTTTTATGACTGTAGATATACCCAAAATCGCTATTATCTTTATTAAAGAAAATAATCTGGTAGCCTACTAGTTTTTGTTTATCTAACTCTTTCACAGCCGTAATTAGTGACTTCTTAGAATTTGTTCGCAACACTACGGCACTGTCGCTCATACCTAATCGATTCATCGTATTATTATATTTGATCGAGTCGCTCTTAGAGATGGATACACCAGTCAACAGAACTACTATCAAAATAATTATACTAGAAATAATTTTTTTCATTAATACTCACCCATTTTTACACGTTTTGTATCTGATATCTTATTTTACACTACTAACATCAAAAAGCACTCAGCCATTTTAATGACTGAGTGTTTATATTATTTTATCAAATAAGCCTCGTCATGTACTAAATCATAACGAGAATAGATCTTGTTCAATTTATTGATAGCCGAATAATCAACAAACTCGGCATTATCCCAAAATTCTTTGCTGTTAGTAGCTCCGTATTTTTCACCAATACATATCAGCATCAAACCATAGTCGCGAATTTTCTTGAGAACTTCGTAATCAATATCATCACGATCAGGGCTCCATGCCAAAATAACGTAATCAACATCTTCATGATACTTATCGATAGCTGCCAAAGCATCAAGCCTTTCAGTTTCAACTAGTGGTTCATGTCCGGTTTTACTTTGTTTTGACCAGCTCTTATCATCAGTACAGATTGAAGTTTTACCCAATGTTTGCAACTCTTTTGAAATATAACCATTTCCTGCCATTATCTCCAAATATTTGGCATTTCCAAACTCATCCGCCCAAGCTTTCATAAAGTCCTTAGTAATAGTTGCCCAATAGCCAAAGCGTGTTTGGAGATAAGTTCTAAATTCACCTAAGTCGTGATCAAACGTGTTCAAATTAGCGGACATAGCCTGAAAGGCAATTTCATCAAGACTTATATTATGCTCCATATAGTAACTGATTTCTTTTTCACTTAACTGAAATTGAGGAAAATGATATTTTGGCACATCTCCTTGTTCAAGTGCCTGACAAGCATGTTCCATAAAGTTGATTCTGGCATCAAAAACTTCTCCATGTGGTAACGCTTTGGTGTCATCTCGTAAATTTTCAATATATGTCATATGATCTCCTCAAGTTAAAAGTTTGTTTACATTTTAGACTTTTTATTGATTACAGTACTATCAATTTGCTTAAAATATGATTTTTTTAATTATACAATATGTTTGCTAGACAATTTGTTAAAATTTCTTTGAAAACTACACATTTATTTCCAATAATTCTGAAAAAGTGTAATATTCTATGTAGTACATGTATGAGGTGAATTATGGATAGAAATAATACAAGACGAAAGCCGGAAAAAGAAGAAAGCGGCTGGAAGTTTTGGCTGCAGACTATTGCTCTAACGGTCGCGATTTATGCAGTGTTTTTCCTACTGATGCAGTTTGTATTTTCAAACGATAAGGTCTCAGGACCATCAATGCAACCGACGTTTGAAAGCGGCGAAAAATTAATTGCTGTTAGACATACTAACTTGCAACGTGGGGATGTCGTTGTACTAAAAGCACCTGACGAACCTGGCTCTTTTTATATTAAGAGAATTATTGGTCTACCTGGCGATACTGTTACTTCAAAGAACAATAAGATGTACGTTAACGGCAAGAAGCTTGATGAAAGTTTCTTGGATGCTGGTTCAAAGAAGAAGGAACCAGACACAAGCATCTATGCTGGTAAAGCATACAGTTACACTTACAACTTTACTTTGAGCCAATTAGCCAAGACAGCTCCCGAGTGGCAACAGAGATACAGCACTTCTACTTTGAACAAGATTGCTAAAACAAACAAAGTACCCGCTGGTTCCTACTTCGTCATGGGAGATCATAGAACTGTTTCAAAGGATAGTCGTATAATTGGCTTTATCAACAAAAAAGCAATCGTTGGTGAAGTTAAATGGCGTTACTGGCCAATAACTAAATGGTCAACGTTTTAAAAAATATACTCAATAAATTAAGTCTTAAATGATATGATGGACTTATCGGAGGTTATTTATTTATGGACAAACCAAGTATAGCTGAATCAATTATTCAATTTGAACGTAGTAAGGATATGAATGACACTCAATTTGCTTTTGAAAGTCACCTATCAGTCGAGCGAATTCATAATCTCAAGTCTGGTGACTATGAAGCAACTGCAGATGAAAAGAAAATCATCTTAGAATATATTAAACTGCATCAATAAAATTCCATTAATAGTGGGTCTACGGACTCACTATTTTTTTGTCCTCATTTAGGAATCACATACACATATCAGTTACACGATGTTATCTCATTTGTCATCTGAGCTAGCACATTATAAGACAGTTATTCAAAGCAAATCCATCTTTAGTAAATCTGTTTATTTTGCCGTTACACTTTTTTCTGACATTTAAATAAAAATCATAACGGTAATTACTGGATAAAATTCACTAGTAATATTACTATAAGTAATAAATAGTTAATAATAAGACTCTTATTATTACAAATATAAATATTAGATGGAGGTAAATTATGCTTTTAGGCAAAGTAATTCAAAATCAACGAAAAAAATTACAACTTAGTCAGGCTGAATTAGCCGACGGAATTTGCACTCAAGCAATCATCAGTAAAATGGAAAATCAAAATATTTCTCCTTCCACAAACGTCTTAATCTCCGTCTGTCAAAAGTTACACCTAACCTTAGACAATGTTTTTTCCCAATTCTCATCCTTACCATCCAGCAACTTGTATCTAGATAAATTTCAAGCCATGGATCAAGCTGTTCAAGACAAAAAAACAACCGCTTTAGAATCGATGATTGCTGAAATAAAAGAAGGTGCCCTTCCCTCTTCAGAGAAAGCACACCTGCATTTTTTATTAGCACTACTTGCGGAATCAAAAAAAGATTCTGACGAAGCCGTTTTTCAATTAAATTACTCATTGGAATTATTGCAAAATCGTAAAACCTTTTGGGGAACAATAATTTATTCTGAACTAGGTTCAGTTTATCTTGATAAGAATCAAAGAGTTAAAACTAATTATTATTATGATCTGGCATATTCAAATATCAACAATATAACCGTTAATTCTAGTACGGAGTTCTATTACTATCGATCCGTAATCACAAAAATAGCTACCTGGTACATGGAGAACAATAATTTTGAACGCAGTGATTCACTGATCGACATGGGTCTGCATAAATTTGATAAATACTTCACCGGTAAATTCACAGACGTTTTGTATTTTACTGCAGCTCAGAATGCCCTTAATAGTCCTCCAATCGATTACAATCGACTCAGCCACTCATTGACCACTTCAATAGCCTTTGCTGAATACAATAACAATCAAGCACTGCTAGATGAAATTAAACAGCTAATGAGCAAACATAATATTAACGAACTAAAAATCAAACCCTAATCGTCTTGCCAAATTGATTGTCAACGCCCAGAAGGTCATAAGGACTCAAATAGCGTGTTTTCATAATGATATCTGTGATGACCTCCTTACTCTCTGGCTTATCCTTAAACAGCCAGAATTTCATTGTATCGAGTATTCCTGATACCACGATCTCATAAGCATAATCATTAGGAATTTGATCAACCATCTCATCATTACCCTTTGCCAAATACAATCCATGATTAACAACTTGGTAAAGTACATTTTTGACACGCTTCTCAAACGTAGTTCCGCTACTACTCATCAACACTTTGATCAATTCGAACTCAGATTCAATGTATCCGATGATTGTATCGATCACAGGATATGATTCGATGCCTTGACTGATATCTTGATACTTCATCGTTGAATCCAAATTACTGTTCAATTGATCACTCAATTCATTTAAAATTGTATCCTCAAAGTGTTTCTCCAATGCATATTTATCTTCATAATGTGCGTAAAAAGTACTACGATTTATTTTTGCTATTGTCGTAACATCACTTACAGTTAAATGTTCAAATCCTTTAGTCTTCATCAATTCGATGAAGGCTTTTTTTATTTTCTCATCAGTTTTGGTTAGTCTTTGCATAAACGTATCTCCTTACTAATACAACACTTAGTTGTTTATTGACGGTTGCTATTAAATCACACATATTTTAATCTTTTTATTAAACAACACATTGTTTGTTTAAGGAGATTATAACATGTCATACATCGAAGTAAAACACAGTTCTAAAATTTATAATAATAACGGTACTACATTTTATGCTAACAATGATATTAACTTCAATTTGAATAAAGGTGAACTAACCATTATTGTTGGTGCATCAGGTGCTGGTAAATCTACATTATTAAATATATTAGGTGGTATGGATTCTAATTCAGAAGGTCAAGTAATAATTAATGGGCGTGATATATCTAACTATACTGATAAACAAATGACCACTTATCGGCGGAAAGGAATTGGATTTGTTTTCCAATTCTATAACTTGATTCCTAACTTAACTGCACTAGAAAACGTTGAATTGACTTCACAAATTGTTTTTGACGGATTCAGCCCTATCCAAGTTATGCAAAGTGTTGGATTAGAAGATCATACCAATAATTTCCCAGCCGAACTATCCGGCGGAGAACAACAGCGTGTATCAATAGCCAGAGCTATTGCAAAGAACCCTGATTTACTACTATGTGATGAGCCTACTGGTGCGCTAGATTATCAGACTGGTAAAAATATTTTGCAGCTATTACAAAACTTTTGCCACAGTACCCGCAAGAACGTTATCATCGTTACCCACAATGGCATGATCAAACCTATGGCAGATCACGTAATTGAAATCAGTGATGGTAAAGTAAAACTTGATCAGGTAAATCCCAATCCAACTCCAGTTGAATATATTGAGTGGTAGGTCATAATATGAAAATTCTAAATAAAAATATATTCAGAGAATTCAAATTCTCAATCGCACGTTTTGTCTCGATCACTACCCTACTCGCCTTGGGAGTGTTCATTTTAATTGGTTTGAAAGTAACTGGCAATGATATGCGAGTAACCGCCAATAATTATTATGAATCACACAAAATGGCAGATGCCATTATCAAAAGTAATTCTAATATCTCGATTTCTGATCAGACAAAACTAAAAAAGTTAAAGCATATAAAAACTATCGAGTTTACCAAAAGCATAGATGGACTAATTGCTAATACCGACACAGGGATTCGTATTCAAGAAAAAACTTCTAAACTTTCTACCTATCAAGTAACTTCAGGACAATTACCTCTGAAAGCAGACGAAATTGCTTTAAGTGTATCTGAACATGGTAAATATAAAATTGGCGATTACATAAAGTTAAAGAATAAAAACAATAAAAAAATTTCTGAACTAAATAAATCTAAATACAGAATCGTCGGTTTTGTCACTTCTTCGGATTATCTACTAAAACAAAATTTAGGTGTAACATCTGTCGGAACTGGCCAAATAAATACCTATGCGGTTGTGGCAAAATCGGCATTCATTTCTGATACGCCTACGACCGCTTTGATCAGTTATGACAATGTAAAGGGTTCAAGTTATTCTAACGGTTATGAAAAGAAAGTTGAACAAAATGTCGTAAACTCCGAATCCAGGATTCAACAAATTGTCAAAATTCGTAAAGAGAAAATAATCAATGCATCATACGCAAAAATTGATGCACAGTTACCAATCCTACAGAAAACGTACGGTGATAATGCTTCTTTGATGATCACTAAGGAAAAGACGCAAGTCAACACTAAGGTCGATGCACTCACATACCAAATTCAATCTAGAAACGACTACAACGACGGATATAATCAATTTGGAGAAGATGCTAAGCGAATTGATGTATTATCAAATACATTTCCAATTATCTTTTTTGCCGTAGCTATTCTAGTAGTTTTGCTCACAATGTCACGCATGGGTGAAGAAAAACGAATCGAACTTGGAACACTTCGTGCTTTGGGATATACAAAACATGACACAATGAAAGTCTTCTTGCTATATGGATTTTTGGCCAGCATAATTGGCACTTCGATCGGTGCTTGGCTAGGTACGACCTTTCTGCCTAAAAAAATATTTACGGCTTATGCGGCCAACTTTGTAATTCCTGATTTTCAAACTCCCATATCTTGGAAATGGATCGTTATTTCACTCGTAATAACCACTATCTGTACAATATTACCCGCCGTTTATGTTGCCGGAAAATCACTCAAGGAAAAACCAGCAACACTCATGCTACCAAAACCTCCAAAGACCGGTTCAAAAATAATATTAGAACGTCTTCCGTTCATCTGGAAAAAATTATCATTCAATTACAAAGTTACATTGCGTAACTTATTTAGATATAAGTTTAAATCATTCATGACTGTTATTGGCATTATGGGATGTACAGCCCTACTAATTACCGGATTCGGAATCAAAGATTCATTGAACAATATCGTAAATACTCAATACAAAGATATTATTCATTATGATTTGATCGGCATGTATAATCCGACCGACACAACTAAGAATATTGATAAATATAAAAATAGGATTTCTAACATCAATGGACTTAAAAATAAAACGACAATTTACTACGAAAATGTAACCTCCAAAAATTCTTCAATGACTAGTAATCAACAAATATCATTGATTGTTCCAAAACACGAAAGTCAATTTGACACGTACGTTACTCTTAGAAATCCTAATACGTCTAAAAAAGTCGAACTATCTAACAATGGTGCAGTGATCACGCAAAAACTCGCTAAAATAATGAATGTGACAATTGGCGATAACATTACAATCAAAACAACTTCCGGTCAAAAATATCGAGTTAAAATTTCCAATATTACCGAAATGTACGCTGGACATGATATTTACATGAATTCGATTTATTATAATAAAATCTTCAAACAAGCAATAACTTATAATTCCATTATGATGAATTTTAAAAATCGTTCAGCCTCTAACATAGACAAAATTTCACGTCAATTAACAACACAACACGCTTCAGTTACAGTAGTTCAGTCCGACGATGCCAAACAAACTATCAATAATATTTTGAATGGACTAAATAATTTGGTTCTTATTATTATCATTGCGGCATCATTACTAGCATTCGTTGTATTATTTACCTTAACCAATATCAACGTTTCTGAACGTATTCGTGAATTATCGACTATCAAAGTTCTGGGATTCTATCCGATGGAAGTAGTCATGTATATATACCGCGAGACATTCATTCTAACTTTACTTGGAATTATTCTGGGATTTATTGGCGGAAGTTGGCTTCACAATTACATTATGCAGACACTTCCACCGGAAACAGCCATGGCTGATATGACATTGTTCTGGACCAACTTCACACTTTCAGGATCAATGACAATTATCTTCTCTATCGTAGTAATGATCTTCATGGCTCGTAAAATAAGAAAAGTTGATATGCTTGAAGCACTCAAATCAGTTGATTAGAAATGTAGCTTCTAATAATTTAAGTTATGTAACCTTAATCGAACAAAAAAGGCAAAGCTTCAGCTTTCCCTTAAATAATCATAAATTTTAGCATCATGAAAATAAATATAGACACCCTTAATTCCACGCTTCATTAATACATTGATGGAATTAAGAATTATTGCCTCTTTCGCTGCATCTATATTATCAATATCATTTTCGTGACGTTTCTTGAATGCTTCCTGATCCTCATACGAACCAATATTAATTCGTATGTGGCCATCTCCTGCGTATTCAATTGATGGACCAATTATCACCGCTACATAATTTAAATCAAATCCTTGAACAGTATAAATCGAACCTATTTCATCGATTGTAGAATCCTTTTGTGCCCAGGTCACACGATCATAGTTGTACTGATCCCACGGCAAATGAAATCCCCCTTCATTGACGTAATGTTTCTTACCATCTAAAGTAGACGGATAATCAGCCGTCGCCACAATTCGAGATTTTTGATATTTCTCATTATCACGACGTAATTGTTGATACATCTTTTCAGCATCTTGATAAATTCTAAATTTGTAATTTGAACTAGAGTTATCAAGAAATTCTGAATTACTGGAAGTAACAGGATCAAGCTTCAGCTCCTTAGTTAGATCATTGATCCAATTAATTACCGAACGAGGCGCCTGCATACGCATCTGAACACGTAAAGTTTCAAGTTTGTATTTCAAATTAAATCTCTTAACCAAATTATCAATTACATACTGTGACCAATAACTCTTCAACTTCAAAACTTGCCGTTCATCATAAACAATAATTACAACTTTGGCCAATTTAATGATTTCTTCCAATTGATTATGTTGCTCAAAATTATTGTATCGATCCGCTTCACTCAATAATAAGTGTGCTTCATCAATCACAACGACGTCAGCAATTTTGTGTTCTTTGTTCATGCGATTGATAAACGTAGTCGGACGCAGGAATCTATTCTTCCTCAATTCCGCAAAATCACCAGCATTATCTTGATAGACTTTTAATAACTCGGGATGATTGACCAAGAAATAATTATTCGTAGAATTTTGTTTGGCATCACGTTCTATATTCAAAAACAATTGAGTCAATATGACACTCTTGCCGGTACCGGCATCCCCGTTTAACTGAAATAATCCTTTAGTGTTACTCTTTAAATTATCATTGATAAAATCTAATATTTCATTAAAAACATCTTGCTGCTCGTTGGTAAGATGTTTATTTGGTAAAACTGAATCTAACATAGTATCTCCTAACAAAAAATAGCACACCCAAAGGTGTGCCAAGAATCAATTACTCGTCACTCTTCAAAACACCACCAACAGCGTAGTGTTCTTTTTCCATTTCGTTCAAAACAACGTGAACATGTTCAGCAGGTGCACCAGTGTTTTTAACAATGGCATCTGTAACGTCTTTTACCATACCCTTTAGTTGTTCTGGACTACGTCCGGCAATTAGATCAATGTGTACTAGTGGCATAATTAGTTCTCCTTTGATTGGATATTTAATTTATTAATATGTTTAAATTATATACTTTTGCTAATCTCTTGAAAATAGATAAGTTAATTGATAACTAGTTACTAGCATAATCAGCATATGCTTGAGTCAAATCATCATCAAGCATTATATCGTGACCACTATATATTTCACCAGATGACGTAATACCAATGTTTTTACCTGTATCACTTATTTCATTTCCTTCTTCAGCAAACGAATAATATATTCTATAGACCATCGCTACAGTCTTTTTCTCTCCACCAAAATTCTCTAAAACTGGAAGTGTTCCTCCATCATCTGACTCCATTACATGAAAATTAGAAGTATCATCATCTTTTTGATAATAGTCTGTCAACCAATCAACAAAATCTTCTTTAGTTGGAAAGACTTCCTTTACACTTCCACCATTTGAATCACTGTCAGATCCCTTATGCATCTGTGAATCAAAAATGGAAACTGCATAACTATTAATATAATTATCATATTTAGGCTGACTCTGTGACGCGTCATTCGGGTGATTGTCTTCCATCTTCCAACTAGTGAAGCTACTACCAAACAACGTCAAAGTATTATTCACATATTTTAACTTAAGAGTTTTAGCAGCCAATGGTTTACCTGATTTTTGATATTCAAATCCGCCTAAATTCATTAAGTTACCATAATAAGAATTAGATTGGCTAGATACATTTAAAGTCATCGTTTGTGTACTTGAGTCATAAGAATAAGTACCTTCAAAAACTGCCATCACTGCGGAATTTTTAGAAGTGTCATTTTCATCTTGATAACCATATCTCCAGATGAAATTACTACCTTTGAAGGCAATGGCATTCATAGGTGTGTCCATGCCATTCGAAGTAAATCCATGATTAGAGAACTTACCATATGAACTATTGTATTTGCTCATTTCAGATTCATAATGTTTACGATAATTAACTGTCTTCTTATCTGTTTGATAAAGTTTGACATTATTCACTGTCCCCAACAAGTAAGTCGTCTTGTTCTTGATCTTAATAGCATGGTCTTCGGCAGCGTTCAAAGTATTACCTTCTCTTTGAACAATACTTATTGGAGCTACCCCACTCGACAAATCAGAATCACTGGCAAATCGTTCTTCAGTAACACTGACAATATTCATGATTATATCGCCGTTCTTAGCAATAGTATATGTTCCTCGTTCAGTAAATCTTCCTGCAAAACCATTCGAACTAATAATATCTTGAACGAAGTTTCCATCTTTGCCAAAGTACATCGAATACTTGTAGTCAGGATCTTTTGAAGATCCATCCCCTTTATGCGTGCCCTTAAAATTATGACCTTTGATAATTATTTTTTTAACTGTGTTCTCGGTGTTGTTAGAACTGGCCGTACTTTGAGAATTACTACCACATCCTGCCACGGTCAAAAGTGCCAAAACACTGATTGCTATCAGTAGATACTTTTTTCGTTTCATATTTTCCCCTTAGTTGTTGTTTACATAATCTGAATATGCTTGAGTTAAATCATTGTCTAACATAATAAAATGACCAGAATAAATATTTCCATCTGAATCGATGGCAATTGTTTGAGCAGGCTCAATAGCAGAATCATCATTTAGTGCTGTATATGAATAGGCAAGACTATATACCACCGGTACAGCAGATTGATTGTTGTCCATATCTCTAACCTGCACAGTTTCCCCGGAACCACTTCCAGTAACATGGAAACCTGGTGTATCATCTGTTGCCTCACTTCCCTGATCTGTGAAGTAAGAACTTACCCATTGTGCAAAGTCTTCTTTGGTTGGAAAGGTATCTGTAACAGACGCAGACGACAATGATTCGTCAGTCTCGTTATTAGCATCTGTTTTAGAAGCTTCCTCTTTTGCTCCAGAATCCTCAGTCTTTTCCATACCTACTGTATAAACATTCGGTTGATTATTCTTACTCATCTTTGCATAATTAGGCGTTCCATCAACAGTTCCATAATCTAACATATCGTCAGATTTATAATCCTTAAACTTCGTAATTAAATGCAGTTTATTATTCTTAGTAAACTCAAATACCAATTTTTTTGGTATATCAGATCCTGTCAATTTTGATTGGAATTGCATATTATTCAATTGACTTACAGTGCCTTGATAAACATTTGAATGATATTGCAAATACAATATCAATTTATTACCCTGTAATTTGTAATTACCCATAAATGAAGCAAGTCTTGCACCTTGTTCTGTTTCATTGGCAAATTTAGAATCTGGACCACCATATGTCCAAATGAATCGACTACCCTTGAAAGCAATTCCGTTACTAACCAACTCAGTCGCTGGACTCATGAATCCGCGGTCTGACAATTTAGTATCTTTTCCGTAGTATTTCTCAGTAGTTTTTTTCAAATAAGAATCATAACTGGAAGCATCCTTCTTGTCAGTCAAAAATAACCCGTCTTTCTTGCTGACCTTGGAAAAGGAAACATAATTCTCATCTACATATACGTAGCCACCCATATTACTATCCTTATCCACCTTATCTTGATGCATAAAGACTGGTGTGGCATGGTTATTCATATCTTTCTCACTAGCATATGATTCATTGATACCCTTTAAGTAAGTTAGTTTAACTTTGTTACCTGACATCTTTTTATATTTGACATCAAAAACTAATCTTCCCCATTCATGACCAACTTCAAACTTACCTGACTCAATCACAACGGCTCGTTTGTTATCCACGAAATGAATGGTCATTTTCCCATTTGTAGCATCCTCAACTGGTGTCTTGCCGGAAAATGATTTTCCGACAAATCCGGCGTTACTACTAGACTTAGCAGTATTACTACATCCCGCTAAGACAAGTCCAAAAAATAATACAATACTTAAAATTTTAATTAATCGTTTCATACTTCCCCCTAATAACTTTTAATATTTTCACAAAAATAAAAAGGTCCTCACAAGTAGCCAAACGACTAACTTAATGAGGCCTTTTCTGTCGAAACAAACAATAGCATTAACCTTCGGGTTGTAGAGGTGCATCATTAGAAATGTACGTAAACATATAATCATTATCGATTGGATCTACATCCAACGTTATTTCTTGAGTATTGCTTTTATTGTATGCTTCGTCAACTCTATATCCTGACATATCAGGGGCCGTAATTGTTATTTTATCACCGCTCTTCCCTGTCAATGTCTTCATTGGTATAAATGCATTACTGATATACCCAGTACGATCATTCTTAATCAATCTATACGTAACTGTTCCAGTAGTTGATTCACCAACTGGAATTACATAATCTGTAGTCCAGGTTGTTTTACCTTGAGCTAATAAATGACTTGCAGTATCACTTAAAGAGTATACATAAGGAACGAATCCAATTGGATTACCTTTAGTATCATATGCTAAGAATGCTCCACTACCTACGCCTTCATCCCAAATTGACCCTTCATTATGCTTAGTTGTAGACCATTTAGTATAGTCACTTAAACTTTTGAAGACTCTGTCCCCAAAGTAGGTTGTCGCACTTTTTGCAATTTCAGAAATAGGTGCGCTGTGAGAAGTCGGGTCAGTAGGTTCACTTTTTGCAGCCTGTAAGATATCTGCGCTTGTATATCCTAAGTCTGTTATTGAAGCTGTGTTATCCATTTCTGGGTCGTATACTGATTCTTTACCACTACCTGCAAAATCTTGCATAGCTAAGAATTGACCATTATCCAACTGAACAACACTCAATCCTGTCTTGCTATATTCTGGATCCAACATATTCTTATTATGATCTGGAGAGTTTTTCCATTGATTAAAAGCATTTTGAGCTACAGTATCTACACTATCACCATTAGTTACTAGTAAATTTTCAGCTTTAAATAATGAATTATCTTGTTTAATATGTGATTCTTGATCAAACATTGTTTTATCTGAATTAAAGTGATCTGCTTTACCAATATCACCAGAAGTATTTACTTCATTAGCTTCATCAGCAGCACGTGCATCAGAACCTAAAGTTAAATTATCATCTTCTGTCAATGGATCTTGTGAGTTTGCAACACGATAATTGTTAATCAAAGTAAGTAATTTATCTTTAACATCTGATGTGCTTATGCCATTTTGATTAGAGTCTTTAGTATATGTGAACGTAACAGTCTTATCCCCGTCAACACTTACTGTTTGCGTAGCTTCACCATCGACTGTATAACCGTCAATTGTCTTAGCAGTGGCAGTATAATCTTTGCCATTATCAACTTTTTCAGTTACTGCATCAGCAATTTCATTTTTATCTGCATCAACAAACTTAGTAGTAACAGTCGATTGAGTTACAGGTTCAGCATTTTTAGAATATACAAATACAACTTCATTGCCATCTTTAGAAATGACTACATCTTGAGACGCATTGCCTTTAACAGTATATCCAGCAATATCAGTTGAATTAATGGTCTTAGTAGAACCCACTTCTTCTGATGTTTTTGTATCTGGTGAGATGGTTTGACCAGACTCATCTTGATAATGAACTAATACATCAGCCTTGGTTGTGACTGGTGTAGTGTCTTTGAGTTTATAAGTAAATGTGATGACATTTTTAGTACTATCCTTATCAACATTCACAGATTGAGTTGTTTGAGAAGTTAACTCATATCCATCAACTGAAATAGCATTTACTGACTTAGTTGAACCAACATCTTCTGATGTAGTAGCACTTTGGGCAATCTCTTTGCCTGTTTCGTCAACATACTTAACAGTAACATCAGATTTATCAGCTACTGGATCAACTGGTGTGGTTGCATCTTTTGTATAAGTAAACGTAATTGTATTGCCTTCTTCAGCAATAATTACATCTTGTGAATTTTTGTCGACTGTATAGCCATCAACAGTAGCAGCTTGTTCAGTAATTGTTGACCCAACCTTTTGACTTGATACAGTCTTAGGTTCAGCAACTTTATTACCATCAGCGTCTACATAGTTGACAGTTACATTAGCTGTTTTATCTGCTGGATCGACTGGTGTGGTTGTATCATCTGCTTTGTAGTTGAAAGTAATAGTGTTATTACCATCTTTAGAAACTGTGACAGACTTAGATGCATCATCATTCAACTTATATCCATCTAGTGTTGGAGCATCTGCACTAACAGTTGCACCGACAGTTTGGCCTGCTAGTGTCTTACTGCTAATTGTCTTGCCATTCTCGTCTACATAATCAACAATTACATCTGATTTTTTATCTGCTGGATCAACTGGTGTGGTTGTATCATCGTTTTTGTTGTAGTAGAAAGTAATGTCAGTTGAACCTTCCGCAACATTAACAGTTTGAGTCTTATCACCGATTAATGTATAACCATCAATGTCTTTGGCAGTTGCTACAAATGGATCTCCAACTGTCAGCATTGTTCCGCCACCGATATTTTCGATACGCATGCCAGTAGCTTTATCAACGTAGTATACATTTACATTTCCGATATGCTTATACTTGAATGTGTACTCGTTAACGCCAGCTTTAACTTGAATATCACGATCAAGACCATCTTCACCACCGAAGTCTACCCAATAGTGACCAATTTGTGCAGACTCTGCACGATAAGTTGAACCAACTTTGGCGGTATCAGTAACATCGTCGGCTAGTTTTTTACCATCTTTGTCGACGAAATGCAAAATAATTGTTGCGTCTTTTTCTGAACTTGCTTTGGTATACGCAAAGATAATTGTATTGTTGCCATTCTTAGTAACTTTGATAGATTGAGTATTGTTGCCATTTACTGTATATCCATCAATTTTGGCAGCCTTCGAAGTATATGTTTCACCGACTTTTTGCTCAATTGTAGATGTTGGGAAAATCTTATTACCATTCTCATCAACATACTTGACTGTAACATTTGCATATTCAGTTTCAGTTGAACCGCCATTATTGTGGCTACCACTACTACTTGAACCATTATTATTATCTGTATCTGGTGTTGTAACAGTTTCATCATCAGGTGCATTCTTAATATAATTCTTGTCAGAACGACTATTTTCTGAAGTGAGATTAGCATTATTTGCCTTAACCCATTCGTTTGTGGCAACACGATAATATGTCACTCCATCAACGGTTACTTTTTGATTAGTGATCCAATCAGAATTACCAGCCAACCCACGGTTTTTAATTTGCTTTGCACCCTCAAGCGGATTGGTATATAGAGCAGCGTACTCGACATTCCCGACATGCACTGTACCACTTAATTTTTGTGATGATGTTTCATCGGCCAAGTCCATTTCGTTTACATTGGCATATTCATTTCCACCAACCAAAACATAAGTTTTGCCATCAACACCTTTGACAGCCTTGGCTGTTTTCCAAGCAGTGCCATTTTGCAATCCTCTGTTTGCCTTACGAATGCTGTCTTTGGTGACATTATTCCATAATTGGACATAACTGCCAGTTGTTGAATTAGCTGTTGCAACATTGTTTACAGCCGATGCATCAACTGTCTTCTGACCTAAAGCGGTCAAACTAAATAGTGTAACAAATGTTAGACCAACTGTGATCCAACCCTTTTTACCATGGACTAATTTGACACGATATGTTCTTTCTTCTAATGCTTTGTTTAAACGCCTCTTTTTAAAATTCATCTGTTTCCCCTTGTATGTTTATTAATTTAAGTATCCCCAATATTGTTTATATAATCCTGGTCCGATTTTTTCAGGATCAGTCATCGTTAATCCCGGTTGTGCTGTCAAAGTCATAATAGTACCTTGATCAGTCTTAATTTCAGTGCCATTGTCAGCTACCGTGTATCCAGCTAGTCCCAACTTTGATTTTTCAGCTGGTACATTAGAGCCCTCACCTGAGAAATAACAAATCTGTGGCTTGGTCTTTAAAATATAACTTGAGTCTCCCCAATCAGCATACAAACTTGATGTCGCATTGAAATGAATCAAACCACTAGAATCAACGGTATATGTTCCCTTCTCATATTTGATTCCTGGATTAACTGTGTGATTTGTTGGTCTACTATAGTTGTATACATACTCACCATTACTCTTCAATAATAATGAATATACATTATATTGGTACTCAGTTGAATATGGCACATCAAGATATGGTTTTTGATCATTATTACTGTTGTTATCAGTATTATTTGAATAATTACCGCTCAAGAAAACTTTGTCTCCACGATATTTTTCTGAGATCAATTGACTATCTGAACCCTTAGTCCATTCATTTGTGGCAACACGATAATAAACTTGACCATTAACGATCACACGTTGATCGGTATACCATTCGGTGTGCTTCATCAATCCACGGTTTTTAACAACGTGCGCACCATTCAATGGATTAGTGTATAAAGTAACGTAACTACCGTTGCCTGATCCTGATTTAACGTCACCAGTCAATTTTTGCTTTGAATTCTCAGTTGAGCCATCCATTTGGTTTGCATTGGCATATTCATTATTACCAACTTTGTAATATGATTCTCCATCTGATGCAGTGATTCTATTTCCAACATTCCATGAAGAGCCACTAGACAACGTATTGCTATCTCTAGTCTTACCGCCATTAATATTGTTCCATAATTCAACTTGACCATAACCAGAATTAGCAGTCGCTGAAGCAGCATCAACAGACGTTTGATTTAACAAAACTGTTGTACTTACTAAAGTTGCTGAAGCTATTCCAGCAGTTAATAATCCCTTTTTAAAATAATTCATATTTAACCCCACACTATTTTTTATTTACCATTTAATTGCAAAAAATATAACCAAAGCAAGAACTCCAAAGATAATAATTACCCCTAGATGATTCAAAATAAAGCTTATGCCGAAAAGTAAAGCAACAATTACTAGAATTGCGATTATACAACCGCATCCGCAACCACCGCCATCATCTTCGACCCAATTCATTTCTTGAAAAACTCTACCTGGTTCCCAATGTCCCATAAACGTGACTCCTCCTAATTAAGCAAAAACACGTTTAACGCCAACAATGGTTCCACGTGAGCCGTAGATTGAATGTACTTGAACAGCGAATGGCCATGATTCAATCATAGTATCTGGATTCAATAAAATACCAACATGCCATACAACACCAGTTGATGGATCAGCGAAGAAAATCAAGTCCCCACGTTGACGATTATTGAAGTTTACTTGTGGGATTCTTGCATCTGCCCAGTAGTCACGACTATTCCATTCATGTCCTGGTTGTGCATGTTGAATATTTGAAATTGGTGCTGAATTAATACCTGAAGCATACAATGCTTGTGTGACTAATCCAGAACAGTCAACGCCATAAGCAGGCATTGAAGCTGCACCAGAGATCCAAGGTTGACCAATGTACTTGTATGCTTGGTTGATCATTGCTTCAATGTGATCTGAACGAGTACTTGTAATGTTTGTTTGTAGCGGAGCAACATACGAATCGATGTCATACCAATCAGATTCTGAATAACCCATTGCTTCCCAAGTTGCTAGATTAACAACACCTGTAACAGGCAATCCTTTACGTGATTGTAAGTTTCTAACTGAAGATGCAACTGAACCATCATAGATTGTATGTGCATTTGAATAACCAAAGTATCTTCTAACTAACCACGTCTTGATACCTTCAACGCCGTTGTATAAGTCATAGCCAACATTACCAACTGGTTGAATTTGTGTATTTTGAACTTGTAACCAACCATTTGGATTTTGATATGCAGGAGCAACTGTAGCATCATCACTGTTTAGCCAAACATTATTAGCAATTTGATAATAAGTTAAACCACTAGCATTATCAGTCTTGTTATATTTCCAAGTTGAGTTAGCAGCTTGGTTAGCTTGACCATTTTTGACAAATCCAGTATCTTCACGTGCATAATTTACTGCTCCGTCTTTTTTAACACGAATAACACCAGTAGCTGATGTACCGTATTGCATTGTTACATCATTACTATTTGTATATTCATTTGTGGCAACACGATAATAGTTTGCTCCATTCAATGCCATCTTTTGATCAGTTGCCAATGGAGTGTTAGCCATCAAGGCACGGTTCTTAACTTGTGTACCATCTTTTGTATATAGATAAGTCATTTGATCATGAGTTTCTACAACTGCATTAATATGTGTAATATTTGAGGCAGTAGCATCTGCTTGTGTTGAGGCCGTTTGTGTATCATTTGTAGTTGCTTGTTGTTGTGTATCTTGTGCGTAATTTACAAGTGATGATGTATCGTCATTTGTAGTACTTTGATCAGTATTTTGATCAGTTTGTGGAGCGGCAGTAGTGGCTTGTGATACTGCTTGCGTATTATTGCTATTTGCATTAGTTGTAGCAACGTTTTCTACTTGTTGTGAATCCGTCGTTGTGTCAGCTTTTACTGTTTGTTGAGTTGCCAAAAATGTTGTTAAAGCAAAACCACAAATCATTACAAACTTTGTTCTGTTATTCATATGTATTTCCCCTAATTTGATAATTTAATTTAAAATTTTTAAACATATATTATTGGACTGAATCTTTAGAAATAAACTTGGTGTTAGGATTTGAACCTGTGTAATTGTATAGTGCATCATATTGATCTATTGTGCTGTAATTCCAATCAGCAGTGAATGCCGCAGCATCCTCAGAGATTCCTAATCCAACTGTTGGACCAGAATAAATTAATGCGGCACGATGACCAAAATGACCAGCTTGTCCCATTGGAATAGAATTGTAATCATCGTCATACCAATCTTTTAAGAAATAGTATGCAGCATCTTTGTCGGATCTAATTCCTCTAAATCTAACTATTCCATCTAACCCTGTTCCATCCAAATCTTCGGATGTCTTTCTAGCAGCTGTTGAATGATCCAGTACATGACCTTCTTGTTGATTAGCACGTTGTTGAGCATAGCTCATCATGTCATCTGTCAAACTTACTGGTGTAGTTCCATTGGCCTTATGTAAAGCATTAAGATACTTAACGAAATACTCATTTATCTTTGAGACATCTGGTTGATATGTCACATTCACAGTATTTATATCTTTTATAGTTTCTTTAGAAATTGAACTTTCTGGTACATTAATCGTTGTATCTACTGCATCAATATATAGATGACTTCCTATTTGATAAAAAGTTTTACCAGTAGCTGATTCATAAAGTACACGTCCAACTTTCCATGATGTCCCATTCTCTACCACTCCCAGAAACGAGTCGTCATTATCTGAATGAGTAAAGGCGTATTCTCTAGATACGTGTACAGTAGCTACAAATGAACCATTGCTTGAATGCGGAGTATTATCAGACAATATAGAATCATTTGCCTTCAAATATTCATTAGTTGCAACTTGATACATAGTTGTTCCATTAACAGTGATTGTCTTACCAACCCTCCAACCAGAATTAGCTTGTAGTCCTCTATTCTTGATTTGTTGACCAGTTTTTGTGTAGATATAAGTCACTGGCACATCTTTAGTCGTGGCAACACTTGCAGCATCTACATCTTGAGACAAAACTGAACTAGTCACAAAGGCAGCTAATGCTATCCCTGAGACTGTCATAGATTTCACTAATAATGATTTCATAAATATTCTCCCCTAATAACTTATTGCACGTCTATTTTGTGTATTCCAATTATTGATAAATGAATTAATATCCATTTGTGTTGTCTGATTAGTCCAGCAATCGTTGTAATAAACGTATTGTGAGTCATAACCAGTCACTGTTAATGCGTGATATGGGAATCCATGTAAAGTATTCCAAGTCACAACCGGATGACCAATATTGATTTGATACTTAATGGCATCTAATCCCTGTCCAGTCAAGTTCTTAGCAGTACCAGTATATTTCTCTACTAAGTTCATAAGTGCAGGTGGAAAGATGGTGATACCAGTACCATCCCAAGGTTGACCGATGTAACCATAATTAGGATCACCACTTCTTGGCATCTCACGAGCCATCTGCATCTTATCAACCTTGGCGCCTGCATATTGCAACATCATGGTTACAGCAGTGATCTCACAGCCATTCGGTAATTCTGGTCGTTGAGAGATCAGCGGAACACCCGTTAACCAGTCAGCAGATTTATATTGACCACCATTTACTACGACATAATCTTGTGGCACCCAAGTATTATTACCGATCTGATACCATTCTTTACCACCGACATTGACATGATTACTTATCTTCCAATTACTTCCAGTTGGTAAATCATTTCCTGAATAAACAGCATTGCTACCATAACCCTTGAAGTCATGAATGCTTGATCCACTCTTGTAGACAACTGTCGCGTTTCCAACATATGGTTGAACGTATGGTGTATAACTGCCATCACTTCCGTTTGCATACTCATTTGTAGCAACACGATAATAGTTGTAACCATCAGTCATTGTTTGACGAGCATTCGTGTACCAAGCAGTGTTAGCCATTAATGCACGATTTTTGATTGGTGTACCATCAGATTGATATAACATTGTAACTTGGTTGTTGGTAGAATACACACCATCAATTTTTTCAACACTTTGAACTTGTTGGACATTTGTCTGTTCTGTTTGTTGAGTATTCTGAGTTAATTGAGACGAATTAGTATCATTTTGTTCCTGATCTGAATTAACTTTCGTATTTGTCTCTGGTGCTGTTTCATTTGTTTCGGTTTGTTGAGTTGCTTCAGATACAGCTTGACTAGTAGGCTGATTATTATTCGTGTCGGCAATTGTATCTGCCTTAGCAATATTTGTTGAAAGCAAACAACTGGAAGCAAACAAAGTGGCATAGAGTACTTTTTTCTTAAAATCCATCTTATCCCCCATGAAATTCAAAATGTAATTGAAATATTACAAATTTTTGACTATTAAAATAATCCCTCCCAATTTGTTCATGACAGAACTGCCAAAAACGAACGTAACTGACATAACAAAAAAAGTGCTGACATGAACTGAACAAACTCAGTCATATCAACACTTTTTGCGGGGTATTTCATAGGGCAATTGTGCTGTCATATACGTTCGTATATGGCAGTAAATACCATTATTTTTATGTAATAAGTATAAGTCAAGCTAATCTAAAAATGAAGCCCCATTTTTAAAAGATCGAGATAATTTGTTATCTTTTGCGATTCTATAAACAGTTCTTTCCGAAACTTTACATTTTTCTGCGACCTCCTTAACTGTTATATCGGGATTTCTATACATGTTTACAACTTTTTGACGAATATTTTCATCATACGAAGGTCTACCCAAAATTTTTCCATCTAATTTGGCTTGGCGAAGTGCTTCTTTGGTTCTCGTTCTCAGAGTATTGACCTCAAATTCGCTAAACATCGCCAATAATTGCATCATTAGAATACCAGTAGCTGAGGTCGTGTCAATATTTTCATTGATCGATCTGAACGCAATATTACTAGCTTTTAAACCTTCCAAAATATTCAATAGTGAAGACATTTTACGAGAAACCCTATCTAGTTTTACAACCACAAAGGTCACTTGATATCCTTTTTTAGATAACCTTTTACATTTATTAATTGCCTTCTGAAATTCCGGACGATCATCCTTTCGTCCGCTTATCTTCTCGCTATAGATATAATCTACATGATTATCTTTAAGTATTCTTTTCTGGGCTTCAAAACCTAACTTCTGTCGATCTTCAATAGTAGATACTCTTACGTAACCGATCATTACTTCGTTGCTATTTTCCGACATAAAAAAAATCACTCCTCCTATAGATTCAGCCATTCATTAATAGCTGAATCTATAGACAGAGTGACATTTTAAAAATATAAATAGCTTAAAATAAAAAAGAGCCAATCGCTAATTAAAGCGACTGCCTCTTTAAACGATCAATTATTTTTTACTATCATTATTCAACTTAATAATTTCAAGAATCACATCAACAGCTTTTTCCATTGATTCTTCAGCTACATATTCGTAACGTCCATGCATATTTTCTCCACCAGCAAACAAGTTAGGTGTTGGCAATCCCATGAATGAGATAGTTGAACCGTCAGTACCACCACGAACTGGTTCTTCATCCGGTGTGATGTCTAAGTTCTTCAATGCTTCTTCAGCAATTTTGACAACATCCATGTGATCCTTGATAACATCGATCATATTATAATATTCATCGTGCATATCAAGTCTAACAGTACCTTCGCCATACTTGTCATTTAGCGTTTTGGCAATTTCAGTTGCCTTATTTTTACGTGCTTCCAAACCATCACGGTCAAAATCACGGATGATGTAATCCATATAAGCATTATCAACAGTACCCTTCAACTCAAGTAAGTGGAAGAATCCTTGACGACCATCAGTCTTTTCAGGAACTTCATCGTCAGGTAATGCTGTTTGGAATTCAGTTGCGATATTGACCGCATTGATCATGATATCTTTAGCAGAACCAGGATGAACATCTTTACCGGTAATATAAACTTTCAAACTAGCAGCACTAAATGTTTCATATTCAAGTTGTCCAACCGGACCACCGTCAACTGTATAGGCGAAGTCAGCACCAAAGTCGTCAACATCAAACTTAAGTGAACCTGTACCGATTTCCTCATCAGGTCCAAGACCAATCTTGACTTTACCGTGCTTTACTTCAGGATGACTGATCAAGTATTCCATTGCCGTGATAATCTCTGTAACACCAGATTTGTCATCTGATCCTAGCAATGTGTCACCACTAGTTGTAATAAGTGTTTGACCAGCATAATTTTTTAATGATGAGAATATTGCTGGATCAAGTGTATACTTGCCGTCATCGTCAAGCTTGATAACACTCTTACCATCGTAATTCTCAACAATCTTTGGTTTGATGTTTTCAGAATTAAAATCAGCAGTATCAACATGAGAAATTAAACCAAGAACTGGGACATCATGATTCAAGTTTGATGGAAGTTCAGCGGTTAAGTATGAGTTAACTGGATTGATTTTTACATCGCTCATACCGATTTCCTTCAGTTCATCAGCTAACTTGTTCAAAAAGACTGTTTGTCTTTCTGTAGAAGGAATCGTATTTGAATTCTCATCAGAACGAGTATTCTCTTTCACATAACCCAAGAAACGTGGTACTAATTTTTCGTATTTAATTGCCATTTCCACACACTCCCTAAATAAAATTATATGGTTCTGTATCTACTTCTGATTGTACTATATCTACGTCCCAATGATTACCCTTTTTCCAATCATTAAGTAAATTAGCCATTTTTTCGATAAAAATTGCTTCAATATGGTGTCCTGGATCAACAACGTTCAATCCAGCTGACATCATATCGTGGGCAGTATGATAATAGACATCACCAGTAATAAATGTATCAGCACCAGCTTTTAATACTTCGGGATAAAATTTTCCAGCATCTCCACCGATCAAGGCAACTTTTTTTACGGATTGTCCCAACTCAGATTTGACAAATCTAAGATTAGGCAAGTTATAAGCATCACGAACTTTTTTTGCGAAATCAAGCAAGTCCATAGCTTCTGACAATTCGCCAATTCTACCTATTGAATAATCATCATCAGGGTCTAAATAATGGACATTCTCAAGTTCAAGCTTTTCCATTAACCAATCATTCATACCACCATGGGCTTTGTCCATATTAGTATGAGATGCATTTACAGCAATATTATTAGATAACAAATCAGCGTACATCTTGTTCTGAGCTGAATCTAAATCAAGATTCTTAGCAGGTCTGAACATAATAGGATGATGTGCCAAGATCAAGTCAATCTTTTTATCAATTGCTTCCTGAACGACCTTTGGCCTAACATCCAAAGTTGTCATGATACGATGAACCTCTTGATTACGATCACCGATTTGAAATCCTGTTGGATCACCGTCCATCTTAATTGACAGTGGTGCATAATCCTCTACTTGATTGATAATGTCTTGAACTTTAACCATTATAAGATCTCCTCAACATACTTAATATATTGTTGCATCTGACTTATCTTTGCTTCGTCGATTTGCTTAGCATTATGCATGTTAGCAACGGCCTTCTGGTAACCATTAAGCTTACGTTGCCACTTATTGACAAAAGCCTCTGATTTCTTGGACATAAGTATCGGACCCATCAAAAATTGAGCTTCAGTTAAATCATCAACTGAGCTCTTTTTTTGTGCCTTGATAATTTCATAATCATGATGATCTTCAGATAAAATATCTTCATCTATGATTTCAAAATTATGTTCAACTAACCAATGGCGGACCAGCGGTTCACCGATATTCGGCTGTAAAATCAGGGTTTGAACATTTGATAATTGCTCTTCAGTTGCACGTGACAAAATATCACATATCAAAATACCGCCCATTCCAGCAATCGTAACTGTATCAATCTTATCTTCCCCATTGATAACAGCTAAACCATCGCCCAAACGCACATCGATTTTGTCACTTAATCCAAACTTCTCAACGTCAGCTTTGGAGCGAGACATCGGTCCTACAGCAACCTCCCCAGCAATTGCATAACTGATGATTCCTGTTTCAGTCAATTCAACTGGTAAGTATGCGTGGTCAGAGCCAATATCTGCCACTCTAGTTCCAGCGTCTACCATTTGGTAAACGGCTTGTAATCTTTTTGATAGTAAAGTCACATTAACCTCTATTCTGCAGTCTTCTTGTCTAAGTCTGTCATATATTCACGTGTCATAGGCAATGATGAGCCACTAGGACCGTTTGTAAGTAAGAATTGAATTACATCGATATTACCACTTTCAAATGATGCGGCACAAGCCTGTAGATAGACATCCCACATACGGACAAATCTTTCACCATACATATCTTCAACTTTGTCTTCAACCTTCATGAAGTTACGGTGCCAGATTTCAACTGTCTTTTGGTAGTGGCGTCTAAGTGGTTCGATATCATCGATTTGTAACTTAGCATCCATAATATGACCGACATTTTCCTTGATATCCGGAATGTATCCACCTGGGAAGATGTACTTAACAAGCCATGGATCAACACCCAATCCTTCGTGTTGACCAGTAATTCCGTGAATTAAAGCAGTACCATTTGGTTTCAACAGGTTCTTGATTTGCTTAAAGTAATTCTCAAGATGAGTTTCACCAACATGTTCGAACATACCAACAGAAACAACATGATCGAATTTTTCATCGATCTCACGATAGTCTTCAAGAATAACTTCCATTTGGTCACTTAAGTTTTCTTCTTGAATCTTGTTATTAACGTAATCATATTGTTCTTGACTAAGAGTTACACCCTTAGCTTTCATGCCATATTCCTTGGCAGCAGTGAACATCATAGTACCCCAACCACAGCCGACATCAATAAGTGTCTCACCAGGTTTGGTATTCAACTTATTCAAAATATGATGAACCTTGTTCATTTGAGCTTGTTCAAGTGTATCTTCTGGTGTACGGAAATATGCACATGAATAAGTCATAGTATCATCCAACCATAATTTGTAGAAATCATTACCAATATCATAGTGTTCTTGAATTTCTTTTTTGTTGCTCTCTTCACTGTGACTGAACTTAGGAATGAACTTCTTTAATTTAACATTGGACATAAAGCTTTCTGATTGTTTGTATGCATTCATGATAAGTTTTTGAATTGAGCCTTCAATCTCAATATCTTTATCCATGTATGCTTCACCCAAAGTAAGTGTGGCATGTTTAACAACTTCAGAAATTGGAACCTTAGTATTAAACTTAATTGTTATGTCAGACTTTCCTTCTGCACCATAAGTTTTTTCTTTGCCATCCCAGTAAACAACCTTGATAGGAATAGTAAAGGAATGGGAAAATATTTCATCGTAAATTTTTTTATCTAACATAAATTTGAACCCTCCATAAAAGTAGCTATATTATATGGTAACGCAATTTTTAGAAAAATATAACAATAAAGTATGATATTTTCAGAAAAATTTCAATAAAAAGAGAACAGCATTTTTGTTTGCTGTTCTCTGATAATTAATAACGATTTTTATTCCAAGAAATCCTTCAATTGCTTAGATCTTGAAGGGTGACGGAGCTTTCTAAGAGCCTTGGCTTCGATTTGACGAATACGTTCACGAGTAACGCCGAATACTTTACCGACTTCTTCCAAAGTTCTAGTTCTACCATCATCGAGACCAAAACGTAGACGAAGTACGTTCTCTTCACGATCTGTCAAAGTATCCAACACGTTTTCGAGTTGTTCCTTCAATAGTTCGTATGAGGCGTGATCTTCAGGACTTGTAGCATCGGAATCTTCAATGAAGTCACCTAGGTGTGAGTCGTCCTCTTCACCAATAGGTGTTTCCAATGAAACGGGTTCTTGAGCAATCTTCAAAATATCACGGACTTTACCAGTTGGCATGTCCATTTCAGCACCAATCTCTTCTGGCAATGGCTCACGGCCAAGGTCTTGAAGCAATTGACGTTGAATACGGATCAACTTGTTGATTGTTTCAACCATATGTACAGGAATACGAATTGTACGGGCTTGATCAGCGATGGCACGCGTAATAGCCTGTCTGATCCACCATGTTGCATACGTAGAGAACTTGAATCCAAGACGATAATCGAACTTCTCGACAGCCTTCATGAGACCCATGTTACCTTCTTGAATCAAATCAAGGAATTGCATACCACGTCCAACATATCTCTTAGCAATAGAAACAACCAAACGAAGGTTAGCTTCAGCTAAACGTTGCTTAGCTTCTTCATCACCTTGTTCAATCTTCAAAGCAAGATCAACTTCTTGCTGAGCATTAAGCAATGGAACACGGCCAATTTCCTTCAAATACATACGTACAGGATCATTAACTTTGATATCAGTTGGTGCAGTAGTATCGTTCTTTTTCTTCTTCTTAGAATCCTTTTCTTCTTCCTTCTTTTCTTTCAAAAGAGAAAGTTTACTTGGATTACCCTTTTCGTCAACAACACCAATACCTTGGTCTTCAAGCTCACTGATGAAGTTAGTTAGAGGTTCACCCTTAAGTTTGTATGGCTTGATGATTTTTTCTTGTAGATCATCTTCGGTAATTGAACCTGTCTTCTTAAGATCTTTAACAAGTTTCTTTGTTGCAGCTTTTAGCTCTTTTGATACTGTTGTTTTTTTAGTTGCCATGTATTTTCCTCCAGTATGCTTTAATTACTTAACAATCTTCGAACATCAATCAATTGCTTTGTAAGTTCTAATTGTAATTTACTGTCACCTACCATTGCTGCTTCTTTCAACCGACGATTAATATCTGTAACCTTAACTTCAAGGCCAGAGTTATTAATGTTGCTGATATAATCATCAATCTCTTGATCACTATATTCCACGGGCATTGGCATCATCTCCAATTCTGCTAAAAGATTCTTTTGATCATTATCCAGAACATTCATGAAATCGGAAATATTGATCTCTTCATCATTGCTTTCTTCTTGTTCAGAATACGACAACAGTGAACTAAAGAGATCTTGATAATTAGCATGGACAAATTCGAATCCACTTCCCTTCAGATTGATTCTTACCTCCGGGAAGTTGATTGCCCAATAAATCAGACAGCGTTCAGATTTTTCGATTCGATCATAATTTGAACGAACAGTTGCGGTAACCTTTTCTAGTGCTGCTTGCTGAACATTCTTATTATTATTTGCAGGACGTTTGATTGCCATCTTACGACGCAATGTATCGAGTTCCTTATTGATGGCTTCCTTGGAAACTCCCATTTCATCAGCAATTTTGCCGACATACATGTCAATCTCAACGGGTGACTGTAACTTAACGATTTCATTCAACGAACGGTTGAGAAATTCAATTTGGTCATGCTCATTATTGAGATTATAGTTTCTGCGGAAATAATTTAATATGAATGACATTGGTGTTTGCACACCATTTTCGACTAAACTCTTAAACTTATCAGCGCCATCACTTCGAATATACTCATCTGGATCTTTTTGATTTGGAACACTGATAACTCCGTAAGAAAAACGGTCATCGTTTAACTGCGTCAAGGCTCGATAAGTTGCCTCTACACCAGGATTATCTCCGTCATAGCAGATATTGATCTGGTTGGTTAAACGACTTAACGTGTAAAGCTGTTGATCAGTTAAACTGGTACCCATTGATGCTACACCATTTGTAACTCCAGCTTTGTACGCACTGATAACATCCATAAAGCCTTCAAATAAAATCACGTTTTTATTATCACGAATTGCCTTCTTGGCATTACTTAAATTAAACAGTGCTTTACTTTTGTTAAAAATAGGTGTCTCAGGACTGTTCATATACTTAGCAGTGCCCTCTGACTTATTCAAGATTCTACCTGAAAAGGCAATGATATTACCAGCCTCATCAGTTATTGGCACCATTACTCGATCTCTAAAACGATCAAATAATTCACCTTCTTGATTCTCAGCGAACAATCCCGACTTTCTTAGGGTTGAATCATCAATTTTACGATCTTTGAAGAATTGAAGCAAGAGATTTGAATTATTCGGTGCATAACCTAAATCAAAAGTCTCAATGAGACTATTATCCAAATCACGTCCATTCAAATACTTTAGTGCTGGTGTACCATTCTCAGTTTTTAAGAGAATGTGACTGTAAAGCTTGGCAGCTTCTGAATACATTCTTATCAAAACTTGGCTGTCAGAATTTTGATAATTTTCGTTGCTTGCCTGATATTGATCAGGAATGGGAATATTTCCCATCTGAGCAACTTCTACTACAGATTCAGGAAAAGTTTTACTTTCCATCTCCATAATAAATTTGAAGACATTTCCACCACGACCACAACTAAAACAATGGAAAATTTGTTTATCTTCCGCAACTGAAAAAGAGGGTGTTCTCTCCTCATGGAAAGGACACAATCCAAACAGATTTTTGCCTGATTTTTTCAATTGCACATACTTACTAATAACATCTACTATGTTGGTTTTTGAGGTAACTTCATCAATAAATTCCTGTGGAATCCGAGTTGCCATGGCTGTCACCTCCTCAAAGATATCTGTAAAAACAGTGAACTATAATGTAACACGTTGTCACAGTAATTACAAACATTTCGACTACTTAACTACAATTTTAGACAAATCTCCCAATTTTGCAATTAAATGGTTTGCAATCACTAATTGAGTAAGACGATTATTCTTAATACTATCATCTTTTGCCATAATCATATTTTCATCAAAATAGCTATCAATAGCGGGCTTCAATGATGCCAATTCACCATAAAGTGCTTCAGCATCTGTTTTGTTAGCACCGATAATTGTTTTAACTTGCTCATTCAATGCTGATTCTGAAGGATTTTCGAATAATGATTCATCAAGTTTGAGATTATCACTATAACCAAACTTAGCCTTCTTAGATAAGTTAACAACACGACCGAGTGCTTCAACAACTGACTTGAAATCATCATCTAATACATGAGCTTGCAATACTTTGGCAGTATCGATCATCATAATTGGATCAATGGTTGACCCAGCAGTAACAGCATCAACGATGTCATTTCTAATCTCTGTTGTTCCAAGTAATTGACGAACACGGTCAACCATGAATTGATCGATATCCTTAACGTGTGCAGCTAAGTCTAATTTGGCAGGTACCGTCAAGTTTGACTTCAAGTAATCCTGCAAATCATTCAAGTTCAATGACCATTGATATTCATTAAGAATTCTTACAATACCATATGCTTGACGACGCAAGGCATATGGATCATTTGAACCACTAGGAATCAAATCAACAGCATAGAATGTAACAAGAGAATCAATCTTGTCAGCAATGGCTAAAGTTGCGCCAACCTTTGAAGCTGGTAAACTTCCCTCAGCTGAAATTGGCATATAGTGTTCCTTAACTGCTGCTGCAACTGCGTCATCTTCACCCATCAAGCTGGCATATTTTTCACCCATAACACCTTGTAGTTCTGGGAACTCATCAACCATGCTGGTTACAAGGTCGAATTTATAAATATCACTAGCACGGAGAACATCAGTTGTTTCTGTATCAGATAATCCGAATAATTTAGCTAAGTGTTCAGCAATTTGATGTACACGCGCCATTTTTTCGTACATTGTACCAATCTTAACGTGGAAGTTAACTGTCTTAAGTTTATTAACATAGTCAGCAATCGACTTCTTTTGATCTTCTTTATAGAAGAAATCAGCATCTTCCAATCTGGCAACAAGAACTTTTTCATTACCTTGAATGACATTCTCAATATGTTCTGAGTTACCATTTCTAACACCAATGAAGTATGGTTCCAATTCGCCTTCATGGTTTCTAACATAGAAGTATCTCTGGTTGTCTTTCATTGAAGTTATTAATACTTCCTCAGGAATCTCTAAATACTTCTTATCGAATGAGCCATAGAATGTAGTTGGAAATTCAACCAAGTTATTAACTTCTTCAAGTAGATCTGGGTCAACATCAATAACCCAATCTTTATCATTAGCGATTGTTTCAATTTGATTAGAGATCAAATCTTTACGTTCTTTGGCATCAACGATAACAAATTGTGAACGTAATTTTTCTACATAGTTTGTAGCTTCATCGATTTCAACATTTTCACCTAAGAAACGGTGACCACGTGTCATACGACCGGATTTGATATCCAAAATTTGTAGTGGAACTTCTTCATTATTTAATAGTGATACTAACCAGTGAATAGGACGAATATATTCAAAATCATATGAAGCCCAATGCATTCTAGTTGGGAATGTAAGTGATTTTACAACTTCTGTAATATCAGTCAAAACATCTTCAACTTTTTTACCATCTTCATGTTTTTGAATATAAGCATATTCTGTACCCTTCAAATCTTCGAAGAAGATGTCATCAGGTGTCATCCCTTGTCCACGAGCAAATCCTTGAGCAGCCTTTGTCCAATTGCCATCGGCATCTTGAGCAATTTTTTTAGAAGGACCTTTAGCTTTAACATCAATATCAGTTTGCTTTTCAGCAATATCCTTAATAATAATTGACAAGCGTCTTGGGGTTGAATACTTTTCAATATTTGAGAATGAAATACGGTTTTCTTTAAGGAATTTAGCTGCTTTTTGTGCTAATTGATTAACACTGTTTGTTACAACGTGAGCAGGCATTTCTTCCAAACCGATTTCTAGTAAATAATTTTTAGTCATTTTCATTCTCCTTTACTGCATCGCTATTTGCCAAAAGTGGGAAACCACGCTTTTTACGTTCTTCAACAAATGCTTTAGCAACTTTATGTGCCATCTTTCTAATACGTGATAAGAAAGCAGCTCTTTCAGTAACTGAAACTGCTCCACGAGCATCTAACAAATTAAATGTGTGACTACACTTCAAAATATAATCGTAAGCTGGATGAACTAAACCTAGATCCATCAAGCGATTTGCTTCCTTTTCGTATTCATCAAAGAATTTAAACAACATATCTTGATTGCTTTCTTCAAATGAATATTTTGAGTGTTCATATTCTGGTTCTTTAAAAATATCACCATAAAGTACACCGTCACCCCATTCAAGATCGTAAACTGAATTAACATTTTGAATGTATGAAGCTAAACGTTCAACGCCGTATGTGATTTCACTAGTTACAGGCTTACAAGCTAGGCCACCGACTTGTTGGAAGTATGTAAATTGAGAAACCTCCATACCATCGAGCCAAACTTCCCAACCAACACCGGCACAGCCCATTGATGGGTTCTCCCAGTTATCTTCAACGAAACGAATATCATGTTCTAGAGGTTCGATACCTAAGGCACGAAGTGAATCCAAATAATACTCTTGAATATTCTCTGGAGCTGGTTTCATAACCACTTGAAATTGGTGATGTTGATATAAACGGTTAGGGTTCTCACCATAACGACCATCAGCTGGACGTCTTGATGGCTCAACGTATGCAGCATTCCAAGGTTCAGGTCCAATCGCACGTAAGAACGTGTATGGACTCATTGTTCCGGCACCTTTTTCAGTATCGTAAGCTTGCATCAACATGCAGCCTTTGTCACCCCAGAACTTCTGAAGTGTCAAAATCATATTTTGTACATTTAATTTTTTTGCCATATTGTCTCCCCTCGGGTAAACACAAAAAATCCCTTGCAAGGTATAGTTATCTACCTAGCAAGGGACGAATGATTTCGCGGTTCCACCCTAATTCAGGACTTTAGTCCTGCTCTTTTATTCAAAAATTAAATTGTTGCTCGCCATTGAATCTGTAGCGGCTTTCACTATCCCGCATCGCTGTTTTCATAACTACAATTATAGCAATTTAAAAATCATTGTCAATCGTATAGGTTAGGCTAAAGATGCCATGTCTTCATGTCATCTATAAACTTCTTACTCTTAGGATAATAACCGACCGATCCCTCATAGATTGCGTCAATAGCGTGTTGAATCATATCTTTATTATTTTCCTTTATTTCAATCTTGCCAATTTGATCAAGATTGACTTTGGAAAACAACCGTAAGAAATAAACTATTCGCTCAGAAATATGTAATCGGTGAATATCTGCGTCAAAATGCTTAGAACAGATTATTCCGCCAAGGACGACTGAAAAATCAAATCTACCTTCTGTTTCACCACCGACCACACAAGAATCCATATTGGGGGCAACACCGAAGGCTTGTAACAAATGCATCTGCATGATATCAACAACCACTTGCGCATCAAATCCATTTTCAATGTACAACAAAGCCTTAAATAGGCTACGATACCAATCATCCGGCAACGGATCATCAATAAATGCATTGTGGAATAAATCAAACAAAAATGTTGCGTAAGCATTCAATTCAATATCCTTGATGATCTCATCGAATTGTTTGATATTACTAGCAGAATTAAGATAGGACAAGCCTTCATCCTTAACTACGCCAGTATAATCACCATAAGAAAAAGTAATAACTGATCCCGATATCTTGGACTTAGAACCCTGAGTTCCTCGTACCAAGAAGGTCTTGAATCCATACTCCTTAGTCAAGATGGTTACTAAGGCATCACGTTCCTTGTACCGTTGCCGTCTAACAACTATTCCAAAGAAGTTCGTTGCTTCAGTGTGTGCCAACTATTTAATATCCTTAACCGAATAACCAGCTTGAGTTAAGAACAATGGATCATCACGCCAGTTCTTTTTAACTCTGACCCAAAGCTTCAAATTGATTTTTTCACCAAGTAAATGTTCGATCTTAATTCGTGAACCAATACCAATATTCTTCAACATGCTTCCGCCTTTACCAATAACAATAGGCTTCTGGCTATCACGTTCAACATAGATACTTGCTTCAACTTGTAACTTGCCAGCCGCAGTACGTTGATTCATTGATTCAACAATGACCGCAATTGAATGAGGAATCTCATCACGTGTATCTTCAAGAATTTTTTCACGAATCAACTCCCCAACAATGAAGTATTCAGGATGATCGGTAATTTGATCGTCATCATAATATTGAGGTCCATTTGGCAAAGCCTTAGTCAAGGCATCGATCATTTCATCAACGTTATTACCATCAGTCGCACTGATTGGAACAACTTCAGCGAAGTCCATTAATTCAGAGTATTCACTAATCTGTGGTGCCATTTCATCCGGATTGATCAAGTCGATCTTGTTAAGAATCAAGAATACTGGAGCTTTGACATTCTTCAATTCATCAATGATAAATTTGTCACCAGGACCAGCGCTTTGTCCAGCTTCTGTCATGAATAATACAGCGTCAACTTCTCTAAGAGCTGAGATAGCTGCCTTATCCATATATTGATCCAAACCATTGTGTGGCTTGTGAATACCAGGTGTATCTAAGAAAATGATTTGGCGTTCATCATCAGTATAAATACCTTGGATCTTGTTTCTAGTTGTTTGAGCCTTTGGTGAAGTAATCGCAATTTGCTCTTTGATGATGCGATTCATAAATGTTGATTTACCAACATTGGGACGTCCTACAATTGCAACGAATCCTGAACGAAAGTTTTTGTTATCCATAATTAATCCATATCCTTATCACTGAATGCCAGTGGCAAAATTTCTTTGAACGTAAACTCTTTATATTGATTAGTGTTGTTAGCCAAGAACACTGGTGCATCGGCTTTCATAAATTCACTCATAACCTGACGGCAAGCACCACAAGGTTTAGACATTTCTGAAGTTCCGTTGACGATTGCAATGGCTTTGATTTCCTTAGCACCTTCAGATACAGCCTTGAAGATAGCCGTTCTTTCGGCACAATTAGTTAATCCATAAGAGGCATTCTCAATATTGCCGCCATCATAAACATTGCCATCATCACATAAAATAGCTGCACCAACTTTATAGTTGGAATACGGTGCATATGCGTGATCCATCGCCTTAAATGCTATATCAAATAATTTTTGTTCATTAATTTCCACTAGCCCAGTCTCCTATTTAAAATACTATTTTTTTAAACCATAAGCGCTGAGAATTTTTTCTTGCAAACCAATCATGACTTTTTCATCCTCTGGCTTGATGTGATCATAGCCATTAAGATGCAAAATTCCATGAACGATAGTATAGCCTAATTCGCGATCAAATGAGTGCTCATAATCCTTGGCGTGCTCGTCAACGATTTCAACACTGATGAACAAGTCACCCAAATCAAGTGGCAAATCTGGAATTTGTTCTTCTAAGTAATCCAATGAATCTTCACCATCATTGATTGCAAAACTGATAACATCAGTTGCTCTATCAGTATCACGATATTCTTTGTTGATCTCATGAATTTTATCTTTTGTAACAAAGTGGATCGACAATTGAGTGTTGTCTTTTAACTCCAAATTATTAAAGGTAAAGCTCACAATGTCATTGACCCAATCCTCACGTGCTTGGTCAATTAAATTATCATCATTATATATTTCTAAATCCATGTTAGTCCCCATTACTTTTCAATTTTGTCAGAATCATCATATGCGTCAATAATCTCCGCAACAACTGGATGTCTTACAACATCCGCCGATGTGAAATCAACGAATTGAATGTGTGGCAAATTCTTTAAGATCTTTTGTGCTTGAACCAGACCACTTCGTGCATTACGAGGTAAGTCAATTTGAGAAATATCACCGTTTACGATCATATTTGAATCAAATCCCAAACGAGTTAAGAACATCTTCATTTGTTCTCTAGTCGTATTTTGCGCCTCATCAAGAATAACAAACGATTCGTCCAACGTACGGCCTCTCATATAAGCTAGTGGGGCAATTTCAATTACACCACGTTCAATTAGACGTCCTGTGTGATCAGCGCCTATAATGGCATACAATGCGTCATAGATGGGACGTAGATATGGATCAACCTTTTCTTTTAAGTCACCTGGCAAGAATCCCAGACTTTCACCAGCTTCAACTGCGGGTCTTGTCAAAACAATCCGTTTAACAGTTCCCTTCTTCAAGGCCGCAACTGCCATAACAACAGCTAAATATGTCTTACCAGTACCAGCAGGTCCGATACCAAATGTAATATCGTTGTGATTTATGGCGTTGATATACTGTCTTTGACCAAAGTTTCTAACTCGAACAGGTTTACCACTAAAATCCCTGATCAGTTCAGTCCTGTACAAATCTTCAAAGTAATCTAATGTTCCACGTTCAACCATCTTCATACCGCTGACAATGTCTGCTGAGCCTAGTCCAATGCCGCTCTCAATCAGTTTGACCAATTTAACGACCAATGCGTAGGCTTTGTTGACGTTATCTTCATCACCAGTAATATCAAGTTCTTCTCCGAAAGCATGAACCTTGACGTTCATCCCTTCTTCGATCAGCTTCAGATTGCTATCATTAACACCAAAAAGACTAACTGCATCTTGCGGATTCTTAATATGAATGCTCTTTTTAAATTGCTCTTTGTTTTCTGCCAATAAACACACATCCTCCTATTATTACTTGAATGATAGCACACGAATGTAAATTTTTCGTAAAAAAAAGGTTAAAACATAAAATGTTTTAACCTTAATCTTATTAACGACGTTTCTTGTTGCGCTTACGAGCGGCCTCTGATTTTAACTTTTTCTTAACACTAGGCTTTTCGTAAAACTCGCGTTTTCTATATTCTTGAAGTGTACCACTTTTTGAAACAGAACGTTTAAAACGACGAAGAGCATCATCGAGCGACTCATTTTCATGAACGACAGTTTTTGACATATGATATCCCTCCTTCCGCTTTATACGTAACTGCTCTATTTCTTTCACAGCTCATATGTTATTATAACAAAAAGAGTTCAATGTTCAAACATTTTTCGATATTTTTTTTAGGAGGAATTATTATGACTCAAAAAATAGATGTTTTTGCTTTATCAGATTCTGCCGGAGAGACTGCTGTACGTGTTGCCAACGCCGCATTTGCACAGTTTCCAAATATAGAAACTGTCTACACAAAATATCCATTTGTAAAAAATGATAAGCACTTAACTGAGATACTGGAACTTGCCAAACAGAAAAAGGCAATTGTTTTGCACACAATTGTATCAAAAGAACTCTGTAATATCATCAATGGATTTTGCCAAGATAACGGGTTAACCTACTATGATATCCTCAATCCTATTATTGGAACCTTTTCTCAGATGGTTCATCAAGAACCACTACGTAAAAAAGGTATCATTCATAACTTGGACGATGAATATTTCGACATGATCTCGGCCATGGAATTCACAGTTTCAAATGATGACGGTCAGAACCCTAAGGGATTACTTGAGGCTGACCTAGTCCTATTGGGTATTTCTAGAACTTCTAAGACACCTTTATCACTCTACCTTGCCAATCGTAACATCAAAGTAGCAAACCTCCCTATCGTCCCTACGGCTACAATTCCTGATGAACTGTGGCATGTAGATAAATCCAAAATTGTGGGATTAACAAACGACATGAATGTTCTACTAAAGATTCGTCGTCAGAGAATGATTGCTTATGGACTTGACCCTGACACAACCTATTCTGAAGAAGGCGAAATTCAAAAAGAACTAGATTACTCCAATGAATTATATGCCAAACTTGGCTGTCCAGTCATCAATACAGCTGATCGTTCAATTGAAGAGACAGCAGCATTGATAATGGAAAAACTACAAATTAATGGTTACCAAAAAGGATAATCCTCACGGATTATCCTTTTATTAATTTATTCTTCATTTCTGGATCAAATTTTTGCTCACGCAGCATATCAATTTCAGCCTTAAAAGGTGCAACACCCTTTTTGTCATTCTCATCACGCTTCACATAAGGAGTTTCCATAATTTTAGGGATATCCTCTAATTGTGGATGGTGTGCAACATAATTCAATGTGTCGAAGCCAATCGTACCAAAACCAATATCGTCGTGACGATCTTTGTGTGATCCTCGTTCATTCTTTGAATCATTCAGATGAATCACTGACAATCTATCAAGGCCAACAATATGATCAAATTCATTCAATACACCATCGAAGTCATTTTTAACATCATAACCAGCGTCACTCATATGACAAGTATCCATAGTTACAGATAACTTATCATTATTTTGACAATGATCAAAAATATATGCCAGTTGTTCAAAGTTGATACCAACTTCTGTACCTTTACCAGCCATAGTTTCGATTGCGACACTGACTTTTTGGTCAGGCAAAATTGCCTTATCCAATGATTGAGCAATTTGTAGAAGTGCTTTTTCAGGTCCTTGATTCAAGTGCGCACCCGGGTGAAAACTAATAGCTTCAATGCCTAAAGCATCTGCACGTTCAAATTCATCATGCATAAATGAGATACCAAAAGGCAACTTCTCAGGTTTAACAGTATTTCCAAGATTTACAATATATGGTGCATGACCAATAATATGGTCGATACCGTATAACTCAAGCAGACGCTTGCCTTCAGGAATATTCATCTCTGAAACGTTCTTGCGACGAGTGTTCTGCGGTGCACCTGTAAAAATCATCATAGCATTGGCACCATAACTGTGTGCCTCTTTAGCTGAACCAGCTAACATATTTGGTGCTTTCATTGCGACATGCGATCCGATTATCATCAAAATAACCCTCTCTTCTAATAGATATGTTTCTGATAGAACCTACCTAATATCTTAACAGTATCAGTAACACTAACAAACGCATGCGGATCTGATAATGTCATAGCCGTCTCTAGGTCATTCAATTCAGCACGTGAAATAACTGTGAATAAGATAGTTTTTTCTTCATGTTTGAAGGCACCTTCAGCATCATGAACAATCGTAATACCACGCCGCATCTCACTTTGAATTTCTTTGATGACATACTTCGGCTTCGATGTAACAATCATAACTTGAAGCTTCTGATCCTTGTTATAGATCATATCGATAACTTGACCGTTTATAAAAATACTTATAGCACTGTATAAAGCGTGTACCCAGCCGAACAAGAATCCCGCACAGGCAATAATGAACAGATTAAACATAATATTAATCGTTCCGACACTCTTACCAGTTTTTTTTCGTAAAATAATACCAACAATATCTATTCCACCAGTTGAAATTCCATTACGCAATGCCATACCTGTACCAAAACCATTAGCAACCGCACCAAAAATGGCACAAACTAATGGATCAGCCGTTATCTTAGCCGTTGGAAAGAAATGCATCATTAGTGATGCAAAGGCTACGGCAATAATTGTGAACACCGTAAAATTATGGTCGATCTTCTTCCAAGCCAAAACAAACAGTGGTGCGTTAAACGCAAAGTACATCAACGCAGTTGAAACATGAAATGGAAACCAGCGCTCACTTATAGTTGAGATCAACTGAGCGGCACCAGTTACACCTGAACCATAAATACCTCCTGGTGTCCAAAACATATTAACCGCGATCGATACTGCTATTGAATATAGGAACGCAACTGATATTTTGGATAAGTTCTGATGTCTTTCAATCAGCTTATCTATTTCATCCATTTAAATTACTCCTAATAACGAATTTACCCTAATTATATTAGCACAAATCGATATTAATACAGCTTAATTCCAATGTTTTTCGATGAAATCTGATCTGCCACCGCTTTCTTCTAATTCATATCGAGCAGGATTTTTCTTATAAAATTCTTGATGATAATCATCTGCTGGATAAAATGGTTGAACTGGAAGAATTTCTGTAACAATGGGATCTTCGAATTTTTTCGCATCAGCTAGGGCTTTCTTGGACTCTTCTGCATCATTTTTTTCGGATTTGTCTGCATAATAAATCACTGGGCGATAGTTATCTCCACGATCTTGAAACTGACCTCCAGCATCAGTTGGATCGGTAACTTGCCAATAAATCTCTACAAGTTGTCTATATGAAACCTTGTCAGAATCATAGGTGATCTCCACTGCTTCGGTATGACCGGTTGTTCCAGTGCAGACCTGTTCGTACGTCGGATTAGGGACATGACCGCCTGTAAAGCCTGATACTACTTTGATAATTCCCGGTTGTTCGTCGAATGGTTTGACCATGCACCAGAAACATCCTCCAGCAAAAACAGCTTTCTTTTCGTTCATTATTTATCTCCCGCTTCAACGTATTTTTTATAATCTGAATAACCTTTTTGATCCATCTCTTCATATGGAATGAACTTCAATGCAGCTGAATTGATACAATATCTCAATCCGCCCATTTCTTTGGGACCATCATTGAAAACATGGCCAAGATGAGAACCAGCATCCTCGCTGGTTACTTCGGTACGTTCATGACCAGTTCTAAGATCCGTACTTTCTTTAAGCTGTGTGATAGGCTGACTAAATGATGGCCAACCACAACCTGCGTCGAACTTATGTGCCGACGAAAACAAAGGTTCACCACTGGCGATATCAACATAAATACCCTTCTTATAAAAATCATCATATTTACCAGTGAATGGCATTTCTGTTCCACGATTTTGAGTCACATCTAATTGTTCATCAGTTAGACTCTCAAGATTTTTCTTGTATTCCTTCTCCAATTAAATCACTCCCAGTCATAGCGTATGTCTATAAGTATACGCAACTTATATACCATATCTAGCAAATGGCTCATGAAAATTAAAATTAAATTAGTAAAAAAAGACGCTACAGAATTCTATTTTCTGTAGCGTCTTTAATTTATTGTTAATTTAAAATTGTGATCTAGGATCAGTTGGTCCCATCGGAGAACCCTGAAATCCTTCAGTTTGTGTCAACATCATCAATTTCTTCAAGCGATTCCAATTAGCCGGATCAAGTTTTGATTTATTAGATGCATTGGCTAACAGAATTCCGTTAACTGTTTTAGAAGCGATAATTTGTGATGCACTTTTCTTTTTGCTTAGATAAGTGCCGGCTGTCAGCAAAACTTTCATAATTTCTGGATCAGTATCAGCATTCTTTGATAAAGAATTATACATTTCATCTACAATTTCAAAAACCTGTTCATCAACTGATTTTTTCATATTCGATTATCCCCTTTAAGTAATTTAATTGTGGGAGTTTATTTATTATTCTTTATTTGACTTTGAAACTTCAATACCAAGGTCAACTAATTGATTGTCAGCAACTGGTCTTGGTGCATGTGTCATTGGCTCTGTTGCATTTGAATTCTTAGGGAATGCAATCACGTCACGGATATTATCTTTACCAGCCAATAGCATGGCAAATCTATCCAAACCAATAGCCAAACCGCCATGTGGTGGACAACCATATTGCAAGGCATCCAATAGGAAGCCAAATTGTTCGTAGGCTTTTTCTTTAGTGAAGTCCAAAGCTTTGAGCATCTTTTCCTGAATCTTGTAATCATGGATACGAATTGATCCACCACCAAGCTCGTAACCGTTAAGAACGATATCGTAACTTTGAGCATATGCCTTGTGTGGATCTTCGTCCAAGTAGTGAACGTCTTCTTCATTAGGCATTGTGAATGGGTGATGAGCAGCTGTCCAGCGTTGAATACCTTCATCATATTCAAATAATGGCCAGTTAACAACCCATGTAAAAGCAAATTCATTAGGATTGAATAAGTTTAAGTTCTTAGCAATATCAACACGCAAGTATCCTAAGGCATCAGCAACGACCTTCTTCTTGTCAGCAACGAATAATACTAAGTCGTTGTTTTCAAGTCCAAGACGTTCAACCAAAGCATCATGTTGTTCAGTAATAAACTTAGCAACTGGTCCAGTGATCTTGTCATCGTTAAATTTGAGCCATGCAAGACCCTTAGCGCCAAAACGCTTGATGTATTCTTGATATTCTTCAATATTCTTTCTTGAATACTTGTCAGCATTATTCTTAACAACGATTGCCTTAACTTGGCCACCATTGTCAATTGTTCCCTTGAAGACCTTGAATTCTGTATCTTTGAAGACATCGTTCAAATCTTGTAATTCCATGCCAAAACGAATATCTGGTTTATCTGAACCATAGCGAGCCATAGCGTCATCCCAATCAATTCTTGGGAATGGCAATTTAACATCAATGCCCTTTTCGTCCTTCATAACACGAGCAATAAGTCCTTCAGTCACTGTTTGAATTTCTTCAGCGGACATAAAACTCATCTCTAAATCAATTTGAGTAAATTCTGGTTGACGATCTCCACGAAGATCTTCATCACGGAAACAATGTGCCAATTGATAGTAACGGTCAAATCCACCGACCATCAATAGTTGCTTAAATAATTGTGGTGATTGTGGCAAAGCGAAGAAATGTCCAGGATACACACGTGAAGGAACAAGATAATCACGGGCACCCTCTGGAGTTGAAGGAGTTAAGTTAGGTGTTTCAATATCGATGAAACCATTGTCGTATAAGTATTCGTGTACTGAATGTTTGATTTGAGCACGTGTACGGATAGCACTTTGCATCTCAGGTCTGCGTAAATCCAGATAACGATACTTTAATTTTGTTTCTTCTGAAGCATCAACATCGTCAACGATTTCAAAAGGTGGTGTGATCGATTTATTTAGTAACTCAACTGTTTCAACGACAACTTCAACTTTACCAGTTGGAATGTTTTCGTTAATAGCACTTTCGTCACGTAATCTAACTGTACCAATAACATTGATAACATATTCTGAACGCAATGATTCAGCTGTTTCTAATGCTTCTTTGTGATCAGTATTGAATACTAATTGTACGAAACCTTTGTAATCTCTAAGGTCAACGAAGATCAATCCACCAAGGTCACGACGTTTTTGAACCCATCCATCTAAAGAAACCTTTTTACCAACATACTCTTCAGTAATGCTGCCACAATAATTTGTTCTTTCTTGCATATTTGCTTATCCCTCTATCTTTTTCAATTCTTCTGCTAGATTTTCAAGTGACACACTGACCTGTTCGCCAGTAGCCATATTCTTAACATTAGCGGTATCATTCTCTAACTCAGCATCACCAATAGTTACAGTGTACTTAGCGTTCAAACGATCTGCCGTCTTAAATTGAGCTTTTGTTTTTCTTTGTAGATAATCCTTGTCAGCTGAGAAACCTGCACGACGAAGATTTGACAAGATCTTAACTGAAGCACGTTCAGCGGAATCACCTATAGTAACTAGATAAACATCCAAGTTATTCTCAACATGAATATCTTCATCCTTTAGCAATAGCATTAAACGCTCCATACCTAAACCAAAACCTATCCCTGGTTCAGACTTACCACCAAGTTCTTCAACCAATCCATTGTAACGACCACCAGCTAGCACAGTAATTTCTTTGTTGTTAAAAGCTGGATCGGTTACCATGAACTCAAAAATCGTGTGATTATAATAATCGAGACCACGAACCATAGTTGGATCAACTACATAATTGATGTCTAAATCATCTAATAGTGACTTAAGATATTCAAAACGTTCTTTCGACGCATCATTCAAATAATCCAGAATTGAAGGTGCATCAGCAACGAATTTCTTATCGTTTTCGTCTTTGCTATCAAGAATTCTTAATGGATTCTTTTCAAGGCGGACTTTTGAATCATCACTAAGTTGATCTTTGAAAGGTGTGAAATAATCAACCAAAGCCTTGTGGTAATTCTCACGTGACTCGGGATCACCCAAAGTATTAATGGCAACCTTCAAGTTATGAACCCCTAATTCATTCAAGAAATTCAAACCAACTGAAATAATCTCTACATCTAGTTCTGGTGAATCTGAACCGAATGCTTCAAGACCGATTTGATGGAATTGACGTTGACGACCAGATTGTGGACGTTCATATCTGAACATTGGTCCCTTGTACCATACTTTGTATGGACGCTGGTATTCAGGTCCGTACAACTTGTTCTCAACGTATGCACGAACAACTCCAGCTGTACCTTCTGGACGAAGAGCAATGTGTCTGTCACCCTTGTCTTTAAAATCATACATTTCTTTTGAAACAATATCTGATGTGTCACCTGATGAACGTTCAAAGACTTCATAAGATTCAAAAATCGGTGTTCTGATCTCTGAAAAACGATAGCGACTAAAAACGTTTTGGGCAACTGATTCTACATATTGCCACTTTTCTGATTCTCCAGGTAAAATATCCGCTGTACCCTTTGGTTTTTGATAGCGCATAAAATCCTCCTTTTGCGGTGAATCATACATATAAAAAAATACACCCCTGCCTAAATAAGACAAAGGGTGCATTTGCACGGTACCACCTAATAGTTTGCTACAGTTAACGCCTGCCAGACGATTGATAAAACGTCACTCAAATGAATTACTTACCTGATCTCAGCATCCAGGTTCTCTGTAGAGCAATTTTAATTTGATTCGAATATAGTTATAAATTAATCAAAACAGCGTCAATTGTCAAGTAGCATTAGCGTTTTGAAAGTGATTTCAGCAAATAATTTGTCAAATAACAAACAATTATAATAATCGGAAATACTTCTATTGGTAACAAAAATAATAGTAGCCCTGCTACAACTCCAGGCTGTCTCATAATATAGGTCAGGCTTGATGCAATAGTCACTGACACAATAATAGCTGGTGTAAACGGCAAAATAGTTGCTAAGGCAAAACCAGCGGCAGCACTAGAAAATATCGCTGGAAAAATCAATCCACCACGCCATCCTAAAGAAAAACAAAAATTAGTTATAAAAGCTTTGCCCACAGCAATAAAAATCAAAAGCATTGCTGACTGTGAGACAGCAACTCTTGAAAAGCCAAGTAACTGTGCTTCACCTGAAAACATAAAGTACGGAGAAACAATTCCAGCAGTTCCAATGATCAAACCGCCTAAAATGGCCCAGATAACTGTTTTTTTATTATTTTTAGTCAGTTTATGACTCCACTTACCTAGGTTATTGAAAAGCATTCCAAATACGACTCCGATAATTAATGCGACCGGTATTAAGGCAAATCCTTGCCAAGTCCAATTAATATTTCTTCGAAAATGAATTCCAAAACTACTTTCATGTGGTAAGACTTTATTAATCAGATAAAATCATATCACACCAGACAATACTGTAACTGAATACACAAATATTTTTCTACTTTTTATTCTAAAATCACGTGTTGGTTCGTCAAACGCCTTACCTATACCTGCAAATGGAGCATAGAATACAGTCGACAAAATTGCACCGATCCCCATGTTTATCAATTCTTCACGTCGTTCCAGTGTTAATCGCATGCGATCACCGACCCAGTTTACCAATCCTCCGAGGATACCAGATAATGCTGCTTCGGGACCTACACTTGCTCCTAACGCTAATACTGGAATTGCATGAAAGAAGTTCTTTCTGATTTCATTAGTATATTTGATTTTGCCAGTCTGCTTATATTCACCAAGAACTTCAACCATCGTCCGAGGATAATTACCATTCTTACGTTGTAGAAGACCAATAAGAATCCCGCCCAGACCACAAATTATCAGCGGATAATAAATCGTCGAAATATTAAATACATTTGGTACAGTTTTCCAAATTAAATTAATTAAAAAGTTCACTAAAATTAAATAAGCACCTGCCGTGATTCCAACCAGGAATCCTAGTAAAATACTATATAAGAGAAATATCACACTAAATTTTTTCAAAATAAACCCCATTATTTCTAAATTCTAATGATAATTATCATATTAACTAATATTATTACTTAAAAATGTCAATTTTCTGTGAATTTTTCACTTTCTACCTTTTAAGTTTCATGTTTTTTCAGTAAGATATACATATATGATAATCATTATAGCGACAACAAAGGAATCCTTTAAATGAAAAAGATAATAACTTTTTTAATTAAAAATAAACTATTTGTTGCCATTGTTTTTTTAATTGCCTTATCAAGTTGGTCGACTGTAGCTTTGGCGAACGCAAATGCAATTGTTGTCGAGTCTGATTCGGTCAACGTGCGTGTTGGTCCGGGACTTTCCTATTCCAATATGGGTCAAGTAAAAAAAGGCGACAAATTAGCTATTTTGGCTGAAAAAAATAAATGGTATCAAGTTCGCCTTTCCGGAGACAAAATTGGTTGGGTAGCAAGTTGGTTAATAGATAATACTGAAGTAAGTTCTGCCACAAATAAAGTTGGTATCGTCAAAGTACCTAATACCACAGTTTTTAAAAACGACGATGCTAACAGTAATGTTCTTGGCACGATCGAACAATCTCAAAAAGTTACCGTCATGTATCAAGAGCAAGAATGGTCACAGATTCTCTACAAAGGAACCGCTGGTTGGGTCAAGAGTCAATTCATCCAAGGAACTGATGAGACTTCAGGTTCTAGCGATACTTCAAGCTCTAGAGACAGTGATATTAAGACCGTTACGGTCACGCAGTCAAATACTAAATTACGAATTGATCCTAACAGTGGTAGTCGTGCTATTAAGACCGTTAATGTCGGTAAAAAATTTGACTACTTAAGCAAGAGTGGCAAGTGGTACAAAGTAAGAGATAGTGATGGTTCTGTTGGCTATGTTGCTAGCTGGGTCGTAACAATTTCTGGAACTAAGAGTGCTATTAAGTCAGCCGCAACTAATATTTCAGAAGCAACTATCGTCATTGATCCCGGACATGGTGGCAATGATGTTGGTGCAGAATCCAAGAAAAAGACCTACGAAAAAAACTTCACTTTAGCCTATGCTAAAGCAATCAAAGCCGATCTTGAAAAGACTGGTGCCAGAGTTGTTCTAACTCGTTCTGGTGATGATACCAAGACATTGGGCGAACGAGCTCGTCTATCGAGTAAAATCGAGGCCGATGCATTCATCAGTTTACACTTTGATTCAACTGGTGAACAAGATGCTGGTACAGGAGTAACGACTTACTATTATGGCAAGAACAAAGATAGTAATCTAGCTACAGATATCAACGATCAATTGAAGAATTTAGCCATCAATAATCGTGGTACACAACAAAAAGACTTGTATGTCTTACACTACAACAGTCAGCCTTCAATCTTGATTGAATTAGGATACATCAATTCGACCTCAGATTACGGCTACATCAAGTCTGATTCATACAAATCACAAGTTGCACAGGCTGTAACAAATGGTTTAAAAGAATACTTCAAATAAAAATAGACTGAGACGAAAAACGTCTCAGTCTATTTATTTGTCTTGAATTCTAAAGTACAGTATTTATTTCTCGTAGAGATTTAATTTGATGATCAACCTTAAAGTCAACTTTTTGATCACTCAACAAAATTGTTTTAGCATGAACTGAATCACCAAAATCAATATCGATTTTACGATCACCAACTACCCAAGTATCCTTAGGATCAAGAGTATATTTTTCAATCAAATAATCCAGCATCTCTGAGTCAGGTTTGCGAACATGCCCATCTTCAGCACTAACCATTTCCGTGAAGTAATCTGCAATACCTAATCGCTCAGCAACTGCAAAAATCGAAGTATCACGATGCGTCACGATAAATTGTTGATATCCTTGAACCTTGCAATATTCCAAAGCAATTTTGGTATGTGGCATCAATTTTATTTGATCGTGAAATGTTTTTTCATGTAGCTTATATGACTTATAAAAGGTTTTGACCTTGTCATCATCACCGTCTAATAAATCACCAGCTAGCTTTCGGACAGAAGTCTTCAGGGCTTCCTTATAAATTGAATCTTTTGAAATATTAATATCAAAATTTTCCTTTAGAGATTTTTGCGTAGCCATAACAATCCCTGGATAGCTATTGGCCAATGTACCGTCAAAATCCCAAACAATACTTGTCATGATAATTATCGCTCCATTATTATCGTCACAGGTCCGTCATTAGTTAATGATACTTGCATATCAGCACCAAATTCACCCGTAGCAACATTTATATCGTAGTCCCTTAACTTGTCATTGAATTGATCATACTTCGCACTAGAGGTCTTGAAATCTCCTGCTCCAGTGAAGCTAGGGCGATTCCCCTTCTTAGTATCCGCATAAAGAGTAAATTGTGAAATAGACAAAATTGCTCCATCAATATCCTTGATCGACAAATTCATTTTATCATCCGTATCAGAAAAAACTCTCATATTAGCAATTTTGTGTGCCATATATTCTAGTGTTTCATCATTGTCTTCATCCGCAAATGCCACCAACAAACAAAATCCTTGATCGATTTGACCAAGGATTTTGTTATCGACACTAACCTTTGCTTCTGAGACGCGTTGGATAACTACTTTCATCCTATTCAACCGTCCTTTTAATTTCGTATACATCTGGCACATTCTTTAATTTAGAAATAATCTGATCTAAGTGTTCTTTATTATTAACACCAACACTGACGTGAATAACTGCCATCTTTTCCTTGTCCAAACGTCCGTTAACGTTGATCAAAGAATTGGTATTTGAATTGATAACCTGTAGCAATTCATTCAGCAAACCGTTTCTGTTGAAAGCATAAATATCAAGTTCGGCTGTATAACGTTTTTCACGAGTAACATTATTCCAACTAACTTCAATAAAACGCTTCTTAGCTTCATCGCTTTGGACATTAGGACAATCAGCACGGTGAATTGTTAGTCCCCGTCCCTTAGTGATATACCCGACAATGTCATCCCCAGGAATTGGGTTGCAGCATTTAGCCAAGCGAATTAATAAATTGTCGATTCCTTGAACAGAAATACTGGTATTAGCATTAGCCTGCTCTTTTTTAAGCTTAGTACTCTCAGGAATTGGCTTAGGCGCATTTTCGTGCGTTTCAGTAATAACATTCTCTTCGAGTTCTTTTTTCTCAGCTTTTTTCTTATTCTCAGGATCTTCACTGATCAACTTATGGATAACATTAATTGGCGACAATTCGCCATATCCGACTGCATTATATAACTCTTCTGAGTCAGTGAAGTTAAAAATATTAGTTGCAAGTTCAACATGCTTCTTATCAAGATATTTCTTCGTTGAAAGTGAACGGTTCTTTAACTCGGTCTCAAGCAATTCATGACCAATTTGGATATTTTCCTGACGATCCTTGATTCTGAAGTAACGTTTGATCTTATTACGGGCACGTGAAGTGTAAACCATTTGAATCCAATCACGACTTGGTGTTGAGCTCTCATTCGTCAACATCTCAACAATGTCGCCATTCTTCAATTGATAGTTCAAAGGTACCATTCTGCCATTGACCTTGGCACCAACGGAGTGACTACCAACCTCGGTATGAACTTGATAAGCAAAATCCAGTGGAATTGAACCTTTTGGTAATTCTCGTACTTCACCTTGTGGTGTGAAAATATAGACTCTGTCATTAAAAATCTCACCTTTGACAGACTTCATGAAGTCGGCAGCATTATCAGAGTTCTCCTGCAATTCTAGAATTTCACGGAAAACATCGATCTTCTGCTCATTCTCATCCAGTTGAACACCTTCAAAGTTACCTTCCTTGTATGCCCAGTGAGCCGCAACACCGTATTCAGCAATCTCGTGCATTTCAAATGTACGAATCTGGACTTCTAGTGGTTGTCCGCCAGGTCCAATGATAGTTGTATGTAGTGATTGATAACCATTAGCTTTAGGAACCGCAATATAATCTTTGAAACGTCCTGGAATTGGCTTCCACTTGGAGTGAATCGAACCTAGGACTGCATAACAGTCTTTAACAGAATCAACAACAATCCGGATTGCCAACAGATCATACAATTCAGAGAATTGCTTATGCTTGTCACGCATCTTCTTATAAATAGAATAAATGTGCTTTGGACGACCATAAATATCGTACTTGATGCCCAGTGCATCAACGCTTGTTTTGATATAATCAATTGCTTCAGCAATATAGGCCTCACGTTGATCACGTTTGCTGTTCATCAAATGAACGATACGATAATACTGTTGAGGATTAATGTAATGAAGTGATAGATCTTCAAGCTCCCATTTGATCTTACTGATACCTAATCTATCTGCTAATGGAGCGTAGATCTCCAAAGTTTCATTGGCGATGCGTCTTTGCTTGTCAGGTCTCAATGCCTTTAGGGTACGCATATTATGCAACCTGTCAGCGAGCTTGACCATGATGACACGTAAGTCCTTAGCTGTCGCCAAAAGCATCTTACGATGATTCTCAGCCAATAGTTCTTGGTGTGAGTGATACTTGTACTTACTGATCTTCGTTACACCATCAACAATAGTTGACACTTGATTACCGAATAACTCCTCAACATCGCCGAGAGTAACATTGGTATCCTCAACGACATCGTGCAAATATCCCGCAGCTACGGTGTAAGGGTCCATATGTAATGAAGCCAAAATTTGTGCAACTTGAGTAGGGTGAATAATATAAGGTTCACCAGTGGCTCTCTTTTGTTCCTTATGAACGTATGCGGCAAAGTTATAGGCTTTATTTACAAATTCGACATGCTCATCGTTCATATATTCACGACAAATATCGAGAACTTGATCAGGAGTATAATCTTCATTCTTTTTCATTTCCGTTCACCCCTTCGATTACAATAAAAAGCACTCTGTTCGAAGCGAGTGCTTTTCTTTACGTATTATTATGCTTTCTTTGGTTCCAAAAAACAATTAATTTTCATTATCAAAAAGGAAATATATTAAAATACTCAAAACTAGATAAATTCCAGATAAGAAATAGCCGTATTTACCATATTTCACAAAAACACTGATGACAAATATTACTGGGAAAATAACCATGTTAAAGAATGACAAATGATACTTCCTTGTAAACCAACCGATAAAGCCCGCAAATAAAATATTGATCACAAAGAATAACCAGATGATTCTATTTGTTCTGCCCAAGTGAAATAAATTAAATAATATCGGCATAATAAAAACTAAAATAATAGATATAAGTGCAATGTAAGCTGATTTAGATTTCTCAACTTTGTTCCAAAGATTCTTCAATTTTCATTCCTCATTTTGCATTAAGTTCATAGTTATATGATAGCACTGATAAGAAGTACATTGGAGCAGTTTCAGCACGCATTATTCGTGGTCCTAATCCAATCGAAACAAACTCATTGTTTTGTAGGTCTGTCACTTCTTCAGAAGATAATCCACCTTCTGGTCCAAAAATACAAATTGCCGATTTTGGTTGTGATGCCAATGATTGAGCTAAGATACTAGTCTCACCATCTTTAGCAGATTCCTCATAAGCAATAAGTTTCAGATCATCGGTTGAGTCGTCCAATTCACTGATATCTTTGAGATAGCTGACTTTTGGAATCATACGGCGCTTAGACTGTTGTGCGGCATTCTTAGCAATTTCTTGTAATCGAACTATCTTTTTTTCAACGACATTAGCCTTCCAGTTCATGATCGAATATTGGGAATTAAAAAAGATGATTTTTTTAGCACCTAATTCCGTCGCCTTTTGAGTGATCCATTCAACCTTATCCTTCTTTGATAACGAACAGGCAATTGTTACATCGATCGGTAATTCAGTTGTAGGTTTGCTGCTCTTTTTGACGTTGAATTGAACAAACTTATTCTCAGTATCCACTTGATCAATAGTTGCCTGGTACAATTCATTTTTATCATCAACTAAATAAATAACATCGCCAGACTTATGTCGTAAAACAGTAGCTAGATGCTTATATAATTCCTTGTCAGAGATTCTGAATGAATCTCGTTCTATTGTTTGATTAACGAAGTATTGCTCCATTTTGTTCCTCGATATCCTTTGTTCTCTTACAGATTATAGTTGACCAACCTTGTAAATGAAGAACTTCGATTGCCGAGAATCCTTGTTCTTTCATTAAATCAGTGATTAGCTTTTCCTTTTCATTAATAATACCAGATAAAATGACAAATCCCTTACTATTTAAATGAGATTCGATATCAGGTATAAATTGTTCCAATACGTCTGCTAAAATATTGGCAACAATCACATCGGCTTTGCCATTTACCCCATCCAATAATGAATTCTCATAAACTTCAATATCTTCGCATCCAGGATTCAACTTGATATTTTCTTTAGCAGCTTCAACGGCCTCAGGTGCCAAGTCAAACGCCTTAATATTATTAACTCCTAATCGACGAGCTTGAATTGACAAAATGCCAGATCCAGTTCCAACATCATATAATGATTCAGCGTTGCCTAAAATCATTTCCAATGCCTGCATACATGAGAATGTTGTAGGATGTGTTCCGGTACCAAATGACTTACCAGGGTCCATAACAATAATGTGTTCGTCCATATTTTCAGGCACATAGTCGACCCAGTTAGGAACAACCGTCAAATAATGACTGATATGAACGGGGTGATAGTATTGTTTCCATTCATTTTCCCATGAACTTTCGTCAACCGAACTCTCTTCGATTTCAACTCCATCAATATTAAAACCAAACTTTGGTAACTTATTTATTTCTGTCTGTAATTCATTAATCAATTCTGGTTGATAATTTTTTTCGTCAAAATATGAATTAATTCTCGTTTTCACCGCATTATTGTCATCATTAACTATTTCAGTACCTTGTGCACCAATCTTCATAAACGTATCTGAAATAATTTCCTCATTTATTGTGCCTGGGAACAACACACTAATTTTTTTCCAAATCATAATTTGCCTCCGTCTCAATATCTCTAAGATTACTAGAAATTGGCCATAAAAAAAAGACGTTTCTCGCGTCTTTATCTAATATATGAGTGAACTTCATTCATGAAGTCCACTTCGCGATCACGAATCACTGATCTGGCCTTGGCAACTTGTAGTTTATTTACTACGTTGTTTTCGTAGTCTAAGTAGTTAAGTGCGTCGATCAAAGCAACAAAGTAATTGTTCAAACTATCGTACATTTTTGAATCTTCCAAACCGTATTTTGAAATATAAGAATTTCCCAGTTTAATAAAATTTTTAATATTGTAAACATAATTGTCAGCTAAACGGGAATAATTTTCATATGTCAGAGCTTCACCTCTTTCAATTAGATTCATCGTTTTGAAATACTCAACGAATACATCTCGATAAGTTAAAAACCTTTCTACAAATACATTTGTTTCCAATACGTGAGTTCTCTCTGCACTAATGAATTTCATCATTCCTTCACCTCAATATTTATTTTTTTATAATATACCATAAATTATTAGTTATGCAAAGCATAATTTAAAACTAATCATTAGTGCGTAAAAAAAGAATGCCAAAATCTCGGCATTCTAATTCTTTTTTGATTCAGATTTTTTTATATCAGTCGCTGGTTGTCTTAAAGACTCATTATTCTTAAACAATCTTTGTGCTTCTGATAATTTTTCTGGGCTATTTTTGATTTCTTGAGATATCTTACTGAAATCATTATTAGCTGGGTCATTAGTTTGCTTGCGTCTAAAAAAACTCATGATCATCGCTCCTTCTATTACATCGGTAACTATTATATAACAAGTATTTATTATTTTAACTTAAAAATTTTTAAAAAACATAATTAATTGACAGTTCGGCATACTTTAAAATTTATCTTAGTTTGTTATGATAGTAGAAGTAAGAATTTGCAATTAAGGTGATATATATGGGAAAAAAGAAAAAGATTCAAAAAACATTAGTCGAAAAAATATTAGATAAGGAGAAGGTCTCATATGAGCCAATGACCTTCCCTACTCAAGCTGAAGGCGATACTCAAGAACTCGTCAACGACGGCAGTGAAAAAGATGGTTATAAGATATACAAGACATTGGTCCTAACGGGGAACAAAACTGGTCCATTAGTTGGTATGGTCCCACTAGACAAACATATCAGCTACAAGTTGTTAGCCAAATTGTCTGGCAACAAAAAAATTGGTATGGTCCCATTAAAAGATTTAGTTAAAACTAGCGGCTTCGAACATGGAGCAAACAGCCCCGTCGGGATTCACTCTTTACATAACTACCCTATCTTCTTTGACACCGAAGCCGACGAAGCTGATAAAATTATTGTTTCTGCCGGTAAGATCGGTCAATCGATTTTAGTTGAACCACATGACCTTGCGCAGGCGGTTAATGCTACATTCGGAAAATTTGCTGTCGACGAACCAGAAATATAATAGAAACACAAAAAAAAGGACCGAAGCCGAGACGCTTCAGTCCTTTTCTATTCTATAATTAAGCAGCTTGTTTAAGGTTTGCGATAGCTTTTTCAATGGTTGTACCATTGCCAAAGTGATTACTATTATTAACGTCAACTGCTGTGAATAATTGATTATCTAAATCTAATAGGATTCTATATTTCATATTATTCACGCCTCCTTTGTGTTCCGTATATCTAAGAGGTAGCGATAGGTGTTACTATACTAGGATGTTATCCAATAGTCAACCTTTTTTTCATAATTCTTGACAACCGTTAATATAAGTAAGATTATATAGACACAAATTAAAAAAGGAGAATTTAATTGGCCGATACATTTTTAAATATCTTAAAATGGATTCTGATCGTTGTGGTTGCTGGCTTCTTGATCATTCACGTTGCTATTCCACTTATCATTGTTGCTGCTATAGTTGGTGGTATTTACTATCTATATCGCAGACACAAAGCAAATCAATATACACCTGAGGGTCGCAAAAAAGTAAACTAACAAACACAAAAGCTGTCAATCACAATGATTGGCAGCTTTTTAATTTTATTCTTGAATGTAAGGCAAACCAGCTTGATCTGCAGCCAAACGATTAATACCTTCTGTAATTGAATCTTCAGCATCTCTGATATAAGCAGTTTCAAAATTAAACATATCACCATCAACTTCATCTGACATATTTAATTGTTCAATCATTGGACGAATCATAGCAATATATAATTCTGAATCTTTTTCAGTATAGTCACTCATTCCCATAAAGTAAAATTGACCAACCATTAAGAAGGCATCCATCAGATCAAACTTATAACTACTCTCAGGATCACCGTAAGTTACCCATGGATAGCGATCAGCTAACTTATCCAAAATTTCAATCAAGTCTAAGAATGAGTCATAAGCATTCACATGTGCCTTCTTATATGAATCGAATTCTTCCTTAACGCCATCTTCATCATTATCTGATTGGAAAAGGATTGTCTGTTCCAAAGCAATGGCACTGATACTCTTCTTTGTCACATTACTATTGAATCTTGCTAGCTCATAACTTAAGTCGTAGATGATCTGTGTGCAATCATCTGAAATTGATTGATATGACGATAATTCAGCTCGATCTTCAAAATCACTGATCAAATTCAATTCTGTTTGAACTGCTACTTGAATCTTTTCGATCCATTCAATCAAAGTACCGTAACTGTTGGCAAAGTGCACCGAATTGGTCATTAAATAATCTTCAAAAGTAATATTCTTATTGTCGTCCATGAGTTCTCTCCTTAGGATCTTTTTTGTCTGAAGTAAACGAAATGATAATTAATAATATACCCGCCCCAGCTGCTGACCACAAATAATTTGTCGTGAACCAGCTGAAGATAAATCCTAATATAGCAACCACTAACAGAAATATTCCTAAATATCTGTCAATTCTCATCAATAAATTCAATATTTAATCCTCTTTTATTACTAATTTGTCGCGAAAAATACTAAAATAGAACTGTTGAACTATCTTGTATTATACATAAAAAGTTATCGGAGGACTAGATATGGAAAAATCTGAAAGATTAGAAATCTTAGATGATTTAATCAAAATGAGAACTGTTAACGGTAATGAGAAACTTGTTGCCGATTATTTGAAGGCACTCTTTGACAAACATGGCATTGAAACAGAACTAGTTAAATATGATGAGGGACGTTATAACCTAATTGCCACTGTTAAAAAAGGTGACGGTCCTGTATTGGGATTCACCGGACATGAGGATGTCGTTGCACCAGTTGACGAAAGCAAATGGAATTATGATTCATCGTTCAAGCCAAAGCATATCGACGGAAAAATTTTTGGACGTGGTACATCTGATATGAAAGGTGGATTGGCTGGTATGGCCATCGCCTTAATCGAATTAAACGAAGATGATTCCTTCAAGGGAAATATAAAGTTTATCGCTACTGTTGGTGAAGAAATTGGTGAATTTGGTGCCAAGCAATTATCAGACGCCGGTTACGCAAATGACTTAAAAGCGCTCATAGTTGGAGAGCCAAGTAATTCTACTTCAAAATTAGTAACTGACAAACTAGCTGCCAGCGGCTTGATCCGGATTACACAGCCTAATCCTTCAGAATACGGACGTCACTCAATTTTTTGTGCCCACAAGGGTTCAGTCACCTATCAAGTTATTTCTCATGGTAAAGCCGCTCATAGCTCAATGCCAGAGGTCGGAATCAATGCACTTGATAATTTAGTTACCTATTATAATAAACAAAATGAATACTTCACCAAATTGACTGATGCAGACGATGATGTTCTTGGTAAAACTAAACCATCTGTGACTGTCTTCAAATCTGGTGACCAAGAAAATACCATCCCTGATTATGCTGAAATGACAGTTAAAATCAGAACAATTCCTGAATACAACAATGACAAAATCATCGCTGAACTTGGTGAACTGGTCCAAAACATGAACGAAGCTGATCCAAGAATGAATCTTGAATTAAATATTGAGAGCAGTAACTGGCCTGTTAAGACTGATTTAAACTCTGACTTCCTACAAATGGCACGTGAAGCATTCAAAGAAGTTTGGACACAAGATGCAGTTGCCGTCGGTGCCCCTGGTGGTACTGATGCTTCTCAATTCGTTGAAGCAAATAAAAATCTGGAAGTGATCGTTGCTGGTCCTGGTAATGAATCTGCACATCAAATCAATGAATTTGTCTTTGAAGATGACTACTTGAAATTTATTGATATTTACAAATTGATTGCTCAAAAGTTTTTTGCATAGAGCCATAAAGACTTAGATAAATTTTATTATCTAGGTCCTTTTTATATTCCATTTTCAATTTGATTAATTCGTTCCATGCTATCAGTCCCTGGTTCACTAATGCCAAAACTCTCACACATGTATTTAGATGGATTATTGATTACCTTAACCACAAAATCAGCAATACTGGTTCTAGATATGATTGTTCCTTTAAAAGTTTCGCCTTTTCTCGTTAATTCATAATTAATTTCATCCTCATTAACCATATATGCTGCACGAATAATTGTATATTCCAAATTGCTAGTTTCAATTATTCGTGCAGCACGACGAGTATTCTCCTTCGATAAATGACCAACACGATTCTCAACCCAGGAACCAAACGGATCCAGTGTCTCATGGTATAATCCTGACCCAGTAATCCAAATTAACTTCTTAATATTGAATAGATCCATTTCTTCAACAATTAATCTAGCGAAACGTTCCATGTCTCCATTTAAATTCACATAAACGATGTCTTGTTCAGGGATGACACGTTCTAAAAATTTTCTGTTGGAAACATCCCCTTCAACAATTTTTATATTTTTAAATGATTGTAAATCATTTAAACGATTAGCGTCCCTCAACGCCAATGTTAGACTATAAGCTTCATTTCCAGCCAATCGTTTTTCGACCATTTTGGCAATTTTACCATTAGCGCCTAATATCAAAATATTTTTCACTTATTCTTCCTCACTTAATTGAAATTCAATTTCAGTATTTCCGAGAGATTTGAATATTTCAACACCAGATTTTATATGACCAACTATTTGTAAATTATCAATAATTTCTCCGGTTTGTTTATAGAATATTACTAGACTATGCCTAGGTGTCCAATATGCAATATCTCCAACCTCATATCCACTAGTTTTGGCTTTTTTAGCTGGTAGTGCCTCTGGAAATCTATAAGTCATTTCACGTGAGTACAAATTAATCATTGATATTTTTAAAGTTAACTTATTCAATAACGCTATTGAAGTATCGTTGTCAAAAAAATTAGCCTCCAGCTTTTTGTCATTAAATATTAAATTTACTGTTTTCATAATTCATCCTCTTTTATATTAATTTCTAGCTCTAAGTTTGATACTACAATGTGCAACAATTTTATCTTCAATTGAATCCAATAACTGATTATAGAAAAAGCCCTGATTTAATTTTGTTTTATCATTCAATGCAAAAACTTCCAAGGTATATCTATGTGGTTTATCTGGTGGAGTCGGACCAGCATAATGATTAATAACATACTCATCATTAAGATCATAAAAACGTGAATACCAAGAATTCTTTCCTTGCGGTCCATCATAGCATCTACTGAAATCTTCGGGAATTATATCCATTGTTGGAACATCAGTGATCAACCAATGAATAAATGGGAATCCGGTTCTTGGTATTGCATCGTAATCAATCAATGAAATCACTAAACACTTAGTATTTACCGGAATATCCGATAATCGCATTGGAAAAGAAACTATCGGTTGACCGCTTAATTTTTGATTAGAGTATTTGGTATATTTATCAGGTAAATAACTATTTTCTAATTCAACTTTTACTTTCATTATTACCTCCTAGTAAAATGAGGGTTTATCCCATTCAGTATTCGGCTCAACAACACCAATACTTTGATATTTGTACAAATTAGGATTTTTTACTATGTCTGTAACCAATTTGGCAATCGCCTGACGAGTTACCTGCGTCCCCTTAATCGGTTGACCTTTTGGTACAATTTGGTATTTAAAATTATCATCCTGGTTGTACAACCAGCTCATTCTTAAAAACGTATATTCCAAATCACTCTTATCAATAACGGCAGCAGCCTGTTTTATGATTGTGTAATTACCCATCATTTGTGCATTCCATTTTCCAAATTTACCAGTGACTTCATCATAGATTCCTAATCCACCAGCAACAATCAATCTTTTTACGTTATTATTTTTCATTGCTTGAATAACATTTTGATTTGCATCAATAAAATGACCCGTTGCTAAATAAACAATATCGTTTCCTGAAATAGCATCATTCAAAACTAGCTGATCATTCCAATCACCATCAGTTAATGTAATGCGCGGTTTGTCTGAATACTTAGATAATCTTGAATTCGCAGCTCTAGCAAATAAAGTAATTTCATAATTTGTTTCATTTAATAACATTGGAATTAAATATTTCGAAATATTGCTTGTAGCACCTAATAAAATTATTTTTTTCATTTAATCTCCCTAAAATTCAAAGTTTGTACTTGATTACAAACTTAAGTATAAATAGAAATCAATTAATTAGAAGAACTCTATAATTGATACAGCATTAACCAATAGTTTATACTATTGAAATAGGAGATTAATAATAATGGATATATCACAATTACAAACATTTTTAAGAGTGTCTGAATATGGAAGTTTTACTAAGGCTGGCGAACAGAGTTTTATTTCAGGAACCGCTGTAATGAAACAAATAAATAAGCTAGAAAATGAATTGAACATAAAACTATTTGTTCGTACTCCTACTGGAACTACTCTAACTATAGAAGGTGAAAAATTTCAACCATACGTTAAACAAATTTTAAAATTGTTAGACACCGCAATTAACGAGACCAGAAAAGCTGGTATTTCAAATCAAAAAATCATTACCGTGGGGACATCAATCCTTCACCCATCAGAATCATTCATAGAAATTTGGAAAAAAATAGCTGGATCAATGTCAGATTTTCAAATCCGAATTGTCCAGCTACAGGAAGATCTAAATTCAAATAATAGAGAATATGCAATGCTTGGCAGAAACTGTGATCTAATTGTTGGAACATTTGATAACACAACATTGCAGCAATCATTCAATGCCATTCAATTAGGCCAATACAACTTTGGAATTGCAGTTAGAAGTGATAATGCCTTGGCAAGATTAAGCAAAATAAAATTATCTAATCTATCTGGAAAAACTCTACTTAGCGTACCCTTGGGAATAAGTGAGAAAAACGATCAGCTTAGAAAAATAATAAATTCCAATTATTCTAAAATCAAAGTTATTGAAACATCCGGCAGATATGATATGAATGTTTTTAATCAAACAGTTGAACAAAATATTGCCATGATTACATTAACGCCTTGGAAGAGGATCCATCCTAATCTAGTTACTATTCCACTTGAAACTGATATTAAAGTCCCCTATGGAATCTTAAGTGCAAAGATACCGGGAACTGATGTTGAAGAATTTTGGTTAAAATTATCTAAATATCTTTCTTCACAAAAATAAACACCTTGTTTGAATTTTAATTTATATAGTTACCATCATTTTGACTTGCATGGTCCGTCACATTTATCCATTCATTTGTAGCAACACGAGCATAGATTTTACCATTATAATTTCTGATATTATCAATTTTCCAATTGGTATTCACTTTCAACGCACGATCTGCTAGTTGTGTAAATGAACCGTCTTTTTGAAGTTCCATGACTGGCACTGTATCACCTTTGCTACTGTATACGAAGGTTGTATTAACAGCATTTGAATCTGTATCACCATCAGAATAATTTCCATAGTTCGTAATATTTGAAACATTATTACGCTGTGTATTCAATTCTTCAACTTGTGATGAATTGAAATATAAATTATCGCCTACTTGCCAGCAATCTTTGCCATCAATATTAACTTTGTTGGCCTTCCAATATTGTGCTGAGAAACCCTTGGCAGAATTCACGCTCTTGCCAGTATTGACCAACTTACCGTTCACATTTTTATATAAATCAACTGTCATATTATCCGACTTTGGATCAGCTGCAATTAAGACAATGTCTTTTCCATCATAATTGGGCAAATCTGGTGTATAGTTTGCATATTTAATCTCATTATCATTTTGATTTGGCACATTACTTGCATCAAGTTTTTCTGAATTTTTGGTACTAAAATATTCATTCTCAGAAACTTGCCACCAATCTTTACCATTAACGTTTACTGAATTAGCTCGCCAGTTTTTAGGTGTACCTTTAGTATCGTATATTTCTTCTTTGTCATTAGTCTTGACGATTTTCCCGTTTTCCATTTTATATACAGCTACCTCAGGAGAATCACTCTTCATAAATATTGTTTCGGTAGCCTCAAATGTATATGTCTTCTCAGAAGCCTCAACCACATTAATACTTGTAAGAGTACATCCAATTAATGCAGCGGTTATTGCTAAGATAGATTTTTTCACGATTATCCCCCAGTATTTATTTAGTAATTTCAAATAACTAATTAAGTTTCACTTCAATATTATCAGAGCCAACGTAGTATTTACAATGGTCATAAAGAAATATAATAATTTTTTATTTTATGTTCAAAAAGTAAAATTATTATTACCATAAAATCAAAATAAGACAGCTATTCATATAAAATAGCTGTCTTATTAATTATACTGTCAATTCAATCTGATTACCTTCGGGGTCACAGACGACACTCTCGTAATATCCATCACCCGTAGTCCGTGGACCACTTAAGTGACGATATCCATCGGTTTCAATTCTGGCCGTCAATGCATCAACGGCCTCCTTGGAACCAAGGGAGAATCCAATATGCATATAGCCTAAAGGAAATCCGCTTGTGCGATGTGGATTCATGTCATCTCTATTACATACTTCTAGTCGTGCTCCATCAGGAAAGCTTAAGAATCGTGATGAAAAAGTCGAAACTGGATTATGATATTTTCCTGATGATTTGGCATCAAAATACGTTTCATAAAATTTCACTGTCTTCTCAATATCTTTAACAAATAAACCTACATGTTCAATTTTCATAAAAATCCCCCTATAACTTCCTATACTGATATTTATTAGTGTAGGAAGCCTTTTGATTCTTCCGCAAAATAATATTTCCAAAATCACTATGGTTGACCGCATCTGGCAAGGTCTGCAATTCCATGGCCAGTCCACTATATTGATGCGGTGTTTTTTTGCCTGTCGGGTTAGCTGTAAAGATAACTAACCCATTACGATCAGAATATAAGTCGATCGACCGTCTTCCAGATGACAATGTTGCTACCCGATCACCATGGGTCACAAATGTATCATCGAATTCTAGTTTACCATTTTGCTTTTCCAAATTACATAAAGCGTTTTCAATAATTTGCCCTTTTCTAAAATCAAATGCCTTATCTACGGGAATCAAAGAACCTGTGGGAACCTTTTCATCATCAACATCTAAATAATCATCCGAAGCTATTTGCAGATTGTCCTTCATTATTGAAAATTCACCCAAATCAAAGTAAATATGACAAGTTGGATTAAACAACGTATCTGCATCACTCACAGCTGTGTAATTGATCGATACTTCGTCATGATCACTCAAAAAATAAGTAATCATTAAATCAATATTACCTGGAAAATCATCATCTTTAGATTTAATGATCAATGATAAAGAAACCGAATTATGTGCTTCGTCAATTGAACTATTAAAATTTTTTGTTTGAATTCCATTATCCCCGCCATGCATAAGGTTAGATTGATTATTAGGCGTCAGCTGATACGTCTTGCCATTGATCATAAATTTAGCTTTACCAATGCGACCAGCCACACGTCCAACCGTCTTACCCACCTGAAATGGCGTTTTGATATAACTCTGTAAGTCGTCAAAATGTGAAATAAGAGAATGATATTCTCCATCTTCATACACTTCAAAATTCTGCCAAGTTGCCGCATATGTCAAAATACTGATTCGAGTTTTGTTAGAATTCTCAATCGTATATTTATAGACATCCTCACCATCAACTTGACCAAACTCAGTTCTAGTTACTGGCATCCCCAACACTCCAAATTTAGCTCATTTCCATTACGTCCATGGCTTTTTTTATGTTATCCAATGTAACTTGTGATGTATCGATAAAGTTAATATCTGCCTCATGTAGGATTTCTGGGTCCCCAATACCAACAGATAGTTCACCAGCACCGTTGATGGATTTAACTCCAGCAGATGCATCTTCAAGACCAATACATTCTTCAGGTTTCAGGCCTAATACTTTAGCACCACGAGCAAAAATTTCTGGATCTGGTTTACCGTGTTTCAAAGTTGATGGATCGATACGTTCCTTGAAGTATTGTGCTAATCCCAGTTGTTTGAGAACCAAAGGTGAATTCTTTGAAGCGGAAGCAAGCGACAACTTATAGTCATGTTCTTCAAGACTCTTAATAAAGTCAGCCATCCCTGGCAAAATTGCAGTTTTATCCATATCCTTTAACAGATTAAGATAATTAGTATTTTTTTCTGCCGCATACTTTTCTTTTTCTTCTAATGTATAATCATTTTCCTTGCCACCAGCTTTTAGGATCAGTTCAAGCGAATCCATACGACTGACACCCTTTAGATCATTACCTAATTGCTCAGTCCAAGTAACTCCCAATTCATCAGCTAATTGATGCCAGGCCTTACCATGATAGACTGACGTATCAGCGATTACTCCATCTAAATCGAATACAAAACCTTTGATTTGTTCAAATTTAACCATCATATACACTCCCATTTTATAAAAAAAGACCAAGACAAATAATTTGCCTCAGCCCTCAATTTAATTTTGTTTGTAGCTAGTTAAGTGTAACCGGCTTGCCATTAACTTCAATATCAAGTGGACTGCCTGAAATCAACTTAATGTCAGAACCATTCTTATCAACACTCACTTCGATAACTCGATCTCTGAAGACTTGTCTGAATGAATAACTGTCCCATTTCTTAGGCAGGAATGGCTTGTAACTCAGAACTCCATCGACATGAACTCTCATGCCAGCAAAGCCTTGAACTATTGCCAACCAGCCACCGGTCATTGCAGTAACATGCAGTCCGTCAGCTGTATCATTATTATAGTTATCTAAGTCCAGTCTAGCGGTTCTTTCGTAGAATTCAACTGCTTTATCCTCATAATGAAGGTCGGCTGCTAGCACAGAATGAATTGCAGGTGAAAGACTTGACTCATGAACTGTTAATGGTTCATAGAAATCAAAGTTAGCTTTCTTCTCTTCCGGTGTGAAATCTTCAATGAAATCCCAGATACCTTGCAGGACGTCGCCCTGCTTAATGTAAGGCGAGCGTAGAATTTTGTCCCATGACCAATGTTGATTGATTGGTAATTGATTCTTCGGGATCGAACTAACTGGTTCAAGATCTTTATCCAAAAATCCATCATGCTGAACAAAAATATTCAATCCTTGATCATATGGCATGTACATTTTGTCTACAATATCTTGCCACTTAGCACGTTCTTCATCCGAAACATTCAATTTTTTAGCTTGCTCAACTGACACTTCTTTTAGAATTCTGAGTGTATATTCCAGGGTCCATCTGGCCAACAAGTTAGTATCCCAATTATTATCGACATTGTTCTCATATTCATCAGGACCTGTAACACCATGGATCATATATTGATTATTACGCTTGCTGAAGTGTACACGGTCAGCCCAGAAGCGACTGATTTCAGTTAAGATCTCGCTACCTTCATTGAGAACAAATGATTTGTCACCTGTATATCGAGTGTAATTATAAATTGCAAAAGCAATATCACCATTACGGTGAATCTCTTCAAAGGTAATTTCCCACTCGTTGTGACATTCGATACCATTGAACGTTACCATTGGGAACAATGCACCCTTGAGCCCTTGTTCCTTGGCATTAACGAAGGCGCCGTCTAATTGCTTATACCTGTACATCAACAAGTTACGAGTAACCTCAGGCTTAGTAATTCCCAGATAAACTGGGACACAGAAAGCTTCAGTATCCCAATAAGTTGCTCCACCGTATTTTTCACCAGTAAAGCCCTTAGGACCAATGTTCAAGCGGGCATCTTCACCGTAATATGTAGTGAATAGTCCAAACAAGTTAAAACGCATGCCTTGTTGTGATTCATCGTCACCTTGGATTTTAACGTCAGACTTGTTCCAGCGTTCTGCCCAAATATTCTGATGCGATGTTAATAATTCATCATAAGATTGTGTTGTGACATCATTTGCTAGTTTGCTCATGGCATCTGTCAAAGCCGCAGTTGAATCATAATCACGTGAAGTAACCACAATGACACGTTTCTCTAAAATTGCGACTTCATCTGATTCAAGATCGATTTTAAAAGTTTCACTTGTTTCTGAATCACTTACAGTTGAATCAACTTTTTCCATAACTGTAACGTGACACATTTCCATCCCTGAAGTAAATCTTGGAGTTCCAAAGTCATTAGATTTGGTTTCGGCAACCAAACTATTCTCGTCAATATCCAAGACATTCCAGAAATGTTCGTCATAATTAGAATCCTCATTGACAACATTAGAATCCAATGACGAAATTGCTTTGACTTCAACACTCTTATCTGACAAATTCTTAAAACTGACTTTCTGAACTGATAACTCTTTTTGAGCCACACTCAGAAATCTTTCAAACTTGAATTCAACTTTGGCGCCATCTTTTGTTACGATAAATGATCTTGTTAAAACTGCATTTTTCATATTCAAATCTAATTTGAAATCACTAATCTGATCTTTGCCCAAATCTAATTTTGAACCATTGATCAAAAAGTTGATTTTTATAAAGTTGACTGCATTGATGACTTTTCCAAAATACTTAGGATAGCCATTCTTCCACCAACCAACACGTGTCTTGTCGGGATACCAAACCCCAGCGAGATATGTTCCTGGAAGGCTGTCACCTGTGTAGTCTTCTTCAAAGTTGCCACGCATCCCCATGTAGCCATTACCAAGACTGGTCATACTTTCTTGTAGACGTTTGTCATCCTTGTTTAGCTTATGTGTGACGATATTCCAGGGGTCAACTTCAAATATCCGCTTCATTCATTTACGCCTCCTAAAAATAAAAAAGGTAATTAGGTAAATAAAATACCTAATTACCTTTCTAAAATCCTCTAAAGAACTGTTTCTTCTGTTTCATCATCGAAGTAATGTGCTTTTGTCATTTCAATAGCCATTTTAACTTCAGCACCCGGTTCATGATAATCACGTGAATTTACCTTTGCGATAAAGTCTGTATCGCCGAGTTTTGAGTACAGCATTGATTCTGCACCTAATAATTCAGAGACTTGAACTTTAGCATTGATAATTGCATCAGGGAAGGCTTGCATTGCTACTTCTTCAGCATGAATATCTTCTGGACGAATACCAAATGTTATTTTTTTACCTTCATAACCCTTGTCTCTTAAGATCTTATATTGACCTTCAGGAACAGCTAGGTTGATACCTTCATCATTAGTAATACGACCATCTGCTAGAGTTACATCAAAGAAGTTCATAGCAGGTGAACCAATGAATCCAGCAACGAATTTATTTACAGGTTTGTTGTATAGATCAGATGGTGAACCAACTTGTTGAATCTTACCATCATTCATGATAACGATACGGTCAGCCATTGTCATAGCCTCAACCTGATCGTGAGTAACATAAATGAAGTTACGACCCAGTCTTTGATGTAATTGAGCAATTTCAGTACGCATTTGTACTCTCAATTTGGCATCCAAGTTTGACAGTGGTTCATCAAGCAAGAATAACTTAGCATCACGAACGATAGCACGTCCTAAGGCAACACGTTGTCTTTGACCACCAGAGAGGGCACCCGGTTTACGTTTGAGATAATCTGTTAAGCCTAGGATCTTAGCAGCGTTCTCGACACGCTTCTTCGTATCAGCTTTATCATTTTTACGAATGTTCAGTCCAAAGGCCATGTTGTCAAAGACGCTCATATGAGGATATAGTGCATAGTTCTGGAATACCATGGCGATATCACGATCTTTAGGGGCAACTTTGTTCATTACCTTCCCTTCCATCTTGAAATCACCGTCAGTTATATCCTCCAAACCAGCTATCATACGCAATGTGGTGGATTTACCACATCCAGAAGGTCCAACGAAGACAATAAACTCACCATCTTTTATGTCTAGGTTGAAATCACTAACTGAATAGTCAGTATTGCCTTGATAGCGTTTATAAATGTGATCTAAATTAATTTCTACCATTTTTAACGCTCCTTTTAATTTTTTGACTTCCAGTTAACTAACGAGCTAACTCATTAATCAATCTAGATGTGTCCTCCACACCCAAAGTCAATCATTTTTTTCTATTTTGCCACCTAATAAACGGTAAGAAATATAAGTAGCTAGAGAAATACTACATATAACACTTAAGAATGCTAATTGTAGGACGAAATTTATCAGAATTAGAACTAAGAAAACAATTACTGAAATAATAATTGGAAACGGCTTAGATACTAACAAAGTCAAGGTATTATTGCTGGTACCAGTTGCTGACTGAAAAGTTGCAGCAATCAATGCCATCATATATACAAACGTAAATGTTAGAACCACCGTATGCCATTGTGTGTTACCTGCCGCAATCTTATTGAGTACGATCAATGCAACACCAACTGCACTAAAACCAAAGTTAGTCTTATAATCTTTTAATAGTTCAAACCATTTTTTAAAGAAATATTTGAAGAAACTGCCGCTACCGTTGACTTGCCACTCCTGCACTGCCGCAAAACTAGCGGTCAATCCAGGTATTGTGAATAATGAAAGCATCAGCCACATTATGAAGGTCACAATGTAGTAAGCCGCCGATATAGGTAAATTGGAAAGGATAATTGCAGTTAAAATAACTGAGAAATTGATCAAAAAGAATGAAACATTAATCGTAAACAAAGACCAGATCCAATTTCCAGCGGTCATTAATTTTTGACCATTTTTCGAGTTTAAATTAATCACGATTTTCCCTCCTTAATTACTTAACAGCACCATCTGTAACACCTTTGATAATCCACTTTTGTGCGATTAGATAGAAGAGAATTACAGGTAGGATCGAAATTGTAATTCCGGCTAATGCCAAATGCCATTGCTTTGTATACTGACCGAAGAAATTAAACATTTGTAGCGGAATAGTGTATTGAGTTTGTGGTAATACCAATGATGGTAATAGATAATCGTTCCAGATCGCAATGATATTTAAGATAGCAACTGTAACGGTCATAGGGCTAAGCATTGGGAAAATAACTTTGTAAAATATTTGCCAACGGCTTGCGCCTTCCATTTCAGCAGCTTCATCCATTGCTAATGGAATACTAGATAAAGTACCTTGGTATAAGAAAATCGACAAACTACAATCGAATCCTAAGTACATAACGACAAGTCCCCACATATTTAGGAAGTGAACACTACCGAAGTTAGCAGTCAAAGGAATCATAACTGATTGGAATGGAATCAACATAGCTGAGATAAACAGCATTAATAGTCCACCACTCAATTTGGATTTATTTCTTTGAAGTGCATAAGCACCCATTGATGCTCCTAAAATGATAACAATAACTGATGCTACGGTAATGATCAGTGAATGAGTCAATGAAGCCATAAAATCTAGAGCTTTGAAAGAATTAACGTAGTTATCAGTTGTACTATGCACTGGAAGTGAAAGTACTGATGCGAAAATTCCTTTAGGTGTCTTAAATGAGTTTGTAAGGATCAGATAGAATGGGAATAACCAGATAATACCAAGGATAATTCCGAAAACTCCTAAAGTAGTTCTACTTTTTTTGCTCATTATAGATCTACCTCCCTCTTACGGTTGTAGAAGACTTGCAATAATGAAATTGCAGCAACAATCAAGAAGAAAATCATAGCTTTAGCTTCTGATAAGGCAAAGTTACTTGAGTTGTAAGCTGTATTAACAATATCCATTGCCAACATTTGTGTTGAATGGTAAGGTCCACCATTCGTCAATGAAAGGTTTTGGTCGTAAATCTTGAATCCGTTTGAAAGAGTTAGGAACATACAAACTGTGAATGCTGGTGCAATCATAGGGAACGTAATTTTGGTGAAACGTTGCCAAGCTGAAGCACCATCAATTTCAGCAGCTTCGATAACTTCGTTGGGAATGTTTTGTAAGTATGCAATGTAAATGATCATTATATAACCACTCATTTGCCATACGGTAACAATAACTAATCCCCAGAATCCAGTTGTTGCATCTGTAAGCCAATCTTGCAACCAACTCATATGCAATGCTGTACCCAAAGCTGAAAAACCTTGTGTGAAAATAAATTGCCAAATAAATCCTAGGATCAAACCACCAATCATATTTGGCATGAAGAATACAGTACGTAGGAAATTACTTCCCTTGAATTTTTGTGTTACTAATAATGCTAACCCTAAACCAATTACGTTTAATAAGATAACCGTTACAATAACAAAGCCCACTGTAAACCAAAAGGCGTTAATAAACGCCTTATCGTGGAACAATTGAATGTAATTTTGAAATCCTACCATTTTGGTATAAGTAAGACCATCCCAATCGGTAAATGAATAGAATAAACCTTCAAGTACCGGAATGAATACAACCAAAGCTAACGCAACGAGGGTTGGCGTTAAGAATAGCCAGAATGAAAGACTTCTATTTTTCATCATATTCAATGCCCTCTTTTGTCTAACTAATTACTCTTTTGTTGTTTTGCCCAGCCATCTGTCATGTTCTTGACTGTCTTATCCCAGCTTTGTTTGCCAGATAAGTACTTTTGTAAGTTAGGTTGTGCAACGTCTGGATCCCAAGCAGTACCTGTGTAACCAGGGAATGCCCATCCAGTTGTTTCACCTTTTTGTTCGTAGTCATAAACTACTGATGTTAATGGGTCTGACATCTTCAAATTGTCGTAACCTTTGTATGCTGGTACATAGTGAAGTTTATTAACAACGGCTTTCTTACCTTCTTTAGATGTGTATAGCCAATCTAAGAAGTCTGTAGCAGCCTTTTGTTCTTTAGTATCTTTACGTTTATTAACAGCCCAGTATAGTGATGTTCCGACTGGTAATTTACCTTCTTCACCAGGTACAGGAATAGGAATCATACCAATATCATTCTTTGCAAAGTTCTTGTCAATACCTTCAACTGTAGGATAGATCCAGTCACCTTGTTGAATCATGGCTGTCTTACCTTGTGAGAAGTATTGGTTAACTTGTGCTGAATAGTCCATTTGCATTACTGGTTTGATTGAATACTTATTTTCTAGATCAAGCATTGTCTTCATATCAGCATTCTTGGAGAATTTCATAGTCTTTGACTTGTAAAGTTTTTGTGCGTTACCATCGTAATCTTGTGCTAAGTATAGGTTTGCCAAGTGATCTGACATGATCCATGCTTCTTTACCAGGTAATGCGAATACACCCTTAATACCTAATTGTTCCTTTTGTGAATCCAATTGTTGAACTGCAGCTTGCAATTTATCAACTGTTGTCAAACTTTGTGGATCGATTCCAGCCTTTTCGAAGACCTTCTTGTTATAAACAAATCCATAACCTTCAACGTTGAATGGTAGTCCAACGGTCTTACCGTCTGACTTAACAGCACTCAATACACCAGATTGTGCGGCCTTAGCAGTCTTTGTGTTTGATAGGTCAGCTTCATAAGACTTGAATTGCTTAACATCGGCAGGACCAGCCAAACTAAAGATTGTAGGTGAGTTACCAGAAGAAATTCTTGTCTTTAAGACAGGATCATAATCTGTACCACCACCGATTGATGTAACTTCAATAGTGACATTCTTATGTGTCTTCTCATATTGTTTAGCAATTTGTTTGAATTGCTTGTTGTTCTCTACCTTCCCTTGTAGAATAGTGATCTTAGTTTTACCACCTGAAGATGATGAACTACCACTACTACTACATGCAGCTAATGTAAAAGTTGCTCCAGCTGCTAATGCAACTACGGCAACGCGTTTTCCGAAACGTTTCCAGAAACCTTTTTTCATTACCCTGACCCCCTATATAATAATTTCTTTACTACGCTTATAATTATTGTTCTGATACCGGTTTCTTGCAAGCGTTTTCGCGATGTTACCGATAACAAGATTGTTCCATACCAATCAAAAAAGCCAAGCTAATCGCTTGGCTAGCTTGACTTACAGAGTTTATATCAATGTTCAATTATGATTGGATCATAGTCGATAGACAACAATCCATGATGAATTTCAACGCTATTTTCAGTAATTAAATTAGTGTATTTTGCATCAGGAAGGTCCATTTTTACACGGGCACCCTTGCCTTTCAACGTAAATATACCGATTCGTGTTTTATCACCTAACTTAAATGTTACTTTCACAACATCATCATCTAGTGCTTCAATATCATAAGCTCCCTTATATTGAATCTCGTCTTGACTCAATTCATGAAGGCGTTTGATCAGGGAACTAAGATCCATATTAGTATTCCAATCCAACTTATCGATGTTAAACAAATCTGGTGTGTGCTTCATACCAACCTCTTGGCCTGCATAAATCAACGTTGAACCCTTTTGGAAAGCTGAAAAAGCGGTCCAGTTGATCAAATCATTTTCGTTTGGTAATAAATGATGAGCACGATCTTGATCATGATTCTCTAATCCACGCATCTTAATATAGTTAGCCGGATAGATCAATTCTTGTTGGTTCAATGCTTCAACATAGCGACTAAGACTGATTTCTCCTCTTATATAGCTACGATATATTTGATCAATATCGTAATCATAGGCAAAATCAAAAGCACGATAAATTTCACCATCTGAAGAAATCCAATAACCCTTGTTACGGATTGCCTTGATGTATTCACCACCAGTAGATTCAGCTAACCAAAGAATGTTGTCGTTAACTTCTGAGACTTCTTGACGTGCTTTTTCCCAGAATTGAATTGGAACTTGTGGAGCAACATCACAACGGAAACCATCGACGAGCTTGGCATACATCTTCAAAGTTTCAATTTGATAGTCCCACAAGCCTTGCTCTGAATAGTCTAACTCGGCAACGTCAGTCCATTCAGGATTCTTATTGTATAAGTTACCTTCATCATCATGTAAGAACCACTCAGGATGCTTCTTGAGCAATACTGAGTCACGCGACGTGTGATTATAGACAATATCGATCATGGCCTTCATACCATGAGCATGAATTGCTTTAACCAAGTGTTCGAAATCTTCCCATGTACCTTGTGATTTATCGATCGTACGATAATCGCTGATTGCATATGGAGATCCAACTTGTCCCTTACGGTCTACTACGCCAGAAGGATTGATCGGCAATAACCAAATGTAATCTGTTCCGAGATTTTTGATGCGTTCCAAATCACTCTCGAGTGATTTTAGCGTCCCCTCTTGAGTATGATTACGTGTAAATACACTGTATATTTGAATCTTTCTAAGGTTGATATTTGTTTGATAAGCCATTAATCGATTCCCCCATCATTCATTAACGCACAACATCCCCAAGCATCGAGATGAATTTGTCCGTTAACTATTTTTATTTCTTGATTTGATAGTGCCGTTCTTAAACTCATTTTAACTGGTAATTGATAATTTTTTTCTTTATCAGAAAAGTTAATTATTACCAGGCCATACTTATCATTCGTTGTACGTTCGAAGACGAACATGTCAGCATCAGTTGCAAATAAACGATAATCCCCTAAAGTAAAGCAGTCGTTTGACTTCAAACGTAACAAATGCTGATAGAAATTCAAGATACTATCTGTATTCGGTAATTCTTGATATGCATTCTCACTTGAATGGCCTGCCCAGTTCCATGGCTTGACATGTGAGAATCCAGCGTATTCCGTATTATCCCATTGAAATGGACCACGTGCCGTCATTTCATCTTGATCATTCAACAATTCAAGAATTTGTTCATCTGGAACTTTTTTACTACGTAAATTTTGAATGAGATCCAATGCACGTTGATCGTCAAAGTCAGACAGTTTTTCATACCTCAAACCGTGTTGCCCAATTTCTTCACCATAGTAAATAATTGGAATCCCGCGCTGCAAAAACATCATCATCGCTAAAGATTTTTTCAGTTTAACATCATCTGTTGGCAACTTTAATCTGTCAACAAACCGACTGATATCATGATTACCCCATGTCAAAGCAGGAAAGCTGGTATTAGCTAGGACACTTTCCCATTTTACAAAAGTATTTTTGAATCTATCAAGTGAGATTTGGCGTGGTCGAAAGAACTTAGGAATGTCACCAAAATTCTTATCGTCGTAAACTTCACCAAAATTATCAGACGAAACAATCATGTCACAGCCATCCTCGTCAGGCTGCGTATACTCTGCAGCTTGATAGGCATTAGCTGAAGCTGCCTCACCCAATAAGAATATATCTGGATTTTCTTCTTTGAGCTGACTAACGAATCCACCCAAATATTTTTTAACTTCTGGCAGATTAGCGAAAAATGTATCATCGACTGGATATTTTTCTGAATTGTCTAACGCCATCTGCTTCAAATTGGCTTTTGCCATATGAATGAAGGCATCCAATCTGAAACCATCAACACCTTTTTCAATCCAGAATTTGGCAATATCGGCCATCGACTTCTGAACTTCAACATTCTTCCAATTCAAATCTGGCATCTTTTTATCAAATAAGTGGAAATAATAATATTCACTGTCAGGATTTATCTTCGACCAGACACTACCACCAAAAAATGATCCCCAATTATTTGGTTCATGTCCATCAACTTGCTTACCCCATATATAGTAATCCTTAAAAATACTATTCTTATTGTTAATAGCATCTGTAAACCATGGATGTTGGTCCGAAGTATGGTTAATCGGCAAATCCAATATTACGTGAAGATTCCTACTATGTGCTTCTGCCATTAATCTTTCAAAATCATCAATCGTTCCCAAGCTTGGATCAATAGCGAAATAATTTGATACATCATAACCGTTGTCGATTTGCGGAGATACAAAAATGGGATTTAACCAAATAGTATTAACGCCAAGTTGCTTAATATAATCTAACCGGTGAATAATTCCCGGTAAATCTCCGATTCCGTCATCATTTGAATCTTGAAAACTCTTCGGATAAATTTGATAAATAATTGCATTATCATACCATTTCATTGCGTTCACACCCTCCCAACTGGTAACCGCTTCCAAACAAGTATAAAAAAATAAGCCCAATAATAATAGGGCTTACATAAATGTTACCGATAACAGTTTTATTTTCTTAAAGTTCCACCCATACTTATCTTGGGTTCAAAGATGAGATTACCTTGGGCTGACTTAGAATTGATCTTATCCAAAAGGTTCTCACCACAGGCACTTCCCATCTCAATAATAGATTGTTTGACGGTTGTTATTTTAGGCGAGGCAACTTGGCTCAGGAACACACCATCGAAGCCCGTAACTCCATAATCGTTTGGAATCGATCCGCCACAACGAGCAATTCCCCGTTCGATTCCCATTGCCAACCGATCTGACGCACAAATAAAAGCCGTATTAGGTTCAATTTCATCCCAGTGTTTAGTAATGAATTCTTCTCCCAAATGACTGTGATTCTCAAAACGATACAATTCAGGAATCATTTGATTCTCTTGAACCTGTTGAATAAATCCAGCTTCACGCGAATATTCAAATGACTCTTTACTATCTATACCAATATAGACTAAATGTTTATATCCTCGTTCCAAAACCAGCTTAGCCATACGATAAGTACCAGCCTTATTATTGGTGTCAACATAATCTAAACCATAACGATTTTCGCCAAACATGATAACCGGCTTATCGAGTTTTTTGATCCAATCAAGATCGCCCTTGCGCATCCCTGTGATAATATATCCATCACAATTACCGATATCAAAGTTGCGACGCGTAACTAATTGCAATGAATATTGATGTAGATCCAATGTCTTAGCAATTCCCACCATCAAGTTCATATAATAGGGTTCGGTTGTATCAATATCTTCCAAAATACATAATTTAACGATTCGTGTAGAATTGTTGACCAAAGCTTTTGCAATCAAATTAGGATGATAATCTAATTCTTGCATTGCTTGATATACCAATTGTTTAAGCTCATTAGTAACCATATCTGGATGATTAATAACACGTGAGACCGTCATTTTTGAAACGTTAGCACGCTTTGCCACATCCATAAGTGTCGCCATATCTTACAACTCCCTCAATAAATATTATCCCTTATGAATTCAATTATACCAATTACTAGATATATGGCCATTATTATTTTTATATAAAAAAGCGCAATCCATTATAAACGGATTGCGCTTTTTGCTATTTGAAGCTTACCTCGGTAGGCCTCTGTTTGAAAATATGTGTTCTAATCCATGGAATTACCCAGTAATCCAAGCCAACTTTACCAGCATTGAATCCGGCGAAGATAATAAACATTTCAAAGAAGATGTATTCAGGATTAACTGAAACTGTTCCTGCTAACATGTATGAGAAATTCATCATCATACCAAAGAATGTGGCAGCAGTTGTCAAACAACCAAAGATCAAACCCAAACCAACTAAGAACTCGCCCCATGAAACTAAGAAGCTAATTGTTCCGTTGTTTGGTAAAACCATGTTTTGAATCATTCCATTGAACCAAGGATACAAGACATTGCCCTCTGGACCCTTAACAGGGTTCTTAACAACACCCATCAACATTCCTTGTGCTGAAAATCCGCTAGTGATTTTACCCCAGCCGGCAATTGCCCATTGGAAACCAAAATAGATTCTAATAATTGCTAAAACATATGACGCATATTTATTTGTACGTAGAAATTTAACCAAATTTATCTCCCCCTCTTTTTAGCATAAACAAATAATACTACTTTGAGATTATATACACAAAGAATTATTCTTTTATATATTATTTTCATAATCTTTCATAAACATCAAACAAATCGTCGAACAAAAAAGCAGCCCTGAAGGCTGCTATATCAAGCTTAAATACACATTGATATCCTCATGATATTTTTAAGATATTTTAAATTCAATTGGTCAAAATTTCACGATGTAGATATTAATCTACTTTTTTAGTAACTGAGCATGCTTAACATCCTCAATAGTCTTAGTACCAGCCAATTGCATGATCGTCTCGAATTCATCGTTCAAATGCTCAACAACTGAGTAGACACCATCGGCTCCACCAAGTGCTAATCCATAGATTACAGGTCTTCCCAAAGCAACCATATCAGCACCACTAGCCAATGCCTTGAAGACGTGTGATCCACGACGAACACCACTATCAAAGATAATTGGAACTTTGTGATTAACCGACTTGGCAACATCACTCAACACATCGAATGATGCAGGTCCACCGTTTAATTGACGACCACCATGATTTGATACTTGGATACCATCAGCACCAGCACCGATTGCAAGCAAAGCATCTTCTGGACTTTGAACACCCTTAACAATAACAGGTAATCCTGCAATGTCCTTAATACGTTGGATATCCTTAGAGCTGATTTTTTGAGCAGCAGCGGCATAAATCTCACCGATTCCTTTGCCTTCTCCATCGCCTTCACTGAACTTAGTCAAGTTAGCCATTGGAATAGGGAATTGGAAGTCATTAATAATATCGGATTCACGATAACCATCGACAGTTGCATCAGCCGTCAGAACAATGGCTTTAGCACCTGCTTGCTTAGCTTCTTTTAGCAAACTTTCGTTGAAAGTCCAATCTTTACTCATATAAAGTTGGAAAAATTGTGGAGCACCATTACCAGCGGCCATTGTATCAGCAATTGAAGTTGATGAGTAAGTGCTTTGTTCCATCAATGCTCCAGCCTTGGCAATACCCTTTGCTGTATCCATTTCACCCTTAGCATGTGCCAGGCCCTGTGCAGCGGTAGCAGTCATCATGATTGGTGTTTTAACGTCGATTCCAAAGATACTTGTGTTTGTTTGAGGATTTTCAATATCACTCAATACATGAGGAACGATTTGAACATGATTGAATGCTTCTGTGTTAGCCTTCAAAGTCCAGTTATCCTCTGAACCTCCAGCAATATATCCGAAACCACCCTTTGGAATAATTTTTTCAGCCTCAGCTTCTAGACTTGGTAAGTTTACAATTTTAATTTCTTTCTCATTATCATTTTGAAAATATCCATTTGTTTCTGTCATATGATCATCCTCCATTTTTTCTGTCGTGATCATATTAGTGGACACTATACAGAATGGCAAATATTCTTTCTCGAACATTGACATAGTGCCAAAAAAACAGCCTTGAAGCCGGGCAGACTTCAAAGCTGTTTCGTTACGGATTTAGCATATGATATGTAGTTTGTATTTGATAAATGTTCAAATTCATTTACCAACATTAATTATGACGCATATAAATAATTTAGTAAATACTTTATAACGGATGTAACTGAACCGTTAGCTCAATCTTACAGAACTGTAAGGTCGCCAGCTATTTTAAATCATCTAGAGTATTCTTTAGCCAATTAATGTGATTATGCTCACGTTCAATTGCTCGATTAAGAATCAATGAATGTCCGTAATTGTCTCTAACCTTTGATTCATCAGAAAATACTAACTTTTTGCGACTTAATAGGTGCAAATAATGTTCTGAATTAATTTGTAATTGTTGTTGAACCAAATTCTTTAATAAAGGACTATCCTGATCCTTAATAAAATACAGTTTCAAAGAAAATAAGTCATCCTTCTCAGACAATGGTTCACTTAGCCATTCTTTAAGAACATTTTTTCCATTTGGAGTAATCAAATAAAAAATAGATTTGGAATCTTTAACTGCATCATCCGGTTCGATCCATCCATCTGAAATCATTCTCTGTAACTCTGGATAGATTTGACTATGTGACGCATGCCAAAACTCCCCAATCTCATGATTAAACTCTTGGCTTATTTGATAACCAGACATTTTAGTCTGATTATTGATCAAACCCAATAATATATATGGTAAAACTCTCTTCTTAGGCATTTGTCTCTCCTACTGTTCTGTTAACTACCATAAATATTATCTCATCCTGATAAATTTTCTCAAATTTATTTATTAATTCTATTATATTCAGCATCAAAATATTTACCATTGCGAATATCATCAGGTAAATTATCATAGGGTGCTTCGCTAATAACATCTTCATTATCAATTCCAGCATCACCAATATAAGTAATACTTGCGAATTCCGGAACAACTAGTTTTGGGTACGTTTCATATTTTTCACGTGATTCACGCATAAGTTCCAAATGTTCATTTTGATATGTAACAGTAATTTCAGGATGTTCTTCAACCCATTTAGGGAAGAAAATTGTACCATGAATCTTCTTTTCATTTGGCAAGAAATCGAGCGCAACGTCTGTTCCAGTTGGTTCTGTCCAGGAAATCTTGTAAACACCCTCTGTTAACATCACAATATCAGCTTCTTGATTAGTTACCCAACGTCCAGCAACCATACCGCCATGAATACGATAATCAACTGTGTGATCATTTTTAGCGTACCATTCATATTCCCAACCATTTTCATATGTATAGATAAAATGTGTCCCTAAAAAATCTTCTAATGTTTTAAATTGTTTTGTCATAGTTATTCTCCTATGTCGTTATCGACAAATTATAGTATATGTCGATAACGACATATAGTCAACCATTTAATTCTAGTTACCTAAATAATTTGCGACCAAATGTATGATCCACAAATGTGCTGGGTAAAAAACATAAAACAAGTACTTTAATTGTTTACCATTCTTTCCTTGTTGCCCATTGTATAAATGCAACAACGGAACAATCAAAACAAAGAACATACTACTAGCATTCATCGCGATTCCATCAAAAACTCCGACAAAGTTACTTGTATCCATTGCTGAAAAGCTCATCGATAATTCTAATATTCCAAAAAACACTGCTAAGCCCAAGTATGATAAATCACGTTGTTTGACATTGCCATATGTTAAATTAGTAATAAACATGAAAGGTAGTAATACAAAACTTCCTTCTAGAACCGGAATACATCCTATCAGTAACAAAGCAAATGCAATGTACTTATTTCTCCTATTATCGGTATTCCATAACATGACTATTGCGGCACCCAAAGCCAAAGTTATAAAAATATTATCACCAAGAATCGACATTTGATATTCTTGACTCAAGAATTGGTTCATAATGAAGTTACCGATTCCCATGAATACACCCCAATCTGTCAGTCTAATCAGGTAATCACGCTTGCTGTGGGTGTATCTCAGTCCCTCAATTACCAAATATCCGAATCCCACAGCAACAACACGAGTAATTATATGGAAAGCGTCGGCCAAATATGGTGAAATGAAATAAGGTATGTGGTCTAGTACCATTAACAACATTAATATTATTTTAAAAGTTTCACGATTATACTTTATTTTTTGCATTAAAATCTCCTCTGATATATCATCCTTTAGTCATTATTCAGGATATACAAACACAAGTAAATAGACCTTGCACAAGTGTTAGCACATGTGACAAAGTCGTAAGGAAGTGCACTTATGAGTTCATTCAATGAATTTACGTTGGCTATTTCAGCTATTATCTTAGTCGTTACTAGTATTGTCGGCGTGGTCTTATTATCAACCTCCGTTTTTAATATTAATGCTTCTATGAAAAAAACAGTCAATGTTATCGAAAAATATCAGCGTCCATATATAGCTATTAATATAAATGATACAAATTTAATAATTAAAAATACTGGGAAATCCCAGGCTATCATTGATTCCATAATTGTAAATGGAACTGAAAAACTGAATCAATTTGATGGAAAAACTATTAATCCAGAACAGTCACTTTTGACGAAAAATAATTATGAAAATCAAGAAAAATTGACGATTGAAATAAACTATCATAGTGAAAACAGAATCTATAAGGAAACTCTTCCCCTTAGATAATTGGAGGTTCACTATGCAAAGTGGTTCATTAGCAGACTGGGTTACTGGTATCGGAGAATTATTGGCCGTGACAGTAGCATTATTTTTACCCTATATTGATAAGCGAAAAAATATTGTGACTTGGAATATTCGGGCTAAACAAATGATCTATCGTTCGGCCAAAAAACTTATTCAAAACAATGGCAACAATGATATTCAATCAAACGAAAATTTCAAAAATCTTAATTTGTTCATTGAAGTATATTCAACAATTTCAACGTCTAGTTCAACCATTAAAATCATAACTGCAGGCGACAAGATACTTGATATCATAGGCGAGTCCAATCAGTTAACTGTTAATCAAATTGACCAAATTCAAAACATTGTTGACGGTCTAAAAAATGGGAAGCAAAATTAATTGCTTCCCATTTTTATTTATTTGGTCCTATACTTTCTGGTATTGATGAATAATCAATACCAGTTTTTTTATACTCTTTTAATGCAAAAAAAACATCACT
>NZ_RHOP01000006.1 GCF_003946575.1 Companilactobacillus jidongensis | reverse complement strand
TGTGCATGAAAATAGGCATCCTCAATGAGGATGCCTATGGTTAAAAGTTATTCATCAATACTATTTGACAAAGAGCCAATAAAAGAAGATTCCGTAATGGAATCTTCTTTTATTTTTGAACACAAAAAAAACTAGCAATAAATTGCTAGTCTTTTTTAGTTAATTATATGATAATTATACTCTAGTAACTTTTCCTGATTTCAAAGCTCTAGCTGAAACCCAAACGCGTTTAGGCTTACCATCAATCATGATACGAACTTTTTGCAAGTTTGGCTTCCAAGAACGTTTTGATTGATTAAGAGCGTGAGAACGTTTGTTACCAAACACTGTCTTACGGCCTGTAATAATATCTTTTGCCATGGGACCGACCTCCTTTGGCTACATGTTTTCTTTAAAATATCACCTGACTAATTTACCATAAACTAAAAATAAAAACAACACTTGAATAATAATGTGTCATAAATCTTTAATTCAAAAACATGCTATGATAGAATTTTAATGTTTATGATAGTTAGATCCAAGATAGGAGGATCCCAAATGGCAGTTACAATAAAAACAAAACATGGTGAAATTGATGTATCAACCAATACCGTTTCAACGATCGTTGGTGGAGCTGCGTTAGATATCTATGGAATTGTAGGTATGGCAAGCAAGAATCAATTACGCGACGGGATGAACACAATTTTAAATCGTGAAGATTTCTCACGCGGAGTAGTTATTCATCAAGAGGATGATAAAATTGCCGTTGATGTCTACATAATTGTAGGATATGGTATTAAAATATCTGAAGTTGCAAAGAATTTAAAAGAAAAAGTAAAATATAATCTAGAAACAATGCTTGGAACACCAGCTGGCACTGTTAATGTATATGTTCAAGGAATCAAAGTTCTAGATGACATTAAATAGGTATTACGCTAGTTGGAGGGGAAACTTTTGAGCAAAGAACTTATTACCAAAAATGAATTTTCCGATATGGTTCGTGTGGCATCACACAGACTTGAGAAGAACGCAAAATTTGTTAATTCACTAAATGTCTTTCCAGTACCAGATGGTGATACTGGAACAAACATGAGCTTAACCGTTCAAAGCGGTTTTAAGGCTGTAAACGAATCAGAGAGTACACATGTAGGAATATTGGGTAAAGCGCTGGCTAAGGGCTTGCTAATGGGTGCACGTGGAAACTCTGGAGTTATTACTTCTCAATTATTCAGAGGCTTTTCTAAGAGTATTGAAGCTAAGGAAGCTTTAAACTCAGATGATTTAGCAAAAGCCTTTGATGATGGTGTTAAAACAGCTTATAAGGCTGTTATGAAACCAGTTGAAGGTACGATTTTGACAGTTGCTCGCTTTGGAGCTGATGCTGGTGTTGAGAAAGCTAAAGAAACAAAAGACGCCGTTGAAGTTATGAGAGCTGTTGTCAAAGGTGCCAAAGTTGGACTTGAAAAAACACCGTCACTATTGCCAGTTCTAAAAGAAGTCGGCGTAGTTGATTCTGGTGGTCAAGGACTAGTCTTTATTTACGAAGGATTCTTAGAAGGAATATCCGGAGAAGCCAGCGATGAAGCATATACACCTGATGAAACTGAAATGGGTGAAATGGTCAATGCTACTCATCATCAATCAGCACAGGGTCAGTTCAATACTGATGAGATCGCCAATGGTTACTGTACTGAAATGATGGTTGAGTTGGGTGTAGATCCAACTTCAGACGAAAAATTCGATAATGAAAAATTACGTAATTATCTAAGTGAAATTGGTGATTCGTTGATTGTTGTTTCTGATGATGAAGTTGTTAAGGTTCATGTTCATACTAACTTCCCAAGAAAAGTTTGGGCCGCTGGTAGGAAATACGGTGCTTTAACCAAAATCAAGATCGATAATATGAAGATTCAACATGAAACCATTGTTGAAGATGATGAAGAAACAACCGCTGCACCAGCAAGTAACAAACCAGTTGATTATGCTGTTATTGCTGTTTCATCTGGTGAAGGCTTGTCGAAGTTGTTTGAAAGTCTCGGTGTAACTAATATCATCAGTGGTGGACAGACAATGAATCCCTCAACGAACGATATCGTTGATGCAATCAATAATGCTAATGCTAAGCGTGCACTTATTTTGCCAAATAACGGAAACATTGTCATGGCTGCAAAACAGGCGGCTGAATTAGTTAATATTCCGGTTGCAATCGTAGCATCTAAGACAATATCTCAGGGTATGACTGCGATGTTGTCATTTAATCCTGAAGTTGAATTGGACGACAACAAGGACAACATGGAAGACTCACTTGATACTGTTAAGAGTGGCCAAGTAACTCAAGCAATTCGTGATACTGAAATCGATGGCTTGAAGATTACTACGGGTCATTATATGGGAATTGTTGATGGCAAGATTTTGGTTGATGATGCAGATATTATTTCTGCAACTGAAAAAATGCTTGATAAAATGATTGACGATGACAGTGAAGTCATTACTATTCTTGTTGGACAAGATGGTAATGTTGAAGACGCACAAAAATTTGCCGATTATTTAGATAATAAGTATGCTGACTTAGAAACAGAGATTCACCAAGGTGATCAACCAGTATATCCATATATGATCGCTGTTGAATAATTAATTTAATCAAACAAAATGAGGCTGGGACTACTTCTAGTCTCTTTTTTGTATGAGGAGGGGAAAATGAATTTAAGAGAAATATCAGTTGCTGAATTACCGGGAGTAGGTCCTAAAAGGTTAGATGCAATCAAATCTCTAGGAATCAACAGTATCTATGATTTATTATTCTATTTTCCCTTTCGTTATGAAGACATGGAAGTTAAGTCATTAGACGATGCGGTTGATCAAGAAAAGATCTTACTAAAAGGTATTGTCGCAAGTGAACCTGTTGTTGTGAGATTTGGATATAAAAAGAATCGTTTGAATGTCAGAATTTTGGTTGAGAATGAATCAATTATGGCGACATTTTTTAATCAACCATGGTTGAAAGATAAATTTGAAACTGGAAATGAAGTTGCAGTTTATGGCAAATGGAATGAGAATAGACGTGCACTGACTGGGATGAAAGTTATTGGCAGTAGCCAACAAGACACTATTGATTCGGTATACTCAGTTAACAAGAATATTCATCAAAAAACATTAGTCAGTCTAATTAAACTGGCTTTTGATAAGTATCAAGATGAAATTGAATCGATTATTCCAGAACATTTATTAGAAAAGTATCAAATGATGGATGATCGTGCAACGGTTAAGGGTATGCATTTTCCAAATAGTGAGGATGAAAATGAATCAGCCCGTCGGAGTGCCAAGTTTAGAGAATTTTTCTTGTTTGAATGTGGAATTCAAAGCGTAAAGTCGAAGGATGAGCGAGAAAATGATGGTTTAGTTGAAGCTTATGATGAAAATTACGTTAATAAATTTGTCGAGACATTACCATTCAAATTGACTGATGCACAAAGTCGTGTGGTTAATGAAATATTAGCTGATATGAAGTCAGATCATCATATGAATCGACTATTGCAAGGCGATGTTGGTTCTGGTAAAACAATTGTTGCGGTAATTGCAATGCTTGCATCCGTGACCGCAGGTTTTCAGGCTGCAATTATGGCACCAACTGAAATTTTGGCACAGCAGCATTTTGAAAAAATTGGTAATTTATTAGAAAAGCTACACATTAGAACGGCAATTCTAACTGGTTCACAAACAAAAAAAGAACATGATACGATAGCTGAAAATATTCGTGAAGGCCGAACTAATGTAATTGTTGGAACGCACGCATTGATTCAAGATAGCGTTGATTTCAAAAATCTTGGTTTGATTGTGATCGACGAACAGCATAGATTCGGTGTCAATCAACGTAAGGCGTTACGTGAAAAGGGAAATAACCCTGATGTTCTAGCAATGACAGCAACGCCAATCCCTCGAACATTAGCAATCACAACGTATGGAGATATGGAAGTTTCTCGAATTGATGAACTTCCAGCTGGCAGAAAAAAAATCGAAACTTATTGGATAAGAGGCCAAAAAGTTGAACAAATGTATAAATTTGTTTCAAAACAACTGGCAGACCATGCTCAAGTCTATGTTGTTACGCCATTAATATCTGAATCTGAAAAGATTGATTTGAAAAACGCTGAGTTGATTTATGATAAGTTCAATGAATTGTATGCGCCAAAATATAAGATTGGTCTGTTGCATGGTCAAATGTCCAATGATGACAAGGAAGATATAATGAATAAGTTCAGTCATCAAGAGATCGATGTGTTGGTTTCGACAACCGTTATAGAAGTCGGTGTCGATGTACCAAATGCGTCAGTTATGGTAATATATGATGCCAACCGCTTTGGACTATCACAGTTGCATCAGTTGCGTGGCCGTGTTGGCCGTGGTGAGAAGCAGTCATATTGTATTTTGATTGCGGATCCAAAGAACGACGTCGCCTTAGAACGCATGAAGATTTTAACCTCAACTAATGATGGATTTGTTTTGGCTGAAGAAGACCTGAAGATGCGTGGTTCTGGAGACTTGCTTGGTAGCAAGCAATCCGGATTGCCGGATTTCAAAGTTGGTAATCCAATTGCAGACTTTAATATTTTGCAGACAGCTCAAATTGAAGCTGAACAAATTTTTAAGGATCCACAAGCAATGGAAAATCCAGAAAACAAAGTGTTAAAATCATTCTTGAATGATGAATTTGATCAATTAAATAATTTTGACTAAAAAAATAATTAGATTTGTGAGGAATTAGTGAATGAAAATTGCAGTAGACGCTATGGGCGGAGATAATGCACCTCAAGTTATTGTTGAGGGAATCGAAAAAGCTCGTGACGAATGGACTGATTTGGAATTTGTAATGTATGGTGACGAAACTAAAATCAAGAAGTATTTGAAGAACAGTGATCGTATTTCTATTGTTCACACGGATGAAGAAATTCTCGGAACTGATGAGCCAGTTAAGGCGATCCGTTCTAAAAAGAATTCTTCAATGGTCTTAGCTGCAAAATCTGTTAAAGCTAAAGAAGCAGATGCTATGTTGTCGCTTGGTAATACAGGAGCCTTATTGGCCGCTGGTATTTTTATCATTGGCCGTATCAAACAAGTTGAAAGACCAGCCTTGATGCCAACTTTGCCCGTAACCAATTCAGCATTAGGCGTTAATGTATTGGATGTCGGAGCTAACGCAGAAGCTAAACCGGCATATTTACAACAATGGGCAGTTATGGGTTCAATTTATGCTCGCGATGTCAAACAGATCAAAGAACCCCGTATAGGATTATTGAACAATGGCACTGAGGAAGATAAGGGTGATACTCTTCATAAAGAAGCTTTCAAACTGTTGTCTAACACTGAAGGTATCAACTTTATTGGTAATGTAGAATCAAATAATATCTTGAATGGTGTTGCTGACGTTATTGTTACTGATGGATTCACTGGTAATGCGGCATTGAAGGCAACTGAAGGTACTGCTACAGTCCTCCTCAAAGAAATGAAACATGCCTTGCTAAACAATGGTTTCTTTACTAAAATGGGTGCAGCTATTGTTGCTCCTTCATTGAAGGGACTTCGTGATATGTTTGATACATCTCATGCTGGTGGTGCAGTCTTACTTGGCTTGAAATCACCCGTAATCAAAGCTCATGGTGCTGCCGATAGTAAGACAGTTTTCTATACAGTTAAGCAGATTTATGATATGTTGCTAAACGACACGATTAACAAAGCTAATACTTACTTTGAACAAATGAACAAAAAAGATGAAGATAAATAGGGAGATTCGTTAAATGTCAGAACAAGAAATTTACGATAAGATCGTTGGACTAATCGCCGACAAATTTGAAGTTGATGCAAGTGCGATAAAGAAAGAGACTTCGTTCACTGAAGACTTGGATGCAGATTCAATTGATTTGGTAGAATTTGTTTTGGAACTTGAAGAAGAGTTTGATGCAGAAATTCCTGATGAAGACGCTGAGAAGATCAAAACAGTTGGTGACGCTGTTGATTACATCATGAGTCATCAAAAATAAGACCTTTAGGTCTTATTTTTTTCGCCATTTAATTATTTAGTGTAAAAGTTTAGTATAATTAAGGTTATTGGAAAGGGGACGCGTTATGCTAGATCAAAAATTTCTAGATTATTTAGAAAAGAATTATGGTATTACTTTTAACAACAAGAAGTTGATTGAGCGTGCTATGACTCATTCTTCTTTTGACAACGAACACAAAGAATTAGGAATAGGTAATTATGAACGACTAGAGTTCCTTGGGGATGCCGTTTTGGAAATCAACATCTCAAGATACTTGTTTGAAAAATATCCCCAACTACCTGAAGGAAAATTAACTAGATTAAGATCTGACATTGTTAGAACGGATAGCTTTGCCAAGTTTTCTAAGCAAATTCAAATCGACAAGTATTTGTTGATCGGTAAAGGTGAAGAAAAGCAAGGTGCACGTCAGAGACATACTTTACTTGAAGATATTTTTGAGGCATTTAACGGTGCATTATACTTGGACCAAGGTAACCAAGCTGTTGAAGAATTCCTTGAAAGTGTTGTTTATCCACACATCGATTCAGGTGAATTCTCAGAAGATACTGATTTTAAGACTCACCTGCAAGAAAAGCTACAACAGTCAGGTGAAGTTGAGATCGACTACAAAGTAATCGACGAAGAAGGTCCAGATCACGACAAAAAATTTGAAATAGAATTGATTGTTAATGACAAAATATTGTCTAAGGGATTTGGATATAGTAAGAAGCATGCAGAACAGATGGCTGCTAAACAAGCGTTAGAAGAATTATAGGAGTTTTTATTTTATGCCATTAAAATCATTAACGATCAATGGGTTTAAATCTTTTGCTGATAAGACAAAGATTGATTTTACAAGTGGAATCACCGGTATTGTAGGACCCAATGGAAGTGGAAAATCAAATATTACAGAAGCAATTCGTTGGGTAATGGGTGAGCAATCAGCTAAGAGCCTACGTGGTGACAAGATGGTAGATGTTATCTTTGCCGGAAGTGCAACACGAACACAGATGAATCATGCTGAAGTTACATTGGAGTTCGATAACTCTAATGGGGAGTTAAAGTCTGACCAGACCAATATTACGATCCAACGTAAGTTGTTCAGAAATGGTGATACTGAATTTTCAATCAACAATAAGTCGTGTCGCCTCCGTGATATAACTGAAATGTTTATGGATTCTGGCATGGGTAAGCAGTCATTTTCGACTATTTCTCAGGGACGAGTGGAAGAAATATTCAATAGTAAACCAGTTGAGCGTCGCTCAATTATTGAAGAATCCGCTGGAATTGCATTATTTAAACAGAAAAAAACACAGGCCGAGAATCGATTAAGTGAAACGACTGATAATTTGCATCGTGTATCTGATATTGTTTCAGAACTGTCAAAGCAAGTAGAACCATTAAAAGAACAAGCTAGTATTGCTCGAGATTATAAAGAGCAAAAAAGCAAATATGATAATATTTATCAACAAATATTAACGATTGAAATAAAAGATTTATCTAAAGAAAAGCGCCAGTTGGAATCCAAACTACGTGAAGTTAAAATGAGTTTGCAAAATATTGAACAACAAGTAAAAATTTCTAATAAAAAAGTGGTTGATAATCGTGATCAAATCAGTAAATTAGCAAAAAAAATTGATGCTAGTCAATCAGATTTGGTTAAAAAGACACAATCACTTGAAATCTTGAATGGTCAAATCGCTGTTTCTGATGAGAGAAATGGATTCAATACAACTAATCAAACTTCTTTAAATGAACAGTTGAAAAGTATTAAGGCTGATAAAAAAATACATGAAGCCAAATTAACTGAATGTAATGAAAAAATTTCTGAGTATCAATCACAAATCAATGAGTTTGAGACAAAGCTGAAAGAAATAACACAACTACAAAAGAAGACACCTCAACAGATTAAAGATGATATTTCAGAGCTACGTGATAAATATGTTAATACGTTGCAAGAACAAGTTTCTACTGGTAATGATCAAAAATATACGCAACGCCAGTTAGATAGAATTCAAGCCTCCAATGAAGATACTGAACATCAGATGGCTGATATTGAGGTTGATTTAAAAGAATCAACCAATAAAACCACTGAAATCAGCGCAAAACTACAAAAATTAATCAATGATAATCAAGATTTAATCAAAAAAAATGATGAAATTGATAATAGCATTAAGCAAATTACTGAAACAGGTACTGCTGAGAATCAAGAGTATTTAAAATTTTTGGAGAATCTTCAAGAGACAAAGGCACGTAAGACGGTTTTAGAAAACATGGAGCAAGAGCATGTTGGCTTTTTTGAAGGTGCTAAAAATGTTTTAAATAATCAAAATGAAATCGGTGGAATCGTTGGCGCAGTGGCTGAATTGATCAAGGTGCCAAGTAAGTATCAATTGGCAATCGAAACGGTTGTCAGTAATCAGTTACAATCTATCGTTACTAAAGATGAAGCGTCTGCTAAACAAGCAATTGCTTATTTACGCAAACGAAACGGCGGACGTGCGACTTTCTTACCAATTAATATCATTAAGGCGAGAACCATTTATGCAACTGATCTGAACAATGCTGAACAAGTTACTGGTTATGTTGGAGTGGCAAGCAATCTAGTTAAGTTTGATGACAAAGTATCGAATATTGTCAAAAACATTCTGGGTAATTTGTTGATTGCTGAGAATATTGATGCAGCTACAAGGGTTTCAGCAGCTGTAAATCGCAAGTACCGTGTAGTAACTTTGGATGGTAATGTGGTCAATGCCGGCGGATCAATGACTGGTGGACAGCAACGTCGGGTAAACTCAAGCATTTTGACACGTAAGGACGAGTTGACATCATTGAATGCCAAGCTTTCCAAACAAGAAATGTTACTTGATCAGAAACAACAAGCTGTGGTCGATCTGCGTCAAAAACTAGTTGATCTACGTGAAGAAAAGAAACAAATTGAGAGTAAGTTGGCTGACTTCAATCAAAAGAAAGGTCAGCTAAGTAGCTCACTATCGACATATACTAACGAGGCAAAACATCTTGAAGAACAAAGGGATGCATTGCAATATACTGCTAATAAAAATAACTCGGAAAAAAATGAATTACAAAATGAACTTAATGTACAAATTGAAAATGCTGATAAGCTGAAACAACAAGTTGCCGATGTTCAACAAGAGATCGAAGCCAAACAGAAGCTTTTGAAGGACTTCGATTCAGAACTAAGTCAAATCAATGATGATATTCAAAAGACGCAGACCAATCTTGCGGTCGTTAATAGTAATTTTGATAACGAAAAGATTCAAAGGGAACGTTTGATAAGCGAAATATCTGCCTCAAATGAACAGATCAAAGAATTAGAAATTCGCTTGGACCAATTGAATTCAGAACGAGATCAGTTAAGTATGTCAAATGCTGAAATCAAAGCTAAAACAACACAATTTGAAAATGAGATCAAGCGGTTGCAGGCTGATTTAGATAATTTGAAGACACAGCGAAGTGAAAAAGACGAGCAAGCAGCCTCACTAAATGAGAAGGCTCAGCGTAATTTTGATCTACAAAAATCTGCATCTGATGAACAAGAAAGTTTGGCAATTGCTGTTACTAAGTTGGCTAACAAAATTGACAGTCGCTTGGATACATTGTCAGAAGACTATTCACTGACATATGAAGCCGCAATGAAGAATCTTAAGCAACAAGATTCTGATCCCGAAACTCTCAAACGAGAAGCAAGATTGTTGAAAATGGGAATTGATGAGTTAGGAACGGTTAATTTATCTGCAATCGAAGAATATGATAAAGTAAAAGATCGTTATGAATTCTTAACAACGCAGCAAAATGATTTGTTACAAGCTAGACAACAATTGTTAGATACAATGTCAGAGATGGACAATGAAGTTACAACTCGTTTCAAGAAGACGTTTGACGAAATCAGTGCCGCATTCGAAGTGATTTTTCCTGAAATGTTTGCTGGCGGTCGTGCTAAGTTAGTTCTAACTGATCCTAGCAATTTGTTAGAGACAGGAATTGAAATCATTGCTCAACCACCTGGGAAGAAATTTCAACGGTTGAGCTTGTTATCTGGTGGTGAGAAAGCCTTGACTGCAATAACGTTGCTGTTTGCAATCATCAAAGTTCATCCTGTACCATTTTGTATTCTGGATGAGGTTGAAGCATCATTGGATGATGCTAACGTTTATCGTTTTGCAAACTATTTAAATCGTTATGATGCAAATACTGAATTTATTGTTATTACTCACCGTAAGGGTACAATGATGAATGTAAATCGTTTATATGGCGTAACAATGGAAGAATCCGGAGTCTCAAGAATGCTCTCGGTTTCACTAAAAGACATTAACAAAGACGCTTAAAAGGAGATTAATTAATGGGACTTTTTGATCGAATAAAAAAAGCTTTTACCGGTAAAGACGAAGAAGAAGATAAAAAAGAACAAGAAACAAAAGAAAAAGTTGAAGGCGAAGAAGCCGATGATGCTGCTGCGGCAGAAGATTCTGAGCCTGATCAATCAGAAACTACTGAAGATCCAACTGAATCGGAAACTGCATCAAGTGAAGTTCCTGAAGAACCTGAGCAGCCAGAGCCGAAAGCTGAAAAGGTTACATCCGATGAACCGGTTGAACCAGTAGAAGAAAAAGAAGAGCCGGTTGAAGATAGTACTTCAGTGGAGTCAAATGTAGAATCCAAAGAAGTTCCTGTCGCCGATGCACAGCCTGAAGAAGCAACTGAGTCTGAGTCTGAATCTGATGAACTAGATGAACTAGCTGATGAATCAGATTCAGAACCAGAAAATTCAGAAGAATCTGAAGAAAATGACGACATCAAAGAATATGATGAAGGATTAAAAAAGAGCCGTAACTCATTTGGAGCACGTTTCAATCGATTCCTAGCTAACTTTAGAAGCGTTGATGAAGAATTCTTCGATGATTTGGAAGAACTGCTGATCGAATCTGACGTTGGCTACGAAACTGCTTTGAAATTGTCAGACGAACTGCGTGAAGAAGTTAAGTTAGAGAATGTCAAGAAACGTTCAGATGTTTCTGATGTTATCGTTCGTAAATTGGTTGATATGTATGATGAAGAAGGCAAAGAAGAAGATAATTCTCTGAAGTTCAGTAGTGACAAAACACCAACTGTTTTCTTATTTGTTGGAGTTAATGGTGCTGGTAAAACAACAACCATTGGTAAATTAGCTCATAGGTACCAACAAGAAGGTAAAAAAGTTCTGTTGGCCGCTGGTGATACATTTAGAGCTGGCGCTATCGAGCAACTTCAAGAATGGGGCCGCCGCGTAAATGTTCCTGTTGAAGCAAGTAAACCACAGACGGATCCTGCTTCTGTCGTCTATGATGCTGTTCAACGTGCAATAAATGACGACTATGATGTTCTATTAGTTGACACTGCTGGACGTTTGCAGAATAAAGAAGGATTAATGCGTGAACTTGAAAAAATCAAACGTGTTATTACTCGTGAACTACCTGATGCACCACAAGAAGTGTTGTTAGTCTTGGATGGTTCTACTGGGCAAAATGCTCTGAGTCAAGCTAAACAATTCAATGAAACAACTGACGTTACCGGAATTGTTTTGACTAAAATTGATGGTAGTTCTCAAGGTGGTATCGTCTTACCGATTCGTAATGAGTTACACATCCCAGTTAAATTGGTTGGATTGGGTGAACAAATGGATGATCTTAGAGATTTCGATCCTGAGAAATTTATTTATGGATTATTTAAGGAACTAATCGTCGGTTCTGGTAAATAATTATGGACATTAATGAAACAACTAAGATAAATTTGTTGTATAATTTTTATCATTCTTTATTAACGAAAAAACAAAGTCAATATATTAATTTATATTACGTTGAAGATTTCTCATTGAGTGAAATTGCTGAACAACTTGATGTATCACGTCAAGCGGTAATGGATAATTTGCATCGTTCAGTCAGTCTGTTAGAATCGTTTGAAAAGGAACTTGGATTAGTGCAAAAGACTCAAGAAATTGATGATATCGCAAGTCTATTGGATCGGATTGTTTTGACGAAGTATCCTAAAGATAAAGAATTAGTCGAATTAGTAAGACGTATTTCAAAAATAAATGAAAAATAATAGGAGTAAGAGATGGCTTTTGAAGGATTAAGTGAACGACTACAAAAGGTTTTTTCTTCGCTGAGAGGTAAAGGAAAGCTTTCAGAAGATGATGTTCGTGCCGTAATGCGTGAAGTTAGAATGGCTCTACTTGAGGCTGACGTTAACTTCGATGTTGTTAAAGGATTCGTTAAGCAAGTTAGAGAACGTGCATTAGGTTCAGAAGTAATGGACAGTTTGACACCTTCACAACAAGTAATCAAAATTGTTGATGATGAATTAACTAAGTTAATGGGTGAGGAAGCTGTTCCGTTAAATAAATCACCACATATCCCAACTATTATTATGATGGTTGGTCTTCAAGGTGCTGGTAAAACAACAACCGCTGGTAAGTTAGCTAAGTATTTGATGGCAAACGAAAAAGCACGTCCAATGTTTATTGCAGGAGACGTTTATCGTCCTGCTGCTATTGAGCAGTTGAAGGTCGTTGGTGAGCAAGTTGGTGCACCGGTTTATGATGAGGGAACTGACAAGGACCCAGTTGACATTGTTCGCAATGGTTTGAAACAAGCTGAAGAGAATAAGAATGATTACGTAATTATTGATACTGCGGGACGTTTGGAAATCGACGACAAGTTAATGGATGAATTGGCTCGTATCAAAGAACTAGCACATCCAAATGAGATCTTGTTTGTTGCTGATGCGATGACAGGTCAGGTTGCAGCTAAGGTTGCTCACGGTTTTGATGAACAACTTGATATTACTGGTGTTGTACTAACTAAGTTAGATGGTGACACTCGTGGTGGTGCCGCACTTTCAATTCGTTCGGTTACTGGAAAACCAATCAAGTTCATCGGTCAAGGTGAAAAGTTAGATCAATTGGACGTCTTCCATCCTGATCGTATGGCTGACCGTATCTTAGGTATGGGTGACATGCTTACTCTTATCGAAAAAGCTCAAACAGATTATGATGCCAAACAAGCTGAAGAAATGGCTGAAAAAATCAGAGAAAACAGTTTTGATTTCAATGATTTCATCGACCAAATGGATCAGGTTCAAAAAATGGGACCTCTAGATGAGATTATGAAGATGATCCCTGGCATGGCGAATAATCCACAATTGGCAAATGTTAGTATCGGTGAGAAAGATATTGATCACTTGAAGGCAATTGTTTACTCTATGACACCTAAGGAACGTGAGAATCCAGAGCTATTAAATCCATCACGTCGCCGCAGAATTGCTAGTGGATCTGGTCGTAATATTCAAGAAGTCAATCGTATGATCAAACAATTCAAGCAATCTCGTGACATGATGAAACAAATGAGTAAGGGTAACATGGCTGGTATGGACCAGATGATGGGCGGAGGTATGTCCGGAAAAATTGGTAAAATGGCTATGCGTTCTATGGTTAAGAAGCAAAAGAAAAATAAAAAGAAGCGCTTGAAGAAAATCAAACGTTTTAAATCATAAAAAAATAAGAGGTGTAAAGAAAAAAACTTTACACTTCTATTTTTTTTGTGTATACTAACAAAGTTAAGTATTTAGGAGGAAACAAAATGTCAGTTAAGATTAGAATGAAACGTATGGGTAGTAAGTTAAGACCATTTTATAGAATCGTTGTTGCTGATTCACGTGCACCACGTGATGGCCGCTTCATCGAACAAGTTGGTTACTACAACCCAATCTCACAACCAGAAGAGATCAAGTTAGATGATGACAAGATCATGGACTGGTTACAAAAAGGTGCACAACCTTCAGATACAGTTCGTAACTTGCTTAAGACACATGGTATTATGCAAAAGTATCATGAAAGCAAATATTCAAAATAATTGAATAATAAAAGTGGGATCAGATAAAACTTTGTTTTGTCAGGTCCTATTTATTTATCACGGAGGAGCCAATGGCCGAAAAATTATACAGAGTGGGTACAATTGTTAATACTCACGGTATTAAGGGTGAACTACGGATCATACCTATTACAGACTTTCCAGAAGAGAGATTTAAGTCAGGTGCTAAGTTGTACTTACATAAATCCGGAAGTGCTGAAAAACAATTGGTAGTAGAGTCTTCACGTAAACATAAGAATTTTATTTTGATAAAATTTGAGGGTTATGACAACATCAATGACGTGGAACAATATGTTAAATCTGAATTATTTGCTGATAGTGAAGTGAAGCCTGAACTCGCTGAAGGTGAATTTCTTTATAGTCAAATAATTGGCTTAGATGTAATCGATCCTGTTCTAGGTAATATTGGCAAAGTTAAAGAAATAATTGAACTGGGTCCGAATGATGTTTGGGTTGTTAAAGGCTCAAAATATAAAGAAGTGCTGGTTCCTTATATTGAAGATGTTGTTAAAAAAGTGGATCTCGCTGGTCAAAAGATCGATGTTGAGATTCCGGATGGATTGATAGACTAATGGATATTACAATTTTAAGTATTTTTCCGAGAATGTTTCAGTCTTTGGACGAATCATTGATTGGAAAAGCTCAAGAAAAAGATTTAGTTAATATTGATGTGGTAGATTTTCGTGATTTTACAACTAATAAACAAAACCATGTTGATGATTCTCCATATGGTGGTGGAGCAGGGATGCTTCTCCAAGCACAACCGATATATGACGCAATGGATTATGTCGAAAAGCAAAAACCAGGTAAAAAAAGAGTTATTTTACTGGACCCGGCTGGCAAAACTTTTAACACAAGTATGGCACGGGATTTTGCCAAAGAAGATCAACTGGTTTTTATATGTGGCCACTATGAAGGATTCGATGAAAGAATCAAAGATTTAGTAACGGATGAGGTTTCTATCGGTGACTATATTCTGACAGGTGGAGAATTACCAACTATGAGTATGATCGATGCCACATTGAGATTTGTTCCTGGTGTTTTAGGTAATTCCGTTTCAGCTGAAGATGAATCATTTTCAAATGGATTGTTGGAATACCCGCAATATTCGCGTCCCGCTGATTTTAGAGGAAAAGAAGTTCCTGAAGTACTTACTAGTGGTGATCATGAAAAAATTCGTATATGGCGTTTAAAAGAGTCTCTGAGAAAGACTTTGGAGCGACGCCCCGATTTGTTGGATACAGTTGAACTGTCAAATGAAGAGAAACATTTTTTGAGAGAAATAAAATCAGAAAATAGTTTACACTGAAATATAATTAATGTATTATTGTAAGAGTGTTTGAACACATATTAACGATATTCCGCTGTATACCATTAAGGATATATAAGAGTGTCGAAACAGGAGAGAGTTTTATGAATAAATTAATTCAAGATATTACATCAGAACAACTTCGTTCAGATATTCCTGATTTCCGCCCTGGAGACACAGTTCGTGTCCATGCCAAGGTTGTTGAAGGAACACGTGAACGTGTTCAGTTGTTTGAAGGTGTTGTAATTAAGAAACACGGTACAGGCGTTAGTGCTACATATACTGTTCGTAAGATCAGTAGTGGTGTTGGTGTTGAAAGAACATTCCCACTAAACACACCTCGTGTTGAAAAGATTGAAGTTATCAGACATGGTCGTGTACGTCGTGCTAAGCTATACTACTTACGTGATCGTAAGGGTAAGGCTGCACGTATCAAGGAACGTCGTCGCGATATCTAATATTGCAATTGAAGAGATGCCTATGTGGCATCTTTTTTTGTATCAAAAAAGGATACTCAAGTGAGTATCCTTAACTTTAGAATATTTGTGAACGATATAATCCAACAACTTTTCCAATAACCTCAACGTTGTCCAAGATGATTGGATCCATTGTATCATTCTCAGGTTGTAGGCGGTAATGTCCATTTTCACTGTAGAATCGTTTGCAAGTAGCTTCGATATCTTCAGTCATTGCAATGACGATTTCACCATTGTTAGCAGTATTTTGTTCGTGAACGATAACCTGGTCACCATCAAAAATACCAGCATTTATCATACTTTCACCGTGAATGTCCAACATGAATAATTCACCGGAACTACGGTTTAAGTCAGGTGGGATAGGGAAGTAACCCTCAGGGTTACGTTCGGCTGTAATTGGTTGGCCAGCAGCGACTGCACCAAGGATTGGAATTTGTTTTGATTTAACACCGATTGAATTCAACCCAGCAACTGTTAATTCAATTGCTCTTGGCTTGGTAGGGTCACGTTGTAAATAGCCCTTTTTCTCTAGTCGAGATAAATGACCGTGTACAGTTGATGTCGAAGATAGATCAACTGCTTCACAGATTTCTCTGACGGTTGGTGGATAACCATGATCGTCTAAATAATCATGGATGCATTGTAAAATTTGGGATTGTTTAGAGCCCTCAGCTTTTGACATTAGAACACCTCATTGTTAATATCTTATTTAGATTGTATCAGAATGAGGATATAAATTCAAACAAGTGTTCGGTATAATTAGGAGATATATAAATGAAAGAACAAGAAGAATTAATTGCAAAGATAAATGAATTAGCACATAAGGCAAAAAATGGCGGATTGACACACGAAGAGGAGCATCAACAATCTGTCCTTCGCAAAGAATATTTGGAAAATTTCCGTGCCAGTTTTAGATCACAAATCGAATTAATGAAGGTCTATGACAAAGAAGGAAAAGAAGTTACTCCGAATAAAGTAAAAGAAATTCAACGTAAAAAGGGATTACGTGACGATTAGTCTTTTAATTACATTAAATATTTTGTATCATTATAAGATGTATGGAAAGGGTGAAAATAAGATATGGGAATAACGATCGCAGTTGGAGTTTTGGCTTTATTAGTTGGATTGATCATCGGTTTCTTCGCCGCAAGATGGTACATGAAGAAATACTTCGAAGATAATCCACCAATTAGCCCTGATATGATTAAACAAATGATGGCACAAATGGGACAAAAGCCTTCACAAAAGAAGTTAAATCAATTGATGAGCTCAATGAAAGCACAACAAAAGAAAGAAAATAATAAAAAGTAAAATTTCAATATTTTAATTTTTAGTAGGTAGATCTTGATTATTAAGTTAATCACGATCTACCTATTTTTTTATTTTATATATAAATCTTTTAATAATATACGAACAATATTAATCTTAATAATTAAAATATTCTTTTTTAAAGCGAATTCACGAATGATTATTAAAATTATAGATGTTAATGTACGTCTTTTCCTTGAAAAATAAAATAATAGCTGTTAATATTTGAGTACTAATTAGAAAGGGTAAACAAATAATGAAAGATGTTGCAATAATCATGGGTTCCATTTCAGATTTGAAAACAATGGAAAAAACGATTGAGACACTGGAACAATTGGAAGTTAGTTATGAAGTCAAAGTAATCTCTGCACATAGGATGCCGCAGGAAATGCTTGATTTTGCAATTGGAGCAGCCGCAAATCACTTTAAAGTCATTATTGCCGGTGCTGGTGGTGCTGCACATTTACCGGGTATGGTTGCATCCTCAACGATTCTTCCAGTTATCGGTGTGCCCGTTAAATCTAGTACGCTCAATGGAATAGATTCACTCTTATCTATTGTTCAAATGCCCAGTGGTGTGCCGGTTGCTACGGTAGCGATTGGCGACGCTGGTGCAACTAACGCCGCAATCTTAGCTACTAAGATTTGTGCATTGGAAAACGAACAATATGCAATTAATTTAATCGATTATCAAAATCAAATGCATGACAAATCAGTAGAAAGCGGGAAAAATCTTGAATAATCAATCTCTATCAGGTTCAACTATTGGAATCATTGGTGGCGGCCAGTTAGGTCAAATGATGGCTTTATCTGCAAAAGAGATGGGATATAAGGTAATTATTCTTGATCCTCAAGATAATTGTTCTGCTGCACAAGTATCTGATGCACAGATCATTGCAGAATATGATGATTTGGAGTCTTTAATTGAATTAGCAAAGCACGTAGATGTATTGACATATGAATTTGAAAATGTTGATGCTGAAACGATTGAAGAAGTATCTCAGTATACTTATATTCCACAAGGAACAAAGGCATTGACCGTAACGCAAAATCGTATTTCTGAAAAAGGTTTTTTGGAAGATAATGGTTTTCCAGTTGTACCACATGCGATTGTTGAAGATATGAAAGAATTTGAACAGGCAATCAAAAAAATTGGGGTCCCATCAATCATCAAGACAACTCGTGGCGGTTATGATGGCAAAGGTCAAATAAGAATTGAAGATGAATCATTCAAAGGAATTGATGATTTAGTAAAATCGTCAGAATGTATTTTAGAGAAGACTATTGTCTTGGATAAAGAAGTATCAGTGATTGTGTCAAGGAATATTAATGGTCAAACCTCAATTTTCCCTGTTATAGAAAATATTCACCGAGATAACATTCTTCATTTGAGCATCTGCCCGGCTAGAATTAGCGATAAATTGAGTCAAAACATTCATCAAATTGCGGAAGGAATATCTGAAAAATTAGAATTAGTGGGAACTATGTGTGTGGAGTTCTTTATTTCCACACAAGAAGATTTGTATGTTAACGAAATTGCACCAAGACCGCATAATTCTGGACATTTGACGATTGAATCATGCAATATTTCTCAATTTGACGCTCACATCAGAGGAATCTGTAATCTGCCAATGCCAAAGATAAATTTTTTACAACCAGCTATTATGGTCAACTTATTAGGTCAACATCTTTCCAATGCTAGACTAGATGTTTTTAATCATTCTGACTGGCATTTACACGATTATGGTAAAGATGAAATTAAATATAATCGAAAAATGGGACATATAACTATTTTGACTAATGACGTGAATGAAGCTCAAAAAAGTATTGAAGAAAATCCAATTTGGAATTTATAGGAGAAATTATGGATAACCGACTGATTTATTCTGGAAAAGCTAAAGATTTATTCAAAACTGACAATGAAGATGAATTATTAGTGGTCTACAAGGATCAAGCCACGGCTTTGAATGGCAAGCGTAAGGAAATGTTTCCAGGAAAAGGAATACTGAATTGTCAAATATCAACATTGGTTTTTGATTACTTGATTGAAAATGGTATTGAAACACATGTAATCAAAAATATCTCTGATCATGAGCAATTGATCAAAAAAACTGAAGTCATTCCATTGGAAGTGGTTTTGAGAAATCGCGTGTCTGGAAGTTTAGCAAGGAAATTTGATTTGATCGAAGGTGAGATGTTAGAAACGCCGATCATTGAATTTTATTTCAAGAGTGACAAGTTAGATGATCCCTTTATCAATGACTCACAAGTGATTTCGTTAGGGATTGCTACTCAATCAGAAATTGAATATGTCAAAGAACAGGCTCTAGCAGTTAACCATCTGTTGATCAAATTCTTTGATGACAAGAAACTTGATTTGATTGATTTCAAATTAGAATTTGGACGTTTGAATGGAAAGGTTATTCTTGTAGATGAATTTTCTCCGGATAACTGCCGTTTATGGGATCAAAGCAGTCATACATCGTTAGACAAAGATATTTTTAGACAAAAAAAAGGCGATTTAGTTGAAACATATCAAAAAGTGCTGGATAGATTAACAGCTAAATAAGGAGAAAAGAAATGATTCTTGTCAAAATATATGTAACTTTAAAGGATTCAGTTGTTGATGTACAAGGTGAAGCTATCAAAGATGCAACACATACGATGGGGTATCCTAATGTATCTGAAGTAAGAATGGGTAAATATTTTGAATTAAAATTCGATGATAATGCCGAACATCTTGAACAAGATGTTGATGAAATTTGTGATGGATTACTAGCAAACCCAAACATTGAAAGCTACCGTTATGAAATTGCGGAGGAAGCCTAATGAAATTTGCAGTCATCGTTTTCCCAGGTTCTAATTGTGACATGGATCTTTACTACGCTGTTAGTAAAGGAATTGGGCAAGAAGCTGATTTAGTTAGTTACAAGGAAGAATCATTAGATGGATATGATGGGATTTTAATTCCTGGTGGTTTCTCATATGGGGATTATCTTAGGAGTGGTGCAATAGCTAGCCATGCACCAATTATCAAAGAGGTTATAAGATTAGCCAACGAAGGGAAACCCGTTTTAGGAATTTGTAATGGATTTCAAATTTTAACAGAAATCGGATTATTACCAGGAACGTTAACTAATAACCGTCAAAACTGTTTTATATGCAAACAGGTTGAATTAGTGGTTGAAAATAATAAGACAATTTTTACTAATAAATATAATTTGAATGAAAAAATCATTATCCCAATTGCACATGGTGAGGGTAGATATTACTGTGATGAAGCAACATTACGAGAATTAAACGAGAATAATCAAGTTATTTTCAGATACGGTCAAAATATAAATGGTAGCGTTGAAGAAATTGCTGGAATTACTAATAAGCAAGGAAATGTATTAGGTATGATGCCCCACCCAGAACGAGCAATTGAATCTATTCTAGGTTCAGATGATGGTTTGAAACTGTTCAAGTCGATGTTAGAAACTCAAAAGAATGGGGTGCATATATAGTGAGTGAACCAACACCAGCACAAATTAAAAAAGAAAAAATTTATCAAACATGGGGATTAAGTGATTCTGAGTATAAATTAATCAGTGAAAAGATTTTGGGTAGATTGCCAAACTACACTGAAACCGGATTGTATTCTGTTATGTGGAGCGAGCATTGTTCATATAAGAATTCGAAAAAGGTTCTTCGTAAGTTGCCAAATGATAGTTCCCGTGTCTTGGCTGGACCTGGTGAAGATGCCGGAATTATCGATATTGGTGATAATCAGGCAGTAGTTTTTAAGGCAGAGAGTCATAACCATCCATCTGCAGTTGAACCATACCAAGGTGCGGCTACAGGTGTCGGTGGAATTATTAGAGATATTTTTTCAATGGGTGCAACACCAATTGCATTACTCGATAGTCTGAAGTTCGGCCCAATCGATAACGATCAAACTAAACATTTGGTCAAAGAAGTAGTTGCCGGAATTGGTGGATATGGTAATTGCATTGGTATCCCAACTATTGGTGGAGAAATTACATTTGAGAAATGCTATGAAAAAAATCCGTTAGTTAATGCTATGTGTATAGGTTTGTTGGATAATACGCAATTTAAACATGGCCAAGCAAGTGGGAACAATAATCTAATCGTATATGTGGGTTCAACAACTGGGCGCGATGGAATTCACGGGGCTACTTTTGCCTCAGATGAGTTTTCAAACAAAAAAAAGAAACAACGTTCAGCGGTTCAGGTTGGTAATCCATTTATTGAAAAACTATTGATGGACGCTTGTGTGGAAATTATTCAAGAGCATTCGGATTGGATTTTGGGAGTTCAAGACATGGGGGCGGCTGGATTAGTATCATCAACGGCTGAAATGGCTTCAAAAGCTCAAAGTGGTCTGATGTTAAATTTAGATAATGTTCCTCAACGAGAAGCTGATATGAGTGCGTATGAAATGATGTTATCTGAATCTCAAGAACGAATGGTTTTATGTATCAAACCAGAGTTTGAAGATGCGGTATTAGATTTCTTTGAAGCATATAACTTGGATGCTGTAATTATTGGAAAGGTAACCTCTGATAAGCAATATAAGATTTATCATCAAAACAAATTGGTCGTTGATATCCCAATCGATAGTTTGACGGAAGATGTTCCTGAATACGATCACCATGGTATCAAACCGGCAAGATTTGAAAATGATGATACTCAATTTGAACCAGAATTAGAATCGTTTAAGGAATCGTGGATGAACATTTTAAAGAGTCCATCGATTGCTTCTAAGTCATATTTGTATGAGACATATGACTCACAAGTTAAGAGCAACACAGTCGTAAGACCGGGTAGTGATGCTGGTGTTGTTCGTATTAGGGGAACAAAAAAAGCTATTGCCGCAACGAACGATAGTAATTCTAGATACGTTTATGTGGATCCGTATATTGGAGGTCAGATAACTGTCTTGGAAGCTGCCAGAAATATTGTGGCTAGTGGTGGAATTCCAGTTGGAATAACTGATTGTTTAAATTATGGAAATCCAGAAGATCCTGAAATATTTTGGGAATTAGATCAAAGTGTTCAAGGAATCGCTGATGTCTGTAATAAGTTCGACGTACCGGTTATTTCTGGAAATGTATCTTTATACAATGAATTCAATAAAGAAGCAATATATCCAAGCCCAATGATTGGAATGGTGGGTCTGATTGAGGATATCAGTCATATCACTACATCGTCATTTAAGAATTCAGGAGATTTGATTTATTTGTTAGGCAGCACTGGTAATGATTTCAATGGTTCTGAGATACAAGAACAACAATTAGGAACTGTTCAAGGAAAGTTAAATGAAATTGACTTAGATGTTGAATTGAATAATCAACAATTGATTTTAAAAGCTATAAAAAATAATTTATTAAAGAGTTGTCATGATTTATCCGATGGTGGTCTAGTTGCGGCAATTTCAGAGTCGGCTTTTGAAAACATGTTAGGATTCAATATTCAAACATCGTTAACAGCTAAGCAAATGTTTTCTGAAACGCAGTCAAGATATTTGGTAACAATTGAAAGTAAGGATAAGAAATCCTTAGAAAAAATCTTTAAAGATAATTTTGAGTGTCTTGGCTTTGTGACTAATGATTCAGTATTTTCTATTCATACAAGTGATAATGAGATGGATATTGAATTAAGTGAGGCTTTGAGTAACTGGAAAGAGGCAATCCCATGTTTAATGAAGTAAAAAGCTTGAATGAAGAATGTGGAGTTTTTGGTGTCTGGGGCGCAGAAAATGCTAACTATTTAACATACCTTGGATTGCATAGTTTACAGCATCGTGGACAAGAAGGTGCTGGAATAGTTACCAATGATAATGGCAAGTTAATGAGTTATCGCAACCTTGGACTTGTCTCGCAAGTTTTTGCAGATCAAAAAAATTTGTATGCACTAACGGGCAATTCAGCAATCGGTCATGTTAGGTATTCTACAGCTGGAGAAAACAAAATTGAAAATGTTCAACCATTGTTATTTGATTTTACCGATGATCAATTTGCTCTAGCTCATAATGGAAATTTGACTAATGCTATTACTTTAAAGAAGGAACTTGAACAGAGCGGTCATATTTTTAAATCAAGTTCAGATTCTGAAGTTTTAATGCACTTGATCAAAAAGTCCAAAAAGCAAAATTTAATCGACAAGATAAAAGAATCACTTAATACAATCCAAGGCGGATTTGCATATCTGCTGATGACCAGAGATTCATTAATTGTTGCTCTAGACAGAAATGGTTTCAGACCATTATCAATTGGTCAATTAGAGAATGGTTCTTATGTAGTCGCCAGTGAGACGTGTGCGTTAGATGCGGTCAATGCTAAGTTTGTTCGTGATGTTTTACCTGGCGAACTAATCACAATTAACGACGAAGGTATGAAGATCGATAATTGGACGACAGATACTAAGTTAGCATTTTGTTCAATGGAATTTGTCTACTTTGCCAGAGCTGATTCTAATTTGTTAGGAATAAATGTTCATTCTGCTAGAAAACGCATGGGAAGAAATTTGGCTGAAGAATGTCCAGCTGATGGCGACATTGTTGTTGGGGTTCCTAATTCATCTCTATCGGCAGCCAGTGGTTACGCTGAAGCAATTAAACTTCCATATGAAATGGGACTTATTAAAAATCAATATATGGGTCGTGAATTCATTCAGCCTACGCAAGAATTGAGAGAAAAAAGTGTTCGTCAGAAATTGGCAGCTGTTAAAGGTGTAGTCAAAGATAAAAGTGTAATTTTAGTAGATGACTCAATTGTACGTGGAACAACATGCGCATACATTGTCAAAATGTTACGCGATGCTGGTGCGCGTGAAGTGCATTTAAGAATTGCTTCACCAGAGTTTAGGTTTCCATGTTTTTTTGGAATTGATATTCAAAAGAGAAGTGAACTGATTGCTTCTCATAAATCAATTGAAGAGATGCGTAAAATGTTTGATGCTGATTCCCTAGAGTTCTTAAGTGAAGAGGGATTAGTTGATGCCATTGAATTAAGTAACGGTAGTAGTCTGCCTGATTCAGGTCTGGATCTATCATATTTCAATGGTAAATATCCAACTTATTTGTATGATTACGCCGATGAAGTAGAAAAAGATTTATAAAGGAGATAGTAATGACAAATCCTTACGAAGATGCAGGGGTAAATGTTGAGTCAGGTTATCAAATTTCCAAATTTGTTAAGCAAAATACCGCGGATAATAAATCTAATATTGGTAATTTTGGTGGCATGTATGAAATTCCAGAAGGGTATAAAAAGCCTGTTTTGATTTCTAGCAATGATGGCGTTGGAACTAAGCTACTCCTTACTGAAAATGGGAAACTTGACACGATTGGGATAGATTGTGTTGCAATGTGTGTTAATGACATTCTTGCACAGGGTGCTATGCCATTGTATTTTTTAGATTATATTTCAACTGGAAAAATTGACGATAAAGTTAAAAAAATACTCACTGGTGTCATTGAAGGTTGCCGTCAAGCAAATGCCAGCCTTATTGGTGGAGAAACTGCTGAAATGCCCGATGTTTATTCCGAAACAAGTTATGACATTGCTGGATTCTCCGTGGGAATCTGCGAAAAAGATAATGTCTTAAATAAATCTAATATCAAGGCTGATGACATACTAATTGGAATTTCTTCTAGCGGACTTCATTCAAATGGATATTCATTGATTAGAAAGATTTTCTTCAAAGATCACGATTTTAAAATGGATTCTGTGTTGCCTGAATTGCCAAATGGTTCACTCGGAGATTATTTGTTAGAACCTACTAAAATCTATGTTAAAGATGTCTTGCCACTATTGAATCATAAAGAAATCCATGGAATTGCTCACATAACCGGAGGCGGATTCTATGAAAATATTCCACGAATGTTGCCGGATGAACTTTCTGCTGTGATTGATACCAACAGGTGGGTAAAAAATGAGATATTTACTGCAGTTCAAAAATATGGATCAATCAAAACTGATGATATGTATCATATCTTCAATATGGGATTAGGGATGATTCTAGCGGTTGATTCAAAAGAAGCAGCCACTGTGTTAGCAGAGTTAAACAAATCCATTTTACAAGCTTGGAAGATTGGCGATATTGTAAACAAAACTAAAAATAGTATTGAATTAACGGGGGTGGATGCATGAGAGTAGCCATCTTTGCTTCAGGTAATGGTACTAATTTTGATGCAATTGTTAATTCTAGCAAATTGCAAAATGCAGGTTTAGAGATAGCAATTTTGGTTTGTGATCAACCAAATGCACCAGTAATACAAAAGGCTAATAAGTTTAAGATTCCAGTTTTTGTTAATGAACTCAAAAATTTCCCTAATAGAAAAGAATATGAAAAAACTATCGTTGACAAGTTGTCTCCTTTGAACATTGAATATATTTTTCTAGCAGGCTATATGCGAGTAGTAACTAGTGAACTTTTGAATAAGTATAGAAATAGGATTATAAATATTCACCCTTCACTATTACCAAAATTTTCAGGTTTAGATGCAATTCAACGTGCATTTGATTCGGGTGACGAAGAAACCGGTGTAACGATTCACTACATTGATGAAAATGTTGATACTGGGCCAATTATTTGTCAAAGTCATATTCCAATTTTAAGAACTGATAACGTAGAAACATTAGAAGAACGGATTCACACTAAAGAACATGAGATGTATATCAAAGTAATTCTTGATTTAATAAAAAGAGAAAGTGAGAACGTTAATTTTGAAAAAGGCATTGATTAGTGTTTCAGACAAAACTGGAGTTGTTGAATTTGCTCAGAGCTTGATTGAAAAGGGATATGAAATTATATCAACAGGCGGAACATATAAAAAATTGCAAGAAAACAACGTTTCCGTAATTGAAATCGACGAAGTAACAGGTTTTCCGGAAATATTAGATGGACGTGTTAAGACATTACATCCCAAAGTACATGCCGGTTTGTTGGCTAAAAGAGATAATCCAGAACACATGGAAACTTTAAAAAAATTGCACATCGATACGATTGACCTAGTTTGTGTCAATTTATATCCGTTTAAAGAAACAATTTCTCAATCTGATGTAACTCTAGATCAAGCCATTGAACAGATTGATATTGGCGGTCCGTCAATGATCAGATCGGCTTCAAAAAATTATAAGAGTGTTTTTGTGGTGGTAGATCAACTGGATTATCAAGTTGTTATTGAACATTTGGATAATCAAGATGCTTTAGTTTTCCGACAAAAATTAGCTGCTAAAGCATTTAGACATACAGCACAATATGACAGCATTATTGCTGGATATCTGTCAAACCTTAATCGCGAAGAATTTCCTGATATTGAAACGTTGTCTTATGATTTTGAACAATCATTACGCTATGGGGAAAATTCTCATCAAAAAGCCGCATTCTATAAGAGCTCATTGCCAACACAATATTCAATTGCATCTGCAGTACAGCTGCATGGTAAAGAATTGTCTTTTAACAACATTAAAGACGCTGATGCCGCATTACGAATTGTTGCTGATTTTGACCAACCATGTGTAGCCGCACTTAAGCATATGAATCCTTGTGGAGTGGGTGTTGATAATGAATGCATCTATAAGGCATGGCAAAAAGCCTATAGTGCTGATAAAATTTCCATTTTTGGGGGGATCATCGCCCTTAATCGCGAAGTCACAGAAGAAGTTGCTAAGGAGTTACACAAGATTTTCCTAGAGATAGTTATTGCTCCTAGCTTTACTGATGAAGCTCTGCAAATCCTTGAATCGAAGAAAAATATCAGACTTTTGACAGTTGATTTTGATGAATCTAAGAATGCTGATAAGTACGAATACGTTTCAGTTATGGGTGGACTCTTGGTTCAAGAACGTGATAGTACAATTGATAGCATTGATGATTTCGAAGTTGTTACAGAAAAGGAACCAACCGAAGAAGAAATCAAAGCTTTATTATTTGGTCAAAAAGTCGTTAAGCATGTTAAGAGTAATGCCATTATTATTTCCACAACTGATAAGACACTCGGTGTTGGAGCAGGACAAATGAATCGTATCGGATCAGTTAAAATTGCCATCGAGCAGAAAGAAAATAATAATACGGAGACACCGTTGGTCATGGCCTCAGACGCTTTCTTTCCAATGGATGACTGTGTTCAATATGCCGCAGAACATGGAGTAACAGCCATCATTCAACCTGGTGGTTCGATTCATGACCAAGATTCAATTGATATGGCTAACAAATATGGTATTTCAATGATCTGTACAGGCAGACGTCATTTTAGACATTAAGAGGTAAAATATGAAAATACTTGTAATTGGATCTGGCGCTCGTGAACATGCTATATGTGACGCACTATCATCTAAGAATAATAAAGTATTCTGTGCACCAGGAAATGATGGCATGAAGTTATCAGGCATTCATTCGGCTAATATTGATGAAAATGATTTTGATAGTTTGGTCAATTTTGCTATCAAAGAGAACATTGCATATACCATAGTTGGTCCTGAAGCGCCGCTAGTTAATGGAATTGTTGATTTCTTTGAAGCACATGGATTAAGAGTCTTTGGACCAAATAAAAGAGCTGCACAGATCGAAGGTTCAAAGTCATTTACAAAGTCACTTCTTAAATTGGCTAATGTACCCACTGCAGAGTACTCTGAGTTTAAAGACTATAAAGCAGCGGAAAAATATTTGAATCATCTATCTGAGTATCCGGTTGTTATCAAAGCTGATGGTCTTGCGGCCGGCAAAGGTGTATATATTGTTAAAGATTTTGACGAGGCGATTGAAATAACTAGTGGTTTATTAAATGAACACAAGTTTGAAACAAGTAAAATCGTTATTGAGGAGTATCTGGATGGTGAAGAATTTTCCTTAATGGCATTTGTCAATAATGGCAAATTTTATCCCATGCCTGCGGCTCAGGATTATAAAAAGTTAAGAGATGGCGATAAAGGGTCAAATACTGGTGGAATGGGTGCAATTTGTCCTGTAAACAATATTTCACAGTCTACTTATGACCGGGCGGTAAATAAGGTGCTCAAGCCATTTATAGAAACCTTAACTGAAGATCATATTAAGTACACGGGAGTTTTGTATGCAGGGTTAATCCTGACTGACAAAGGAATCAAGGTAATTGAATTCAATGTTAGATTTGGTGATCCTGAGACAGAGGTCGTTTTACCACGTCTCAAAAACAATTTATCAAATGTTATTTTTTCAATTTTGAATGGTGATAATCCTGAGATCAATTGGGAAACATCGGGAGTGGATTTGGGTGTATTTGCATCCGTGAGTGGATATCCTGATTTACCCATTAAAAATGCAAATTTAGGAACAACTGAGTCATTTGAAAATCTGAATTGTGATATTAATTATGCTGGTGTTAAGCTTAATGGAGATTCATTTGATTCCAATGGCGGTAGATTATTCGTTGTTAAAACGCATGGGGATGATTTGGAGACCACTCAAAAATTAATTTATCAAGAAATGAAAAAACTAAAGCAAGAAAATATTTTTTGTTTATACTTATAAGGTTATTTATTTTTTACAGGTGGGATATATTTAAAATTAGGATCAATCTTTTTGTCAATTTCGTTCCAAGCTAATTCCATATCATCGTTGACTTGTTTTGTTTGTGTTTCATCAAGTTTGGCTTTAAAATCAAAGTCAATTTCTGGACCAACACCAATAGTTATTTTTTGATGTCTGAGTAATCCAGAGAACTTCAATGGTCCTTGATAAACAAATGGAACTAGTGGTGCTTTTGATAGTTTAGCAATTAATGCCGCTCCACCTTTTAAATCTTCAGAATATCTGGTTCCAGAAGGAAACATAATTAATACTTGCCCTTTTTTCTTTAATGCTTTGACAGGTGTTTTGATTACTGAAGGTCCGGGATGCTTACGATCTACGGGAAAAGCGTGCGCATGAACTAAAATATATCTTAAAATTGGATTTTTGAATAACTCTATTTTTGCCATAAAGGTTGCTTCTTTGGGTGCAATTACTAAGGCAAAGAAAATGGGTTCCCACCAATTTCTATGTGGTGCAACAATGATAAATGGTTTGTCAGGTATGTTTTCTTTACCATTGATTTCAAATCGTCCATTCAACAAGAAGACGATTCCTCTGGCAATCACACGGATGAATTTATAAAACATTAATTATCATTCTCCCTAAAATAATTTTTACTTTAATAAAATAACACAAAGCAGGTGTAACATGTCTAATCTTTCTCAGGATATAATTTCCAATAGTGGAATTAAAATCTTCCAAGATAAAAAATTGTATTCGTTTAATCTAGATACTATTTTACTTTATAATTTTGCAAAAACTGTAAAAAAAGGAAAAATTGTTGATTTATGTGCCGGTAATGGTGCAATTGGACTAAGTTTGGCTTCAAAAACAAAAGCAAATATTTATTTAGTTGAACTCCAAGAACAATTATCCAAGTTGGCTCAAATGAGTGTAATTGAAAATGGATTAGAAAAACAGGTTAAAGTTATTAATACGGATATTAAAGAGATTCAGAATTATTTATTACATGATTCTATTGATGTATTAGTTTGTAATCCACCTTACTTTACTTCAAAGCAAACAACATTGACCAAAGATAATCAAGTTTTGGCAATCGCAAGACATGAGCTGAAAACAAATGTTAATGAAGTATTGTATACGATTAAGGTTCTGTTGAAGGAGAATGCTCACGCATACATTGTGTATCGGCCCGATCGATTAGGTGACTTATTCACAGGAATGTCTCAAAATCTTCTTCAAGCTAAGAGAATACGATTTGTCAGGTCGCATGCTAATGATGATGCTAACTTGGTCTTAGTCGATGCAATTAAAACAGTTAAATCAGCATCGCTTATAGTTGAACCAGATCTGATAATGTATGATGGCGATAATTTAAGTTTGGAAGGTAAAAGAATAATTGATGGAAAATAACAATTACTTCGTTTACATATTATTGTGTGCAGACAAAACATTTTATATTGGTACAACCAATGATGTATCAAAGAGAGTATCAACTCATAATGCAGGTAAGGGCGCTAAATATACCAAAGCGCGCCGACCGGTACAACTACTTTATTACGAAAATCAGCATAATAAGTCTGATGCATTAAAACGAGAAATTGAATTAAAAAAGTTTAGTCGCAAGAAAAAAGAAACTTTTTTACTTAGTGAAGGAATTAATTGGCGAGATTTCTTGATTTCGTAACGGTATTCCACTATAATATTTTCTTGTATTGAATACACACACTTAACGATTCAGTTGTTGGTGCGCTACGGCGTGTCAACTGAACACGACTTAAGTGGAGGTAAAAACCAGGAGGAATTATTTATGTCAGTTATTTCTATGAAACAACTACTTGAAGCCGGTGTACATTTTGGACACCAAACAAGACGTTGGAACCCTAAGATGAAGCCATTTATTTTTACACAAAGAAATGGTATTTACATCATTGATTTACAAAAAACAGTTCGCATGATCGACGATGCCTACAATTATATGAAGGCTGTTGCCGGTGATGACGGTATCTTCTTATTCGTTGGTACTAAGAAACAAGCACAAGATGCTATTGAAGAAGAAGCTACACGTGCTGGTCAATACTACGTTAACCATCGTTGGTTAGGTGGTACTTTGACTAACTGGAACACAATCCAAAAACGTATTAAGAGATTAAAGGATATCAAAGCAATGTCAGAAGACGGTACTTTTGAACGCCTTCCTAAGAAAGAAGTTGCTTTGCTTGAAAAACAACAAGCTAAGTTGGAGAAATTCCTTGGTGGTATCGAAGATATGCCAAGAATTCCTGATGTTATGTTCATTGTTGACCCTCACAAGGAAAACATTGCTGTTAACGAAGCTAAGAAACTTAACATTCCTATCGTAGCTATGGTTGATACAAATACAGATCCTGATGACATCGATGTTATCATCCCATCAAACGATGATGCTATCCGTGCCGTTCGCCTAATTGTTTCTAAGATGGCTGATGCTATCGTTGAAGGCAAACAAGGTGAAGAATCAGTTGCTGCTGATGATTTCGCAAAGAATGACGATGCTTCATCTGACAAGTCAATTGAAGATGTTGCTGAATCAGCTGATAATAATGGTAACGCAGAAAAATAAAAAGATAATAGTTATAAATAGAGCCATCTGAGCAAGATGGCTTTATTTATACGACTGGAGGATATTCATGGCTAAAATTACTGCTGCTCAAGTTAAAGAATTACGTGATAAGACAAGCGTTGGTATGATGGATGCTAAAAAGGCATTGGTTGCTGCTGATGGTGATATGCAAAAAGCTATCGACGAACTTCGTGAAAAGGGTATTGCTAAGGCTGCCAAGAAGAACAGCCGCATTGCTGCTGAAGGTCTAGCAGAAATCGTTATTTCTGGTAACAAAGCTGCTATCTACGAAGTAAACTCAGAAACTGACTTTGTTTCATCAAATGACAAGTTCAAAGATCTTGTTGCTAAGATCGGTAAAGCACTTGTTGAAAATGAACCAAAGACAATGGACGAAGCATTGGCACTTAAAGCTGGTGACGAAACAGTCAACGACGCTATCACTGGTTTGACAGCTGTTATTGGTGAAAAAATTACTTTGAGACGTTTCCAAATCGTTGATAAGACTGATGATCAAGTATTCGGTTCATACCTACATAATGGTGGATTGATTGCTGCACTTACACTTCTTAACGGTTCTGATGAAGAAGTCGCTAAAGACGTTGCTATGCACGTTGCTGCTATCAACCCAACATACTTGAACCGTGAAGCTGTTCCTGCTGATGTTTTGGAACATGAAAAGAAAATTTTCACTGAAGAAACAAAAGCTGAAGGCAAGCCAGAAAAGATTGTTCCAAGAATCGTTGAAGGCCGTCTAAACAAGTACTTGTCAGAAATTAGTTTGGCTGATCAAGAGTTTGTTAAGGATTCAGACATGACTGTTCAACAATATGTTGAATCAAAGAAGAGTTCATTAGTATCTTACGTTCGTTTCGAAGTCGGCGAAGGTATTGAAAAGGCTCAAGAAAACTTTGTTGACGAAGTTATGAACCAAATCAAGTAATTAATTTGTAATTTTTATAGAGGGGATCGCTTAATTCTTATGAATTAAACGGTCTTTTCTTGTATATAGGATATATTTCAGTCAATTTTTGTGTAAAATTGGCTATTAATTCAATCTACCGTAATTGATTATGTTAAAATGTTTAGTAGCAAAATTAAAGGAGAGTACTTATGCCTGATATCAAGTATAAAAGAATTATATTAAAAGTTTCCGGTGAAGCTTTGGCTGGAGATAAAGGATTTGGAATCAACCCTCCAGTTATCAAAAAAATCGCTGAACAAATTAAGAGTGTGCATGAACTTGGAGTTCAAGTTGCTATTGTCTGTGGTGGTGGTAACATTTGGCGTGGTGAAACAGGTGCTGAAATGGGAATGGATCGTGCCCAAGCAGACTACATGGGTATGATGGCCACAGTTATGAATGGTTTGGCCTTACAAGACGGTTTGGAACAATTAGATGTACCAACACGCGTACAGACTTCTATTGAAATGAGACAAGTTGCAGAGCCATACATCAGACGGAAGGCTGTTAGACATCTTGAAAAGGGACGCGTAGTTATTTTTGCTGGTGGTACTGGTAATCCATACTTCTCAACAGACACTACTTCAGTATTACGTGCTGCAGAAATCGAAGCTGATGTTATCTTGATGGCTAAGAATAACGTCGACGGTGTTTATTCAGCAGATCCTAAGAAAGACCCAAATGCTAAAAAGTATGATGAGTTGACTCAACTTGATATCATTAATAAAAACTTAGGTGTAATGGACTCAACTGCCTCATCATTATCAATGGATAATAATATTCCATTGATTGTGTTCAATTTAAATGAACCAGAAAATATTAAAAAGGTTGTTCAAGGCGAAAACATTGGAACAATCATAAAGGGTGGTAGTAATGACTGAAAATAATGCAATTTCAAAAGCTCAAGAAAACATGTCTAAATCTATCGAAGTATTAAGAAAAGAATTAGCTAATATCCGTGCCGGAAAAGCTAATGCCTCAATTCTTAATAACATCAAAGTAGAATACTATGGTACAGAAGTTCCATTGAATCAAGTTGCTTCAATCAATACTCCAGAAGCACGTGTGTTGTTGATCTCACCTTATGACAAGACATCATTGGATGCCATTGAGCATTCGATCAATTCTTCTGATCTTGGTTTGAACCCTGCTAATGATGGTGATGTAATTAGATTAGTTATTCCACAACTTACTGGTGAACGCCGTAAAGAGATTGCCAAACAAGTTGGTAAAGAAGCTGAAGAAACTCGTATTGCTGTTCGTAATGTTAGACGTGATGCTATGGATGATATTAAGAAACAAGAAAAAAAGAGTGAAATCACCGAAGATGATTTGCATGATTTAGAAAAACAAATTCAAAAAGTTACAGATAAAGCAGTAACAGATATTAATCAAATTGCTGCAGATAAAGAAAAGGAAATCACTGAAGGGTAACCTTTGGAGTGATTGTTTATGACAGAAATTAATAATAGTGAATTAAGTTCTGAATTAAGAGTTCCAGAGCATATAGCTATCATTATGGATGGTAATGGTAGATGGGCTAAACGTAGCGGTCAACCTCGTATTGCAGGTCATAAAGAAGGCATGAATAATGTCAAACGCATTGCCACTGCAGCTAGTCACATGGGCGTTAAGGTGTTGAGCCTTTACGCCTTTTCTACGGAAAACTGGAGTAGACCCAGCAAAGAAGTGAGCTTTTTAATGCGTCTTCCAGTAGATTTCTTTGGAACATTTATGCCAGACTTAATCAAAGAGAATATTAAAGTTTTAGTTACTGGATTTACTGAACATTTGCCAGAAAAAACCAAAAAAGTTGTTTTCAAAGCGATGGATGATACTAAGGATAATACCGGTATGGTGTTGAACTTTGCATTCAATTACGGTGGTCGTGCAGAAATAGTTAATGCGGCAAAAAATTTGGCAAAAGAAGCAGTTAATGGTTCAATTAGTCCAGACGACATTGATGATAAATTATTTGCGGATCAGCTATTAACTAGTCCTTTGGGAAGTTTAGCTGATCCTGATTTGTTAATCAGAACAAGTGGGGAAGAGAGAATCTCCAATTTCTTGTTGTGGCAATTGGCCTATTCAGAAATGGTCTTTGATAAGACTTACTGGCCTGATTTTACAAAAGATAATTTGGTTGAAGATATTAAAATTTTTAACGACCGGGATCGTCGATTTGGTGCGATTTAATTTGGGGGAAGATTATGAGACAACGTGTAATCACGGCTGTTATTGCTTTGGCAATCTTCATACCAATTTTACTTGCGGGTGGAATTTGGCTTGAGATTGCTGCAGCAGCATTGGCAGTTGTAGGTATATTTGAGATTTATATTATGCGAAAACGAATCATTGTTTCAATGGATTTCGTGATCACAGTTTTAGGAACACTGGCGGTAGCCGTACCATTGAACTTCTACAAGGGTTGGTTACCAGGCAGCTTTACACGCTTAGATGTATTTTATGTCTTTGCAATCTTGTTATTGATAATGACCGTGTTATCAAAGAACAAGTTTAACTTTGAGGATGTCGGTGTTTCCGTTGTATCAATGATTTATATTGGTACTGGATTCCATTATCTTGCTTCAGTTAGAAACTCTGATGGTGGTTTAGGACTATTGATGTTTGCTTTGATAGTTGTTTGGTCAACTGATATTTTTGCATATACATTCGGACGTAAAATTGGTAAGCACAAGTTGTGGCCTGCCATCAGTCCTAATAAAACTTGGGAAGGTACTATTGGTGGAGTTGTATCCGCATTAGTTCTCTCAGGTATCTATATGTACTTTGTACCACAACAATATTCAATGACATCAATGTTATTGATTGCGTTTGTTCTATCAGTATTTGGACAAATGGGTGATTTGATTGAATCAGCATATAAGAGATATTACAAGGTAAAAGATTCTGGAAATATTCTACCTGGTCATGGTGGGATTTTGGACAGATTTGACAGTATGTTAATTGTCTTACCTTTGCTACACATTTTTGGCCTAGTATAGGCGATTCGTGGAGGTAAAAATGACCGCGATAATTACATTTATTATTGTTTTTGGAATATTGGTAATTGTTCATGAATTTGGACATTACTATGCTGCAAAAAAATCTGGAATTTTAGTTCGAGAGTTTTCTGTTGGAATGGGACCCAAACTTTTTGCATATCGAAAGAATAGTACTACATACACATTGAGACTATTGCCACTAGGCGGATATGTCAGAATGGCCGGAGCACAAGAGGACGATTCTGAAATACAGCCTGGTACTATGGCCTCTTTGGTTTTGAATGATGAACAAAAAGTTAGAAAGATTATTACTTCGAGTAAGGTCTATGACGCTAATGGTGTTCCAGTTCAAATTTCCAAGGCAGACCTGGTGGATGCATTGACGATTGAAGGATATGAAAATGGTGATGAAACTGCTATTAAAACATATTCAGTAAATCACGATGCCACTATCGTTGAAGAGGACGGGACTGAAGTACAAATTGCACCACGTGATGTTCAACTTCAATCGGTGTCTGTATGGAAACGAATGATTACAAATTTTGCCGGCCCGTTCAACAACTTTATTTTGGCGATTGTTTGTGCCATTATTGCTGCATTCATGATGAATGGTGTGATCGACAATAGTAATCAATTGGGTCAAATTCAAAGTGGCAGTGTTGCTGCACAAGCTGGATTGAAGGCTAATGATAGAATTCTTGCAGTTAATGGTCACAAAACCACTGACTGGACGGATCTGTCGACGACTATCCAAAAATATCCAGGTAAAAAGACTACTTTTAAGATTCAATCAGGAAATAAAGTTTCTAATGTTACATTAACTCCGAAAACAATTAAATCATCGGGTCAAAAATATGGTCAAATTGGTATAATGCCAAAACGAGACTATAGTTTTTCGGCTAAAATAAAATATGGATTTACGTATAGCTGGCAAACAACTGTACAAATTCTACAAGTGTTAGGGAAAATGGTAACTGGTGGATTTAGTATCAATCAGTTATCTGGACCGGTTGGTATTTATTCGATGACTTCACAAGTTTCGTCACAAGGATTGTTGAGTATAATATTATTCATGTCTATGCTATCAATGAACTTAGGTATCGTTAATTTGATTCCTATTCCAGCATTAGATGGCGGGAAAATTTTACTTAATATTATTGAAGCAATTAGACGCAAGCCACTTCCAGAAGAATACGAGAATGTCATTACACTTATTGGGGTCGGCATATTAGTATTATTGATGGTTGCTGTAACTTGGAATGATATCCAACGCTTTTTCATAAAATAGGGGGATAAAAATTTGAAACAATCAAGACTGTATATTCCAACATTAAAGCAAACTCCATCAGACGCTGAGGCAGTAAGTCATCAGTTGATGTTGAGAGCTGGCTATGTAAGACAAGTTTCTGCTGGTATTTACAGTTACTTACCACTAGCTTGGTCAGTAATTCGTAAAATCGAAGACATTATTCGTAAGGAAAACGACAAAATGGACGCTGCTGAAATGCGCATGCCAGCAATCATTCCTGCGGATCTATGGAAAGAGAGTGGTCGTTATGACACATACGGTCAAACTTTATTTAAGGTTAATGACCGTCACGATAGAGAATTTATTCTCGGACCAACTCATGAAGAAACCTTTACTAGTGTTGTAAAAGAAAGTTTGAATAGTTATAAAAAACTTCCTCTAATTCTATATCAAATGCAAATGAAGTATCGTGATGAAGATCGTCCTCGCTATGGTCTTTTGCGTGGTAGAGAGTTCAATATGTATGATGCATATTCATTCACTGCTAACAAAGATCAATTGGATGTTATCTTCAATCAAATGGAGCAAGCTTACCGCAATATTTTTGATATTTGTGGTTTGAACTACCGTTCGATTATTGGTGATGCAGGTGCTATGGGTGGTACTGATTCCAAAGAATTTTCAGCTATTGCTGAAATTGGTGAAGATACTATTGCTTATTCAGATGAAAGTGATTATTCCGCTAATCTTGAAATGGCAGCAAGTAAGTTGCCTGACAATTCTGAGGCAGAACACAAAACAGCTGAATTGGTTGATACACCTGACGTACACACAATTGATACCTTAGCTTCATTACTAAAAGTTGAATCTTCAATAATTATGAAGGCTGTCGCATACATTGCAGATGAAAAGCCTATCTTAGTTATGATCCGCGGAGACTATGAAGTTAATGACGTCAAATTAAAGAACTATTTAGGTGCTGACTTCTTAAGTGAGGCTACACCTGAAGAGGTTCAAAATGTATTTAAGAGTGTGCCAGGATTCATCGGTCCTAAGGGTATCGCTGATGATGTTCAAGTATTGTATGATAGTTCGCTTGAAGGATTGACAAACTTTGTTGTTGGGCCTAACCAAGCTAACAAACACTTGATCAATGCTAATTTTGAAGATATTACAGATGAAGAACCATCATTCAGAGATTTTCGTGTTGTTAAAGAAGGAGAAATGTCACCAGATGGTCACGGTAATATTAAATTTACTCGTGGTATTGAAATTGGTCACATTTTTAAACTTGGTACAAAATTCTCTAAAGCTCTGGGTGCTAATTTCTTAGATGAAAATGGTAAATCTAATCCATTGATCATGGGATGCTACGGAATTGGTATCTCACGTCTATTGTCAGCTATCATTGAACAACATAATGATGAGAATGGGATTATTTGGCCAGTAGCCTTGGCACCATACCAGGTTCATGTTGTTCCAATTAAGTATAATGATGATGTTCAAGGTAAACTTAGTGATGAAATCGTGCAATTGCTACAAGATGAAGGCTATGATGTCTTATTAGATGATCGTAAAGAACGTCCTGGTGTTAAATTTGCAGATTCAGATTTGATGGGTATGCCAATCAGAATCACAGTCGGTAAGAAGGCTGCTGATAATATCGTTGAGTTGAAGATCAGAAGTACAGGCGAAACAATTGAAGTAAGTAAAGATGAATTAGTAAATTCAGTAAAAATATTGCTTAAGAATCAGTAATGAGGCTTAAGCCTTTTTTTATTTTTTGAAGGGTAAAATATGTCGGATAAAAGTCAACTTTTTAAAATTTTAATTAAACAGATCAAAGCAGATAATTTATTGGAATCAAATAAGTTATTTGAAACAGCAAAGTTAGATAAATTAGAGGTGCATAAAAAGTCACGTCGGTGGACGTTTTTCTTTGATTTTGATGATGTAATTCCATTCAATGATTTTCAAATATTTGTGAGTTTATTGAGAGATGGATTTGACAGTATTGCGACGGTTGATTTTAATATACATACGGAAAACACTCAGCTGATTGAAAAAAATATTCGTGATTATTGGAACTATGTTCTAGAGAACTGTGAAGAGAGATCACCAGTTGTGTCGCAATTGATTAGTCAGAACCCTCCAAAATTGGAGAATGGCCAAGTTTTTTTGACGGTTTCAAGTGGTTTTATTGCTGATTTCATGGATGGCAAATTAACTTCTAGTATACAAGATGCATATACTTCTTTAGGATTCCCTCCATTCAAAATACGTGTAGATGTAGATGAAGCTAAGGATCAAGAAAAAGCACAAGCTCTTGAAGCAGCCAAGCTTGAGGAGACGAAGCATTTTCAAGCACAAGCTCAGGAAGTAAGTCAGAAGCGTGCCAAGAAGCCAGCGGGTAATGTTGTCAAAATTGGTCGTAAGATTCCTGATGATGCTGAAGTTACACAGATGGTTGATATTACTGAAGAGGATCGGAACAAAGTTGTTGAAGGTCATATTTTTGACAAAGATGTTAAGAAACTAAAATCTGGACGTTCATTATTACTGTTAAAAGTGACAGATTACACTTCTTCATTTAGTGTGAAAAAATTCTCTAATGGTGAAGATGACGAGGCCTTCTTTGATAACTTGGATGATGGTGCATGGATCCGTGCTCGTGGTAGTGTTCAAGAAGATAACTTCTCTCGTGAACTATCGATTATGGCCAATGACATAATGGTCATCAAACATGCAGGACGCAAAGATGCTGCTGAAGAAGATAATAAACGCATTGAATTACATGCACATACCAATATGAGTCAAATGGATGCCATTCCGAGTGCTACTGATTTGATCAAACGTGCGAGCGAATGGGGGCAACCGGCAATTGCTATTACTGATCACCGTGCACTTCAAGCTTTCCCTGAAGCTTATAGTGCTGGTCAAAAGTACGGTGTAAAAATTGGTTACGGTGTTGAGGTTGATTTGGTCGACGAAGGTAACCCAATTGCTTATAACTTAAGAGATGAGGAATTGAACCCTGCGGAGTATGTCATTTTTGACGTTGAGACTACTGGATTATCGGCCGTTTACGATAGTATCATCGAACTTGCGGCTACAAAAATGAAAGATGGTGAAGTGGTCGAGTCATTTGATGAGTTTATCAATCCTCATCATTCTCTGTCAGAATTTACAACAAGTTTGACTAGTATTACAGATGATATGGTGAAAGATGCTCCAGATGAGGGAGTGATCATTCAGAAATTCATTGATTTTGTTGGCAATGATATTCTAGCAGGACATAATGTTACTTTTGATATAGGTTTCATTAATTCTGCGTTAACAAGAATGGGACATGACCGCGTGTCAGTACCAGTTATTGACACGCTGGAAATTTCACGAACATTGCATTCTGAGTATCGTAATCACAAATTGGACTCACTAGCCAAACGGTATAATATTGTTTTGGAACACCATCACAGGGCCAATGCTGATGCGGAAACAACTGGTTATTTGATGTATAAGTTGTTTGATGAAATGGAAGATAAATTTCAAATCACCAATGTGTCACAACTTAATGATCACGTAGGTGGAGAAGAAGCCTATAAACAAGCTCGTCCAAGTCATGCAATTTTAATGGCACAGACTCAAGCCGGACTCAAAAATATGTTCAAGATAGTTTCATATGGGATGACAGAATATTATTATCGTACGGCGCGTGTGCCAAGACGTTTATTGAATAAATATCGTGAAGGTATCCTCGTTGGATCTGCATGTAAAGATGGCGAAGTCTTCAATACAATGATGCAAAAGGGATATGAAGATACACGTGAAGTTGCCCAATATTATGATTATCTTGAAGTAATGCCTAAACCAGTTTATCAACACTTGCTAGATGCAAAGTTGATCAAGGATGAATCTGGATTAGAAGAAATTCTCAAGAATATTATTAAATTAGGTAAAGAATTAAATAAACCAGTTGTTGCGACTGGAGATGTACACTATCTTGATCCACATGATAAAATTTATCGCGAGATAGTTATTAAGGCAGTTAAGAGCAATATTCTTGCTCGTCAAACATTGCCAGATGTGCAATTTAGAACAACCAACGAAATGTTCGATGAATTTGATTTTCTTGATCATGACACAGAGCAAGAGATCATCGTTGATAATCCGAAAAAAATAATGGATCTAATCGATGAGATTTCTCCGGTTAAAGATAGACTTTATACTCCTAAAATGGAGGGTGCCGAAGAAGAAATTCGTAGTTTGACAATGAATAAGGCCCACGAATTATATGGTGAGGATCTTCCTGAAATTGTTCAAGAGCGAATGGACAAAGAGCTTAAAAGTATTATTGGTAATGGTTTCTCAGTTATTTATTTGATTTCACAACGTTTAGTTTATAAATCTAATAAAGATGGATACTTGGTTGGTTCCCGTGGTTCTGTTGGATCAAGTTTCGTTGCAACTATGACTGGTATTACTGAGGTTAATCCACTAGCACCACATTATCGTTGTCCTAAATGTAAGTATTCTGAGTTCTTTACTAAAGGTGAAGTTGGTTCTGGATTTGATTTACCCGATAAGAAATGTCCTAAGTGTGGAACTGAACTCAAAAAAGATGGTCAAGATATTCCTTTTGAAACCTTCTTAGGGTTCAAGGGTGATAAGGTTCCTGATATTGATTTGAACTTCTCAGGTGACTATCAACCAGTTGCACATAATTATACAAAAGTCTTGTTTGGGGAAGACCACGTGTTCCGGGCTGGTACTATCGGTACAATTGCAGATAGAACGGCGTTTGGTTATGTTAAGAATTATGAAGAATTAACTGGTCAACAATTACGTAATGCTGAAGAAGAACGTTTGGCGATGGGTTCGACAGGTGTTAAGCGAACAACCGGTCAACATCCAGCAGGTATTATCGTTGTTCCTGATTACATGGATATTTTTGATTTTACGCCGATCCAATATCCAGCGGATGATCAAAATGCAGCATGGAAGACAACCCATTTTGATTTCCATTCAATTCATGATAATATCTTAAAACTTGATATTCTGGGTCATGATGATCCGACAATGATTCGTACCTTGCAAGATTTGTCAGGTATCGATCCACTGACAATTCCAGTTGATGATCCCGAAGTTATGGAATTATTCCGTAGTACAGATTCACTTGGTGTCACTCCGGAACAGATTTTTTCTAAAACTGGTACACTTGGAGTTCCTGAATTTGGAACAAGGTTCGTTCGAGGAATGTTAGAAAAAACACATCCAACGACTTTCGCTGAATTGCTACAGATCTCAGGGCTATCGCATGGGACTGATGTTTGGTTGGGTAATGCAGAAGAGCTGATCGATGATGGTGTTGTTACTCTGAAGGAAGTTATTGGTTGTCGTGATAATATCATGATGGATTTGATTCACTGGGGTATGAAATCACAAACAGCTTTCCAAATCATGGAGCATGTTCGTAAAGGACGTGGTATTCCAGATGAGTGGCAACAAGATATGAAGGATGCCGATGTGCCTGATTGGTACATCAAGTCGTGTTTGAAGATCAAGTATATGTTCCCTAAGGCTCATGCGACGGCATATATTTTGATGGCTTTGCGAATCGCTTACTTCAAGGTTCATTATCCATTGTATTATTACAGTGCATACTTTTCAGTTCGTGCTGATGACTTTGATCTTGTATCCATGACGACTGGCAAAGATGCGGTTAAGAATTCAATGAAAGAAATTAATGATAAAGGTATGGATGCCTCGACTAAAGAAAAAAATTTATTGACAGTTTTAGAGCTTGCCAATGAATGTTTGGAAAGAGGCTTCAAGATCAAAATGGTCGATCTTGAAAAATCTGACGCATTTGAATTTAAGATAGTTGATGACAAAACATTGTTAGCACCATTCAATGCTATTCCAGGCCTTGGTGACAACGTTGCTAAGCAGATCGTTGCTGCACGTGAAGAACAACCATTCTTATCCAAAGAAGACCTGTCGACACGTGGTAAAGTATCAAAAACTATCATTGAATATATGACACAAAATCATGCTTTAGACGGGATGCCCGATGAAAATCAGCTCTCTCTCTTTTAATGTCAAGCGTTAGAGGTTGATTTAATTGTTAATATATGTTAAATTACCTATTAGTTAATTATAGATTAATGAGTGAGCAGAAATGCTCACTCTTTTTATTGCCGATTACTTTGGAGGAGTATTTTTGAATACACAAATTGATGAATTAAAAGCCATCTTACAGCCGATTTTGGACAAACATGAATTTTTTCTTGTAAATTTAGAATTCGTTCACGAACGTGGGGATTGGTATTTACGAGTATATGCTGATAAGAAGGGTGGAATCAGTATTGATGATTGTGCTGTTATCAGTGAAGAGTATGGTGAAAAATTGGATGAATTAGATCCAATCGATCCTGCTTACTACTTAGAAGTATCTTCACCTGGTGCAGAACGTCCATTGGAAAATGACGAAAGTCTTTCCAACTATGAAGGTGCGTATATTAATGTTTCTCTGTACCAAAAACAAGACGGCGACAAAGTTTTCGAAGGTACAATGACTGAAGTAACTGATTCACAAATAACTTTAATAATAAAAGTGAAGAATCTTAAAAAGACAATCGTTATCCAACGAGATAAGATTGCTAAGATTCGACTCGCAATTGAATTCTAGAGAACGTCTAAGAACTCATTTAAGGAGAATAGCATGAGTAAAGAAATGGTTGACGCACTTGATGCGTTGGAAACTGAAAAAGGTATCAAAAAAGAATATGTTATTGAGTCACTAGAAGCCGCACTAGTTGCAGCTTACAAACGCAACTACAATCAAGCTCAAAACGTTGAGGTTGAATTTGACCAAAAAAAGGGTAATATACATGTTTATGCAGTCAAAGAAGTGGTTGAAGAAGTAGTTGATGAACGATTAGAAATTTCATTAGAAGATGCAATGAAGAAGAGCAAAGGTTATGAACTCGGTGATCACGTTCGTGAAGAGGTAACTCCTAAGGATTTCGGTAGAATTGCTGCGCAAACTGCTAAACAAGTAATTATGCAACGTGTTCGTGAAGCAGAACGTGATATCATTTATAGTGAATACAGTCAATACGAGCATGAAATCATTCAAGGTATTGTTGAACGTAGTGATAGTAGATTTGTATACATTAACTTTGGTAAGATTGAGGCAGTTATGGCTAAGTCTGACCAAATGCCAGGTGAAACTTACAATTCACGTGATAGAATTCGTGTGTATGTTACAAAAGTTGAAAATGCTACTAAGGGACCTCAAGTCTTCGTATCTAGAACTGATCCAGGTCTAGTAAAAAGATTATTTGAACAAGAGGTTCCAGAAATATATGATGGAACAGTAGAAATTGTTTCAATTGCCCGTGAGGCTGGAGACAGAACTAAGATTGCTGTTAAATCTGATAACCCAGATATTGACCCAGTTGGTACTTGTGTCGGTCCTAAAGGTTCTCGTGTTCAAGCTGTTGTTGATGAGTTAAACGGTGAAAACATTGATGTTGTTCCTTATGTTGACGATCCAATTGACTTCATTGCTAATGCATTGAATCCAGCAGAGGTGATTGCTGTTCAATTCGATGATACTGACAAGAAACAATGTATTGTAATTGTTCCCGACTATCATTTATCACTAGCAATCGGTAAAAAGGGTCAAAATGCACGTTTGGCTGCTAAGCTAACAGGATACAAAATCGACATTAAACCAGAATCACAAGTTGAATTTGTGGATGCAAACGACCAAGATGTAGCTATAGATGATATTGACAAGAAATTAGACGAGGAATCTAATGCAGATGTCAAATCTGATACAGAAGCAACTTCAGAATCTGACACTGATACAAATACAGATCCTGATACTGATTCAAAAGATTAAGGGGGTGATGGGTTTGGCAACGCGTAAGATACCCATGAGAAAAGATGTTCTAACCAATCAAATGTTTCCTAAAAGAGAATTAGTTAGAATTGTAAGAGATAAAGAAGGTACTATTTCGATTGATCCAACAGGTAAAAAATCCGGACGTGGTGCTTATGTTGGGCTAGATCCTGACGCCATTAAGGAAGCAAAGTCTAAAAAAACTTTGGAGAAGGTATTTTCACATGCAGTTCCAGAGGATTTTTATGATGAACTATTCGACTTTGTTGATCATCAAAAAGCCAGAATGGATCTATTCGGTGATTTAGGTAAGAAACATTGAAAAAGTCATTTTTAGATTTTTTAGGTATAGCTTTACGTGCCGGAAAAATGATTAGTGGTACAGAGTTAACCATGCAAGGAATTAGAAACCAAAGTGTTAAATTAGTAATAATGGCAAGTGATTGTAGTGATCGTACTAAAAAGGATTTGACTAATAAGACAAATTCTTATGATGTAGTGTTGATTGATAATTTCACCAGTCAAGAACTAAAAGATGCAATCGGTAAGGAACGAAAAGTTATCGGTATTACGGATCTTGGAATTGCTAGAAGGTTAATTGAAATTATGGAAAATTAAGGAGAGTGATAGGATGGCCAAAAAACGAATTTATACTATTGCAAAAGAAAATAGTGTTGAAAACCAGGTTGTATTAGATGCCGCTGCCAAACTAGGTATCGATGTAAAAAATCACATGTCATCAGTAGATGAAAATAGTGAAAAGAAGATTGTAGGTAGTCTTAAGGGTGGTAAACCAGCTGCTAAATCAGTACAAAGACCAGCCACAAAGCCTGCTACAAACGCAACTTCAAATAATACATCAAACAATGCTCCAAAAGAAAAGTCTAATGAAAACCACCAACAAAATGGTGATCAAAAGACTAAAATAAAGATTACTGCTGTAAGAAGAGATCCAAATAAGAATAAGGGTCACTTCGATCATAACCGCAACAATAGTAATGGTAACGGCAACAGTAATTATCGTGGAAATAATAACAATAATAATCATAACGGTAATCGTCCTAATACTTCTAACTCAAACAATAGAAGTAATACCAACAGTACCAATAATACTAACGGTAACCGTAATGCAAATAATAACGGGAACAGTCGTCCAAACGATAATCGAAACAATCCGAACAATCGTAATAATAACGGCAACAGAAATAATTCCCAAAATCGTGATCGTCGTAACAATGGCAGTGTTAGACGTGATCGTCCACAATCACAACAAGCACCAAGACCTGTACAACAAAGTGCTGGTAACAAGTATCTAGAACAATTCAAGACAAATATCCAAGAAGCAAGTCGTTCAACTAACCGTCCTAGAACTAACAACCATAATAACCGTAATGGTAACAATGCCAGTCGTCCAAGCGACAATCGCAATAATAATAACCATAATAATGCTAACCGTAATAGCAATAGCAACAATACCAACCGTCCTAATAACAATCGTTTCAATAATAACAACAGTAATAACAATAACAATAGCAATAACAGAAACAATAATAATAACAATTCAAGAAGACCTGTAGCTTCTGATAACAAGGCTAAAGAAACTCAAAAGACAGCTGTATCACCAGCAAGTGTTGAAGTTCCAAAGCCAGAATACAAGAAGAGCAAGCCAACCAATAACAATCGTAACTTTGGTCATAAGACAAACTTGGCTAATCCTTTCGGAACTCGTAAGAAGAAGAAGGAAAGAAAGAGACAACAACGTCAAAGAACTGAACCAAAGAAGCCAATGCCACAAAGAAAAGATCGTCCATTACCAGAAACACTTAATTATACAGTTGGTATGAACGCTCAAGATATTGGTAAGTTGATTCACCGTGAACCAGCTGAAATTGTTAAGAAGTTGTTCATGCTTGGTATTATGATCAACCAAAACCAATCATTGGATAAAGACGCAATCGAGTTGTTAGCAACTGATTACGGTATTAATGCAGAAGAAAAAGTTCAAGAAGATATTGCTGATATCGATCAATACTTTGATGCTGAAACAACTAACAAAGAGAACTTAGTACCACGTCCTCCAGTTGTTACTATCATGGGACACGTTGATCATGGTAAAACAACATTGCTTGATCACTTGAGACATACTCACGTTACAGCCGGTGAAGCTGGTGGTATCACTCAACATATCGGTGCTTATCAAGTAAGATTAAACGATCGTTTGATCACATTCCTTGATACTCCAGGACATGCTGCCTTTACAAATATGCGTGCTCGTGGTGCTGATATTACTGATATCGTTATCCTAGTTGTTGCTGCTGATGATGGTGTTATGCCACAGACTATTGAAGCTATCAACCATGCTAAAGCTGCTAATGATCCAATCATCGTTGCAGTTAATAAGATCGATAAAGCAGGTGCCAATCCACAACATGTTATCGAACAATTGATGGAATATGAACTTGTTCCCGAAGATTATGGTGGGGATACTATCTTTGTTAATATTTCTGCCAAAGTCGGAACAAACATTGATCAATTGCTAGAAATGGTTCTTCTACAAGCTGATGTGATGGAATTGAAAGCAAATCCTGAACAAAAAGCCGTTGGTACTGTTATTGAAGCTAAGCTTGATAAGGGACGTGGACCGGTTGCATCACTATTGGTACAACAAGGTACACTTCATGTCGGAGATCCAATCGTTGTTGGTAATACATATGGTCGTGTTAGAACGATGACAAACTATAACGGTAAAGAGGTTACTAAGGCATTGCCTTCTCAACCAATTGAAGTTACTGGTTTGAATGATGTTCCTGAATCAGCCGATAAGTTCGTTGTCTTCGATGATGAGAAGACAGCTCGTGCAGCTGGTGAAGAACGTGCAAGTCGTGCTCTTCAAATCGAACGTCAGAATACTAACCCTGTAACACTTGATAACTTATTTGAAACAATGAAAGAGGGAGAACTTAAGACTGTCGACGTTATTATCAAAGCCGATGTTCAAGGTTCTGCTGAAGCCATTGCTGGAAGTTTGAAGAAGATCGAAGTTGAGGGTGTTCGTGTTAATATTATTCATCAAGCCGTTGGTGCTATTACTGAAAGTGATGTTAACCTTGCTTCAGCAAGTAATGCTATCATTATCGGATTTAATGTTCGTCCAACTGCGCAAGCTCGTATTCAAGCTAAAGATGAAAATGTTGATATTCGTCTACACAGAGTTATCTATAAGGCTATTGATGAAATTGAAGCCGCTATGAAGGGTATGCTAGAACCAGTTTATGAAGAAAAAATCACAGGTAATCTTACTGTTCGTGAAACATATAATGTTTCTAAGATCGGTACAATTGCTGGATGTATCGTAAATACTGGTAGCATCACTCGTGAAAGTGGAGTTCGTTTGATTAGAGACGGTATTGTTGTCTATGAAGGTAAACTTGCCTCACTTAAACGTTTCAAGGACGACGTCAAAGAAGTTAAGTCAGGGTTCGAATGTGGTATCACAATCGAAAACTACAATGACATCAAGATTGGCGACGAAGTTGAAGCCTATGTGATGGAAGAAGTTCCAGTCAAATAGGAGATGATAGTATGGTAAAACATCGAATCGGTCGTGTAGAACAAGAGATTCAAAAAGAAGTAAATGATATTCTACTAAAACGTGTTCGTGATCCACGTGTACAAGGCGTTACAGTTACTGGCGTTGAGATGACGGGTGACTTACAATCCGCTACGATCTATTACAGTATCTTATCTGAGAAAGACGCAGATATTGAGAATACTCAAGCAGGATTAGATAAGGCTAAGGGACTTATTCGTAAAGAATTAGCTCCAAGACTGACATTGTATAAGATTCCAGAACTCGAATTTAAACAAGATAAATCCATTCAATATGGAGAAAAAATCGATCGTTTAATCGCTAAAATGCACCAAGATGAAGCGAATAAATAAGATAAATTAAGACTCAGCAAATTCTGCTGAGTCTTTTTTTGGCCGTCTTTTAAAAAATGAATGCTATTATTTTTAATAACTAGTAAAATAGTTCTTGATATGGTTTGAAATTAATAATTTTGATGAATCGGGAGATAGTAATGAATGGAGTAATTCCCCTAAATAAAGAAGTTGGAATGACAAGTTCTGATTATGTATATAAATTAAGAAAAGTATTGCACACACGAAAAATTGGGCACACGGGTACGCTAGACCCATTAGTAGATGGTGTCTTACCAATCTGTGTTGGACAATCTACTAAGCTAGTTAATCGTTTGACAGGTTCTCCAAAGGAATATGAAGGCGAGATTACGCTTGGTCGTTCAACGACTACTGAAGATCGTGAAGGCGATACTGTAAAAGAAGTGAATTTGAAGGATGCATTCACTGATGATATTTTGAGAGATAATTTCAAAAAGATGATCGGTGATTTAACACAAATTCCACCAATGTATTCAGCTGTTAGAGTTAATGGAAAAAAACTGTATGAATATGCTCGTGCTGGAATCGAAGTTGAAAGGCCAGAACGACATATCCATATTTATGATTTTTATATGATGGGTGAACCAGAATTTGACGTTGAGTCTGGAAAACAAAAGTTGAAATTTCATGTCAAATGTTCCAAAGGTACTTATGTTAGAACATTAGCAGTGGAGTTTGGTGAACTACTTGGTGTGCCTTCGTTTATGTCTCAGTTAACGAGAACTAAGAGTGCAGGATTCAGTATTGATGAAACATACAAACTATCTGATATTGAAAGAATGATGGCAGAGAATAATCACGAATTCTTGCGTTCAACCGATGATGTCTTGTCAGATATGCAAGCACATGAGCTGACTGATGATGAATGGGAAGTTCGCGTCTTGCATGGTGGTTTCTTGGATCTTACAGGATATGATGAAAGTGATATGATGCGCGTTACTCGTAATCACGTGACTAAGGCAATTTATAAGTTTAATAAGGAAAGACAATTGTGGATACCGGAGACAATGCTTTTGAATAATGATTAAGGGGATGAACTGATGAAAATTGTTAATGTAAAGCATCCGTTGAGGGACAGTCAAATACCTGAATCAGACATTGTTTTGATTATGGGCTTTTTCGATGGTGTTCATCGAGGCCATCGAAAGGTTATTCAACGTGGTGTTGATTTGGCACATGAAAAAGGTTTGAAATCGGTTCTTATGACGTTTGATCGGTCTCCTCGTGAAATATACCAACATGAAGAAAATTATAAGTATATTTCAACGATGGCTCGTAAGGCTGAACTTGTTGAGAAATTAGGAGTGGATTATTTATACTTCATTGAATTTACAACTGATTTTGCTAGTTTAGCACCACAGGACTTTGTTGATGAGTATATGGTACGAATGCGAAGCAAGTACATAGTTGCTGGATTTGATTATACATATGGTAAAAAGGATATTGCTAATATGCAGACACTGCCAGAATACAGCAGGGGTCGGTTCGAAGTAGTGACTGTACCGGAACAAACCATTAATGGTGATAAGATTGGTTCTAGTACGATTAAGAAACTTGTTTTGGGTGATCAAGTCGATATGGCCAATACGTATCTTGGTTATAACTATCAGAATCAGGGACAGGTTGTACATGGCTTGCAGAGAGGGCGTACGCTTGGATACCCAACTGCCAATGTAGTTACTAGCAATAACCAATTAAAGCCTTCCATCGGCGTATATGTGACTCGTATCGAGATAGATGGTAAGTGGTATCCATCTATGACTTCAGTCGGTTATAACGTTACTTTCAAAGAGGATACAGGTGTAACGATTGAATGTAATATTTTCGACTTTGATCAAGATATTTATGGTAAAGACGTTCGTGTCGAATGGTTACATTATTTACGTGGTGAAGTGAAGTTTGACAGTGCCAAGGGATTGGTAGAACAACTTCACAAGGACAAGCTGGATGCACTCGATTATTTCAAAGAACATTAAGATCAGCAGGTTTAGTAGACCTGCTTTTTTCTTTGTGTAAATTTTAAATTTTATGAGTCTCACCACTTGACACTATAAGGATAGATTGTTATATTTTACATTGTTAGCACTCCAATATGAATAGTGCTAAAAGGAGGACGGTATAATGTTATCGGAACGTCAAGATACTATCTTGAGAGAAGTCGTGCGCATTTTCACAGATACCGGCCAGCCGGTTGGTTCAAAAACATTGATGAATGCATTGCCATTTAACGTTAGTTCAGCGACTATCAGAAATGAAATGGCTATGCTAGAAGAAATAGGCTATCTAGAGAAGACTCATTTATCTTCTGGGCGTATTCCTTCGGCAATGGGATATCGTTATTATTTAGATAATTTGGTACAACCAACTACCGTACCGCAAGATATCGCAAAGAGAATCGACGAGGATTTTGGTCAAACTTATCATCAGATCGATGATATCATTGAACAATCGGCGAAAATCTTATCTCATCTAACTAGTTATACAGCAATCACATTAGGACCAGAGAGCAGTTCAATTCTGCTAACAGGATTTAGAATCGTACCTTTGAATCCACGTCAAATTATGGCGATCATCGTCACGAGTGACAATAATGTTGAGAGTAACATTTATACAATTGATGAAAACTTTGATACAGAGTTAATCGAAAAAATTGTAAGAGTTGTTAATGATAAGTTAGTCGGTCAGCCATTGCCAATCGTTTTAAAAATGCTTCACAATGACATACCTGCTATTTTGTCGGAATACATGTATTCAAACAACGGACTGATGGACATGATAGATCAATTATTCAAAAAAGCCGGATCAGAAAAGTATTTCGTTGATGGTCAACTTAATTTGTTGAATTATGCGAATAATGAAGATCTGTCAGATGTTCAATCGTTATTCTCAATTATTAATCAAAGTACAGATTTGAAAAAACTACTTGATCCAAGTGATACTGACGACGGCATTCGTGTTCGTCTGGGTAGTGAGTTAGGATCTGATGCATTGAAGAACTACAGTATTATCACTGCTAACTATGATGTTGGTCATCATGGTAAGGGAGTGATAGCACTGCTAGGTCCAACAACAATGCATTACTCACAATTAATTGGTTTACTTGGCGAATTTAGACAAGAACTGGCTAAGCGCCTGATCGACTATTATTCACGGTATGATGATTCTTGATATTTAGGAGGAAGTAATGGCAGATAAAGAGAAACAAGAAGATTTAAAATCTTCTAGTGAACAAACAAAAGAAGCACCTAAGTCAGAGGCAAAGAAAGAAGCCAAAGATGTTAAAAAGGATGCTGAAAAAGTAACCAAGATCGATCCGAAGGATGTAAAAATCAAGGATCTTGAGGCTAAGAATTCAGAGCTAGAAGATAGGTTTTTGAGAAGCCAAGCTGAAATTCAAAATATGAATAATCGTCATAAGAAGGAAGTTGCTGGAATTCTTAAGTATGATGGTCAAAAGTTGGCTACAGAAATTCTTCCAGTTATTGACAACTTGGAACGAGCTTTGGCAGTTGAAGTCAGCGATGATGCTGGCAAGCAACTAAAGAAGGGTATCGAAATGGTTCAACAACATATGGTTAAGGCTCTGACTGATAATCATGTCACGATTATTGATAATGCTGGTGATAAATTTGATCCAGCTGACAGTCAAGCTGTTCAAACTATTCCTGCTGACAAAGACCATGCTAAGGATACCGTGGTTCAAGTTTTACAAAAGGGCTACAAACTAGAAGATCGTGTTCTACGTCCAGCAATGGTCGTTGTAGCTCAATAGTTTTTTATAATTAAGTTAATTAAATAATATTAAAAATCAAAAGAGGTTTATATTTATGTCAAAAGTTATTGGTATTGATTTAGGTACAACCAACTCAGCCGTTGCCGTACTTGAAGGTGGATCACCAAAGATTATCGCTAATGCGGAGGGTGCAAGAACAACACCTTCAGTTGTAGCTTTTAAAGACGGTGAAATTCAAGTTGGTGAAGTTGCTAAGAGACAAGCAATCACTAACCCAGATACAGTTTCATCAATCAAGAGACATATGGGTGAAGCAGGATACAAGGTTACCGTTGCTGGCAAGTCATATACTCCACAAGAAATTTCAGCTATGATCTTGCAACACATTAAGAAGTTCTCAGAAGATTATCTCGGTGAACCAGTTACAGATGCAGTTATTACAGTTCCTGCATACTTCAATGATTCACAAAGACAAGCTACTAAAGATGCCGGTAAGATTGCTGGCTTAAACGTTCAACGTATCGTTAACGAACCAACAGCTTCAGCACTTGCTTATGGCCTTGATAATGATAAGGGTGACGAAAAGATCCTTGTTTATGATCTTGGTGGTGGTACATTCGATGTTTCTATCCTTGAATTAGGTGACGGTGTCTTCGAAGTACTTTCAACAAATGGTGATACACATCTTGGTGGTGATGACTTTGATCAAAAAGTTATCGACTGGTTAGTTGAACAATTTAAGAACAAAAATGGTGTTGACTTAGGTCAAGACAAGATGGCCTTACAAAGACTAAAGGACGCTGCTGAAAAAGCTAAGAAGGACTTATCAGGTGTTACACAAACATCAATCAGTCTTCCATTTATTTCATCAGGCGCTAATGGCCCACTTCACTTGGAAGAAACATTAACACGTGCTAAGTTTGATGAATTGACATCAGATTTAGTTGAAAAGACAAAAATTCCTGTTGACAATGCTCTTAGAGATGCTGGTTTATCAATCAATGATCTTGACAAAGTTATCTTAAATGGTGGTTCAACACGTACACCTGCTGTTCAAGATGCTGTTGAGAAATGGACTGGTAAGACACCTGACCACTCAATTAACCCTGATGAAGCCGTTGCCTTAGGCGCTGCTATTCAAGGTGGTGTTATCTCTGGTGATGTTAAAGATGTTGTTCTACTTGACGTCACACCACTTTCATTAGGTATTGAAACAATGGGCGGAGTATTCACTAAGTTGATCGATAGAAATACAACTATCCCAACAAGCAAGTCACAAACATTCTCAACTGCTGCTGATAACCAAAGCGCTGTTGATATCCATGTTCTACAAGGTGAACGTCCAATGGCTGCTGACAATAAGACCTTAGGTCGTTTCCAATTAAATGATATTCCAGCTGCACCACGTGGTGTACCTCAGATTGAAGTTAAATTCGATATCGATAAGAACGGTATTGTAAATGTTTCTGCTAAAGATCTTGGTACTAATAAGGAACAAAAGATTACTATCAAGAGTTCATCAGGTTTGAGCGATGACGAAATCGACGAAATGATGAAAGAAGCTAAGGAACACGCAGACGAAGATAACAAACGTAAGGAAGAAGTAGACGTTAAGAATGATGTTGAACAAGCATTATTCGCTACTGATAAGACTCTTAAAGACATTAAGGGTAAAGTTTCTGACGATGAAATCAAGAAGGCTGAAGATGCTCGTGATGCTTTGAAGAAGGCACAAGACTCTGGTGATCTTGAAGATATGAAGAAGAAACGTGACGATTTGAATAAGATCGTTCAAGATCTTTCTGTAAAACTATATCAACAAGCTCAAGAGGCTCAACAAGCTGGTGGTGCTGAAGGTGCTACTGGTACAGATGCTGGAACTGGTACTGATTCAAAAGATGGTAAGAAGTCTGACGATGGTACAGTTGATGGTGACTTTGAAGAAGTAGATCCAGATAAAGACAAGAAATAATAATATTATTGTGATAAAGAGCAGTCATTTTAATTACTAGACCAACAATGGTATAGTATTAACAACTGCTCTTTTGAGCATAAAAGATAAAATCGGACGAAAAGTCCTAGTCAACACAAGGGTGATTTTTAAATGGCAGATAGAGATCCGTATGAAACTTTAGGCGTTGATAAAAACGCTTCAGAAGATGAAATCAAAAAAGCTTTCCGTACACTTTCGAAGAAGTATCATCCAGATATTAATAAGGCTCCAGATGCTGAAGAAAAGTTCAAGACAATCAACGATGCTTATGAAACACTAAAAGATCCTCAAAAACGTGCTGCATATGATCAATATGGATCAGCTGGCATGAATCAAGGCCAAGGATTCGGTGGCTTTGGTGGCGGAGGAGCCGGTGGTGAACAATTCGGCGGCTTCGAAGATATCTTTAGTCAATTCTTTGGTGGTGGTACTGCTCGCCAAAGTCCTAATGCTCCAAGACAAGGATCAGACTTGCAATATCGTATGGATTTGACCTTTGAAGAGGGTGTCTTTGGTAAGAAAGACGACATTTCTTATGATCGTGAAGAAATCTGTAAAACTTGTGATGGTAGTGGTGCCAAACCTGGTACACATCCTGAAACATGTTCTAAGTGTCACGGTTCTGGTTATGTTGAAGTAGACCGTCAAACACCACTTGGCCGTATGCGTACAAGGGTTGTCTGTGACGTTTGTGGTGGTACTGGTAAAGAAATTAAAGAAAAGTGCAACATTTGTCATGGTAAGGGTAAAGTTAATGAGAAACATACTCTTAAAGTTACCGTTCCAGCAGGTGTCGAAGATGGTCAACAAATGCGCTTAGATGGCCAAGGAGAAGCCGGTGAAAATGGTGGACCTTACGGTGATCTATATATTGTATTTCATGTTGCTGCAAGTAAAGAATTTCAACGTGATGGTTCAACAATTTATTCATCAGTAAATATTAGTTTCCCACAAGCTGCATTGGGCGATGAGATCCAGGTTAATACTGTTCACGGTGCTGTGAAACTAACAGTCCCTAGTGGTACTCAAACTGGTACATCATTCAGACTGCGTGGTAAAGGAGCTCCAGTTCTTAATAGTAAGAACATCGGTGATCAGAAGGTAACAGTTAATATTGTTACACCACGTAAGATGTCCGGGGAACAAAGAGATGCTTTGAAGAAGTTTGCTGAAGCAGGTGGAGACAAAGTTAAAGAAAAAGATAGTAACTTTTTCAATAAGATCAAAGATGCATTTAATGGATAGATAGGTTCATATATCGTAAAAAAAGAAGTTTTGGTTTTAAATAAGCCGGAACTTCTTTTTTTGTTATAATTTAAGTAAATGTACTTCTAAGGGGATTTTGTCATGGGAGATAAATATGTCTTAGCTAGAGAAAAAAACTCATTTATAACTTATTTTTTTATGGCCTTATGCGGTTTTATTTTTTCAGGATTGTTAATATACATTATGAATGGTTCAGTAATGTATGTTACTTTGGGGATTATTTTGTTAATACTGTCATTTTATTATTCAATTATTATGATTGGATGTTTAACTGGAAAACCAATTATCTTGATTGATGACCAAGACATATCATTTAGGGCTAATTTGTATTCAATCAAAGAAAGATTACAACTGAAGGATATTAAAAATTGTGAATATGAAGATGTACCACAAGGAGAAGTGACAGTTCCAGCTGTGATCTTGTATTTGAATGATAATAGTAAACGGCAAATAAAGTGTAGTGGTGCAGACGATAATAAAGTTGCAAGTTTTGTGGAAGTCATAAATGGTTTTTTACGCGGGGATGATATGACTAATGAGCAGTTTATAAGAAGTAAAAATTCAGTTCATTCTAATATTTCACAAGTATTGAAGAAGACTAGTGTAGATAATAATATCAAGGAGGTATCTACGGCTAATGATACAGAATCATTTGGTTCTTCAGGTACAGCGTTCTTTGGATGGATCGTGTTACAAATTATTGCATTTGCAATTGCGATGATACATCTCAGTGTATATACGGAAGTACTTTTTAAAAGTAATTCTATGGGATTGTTTTATGGAATAACCGTATCAATATTTGTTTTCCTGCTTCTAACAGAACTTAATTACCAGATTTTATATGGATTCGGGTGGCATTCTATTTCTAAAGGAGCTGAGATAGATAGCTATAGTCAGGGAAGTTATAAGTTCCCGATTTTCATTTCTAATACGTCGAAATATCTAACTAGAAGGGATGAAATTTCATCGAGAGCCAAGAATCTCCAATTAGTATATACAATTTCAAGGATTGTTATTGGTTCACTAATCGGGGGTGGAATAGCGCAACTGGCTATATTTTTGCGCAAAATAAATACTGGGACAGATATGATTTTTATTGCCATAGCTGCTGGGGCAGTTCTGTTAGTGTTTTTCTTGATATGTTATGGAGATATATTTGCATATATATTTAAATTACACATAATTCAAGTAGAAAATCTTCGACCACATTTTGATGATAAGGAAGAATAGCTTGCTTCGTGGTTGTATACTTTAAAATAGTGTAAAATAGATGAAATGAGAATTAATTCAAAATAAATTGGAAATAATTGATAGAAGGGAAACATTTATGGATCTGGATCTTGATAAATTAAAAGAACGACAAAAAAGAATTCGTAATTTTTCTATCGTAGCGCATATCGATCATGGTAAATCAACAATTGCTGATCGTATTTTGGAAAAAACACATACTGTTTCAAAACGTGATATGAAAGCTCAAATTCTTGATGATTTGGACTTGGAGCGCGAACGTGGAATTACAATTAAGCTTAATGCAGTTGAATTAGAATATACTGCCAAAGATGGTAAGGACTATATTTTTCATCTTATCGATACACCAGGACACGTCGATTTCTCATATGAGGTCTCACGTTCATTGGCTGCTTGTGAAGGTGCGTTGCTAGTAGTAGATGCTGCACAAGGTGTTGAAGCACAGACACTCGCTAATGCCTATCTAGCTATTGATAATGACTTGGAAATAGTACCAGTTATCAACAAAGTTGATCTTCCTTCGGCACAACCTGAAAAGGTTCAAGAAGAAATCGAAGAGATGATTGGAATCGATGCTTCTGATTCTGTCATGACCAGTGCCAAAACGGGATTGGGTATTGACGAATTACTCGAAAGAATTGTTTCGGATGTTCCCGCACCTGAGGGTGATATCACCAAGCCATTGAAAGCTTTGATCTTTGATTCTGTTTATGACAGTTATCGTGGTGTTGTATTGAATGTACGTGTCCGTGAAGGAATCGTTAAGGTCGGTGACACAATTGAATTGATGAGTAATAAGAAGACCTTTGAAGTTACGGATGTTGGTGTAATGTCTCCTAAGGCTGTTTCACGCGATTACTTGATGGCAGGTGATGTTGGTTATATCACAGCTAGTATCAAATCAGTTGTTGAAACGCAAGTTGGTGATACTGTTACTTTGGCCGATAACCCAACTGATGAACCATTAACAGGTTATCGCAAGAGTACACCAATGGTTTATGCTGGTATGTATCCAGTTGATAACGGTAAGTATGAAGATCTGCATGAAGCACTAGAAAAACTAAAACTAAACGATGCGGCATTAGAGTATGAGCCTGAAACCTCTCAAGCATTAGGTTTTGGATTCCGTGTTGGATTCTTAGGATTACTGCATATGGATGTTGTCCAAGAACGACTGGAACGCGAATTCAACCTTGAGTTGATCATCACATCGCCATCAGTTGATTACCACGTAACAACGACTTCTGGTGAAGAAATCATTGTTGATAATCCGGCAGAATTACCTGATGCATCGGAGATCAAAGAAGTTCGTGAACCTTATGTTCGTGCAGAAATCATGGTACCTGAAGACTTTGTTGGTCCTGTTATGGACTTGTGTCAACGAAAACGTGGTCAGTTTGTAACAATGGATTACTTAGATAAATATCGTGTTAATGTTATCTACAAGTTGCCATTGTTAGAAATAATTTTTGATTTCTTTGATGATTTGAAGTCTAATACCAAAGGTTATGCTTCACTTGATTATAATGTTGAAGGATATGAGCCAAGTGAATTGGTTAAAATGGATATCTTACTTAATGGTGAACCAGTCGATGCTTTGAGTTTCATCGTCCACAAAGACTTCGCTTATCAACGTGGTCGTGATATCGTTGCTCGTTTGAAGGAAGTAATTCCTCGTCAAATGTTTGAGATCCCTGTTCAAGCGGCCATTGGTAATAAGATCGTCGCTCGTGCAACGGTTAAAGCATATCGTAAAGATGTTACCGCTAAGTTATATGGTGGTGACCGCACTCGTCGTGATAAGTTATTGAACAAGCAAAAGGCTGGTAAGAAGCGAATGAAGGAAGTCGGGAAAGTTGCGATTCCTCAAGAAGCTTTCATGTCGGTACTTAACTTGAACAAAGGTCAGACAGACGATTCTGGTAAGTAGTTAATTTTCACTTTACAAGTTGTACAAAAATATGCTACATTTAAGAAAATTAATATAATAGATATTAAAAGAAGGAGTACTATATACTTCATCCACAGAGAGTCAAGGTTAGTGAGAGCTTGGCGTGTCGGTATATACGAAAAACATCTTTGTTCTTCTGACTGAAATTTCGAGAGTAGGTTCAGACGTGCACCAGTACGTTATAATTGGCAAGTATTTTAATGTACGTTGAGGTGTTTTTTACAAAAAACTTGGGTGGTACCGCGGAAAATCTTTCGTCCCTTTTTATTTAGGGGATGGAGGATTTTTTTCGTCTATAGTATTCCAAAATCAAAAGGAGAAATAAATGCAAAACATTTTAGTTAAAGACTTATACAAAAAAGAATTTGCGGACGGTGACCAAATCACTGTTTCTGGTTGGATTCGCACGATCAGAGGTTCAAAACGAGTTGGTTTCATTGAATTAAATGATGGTTCATTCTTTAAAAATGTTCAGGTTGTTATTACAAGTGATATGGAAAACTATGCTGATGTAGTTAAATTTCCAATCAGCACAACAATCAAAGTTGTTGGTGAATTAGCGCTAACACCTAAAGCACAACAACCTTTTGAAATCCATGCTACTGAAGTTATCGAAGAAGGAGCCTCTGATGCTGACTATCCATTGCAAAAAAAGGCTCACTCATATGAATTTATGAGATCAATTGCTCACTTGCGCCCTAGAACTAATACATTCTATTCAGTTTTCCGTATTCGTTCACTAGCAGCCTTTGCTATCCACGAATATCTACAAAAAAATGACTTCGTTTATATTCACACGCCTATTATCACTAGTTCTGATGCTGAAGGTGCCGGTGAAATGTTCCAAGTTACAACGCTTGATATGAATAACGTTCCTAAGACTGACGATGGCAAGGTTGATTACAACGAAGATTTCTTCAGAAAAGAAACCAACTTAACTGTTAGTGGACAACTAGAGGTTGAACCATTCGCCTTGGCATTTAGAAATGTCTATACTTTTGGTCCTACATTTAGAGCTGAAAATTCACATACAGGTCGCCACGCATCTGAGTTCTGGATGATCGAACCTGAATTAGCATTCGCCGATCTACAAGATGAAATGGACTGTTCTGAAGAATTACTGAAGTATATTATCAACTACGTTATGGATCATGCCAAAGAAGAACTAGATTTCTTGAACGAAAACGTTGATAATACCTTGATTGATCGCTTAAAGGCCACTGCTGGTGAAGAATTTGCTCATGTAACTTATACAGATGCTATTGATATTCTAGAAAAAGCTACCGACGTTGAGTTTGAAGTTAAGCCATATTGGGGACTTGACCTTGATTCAGAACATGAACGTTACTTATCAGAACAAGTGTACAAGAAGCCTGTTTTCATTACTGACTATCCAAAGGATTTCAAAGCTTTCTACATGCGTGCTAATGATGATGGTAAGACCGTTGCCGCAGCTGACTTATTAGTTCCTGAAATCGGCGAATTGATCGGTGGATCACAACGTGAGGAACGTCTCGATGTACTTGAAAAGAGAATGTCAGAACTTGATATGAACGAAGACGACTACAAGTGGTACTTAGAGTTACGTAAGTATGGTGGTACAGTTCATTCTGGATTTGGTATTGGCTTTGAAAGATTGATCATGTATATTACTGGTATGGAAAATATCAGAGATGTCATTGCTTACCCTAGAACACCAGGTAATGCTGAATTCTAATTCGAGCATATAATTAAATAATTTATATGTAGACTCCTATAATAGAAATGTTATGGAGTCTATTTTTTTACTCAATCTATCGGAGGTAGTTATATAAATGAACAAATTCGATGTAATAATTATTGGCGGTGGTCCGGCTGGACTCGCTGAAGCATATGCACTTAAAGCTGCTGATCAAAATGTGGCGGTAATTGAAAATTATCAATGGGGTGGTACTTGCCCTAATCGGGGCTGTGATCCTAAGAAAATGCTTCTGAGTGGCGTTCAAGCACGTGATCGTGTTGCTCAACTTAAGGGTAAAGGATTCGGAGAAGCACCACTAGTTAAGTGGTCTGAACTTGAAGCATTTAAAGATACATATACTAGTCAAATTCCTGAAGGCAGTCGCAATGGTCTAATAAGTGCTGGAATCACAGCAATCGACGGTAGTCCTAAATTTATTACTGAAAATCAAATCAGTGTTAATGATGAAGTCTATCAAGCTGACAAATTTATTATTGCAACTGGTCAACGTCCTAGTCGATTGAATATTGATGGTAAGGAGAACTTGCTGACGAGTACTGATTTTATGAATCTGAAGTCAATGCCTAAAAAAATTACTTTCATTGGGGCAGGGTATATTGCTTTTGAGCTAGCAACCATTGCCAGTTCAACTGGTGCTGAAGTACATATTGTTCATCATAATGATCGTCCGTTGAAAGAATTTGACAAAAAATATGTTGATGCACTCGTTAAACAATTAGAAAATCGTGGGATTCAATTTCATTTCAATATTGACACCAAATCAGTTACAAAATTTGGTGAACAATATGTTTTAGACGCGGGTGACTTCAATTTGGTAAGTGATTTGGTCGTTGGTGCTACTGGACGAATTCCTAATGTCGAGAATTTAGGATTGGAAAAAGCTGATGTAGATTATTCAAATAAGGGTATTAAGACAAACGATAAATTACAAACAACCAATCCTAATATATATGCTATTGGGGATGTTGTTGATAAGATACAACCTAAATTGACGCCGGTCGCAGGATTCGATGCACAATATGTTGCTGATGTGATTACTGGTAAGACTGACAAGAATATTGAATATCCCGCCATTCCAACTTTGGTCTATGGTTCACCTGAATTGGCCAAAGTCGGTGTAAGTACTGTCGAAGCTGAAAAAAATCCTGATGACTATTCAATAGTCGATCAGGATCTAACTAAGTGGTTCACATATTATAGAACTAATGAACCAGTGGCTAAGGCCAAAGTTATTTTTAACAAGGATAATCAAATTGTCGGTGCTACTTTGATGAGCAATGAAGCTGATGAAGTTATCAATTATCTAACTTTAGCTATTTATAAAAAAATAACTCACGATGAAATTACTAAAACTATCTTTGCTTATCCAACGCCAGCCAGTGACCTTGAGTATTTAATGTAGATTGGATGATATTACTCAGTAGATGTCAAATTGTTGTTAAGTGTGGTGCTACATGCTAAAGTCACCGTATAATATAATTTAACCTCGGAGGATGAAGATGCTTAAGATCAATATTTATGTTAAAGCTATCGGAATTTTACTCATCGTTATTTTGTTATCGTCGATATTCATCACGGGTTGGTCATCATATATACTGTTATTCAGTACACTTAGCGTAGCTTATGGTATTTTTGTGCAGATTCACTTTAAAAAATAAGAATATAGATATTGTTAGAATTTATCGAATTACTAAAAAATCCACAAAATGAATTAAAAATTTCATTTTGTGGATTTTTGCATGATTACTTCAATTGATAGCTACGGCTTACTGTGTCTGCCATTATAGCAACATCTCAACTAATTTCTGCAAGTCGTGTTTCTCAGGAATCTCAGGTAACATATTGATATCGAATAACGCTTGATCCTTGTATTCTTTGATCATAACTTGGGAAGCATCTACACCGTTGTCGATTACTTCCTCCGCAGTTTCTGCAAGTGCCCTTTCACCAGTTCGACCCGCTTCAGCAATTTTATTCATGAAGTCAGGTCCCTTTTTACCGATAGCAAAAATCACTGGTAGGGTGAATTCTCCACTTTGAAGCATATACAGTGGTCCGAATTCTTCGTTGGTTGTGTTAATTCCAACCAAATCGAGCACCTCGCTCTTGATTTGATAGGCGATTCCAATTGTTCTACCAATTTCACCAGCCGAGTCAACGATTATGTCAGATGCGTGAGCTGCCTGAGCTCCAAAGCGACAAGCAAATTCAAACATGACGGCTGAACGTCCCTCAACACGTTTGACGTATTCGGCAATATCTTCAACTGGTTTGACCATTTGTTCATCAGCGATTAATTGCTGAGTAGTAATTTCTTGAATTGCATCAATTTTTCCCTGCAAAGCATCGTCGTCATCTGAACACTTACGCAATTCAACATCGATCAAGTCGGAAAAGTATTCGACCATGAAGTTTAGTTTGATAGAATCAGGTCCAGCTTGATGTCTACGCATCATTTCGTTTCGAATATAAAACATTTGAGTGGCAGCTGCCGCTGATTGTAAAGCATTGTCACGTAAGTTATCAGTTTCACCAAATCCGGAGAATAAATAGAAGAATGCACTATGTAAGAATCGGCTAGGTTTTAAAAATCCACTGGCTTCTGAAATTATGTCGTCCTTGTTGAGCTCGATCAAGTGGAGGATGTAATCTTCCAAGTTTATTAATTTTGGATTGAGATATTCGAACTGTTCAAAAGGTGATGCCATTATAATTGATTCTCCTTACTTGAATTTATCGATTTCAACTTCTAGGTTTTCAGCAATTGGTAAAAATACCGAACTGAAGAATTTATGTGAATCGAATTTTTGTTCTTTTTCAATGATGTCATTCGATTTCTTCCAAGCATCCTGACGCATAATGGCAGCTAAATTTTTGCGAAGTGTTTGCAAATGTTTTTTTAATTTCGGATCTTTAGTACCGTATGATTCGATGTAGAAATACAAAATTTCGTTGAAAGTATTATCTAATACGTAGAAGAAAGTATTGCGCATTTCAGCCAAGTTCATCATTTGTGGAAATGGCTTATTCTTTAGAAGTTGTTCGTTAGTGAAGGTACTAGATGCTGTAATGATTGAATTAACTTGATTCATGTCAGCAATATAATTTGAATAATGATCAAGTTGATCTTTTTTGAGTGGAACACCAAGTTTTGTTTTGATTTCAGATTCGTTTAATGGTTCCAATTGTTTAAGGGTTAAATCTCTGACACTGATACGTTCTTCGTTAAGTTTCTCTTCAATTTTTTTGAGAATGGTTTGATTCTCATTCAGATACTTCATTACCGCTGGCCAAATATGATCATTGAATGTTTCATGGAAGTGATTAAACATATCGTCAGTGTATACATCGAGGATTTTTTTCTCAGAAGGAAATTCTTTGACGTGGGATTCAAACTGAAGTACTAGCGGCATACCGGTTCGCTTGTCTGGGTTACCAATCAAAATACCGGTGTCCTTACGCTGTTGGTCTTCCCATTGTTTCAATTCATTTAAGTCTAATAGTCCCAGTGGCATAAGGGTTATTTCTGAATGTGTGCAGAGGATTTGTAATGCAAAAGGAGTAATCATTTTTTGAGTTTCGGTAAATGCTTTTAGTGTCGTACGCAATTTTTTTTGGTTGTCCAAATGATCTTCAGGATCGGCATAGAAGGCTGACGATTGGATAGGAGCATTTTCAAATCGTCCACTCATTTGTTTCTTTAAATCATCAATGTCCATTACTTAGAGTCCTCCTTACCGTAAATCTTTTTAAGTTCAGTTAATTTATTGATTCCATCTTTTGTAAGCGTAGCAGATTTCAAAGTTGCAGTAGCTAGTGAATAATTTTCCATTTCTTCAATTTTCAGATTATTGAACCAGCCCTTGTCTTGAACCTCATCGATTGTTTGATGTAGCATTGATTGTTTGTTTAATTGACGGTTAGAAGTAAAGTAATTACGATTTACGTCGTTTAGTAATTGATAGATAGATTGTTCCATACTTACATTTTCAGCCATAATTAGTTCTCCATTCCTATATTACTTATATTTTAGCTTTTTTATGAATAATAAAAAATTAGTAAATTTCCTAAGTTAAATTAAATTTTGACTGCGGTATTATAAAAAGGTAATAGAATTAATATATTGGAGGAATATCTAATGGAAAAACAAATTTTAGTAAGTGGATTACACTGTGAGAACTGTCCCAAACACATCGCCGAAATGATCAAGGACGCTAAAGGTGTTGAGAAGCTAGACAAAGATATGGATAAGATGACCTTAACAATTTCTGGAAATGAAGATTTAGATGTAAATGAAATTAAAGCTGATTTAGCAAGCAAACCTTTTAAGGTTGAGGAATTAGCTTAGTGAATTCTATAACTACCAAAAAAGCTCAACTTCTAGGAGTTGAGCTTAATTTAATTTCGTTATTGTTCAGTAGTATCAGTCCAGTTCTTAACAAATTCTCATTAGTCAGTCTTAATCCAGTTATTGGGGCCCTGTTCACCAGTTTTTTTGCCGCAATTTTTAATTTAATTTTGATATTCGTGATGTACCATGATTTTTCTATTATTAGAAACAAATGGGTGATTGCATTGGGATTATCAAATGCCGTCGGTGTTATTCTACAGTACGTTGCATTAACATTGCTTAGTCCAGTCACAGTCACATTGATTGCTCGAATATATTTAGTTTATGTTTTTGCATTATCGTACGTATTTTTGAAAGAAAGATTGGTTAAATGGGATTATCTCGCGATTGCCATGTGCATTGGCGGATCGATCTTTGTGTCGACAGGTCGAATTCAGGTTGACAGTATCTGGGGTATCGTTTGTGCTTTCATTTATCCTTTAATGTATGCAATAAATAATATTATTGCCAAATATTTGGTAGAAGACAATACTCCAGGGAATGTTTTGTTCTATAATCATTTAGTTTCAGCAGTCTTGTTGTTTGTTTATGCTTTGATGATTCCAGGAACGTTTGGTGGAATTCAGGTTAAAGCCGTGACATTTAACTTTTTTGGAGCCTTCTTTAATGGTTTCTTATCATTATTATTGTTCTATACTAGTTTGAAATTTATCACTGCTGGTAAAGCTAACATCGTTAGGGCATTAGGACCGATCGTTGTAATAATCTATTCCTACTTCTTCTTCCCAATTCAGATTACTGCAAATATTATTATTGGAGCCTTGTTGTTGATCGCATCAACTTCAATTGTCACATTTACACGTGCTAATACTGATTAAAACTCCTACCTTCGGGTGGAGTTTTTTGTTCTATCGAAAACGCGCTACAAAAACCAACTACGTCCGCTCACTAAAGTAATGCTCAGTAGTTACTCGGTTTTTGTAGCGCTCTGATTTTATAGGGCTTTTACCAATTCCTAATGGAATAAATTTAATACATAATAAGATTAGTTAATTATATACTTCACAAGTTAAAAAAGTATTTGGAGGTTTTCATTATGGAAAAATTGTACGACCAATATGATCGAGTGCATGATTATGTGCGATTATCGATCACTGATAGATGCAATCTGAGGTGTGTTTATTGCATGCCCAAAGAAGGTCTGCCATTTTTCCCAACTGATAAGGTTTTATCACAAGATGAAATTGTCCAAATGATTGAAAATTTTGCAGAAATGGGTATCTCAAAAGTTCGCATCACTGGTGGAGAACCTTTGTTACGAACTGATGTGGTAGATATCGTTCGTCGTATCAAGGCTGTGAAGGGGATCGATGATGTTTCGATTACTACCAATGGACTTTTCTTGACCAAGAAGGCCAAGGCTCTAAAAGAGGCCGGACTGGATCGATTGAATATTAGTCTGGATACATTTCAGGCTCAGAGATACAAGGAGATAACTCGTGGTGGGAATATTGAACAAGTACTTGATGGAATCAATGCTGCCGCTGAATTAAACTTCAATAAGATCAAATTGAATGTAGTTCTGATCAAAGGTCAAAATGATGATGAAGTATTGGACTTCTTAAAATATACACAATATCATGATGTAAATGTCCGGTTTATTGAATTTATGCCGATTGGTAATTCTGAAAAAACGTGGAAGAAGGAGTACGTGGGTTTACAAAACGTCTTCAAGACGTGTGAACAAAATGGGTTAGAGTATTCACCAATTGAACTAAAGGGCAATGGACCATCAGACAATTATCAAATTAAAGGATTCAAAGGTAGTTTTGGTTTGATTCATCCCATCAGTTCCAAATTCTGTGAAAACTGTAACAGATTACGTATTACGGCTGATGGATATGTTAAAGCGTGTTTGTACTGGAATGAAGAAATTGATATCCGTAAGGCAATTCCTGACAAAAAGGAATTCCAGCGTTTGATTCAAAAATTGCTTGATCGCAAGCCTTTGAATCACGAAATGGCTATGGACGAATCGGATCGTGTAATTGACAAGGCGCCAACTTGGAGACACATGAGCCAAATCGGCGGATAAGTGGGATAATAAGTTTAAACAGTTTAAACAACCTGAAAGGCGGAAATGTGTCATGACTGAAACAACGATGGAAGACCAAGTTAAAGAATCTTTAATGGATGTAATTGATCCGGAATTGGGAATTGATATTGTAAACCTTGGATTGATCTATAAAATTGATATAATAGATAGTAATTGTGTTATTACGATGACTTTGACGACTATGGGATGTCCACTAGGCGATTATTTGCATGATGAGATCGTAGATGCAGCTGAATGTGTGGAAGACATCAAATCTGTAGAAATCAATTTGGTCTGGGAACCAGCTTGGGAGATCGACAAGGCAAGTCGATTTGCTCGAATATCTCTAGGAATATATGACAGCTAAACTTTGGGGTGTTAATTGTGAGAGAAATTAATATAGATGTATTTATAAAAAGACGTAAGGAACTTAAATTATCACAAGTTAAACTTTGTGAGGGAATATGTACTCAAGCAACTTTGAGTAAGTTTGAAAATAATGGACGCGTGCCATCTCTAACGATTTTAAATAAATTATGTGCTCGTTTGGGATTGATGGTCGATGATCTGTATCAAGATTCGACGACTTCAACAGCTAAGATTCGTGATGGATTGAATCACGCTGAAAAAGAATTGATGATGGAAAACTATCAAGAGGTTATTGATATTCTTTCAGATATTAAGCCAGAAAAAATTGAGTTTATTCCTTTAAAAACGCAGTTCTATTACTTGCGTGGATTATTAAATGCTTTGACCAATCAACAACCAGTTGATATTTTATTTGATTTCTCACAAATCCTAGACGATTTAGACGACAAGCACCAGTCAATTTATACACAATTGGCATACTTAGGTTCAGGTGTGATGTATTCACGTGAGAAACAAAATGACAAAGCTGATTTTTATTTTGAAAAAATCTATCAATTCATTGAGGCCTATCATCATGAGCCGGCTAAGGATTCGGATGATGAGGATGATCACTACCTTAAGATTTTAACGTTGATATTTTTCACGTCTGAATATTATGCAACTAAAGGTAATATCAAAATGAGTAATCAGCTGGTTAAAATGGGAATTGATCTTTGTTCCGAATATCACGTTACTTACTACTTGCCAAGATTGAAGTTACAAGCTGCACAGAATGCAATCGATGAGAAGAAATCGAGTGTTGAAATCAAACGCTTGATGAACGAAGCTTTGGCATTTGCTCATATTAACAATAATCAAGTTGTTGAAATCAGAGTTGCGGCCTTGAGAACTAAATACGAAAGAGACAGTAAAACAAAAGAAGAAGCCTAAAATTTTAGGCTTCTTCTTTTTTAGAATTCAATTAAGTGATGATGAATCGCATAGCGAACCAAGTCTGCTCGATTATTTAGAGCTAATTTACGAATAATATTTGCCTTGTGAGCTTCAACAGTTTTAGTGGAAATAAACATTTGCGAAGCTATTTCTTTGTTGGAATATCCCAAAGCAATCAATGGGAAAATTTCTTTTTCACGTTTGGACAAACCATTATAACCTTTCAAATCCACATCAACACCATCTGAATTTATTTCTTGAACGTCTGATTTGGTGATCATGATATTTTTGTCGATGTAGTTTTGTCCATTTGATAATGATTTCAATGCTTTGATCAACTGGTCATCTGATGAACTTTTGAGAATGTACGACATAGCACCATTATGAATTGCCTTGTTGATATATTCTTGTTCCTCGTGCATCGATAAAATCAATATTCTTACGTCAGGATACTTGTCGTGGATCCGTTGTGTGGTAATCAATCCGCTCTCGCCAGGTGGCATACTGAGGTCCATTATCAAGATATCAATACCGCCTTGTTCAACACGCATATAAGTATCAGTTCCGTTTGCTTCTTCTCCGACAACTTTGAAGTTGTTTTGTTTGTTTACCAAAAATGATAAGCCAGACCTAACAACAGCATGGTCGTCAGCAATTAAAACTTTATACATGAAGTCCCCCCTAATCATGCTACTGGAAATTTGACTGTAATTGTTGTTCCTTCATTCTTCGCTGATTTGATATTAAAAGCGCCATTCAAAGCCTTAACACGCTCGTTCATATTCATCAATCCCAAAGAGTGGCCATTAAAAACCTGATGGGCTGGGACGTCAAATCCCTCGCCGTCATCGATTACTTCTAAAGTGATGAAGTGGTCATGTGACACTACCAAAATTGAAATCTCATCAGCATTAGCATGTTTGAGTGCGTTATTGATAGCCTCTTGCGCAATACGGTAGAAGACACTTTGAATGTCATTTGATAAACGACTCGTATCCGCATTACCAATCACGTCGATCGTTACACCTGAGTTTTCTTGCAGTCTCTTGGCTAGTACTCGCAATGCCGCCAATAATCCAAAGCTGTCCAGAACTGAAGGACGCACGTCGAGTGCCATTCGTTTAACTTCAGTTAACGTATCGTTAAGTTGAGATTGAACGACTTCAGTTAATTTGTCTAATTCAGCTTGTGAGATATTTTTGTCGCCGATTCGGCGTATGCCCATGATAGCCGAATAAACACCTTGTGCAATGCTATCATGCAAGTCTTCAGAAATTCGTTTACGCTCATCTTCATAGGCGCGATTAACGTATTGAGTTAGTTTACGTTGTTGTGCTAGTTGATCCATGCGGTTGATGGTTCCACGGTTCTTTAATGTTAGTGAGAAGACGTGTTCGTTCGCATCGATGACATTGTAGATCATGAAGTAGGGCAGTGGGTGTGGCATATTCTTAGCCAAAGTAACAGGAATAGATATCTGCTTCATCTTGTTTTGAATTATACAATTGAAGCAGTCATCTGTTGATGAAAATTTCTGTTTGACTGATGAGTCAGCAATTTCGACTAGATATTTAGGGTTCATGTGCAGTTCTTCCTGTAGTTCATGAGCCATTCGATTGCTTACGATTAATTCGGCATCCTTAAAAATCATGATTGCATCGGATGATTCATCGAAGTAATCAGTGATCCATTGCGTAGTTTCAAGCAAAAAAAATCAGCCCTTTCTCAATTTTTGACGAATCAAAGATATTGGGAGAGATTCTGGGCTGTTTTTTCTGAAACAATAGTATGTGTACGGTATCCTGCCAGTAGTACGCCATCGACTAATCCAAGCATGTCAATGATCGGCACGGCTACGGCTGTTTTTAATGTTTCGCTTTTTGCAATGGGTGTATACATTTTACTAGAGTATTCATATTCAGTTAAATTGTTATCCCAAAACGGTTTACCAGTTCTTACTACGAGGCCGGCAATCCCAATACCACTGCGTAAGACGATTTTTCTAAATTTTTCATTAGAATTTCCAGCGACAAATGACCATTTTATAGAATGTGGAGGATTTTGAGATTGAATTGCAATTCCAACAAAGTCAAAATTCTCAGTTTGATATATCTGATCAGCAATCTTTTGATAATTGATTTGATTGTCAGATAAATTAGTTGGCTGTTCTGGATTCACGTCTTATTTCCTCCTAATAATAACATTTTTGAAGTTTATTAACATTAATTTTATTGTCTTTTATTCAATTTTGGAATATTTTAAAGACATTTTTCTATATAAGTATTATTCGAAATCACTTTTAGCAAATGTAATTGGTAAACATTGTAATTCATCGGTAATAAATTCTTCTAGTTCGAAGTTTTCTAGATTCAAATATGAGATTAGATCATCTTTTTGGATCTGAAAATGTCCAATCGTATAGAAGTTTGTAGTCGTAGTTGCGGCAAAACTATTTTGATTCTCTGATAGAGTCGAAATAACTTCTGGGCTGATACCATAATGCTTAGGTTCTATTGTTAAAAAATCTGTCATATCAGGATGTTGGCAGCTAGCAGCGTAAATATCGGTTAGGGTTCCGCAATTTTGATAATTACTTAGATGAGTTATAACTTCAACGTTTTTTTTATCATCAAAGTGAGCCTTCAAGGTATCAAAATCATTGTTATCGGCAGGAATAATTACTTGTGAAGTCATCAATAATAATTTATTTACGGCAAGATTAATTTTATCGATCGAGGTTTTACTTAATTGCTCATTTAGAATAAGTCCAATCATGACTAACCTCCTTAATTATCTTAATAAGTGAAGTGACCGCTCTTACCACCATCTTTTTCGACCAAATGGACATCAGTAATCAACATCCCTCGGTCGATAGCCTTGCACATATCATAAATAGTCAACAGCGCAGTTTGTGCCGCAAGAATGGCTTCGATTTCAACACCAGTGACATGTTTAGTTTTGACTTTGGTCGTAACTGTGATAGTAGTTTTATCATCATCTTCAAAATGGATATCTACACCAGTCAAGGGAATCAAATGGCACATGGGAATCAATGAACTTGTTTGTTTGGCAGCCATGATTCCGGCAATTTGGGCCACAGCTAAAACATCACCTTTTTTGATTTTTCCCTCGTGAATACGATTTAGTGTTTCAGGATGCATTTTGATTTTTCCAGTTGCTACAGCAAACCTAGATGTCACTTTTTTATCAGTGACATCGACCATTTTGGCTCTGTTTTGATCATTGAAGTGGGTCAATTCATCCATTTTATTAACTCCTTGTTAAACAATATAAAAATATCTTTATTCAAAGTATATCAAGCGTTGTATCAATTAAGTATTAGGGGAATTGCTATAAAAAAGTTAACCTCGTTGAGGTATAAGTGCTGATAATCCCTGTTTCTTGAAAGCAAATCCAAGTGAGCTCCAGGCATTATCAGTTATTTGGACTGGCAATCCCTTGGCAACATTTTGCATCTGTTGTTGATAATAGCTCAAACCGATCAATGAACTGACTTTCTTATCTAATCTATTCAATTTGGTTGTTAGGTGATGTAATTTAATAGCGGTAAAATTGCCAGTTTCAAATTGATTAGGCAAGTCTGGTAATAAAACTAGTGGACGTGCTAAGCCAATCAAATCGGTTTCGTTGTTTTCAATAGCTTTTGACATACCATTGGCAGTAGTAAAGCCTCCAGTTACTGCAATGGGAGATTTAATAGTGTTTTTAACTTTGGAGGCATATTTTATAAAAAATACTCCTTTACCGATACCTTGGACAGCTGGTTTTTCGTAATTTCCTCCAGAAACTTCAATTAAATCAATATCCAATTTATCCATTTCCTGAATTACTTTGATGGAGTCTTCTTCAGAAAAACCTCCTTCACGAAGATCAGATGAGTTGATCTTTAAGGCAATCGGAAAATCAGCACCTAGTTTTGCACGCATACCTTGGTATATTTCTACCAAAATACGCATGCGATTTTTTAGGTTTCCTCCACATTCATCTACTCTCTGGTTGTCGTGGGGTGATAAAAATTGACTAAGGAGGTAACCATGAGCAGCATGGATTTCAACACCAGAGAATCCAGCATCTTTAGCAACAACCGCGGCGTTAATGAATTTTTGAATGATGACTTTAATCTCAACGTTTGTTAAAGCACGTGGAGTGTTAAACGCAAAACTATTTGCGCCAGTCATTGAGATGGCACTAGGAGAAACTGGCCGTTTACTGATAGTTTTGGGAGATTGTTTTCCGGGATGATTGAGTTGCATGAAGATTTTAGCACCATTTTCAGTACCAGCATGCGCCCATTGTTTGAGCAAAGTAAGATCCTTCGAATCTTCAATCACGATATTTCCAAATTCACCTCGGGCAGTTTGATCAACCATGACGTTTCCGGTGATGATCAGACCAGTTCCACCATTTGCCCAAGCACGGTACAAGTTGATTAATTCAGATGTTGGACGATATTCTTTGTCGCCCATTGTTTCACTGGTCGCAGCTTTCATAAAGCGATTCTTGATAATAGTCCCGTTAGGTAATTCGAGTGATGTAAAGATATTAGTCATAATTTGTCTCCTGTTTATAGGTTTAAACATTTAAACGTGTGATGTAAAAAAATAATTCCACCTTATTTAGATGAAATATTTTCTTCTAATGAATCAGTTAGTTTCTTGAGCAGTTGTACGGTGTCATCAAGTGCGGCTTGGTAAAAACGTTCTTTGCCAACTTTATTAACGGTAATTACACCGGCATCAAGCATTAATTTTAGATGATGAGATACAGCCGGACGTGAAAGCTCCAATTGATCAGTAATCTGATTGACTGTGAGTTTTTTGTTTTTACATAATAGTAAAATAATTTTCTGACGATTCTCATCTTGAAAAATTGAGAAAATCGGCATGCCACTCCTAAAGAGGGCCATTGTTTCTTCTGCCATATTTTTCCTCCACACGTTTAAAGGTTTAAACATATTGTATTTTGCGTGCAGATAAATGTCAACAACAAAATTATTTTAAGTTTATTGTTTTTTGGCTTTATCAGCCATCAACTTGGCTTCACACTTGTAATCACAGGCGGCACATTTACCTTGTTTTGATTTTTGTGTAACTTTATAAATTTCATATCCAGCGAGACCAATAATTATTGCAGCAATTAATATATTAACAAAAAGTGACATCTAATTTCTCCTCGTAATTAAAATTTAGAATAATAGACTTCCAACTTGGAAAATGATGAATGACATCGCATAGGCAATTACAAAACTGGAAACAACCGAGTAGGCCGCCCATTTGGTTGAGCCGGTTTCTGATTTGATTGTACCGATAGTAGCGAAACAGGGAACATATAGAAGTACGAATACGAGCATTGAATATGCGGCAACTGGTGTGAACATTTGTCCAAATGCGGCAATTAGAGCTGTCTGACTTGATGTATGGAAAAGAACCATCATGCTGGAACTGATAACTTCTTTGGCCATAATACCAGTAAAGAGAGCACTGATAGCTTCCCAAGAAGTGATACCGATAGGTGCAAACATTGGTAATAAGACTTTTCCTAGTAGAGCAGAAAAACTATTGTCGATATCAGTTACGAAACCAGCTGGTCCGAAGTTTGACATCAACCAGATCAAGACGGTTCCGGCAAAAATAATTGTTCCGGCTTTTTTGACAAACCCCTTACTCTTATCCCAAGTTCCACGCCAGATAATATCTAGACGAGGAATATGATATTTGGGTAATTCAACGATGAAGACTGTGCTGTCTTTAACTTTGAAGATGACTTGATAAAATTTTGCCATCAACAATGCAACGGCTATCCCTAAGAAGTAGATTGACAGTACGATCAACGCTTGATTCTTAGGGAAGAAAGCAGCTACGAATAAACTATAAATTGGCAATCTAGCAGAACAACTCATAAATGGTGAAATCAACGTTGTAATCAAACGTTCCTTCGGTTGTTCAATTGTACGAGCAGCCATTATTCCTGTAACGTTACAGCCGAATCCGATGATCAGAGGGATGAACGCTTTACCATTCAAACCAATCATCTGCATGATACGATCAGTCACGAGTGCAGCTCTTGCCATGTATCCGGAATCTTCGAGAATCGAAATACAAGCAAAGAGAGTGAAAATCTGTGGAATAAAAGTTAATACACCACCGACACCAGCAATTACACCATCTACGATCAATGAACGTAAAAAAGGCATGGCGCCGATACTGATCAATAGTTTGTCAGCGTAAGTCGAGATGGGACCTGAGAGCAATGCATCAAGTTGGTCTGATATGGGGGTGCCGATCCAATCGAATGATAGCTTAAACATAAATAAAAAAATTAAAATAAAAATCGGTAACCCTAAGAGGGGATGCGTGATAATCTTGTCGATCTTCGAAGTCATCTCAACATTTTTAGTCGATTCTAAGTTTTTGGTAGCAGATGTTAATGTTTCATCAATGAAACTCAATCGAGTATTGAATATTTTATTTTCAAAATTTTGTGCATCGTAATAACCTTGTTGTTCCAATAATGGTTTCAAATCATTTTTGACGGCATATTTACGGATGATTTTGTTTTTGTTGATATATTGAATGGCTACCCAACGGGCAAAAGCCGGCTTCATGTCATAAGCAGAAATTAGTTTTTCACTCGCTTGGCGAATGGCTTGTTTGACCATGAATGGATAATTTAGTTCTAGTGCTGATCCATCTGGTAGTTCGTCAGCGGGCATGTTGAGAAGTTCATCACGTAATTCTTTGACGCCATCTTTGTTTCGAGCGTTAGTCGTCTCAATATGACAACCCAATTTTTCTGACAAAGTATTTATATCGTAATAAATTCCTGAACGTTTGAGATCATCGATCATGTTCAGAGCAATGACGGTTGGGCGACCGAATTCGAGTAATTCGATTGACAATAATAGGTTACGTTTCAGTTGACCAGCGTTGGTAACGTTCAGAATAATATCCGCGTCATCAGTTAATAGGTAGTTAATAGCAACGGATTCATCTTTAGTTATAGGGTTCAATGAATAGATTCCAGGTAAGTCGGTAACGACTATCTCTGAATGTTTGATATTACCCATCTTTTTTTCGACGGTAACACCGGTCCAATTACCAACATATGCATATGTATCAGTGATTTGGTTGAAGATGGTGGTTTTCCCAGTATTAGGGTTCCCCATCAAGGCGACTGTTGTCATTGCAATTGACCTCCACAGAGGAGTTTGAATACCTTGTAGCGGATACCAATTTGTTGTTGTTCAATTTCAACAATTACTGGTCCGTGCATTGGAAAAAATCTCACGACGGACATTAGGCTGCCATCGTGGATTCCAAGTGAGTGGAGGCGTTGTGCAGTTTGAGTATCTAGTTGCTCAATATTACATAGATCAAAACTCTTATTCATTACGTTATCAGACATCAGTTGCATAAAAACGGCCTCCACAATATTCCAAAAGTAAATATTCTTTGATTTGTTAGATAGTGAAAAAATGAACTATCAATTAATCTCTATTATGCCACGATTCGAGTGGAATGTGTATCAGCAATTTACTTAATTTCATTTTGGAATATTTATGAGAGAATAAGAGTTATAAACGGATAAATTACCGTATTTAGGTATTTTTTTGTAACATTGCATCAATTTATATATACAAAAGGAATATAAAAAAGGGATAATTCAAAAAATGAAAATTAATAATGAATTTTTAGAAGATTTTGAACTTGACGCGAATGATCATGGTGAGCCGCACTGGTTTATTGATCGTCGAATCTCAGCTTTGAAACAATTAGATAAATTAGATTTACCTGTTAGCAAGTATTTTACAAACGAAGATATATTGATCAAATTAACATCGCCACAACGGATACGTTCTAAAAAAAATTTGATTGATTCAGAAAAAATCACTGGCAGCACTATTAGTCAATTCGGACAAACTGTTATCAAAAATGATTTACCAGAAGAGTTAGAAGCACAGGGTGTAGTTTTAACAGATATTTTTACTGCTTTGAGAATTCATCCACGTCTGATCCAAAAAAACTTAATGGATAAAGTGATATCCCCCGATGAAGATAAAATAACTGCTTTTCATCTAGCATGTATCAATTCCGGTATTTTTTTATACGTTCCTAAGGATGTTAAATTGACTGAACCAATAAAAATTGATTTAATCCAAGACGATACCAAAAAGGGTGATCTCAACACCCATGCGTTAATTGTCGCTGAGAATGATTCGGCGGTTACGGTGGAACAAACTTTGTCCAATTTTGGTGATAATCAAAATAATACTAATTTATTTGTGGAAGTGTTGTCTCGTGCCAATGCCAAAGTAAATTATTCACTAAAAAGTGAATCTAATTCTAAGCTGGTATATTTGAGAACGAGAGCTTATCTGAGTCGTAAAGCAGAAGTGGATTGGGATATGAATTTAGCTAATCAAAAAGATACTTGGGCCGATTTTAGTGATAATTTATTTGGCGCTGACTCACATATTAATCTCGATTGGACATCCAATGAATCTGTAGATAAGATTACCGAGATCAGCACTTCATTTGATAAGCATGGTATGAATTCGTCGATTACTATGAACGGTCAAAAATACTAGTATAATTAAGTTTAGGTTCAATTCTGATTTTTAAGAGGAGAAAAAATGATACTAGAACGCCAAAATATGTTAAACGTCAATCAAATTGAAAAAGAACTAGGTCGCTATTCTGATGACGATGAGATCCATGATATTAGTAAGTTGGTAGATTATTATCAACTTTGTCGTTCAGCAGTCGGCGAGTTTGGCACTAAGCTAGAGAATTTAGATGCTGATTATCAAGTTCGCCATAATCATAATCCAATTCACCATATTGAGGTACGGATGAAGGATGTTGGTAGTTTGATCGAAAAACTCAATCGGAAAGAATTACCAATCAAATTTGAAAGTGTCAAAGATAAAATTTTTGATGTTGGCGGCATCCGTGTGATAACTAATTATATCGATGACATTTATACAGTTGAGCAGAACTTGTTGGTGCAAGACGATGTGACTTTGTTAAAACGGAAAGATTATATCAAAACTCCTAAAGCCAGTGGTTATCGTAGTTTGCACTTAGTTGCTTCAGTACCAGTTTTTCAATCTGATGGGGTCCAAGTCACTCCAGTCGAAATCCAGATACGAACGGTCGGTATGGATATGTGGGCTAGTTTGGAACACAAATTACGTTACAAGACCGAAGAACCTGATGAGAAGGTGGCCCAATATTCAGAATCACTGCAAGATTATGCGGATGAGATAAATAAAATAGAAAATAATATGCAAGAGATTTTTCATAACCTTTAAACTAAAAACTTGCGTTAGCTTTATGAATATAGGTATAGTTTATAAGTTGTAATTTACTATTTTGATTGGAGATGAGATTGTGACCCAGTCACCTTACTGGAATCGCATCGCAGAAAAGGCAAAAAAAGAGAACCGCCCATTTTTCAGCTTAGCACCTATGGAAGCTGTTACTGGTTCGGTGTTTCGTCGTGTGGTCGCTAAGGCCGCTGCACCAGATGTCTTTTATACAGAGTTTACAAATGCGTTGAGTATTACACATCCCTTAGCGAAAGAAGCTACGAAGGGACGCTTATACATTGACCCTAAAGAAAATCCCAAACCAATTGTGCAGTTGTGGGGCAATAATGGTGATGACTTTGCTCGTGCAGTAAAAGAAGTCGAAAAACAAGGTTACGAGGCAATTGATGTTAATACTGGTTGTCCTGATATTGCAGTCATAAAAAATCATAGTGGTAGTGATTTGATTCGTCATTTTGATGCTGCCAAAGAAGTTATTGATGGTGCTCGCCAATCTAATTTACCCGTGACGGTTAAGACAAGAATTGGTTACAGTGAAATTGATGAGTATAAGACGTGGATTCCATTTTTGTTGGAACAACAAGTGCCTGTTTTAACAGTTCATTTGCGAACACGTGAAGAAATGAGTAACGTACCAGCACATTATGAGTTGATCGATGACATTGCAAGAATGCGTGATGAGATTGCCCCCAATACGTTGTTACAAATCAATGGGGATATCGTCGACTATCAGGCAGGGATGAAACTCTATCATGAACATCCTGGTATTGATGGTGTTATGATCGGCCGTGGGATTTTTACAAATCCCTTTGCTTTTGAACCAGTTGCCAAGGAACACTCAGCTCATGAATTGTTGGGATTGTTACGCTATCAGTTGGACCTTTATGATGAATTTGTTGCGATGGGAATTCCTGGTCACTTTGCTCCATTACAAAGATTTTTTAAGGTCTATGTACGTGGTATGAAAGGTGCTTCGGCTATCAGAAATGATTTGATGCAGACGAAGACAACTGATGATGCTCGTGCAATTATTGACCGAATCGATATTGATAAATAAAAAGATCCCGTATTTACATAGTAAATACAGGATTTTTTTGTATTGTCATTTTAAGTTTAGTATTCAGCTTCAGAGGTTTCAAAATCAGGATCAACAAATTGCTTGTAAAAATCATAATCTTTCTTAATCAACATAATACGACGTTCTAACTCTTCAATGGCTTGATCTTGTTCCAAAGTTCTCAGATCATCTCGTTGAGCTTGCTCTTCATTTTCTAACAATGTACGTTGAATACTTAGGTCATTCAAACAAATCTTGATCATTTTTTGGAAATCCCCGCGACTCATTTCAGCTTGTGCTTTCATTCTAAATCCTCCGGATAATTAATATTTTTTAAGTTTCCCTCATAATCTCGTGCAATACAGTTGGCATCAACTAAAAGACTGCGCCAGCGATAGTCGTGCTTATCTATATGTTGCTTCAATAAGTCAATCTTAATCATTAAATGACAACAAGTGTAGTAGGGAAGACTCTTAATTTTGATATATCCAGAATCTTCGCTTAAAAATTCAATCGTCTTCTGATCGATGATGTAATCCGTTGCTATGACTAATAAATCGGCTTGTTCAACTCTAGTTGTATAAAAATATGACCACAAGGCGGACAAAGGCCCGCAGTCGATCATAGGTTCCACATCCGGGATAACTTGAATTTTGGTGTCAGTAAATAAATTATCGATTGCCAAGTTATTATTCTGATTGGTTGATATGTAGCAATTGTCCACGAATGGCGGCGTTAAATCAGCCGTGTACTGGACATTAGGAATGTATTTGTTATTGAAATGTGCCAGCGCTTTGTCGGTCTGGAAGCGAGTTGATTTGCCACCGGCTAAGATTAAGCTATCAGTCATTTTCTATATCTCTCAAAAATTTATTTATAAATATTTTACGAGTATTCAAATTTTCAATATCGATAACATTGTCAGAACGATTCCCCTGAATAGTCACAAAGTACTTAATATTAGTCACATCTGCGAAGGTATCAGGTGATTCATCAGACTTGAGTAATGCAATTTTAGGAAAATCTAATTCTTTGATTCCTTCAATGATAATGAAATCAGATGAGCCTCGCTGTAATTCTTCAATCTTTTCTAATTCAGTCGTTGGTAGTTTTCTTTGGTAATGAATTGTTTGTTCATCGTTCAACAACAGTACATCATCAGAATACTGAAAAAACTTACCAGTGTCATTAGTCGTTGGTATGTCGATCGGCAGGTGAGTGTGTTTAGCGACACTGATCTTATACTGAGAACTTTCTCTCAAAAACTCTTGCAGCAAGGTCGTCTTGCCGCTTTTTTTGTGTCCAATTATTTGAAAGGTAATAGCCATGTGCGTAACATACTATCCTTTGGTGTGATCGACTTGCCGCGAGGAATTTCAAACATACATGTAGCACGTTGCAAGTTATTCAAATTACCAGACGCGTCACCGCCAACGCGTCCGATTTCGATATGGTCGCCGACAAAATTATATTGTCCACGTAAAATACGGTCGTACATATTAGTTTTAGTATATTCAGCATTGAGAATCCCGCTACATTCGATACAGCGACTTGCTTGATGTTGCATTAATCTCAAGGCATATTCGACATAGAGATAGAAGCCCGTGAAACAGGCACCAGGGTTGCCAGATAGGCCGAAGAATAAAGTGCTGTCATAAATAAAGGCAGTTGTTACACTACCGGGGCGCATTTCTAGTTTATTGAATAATAGTTTCTCAGATGATTTGGCTAGGTCAGCGATAATGTCGAAGTCACCCACAGAAACACCGCCATCAGTGATGATAACGTCACATTTTCCTAAGAGGTCATTTACAGCTGACTTCAGTGCCGTGGGATCATCTTTGATTTGAGTATAGCTGATGACTTCAGTGCCATTTTCTATACACAATTCACGGATCATCGGACCATTACTATTAAAGATTTTTCCGTTGACGATTTTTTCACCAGGATTTAAGAGTTCCGATCCTGTGGTGATAATTCCAATAGTAGGTTTCTTGTAGACTGATATTTCTTGAACATCGAAGGCACTTAATAGGCTGATACCACCTGGATTTATTTCAGTATTTTTGGCAAGCAAAGTATCACCTTTTTTGAAGTAATCTCCAATTTGAGTAATGTTATCCTTGTTTTGAGTTTCAGTTATTTGAACGGTATCTTTGTCGATCATATGAGTCGTTTCTAACATAACAACGATATCAGCTCCGTCAGGAACGTAGCCACCAGTCATAATTCTGACTGCTTCACCAGATACAAGTGGACGGTCGAAGTCAGCTCCAGCAGGGATGTCACCAACGACTTTTAAGTTAGCCGGCAAATTGGTCAGGTCTGATTGCAACATGGCGAACCCGTCATAACCTGAACGTCTGAATGTTGGGAAGTCATTTGGGGCAGTGACATCTTCAGCAATAATTCGATGATTGGCGGTAATTGCCGCAATTTTTTCAGTGGTGAGTTTGACACTGTCAATATTATCTACGATTATTTTTCGTGCTTCATCAATACTAATGGCATTTCTATTATCAACTGGTTTGTACATTATTTAGTTATCTCCTTAATTAGATGTTCTAAGTCGGGCAAGATGATTTTCTTAAGGGCAGTTTTGCAGGCGTTAGTTGAACCGGGCAATAAATAACAAATTTGATCACTGTCTGTTATTCCGGCGGCGGCCCCTGATACGAGTGCTTTTAATCCGATGTCATCAACACTGATACGTCTGAAATACTCTCCGAATCCTGGAATAACTTTGATAAATTTTGGTTCAAGGGTATCAATTGTAACGTCACGTCGAGCAATGCCGGTACCGCCATTTACCAAAATCAATTTACAGGAAGTTGTGAGTAGTTTGTTGTAGGCATCAGTGATTTGTTGTGCATCATCTTTGACGATGTATTTTTTGATAAAATTATTTCCAGTCTCTTCCATGGCTCTTTGAATATATTGACCAGATTTGTCAGTTACTTCAGTTCTGGTATCGCTGACGGTGATAATTCCAAAATCGATCATTAGTGTTTCCTCCTCAATATGATGATTATTTAATAGGACAGTCACTCTTCTTATTAACTTTAATTTTTCTAAAATCAAATGTCCAATTGTCAATAACTAGTAATTGGCCAGCGTTGTATTTACCGCTAGTCAAAAACTTCATAGCAAGTGATGCTTGGAGGCTTCCTGTCAGTGCCACGATCATTGGATTAGTTCCAATATTGGCACTCAAACCTAATTGAGCTACTTTGTCCTTAGGATACAGACATTCGAGACAAGCTGATTCAGAATCAATAAACATGACTTGGCCTTGATTGGCAGCACAGGTGCCGAAGATATGTTTGATACTGAATTTTTGGCAGTCCTGATTGATTTGATATTTAACGGGGAAGTTATCAGTACAATCGATTACCAAGTCATATTTTTTATCTAGTAGATCAACAGAATATTTCTGACTAATGGTATTAATAACAACATTTTTGTTAGTGGCTTGCAAGTGATCCTTCATTGCAACTAATTTTTCGACACCAACATCTGCCTCAGTATAGAGATTTTGACGATGTAAATTGGTTAGTTCAACGACATCGTAGTCGACTAGCGTTATTTCACCGATGCCAGCTTTGACCAGTTCTGAAGAAACGAAGCTCCCAAGACCTCCTACACCGATCACTAGAACGTGTGAATTTTCTAGCTTATTTTGACCATCAATTCCTATTTGTTTTATTTTTAATTGTCTGTCATATCTGTTTGTCATTTTCTTCACCTCACATGCAAAAGGTTAGGGAAAATCCTAATCGAAGTCAATTAGGATAAGTGCTAGATTTGTTATAAGGAATATTAAAGTGAACTAGGTGGGAGTTGCATATGCTAAAATCTAGATTTTTTAAAAAAGTTGATAAGTTTAACGGTAATTTCACCCAACTAGAAGAACATTCTCGTCGTTGGGAGAAATTATATAAGGAACGTTGGGCACACGATAAGGTCGTTCGTACGACTCATGGAGTTAACTGTACGGGATCTTGTAGTTGGAACGTCTACGTTAAGCAAGGGGTAGTTACTTGGGAGCATCAATCAACGGACTATCCTTCTTGTGGACCGAATATGCCTGAATATGAACCTCGTGGTTGTCCTCGTGGTGCCAGTTTCAGTTGGTACGAATACAGCCCACTTCGTATTAAGTATCCATATATTCGTGAACGTCTTTGGAAATTTTGGGAAGACGCCCGTAACAATTTCGATAATCCTATCGATGCTTGGGAGAGTATCGTCACAGATCCTGAGAAGACTAAGTCATATAAGTCGGCTCGTGGTCATGGTGGATTGATTCGTGTTAAGTGGGGTGATGCGACTGAGATGATTGCCGCCATGTTGATCTACACGATCAAAAAGTATGGTCCTGATCGTATCGCTGGATTCTCTCCAATTCCAGCCATGTCAATGTTGAGTTACTCATCAGGTGCGAGATTTATTTCACTACTTGGTGGAGAAATGTTGAGTTTTTATGATTGGTACGCTGATCTGCCACCAGCATCTCCTCAAGTTTGGGGTGAACAGACTGATGTACCTGAATCAGCTGATTGGTACAACAGCCAATACTTGATCATGTGGGGTTCAAATGTTCCATTGACAAGAACACCAGACGCTCATTTCATGGTTGAAGCACGTTATAAGGGGACGAAGGTTGTTTCCGTCAGTCCTGATTATGCCGAAAATGTTAAGTTTGCTGATAACTGGTTAGCACCACATCCAGGGTCAGATGCTGCTTTGGCACAAGGTATGACTCACGTTATCTTAAATGAATTCTACAATAACAAACAAGTTCCTTACTTCACTGACTATGTCAAACGATTCACTGATCTGCCATTTGTGATCATGCTTGATCAAAGTGAAACGAACAAAGAACACGTTGTTTCAGGTCGCTTCTTGAGAATTTCTGATATTAAAGATACCGAGACTCCAAATGCTGAATGGAAACCAGTTCTTGTTGATGAACCAACTGACAAATTGGTTGTACCAAATGGAACGATTGGTCAAAGATGGGAAAAAGGTAAGAAGTGGAATCTTGATCTCGGTGGTATCAGTCCTAAACTTTCATTCTTAGGCGAAGAGGAACGCGTTGTTGATATGCCAAGCTTCGATGCCCAAGGGAATGGAATTTTCCAACGTACACTGCCATGTCGTGAAATCACTATGAAAGATGGTAGCAAGAAATTAGTTACGACTGTCTTCGATCTCTTGATGGCTCAATATGGTATTCGTCGTAAGAAGATGGATGAATTGGCTGCCAAAGGTTATGACGATGCTGATAGCTTGTTCACACCAGCTTGGCAAGAAAAAGTTACTGGCGTTAAACCGGAATTAGTCGTTCAAATTGCGCAAGAATTCGCTCAGACTGCAGCCGAAACGCACGGTAAGTCAATGGTCATCATTGGTGCAGGCGTTAATCACTGGTTCAACTCAGATATGACATATCGTGCCGTTATCAACATGTTGATGCTGACAGGTTGTATTGGTGTTCAAGGTGGCGGCTGGGCACACTATGTTGGACAAGAAAAACTTCGTCCAGCTGAAGGCTGGGCTAATATTTCATTCGCTAATGACTGGCAACCAGGTGGAGCTCGTCAGCAACAAGGTACATCATTCTTCTACTTTGCGAGTGATCAATGGAAGTATGACGAGATCGATAATGAAGGCATGAAATCACCGATCAAGACAATTAAGGATACGTTCAAACATCCGGCTGATTACCAACAAATGGCGATCAGATTAGGTTGGATGCCATCGTATCCACAATTTGACCGTAGCAGTCTGGACTTTACCAAACAATACGGGACTACTGATATTAAAGAAATTTCTAAAAAAGTTGTTCAAGAGTTAAAGGACGGATCACTTCACTTCGCTGCCGAAGCTCCTGACAAAGAAATCAATGAACCAAAGGCTATGTTTATCTGGCGTTCAAACTTGTTTGCATCATCAGGTAAAGGTCAAGAATATTTCATGAAACATATTCTTGGCGCCGAAAATGGTTTGCTGGCTAAACAAAGTGAGAATTTCAAGCCAAAAGATATGGAATGGGATGAAGAAAGCGTCACTGGCAAGTTGGATCTTGCCGTTGACTTTGACTTCAGAATGGTAACTACACCGTTGTATTCAGATATTGTTCTTCCAGCCGCAACTTGGTATGAGAAAGAAGACTTATCAAGTACCGATATGCACCCATTTATTCATCCATTCAATAAAGCAGTTGATCCACTTTGGGAATCCCAAAGTGATTGGCAAGCCTTCAAGCATATTGCAAAGGAATTCCAAGGCATGGCTAAGAAATACTTGGCCGAACCTCAATATGATCTGAAGACTCAACCGCTCGGTCACGATTCAATGGGTGAGATTTCTCAACCATTGGGTAAGATCAAAGACTGGAAACGTGGCGAAATCGAACCGATTCCTGGTAAGACGATGCCAAGTCTTTCACTCGTAAAACGTGATTACACCAAAGTATATGACAAGTACGTCGCCTTAGGCCCCAATGCTAGAAGTGGCAAGGTCGGTGCTAATGGTTATAGCTATAGCGTAGCTGATCAATACGATGAACTAAAAGACATTATTGGAACGTATGACGAAGGACCTGATGAAGGATTACCTAAGCTGGATGAAGATAGAAATGTTGCTGAAGCAATTTTGCACCTATCAAGTGCATCAAATGGTCACGTAGCTAAGAAGGCATGGGAAAGTGCAGAGGAAATAACTGGTAAGAGTTTGGCAGATATTTCTGCTGGTCAAACTGAAAAAGTCATGACGTTTGCCAAGATTACTGCACAACCGAGTGAATCCATTCCAACACCGATCTTTACTAGTTCAAAGCATAACGGTGATAGATATTCACCATTCTCCGTCAATATCGAACGCAACGTTCCGTTCAGAACTTTGACCGGTAGACAACAATTTTATCTTGATCATGAGATTTTCCAAGAATATGGAGAAGAGATGGCAACATACAAGCCAACGCTTCCACCGCATGTCTTAGGACCTGCAGATACGAAAGTTGAACCGGCAGACAAAGAAGTAACCCTTCGTTACTTAACACCGCATGGTAAGTGGAATATCCATACAACTTATCAAGATAACTTATACATGTTGACATTATTTAGAGGTGGTCCAACAGTTTGGTTAAGTTTGGATGATGCTAAAAAGATCGATGTTAAAGATAATGATTGGGTCGAATTGTACAACAAAAATGGTGTTGTCACAGCTAGAGCAGTTGTCAGTCAACGTATGCCTGATGGAACGATGTACATGTATCACGCACAAGATATGGAAATTGAGGAGCCATTATCAACGATTACTGGTAATCGTGGTGGTAGTCATAATGCTCCAACCCAGATTCATGTCAAACCAACCCAAATGGTCGGTGGCTATGCTCAATTGAGTTACGGCTTCAACTATTACGGACCAATTGGTAACCAAAGAGACTTATACGTAAATGTTAGAAAACTAAAGGAGGTCAAGTGGAATGAAAGTTAAAGCACAAATTTCCATGGTACTGAACCTAGACAAATGTATCGGTTGTCATACATGTTCAGTAACGTGTAAACAGACGTGGACTAACCGCCCAGGTGCCGAGTATATGTGGTTTAACAATGTAGAAACTAGACCTGGTGTCGGATATCCAAAGAAGTGGGAAGATGAAAGTCACTATAAGGGCGGCTGGAAGCTTAATCGCAAAGGAAAACTGGAATTACGTGCCGGTAATAAGCTGAACAAGGTTGCGCTTGCTAAGATTTTTTACAATCCTGACATGCCTAATTTGGACGACTATTACGAACCATGGACATACGATTATCAAACATTGTTTGGTAAAGAAAGAAAACATCAACCAGTTGCACGTGCCAAGTCACAGATCACTGGTGAGTATATGAAGCTAAACAATGGTCCTAATTGGGACGATGATTTAGCTGGATCTGACCGCAGCTTTGGCGAAGATCCTAATATGCAAAGTATTGAATCAGATATTAAAGGCAACTTCGAAAAGACCTTTATGATGTATCTTCCAAGATTATGTGAACACTGTCTTAATGCCGCTTGTGTTGCATCATGTCCTAGTGGTGCGATGTACAAGCGTGATGAAGATGGTATCGTCTTGGTTGATCAAGAACGTTGTCGTGGTTGGAGATTCTGTATGACAGGTTGTCCTTATAAGAAGGTCTACTTCAACTGGAAGACTAACAAAGCTGAAAAATGTACTTTTTGTTATCCAAGAATTGAAGAGGGATTGCCAACTGTTTGTTCTGAAACCTGCGTTGGCCGTATTCGTTATATCGGTGTTATCTTATATGACGCTGATAGAGTTGCGGAAGCTTGTGAGGAACCGGATGATACTAAGTTATATGAGAGACAATTGGATCTGTTTTTAGATCCTAACGACCCAGAAGTAATTGCTCAAGCTCAAGCTGACGGCGTTGATATGGAAACAATCAGATGTGCCCAAAAGTCACCTATTTATAAGATGGCTGTTGAACAAAAGATTGCCTTCCCATTGCACCCAGAATATCGCACCATGCCAATGGTTTGGTATGTGCCACCATTGTCACCAATTATGAATTATTTCGAAGGTAAGAAATCAATCAAATACCCAGAAATGATTTTCCCAGCAATCAATGAAATGCGTATTCCAGTTGAGTATTTGGCAAATCTTCTAACAGGTGGTAACACTGAAGTGATCAAGAATGCTCTCTACAAATTGGCCATGATGAGATTGTACATGCGTGCCAGAACTAGTGGCAAAGACTTTGATTCTGAAAAACTCGATCGTGTCGGTTTGACTGAAAAATCCGCAACTTCACTATACCGTCTCTTAGCAATTGCTAAATATGATGATAGATTTGTTATTCCAAAGGCAAAGAAAGAAAAAGTTGAACATGTTGAAGACGAGCAAGGTGGACTAGGTTACGAAGCATGTAATGGCTGTTCACTAGCACCAGTTCATGGAAGTGTCTTGCGTAAAGCCAAAGCCGGTGAGTCCGGTAAAGATGCGTATGCTGAAAGTTTCTATGGAGGAATTTGGCGTGATTAATATTGAGCAGTTGAATACTCTAAAACAAGGCTTTACTTTTCTTTCACGCTTATTAGATTATCCAGAACAGGATATTATGGATGATGATTTCTTTGATGATTTTAAGAAGAATTATAGTGAAACACCATCTAAGTCAGAGATCGAAGATGTGATCAACGATATGCACTCTTATTCGTTAGAAGAGTTAAGAACTCATTATGTTTCACTATTTGAATTAAATAATCGTTATACTTTGTACATGACGTATTACAAAATGACTGATTCCCGTGAGAGGGGTCAGTTATTGGCAAAATTAAAAATGTTGTATGAGATGTTTGGTGTACGTATCGATGGTTCAGAATTGTCAGATTACTTGCCACTGATGCTTGAATTCCTTGCATATAGTGATTGGAAGGATGATAAGCGGCAACAGGATCTACAGCTGATGTTCTCAGTTGTTGAAGACGGGACATATAGTTTACTGAAGAATGCCGAAGTTCAAGAAGATGATATGTATTTCAAACTGATCAGAATTGTTCGAGCTGAGTTTAAATCTTGCCTTGAACAAACTGAAAAAGAGGGGGAGATGCAGTAATGAAAAACGTACTGGATATATTCTTATGGGTTATTTTTCCTTACCTTGCTCTCGGTTCGTTCATTTTTGGAACAATCGGTAGATTCGCCATTTTCCACGCTGGAGTGACGGCAGAATCAAGTGAATTATTGGAAAAAAAGCAATTAATGATTGGGAGCATTCTCTTCCATATCGGTATTATTTTCGTATTTGCGGGCCATGTTGTTGGAATCCTAATTCCGAAGTCATTTACTGATTGGTTGGGGATACCCAACGAAATGTACCATATTGGTGCATTGGTAATGGGTGGTATCGCTGGATTCATGGCCCTTGCAGGAATGATGATATTATCTTATCGCCGTTTTACGAATAAACGTGTTTTCAAGACAAGTTCATTTAGTGATTTGATGGTCAATGTGTCATTTTTGATCATCATTGTTTTAGGGCTTAGTGCTTCATTTATTGATGGAGCAATATTACATCCTGAGTTCAACTATCGTTTGAATTTGTCAATTTGGGCAAGACAAATTTTTGTCTTTCACCCTGATTATCATTTGATGTTGCAGGTGCCGATTATTTTTAAGATTCATGTTATCTGTGGATTCTTGATCTTTGCTTTCTTCCCATACACAAGATTAGTTCATGCCCTTACGTTACCTTGGCAATATATCTTTAGACGTCCTATCGTTTATCGTAAAAGACCAAGAGTATAGATGGTAGGTGGTAATTATTATCAAGAAGCAACAAAATAGGCTTGTGATGAGTATAGCCTTATTGACACTATTGGCTTTGATTGTTGTGTCGATGATGATGGGACGATATGACTTATCACTATCAGAAGTCTCAAAATATTTCATTGGACAAGCCAACAGTTCATCTAAATTGATTTTAGAACTCCGATTTATTCGAATTATAGCGGTTGTATTAGTTGGCGCGGGTCTATCGATGGCCGGCGCCACTTTTCAATCTGTTTTCAGTAATGGATTAGCATCACCGAATTTATTAGGTGTGTCAACTGGTTCCAGTGTCGGTGCAGCTATTGCAATTTTGAATGGCAAGTCGATTTATTGGATTGAAATAAGTGCTTTTGTCACCGGCATACTGACAGTATTTTTGACACTATTGATTAATAAAATATTGCGCAGTAATTCAAGCATCACATTAATATTGTCTGGGATCATTATGTCAGGATTAATGCAATCAGTATTGGGTTCAGTTAAGTACATTGCGGATCCAGAGAACCAGCTGCAGAGTATTGTTTACTGGGAGCTAGGGAGCTTCATGAAAGTTGACTTACAGGCGCTGATATCGGTTGGACCAATTTTAATTGTGGGAATTATTTTCTTATTATTGACACGATGGCGTTTGAATACACTATCATTAGACGCGTATACAATAAAAACCATCGGAATTAATCCGACATTAAACAGAAATTTAATGATTTTATTTGCCACATTATTGACAGCGGCTTCAGTATGTTTGTGTGGAGTCGTTGGTTGGATCGGGTTAGTCATTCCACATGTGAGCCGTGCGCTGGTTGGCGAAGATAATCGCTATGCTTTGCCAATGACAGCCATTTCGGGAGCTATTCTATTGCTGATTGCGGACACAATAGCTAGAAGTATTTCTGTGAATGATATTCCTTTGAGTATCATCACAGGCTTCATCGGAGTTCCAATTTTTATTGTGATTCTTATAAGGAGACGAAATGTTGGAATTTAGAATTACGACCAAAAACTTGTCATTTGCATATAAAACAAAACAAATTATTAATAACGTTGATCTGAATGTTGCGGCTGGACAAGTCTTAGTAATTCTTGGTCCTAACGGTATCGGTAAGAGTACCTTGCTGAATTGCTTAAGTGGAGTCTTGAATAAGTATCAAGGTGATATTTTAGTTAATGAGCAGTCGTTGAAGCAGTTATCGATCAAGGACTTGTCACATCAAGTAGCCTTGGTGAGTCAGGGAGTTAATATCAAGTCGAGTCTGACATTATTTGATTATTTGCTTCTAGGGCGAAGTTCATTTCATTCGATTTTTGATCAACCAGATAACCATGATGAAGCAATTGTTAAACAAATCATTAAGCAAATTGGCTTGGAGAATTACACCAATATCAGTTTGCAGAGTATGAGCGGTGGACAGCGTCAGTTAGCAATCATTGGGCGTGCACTGGTTCAGGAGCCACAAATACTGATTATGGATGAGCCGACTTCAGCGTTAGATTATCGCAATCAAACCGTTGTCTTGAAGTTGATCAAGATGCTGTCAGAGCAAGGTATCTCCATTGTTATGAGTACCCATGATCCTAATCAGGCACAGATAGTTGGGGATTTAGTGGGGTTACTGATTGATAATCAGACATATAAACAGGGACCGGTCAACAAAATCTTAACTGATAAATATTTATCGAAGTTGTATGGAATACCGATTATTTCGACTTATAATGAGTCATTAGATAGAAAGATTTTTGGAATAGGGATGGATTAATTTATGAGAAAAAAACGAAATATCATTATCCTGTTAATGGGATTACTAGTTTTCTTAGGTAGTAGCATCAGTGTACAGGCGGCTTCAACTAGAACAATCTATGATAATACCGGTGCACCGGTCAAAGTTCCCAAGAAAATCAAACGTGTGGCAGATCTATGGCACGCTAACAATCCAATTTTTTTGATGTTAGGTGGAGAAGATAAATTAGTTGCGACAACTAAATTAACTCATGATAATGCTTTGTTGACACAGCTTTATCCTAAAGTCAAAAAGCAAGCAGTACCATTCAATGGTGAAGACTTCCAGATGGAAGAATTGATCAAACAAAAGCCTGATATCGTTATCAGTTCGGATGTGTCCCAAATTAGTGAACTCAAAAAAACTAATATTCCCGCAGTTAACTCAATGTTTCAGGATTATAAAGGTTTGAAGAAGACGGTTAGCTTGACCGCTGAGGTTGTTGGAACTAAAGCAGCCAAAACTAAGGCCAAAAAGTACAATGCCAAACTCGATTCAGATATTAAGTCTGTTAAGAAACGAGTTTCAAAAGCTAAATCAAAACCAAGTGTCTTGCACATTGTTAATACGAGTGATCTAACCAAAGTTGATGGTCGCAATACGATTGTTGATGAATGGCTTAAGATTGCTGGTGGCAAGAATGCCATCAAGACTGATGGTAATATGATTTCTGTTTCAGCTGAAGAAATCATCAAGGCTAATCCAGATATCATTATTATCGGTGGAACGACTGATAAGAAGGCTCTGAAGTTACTCAAGAAAGACAGTCGCTACAAGTCACTTAAGGCGGTCAAAGACAAAAAGGTCTACGGAAATCCTACTGGAATTTTCATGCTCGACCGTTACAGCGCAGAGGAAGACTTACAAATTTGGTGGGCAGCCAAGAAGTTACATCCAGAGCTAATGAAAGATGTTAATTTGAATTCTAAGTTCAAATCATTCTACAAGGAATTCTTTGATTACAAGTTCAGTAACAAAGAAATCAAACGGATTATCAATGGTGAGGTTATCAAGTGAAAATAGAAATCACACATGAACCCATCGATACGCAGGCATTGACCCAAAGTTTGATTCACAATGAATATGGCGGGGTCGATATATTTATTGGTAATATCCGCCAATTCACTGATGATATTGAAACCGAAAAGATCGAGTACACCACGTACAAAAAAATGGCAGAGAAGGAAATGCACAAGCTGGCTGATATTGTCCTTGCTAAGGGAATGGACGTTGTTATGGTCCATCGAGTTGGTGAATTACAACTAGGAGACATAGCGGTTTTTATCGGTGTTGCAGCACCGCATCGAGCGGAAGCCTTCGAGAATTGCCAATTTTTGATTGATGAGTTGAAGCATACTGTACCAATTTGGAAAAAAGAATATGATTGCGACAAAATTCGCTGGGGAGGTCTTGAAGATTGAAAGTAAAATTATTTTCTATCTTAGCTGAAGAAATAGGTCCGACAACAGATATTGATCTGAATTCGGAATTTTATCCGTTAGACGTCAAGCAAGCTATTGAAGACGCCTATCCTAAGTACAAAGAAGTTTTGGATCAATCTTTGGTTGCCATTGACGAAGAATACGCCGATGACAAGCAGTTTTTACTCAATGATGTAGCAGAAATAGCAATCATCCCACCTGTCAGTGGCGGCTAAAATTTCGAGGGGGTTTTTATTATGGAAAGTAAATCAAAATCAATAATTGCGTTGACCATGGGTACTTTATCCATGATGGTTTGTTTTATGGTTTGGTTGAGTTTATCACCATTAGTCGGAGTGATTTTAACTCATGATGGAATTGTTTTAAGTGAGTTTCAACGTACATTTTTGCTCGCAACCCCAATTCTTTTGGGCTCGATCATGCGTGTACCAATGGGGATTCTGAGTGACAAATATGGTGGTAAAAGAATTTATATTATTTTAATGCTATTTTTGATCATTCCTGTTTTGATGATTCCTAGAGTTGGATCATTTGGTATGATGATGTTCTCTGCTTTGTTATTAGGTATGAGTGGTACATCATTTGCAATTGGTATTTCTTACGTTACAGGATTCTTCCCACCAGAGAAGCAAGGTTTAGTTCTTGGTATTGCCGGTGTAGGTAACATTGGTACAGCCTTTTCAGCATTCTTCTTCCCACGTATCGAAAAGTCAATGGGATTGAATAGTGTCTTTTATCTATTAATTATTTTATTAATCATCTTCGTAGTCTTGATGATTTTTATTGCTCCAGAATCAAAGAAAAACGAAAACGCAAGTATGGGTAAGTCATTGGCCGTTGCTAAAGAAAAAGATACTTGGTATTTAGCCTTATTCTATTTCTTGACCTTTGGGCTCTTTATGGCAATGACTAACTTGCTATCGACTTTTATGGTCAACCTATTCCACAGTAATTTGGTCGATGCCGGACTTTGGGCAGCAATTTTTGCTGTACTAGGGACGTTGACTCGTCCGGTCGGTGGGTATCTCTCAGATAAGATCAGACCAATGACACTTTTGAAATATGATTTTATCGCAATTACAATTGTCGCAATTATCTTAGGGATTTTCCTACATACAAAAGGAATATTCTTAACTATCATGGTATTGTTAGGTATCTTAGTCGGAATAGGTAATGGAATTATCTTCAAGATGGTTCCATTCGTCTCTGACAGTAATACCGGAGCCGTTACAGGCTTTGTTGGTGCCATGGGTGGACTTGGTGGATATTTCCCACCAATTATCTTAGGTGTTATCAAACAAGCTACTGGCGGTTATCAATTAGGAATATACTTGATTGCAGTATTTGCTATAATATGTTTAGTACTACTACAAAAAGTATATATTTCCGGAAGTCACAAAATTGTTAAGTAATTGAATTGAGGTGCACCTATGAGTGAAGAAAAAGTAGCAACAAAAAAAGACAAACAGCGCGAAGCAATCATGGAAGCTCTTGAGGATGTTATTGATCCTGAATTAGGTATTGATATCGTTAATCTTGGATTGATCTATGGCATTGAGATCGAAGGTACAGCATGCACAGTTACAATGACATTGACAACAATGGGATGTCCATTGAGTGATATGATTGCGAATGATATTCATACCGCAGCTGAATCAGTTGATGGAATCGATACTTGTGATATTAATTTAGTCTGGTATCCCATCTGGGACATGAGTAAGATGAGTCGTTTTGCACAGATTGCCTTAGGAATTAACGGTTAAATAGAGCACGTTAAAGAACGGGAAACTTTGAGCATTACTTAGGATAGCGAAGGTGGCAACGTAGTTGTTGCATTTGTTATCCATAGTAAGCGCAGGAGTTTGTTCTTTAAAAGCGCGTTTAAGAAAGCATTTGGAGAAATCCAATGCTTTTTTTCGTGCAATTTCCTTATAAAACAATTAAACTATTATTAGAATTAATTTAATAATGGAGGATGATATTTTGACCAAAGCAACCGATTATTTGCAACAAGTTTATGAAGTTATTGAACAAAGAGATCCACACCAAACTGAATTTCTGGAAGCAATCCATGACTTTTTCCAAACAATGACACCGGTATTTGAACGCCATCCAGAATATATTGAGGCTAATATTTTGGAACGTTTAACCGAGCCTGAACGTGTAATCCAATTCCGTGTTCCTTGGTTAGATGATGCCGGACATGCACGTGTGAACCGTGGATTCAGAGTTCAATTTAATTCGGCTATTGGACCCTACAAAGGTGGTTTGAGATTACATCCATCCGTTAATTTGAGTATTGTTAAATTCTTAGGATTCGAACAGATTTTTAAGAATGCCTTAACTGGCCTACCAATCGGTGGTGGTAAGGGTGGATCTGACTTCGATCCTAAGGGTAAGTCGGATAATGAAATTATGCGTTTCTGTCAGAGTTTTATGACTGAATTAAGCAAATATATCGGCTTAGACGTCGATGTTCCTGCCGGTGATATCGGAGTAGGCGGACGTGAAATTGGTTACTTATATGGTCAATACAAGCGTCTCCGCGGTGCTGACCGTGGTGTCTTGACTGGTAAAGGACTAGGCTATGGTGGTTCATTAGCTAGAACTGAAGCTACTGGATATGGTTTGGCTTATTACACTGACGAGATGCTCAAAGCTGATAACGATAGTTTTGCAGGCAAACGTGTTGCCATTTCTGGTGCTGGTAATGTTGCAATCTATGCTATTCAAAAGGTAACAGAATTAGGTGGTAAGGTTATTACTTGTTCTGATTCAAATGGTTACGTCATTGACGAGAACGGAATCGACCTCGATACTGTTAAACAGATCAAGGAAGCTGAGCGCGGACGTATCAAGGAATATGCTGACAGAGTTTCGAGCGCAGAATATCACGAAGGTTCAGTTTGGGATGCTAAAGTTGTTTATGACATTGCTCTACCAAGTGCGACTCAAAATGAAATCAGTGGTGATCAAGCACAAAATATCATTGGTAATGGCGCTAAAGTTGTCGCTGAAGGTGCAAATATGCCAAGTAGCCCTGAAGCAATCACTGCATATCAAAAAGCTGGATTGCTGTATGGGCCTGCCAAAGCAGCTAATGCTGGTGGTGTAGCTGTTTCGGCTCTTGAAATGAGTCAAAATAGTATGCGTTTGAGTTGGACATTTGAAGAAGTGGATAACCGTTTAAAACAAATAATGAAAGATATTTTTGATGACTCAGTAGCTGCAGCTAATGAATATGGCGTTAGCGGTGATTACCTGAGTGGAGCAAACATTACCGGATTTGCTAAAGTTGCAGAAGCAATGATTGCACAAGGTTTAGTATAAAAAATGGAACTCGGCAAAATGTCGAGTTCTTATTTTTTTATCATTTGAAATGTTTTGTTATGATATTAATATAAATTTATTTTTGAGGGAGTAACAAATGGCAGATTTAAATAGTTTAGAAGATACATATTCTCTTAGCAATGGTGTTGAGATTCCTATCGTTGGATTTGGTACATGGCAAACTCCAGATGGTGAAGTTGCTAAAGAAAGTGTGAAAGCTGCGATTGATGCGGGATATCGTCATATTGATACTGCTGCGGCATACGGTAATGAAGATAGTGTAGGCGAAGGAATCAAAGCATCAGGTATCAAGCGTGATGATTTGTTCTTAACTACTAAGTTGTGGAATGACGATCATGGCTATGATTCAACAATTAAAGCTATGGATCATTCCTTGAAGGAACTAAACGTTGATTACGTTGACTTATATTTGATTCATTGGCCTAATCCAATTAAATTCCGTGACAATTGGCAAGAAGTAAATGCTGAAACATGGCGTGCTATGGAAGATTTGCTTGAGAGTGGTAAGACACGAGCAATTGGTGTTTCAAACTTCCGTGGTGATCATTTGAATGAATTGATGCAAACAGCCAATGTTACACCAATGGTTAACCAAATTTTCCTTAACCCTAGTGATTTGCAGCCAGATGTTGTCGATTATAATAATGAATACAATATTTTGAGTGAAGCATATAGTCCACTTGGAACTGGTAAAATTTTCCAAGTTCCAGAATTACAAGAAATGGCAAAACGTTATAACAAGTCAGTTGCTCAACTTGTATTACGTTGGTCGTTGCAATTAGGCTTCTTACCACTTCCTAAGTCGGTTCACGTTGACAGAATCAAAGAAAATACCCAATTATTTGACTTCGAAATTTCTCAAGAAGATATGAAGATAATTGATGGGTTACATGGTGTTGCCGGTTTGGCTATGGATCCCGATAAAGCTGAATTCTAGAATATAAAAAATAAAGGCTGCCGAATTATTTTTCGACAACCTTTTTTGATATGTTCTTTTCTTTTTTTAACGTAGCATTTTTGACCAATTGATAGAGTGTGGCCGCAATTGGAACACTCAATAACATTCCAATGATACCGGCAAAGCCGCCACCAACCGTGATAGCAGCTAGAACTAAGATACCAGGTAAGCCGATAGATCCACCAACGACACGAGGATAGATAAGATTACTTTCGATTTGTTGTAAGACAATGATATATACAACGAATAGTACGCCTTGAAGTGGTGAGGTTACAGCAATTAAAACGAATCCGACCGCTCCACCTATCCAAGCACCAATCATTGGCACTAAGGCTGTAATACCAACCAAAGCACCCACTGGTAGAGCACTTGGAAACTTGAAGATCCACATACCCAACGCACATAGGGTACCAAGTATGAATGCTTCGATAGTTTGGCCACTGATAAAACTTGAAAAAGCATTATCAGTAACTTTAATTACATAGTGAGTTTTATCAATGATTTTTTGAGGAATAAAAGCATCCATAACTCGATTCAAACGATTAGATATTCTTTCTTTTCCACTAACCAGATAAATGGCAAAGGTAAAGGCAAGTATGAAGTTGAATAATCCTTTTGACAAACTTCCAAAAATAGAAATTGATGATGAAAAGATTCCTGACAATCCAGTGGAAACGAATTTCATCAATTTAGATTGAATTGAAGTCCAATCGACCTGAGTAGTTTCCAATTGAGATGCGATTGCACTAGCTTGATTAGAATTATTCAGCCATTTGTTCAAGCTATCAACTAAATCGGGAAGACTTGAGAAGAAACTTCCGATGGCTGTAATAAACTGCGGCAATACTAATCTCAGAACCCAAGCAATAACTGCGATTATAATAATAATCGCTAAAAGTAAGGCAGTTGGTCGTCGTAGACCTTTGGCCCATTTTCTCTTGGCTTTGGGCCAGAACCACCGTTCCATAGCACTGCTCAGAATATTAATACAGTATGCTAGTGCACCACCAATAATTAGTGGTAGTGATACCGAATATAGAAGCTTGAACAAATTGACTATTTGTCCTGGGTATACGAGTAGAATAAGAAAAATAGCTACAAAAGTAGTGTAACGAATTATTTCACTTTTTGTAAGTTTCATTTGTTTCCCCCCTCAATGATCATTCACGTAAACAAGTTAATAATTGTAATATTATTTTACCATTTACAAACTGGGACAGCTACATACACAAAAAAATACGACACCTTAGGTGTCGTATTGAAATGTACTCTGTTAATTAGTCTTCATATCCATTCATATGCTTAGTTTTGAAATTCCAAGCATCCTTGATAACAGTATGAACATCATCATATTGAGGTTTCCAATTGAGAACTTCACGTGCTTTAGTTGAATCAGCAATCAAAGTGCTTGGATCACCAGGGCGACGAGGTCCCATTTCAGCAGGAATTTCTTTGCCAGTAACTTCACGGGCAGCTTCGAGGATTTCCTTGTTGGAGAATCCATTTGAAGAACCTAAGTTGAAAATATTGCTGTCATTACCGTCGCGGAGGTATTCCATTGCTAGACGGTGTGCTTCAGCTAAGTCCTCAACGTGAACATAGTCACGAACGTTCGTACCATCTTTGGTGTCATAGTCGTCACCGAAGATGGTCAATTTGTCACGTTGACCAGCGGCTGTTTGTAGAACAACCGGGATCAAGTGAGTTTCGGGATTGTGATCTTCACCAATTGTACCGTCTGATTTGGCACCAGCGACATTGAAGTAACGTAGTGCTACGAATTTGATGCCATAGGCAACATCAGACCAATGCATGATTTTTTCCATGGCAAGTTTACTTTCACCGTATGGATTAGTTGGAACGGTTGGATCTGTCTCTTTAATAGGAATTTGTTTTGGTTCGCCATATGTTGCGGCGGTTGAAGAGAAGATGATGTGTTTAACATCAAAATTATTCATGACTTCCAAGAGTGCAATCATTCCGTAAGTATTGTTGTCAAAGTATTTGAGAGGATCTTTCATTGATTCAGGTACTACTGAGAAAGCTGCAAAATGAATCACATCAGTGATGTCTTCAGCTTGGAATAGTTTGATCAAGAATTCCTTGTCACGAACGTCACCTTGATAAAAGTTAGCCTTATCATTAACCGCTGCTCGATGGCCAGTTTCCAAATTGTCAGCTACGACAACGTCATAGCCCATGTTGCATAAATGATCTACAGTGTGTGAGCCAACATAGCCCGCACCACCTAATACAAGGATACTCATAAAATTACCTCCGATATTGAATTAAGTCTATTATAACGTATTATGGTAGTTTAAGGCTCTTAGCTTAACTCCGACTTAAAAACTTAACTTTTTTTGTGTTATGCTTTAAGATATTAATATAAAAATAAAATTATCTGAACGGAATGTAAAACCATGAAGAAATTTTTTACAATTTTAGGAACAGTTGTACTTTTATTAGTAGCTTTAGCGTTGATTTTTAATGAACCAATTAAGGAGTATGCGGTCAGCCGGATATCTGATTATCATTTGAGTTCATTGACAGTTAACAAGGTAAAGAAGAATGAGAATAAAAAAGGTGAGTTTGATTTTAAGAAGGTCAAACCACTGACAGCTTCACAAGTAGCCAATGCATCTGTCAACAATGATGCGGCGGTTATCGGTAAGATGGCTGTGCCTTCTGTAAAGTTGTCTCTACCTATTGTTAAGGGATTGAGTGATAATTCTCTTTCGACTGGTGGGGGAACAATGAAGGAATATGAGAAGATGGGGCAGAATAACTATGCGCTTGCGGGTCACTATATGACGGCTAAGGGTGCGTTATTCTCTCCACTTGAGAATGCACAAATTGGTGATCTCGCATATATTACTAATATGAAACATGTCTATACTTACAAAATATTCTACAAAAAAATAGTTCCACCAACCGCAGTTTATTTATTAGATGATGAAAAAGGCCAAAAGCTTTTGACACTAATTACTTGTGCTGATGGTGGTACTAATAGATGGGCGATTCAAGCTTCGCTAGTAAGCACCATGCCCGCAAATAAGACTACACTTGCAGTATTTTCCAAATAGGCTTGGCAATGTCAAGCTTATTTTTTTGTCATAAACACTGTTATAATGATTTAGTTAGTAGGTGATGTAGTGGTATTAATCAATTGGGAAAAAAGAAAGAATCCCACTAAAAAAGAAATTTCAGATTTTTCAAAAGAGAACAATGTCAGTGAAGTTTTAGCTGAATTGCTTATTTCTCGTGATTTAACGTCGAAATCTGATATAGATGATTTTATTCACGCTGATGTGACTGAGTTGCAAGATCCATTTGGACTTCATGATATGGATAAAGCACTGGAAGTAATCGATGAAGCTGTTGAAAGTGGCAGTAAGATTGCTATTTATGGTGACTATGATGCCGACGGTGTAACTAGTACTTCGATTATGAAACTGACATTGCAAAAGCTCGGTGTGAAGCCAATATTTTATATTCCAGATCGTTTCAAAGATGGATACGGCCCTAATTTGGATGTTTATAAATTTTTAGCTGACCAAAATATAGATTTATTAATAACAGTCGACAATGGTGTCAGTGGTAAAAATGAAATCAAGTATCTTAAGAATCAAGGAATCAAAGTTGTTATTACCGATCATCATGATTTACCAGATGAATTGCCAGAAGCCGATGCAATCGTTCATCCAACAATCCCTGGTTCAGAGTATGTTTGTCCATATTTGTCCGGTGCAGGTGTCGCCTTCAAAATTGCGGATGCATTGTTAGGTGATGATGCACTTGATTTGATTGACCTAGCCGCAATTGGAACAATCGCAGATTCTGTGCCACTATTGGGCGAAAATCGTGTAATTGTGACTGAAGGTTTGAAACGAATGGCTGACAATAAACATGTTGGTCTAGGTGCACTTATTAAAAAATGTAAATTAAAAATTAACCAAATGACTGAAGAAGATGTTGGGTTTAAGATTGCGCCAAGAATCAATGCTTTGGGTCGACTGACAAATGCGTCATCTGGAGTGGAATTATTGACGACTGGTGATGAATCATTTGCCAAAGAAATTGTGGATGAAACTGAAGAAATAAATACTAAGCGTCAAGAATTAGTTGCCACAGCATTCAATGATTCTGAATCGCAAATTGCTGAACAAAAAGACGATGGTGTCTTACTTCTAAAAAGTGACAAGTGGCATCAAGGAATATTAGGAATCGTTGCCAGTAGGGCAGTAGACCAAGAAAATAAACCGGCATTAGTAATGCGGTATGATGAGGATTCCCAATTGTACAAGGGATCTGGTCGAAGTCCAGAAGGTTTCAATTTGTTTGAAGCGTTAAATGCACACAACGATTTATTTGCTAGTTTTGGCGGACATGCGCAAGCTTGTGGTTTTTCTATTTCAAAAGAAGGTTTAGAAAAACTAACACCGTTATTGTTGGAAGAACCGGCTAAACAAAATTTCAATCCAGAAGGTTCAGTTACTAAGTACTTTGACCTTGATGTTGAAATGAAGAATTTGAATTTCGATTTGATCAAAGAGATTGGGCGATTAGCTCCATTTGGTATGGGAAATCCTAAGCCAGTTTTGAAGTTAAGCAACGTTTCATTATCACAAGTTAAGTCGATTGGTAAAGACGGAACACACTTGAAAGCTAATATTACCGATAAGCAACAACAAGTTGGCGCAATTGGTTTTGGAATGTTCTCTAAAGCTGAGAATATGAATACTGACGTTTGTGATGTCTATGGTGAACTCGGTATTAATGAATGGGCTGGCCGCAAGAATCTACAATTGATGATTGATGATTTTGAAGTATCATCTGAAGGTTTAAAAATCAGTCAGTTACAAGATGTCTACTTTGATTATCGAAACAAGCAAATTTCCGGTGCTATCTTAGACAAATTCGATGCAGTAGTCTTCTTCAATGAAATGTATTATGAGGCTGCGGACCGCCAACACCCCAACGTGAAGCTAATCATGTATAATGAATCCTGTGATGGAGAGAATATACTGATTTATGATCGCCCGCATAATTTGGAATTGTTCGAAGAATTCATCAAGAATAACAAAACTAAGCACGTAGCTCTATATTTCCATACGGATTTGACCAATCGCTACTTAAAGCCTGATATGATTGCTATGAAGAGTTTTTTAAAATATATTTATACTCATCAAAATATCAAGGCTGATGGAATGGATTTGGTCTCAGAATATCTTGGATATAAAAAATCTGATATAGATTTCTATTTAAAAGTGTTTTTTGAGTTAGATTTTGTTAAAATGGTAAATGGCTTTGTTGAAAAAGCTAATGCTTCACAACAACGCGAATTGATTGAATCTCCAACATATCTTAAGAGATTACAACGCAATGATGTTGAAAAAATATTAATTGAGTCTGATTTTGATGATCTGCTGTCGTGGATGAGCGATTACGATTGTCATTGTTAGATTGAATGGAGAAATTAAAAGATGGATATTGATTTTAAGAAATATGTTGCTAATGTTCCGGATTTTCCAGAACCAGGTGTACTATTTCGTGACATTTCACCATTAATGTTGGACGGCAAAGCATATGCCGCTGCAACAGATGAAATAGTTGAATATGCTAAGAGCCGTGGCGCAGAGATGATTGCTGGACCCGAAGCACGTGGATTTATCGTTGGCTGTCCAGTGGCTTACAAACTGGGTGTTGGTTTTGCTCCAGCACGTAAAAAGGGTAAGTTGCCTCGCAAAACTGAATCAATTACTTATGATTTGGAATATGGACAAAGTTCACTCTACATGCAGATGGATGCAGTAAAGCCAGGACAAAAGGTTCTAGTCGTTGATGATTTAATGGCTACAGGTGGAACATTGGCCGCAACAATTGACCTCGTTGAAAAACTTGGTGGTATCGTTGTCGGAACTGCTTTTTTGATTGAATTGAAGGATCTTCACGGTCGCGACAAAATAAAAGGCTATGATATGTTTACATTGATGCAATATTAATAATATAATAGTAGAGGCGAATGCCTCTTATTATGGAGAGTTGGCAGAGTGGCAATGCACCGGACTCGAAATCCGGCGAACCGGCTAATACCGGCGCGCAGGTTCAAATCCTGTACTCTCCTTTTTTAGAATAAAAGAGAACAAAAGTTCTCAAAAACAGTTAGAGGAATACCGAATTAACGGTGTTCCTCTTTTTTTGCTTTATAAAAAACGTAGGAGAATTTAAATGTTATTTGCGCAGAGTTTTGCGCAGGAATGATATTTTGATGATTTTTAGAGGTATACCAATTTCAATAAAAAAAGCCTGCGCAAAGAGAAATTGTCGAAAAATGGGTTTGCGCAAAAAATACTATTTGTCGTTGGTATCATTAGGTTAATGTTCTTTTGTTATGTTATCAAAGATATCCTTCAGCTCGTTATTTTGCTCAAGAGCGGTCTTATTGAATAAATGGGTATAATACTTCAAAGTGGTTTTTAACTCCTTGTGGCCTGCATGTTGCGATACGAATTTCGGATTCATACCGCTGTCCATTAGATAAGATATGTGAGTATGTCTAATATCATGAAAACTAACCATCTTTTTAGCACCGATCAAAGTCAATAAATCTTTAAGGGAATCGTTAACGGTTTTAGATTGAACCAGGGTTCTATATTTTGTCCTAAATACAAAGTTGCCCTTATCAATGTAGCCAATTGATTTGAAATAAAGTTGCTGCTCAAGTTTGTAGTTTTTTAGTACATCTAAACATTCATCGGATATAGTGAGTGTTCTTACACTAGAAGGTGTCTTAGTCTTTTGAAGCTCTATTTCATCACGCCTGTAGGCTTTATCAACTCTAATAGTAGAATCATCGAAGTTAATCTTGTCCCATGTTAGGGCAGTTATTTCCTCATATCTCATACCAGTTTCGGTAGCAAGATAGATCATAGTTGCCGAAATGTTTGAATATCCAGATTTGGCTTTTGAGATCTTTATCAAATTGACATAATCATCAGGCTCAAGAAATTTATCAGATTCTTTTTTTGAATCACGTCCTGCAATTAATTCAACGTTCCTAGTAAAATCTTTGTGGATAATGCCTTCCTCGATTGCTTCAACAACCATTTGATGTATAAAGGATTGATACTTCTGCATAGTAACCAAAGTTCTTTTCTTTCCGAATTTATTCATGAATGTTTGGTATTCCTTTTTGGTTACATCAATAAGCCGCTCATCAGGAAAGTTCTCTTTAATTACTTTATGTGTGAAGTAATATCGATTAACGGTAGATTTAGATCGTCCTTCAATCTTGTATGTATTGACCCATTCTTTAAAGTAATCAGAGAAGAGGACTTCTTTTTTAGATAAGTTTACATTGTTTGATTTGTCCATTTCGATTATTCGGGCAGCTTCAACACAATCTGTTTTCCTGACGAACCCGCCCTTTGTTTTATTTCTATATTTGCCAGTAGTAGGATCTTTATAGGAAACACGATATTCCCATTTTCCATTGCGTTTATGAATTGTTGCCATAATTACAATTTCCTTTCTTTCGTAAACTTGTTTTATAAGATTTGTCTTGTTTTGAGTATTTTTTATAGTTCTATTGACGAATATGAAGAAAATGTCAATTTAAGGGGCACATATGTTCTTTTAATACTAAAAATAAAAAAGCCTGTTAATGGCTTTGTTTATTTAGTAAGAAGTGCAACAAGTAATCCGGTGAATACGGCTCCGAAGATTCCCAAAATCCAATAGAGAAGTTTGTTGCTAGATTCAATTTGTGATTTTACTCCGGCAATCTTTTCTTCAATTACATCAGATCTATGATTAATCTTTTCAGATAAGATTTCTTGAGTATGCTTTAGTTCTTCTTTGGTAGCATATTTATCCATATCTGATCCACCTCCACTGTGATTAGAATGATAAGTTGAATCACTTTTCTTCATTGTATCACTATCGAATGAATCCATGTCTTGGGGAGCAATGGAAGTAAAATTTTTTAATTGTATAACCTTTCCGCCGGACATTAGATTTCCTCACTTAAATAGTACGTGGGAACTACAGTTGTATAAATACTTTCCTTTGCTATTGGAAAGTTGATATCTGGAGTTCTATTAATAACAACGTTAACCCCCAGCAAATTGTAATTAGTACCAATAAATGGAGATACAAATTCAAAATCGTGGTTTAATTGGAAAATATTATAGTGAGAAGCAAAACTAGGATCTTTCGATTTTATCAATTCATTAACGTTAACTTTAATGCCTGCAGCGGGTTCCATATGAATTATTCCATCACTTGATGGAACATCTGATCTGTCATTCATAGCATATAAATTGAAATCCAATGATTGAATAATTCCTGTCTCATACGGAATGTATGTATCGATATTCAAATTGATTTTTATTTTTGAATCAGTATCGGAATCATCATAAAGTTCTCCTTTTAATAATTTAATATCGAACTTTACAACACTAGGACTTTTATATACTGTAAATTTATCAAATGGGTTTTCCATGTTAGTACCTCCAATATTTAGTCATGCCACGGCATGGCTATTTATATACCCAAAATTTGTTTCTTTTATTATTAAAAAAAAGCCGTTTCCGGCTAATTATTAGTTATTCACCGTCATATTTAAAAGAACCAAATAAAGACGTGTGAGCAAGCCTATTACCAGTGTTATCTTCTATAGTTATGTATTTACTTGCATCGCCTACAGAGTTATCTCCGGGCATATAGCTGCTAGACATCTTAATTCCTAAATCCCATGCACTTTTACATACACTCTTTAGTTCATTACTTGAAAGTGATAAAGCATCGTCAGAAAGAACCAAGACAGTATTTCCACTATCATTGTCTACATATGCTTTAGTCAGAGCACCATTGGATTGATCAGGAAGAGTAGTAAGGGCATTTTTATAATCGTCAAAGTTTTTTTGATCGTTCGCTTTTTTAGTCGCCTTAACCTTTGCGTCTTCGTTATCCTTAGATTTTGGTTTTGAAGAAGTTGCATTTGCCGTAGGTTTAGACTTTTCTTTTTTCTTTGTTGCAACTTTTTCAGTTTTATTCTTGGACGATTTATTTGAATTAGAATCATCTTTATCAGCAGATATTCCAATTGAAATAATTAAACAAAAAATTGTTAAAAATACAAAAAGATAACCCCATCCTTTGCTCTTGTTTTTAAACAGGTAGTAAACCATAAAACCCATAAAAATGGTAATAAGCCACATAATCATAATAAAGCCCCCTAAAATTCAGCTTTTAATGTCGTCAGTGTTTGGACATTTTTTAAATAAGCTTTTTGTACAATAGGCTATAGTAATTTTTTTATTTCCCTAATGACCACGTCTTCAAGATGATAGGGAACATTGAAGTAACTCATAAATCCATGACTGTTAACATCATCTTTCTCTTTATCGTTTAAATATAAAGGAAGAAGTAGATCAATAGCATACTCGTTGGCTTCTAACTCCATGCCATACTTATATGGAGTGAAATAGAGGATTTTAGTTGATTGTTGGTCAGATAGAATATGACCCAGCTCATGAGCTAATTGAAAAGGTATCTCTGATTTATTATGCCACCTTGAATTCATAGCAATTCTTCTTGTCTCCACATCCGAGCCTGGTGGTGTATTGGGATCTAAATTATCAAAAAAGTTAATAACTATCTTATTATCAAAAGCAATATTCATTAAGTAAGTAATTACATCATTGTCCATTATTCTTTCCACCCCTTAGAAATCTACGCATAACTTCTAAATCTTCAGGGGGGATTGGTTTCCCTTCATATGACATAACAATGTCATCATCAGCAAGGTCCACGTGCTTCTTTTTTGATTTTACTTGTGAGTTTTTATTAGCACTTAAAACATCCAACGAGACATCTAAAGCAGCCGCAATGTCTTTCATAACTAAAGAATCGGGCGTGCTATAGCCACGTTCATAATTAGAAATCACTTGTGGAGTTTTATGAATAAGATTGCTTAACTCCTTTTGAGTAAGATGTTTTTTCTTTCTATACTCTTTAATTCGTTCTCCAATTGTAGCCATGTCTATCAACTCCTAATAATCTTTAATATATCATTAGTAACGAAATTAGTTATAAAACTAACGAAAAAATTGAAAAAAAGCTTTACATTAACGGAATACGTTAGTATAATGTATTTATCAACTAAAGGAGATGATAAATTGAATTTGCAGAACAACGTCAAAAAAATAAGACAAGCAAAAGGAGTAAAGCAAAAATCCGTTGCTGAGTTTTTAAACATAAGTCAAATGAGATATTCCAGGATAGAAAACACTAATAAGTCAATTGATCCAATCATGCTAGAAAAAATAGCAAAATTTTTAGATGTAGATGTGTCTATTTTTTTTGATGATAAACTAACGGAATCCGTTATTAGTAAATATTTATTATCAACATCTTAATAGTACAAAAAAGTCGATTTACAAATGAAGTCAGTTTTGTAAGCCGGAGTTATCAAGGAGGTGATAAGAATGAGCAATATAAACATCGTGCAAGAGGTTTTAAATATGCAAGATCGTCAAAATTTCAATGATACCGATTTAGCAGCAATAGCAGGAACGTCAAAAACAACTGTTGGTAAATGGTTTAAAGGAACTCCAATCAAAGATGAATACTTGGTTAATCTATCAAACGCAATTGATGATACAAGATTTTCGTTGGCTGTTAATTGCTACCTGTTCAATCTACCGCCGGTTTTGCTAAATATTTCTAGTGAGTATAACCAAGAAACATCATCATTGCTGATAGGTACGCAGATTGAAGATTTGAATAGTGATAGTGCAATCGAAAATGCACTTAAAGAAATTAGCAAGAGTAATCCTGATGAAAATATTATCAAATTTGGAATATTCAAAATGTTCAGAACGAGTTCAATTATGCGTGCTTGTGCAACAGCAATGTCACATAGGTACCACATATCACTTAAACAAGCTGCATTAGGCGAAAGAGGGTGAAATAAATGCAAGAACCAGAGACTTTACCATTTGGTATTCCGGAAAAAGATGGATACGTACTGGCTTGGGTACGAAAAGATAAACTGAAGGATTTGATCAGCAAGCCTGCTGACGAGGGTATCGAATTGCTTCCTTGGGCATGTAAAATTGCTGGTTGTTCAGCCCCAACTTTAGTAAAGAAACTAGACAGATACCGTGACGTCCTAGATATGGATAAGGGTGGGTGTGTTAGATATTCTACTGGTTCTGGTAGTCCTTGGAAATTCCAATCAATTAGATTTAAAAAGTTCGTTGAAGAACATCCACAATATTTTGTCAAAGGGAGATTTTAAAAATGATTTATAACACAACAGATTACGCAAAAAGAGCTTTAAACAACGCTGAACAGCTTGGAAATGATATGGAGGACTTCGAACATATTGTTGATCCTATTATCAGTCAAATGTGTCAAATGTTAATGCAAAAGATTTACAAGTTCCGTAAGAGTTTTGATCATGAGATTTCCGAGGAATGTATCAATTTCTTAGAAGAATCAGGAATTGCAGTTATTAAGTTATCATCAGACAAATCAGATAATGTTGAATATCTATTCTCGAAAGAATGGGATTAGTCATGAGTTACCTAATCGTAATTGGAATTGCACTCATAGTAGGTTATGCCATCACGTTATATGGTGGTGTACTTGAATTATTCGATGTCGATGAAAGGTGGGTGAGGAAACAACATGAGATTGTTAAGAATGTTATCAGCTCATTTTTCAACTAAGAATTACGTTACTGATACGTATACTGATCGAACACCTGATGTCATAAAAAAAGACCTGCTATCCGTAAAATAGCAAGTCCAGAAATAAGAAATATTTTTAATACTTAAATTATAGCACACGGAGGAATTCAAATGATTAAATCAATTGATTTAGACAATTCCTGTTTATATGACGAGGAACGTTATAGATCTATTAATTCGTACGGAACCACTAAAAACTTAAACAAGAATTACTTCACAGTCGATGGCGAGATTATTAAAGATTTCAAACATGAAGCGTTTGACCCATATAGTGATGTCTTAGAGTTTGATGGACATTACTTTGATTATGGGGAAACAGACCTGTTTGTAAGTTGGTTGCTAGAAAGTAGTACCTATGGTGTATCACAGCTGTTTAACGAGATGACACCACAAGGGAAACATCAATTCCTATTAAATGGTTTCAAACAAGAAGCTAATGAATTTGGAGATATGTTGAAGTTCACGCAAGTAAAAAGAAGTTAGAAATTAAAAAATTAGGAGGACAACTAATTATGCTTAATCCGTTTTTTAAAGACGAAGTTAATAGTATTCAAAAGGAGGAAAGCCAATTACCTGATGAGATTCTTGATCCAAAACAAGTTAATTGGTACTTCCGTAAAATCAAGGCTTTAAAAGAAGAAAACAAGTCGATTGATGAAAGTGCTGATCAGGAGGTTGAACGAATTAATACTTGGCGTGAGATGCAACAAAAAACAAATAACAATACTATCGAACGTTTTCAAGGCACACTTCTTTCATACTATCGAATCAAGAAAGATCAGGATAAGAGTTTTAAAATTAATACTCCATATGGAAAGATTTCAGATAGAAAGACACCGAAGAAATGGAACTATCAAGATGAGGACGCCGCAGTTAAATCGCTCGAAGAAAGCGGAGAAGATGACTACGTAAAGAAGATTCTAAATAAGAAGTCATTGAAACAATCATCAACCGTAGTAGATGGAAGAGTCGTAACAGAAAATGGTGTTCCTGTTGATGGTATTGAAGTAGAGCCACAAGGTAGATCCGTGACAGTAAGTATCAAGGAGGATTAATTATGCAAATGTCAGAAAATATTGATAAGTGGACAAAGGGAATGATTGCATTCCGTCAGAAATTAACACAGCCTTCTAAGACTGCCGAGAACCCATTCTTCAAAAGTAATTACGTGACATTAGACGGCATTGTTAAATCTGCCGATGATGCTATTAAGGCGTTAGGAGAATCGTGTGGAATCGTGTATTCACAGGAATTATCTAGTGATGTTAATGCTGGTGTCGTATCTGTTACTACACTGGTATCTCATGAAAGTGGTCAGTATGTCATGTTTGGACCACTTCAAGTAGTTATAACCGGTAAGCATGACGCTCAAGCAGCTGGTTCTGCTGGTACTTATGCAAAGAGATATGCGTTAAGTGCTGCACTAGGCATCACAAGCGACATTGATGACGACGGTAATGGTGCTTCTATGAACAAGTCAAATCAATCAAATAATAGCTACTCAAATAGATCTAATAGTAACCAGTATCAAACTAAGAAGCCTACAACTAACTTTGCTGATAAAAAGATTAATAAGGCTAAGGAAAATCAGATCATTGACATGATCACTCAAGCATCAGAATTATTTGAAATGGATAGAAAAGAATTTGAATCAAGTCTATTTAATAAGTATGGGGTATCCACTGTTAAAGACATCTCAAATGCTGTTGGCGATCAAATGATTACTTATCTAAGCAAGGGAATCGAGCAAGGAAAACAAGCACAACTAAGTAAGCAAGAAAAAGAGAATAAGAAACAAACCGCTTAATATTTGATGATAGAAATGGAGGGACTATGTTGAACAACTATTTTTCTCATGATTCTAATGCCAGAAACTCCACTAAGCTATCACGAGTTCGAATGAAGTATGGTGCTGAAGGATATGGAACTTATTTTATGATCTTAGAACGATTGCGAGACGAAGATGACTATACGAGTATTAGAGACTATAACACATTAGCCTATGACCTTCGTGTAGACACTTCGATTATCAAAGCTATTGTTGAGGACTTTGGGTTATTTGTCTTTACCGATGACGGTAAGTATTTTTACTCCGAAGGTTTCAAAAAACGTATGGCTCTCAAAGATTCTAAATCTAAAAAACTATCCGATGCAGGTAAACGTGGAGCCAATAAGCGATGGGGAAATAGCAAAGTTAAAGAAAATAGCAAGGGTGGTAATAGCCACCCTATAGCCACCCCACCTAAAAACGATGGCAAGAGAAGTAAAGAAAAGGAAAGTAAAGAAAATAGTAAAGATAATGTCGAGCAAGCTCAACATGACATACCTTTCAAATCAATAATTGATTATTTAAATTCAAAGACTGGTAAACATTTTAGATCTGCTGAAACTAATAATAAATATATCCGTGCTAGGTGGAATGACGGTTACAGACTTGATGACTTTAAAAAGGTTATCGACAACAAGTGTACAGAGTGGCTCAAGGATACCAGCATGAATAAGTATCTAAGACCAGAAACGCTGTTTGGGACTAAGTTTGAGGGTTATCTCAATTCTGATCCTGAACCTAATCAATCAAGTAACTGGAATAATCAACCACAAGGATATGAATTCGATGAATTACCATTCTAAAAAGTTGGGAGGTGTAGTACGTGGAATCAATGGGATTTGCTATTGATCAAATGGTTAAGCAATTAGCAAAGAAAGGCATCAATATTGATCCTTCCAATATTGATGATGATCGAGAGAAGCTACAGGAGCAGGAGTCTATTAGGTTCACTAAACAGCTACATCAAAGCGAACGTAAGCGAATTTTTAAGAGCTCACTTGTCAGTGACCCTGACGACCTAAAAACGGTGTTTGATGACTTTGATACTGATACACCTGAACTACAGCGAGAGTTGCTACAGGCTAAGAAAATAGGCAAAGACATCTACTTAGGATCCAAAGAGAATTATTTATTTAGTGGTGATCCCGGCCGTGGAAAGACAATGCTCGCTGTTAGTATCCTGAACGCTTTGAACTCAATACAAAGTTGTGAGTTGAGTTGTTTATTCGTCAGCGTAGAAATGTTCATGAATTTGGAATGGACCGTATATAAGAATAACAATTCTTGGGATAAAGATGAGTTATACAAGGCAGAACAGTGCATCAGAAAGTGTGATGTTCTTGTTTTAGATGATCTAGGCAGTGAGACCACATTTAAAACTGGTTCTGCAGTTGATCAATCAACTAAACACAAGCAAGAAGTCTTATTTCGTATAGCTGATTACCGCAAGAGTAAGGCAAATATTATTACAACAAATAACACAACGAACGAATTGCAATCGATGTATCACCCCAAGATTGTAAGCCGCTTGTTAACGAGAGACCCGACACATTTTATTCAGTTCGTTGGTAAAGACAAAAGGAGAAGTTAAATTATGATTTCTAAAAAAATAAGAGATGAAATTTTATATAAAAATGATATTGAACCATACGGGGTTGAAATGGCTAAGCAAAACTTAGTCGTTGATCTAGATGCAGTTGAGGATACTAAATATAAGTTTAGTTTGATGAGAAATAGACTTGAGCACTTGCAAAGAGAAAATGATATTTATTATCCATCAGCCGATATAACAGAACGTGTAGATGCTGTTAACAGTCTTATGGACGAATTAGATGATCTAATAACATTCGATATTAACAGGCTTCATAACTCAAATAGTGAGGTGTCAGCATGATGGGTGCATACGATGTAATAGCAATATTCCTGCCATCCATGGTTAGGTCACTTGCAAAGGATTGGAACAAGCTAGATTGGGAAAACCATAAAACACAATCATCAATTGTAGATGATAATTTGAACGATATTGAGCAACATCTCAAATTCTTGGAAGCTAATTTTAATTGGATCGAAACAGCATATTTGAATCGTAACGATGTCGAGTGGAGATGGATATTTGATGGCGAAAGAAATAAGCGTTTCAGAAGATCCGTTATGAGCATAAAAGTGAGGAATTGACATGCAACTAAAGTTAAAAGAGATTCTAGCAAATAAAAATATAAGCTATACCGAGCTTCATAAGCGTACAGGTATTTCAAGAAATACAATAACCAGTTTAGCTAATGGGAATAATTCCATGATTCGCTTTGTTGTAATCAAAAAGATTTGTGATCAGCTATATATAACTCCAAATGATTTATTTGGTTATTCAAACAAAGATTCATCGATAGAACTTGCACAGGATTTTTTAAATTGGTTAAAGGCGAGGGACTAAATGGAATTAATACTAACAATCATGGGTGATCCCGTTCCTGCAGCACGTCCAAGAGTCACTAAGTGGGGAACACATAACGAGCCAAAGTACGACAGTTACAAGAAATATGTGGCAGTTGAATATTGGAATAAGTATCACAATAAGCAGTTATTTGAGCGTGGTGTTCCGCTGGTGGCCAAACTTCATTTTTACCGACCAATTCAAAAAGGATTATCGAAGAAAGAGTATGCCAGACGTGCAAATCATGAGGTTAAACCAAGTGTTAAGCCTGATCTAGATAATTACACTAAATCCATTTTTGACGGCTTAAAACATGCATGGTTCGACGATGGTCAGATTACTAAATTTGATATTGAAAAAGATTATGACGAGCAACCACGGGTTGAAATAGACATAAGGGAGCTAGAAAAATAATGACATATAAAGAGTTTTTAGAAGGACACAAATTAGAAAAACCAGATTTAAAAGAATTTGATATAGCTACCGTTGATTCTCCAAATCCAGTTAGTTATGGGAAAAATGGTTATGTGGTCATTCCTAAATCGATGCCACTCGATTATTACAATGATTACTATGAGTTTTTAGACGATTCTCCAGTAGGGGGGATAACGTTTGGTGGTTATTTAATGATTGATGATGGAGATCTTAAAGTAAGTTATTTAGACTCAAAGAACTTAGGATTCTTACAACCAGAGCTTGATGATGAAGATCTGGAGAGCATCGAGAAAATCAAGTCGCATTGTATACGAGTGATTGGATTTGATAACCAATATGCTTTTCCAAATGAGCTTAATGCTTATGACGGTGCCAAATATATTTCATCACAATTAGAACAGCATTTTTACAAATTGAAATTGCAGGAGATGCATACGTTTGAAACAGATTAGGTTAGAAAACAGAATGCAGGAAATCATGAGTAACAATGATCTAACTAACATTGGAGTCGCTAAAGGTAGCGGTATTCATAAGGACACAATCAGTCAGTTGAGACGTTTTCCAGATAAGACTATTCGTATGGACGTGTTAGAGAAACTATGCAACTACTTCAATGCTGATCCCAGCTACTTTTTTAAAAAAATAGAGATAGGCAAATGATACAAAAGGCCATTTTAATCGTTTTGCTAATTTTGATAATTTCAAGGTTCGATCTATTTCGTCAAAACAAGCAAAATGGCAAAAGTTTAATTGAGAAAAAGCAGGATGCAACTGGTACAAGGATTTCACGTAGGAATAATTTAATTCAGAAAAGAAAATAACGGAGGGGAAGGCTTATGAATAACTTACAATTATTCAATTTTAAAGGTTACGACATTCGAGCTGTTGAGATTAACGGCGAACCGTATTTTATTGCTAAAGACGTTGCCAAAACACTGCAGTATTCAAATACAGCAAATGCTGTTAATGCTCATGTTCCGGATAAGTATAAAGGGGTCACTGATTTGATGACCCCCGGAGGCAAGCAATCATTTGTGATTATTAGTGAGGCTGGACTTTATAAATTGGTATTCAATTCTAAAATGCCACAAGCTGAGGAATTCACGGATTGGGTAGCTGACGAGGTACTTCCTTCGATTCGTAAGCATGGCAATTACATGACTGATCAGAAAGCCTATGACATAACTCATAATCCTGATTCACTTGCTGATCTATTAATGCAAGCAGGCGAACAGCTCAAGCAGAAAGATATTCGAATTTCAGAATTGACCCCAAAAGCACAATTTGCTGATCAGATTTCAAAAAGTGATGACACCATTCTGATTAGGGATTTAGCAAAATTACTTTTCAAGAATGGTATCGCTATTGGTCAAAAAGAACTGTTTAGATGGCTAGTTGAAAAAGGTTATTTGATTAAGCAGCACAACGGTTATACGCCAACTCAAAAAGCCGTTAATTTAGGAGTATTCGAGGTTAGAGAAACGCCAGTGATCCATCGATACACAAACCCAACAGTTAGTTTTACAACGCTTGTTACGACTAAGGGACAAAAATACTTTATTAATAAGTTTTTGAAAGCTAACGAAAAGGTGGAAGTATAAATGATCAATAGAACTGTTTTAGTAGGACGCTTAACGCGTGATCCAGAATTGAAACGTACAGCTAATGATGTGGCTGTTGTAAGCTTCACATTGGCTGTAAACAGACAATTTACTAATTCTCAAGGTGAACGTGAAGCCGACTTTATTAATTGTGTTATTTGGAGAAAGGCTGCGGAAAACTTTACTAATTTAACTCATAAAGGATCACTGGTTGGACTAGATGGACGTATTCAAACTAGTTCATACGATAACAAGCAGGGCCAACGAGTATATCGGACAGACGTTATTGTTGAGAATTTCTCACTGCTTGAATCAAAGGGCAAAACTAGCAGTAAGCCAGCAGATACTGCTAATAAGCCTACAGATAACTCACAGAAAAATAACAGTGATCCTTTTGCTGATAACAGTAAGCCAATCGACATTTCAGATTCAGATTTACCATTTTGAGGAGTTAAAAATGAATGCAATTGAATTATTCGCAGGAATCGGGGGGGTAGCTCTAGCTGAACAAACAGCTGGTATTAATGTGGTTGCCCTTTCTGAAATGGCAGATTTTCCGGTTAAAGTTTTGAAGAAAAATTTTAAAGGTATCCCGATTCTACCCGATGTTAAGAAAATAAATAAAGAATCACTTAGAAAAGTGGGTGTTGATCCTGGAGCAATTGACGTTATTTCCGGAGGATTCCCTTGCCAACCTTTCAGTATTGCCGGGAAGCGAAAAGGCACGGAAGATGACAGAGATCTCTGGCCGGAAATGTTTAGAATTATCAAAGAAATCAAGCCAGATTGGGTTGTTGGAGAAAATGTTGCTAACTTCGCCAATATGGAGCTCGACAGAACGCTATCTAACTTGGAAAGCGTTGGCTACGAAGCAAGGACATTTATACTTCCAGCTTTGGCCGTCGGGACGCCACACCAAAGACAAAGAACGTTCATTGTGGCCCACTCCAACAGCAAGCGATGGATCGGCTTGGATCAAAGTAGCGAAGAACGATGTATTGGGAAGTTTACGCAGAGCATTAAGGATAAAGCCTGGAAGGAAGGCGGGAACAATCCGTATGACGTACTATCTGCAGGCGCTCGAGCAATCGCCAATTCAAGCCGCCAAATTCAACGAAATGATGATGGGCTTTCCGAAGGGGTGGACAGACTTAAAGCGTTAGGTAATGCAGTTGTACCACAACAAGTCTTACCTATATTTCAAGCAATCGTCCAAATAGATAGGGGGCAAAGCAATGAAAAATAAACTTGATTTTGGTACAAGGGTAAAGATTAAAGCCCACTTAAATAAAAAAACAGTCGAATGGCCAAATAGTAATTTTCAATCGTTAGATGAATATATTAAAACCCTTGAACCCGGTGATTATCTCGAAATCGAAAAATATAAAAGAGTGGAAGCAATCGAAACAGGAATTCTAATAGGCGTACGAAAACTAAAAATATTTATGACACTTGAACTTGGTGCAGATGATTTTCACCCAGATGATATTGTTCAAACATACGATGAATATAAAGCGGTGTATTTAGTTGCAATTAATAACCATTGCATTAGAAAAGTTTATCCGGAAGACATAACTATCATTAATACCAATATAGTTCGGGAATAGCTTTAAATCAATAATGGCCAAACTTTTAATGTTAAGAAAATGGCTGAAATATATGCTACCAGCAGAGATAATTATTCGGATTTAGGAGGCTAATATGAATTATAAAAAAATATATTCAAATTTCATTGAATCAATTTTTGAAGAACACAACAAGGATATCGAAGCAACTATTTCATATATCAATACCAACCAAGCCAAAATATATGAGTGGAAACCTGAATTTAAAGAAGCAAAACGACATCTAACTTCTGGTGAAAAGAATGACATCATTTGGAAAATAATCACGCCGTTCTAAGGAGGTTCAACCATGAATGATGATAATTTAGCGGTTTATCAAATGCGTAAAAAAGGCTATACGCTGGTCGAAATTGCAAAGGCCATGAATAAGGCGCTGTTCTATATTAACGAGTTAAATCGTTGGAATATTGGACATGATAGCCGATTACAGCATGAAGATGATCTATGGCAAGATTTGAATTGCAGGAGGAATATGCATGTCAGGAGGGGTTAAGATTTTAACACAATTATATTATGTGCAATTAATTAATAACGACAAAGGTTATCTAAATTATCAACCGTCTTTCCGTGAGTATTTCCTACATAACGTTGATGATTCTGATAAAGATTACAAGACTAAATTCACGATGCAGGAAATTAAAAATATAGATGAAAGATTTGTACCATTTGCAATCCCAGTTTACGAGGTGGAAAAATGAAATTAGTAGGAATAGAGATAGAAAATCCATATCGTTATCGAGCCTATTTTATAGGACAAAAGCCTTTGTACAATATTCAAAGCAATGATTTTATTGATCCGTCTTATGGAAAAGTTAAATCAATAAAGACAATATCATTATCCGACATGGAGACTTACACAATGGAGTACGATATTACATTTGAAGATGGTAGATCAATATCCATTCAAGATTGTGCAGGAATGATCTTACATTGTGAGGTGGAAGAAAAGAATGGAAATCAATGAATTTGCTTCGAAAGTAACATCTTCTTTAGAGGGACTCCAAAGAAGATGTAATAATTTGGAACGTAAAAATGATCTTTTGAGTAAAGAGATCCAGCAAAACAAGGAAATTGACTGGGGGCTAATAGCTAATGTTAGTTTTCTAATTGCAGTAAGTGCAATTACTTTAGGCGAGTTAACAGGAAAATAAGGACAAAAAAATAGCCTTGCCACCGACCAAAGTTTGCAAGACTACGTGTGATATTTCAATCAATTCCAATTATATCACAAAAGGGGATTGATCAGGATGGGACTACTACCAGAAATCAATGAGGAAGAAACAATCGAAAACGTTAGATATTATTTTGAACATGACTTTCCACGTTTGGTGGCACAGTCTCATATTAATTTGAATTATATTCAATCCCCAAGTTTTGACAGTATGGGAGGTGGAACGAGTGTAAGAAATAGCCAAGAAGATAAGATTGTCGGCAAGATTAGTGCTAAGGAATACGTTGCATTAACGATGAGGTTGATCAGCAACTTCCCAAGGGAATACAAAATCATCATTAAAAATGGGTTTATTAACCATCAGGATAATTACACATTGTGCGATGGCATTGGTTGCTCAACTACGAAGCTTAATGATCTGAAGAAGAAAGCTTTATTGTATTTTGCGGACGCATTCCAAGAGTTCGAAGACTTACATATTTATCCAGATAGTTTCAAAAAAGGTCAAATAGCGTTCAACTAGCGTTAATATCGCGAATCAAATCGCATAGATTGCGTATGAATTCCGTATGACTGGTGACGTATATTGGTATCGTACCAAAATCAGAAAAAGGAGAAATACCTTTTTCAAGTGAAAATTCAAATAAAGGAGATGAATCCTCCAATATTTGTTACAACACAGTATTGTTATTTCTCAATTAAAAAAGAAAATCCTTTAAAAGGTAGCGAACAACGCGAATTGCTTATGAGAACGGCAATTCAATTTTGATCAGTGATGATAAAGCTGGTCATTACGTGGATACTGGCGTAGTTAACTTGTAGGTTCGATTCCTACTATCCACATTGGCCGGCGGAAAACGGTCATAAAATATAAAGGAAAGCTTCGTTTTTCCTTTTTGTAAATAACAACAAGTATATGAATACGGTAGCGACACTAATTCATATACTGATAGTCAGTGGTGCATGGTTCGATTCCATGCCTGACTATATAAAAGGAGATCAGTCTAAGGACTGGTCTTTTTATTTTGGAGGAAAAGAATATGACATTTAGTAAAGCATTCGAAGAAGTTAAACATGGCAAGGCAATGCGATTACCACAATGGAATAAGGATGTATCTATTAAGGCTCAGTATCCGGATGAGCACAGTAAAATGACAGCACCGTATTTATACGTTGAATCAAGATTTGGCCGTGTCCCTTGGAAAGAAACGAATATTGAACTATTTAGCAACGATTGGGAAGTAGTTAATGATGGCTAAGATGATGCGCACATCATACGGTTACATGACACCAACGGAAGCCAAGATAATTGGCGACATTGCTAGAGATGAAAAGAAGCAAAAAAAGAAGTACCTTAACAGACCAAAAACAGTTAGAAATTAAATAAATAATTTTAGAAGGAGGTAGGTGCCATGTAATGAAAAAGCTAACTAAAAATCAGCAAGAGTTTGCAGATAATTACATCAAAAATGGTAATGCTTCGGAAGCTTATCGTGAAGCGGGTTACAAGGCTAAAAGTGCTGCAGTGATTAGAGCTAACGCAAGCAGATTGCTAACAAATGCTAACGTTAAAAAGTATATTGAAGAGCGTATGAAACAGATTGCTTCAGATAAGATTATGGGCGTTACTGAAGCAGTTCAATTATTGTCTAGTATTGCTAGAGGAGAAGTGACTGAAACTAAGGTAATAGGCACTCAATATGGTGCTGATACGGTAGATGTTCCACCTGATTTAAAAACTAGAATTTCAGCAATAAAGGAAATTCTTAAACGTCATCCAAACGATGATACGATGTTAAAAGTACAATTGCGTAAAATTAATGCTGAAGCTAAAATTGCTGAAGTTAAGGCTAAAGATATGGTTAAGAACGATGATTCTCAAATGAAGGCTATCGGTGGTTTACTTGATAAGATTGAAACGGAGGTTCAAAAAGATGACACAACTAAATAAACTTTTTGCCCCCAAACAATTAGAAGTGCTTGATCAGGTGGTTAATGATCCAACGTGGAATCTAATGATTAATTATGGAGCTGTTCGTGCCGGTAAGACGTTCGTTGACAATTTCGTATTCTTACTAGATGTTAGACATGCAGCAGAGGTTGCTCAAGGTCAAGGCGTGTTGCACCCGCAATATATTTTGGCTGGTGTTTCATCTAAGACTATTCAAAATAATGTATTGAATGAAATTGAGAATACATTCGGCTTAAGTTTTCATTTTGATAAGCATAATTCGTTTGAAATAATGTTTCCAGGATTGCCAGCGGTTAAGATCGTACAGGCTTTTACTGGTTCAATCGCTGGTTTAGGTGCTATTCGTGGTATGACCGCTTACGGTGCTTATATCAATGAAGCTTCACTTGCTAATGAAGAAGTATTTGATGAAATTAGAAAGCGTTGTTCTCCTGATGGCGCTCGTGTTGTCTGCGATACTAACCCTGATATACCAACGCACTATTTGAAGAAAAAGTATATTGATAATCCTAATCATAGTAAGGCTATCCGTAGCAATCATTTTAGGATTGACGACAACACATTTCTATCCAAGACTTACGTTCAAAATCTTAAAGAAACTGAACCAGCTGGCATGTTTTACGATCGTGCTATTGAAGGTGAATGGGCGGCTGCTGAAGGCATTGTTTATCAAGATTTTGACCAAAAGACTATGATTATTCCACGCTCACAAATTCCAGACAATCTAACTATAATATGCGGGGTCGATTGGGGATATGAACACAAGGGATGTATTGTGGTAGCTGGTGTTGATGATAAGGATAGATATTTCATTCTTGAAGAACACACAGCGCAATTTAAAGAGATTGATTACTGGACTGATGTAGCTAAGGACATCCAGAAACGATATGGCAAACATGTCCCATTCTATGCCGATTCGGCTAGACCAGAGCATGTGGCGCATTTTAATCAATGTGGTATCAAATGTATTAATGCTTACAAAAACCGTTTAACAGGCGTTGAGTGCGTGGCTAAGGCTATGAAGACTAACGCCTTTTTTGTTGTCAAAAATGCTATTGATAATACAGGAATCAGTCAGACATCTGATAAGTATCATTGGTTTCTTGAGGAAATATACCAATATGTTTGGGATGACAAGACTGGAGAACCTTTAAAAGTTAACGATGATGTGATGGATACGATTCGTTATGCGATTGCCACGTATGAACGTATTAAAAATATACCTACTAGCCCAAGTATCAACGAACAAGCAAATTATCTTAATAGCTTGGGATTTTAAATGAAAGGAGAGTGATCTAATGGCAATTGAAGATAATCCGATAGCTTACTATTCAAGTTTGCCTTATCCGAATCAAAGAACAGTTCATATGCTCAGTGGGAGACGTTTCTCACTTGATTCAAACAAGCAATATAAAATGCCAGCAGAGTTGTTTAACGTTATCAAGGACGACCCTGTTAAGTTAGGTGAAATGGCAACAAAGTTTATTGAGAATCATCAATCGTTACAAGTACCACGCTTGTTAACACTCTACCGTTATTACATTGGTGATAATGACATTCATTATTGGAACAGTGAGAAGCCCGAAAGCCGTGCAGATAATCGTATTGCTAGTGGATTTGCTCACTTTATTACATCAATTAAAACTGGTTATCGTTTTGGTAATCCTATTAAGTTTCAATATAACGATGATCTTGAAACATCTGAAACCGATGAAGATACACTCAATGATCTAATTAATAAATTCAATTCTAAAAATGATGAGTCGTATCACGAAAAAATAATGGGCAAGAACCTGTCTATCATGGGACGTGCTTACGAATTGATGTATGTTCGTGAGAATACCAATGATGTCTCATTACGTCCTGTAGACCCTGTTAATGCTTTTGTCGTCTATGATTCATCAATGGAACAACATTCTTTATTTGGTGTTTATTATTACAACGTCAATTTCAATGAACAAGATTATTGGTACACAGTTATTTATACGGATACAAATATTTTCATTTATAAGCCAACGTCAAGCTTTGATGGCCAATTAACGTTATCCGATAATCAAGAACACAATTTCGGCTCAGTCCCATTGACCGAATATATCAACAATGATGAGCGCATGGGTGACTGGGAATATAAGCTCGATACCATTGATTCAATTGATAAAAGCAAATCCGAAATGGCCAATTCACAAGAAGATTTCAGCAATGCTATGTTGATGATCACAGGTGATATTGATGTTCCTAAAACTCCATGGGTTGGTGCTGATGGGCAACCATTGACAGATAAAGACGGCAATATCATTTATAGAAATACGCCTGAAGTCAATACTCGTCAAAGTAAAATTTGGTTGAAACCAGCATTGGTTAAGAACGGCGTCAATGATTCTGGTCAAGTCATCCAGCCAACTGCATCATATCTAACCAAAGAATTGAACACAGACGGTTGGAAACTCTATATTGATGCTCTTAATATGGAAATCCACAAGGACACAAATACGCCTGACACAAGCGATGCTAATTTTGCATCTAATGCGTCGGGCGTTGCTATGTCTTATAAATTATGGGGAAATGATCAAGAACGAGCTAATCAGGAATCACTTTATACACGTGGACTAATGAGACGCTTACGATTGCTTGGAAATTATTGGCAAGCATTAGGAAGTATCCAGAATGCTGATATGGTTGAAAATATCAATCCTATATATACGCCTAATATGCCTAAGAATGATGCCGATATTATGCAGACTGTTACGGCTCTAGTTAACACTGGTAAAATATCGGATCAGACTATCCGTGAGCAAATCGAACCCGTCACTGGCGTAAGCAATGATGCCGAACAACAACGAATTGACGAGCAAAATGAGAAAATAAAGAAAAATAATCCATTTAACAATGTATTTACTAGAAAGCCTGATGAATCTCAAGATGATAATGGTGATAATACCGACGATTCTAATCCCGACGAGGTAGACAACGATGAAATTGACGAAAAGCCAAGCGATTAGTATTGCTCAAAAGATTTACGGCAAACAAGATATTAGAGTTAAAGAAATCGAATCAATGTACCGTGATACTCAATCGAAAGTTATCAGTGATGTTGATGCGTTTATGGGAGCTAATAAGTCATGGACCGCTAAAGCTAATCCTGGTGAAATTGCTGACTTCCTTAATAATCTGAAAGACACATTCTATAATGCCAGTCCTGATGATCAGAATTTAATTAAGATGGCTTTCAATAACAATAATTTAGATACCAATGGCGATATGCTGATGGCTAAGGTTACTCAAGATATTGTTAGACTGGCAATGGCACAAAAGATTCATTTAGGTGTCGCAACGGAAAATATTCCTAACGTTGTTTATGCGCCAACTTATACACAGGCTAAAAACGTTATTAATGATAATCAGCATATTGCTGAGCAAAGTAAGAACGTGGATGCAATTATTTATAAATCTACGCAAAATGCTGTGTTAGACAGTCATGTTGATTCTGATATGTTTTCTTCAATAAATAAGCAAACTATGCAGACGTTGAGAAAAGTTCGTGAAGTGGCTGAAAAGGCTGCTAAAAGTCCTAAAGATTCATTAAATTGGACCAAGGATGTCTCTGATATATTGACTGGTGGAAGCAAAGCAACGAATGGGCAAATGGGACGTGCTGCTGGCATGATTCGAACGGCTACCGCTCAAGCAATGAATAGAACTAGATTGCAAGAATTACATTCAAGAAACGTTAAGAAGTATAAATATATCTCACTCGAATCACCAACGACGTGTGCTGACTGTGATGCACTAGATGGGCAAATATTTGATGTTGATGATGCTGAAGAAGGAGTGAATTTTCCATTGATGCACCCTAATTGCCAATGTACAGTAATTGAGGTGAATGATGACGATGATTGGGATACTTCTAATCATGATGTAACCGATGAATTAAATAATTTATAGACGACTTTAAAGAGGTCGCCTTTTTATTGCCTTCAAACGTGCGTCAGGCATTAAAGAGCCACGGATATAGTCGACGGACTCTAAATGGAAATTAAAGCTGACGAGCTTAAAACGGGAGGATAACTCATGAACCCAGATAATAATCAAGAACCAAATAATCAAACGATCGACAACGAGCCTAAGGAAGTATCTAAGGAAGTATCTTTTGATGATAAGCAGCAAGAAAAGGTTAACCAATTAGTTAGTCAAGCAAAAGCTAAGGAAAAGGATAAATCTGATCAAATTGTTAAAGAACTCCAAGACAAAGTTAATAGCATTCCTGATTTAATCAAGAGCGCTATTGCTAAACACGATGCTGAGGCTAATATGACCGATAAAGAAAAAGCTGATGCTGAAACAGCTGACTTGAAGAAGAAACTTGAAGAATTACAAGCTGAGAATCAGCATCGGAATTTAATTAACTCAGCTACTAAAATTGCTGAAAGCATGAAGTTGCCATTGCCGTTTGCTGAATTATTCGTTGGTTCTACTGATGACGAAACAAAGCAAAACCTTGAAAGCGTCAAAACTGAATTTGATAATGCTGTGCAAGAAAGTGTTGAGAATCGTTTGAAGGGTAAGAGTACACCTCAAACTGCCACAGGTAATGCGGCAGTGACACTTGATAAGGATTTGAATGATATGAGCCTTGAAGAACTTACAAAGGTTTATATGGAAAATCCTGATTTAATTAAGAAAGATTATTTAAACAAATAGAAAGAAGGAAATTTAAATGTCACAATTTACTGGCGCTACATTTTTAGGACAATTAGTTGTTCCTGAATTATGGGCACAATATATCAATAACGATACAACTAAAACTAATCGTCTTTTAACATCAGGAGCAGTAACTGCTGATGATGTTATGGGAGCACATCTCCAAGATCCCGGAAGACTAATGAACATCCCTGTATTGAATGACCTTAGTGGAGATCCTCAAGACTGGAACGATACTGATGATATCTCAATTGAAGGAATCACAAGCGGTGAACATAACGCTATTAAATTTTATCAAGCTAAGGCGTTTGGACAAACCGATTTTGCAGAGCAAGTTTCAGGCGCTCAAGTGCAAGGACGCATTACATCACGATTTTCAAACTATTGGCAAGGTCAAGATGAACGATTGCTATTAGCAATTCTCAATAACATGTTCTTGCTTGACGATATGCAAGAAGCTAAGTCATTCGGATTTGATAAGGTTGAAGACTTATCAGCGGGTAATTATTTAGCTGCATTATCAAGAATGGGTGATGTTGCTACTCCATCATTAACAAGATTAGTAGTTAACTCTGCTACCGTTTATGCTATGCGTGAACAAAATTTGATTGCTGATGTTCAACCTTCACAAGGTGCAACAGTATTAACAACTTATAATGGAATCCCAATCGTTGAAGATGACGATATTCCACTAGATGCTGACGGAACAACTACAATGTACGCAATGATGGATGGAGCTTTGAGATATTCAACAGCACCAGCTAGTCAAAACGCAGTTGAAGTAACACGTGACTCACTTGGTAAAGGTGGTCAATCTGCACTTATTAACCGTCGTATCGTTTCAATGCATCCAAATGGTTTAGGATATGATGTCACACAACCATATGTGGGATTAACTGTCAATAAATTGGAAACTGCTACAACTCCTTATTATAAAATTGTTACTGATCCAAGAAATATCGGTACTGTTGCTTATAAATTTAAGATTGATCCTAAGTATGTCGTTACAAATATCAATACTAAGGCTAAGAAGTCAGCAGCATCAACATCAGGTACTACATCAGGCACTACATCAGGTACTACATCAGGTAAGTAATGAGGTGATTTTATGAGTGAAGAAACTCAAGAGACCACAGTTAATGATTCGGTACTGGCAAATATAAAAGTAGTCAATGATTTAGAAGAAGATGATCCAAGGATTCCTCGCATTAAGATTTATATCGAAAATGCTGTAGATGAAATTGAATTATATTTAGGTGTTGATGATCTGGATTCAAAGCTATCTGTTGCTGTTCAAAAAGTCACACAGAATGCAATTACCAGGGAAAATTATGAGGGAACTAAGTCAGTTAGCGAAGAAGGGATGTCTTTGACATTCAGTGATACTGACCTAGAACCGATTCAAAGCTTGCTTGATTCATATAAGAATGGCCTTGCTGATAATGACCACAGAGGAGGCGTATTTACCTTTGATTAGACCAATTATTTATTTGATACGAAAAGTTGATAGTTCTAAAGATGATGTACTCAATCACACAAAGACATTGGTAGCGACCAAGTTTTATGGTGCTAGAGTTACAGAATTGAATGGCTCACAGGAGCAAATTAACGTAATTGGTAAGCAATATGATAAGTCATGGGTAATCAGACTGAATTGCCCCGAAACGGCTGATTATGTCGCTTTTGATGGTGAATATGATGAAAAGAAACAATCTCCTAAGTATATTGTCAAACAAGTAAGACATCATAAGAGCAGAACGACATTATATGTTGCTGGAACGGAAGTGAAACCATGAGCTGGGATAATGAAGACGTACCAGTAGTCAGGATTCAAGCTAAGGATAACTTTAGTGATTATTTAACTAATATGGCTAGATCACTAAAACAGTCTGGCAATGCTGATTTGGCAGAAATGATACTTCAAGATAAAGCACGACTCAAAGTTAATGTGCCTAAGGCCGTTGATAATATTGCTAACGACGAGGTTGACGGCGCTCAAAAGCTAATCAAAGAACGTGAATACCATTCAAAGTCTGGTTATGTTGGACATGGTAATTTGTGGAAGTCTGTTGCTAAGCATCCCTCTAAGGATAAGATGTCATCTGATATCTATGCCAATGCTGAATCCAAAGATGGATATGAATACATTCAGGCGTTCGAAAATGGCCTGAAAGATAGAAATTATCCGGCTCAACATGTTATGCATGATAGTGGTATGCAGTTAGATGTTGATAAGTATTCAGATGAAATTATTAAGAATTCGATTAAGTAGGTGGTTAATTTGATTTCACCACAACGTGACTTAGTTACTAGTGCTATAAAAGTATTGAATGTCATTACTACCGACATACCAATATTTGATTCTAGTGAGAGTGATAGCAACGGCTATCCTCAAATTATTATTTCAACAGGTTCAACCGGTGATTCACAACGTGCTAAGAATGAACAACGTTCAAGTTATACTTTATATGTTGATTACTTTGACACGGTTGATAATGACCATGGCTTGATGATGGACACGTGTTTCAGCATACGTGAGTATCTGAAATATTTGAGATTATCAAGTTATAATTGCTCATCTGTTGCTTTCAATCAAGTTGAGGTTATTGACAATTCAACTGATCAGAGTTTGAGACACGTAACAATCACGATGGATTACAACATAACAGAAAAATCATTTATTTAGACATTCATTTCAAAAGTGAATGTTTATTTTTTTACCAAAGAATTTGAAAGAAGGAAATAAAATGGCTGACAATACACAAACAGGAAACAAACTCAAAAAAGACTTTAAAGGTCGTGACGCAAATAAAATCATCTATTTGTATAAGCGTTTTATGCATGAACCAGTAACTAATAAGGCACACATTTTAGGTCAACAAGGTGCTACATCAGGTACTAACACAAGAGCAATTCAATCAACTACCACTAAGCGTGGAACTGCTAAGGGCGTTGGTGCAATTAATCAACAAAGAACAGTCGATGTTATCTTTGATGATCCTAACAACAATGGAAAAGATCTCTATTGGGATCTATATGCAGCATGGGAAAAAGGCGAATTAATTGGCTTATGGCGTGTTGACCTAAATACGCTTCATGGAACAAAGCCAAATCGTAAAGTTCAAGCACAATTTTCTCAATCTTATGTTCCTAACTTGCCAAATACCGAAGCGCTTGGTGGAATCGTTACATCCAATCTTCAATTTGAAGTCAACGGCGTTGAACGGGCAATTAATTCTGATGAGAATGCTTTTGAATTGGACGAATCTGACCTTGATGATGGTGTACTTGATGATTTAGATAAGTATTACAACTGGGCACATCCAAGTGACATTGGTACAGAAAACGGGGATGTGGTTGATAATACTGCCGATGATGAAACCATTACAGTTCAAGATACAACAACTGGTGAAGATGTCATGGGCCCCGGAGCTTCTAAACCAGCTAATACATCTAATCCAGCAAGTTCAAGTACAGGATCAAGCACAGGTACAGGATCAAGCACAGGATCAGGTACAGGATCACCAGTGTCTTCGAATACTAAGCCGACTGCTTAGTATCTAATCAAGTGCATACTCACATACTTGAGCGGTGGTGGACGGAATCAAATTATTAGGAGAAATTGAAATGCTAACTTTAGAGACAAAAAAAGGAATGATCACACCTACTTTTAATTATCTTTTATACAAAAATATTGCTGGTGAAGACAAGGATAAACGTACTGACAAATTTAATTCATTTTTAGATGGTTTATTTGCTGACAATGTAGATTCAGTGATTACTTTCTTTAAAGCTGTGGCTGGAAATTTGCTTAAAGAAGATGAGTTGGTTGATCAATTAAGTAAAGATGGTCGATTTGACGATATCCACGAAGTTACTAATGAAATTATTAAGGGACTAATTAACGCAGGTTTTTTAAAAGCGAAAATAAGCGAGTGGATGAGATACGGAGATCGTTTGATCAAAGGTATGAAGAAGAGTTTGGAATTGAAATCGGTAAAAGCCGAAGAAAAAGAAATGACTCAAATTCAAATCGATCAACTCGAAGAAAACATGAAGGAAGCAAACGAGAGAATCGAAGAAGCGAGCAAGTAAATCAGTTTGATTTGGATGAACAGATAAGTAGAGCTAGAAGAATTATCGGTATTACTAATATTGATGATTTTTGGAAGTTAACTCCCTTTGAATTTAATGATTTGTGTCGTGGAGCGTTGCTTGCTCAATATGACGATCTTGAGAATGAACGTCTTAAATCCTCGATGGTAAGACCAGTAGGCCTGATTGAAGATATTGAAACACAAAATCGATCAATTGAATCTTCACTTTTTGAGGTTAAAGATTTTGCTACCAATTTTGGCAAGGAGTCGGACAACATTCAAAGAAAACAAATCAGTGCAAAAGCGTTTCATGATCTGGTCATGGAAAGGGGGCGAGAATAGATGTCAGATATCGTAGTAAATAAAGTTATTAATTTTCTTGGTAAAGATCAGTTAACTCCGACTGCTCAGAGAGTTAAACAAGCAATGGATAACATCAAGGATAAGAACGTAAAACTTGATGTTACTGCTGATGAGCAGAAAATCGTTACATTTAGCCAAAAACTTCAGGGCTTGCCTAAAGATGTTCAAACTAAGTTGAATGCTATGGCTGAAAAGAACGGCTTTGATACGTTTGACAGCTATATGAAAGCATTGCCTAAGGATCAATATACAAAGTTAAAGGCAAACGTTGAAAATGGTGGATTTGAAGTATTCAAGTCTGATTTAGGGAAACTCCCTAAAAGTCAGCAAGCCCAATTAAAGGCCATTGCTAAGCAAGAGGGATTTAAGAACTTTGATGATATGTTCAAAAAAGTTCCTAAAGAAGCTAGGACTAAGTTAGATGCGGTAGCTAATACTCACGCAGTTGAAGATTTTATTCATGTAACCAAGGATATTCCAAATCACATCAATACAAAAGTTACGGCAGATACCTCTAGTGCTAATACAAGTCTTGAACGATTTAGTGATCGGATGGATGCTGCTAAGGAAAAAACTAGTCGATTTAAATCAATTATCGGTGGTTCATTAATTGGTGGTGCTGTCTTGAACGGCTTGCAAGCAATGTCCGGTGGTCTTATTTCTGCTGCTAAAAGTGGTATACAGGTAGTAGAAGCTGGCGAACAAATTAATCGTGTCTGGGAAGGCATGGGGCTTAACGCTGGTCAAACTAAAGCTATGGTTGGCTCTATGGCCGAATTAAGAAGTGCCACTGGTTTTTCTGCTGGTGCAATCAATGACTTGCAAAAGAAAATTTATGGATTTTCTGGTAGTTTTACTACCACTCAAAACCTGACTAGAGCCTTTTCAGCATTGGCAATTGAATCTGGTAAAGGTGAAGATGCTGCAAATGGTTTGGCTTCTTCTTATGCAAAAGTTGAATCATCAGGTAAGCTTTCAACTATGGCTTATACACGAATGTCTAAAGCAGTGCCGGCATTGCCACGTGAATTAGCAAAAGCTTTGAACATGACCCAAGATCAATTGACTAAAGCTATTTCAAATGGTGATATTACATCGCAAAAATTTGAAGATGCTATGACTCAAGTTGCCGCACATTCATCAGATACTTTTGATAAGTTCGGCAAGACTGGCGAAGGAGCAATTGCACGTATTAAATCTGGTTGGATATCTGCACAAGGGACATTAATGAAACCATTGGTTGATGAAAAGACTACCGGTCTATCTGATATAGCTGATGAGTTAAATTCAAAGGCCTTTCAAGGATTACTAACCGACGCCGGAAAAGGATTGGCTAAGCTGTCTCAACATGTGGCTGTCATTATCAAATACCTTTCTCAAAACAGAGGAACAATCTCCGATATCACTAAAGATTTAGGTACCATAGTAGGAATTTTTGTCAAAGGTGTTTGGGATACGACGGTTACGATGTTTAACGATTTAGGTAAGGCATTCGGATTAATTGGTAAAAACTCAAAAGATGATGCAGATCCATTAAAAACACTTGCTAAATTGCTTGATGGCGTAGCCAAACATAAAACAGCAATCAAGACACTTGCCACTGCATTTGTTGGATTCAAAGCATTCAAAATGTCTGAATCAGCATTTGAACCATTGCTAAGAGTTGCAGGTCTTGCAGATAGAACAAAAGGCGGTCTTTTAACTAAAATCATTGGCGATGGAGATAACCAAAAGAAGGTATTTAGGTTTGGCGTTACGGGTATTAATGATTCCAAGACTAAAATTAAAGCATTTATTGGAACAGTTAAAGATTTGGCTTTATCCGGTAAGAATTTAGCTGTAGCATTTGGAGTTAAAACAATTGGTGCGTTAAAGACCTTTGGTACTACCATGATGACTTTAGGTAAGACGGCCTTAATGAACCCTTATGTTGATATAGCACTTGCCGTGGTTGCGTTAGGTGTTGCTTTCTATGAAGCATATAAACATATCAAGCCATTTAGAGATGCTATGAATAAGCTCGGTGGTAATATCGTGAAAGGCGTCAAAACAGGAATTGATGGAGCTAAGAAGCTTTTCACTGGTAAACTTGGCTGGGAGCAAGCAATTGGCAAAGAAACCGGAAAGATTGGCAAAAACATTCAGTCTGGATTTAATACTGCAACTGATTGGGTAAAGAAACATAAGACCGAAATTACTGCCTCGTTAGTTAATCCTTTCGCTGGCGCAACGGCTTGGTTCTTGAAGGATACTAAGACCGGCAAAAACGTTACTAAGTGGATGACAGGACTAGAAGCATCAGTCAAAACATCTACAAAAGGTAAAAAGGGTCTTGGAAATAATCTAACAGGTATCTTTAAAGGCGTCGGTGATTGGTTATTAAAGGATAAGTCAACCAAAAAAGGTTTTGACAAATGGATGACAGGTCTTGAGAGCTCGGTTAAAAATTCAACTAAGGGTAAAAAAGGCTTATTAGCTAATATTACCGGAACCTTTGAGGGCGTATCTAAATGGTTCAAGAAGGATAAAGGGACAAAGAAGGCCATGAAAAAATGGTCTGATGAACTTGGAAACGTATTTAGCGGCAAGAAAGGATTTGCTAAGAAATTCAGTAATTCATTGGACGATATGTCTAAATCGCTTAAAAAATCAAAATTCGGTAAGTCATGGGATAGCTTTTGGAAAGACACTCAGAAAACTACAACTAGCTGGGATAAAAATATTAGTAAATGGTGGTCTGGATTTTCTAAGGATTTTGGCAAGAAGTGGGACAAATCTTGGAAAGATAGAAAGACTGATATGCATGACAATTGGAAAAACATGCACAGCGCTTACGATGATTTCACCACCGGAATAGGTAAATGGTGGTCTGGATTTTCAACTTCGTTTGGTAAAGACTGGAATCAAGGCTGGAAAGACAGAAAGACCGATATGCACGACAGATGGAAAGGAATGCATACGGCCTATGATGACTTTACTACAGGTATAAATACTTGGTGGAGTGGTTTTAAATCTAGCTTTAAATCAGGTTGGGAAAGCTTTTGGAAAGGTGTTCAGAAATTATTTAAGGATATTTTTGGAACATTTAAAGATCTAGCTCACGATGCCATGAAGGGTGTTGTTGGTGCGATTAACGGTGGTATTGGCGGAATCAATACCGTTATCCATTTCTTTGGTGGAAAAGCTCAATCAATTGCACCTATCAAGTATGCCAGTGGTGTTGGTTACCACCCCGGTGGTCCAGCATTAATTAATGATCAAAAAGGTTCAGTATTTGAGGAAGCATTTAAGAACCCTGGTGAGCCTTGGAGAATCATTCCTAAAATGCGCAATGTCATGGTTGATCTAAAGCCGGGTGCTACTGTTGTGCCTGCTGCTGAAACAGCCAGAAGATTCGCACCTAGTTCAGTTCCACATTATGCAAATGGTGTTGGTGGTTGGATTAAGGGTGAACTAAGTGACATGGGCAAATGGGTCAAGGATAAGCTTGAAGGTATTACTTCTTTCTTAAAAGATCCGTTAGGAAATCTAACATCTGTTTGGGATAAAGCCACGTCTAAAATTACTCAGTCAACTAAATTCGGTAATGTGTTCGCTCCTCCAGCCGGTCATTACGTTGTTAAACAATCAATAGATTGGTTTAAAAATGTTTTAGGTAAGCTAAAGGATAAAGAGCTAGAAGCTCAATCCGTTGCTGGAGAGCCTAAGGCTGCACAAGCTTGGCTACCAATTGTTAAGAAAATATTGGAACAAATGGGTGCTAATCCACCTAAAGGCATTGATTGGGAAGCTGCTGCTTTCGTTCGTGAAATTGCTCGTGAATCTGGTGGTAACCCAGCTATCAGACAAACCGTTTCAGATAAAAATTCACTTGCTGGTAATCCTGCTATGGGATTACTTCAATTTATTCCACAAACATTTATGGCATACGCCGTGCCCGGTCACACCAATATTTTGAGTGGTGAAGATCAGATTATGGCTACTGCCAATGCCTATATGCATTCAGGTGCTTGGGATCGTATCGGTACTGGCGAACAAATTAACTTTTTGGCTAATGGCGGTTGGACAAATGGGTTGAGTATTGCTGGCGAAGTTCCTGGACAACCTGAAATGGTTATCAATCCAGCACGTCCATCAGCTATACCGCTCATGTCTAACTTGATGGCTAAGATGGCAGATTATCACCCAGAACTTAGAGCTTCAAATTTAACAAGCAATATCAGCGCTGACCTTGGTCAAAAACTAGATATTGTCATTAATCTGTTAGGCTCTATCGAAGGTAAGAACTTTGCTCCTGAAATTAACATTGCTAGAACCAGCAGCAATTTAAATCAGCAAAACAGACGTAATACAGATATCTATGCATACCAGCGAGGTGATAGACAATAATGACAAATCAGGTATTTAAAGATGAAATGACCAATCCTAAACCTCATGCTTATAGATTTTCGAACGGCCATGACAATCCTTCAAGACTGCCACTAGATCCAATTGAGGTAGCAATAAGTTTTGATGGGGTTAATTGGGAATCATATTATGATGATGAAAATTTGTTTGGCGTTCACATGTATGATTGGGACCCAGCTATCACCAATCCGGTAGATAACTGGCAAAAGATGAATACACGTGACGGTCAAAATAGAACTTCTGGATCATTCGATTCACGTGATATCACAACAATATGGATGATTGACGGAGATAATAAACCAGAGTTTTCTATGCTACTTGCTGAATTACAGAACTTCTTCATGAGTAGAAATGGATTCTGGATTGTTTTTGGTGATGAACCAACATTTAAATATCGTGTGGTTACTAAACCTATTGCACCAACCTATTTCAATGAGAAACAAGGTACTTTTGTCATCACGTTCAACAACTATACAGGTATGCGTGAGAGTGTAGGCACGTCGTTAGAAATCTTTGATAAAGAAAAAAACTTCTTTTCTTATGGAATGGGAATACCTAATAAAGATATTTCTTATGAATCCAAAGAAGAGGAGTTTTCTATTTATAATCCTAGTTCTGTTGCTATTGATCCCTTGGTACAACATCATGTCTTAAAAATTCACATCATAGGCTCTGGCTCGCCAACCCTAATTAATAAGACTACTGGCGAATCATTTACCTATAATCGTGTTTTAATACCGACTGATGAACTGATATTGGACGGTGTTGATCCATATATCAATGGTAATCCGGATGGAATCAATAGTGATCACGGAACAATTACACTAGCAAAAGGAAACAATGATTTTGAGATTTCTGGTCTATCAAATTCAGATGTTTCCTTTGAATTTTATTTCATTTATTTCTAATTATGGATTATAAAGGACATAAGCTATTTATCAGATCAGCTGACGGCCAGAATGAAGAGTGGCTGACCTGCTTAGATATTGGAACATTTAATATCGACAAGCAAATTTCAGAAACCTTTTCATTAACATTCACAGCGTTTCAGAATGATTATGATAAGATTTCTTTTGATTTAATCCAAAAAAATTCGATTGTTGTTTTTGACGGTCAACAATATGTAATTATGCAAGTTGTTGGCAAGATAGTAGATGGTTTTGTTACTAAAGATGTGACAGCAACACATATTATTTTTGGAATGCAAGATTTTAAACAGTTCAAAGTTAACTCTGGTAGTCAATCCTACACGCTTGATCAAGCATTAAAATTTGTATTTGATTCTGACTATAATTCAGAGGGCTATAGCTACCAACTAATTGGTAATTTTCCCACGGTTGATATAACTGATTGGGGAAATTGTTCAGGTTTAGATGCTATACAAAAAGCCGTTGACAGCTTTGGAGCAAAATGGATTCCTGATAATAATGTAGTTAAAATCTATGATTCAGATTCATATAAGCGTCAAACAAATAAGTCGTTTAGATGGTCGCACAATACTAACGATATTGAGCTATCTATTGATATGACATCATTAAAAAATGGGGCTATGCTGTATGGAGCTTCTAAGGATAATGAACATAGCCAAACTGATGGTGCTGTTGCTATCGTTGATTCCGCTGGTATCTCAATGACGGCTAGCCCAACAGGACCAAAAACTAGAGGTACTATTGTCTCTATGAATGGCGCACCGGTTTATAGTTCTCCAACTAAGAAAATTAAAACTGGTCAAGTTCTACCTGATGGGTCAGTTTGGAAAATTGGCCAACAAGTTTCAATAGATGGAACTACTTGGTATGAGGTCGAAACCAACGGCTGGGTTAGCTCTGAGTACCTACCGTTTGATAGACCCGGAGATGTAAAGCCGGAGAACCATGTAATTGATCTAGTTTGGGGTAAAGGACATATTAAAATTGATGGGGATTCTAGTTCTGATGGTTCTGACAAGGACAATGGAGCCAGTTCATCAATTGGTAATGCCACTTTGACGGTTTCAACTATGGAAGATGGCGGAGCACCGGTGGTAGGAGCTGATATGACTACGGTTGTTGGTCATTTACCAAATGGAAACACATACCTAACTACGAATAAGAAGACGGTTAACGATGTAACTTACTATTTAGTTGCCACAGATCAATGGGTTGCTGAAAAGTATGTCACCTTTGATAAAGACGGTGATGTTAAACCAGAAAATCATGTGATTACAGTAGTTAGTGGTCAAGGTACTTTTAAAGCTGATAATAAAGATAGCAGCAGTGATGATAGTTCCAAAGATAATAAAGATGCAGCCATGGCTGATATCTATGATTCACCATTTACGCCACAAGTTAAGACCGGCAGCCAATTGACAGCTGGTACTCAATACAAAGTCAAAGCCTCAGTTTCTGATGGTGCTCAATCCAAATCATGGTACCAAATTGATTTAGGCTGGATTGATCAATCCGCACTAGACTTTAGTGGCGCTACCGATGTTTCACCAACAGATGTTACTAATGCCTCAGCTGGAGCTAAGATATATGATTCACCTTGGACGCCTCAAACTATTTTAAATGATGTGTTGCCGAATGGTACGGCTTGGCAAATTAATGGCTCGGTGTCTGATGGAGCAAATGGAAAGTCTTACTATCGTGTTGGTGTTAATGAATGGGTAGATCAAAGCAATTTTGATTTTAGTGGTCAATATGATGTAGAACCTAGTGACACACAAGGCCAAGAGGATGGAACAACGGCAGATGACACAGATTATGTGTTTAAGCCGTTTTTTTATTACAATGCACAGTCACGCTCTGAATACGGTTTGAAAATTGGTGATGATATTACTAACGACCAAATCAAAACTCCTGAACAGATGAAGCAGTATGCTGATTCTGTTCTACAAACTGAGCCAGTAGTTGAGTTAACGGTTAACTTGAGTTATCAAGATGATTCCATGAATATTGGTGACACAAGTTACTTAGATGCCGGGCCACTTGGAATTAAGACCATGATTACTTTAAACGGTATCAGTGGCAATCCATTGATGAAAGATACACCTATGACAATAAGCCTTGATAATTCAAAACTATCAAAAAAGAATATCAACTTCGAAACATCAGATAATATAAAGTTACTGAAGCGAAATAATGACTTATTAAATAAAAAAGTAAACCGGTTATCGTCAAAAATTACTGGTTTACAAGCGTCACAAAATAACGATAAGGAGAAAAAGTAATGCAAGGATATGATGGTACACAAAAATTCTATTCTCCTGATATTAACCAAAATATGCAGTTAATGGAATATGGAAAATTGTCGGATAACCAAATAGATCCGACTAAAGATACCGGATCTACATATATTGATCAAGAAAATAATCAAGTGTATGAAGTTGTTGGCAATGATTCCAATGGAAATACTATTTTTAAGCGTTATAAATTAGTAGATTTAAAACAGCTTTTACAAATACCCGAACTTCAAGATATCGAAGGAGTTGATGGCAATCAAATTAGACTAGATCCGTTAACTCAAGAGCTGATTGGTCCAAGTATGTTTCACGCAAGTGATTACAACATTAATACTATTGAAACGGTAATAAACATTTTGTTAAAGAATCAGGCTATACAAGGGCAAAATGAAACTGCAATCATTGATTTCTTTAAGCAATTAACTGATGATCAACTGGCAGAATTGTCCACATCAATCTCCCAGATAATTGATGAACGTTATTATACTAAGAGCGATGTTGACGAAAAAATTAATAACCTACAGAAACAAATAGATAATCTATCGAATGCAGTTAACTATAAACCACAGCCTAATAGTGTCTTCCCACCGGGATTTACAGGTGAAAAAGACATCGACATCAATGATACAATTCATGATCAAAATATTGAGGACAAGGTTGAGGCACTTAATGACATTGACGAGAAAGGAGAATAAATAAATGACAGAAGTTAATACAGATCAATCAGCGGCTAATACTAATCAAGAACCCAATATTCCTGAGTTACATGTACCAGTTGGCTCCGATTACAGAACGTTCAAGACAGATATTCCACTTGAACAACCAATGATTTTTTATCTTGATGGTTCGAAAACATTCTATCTCCCACATGAGGATACGGATGATGAGCATATCCATAATTTGCCACAAGGTGTTATTGATACTTTAACCAACAAGAGAATTTTTCAAGAAATCAATATCCGCCAAGGACAGTCGGGGATGTTCAAATCACCAATTCTTTTCCTAACTAAAGATGGTCCCGTAGATATGTCCAATGTATTAATTAGATTTGAGGGAAATGATTCTTCTGGGGCCGAAATCTACGACGATGAAGGATTTAATCGAGTACAAGCGAATACTGGTAGAATCACCTGGTCTCCACAATCAGAAGTTGCTCAAAGTCCTGGTTACTTCAAGAATGCACATTTTGTCATTGAATCTATGGATAGAACTAAGATTTATACCACACTGGACTTTTCAGTTAATGTGATTGCTAATGATATAGCATATCCACGAGCAATGGCCTTTTATGTATCTGAGTATCAACGGGCGCTTTTCCATATCAAAGAAATGCAGACATCAGCTGATCATCAATTAAGTTATTTGTTGAATTCATATGCTGCTATTATTGCCGATAATCTAGCACAAATTCGTCAAAAGATGAAAGAAGCATTAGATCAGCTTGATACTGATTTAAAAAATGGTAATGACAAGGTAGATAGTTTTATTAGTGTTTCTAAAGCTAAGCTAGATGAACTAAATACTGGGTTAACTGATTCGCAGACTAAAATGAATGCTTTGGAGAAACAGATTGCTGATGATGGACTTGTAACAAAAGCTGATTTATACGTTGACGTTCAGATGGGAATCAATAACGGTCAAATTGATGTAAATGTAAATGATTCCATTTTAGATTCGGCTGTATCATCAAAAATCGACCTGCTAACAGGTTCCTTGGAAGGGAGTAATGGAGAATAATGAGCGATTTAACTAGAGTTGCTAAACTTCAAACATTAACGCCAATTGGTATTAAATATAAAAATTCTACAGGAACATATGTCAAAGTACCTTTTGACAAGACGGATAATTATTTAGATGCTTCATTATCATTTTTAACCGCTGATAGTGCCAAATCTGTTATTCAATCTCAAATCGATACTTTGGATACAAATGACAAAATTGAAGATGCTACTATATCAGACAAAATAACTACTTTGACGAATGCATTACAAGCGGACAATAAACAGGAGGTAAATTAAATGGCAGATAATGCTTTAACAAAAGTTGCTCGGATTGCCTCAAAGGCAGCTCAAGGGGCAACATATAAGGATGCTAAAGGAAATATTCAAATTATTAAACCCGCGGGTGACTCGAACTATATGGATTTTACTAATTTTTTAACTAGCACAAATGGTACAGGTGGCAGCACTGGTGGAAATACAGATCAAAATCACCCAGCCGCTGGTGCTGATTACTATGCTGGTTCACTTGCTGATGGTGAGATTACTGAAAGATATTTGCTATATCAACGAGACGAAAGTGTAGCAGAACAAACAGGCTCTCAAACTGTTATTTTACTACGTGATGTTGGTACAAAGTTCAATATGGCTGGCGATGGTGCTACGTTCCTTATTCACCTTCAAAGAACTTCAATGGCAAAAGGCGCTAAGGGCGCTGTAACCGATATTGAATTGAATTATGATACTAATAATGTTGCTAAAGAAGGATATTTTACTACTACATCAGTCTATCCGGTATATATTAAATCAACTGATTTAGCTACAACTAATGAGTTAGATATTCCAATTAACGGAATTGGTGAGAATCTAAGTGGTAAGAACTTCTTAGCTCCACACTTGCATGTTAAGTTTAATGGTGATGGAACCATGACATATTCTAGTGTTACTGGATACGATAATGACGGAAATACAGCAGGAGCAACTGGAGCCAATTATGATGTAATAGTTGATGTTATTGCCACATTTTCAACTCAAAAGGCCGTGGCACAATTTCCAGAGTCTATTAAATTATTTTCAGGAAGTACACGAACAGATAAAGCCAATATTCTTACTTTAGATGGTACCTCTGATTATTATGAGAATGTCTCCGATGGCCTTTTAATCAATTTAACAAAGTATGCATATACTTTGTATGACAATCAAGAACATGGATATAGAATTTCTAATGATGATATTGGAATTTTAGCAAATTATGTTATTCCTAAAGAAAAACTAATCGTTGGAAACAAAATTCCATTTCAGTCTCATAACACTATTACGGATAATAAAACAGTTCCAGTAGAAAGCTATGTTTCTGGAACTTGGAAATCTGATGGTACTGCTGCATTGCATGTTCCAAGCCAAGCATATGTTTTAATAGAAAAAAATAAAATTACTGTTCAATTTGTTTTTCAAATTAATTTTAGCAGTAACTATCATAATGCCTTTTTAGACATTCAAAGTATTACACCTTATAGAAAATAGGAGGTAAATAATGAAAATAGCAGTTCAATTAGATGATGATAGAAACATTACAGGAATTTACGGTTCCCCAGAATCAGGAGCAGAAAAACAATCTAAAATTGAAGGCTGGACACTAGTGGATAGTAACCCAGCCTTTTATATCGATAACATGTATTCATGGACGGTTCGGGAATCCGATAATAAATTAGTCCATATTTCAACAGGCATGACACCAGATGAAGAAACTAAAGAGTCACTAACCAATTTAACTAAAGGTCAATTAAAAGGTCAACTGATGAATCAGCAATTCCAGCAAGCTGTTACTGTTATGACTAAGCAAGCTATCCAAGATAAGTTGGCAGCGCAAATGGCAATCACAGCATTGACAAAGCAAGTAGCAGATTTAACTACCAAGTTGGATAAAGCAAATGGAGTTAATCCAACTCCAACTACACCGTCAGAAGTTAAATCTGTAGCAACAGTAGACGGAGCAGTAATTTCAGCACAATAAAAATAAAAAAAGGAAGTATTTGATTATGGCAGATCGTTCAAAAGATATCGAAGTAGTTTATGACAAGGCAGGAAACAAAATTGGCGAAAGTGAAGTCGGTGTAGCTAGCGTTGCTGTTGCAGGACTAGCAGCAGGTACAGTAGTTGCTGATGGCGATTATAAAATCACTTTTAAGGATTCTGTTACAGGTCTCGAATCAGAAAAAGTTGATGCAAAAGGCTGGACGGTTCTTACACCAGCTCCTGAAGCACCAGCAGATGTGACATCCACAGCTACAAACGATGGTGCAACTATCGCAGCTAAGTAGTCAATAAAAGCATGCTCCCTTACTGGTAGTGGTGGTGGTCGGAATAATTTTAAGGAGGAATTATTATGATAGAACTATTAAAGATGGAATTTGGTTGGGGAACGCTCAAGACCACTGACATCGTTGGCTATGTGCCTATGGTCATCTCAAAAGATGATTATAAAGATATTACAGGTGAAGATTATGACGCATCAGGCAATGTTAGCGGAGGCGAAGTAGATGATAAGAATAGCCAAAATTAGCCTTGATATTCGTAAAGATGCTGTGGTCAATAATGAGCCAATTATTCTGCGTCAAGGTGAAAGTGATGTGACTATTGAAGCAACTATCTTAAATGGGGGAGACGAAACCTTACAGATTAATTTTGCTACCTTTGTAGCCAAAAAGCCTGATGGGACAATTGTTTCTAATGATCCAGCAAATGTTAATGGTAGCGTGATCGATTATCCTGTAAGTGAGCATTTAACTGAGTCTGTTGGTAAGATTCAGGACGCTTATTTTGTGATAAATAACGAGGTAACCACATGTGGATTTGATATCTCAATCATTCCAAGTACGCAGCTTGATGATACTTCAGTCAGCTACATTCCGGGCCTCGAAAATATCAATAAGTTCTTAACTGATACCGAAAATGACTGGCTCGGTAGAATCCAACAAATGAAGTCCCAAATTGCTGCATTGAGCATTCCAGATGAATTCAAGCTGCTTATGGATAAGACTTTGAGCGATGCTAAGGCTCAATATCAACCAATCATAGATGCTGCTGAAGAAAATGTCGAAAGCATTGCCGCTGATTTAGCTGCTAAAAAATTAGATTTGGAAAATAATAGTGATGAATTGAATGCTACGATTACGGCTATCAAGGCACAAATTGCTCCCGTTAATTCATTTTTAGATGGTGTTCAAAAACAAATTATTGCGGCCAATGCTAGTTTCACAGCCGATCAGCAAGCCCAAGTATCTCAATCAATTGCAAATTTAAAGGCCCAAATAGATGCTTTAACAGTTGCTAAAACTGGTCCCCAAGGTCCTAAAGGTGACAAGGGTGATATAGGTGAAACCGGTCCAATTGGCCCCCAAGGTCTTAAAGGTGACAAGGGTGATACAGGTGAAACTGGTCCAACCGGTCCCCAAGGCCCTAAAGGTGATAAAGGTGATACAGGAACTGTTGATAACACTGGGTTAATTAATGCACCTGCATTTCAGAGCTTGCAAACTCAAGTTAATAACAGTGCCGTTGGTGTTAATATGTTAATGAATACAGGTGACTTTAATGATAATTGGACTTTAGGGCAGGAGGTTACTGTAGATGCTAGTCAAAAGCCGGCCGTATTGCATTATCCTATGGCCACGCTAACTTCATCATCTCTTAGTGGCATTGTCATACAACAACTTAATGACGGGTGGTTACAGTCTTCTACAACATATACAGCTAGTTTCTATGCTAAGGGTACAGGGACGATGATTTTCTATTGTTTCCCAAATGTATCAAATAGTGGAGGTCACGATACTCATACTAATATAACTCTTACAAGTGATTATAAACTATATACCATAACTTTCATTACTATTCCTAATGTATCAGGAAATAAGACTTTTACGCTTAGGCAAGACTACTCACCTTCAGCAACCGATCAAAATACAGTAGAAGCTTATGTCTATGGGTTTAAGTTAGAAAAAGGTAGCGTAGCCACTGATTGGACACCAGCTCCAGAAGATATAGTGACTGTGTCTGATATGAGTGGGAAAACCATCACAGCAACAGATGACACTGGCAAAACAGTAAAATTAAAAATCACAGGAATTAGCTAAGGCTAGTTCCTTTTTTTGTTGTAAAGAAAGGAGATGACTAGATGCCACCACACGTAATAATGGGATATTCCTTAGAAGAATGGTTATCGCTATTTTCACTTTTTTCCATATTTATTGGAGTTTTAACCTGGTTTGTAAATATTGTGATTATTAAACCATTAAGATACGACATCAAAGATTTATCTAATGAATTTAAATCATTTAAGGAAGAAACAAGGAGTGATAATCATGTGCTTTCTGAAATGGTTACAGACCATGAGAAAAGACTGATAAGAGTAGAAGATAAGGTAGGTAGATAATAAATGAAAAATAAATTAACTTTAGATACACATTCGGCAGTTTGGTGGGTCTCCACCTTGTCACTTGTAGGAGTATTAGCACAACAAGTTGGACATCTATTTGGCTGGGAAATTACAGGAGAAGAATTAAATCAAGCTATGGGAATTGTCAATACAGTGTTAACGATTGCAGGATCACTCGGGCTGGTATATGACACATCAAAAGGTAAACCTAGCGATTCTAATACCGTTCAATCTGATTTGACCGAAGTTAAAACGCCAACATATCAAAATCCCGCTAATTTAAGGAGAAACTAATATGACTAAATATTTTGCAGATGTGTCTAGCTTTCAACGTGATGATTTAGGCTTCTTTCAAGGTTTAGTCAATGCAGGTGTAGCTAGCGTTCTAATTAAAACTACCCAAGGTAGTGCTGATGGAGATAACTATATTAATCCTAAGTCTTTAAATCAAACAAAAAATGCTTTAGCAGCTGGAATGAATGTTGGTTTCTATCATTATTTTCTAGCTTCAAGTGTTGCTGATTCGATCAATGAAGCAAAATTCTTCGAGCAATCGGTTGTTAATCTTGGCTTTGGAAAAGATACACCACTATGTGTTGATGTTGAGGATTCCACATTAAATACTTCAAACGTAGCGAGCTATGTCGATACCTTCATTAACTACCTTGAAACACAAGGCTATACGAATGTATTTCAATACAGTATGGCCAGTTGGTTCAATCAAGGTATCTTAAATGCTAATAAGCACCCGACTTGGGTAGCTAGTTACGGATCAAGTGATTGTGGAGCAAGAGGCAATATAGTTGCTTGGCAATACACATCTACCTGGGGCGGTGGTTCGCAGGACATGTCATATGATTGGGGCATTTTTGATAAGAAATCAGCCAAAACTGAAGCAGCCACACAACCTAAAGCTGAACCCGAAAAGCCTAAAGTAGAAAATGTCATCAAGCTAACGGAACAAACTCATCCAGTAGATAGGCTAGGAATTGAACGACCTGAAATGTATGATGCAGGATCAACTTGGAAAAGTTCAGATATTGTTATGATCAATAGTGAACCACATTACCAAATTGCTACCGATATTTTTGTGCCACTATCAAAAACAGAGTTTAAAGATTTTATTATCGTTAAATATACGGACGATTCACCGGCACCTGTCTTTGATTCAAAAGGAAACAGGGTGCAGAATGCGTCTGTCAGCACTGGTAAATCCTTTAAAACCGCTGGATTCAAAGTTATCAATGGTATTCCGATGGCTAAAATTGCAACTGATGAATACATTCCATTTGAATACACATCGGGATCAAAATTTGAATAGTAAAGATTAGACAAATATAATAATATGCGCTATATTGAGGTCGTTCGTTGATGTCGACAATATTGTAAATTACCTTGGTTTTTAATTAACTTTGATAGTGTCGAAAAAGCCCATCATCTATTAATTTAGGTGGTGGGCTTTTTTGTGCTATTTAAAAAACTTAATTTTAAAGATATAGCTGTGATATAATTTGAGCTGTTGAAAGACTATCAATTCTAAATGTTTTCACCATATAATGGGTAGAAAAACATAATAAAAAGTAAGACTTTGCGCATATTTTGCGCATATTTCAAATGGGGATTGATATATAGGCTTTTTAAAATCCTGTACTCTCCTTTGAATAGAACACCTTTGGGTGTTCTTTTTTTGGACTTTTATTTACGAAATGTATATGATTATTTAGTATAAGTCATAATGTTTGGAGATAGACCAATTATAAAAATTAAGAATTTTAATAAAAAAGATTTATCTAAGTTAGCTCAATTCTCATTAGTCGGAATGAATTTTGATCGATATTCAAGTTCAAAAATTCAAAATAGAATATACGCTGAATATGTTGTGCGAGATGAATATAGCAAGGCTACGATAGCTTTAGGTGCGTATGATGAGGGTGATAACTTTTGTGGTGCAGTTTTTGCTGGATTCAATAATGAGGTCTTGATCGATCAGGGACTTCTAAATCGAAGTTATTCAAAAGTTGTGGAATCGATAATGAATGTTGGTTTTGATTCTGACTCAGGTGTTTATGATCAGGTTAATGGATTCATGCTGAAGGAACTAAAATCCAAGATGAATTTTGATGGCGAGTTAATGCTGTTTGCGGTTGATCCAGATACAAAGGGTCAGGGAGTTGGAACTAAATTGCTTACTGCACTTTCAGAACAATATTCTGGTAAGAGGATATATGTTTTTACTGACACTAATTGCTCATATCAATTTTATGAACATCGTGGATTTGACAGATGTGCTGAAGCAGAAGTACATGAACCTGGTCAGTCAATTGATCAAAAAATGAAATACTTTATTTATAAAAAAACTTTGTAATATAAATTTGAGGAGATAAAATGATAGCATTAAAATCAGAACGTGAAATAAAAGGGATGCAAGAGGCAGGAGATATTTTAACTGGTTTGTTCCATGAATTAGAGGATTATGTCAAACCGGGACTATCAACTTGGGACATCGATAATTTTTCATATAAATATATCACTGAACATGGTGCCACACCTGGTGAATTAAACTTTGAAGGTTACAAGTACTCAACATGTATCAGTGTCAACGATATGATTTGTCATGGTTGTCCAAGTAAAGATATTATCGTTAAAGATGGTGACTTGATCAAATTAGATACAGTAATCGACTATCATGGCTACTTAAGTGATGCATGTCATGCATTGGTCGTTGGAGAAGCTAGTCATGAAGTTAAAAAACTTATGGATGTAACTCTCAAGTCGCTATATAAGGGTATCGACAAGGCAATTGTTGGTAACCGTATTGGTGATATTGGATTTGCCATCCAAGATTATGCAGAGAATGAAATGGGTTATGGTGTTGTTAGAGATTATATCGGTCATGGAATTGGACCCACAATGCATGAAGAACCAGATGTTCCTCATTATGGTAAGCCAGGACATGGCACACGTTTGAAGGCTGGTATGACAATTACCATTGAACCGATGATCAATATTGGTAGTTTTGAATGTAGTGAACCAGATGAGGATGATGGTTGGACAATTCGGACAGTCGACGGTAGCTTGAGTTGTCAGTATGAACATACCATTGTTATTACAGATGATGGTCCAAAGATTTTGACTTCGTTTGATCATACACGAGATGCTAAATATTTGTTGTAATTATCAAGGGCTCTGAACATTATGTTCGGGGCCTTTTTGAATGAAAAAAATAAGCCTTGGCAGGCTTATTAATAGTCAGTATTTTCGTAATCATAATCACCAGAGTCATAGGAGTTATTGTCACTATTATTATCATCATATCCATATTGATTGTTTGGCGAACCATCTTTGTTTAGTATTCCTCGATCCATTTGAGATTCAGTTTGTTGCTCACCGAATGTCTCCATATAATCAGGTGTGCTCTTCAGAGCTTCGTAAGCAGACATTCCGTAATGTTGAGATTTGTACAAAGCAGGTGATACGCCATACTTGTTTACGAATCCAGTGAGAGTGTTCTCGTCGTATGATATTCCGTTGTTAGAAGATGAAGCTTGTTGGTTGGTATTAGATTGTTGCTGTTGCGTGTTAGTTTGATCTGTTTGTGTGGCTTGCTGATTCTGATCAGCAGTTTGTTGTTGATTTTGGTTATCTGCTTGTGCTTTTTCTTTTTTATTACTGTCAGTTTTCTTTTTGGCCACTTTCTTTTTTGATTTTTTACTAGATGTTTTCTTCTTAACGGCAGTTGTTGCTTCTTTGTTAGATTTATTGCTATTGTTTGCATTATTGGAACAAGAAACAAGCGTTAAACTTATGGCAATCAATAGTCCCCAGCTAATGATTTTTTTCATGATTTATTCCCCCAAAATAAGTTATATTGTGACTTCATACTATCATTGTTAATAAATTCACACAATTGGAAAACGTGTTTCAAACCACATCAGGTATAAATTATTTTTTGTTTTTATAAATCAAATCACGAAAAAAAGGCAGGTAAAATTTTACCTGTCTTTAATATTTTATTCGATTATTTAATTTTTAGACGGAGGGATACTGTATTCAAAGTTTTCGAATCCGACCACGTATTTATAATTGACCATTCTTTTGATTGAAACAATACATGAAATTTTCTTGCTAGGTCTATTCTTGGTAATAACTACAGGGTAGATTACTGTCAAATTGAAACTCCTCGCTTATTCATTTTTTATTATTTCAATGTTACAAGTTTATTTTAACTTACTTTTATAAATGTTTGGAATAATATGAACTGGAATATTTGGAATATTGTTTGCTTCCAATTTTAAACGTTTTGCTTTTGATATAATTATGTTTATTAGGAAGTGATCGTGTGGATGATATCATTCAATCTATAAAGTCAAATTTGGATCTTACTGATAATCGACCAATGAGAATATTAATATATGAGGCTTTGAGAAAAACAATTATTCTTGGTGACATTCCGAGTGGAGAAAGAATAGTCGAAAATAAACTCTCTGAAAAATTAAATGTATCTAGAACTCCGATAAGATATGCCTTCAAACGTCTTGCTAAAGAAGGATTAGTAACACATAAATCCGGTGTGGGAGTTTATATTAACGGTATACATATTCGAGATGCATATGAAATATTTGATATACGTAAGGAATTAGATGCACTTGCAACTAGAAAAGCAATGATCAATATGGATTCTTTACAATATAAAGAAATGGAAGATTTATTACATGATACTAAAATATTGAATGAAGATGGAAAAGTTAGAGAAGTAATTAACAACTTTTCGCTGTTCGACAAGCTTATTTATGATGCTAGTGAGATGCCTAGATTAAAAATGATTGATCTGCAATTACAAGAGTATTTAGTTTATTTTCGAGATGTTAATTTATCTTCCAAGGATAGGCGTGATAATGCAATAGTTGAGCATCGAAACATTTATAAAGGGATGGTAGATAAAAACGCTGATGAGGTTAACAAACTCGTTGCTAAACATTTGGATTGTTCATTAAAGTTTGTTTTGAAAGAAATGAAATTAAGAAATATATCATAAATTAATATCTGGAGACGACACAATTAGTGCCGTCTTTTTTTTTATTGTGATGGTTATACGTTTTGTCGGTCTTCAAAACAATATTGTGAATTATACATACAAGTGCATCTTTTTTCACATCCTTATTCAAACTAAATTAAGCAAAAATCACTGTAGATACAAGAAATATGAGCAAACAGGGGCGCTTTGATTTAAATAAATATTTTTGTTCACAAGTTATCAATCTCAACAAAAAGAACAATTTAAGAACAAGCAAATGCATAAAAATCGGAAAATTGGGTGCTATACTCTGAGCAATGAAAGTCATGAGCGTATAACGGCTGATGAACGATGGTGTGCACGTCATGTTTGTTACAGTTTTAACAACGCCGCTCAGATTGTAATAAGGGAGAGATAAGGATGGCAACAAACGATAATGTACAAATGCTAAATGGTGTGAATTATCTTGATTTGAATAAAATTACAAATGAAGCTGGAGTGGATATTGAAACTTTTCCATATACAATTCGGGTATTACTAGAGAATGTAGCTCGCCATGCTAATGGTGGTATCAATGATCCAAATGTTCAACGTGTGTTACATTGGCGTGAAAATATTGGTCAATCAATAGCCTTTTATCCTGCTAGAATAATTCTCCAAGACTATACCGGAGTTCCTTGTGTTGTTGATCTCGCTTCGATGCGTGAGGCTGCAAAGAAAATGAATATTGATCCTGAAAGTGTAAACCCTGAAATTCCTGTTGACTTAGTTGTTGACCATTCAGTGCAAGTTGACAAAGCAGGTAATCCTTACGCTATGGCATATAACATAAAACGTGAATATGAACGTAATTCAGAACGTTATAAGTTATTGAAATGGGCTCAAAAATCATTTGATAATTTTAAGGCGATACCACCAGATACAGGTATTATTCACCAAATAAATATTGAACATATTTCACCAGTTGTGCAGAATGATGAAAAAAAGAATGTTTTTTATCCTGACACAGTATTTGGTACTGATTCTCACACGACCATGATCAACGGACTAGGTGTGTTAGGTTGGGGTGTTGGTGGACTAGAAGCTGAGGCATGTATGCTTGGCGAGCCATCAATATTCTCAGTGCCTGAGGTGATTGGTGTTCGTTTGACTGGGAAACTGCCATCAGGTGTTGTAGCAACGGACTTGGCACTAACCATAACTAACTTATTGCGTCAACATGATGTGGTTGGTAAATTTGTTGAATATTTTGGACCCGGATATCAAAACTTGGGTGTCGCTGACAGAGCTACACTAGGCAACATGTCACCTGAATATGGTTCAACATGTGGTTTCTCACCTTTTGATGAAGAGTCAGTTAAGTATTTGAAGTTGACAGGCAGAAGTGAAGATATTATCAAGCGTGCCATTGATTATAACAAATTAAATTCTTTATTCTATAAATCAGAAAATGCTGATGAAATTAAATATACAAAAGTTATTGATTTTGATTTATCTACAGTTTCAACTAGTCTTGCTGGACCAAAGAGACCACAAGATATCATTGGACTTGGTGAAATGAGCAAATCATTTGATGAAGAAGTGACAGCACCACTTGGAAATCATGGATTTGGTATGAAATCAGATGACTTAAAGGCTGAAGCCGAAATCGAATTAAATGGTAAAAAAGAAGTATTGCGTACTGGTGATATTATGATTGCCGCATTAACAAGTTGTACCAATACTTCAAATCCAACCGTATTGATTGGTGCAGGCTTGCTTGCAAAGAGAGCGGTTGAACATGGATTAACTATTTCTCCAAAAGTTAAAACATCATTTGCTCCTGGTTCACAGGCCGTAACTAAATATCTTACTGCTACAGGACTGATGCCATATCTTGAGAAGCTTGGATTTAATATTATTGCTTATGGCTGCACGACATGTATTGGTAATTCTGGCCCACTTCCTGATTCAATCGAGGCTTCACTTAAGAAGACTGGTATGGCAACAGCCGCCATATTAAGCGGTAATAGAAACTTTGAAAGCAGAATTCATCCATTGATCAAAGGAAACTATTTGGCATCGCCGATTCTGGTTATTGCATATGCGTTGGCTGGCAATATGCGTGTTAACTTACAAACACAACCATTGGGAATTGGAACTGATGGTAAACCGGTCTATCTAAAAGACATCTGGCCAACAACTGAAGAAATTGATACATATTCCAAAAAATATATTGTTTCTGATACTTATCGTGAAGCATACAAAGATATTTTTGATGGTCGTGAAGAATGGAACAACTTGGATGTGAATGAATCAGAGACATATGATTGGGACCCAAAGTCAACATATATAGCTAATCCACCATATTTCGATGAACAAGTAGCTGGGGATATGAAGAGACCCGAATTATCTAATTTGTCAGTTTTGGCTAAAGTAGCAGATTCAGTAACCACTGATCACATTTCGCCTGCGGGAATGATTCAAATTGATTCACCCGCCGGTAAATATCTTGAAGCACACAATATATCTGTCAGAGAGTTTAACTCATACGGATCAAGACGTGGTAATCATCATGTAATGGTGCGTGGTACCTTAGCCAATACGCAGCTTCATAATCAGTTGTCTAATGGTAAACAAGGCGGATATACAAATTACTTACCTGATAATAAAGTGATGACTATTTATGAAGCATGTAAGAAGTACAAAGAAAACAATACTGGATTAATTATTTTAGCTGGTAAGGATTACGGTATGGGATCATCACGTGATTGGGCTGCTAAAGGTGTCAAACTGTTAGGTGTTAGAGCGGTTATTGCAGAATCATTTGAGAGAATTCACCGTTCCAATCTTGCTATGATGGGCGTTGTTCCATTGCAATACAAAGATGGGGAGAATGCTGAGACATTTAAGTTAGATGGTACTGAAAAGTATGATATTGAATTACCAGATGAATTGAAACCAGATCAAGATATTACGGTTGATATCCATTATACAGACGGACACACCGAAAAAGTATTAACCACTTTACGTTTGGATTCTGATGCGGAAATTAGTTATCTAGGTGTAGGCGGAATTTTGAACAAAGTTCTTGAAGAAAAGAAATAGATTTTTTAAATTATTATAAAAACTGATGCGCTATCACGTCAGTTTTTTCTTAAGGCAATTATGCAAACGATGACATAAATATATTAATTCAAAAGGGGAAAGATCATGTTAAAAACGGTAATCTTTGCATTGCTACCAATTATCGTCACAATCTTACTTGGTATGTGGGCTGCACATCACGGTGATTTTGATGAAAAAGATAGTAACAAATTAATTAAATTAATCATGAACTATGCATTGCCAATGAATGTATTCGCTGGAATTTGGGGTACTCCTCGTAAAATCATTGTTGAGGATATTCCACTTGCACTTTGGCTATTAGGAAGTATGTTCATCTGTTACATCGTTTTAAGTTTTGTTCAAACTAAAATAATGAAAACATCTACAAATGTGGCGACACTTCGTGCTTTGTCAGTTGCAGATCCATCCGTCCCATTTATTGGTTCCGCTGTTTTGCCATTAATCTTTGGTGAGAATTTAAGTGCTATCAATATTGGTATTTCTAGTTTGATCATCAATGTTGTATTGTTACCATTTGTCTTTGCTGCATTGGTATCTGGTGATGGTAATGCTAAGCAAGATATAACTATTGGCGCACGTTTAATGAATTCGCTGAAAAAACCATTGGTTCTTTCAGCCTTACTAGGATTTGTTTTAGCTCTCTTAGGTCTTCAAATGCCAACTGAACTTGAAAGTACATTTACTGTTTTAGGTAAATCATCAGGTGGTGTTGCGATGTTTGCTACAGGTATTATTCTCTTTAGTAAGAAGATTCACTTCAACAAGACTATTGCTATCAGTGTTCTTGGGAAGAACGTTTTGTTCCCAGCAATTGTTTGGGGATTAATGGTTATTGCTGGTATGCCTTTATCACTTCAACGTATTGTTATTATTACATTGGCAATCCCAACGGCTACAATGCCAACTAATCTTGCCATTCAATATCAAGTTGATGAATCAGAAATGGCATCTATTCAATTATGGAGCACGGTTCTATCATTTGTCACCTTGAGTTCAGTAATGCTCATGCTTGGTTAAAAATATTATTAAAATGGAAGGTGGTGACGAATTTATTCAAAATAACAAATTCTCATCCATATCAGATTGGTACAACTAGCCAATATTGAGTGAGAACTAACCAAAACTTTTTACAACTATTAAACTATTCAAAAAGACCCAGGTAAAAATAGAAATATTTTACCTGGGTCTTTTCGTCTTAATTATGTTTAACAACACCCTGAAGATCATTCATCAGTGCAGTGTATTTTTGTTGATATTCACGGAATTCACACGTCCGACAAGGACTATTATTATTCTCTACCTGCAAATGACGCTTGATTATTTTTTCGGATAGCTGTTCATTATCAGAGCTCAATGCCTGCTTGAACTGATTATCAGATTTCACTAGGCTAGGGGTTAATTGCTTCCTATAGTCGGTCGGCGTCATGCCGAAGTGCTTCCTAAAGCTCTGATTGAATACTTTCAAGTCATGAAATCCAACTTGGTAGGCAATTGAAGAAATATTATCGGTACTTCTAGTCAATTCTCGAATGGCTTGTTGCAGTCGACATCGCATGACATATTCAGAATAGGTGATACCAAGTTGTGATTTGAGTAACTTAGATAGGTAGGTCGATGAATAATTAACCTGTTTAGCCAACATCGACAGTGAAATATCTTCACTGAAGTGTTGTTCCAAATATTCAGTTAATTTTGAGATTGCCTTTTGATGTCTAGGAGTTGCCAACGTTGTGCCATAGGATTCATCAGTAATATAAAACTTATTCAGTAGATTAAGTAAATCAAAGTATGCAGCGGTCTGTGATATTTGATTATCATTGTAGGTCAAATTGGCGAGGGCTGAACGAATAGGTTCATATAGTTGGTTGACGTGTTCAGATACGGTATTCAATTGAAATTTACCAGAGGCATTGTCTAACCCGTTAATGTTTAAAGCATCTGGTCTAATGTGGATTCTAAGCATCATACTATTGGCAGCCTTAGCAAAGGTTGCATGCCCATGATTGGGATTGATCACTAGGAGGTCATTTGGTGATAGGGCAATAACCTCTCCCTCCACGTTTGCTTCAACTTCGCCGTTCAATAGCCAAAGTAGTTCAATGTCAGGATGCCAATTGTAATGATAACTTCCCACTTCATAAATTAATTCGTCATATGTAACTGTCGCTTGGTATTCTGGCATGATGATCCCTTCCTTTATAGATTAGTTTAGACATATCGTCTGTTTGCCGCAATTAATTTTTGGGATCAAATGACAAAAAAGACCTAGGGGTGTTTTTTATCACAAATATTATAAGAGCGCGTCTTAAACATTAATTTTCACGTGAAAACCTAGTGCGTAATTCTTCTGACTATGAATAATACTGACAAAATCCACCCAGTTGAGTGTGATACTTTTTGATTTTTAATGAGCTACTAACGGATAGTTTAGTTTGACATTGCCGGGTATTCTATAGTCAGAAATCAAGGAGGTAGTCAAATGTCAACACTTACTTATGAATATGAACCCAAAACGTTGTCTCCTCAGGCAACTAAATTACGTGATATGTTGGTTAGTTACATGAAGATTGTCAGTCGTCGTTTACCAGATGATGTTAGTAAAAAATTAGTGGAGTTATCAAAGATTGAGGTTGATCCATTACAGGAACTGGTATACAGCACCATGAAAGAAAATCAAATGCTCGCTGAAAAATTGAAGAGGCCTAGTTGCCAAGACACTGGTGTCGTTCAATTCTTCCTTAAAGTTGGAAGTAACTTTCCATTACTCGCTGAGTTGAATGATATTTTGACAGACACTGTCGTTCAAGTAACTAAGGAAGCACCATTACGTCACAATGCTGTTCAGACTTTTGATGAATTTAATACTGGTTTGAATATTGGTAAAGGCGTTCCTAATATTATCACTGAAATTGATGGTGACAGTGACAAGCTTGACATGTATGTCTACTTAGCCGGTGGTGGTTGTTCGTTGCCCGGTATTGCTAAAGTATTGATGCCTGGTGAAGGTTATGAAGGAATTGTTCGTTTCGTTATGGATCAGATGACTAGTTATGGTATCAATGCATGTCCACCATTATTAGTTGGAATCGGAGTTGCCAATTCGGTCGAGATGGCAGCGATGAATTCAAAACTTGCCTTAATGAGACGTGTTGATAGTGTCAGTCCTAATGCTAACGCTGCTAAGATGGAAAGATTGTTCGAAGATGGCATCAATTATATTGGCTTAGGACCTCAAGGGTTAGGTGGTAAGAAGTCAGTCATGGGTGTTAATATCGTCAATACTGCCCGTCACCCTTCAACGATCGGTGTTGGTTTAAGTTTGGGATGTTGGTCACATCGTCGTGGTCGTATTATTTTGGACAAAGATTTAAATTACGAATTACCATTAAACAAAGGAGTAGAGCTATGAGAGAATTTCATTTAAAAACCCCAATCAAAGATGAAGATATAGCCGATATTCGTATCGGAGATATTGTTTACTTGGATGGCATCATCGTAACTTGTCGTGACGTTGCACACCGTCGTGTTGTTGAAGAGAAACGTCCATTACCAGTTGATGTCAGAGGCAAGGCAATCTTGCATGCAGGACCGATTGTTCGTCAAAAAGAAGACGGCAGCTATGAAATGGTTGCTGTCGGCCCAACAACGAGCAGTCGTATGGAAAAGTTTGAAGAACAATTTGTCAAAGAAACTGGTGTTAAGTTGATTGTTGGTAAAGGTGGCATGGGTCCAGGAACGGAACGAGCATGTAAGAATTACAAAGCATTACATTTGGTATATCCAGCCGGAAATGCTGTTTACGCTGCAACTAAGGTTGAACGAATCATTGATGCACAATGGAAAGACTTAGGGATGCCAGAAACACTTTGGGTCAATCAAGTTAGAGACTTTGGTCCGCTGATTGTTTCCATAGATACTAATGGTGACAATTTGTTCGAGAAGAATAAAGTTGAATTTAATCGTCGTAAAGAAGAGAAAATCAAAGAGATCAGTAAACAAGTTAGCTTTATCAAATAGAAACCACCTTCCAAGGTGGCTTTTATTTTTCACAATTTTTGACAACGCTTTCAACAATATTTGAAATATTTGTAAAAAAATAACTAACTATTTTTAATAACTTAAAAAAAATATATATAATTTGTATTTTGTTAACAAAATCACACAAGTATATGTTATTATGTTTGTGAAAGATGATACAAGGATTTGTATTAACAGAAAGAAGGTTTCAATATGGTACGTAAGAATAAAGTTCTTCTCGTTGGAGATGGAGCAGTTGGATCATCCTTTGCTTTTTCATTATTACAAAATACTGATTTTTTAGATGAATTGGTAATTGTTGATATTAAGCAAGATAAGATTCAAGGAGATGCCTTAGATTTAGAGGATGTCACTGCTATGAGTTCACCTGTCGATGTGTATTCTGGCACATATGATGACGCAAGTGATGCTGATATTGCTGTAATTACAGCTGGTATTCCTCGTAAACCAGGTGAATCTCGCCTTGACCTTGTTGCTAAGAATGAGAAAATTCTGAAGTCAATTGTTGGTCCAATTGTTAAGAGTGGATTCAATGGAGTATTTGTTGTTTCAAGTAATCCTGTTGATATTTTAACAACGTTGACGCAAAGGTTATCAGGTTTTCCTCGAGAAAAAGTTATTGGTACAGGTACATCCCTTGATACTGCTAGATTACATGTTGTACTTTCCAAAGCTTGTCACGTACCAGTAAACCAAGTTAATGCATATGTCTTGGGAGAACATGGTGATACTTCATTCGTTAACTTTGATGAAGCATTGATCGATGGACAACCATTAAGTACTCATCTTGATTTGAGTGATGATGTCAAATCCGATATCGAAACTCAAGTACGTAAAAAGGGTGGAAAAATTATCGGTTTGAAGGGGGCAACATTCTACGGGGTAGCTCGCAGCTTATCACAAATTTGTAAAGCAATTTTAGAGAATCAAGATACTGTATTACCTGTATCAGCACCAATCGAGAATCATTATGGATTGACTGACGAACTATATATCGGAACACCAGCCATTATTAATGGCAGTGGGATTGCCGGTGTGATTGAAACAGCATTGAGCCATGAAGAACTTGGCAAGATGCAACATTCAGCAACCAAGATGCAAGAAGTATTGGACAGTTTAGCGGTTAAATAGTTTATAAAATAGTTAAAAAAAAGTAAGTTAGTTCTTGGAGATGGAAAATATGTTGGAAAAGGTTAAATTTAAGGGATTTATCTGGCCAATTGTTATCGGATTAATTATTTGGTTCACTACAGGAATTAGACCAAGCGGTGTAAGTGTTCAAGCTTGGCATATGTTGGCATTATTCGTTGGTACAATCATTGGATGTATCACACAGCCATTATCAATTGCCGGAGTTACTTTGATCGGTTTTACATTGACAGTTGGTCTTGGACTTTCAGATATGAAGACTGGACTAACAGCCTTCAGTAATTCAGCCGCTTGGTTGATTGCAATGGCATTCATGTTATCACGTGGTGTCATCAAGACAGGCTTAGGCCGTCGTATAGCGCTATATTTCGTTAGAATGTTTGGTAAACGTACTTTAGGATTAGCATATTCAATCATGGGTATCGATCTTGTTACTTCACCAGCCATTCCAAGTAACACTGCCCGTGCTGGTGGTGTTGTATATCCAATTATTGAATCACTTGCTAGAACCTTTGGTTCTAAGACAGAAGATGGTACTCAAAGAAAAATGGGTGCATATCTAGTATTTACAGAGTTCCATGCGAACCTATTGACTAGTGCATTATTCATGACAGCTATGGCTCCTAACTTAGTTACAGCTCAATTAGCTGGTAAGTTACATGTCAACCTTACATGGATGGGTTGGTTTGCAGCCGCATCTGTTCCTATTCTCATTTGTTTAGCAGTTGTTCCATTGATTATTTACAAAATGTACCCACCAGAAATCAAAGAAACACCTAATGCCAAGGATTGGGCAAATAAAGAACTTGCTACAATGGGTAAAATGAAGTTGTCAGAAAAGATTATGGGTTCAGTATTTATCTTGACTCTAATTCTTTGGATGCTATCAAGCTTTATTGGTATGGATGCTACATTCGTTGCTTTCTTAGCAATTTGTATTCTATTGATCACAGGTGTTCTATCAGTTAACGATTTAGTTACTGAAAAGGGTGCTTGGACAGTATTGATCTGGCTATCAATCTTAGTATTTATGGCTGGTAAGTTAACAGAATTTGGTTTCATTACATGGATGTCAAAGAGCATTGCTAGTGGATTACACGGTGTTAGTTGGGTTCTAATGTTAGCAATATTAGCTATCGTATTATTCTACTCACATTATCTATTTGCAAGTGCCACAGCTCATGTTTCAGCTATGTATGCACCATTCTTAGCAGTTGCTATCGGAGCTGGCGCTCCAGCTCAAATGTCAGCTATGTTACTTGCTATGGTAACAGCTGTTATGGCTTCAACAACTCACTACGCTAACGGACCTGCTTCAATTCTTGCTGGGTCAGGATACGTTAAACAAAGCGATTGGTGGAGAATGAACTTTGTTCTAGGTATTTTCTACCTATTAGTAATCGGAATTGTCGGACCATTATGGATGAAAGTTATCGGTCTTTGGTAGTTGATTTCATCAAAAAAGACGATATTGGAATCCATCCAATATCGCCTTTTTGTTTAGTTAATTTCGGTTTCAAGTCTGAGGGCAATTGCTTCGGTCATGACCATGTCGGTGAAGAATTCACCACGTAATGCGCCTAGCGCAGCTTTGTACTTAGCTTTGCTCTGTACAATAGCGAATCTGCGTGAGACGTTCAAGATATTATCCAAGGGCATCGATAACGTCTTATCGTCATCAAGATTTAAGAAGTTTCCATTGATATCATATGGGCGACCATATGCCATACCAACGATCTTATCTAGATCAACTTTTGGGAAAATCTTAGTCTTGTTATCGTGCCAAACATCGATCGAGTCGACTGAGGCAAGAGTACCAAGTCCACAGATCAATAGGTCAGCTTCTTCAGCTATGTTAAAGACACGAGTTGAAGTAGGTTCCGTCATGAAGCCATTGCGAACATCATCATTGATGATATACAGTGGTCCAGGCATCGTGTAGTAAGGAACGTCGTATTTAGAAGCGGCTTTTTGCACCATACGCATCGATCCAGATGATGACTTGTATTTCATGTTTTCACCCATGAATTGAGTGAATACTAAGTCTTCTTGTGAGCTTTTGTTGAAGTGGTCAAGCACTTCATAGACTGTTTCACCCCATGATAGACCGACCACATTACAATTTTTGATGATTGCTTGTGTTTGAACGGCTGAGAATGATGAAATCAATTCATCACGTTTGGTTGGATTGACGGGATCTTTGATAACGTACAAGTGATTGATATTGAATTTCTTCGATAGCTTGCGTTCCAGTTCAACGTTTCGTTCATAACCAGAATGAATGTTGATATCAACGATACCGGTAGTTAATGCTTCATCTAAGTACTTTAGGATCAGATAACGACTGATAGAATACTTCTTACTCATGTCGTTGATCGACATTTTGCTTAAGTAGTAGTCTTGCGCCAGGTTTCCTAATAAAATATCATGTTCTGCTTTCATTAGTATCTTCCTGTTCAGTTTTTAATTTAATTATATCATCATACCAAAGTTTTTGATATTTGAAAAAGACTTTTTAAATTCTTTAAAAATAAGCACTAGTTTTACATTATTTTAAAATAGTGCTATCTTTATAGATAAGATAAAGAACAGGAGATGATTTGGATGGAAGATGATGATAAGATTTTATCTCTTCATGCCCAAAATCGTGGAGTTCTAGGCATTGCGCCTAGTCTTGACGTTAAAAACAAAAGAGAACTTGGAGAAGCATATACACCTGGTGTTGCTGTGATTTCTAAGTTCATCGAACGTTATCCAGAAATGAAAGCAAAGTACACAATGAGTGGTAAATTAGTTGCCTTAGTAACTGATGGTTCTGCTGTGTTGGGATTAGGTAATATTGGTCCTGCTGGTGGATTGCCAGTTGTCGAAGGTAAGGCTTTGTTGTACAAGGACTTGTCTGGTGTCGATGCTATTCCTTTGACCGTTGATCAAGTTCCAGTTGATGAATTTGTCGAAACACTAAAGAACATGTCGAAGTCATTTGCTGGTTTCCATTTGGAAGATATTGCGGCCCCTAAGTGTTTCGAAATCGAAGAGAAACTTGCCGAAGCAGTAGATATCCCTGTTTATCACGATGACCAAGAAGGTACTGCAGTTGTCGTAATGGCCGGATTGATCAATGCCGCAAAGGTTACTGGTCGTAAATTACAAGATATGAAAGTTGTTTTGAATGGTGTCGGTGCTTCTGGTGTCGCAACTGCTAGATTGATGTTAGCAGCCGGAATCAAAGACTTAACACTAGTTGATATCCATGGTCCGGTTGCCAAAGACGATATCACATACAATAAATATCAACGTGAAGTTGCTGCCGCAAGTTCTAACCAAACTAAGTATCAATCATTGACTGATGCAGTTGTAGGTAAAGATGTCTTCATCGGCTTATCTGATGCCAATGTCTTGAGTAAAGAACAAGTCAAAACAATGGCTGATGATCCAATTATTTTCGGTTTGGCTAATCCCAAGCCTGAAATTGATCCAGAAGATGCTAAAGCCGCTGGTGCTACAGTAATTGCTACAGGTTCGAGTCAATATCCTAATCAAGTTAACAATATCTTGGTATTTCCAGGATTGTACAAGGGTCTTTTATCTTCAGGTTTGAAGAAAGTTACGCTTGGATTGGAACAGGCTATTGCTCAAGGACTGGCTGACTTAGTTGCTAAACCTAGTGCTGAGAAAATCGTGCCTGGTGTCTTTGATAACGGTGTTGTTGAGACAGTATCACTTGCAGTTATCAAGTATGCTGATGAGAACAAGTAATTAATTAGTATCGGAAGTGTTCAAATGGAAGTTCGCGAAATAAATATTGCCATTCCACGTTATCGTCGTAAATGGCAATCATTCATGGAAATAAACGGGATCACTGAATTCAGTTCTAACGAAGTTGATAAGATCGAAAAAACTTTTATGTGGGATGAAGATGGTGATCGTGCCGCAACTGGTTCGATAGCTGGTAACGTTATTAAATATGTTGCAGTTTGTTCTAAGTACAAAGAGGGCGGTGCATTATTTAATAAAGTAGTCAGTTATTTATTGCAACAAGCCGCACAAATGGGACGTTTCCATTTATTCATTTTTACCAAGCCAAAATACGTTCAAAGTTTCGAATACGTTGGTTTTAAAAAACTAGCAGTCAGTGAGAATGGGGCAATCCTTGAAACAGGCGTTCCGGGTATTACTGAATATATCGAAAAACTTCCGCACTTTGAAGGTAAAAACGGTTCGATCGTGATGAATGCTAATCCGTTCACGCTTGGACACAGGCGATTAGTTGAAGTTGCTAGTTCCAAAAATGATCATGTATATGTCTTCGTTGTGAAGAATGATGTTTCACTTTTCACATACGAAGAACGTATCGAACTGGTCAAAAAAGGTGTTCAGGATTTGAAAAATGTAACAGTCGTATCTGGCGATGATTACATTATCAGCCCGGCAACTTTTCCAGCTTACTTTTTGAAGTCAGATCAAGAGATCGGTACTTATCAAGCGAGACTGGATGCAATTTTGTTCAAGGATCAGATTGCTGATCCATTGGATATCACTACGCGTTATCTTGGCAAGGAACCATATTCCAAGACAACGGACAGCTACAATCATGAACTTCTAGATATTTTACCTCCAGAAGTGAATGTTGAAATCATCGATCGTAAGACTGCGGACGACAAAATCATCTCCGCAACAAAGGTTCGTCAAGCAATCTTAGATAATGATCAGGCATTACTACATGAATTCTTACCAGAGACTACGATGGAATTCGTTAAAAATAATTATCCAGATTTAAAGAAAAAGTTGATAGAGAAGGGAAGTAAGTAAAATGGGAATTAAAGAAACAGCACTTGCTGGTACTTTGGAGTCATCAGATATTCAAATTACTTTGAGTGAGGGAAGCGGAATCAATATTGATTTGGATTCTTCTGTTGAAGCATTATATGGAGATCAAATCAAAAAGGTTATTACAGATACATTGAACAAATATGGAATCACAGACGCAAAAGTCAAAGCAGTTGATAAGGGTGCCTTGGATTGTGTAGTTAAAGCTCGTACTATGGCAGTCGCACAACGTGCCTTAGGTACAACTGAAGAACCAAACTGGGAGGTACTCTAATCATGGAAGAACGTTTACGTCGTACAATGATGTTTGTTCCTGGTAATAATTCAGGAATGGTTAAAGATGCCGGTGTTTATGGAGCAGATTCAATCATGTTTGACCTTGAAGATTCTGTTTCAATGGATCAAAAGGACGCCGCAAGAATTTTGGTATATGAAGCATTACAAACACAAGATTATGGAAATGCTGAATTAGTTGTTCGTGTTAACGGAATTGATTCACCATTCTTCAGAAGTGATGTTTTTGCTATGGTTAAAGCAGGTATTCAAGTTATTCGTCTACCTAAAGTTGAATCAGCACAAATGATGAAAGACCTTGTTTCAACTATTGAAGAAGCCGAAAAGAAATTCGGTATCAAAGTTGGTACAACACACGTTATGGCCGCTATTGAAAGTGCCCGTGGTGTTATGAAATGTCTTGAAATCGCTGAAAGCTCAGATAGAATGATCGGTCTAGCCTTGTCAGCTGAAGATTATACAACTGATATGAAGACACATCGTTATCCTGATGGAGCCGAATTGGAATTTGCACGTAACATGATTCTTCATGCTTCACGTGCTGCCGGTATTGCTGCATTTGATACTGTCTTCACAAACATGAATGATATTGAAGGATTCAACCATGAGACTGAACACATCCATCAATTAGGATTCGATGGTAAATCACTTGTTAACCCACGTCAAATTGATTTGGTTAATAAAGTCTTTGAACCAACTAAGAAAGAAATTGAAAATGCTTTGGATGTCGAAGCAGCTATTGAAGAAGCTCAAGCTAAGGGATCAGGTGTTATCTCAATGAACGGACAAATGGTCGATCGTCCAGTTGTATTGAGAGCACAACGTGTCATTCGTTTAGCAAAAGCATCACATTTGATTAATGAGGAGGGTGAATACATTGAAGAATAATGTCGGACGCGAAATACCAGATGAGATTTTAAACGAAAAGGGTTATAAGACTTTTAAGTCTGTTGATATCGGTAATCCTGAGAAGCAACGTGTTGCTCCTAAGGTTAGTGTATCTACTGGTGATAATAAGGTTGTTGATTCAATTGAAGATGTAGTTAAGAATAACGTTAAAGATGGTATGACGATTTCATTCCACCACCACTTCCGTGAAGGTGACTTTGTCTTTAACAAAGTTATGGATATCATTATTAACCTAGGTATCAAGGATTTGACACTTGCTCCTTCATCATTAACAAATGTTATGAATGACAAAGTTGTTGAAGCTATCAAAGCTGGAACAATTACAAATATCACAAGTTCAGGTATGCGTGGTAGCTTGGGTGAGGCCGTTTCTCATGGTTTGTTGAAGAACCCAGTTATTTTCCGTTCACATGGTAATAGAGCTAGATCAATCGAAGAGGGAGAAATCAAGATTGATGTTGCCTTCTTAGGTGTGCCAAACGCCGATCGTTTAGGTAACGCTAATGGTATGAATGGTGATGCTGCCTTTGGTTCATTGGGTTATGCCTTGATGGATGCTAACTATGCTAACAAAGTTGTCCTTCTAACAGACAACCTTGTTGACTATCCAAACACACCAGCTTCAATCAAACAAACACAAGTTGATTATGTGGTTAAGGTTGACCAAGTCGGTGATCCTGACCGTATTGGTACTGGTGCTACTAGATTCACCAAGAATCCTAAGGATTTGAAGATTGCTAAGATGGTTAACGATGTAATTATTCATTCACCATACTTCAAGCAAGGATTCTCATTCCAAACAGGTTCAGGTGGTGCTGCACTTGCTGTCGCCAGATTCTTACGTCAATCAATGATTGATAATGATATCAAAGCATCATTCGCCTTAGGTGGTATTACAAAACCTATCGTTGACCTACTTGAAGAAGGACTTGTAAACAAAGTTATGGATGTTCAAGACTTCGATAAGGGCGCTGCTGGTTCAATGAAGAGCAATAAGAATCAACAAGAAATCGACGCTTCATGGTATGCTGATCCAGATAACAAGGGTGCTATGGTCGATCAATTGGATGTTTCAATTCTTTCAGCACTTGAAATTGACACTGACTTCAATGTTAATGTTATGACAGGTTCAAATGGTGTTATCCGTGGTGCCGTTGGTGGACATCAAGATGCCGCTACATCTAAGATGACAATTATTTCAGCTCCATTGACACGTGGTCGTATCGCAACTGTTGTTCCTAAGGTAAGTACAGTTGTTACACCTGGTGATTCAATTGATGTTTTGGTTACTGAAGTAGGTATTGCAGTTAATCCCAAACGCAAGGACTTAGTTGAAGCATTCAAACAAGTTCCTGGATTACCACTTGTTTCTATTGATGAACTTCAAAAGCGTGCTGAAAAGATTGTTGGCAAACCTGAAGAAATTCAATATACGGATAGAACAGTCGCATTAGTTGAATACCGTGATGGTACATTAGTTGATGCTATTAAAGAAATTAAAGATTAATATTAAAGGAGTAAAAACTTATTTAAGATAGTTTTTGCTCTTTTTTAATTAATAGAGAATTTGGATGTGAAGTAATGTTTAATTTATTCGATACTGGAGTAACTCAGGATATTCCTGCAGTTTTAGCCAACCGCGATAAACGGGTTTTTGTTCAGAACAAACTATTAAGTCAGTATCCATCAGAGATCGTTATTGGTGCCAAGTTGAATACACCGGGACCAATCAAAAATAACAGTATAATAGAAGCCTTTTTTGTAAAACAATTAGAAGAGTTTGAAGATTTGTTGTTAAAAGAAGGAGTTGTTTTTTTCAAGAATACAGAATGGTTGGACGCAGAAACAGGTCCAGAGCGATTCTATGTGGTTGAAGATACAGCTGAGAATGTTAAGCGAATTACGACAGAGTTTGAAGAATCCAAAAACTATTGTCGACTCTTTGATTTGGATGTTTTATTCTTGACTGATAATGAAGAGATGCGGTCTATTTCGAGAACGGAAATTGGTTATTCAGCACGAACTTGTCTAATATGCGGACGACCTGCCAAAGACTGTGGACGTTCAAGACGTCATTCGGTTGAAGAGTTACAAGCCAAGGTAAGTGAGTTAGTTGAGGTCTCGTTTAAGCTGACTGACAATAAGCGTAAAGTTCAATTATTGGTTAACAACGCATTGCGAGCTTTAACCTATGAAGTGACTGCTTGGCCAAAGCCTGGATTAGTTGATCCGGTTGAATGGGGAGCTCATCCTGATATGAATGTTTTTATGTTCTTGGATAGTAGTTTGAGTCTACAAAACTACCTTCGAAAATGTGCATGGGCGGGCTTGAATTGCCAAACCAATACAGATTATCGTGATATTTTCCGTGAGATTCGTGAATTCGGTAAAATTGCCGAAGCAGATATGTTCAGTGCAACTAAAGGAGTCAATACACACAAAGGTGCAGTGTTTTCCTTAGGCGTTCTAGTTACCGCCGTTGCCATTAATATCAAAGATAATGAACAATTTGATGAAAAAGTTATCAAAGATTCCATTATAAAGATGCTCAGAGGCTTGGTAAAAACTGATTACAGTAAGATTAAGTCTAATGATGACAGTCTGACCGCTGGTGAAAAGCAATATTTGAAATATGGAACCAAAGGAATTCGTGGTGAAGCAGCTGATGGTTACCCAGTGGTATTCAAATATGGATTACCAATTTTTATGGAGACCGATGGTAATATGAATCAGCGTCTGATTACAGCGTTGATGAATCTAGCCTTGCATACAGAGGATTCGACTTTGATCAAACGTGCGGGGACTTTGGATATCATTGAGTGGAAAAATCAACGTATCAACGATTTTTTCGCAGCTGGTGGTATTGGTACAGATTCCGGCAATAAAGTTCTGAATGACATTCAGAAGGAGTTCTCAGATAGACATTTGAGTCTTGGTGGAACAGCCGATCTACTGATTATTACAGTATTCTTAGGATTGACAAAAGAGGCGTTAAATAATGGAAATAAAGACTAGAGATGGTAAAAAATTAAATTATTATGTCCATGGATCAGGACAACCGATCGTCTTTTTGCATGGATTTGGGGGCTATCAACAAATCTGGACTGACCAGATTGATTTTTTTGTTGAAAAAGGGTACCAAGTTATTACTTATGATCAACGAAATCACGGTGCTTCGTCACGTGAGTCCTCATTAGATGATTTTAGTGTCTTAATTGATGATTTAAAGGATTTCCTGTCCGGACTAAAATTGGATAATCCAATTTTAGTTGGACATTCAATGGGAGCTAGTGTTATTTATGGATTTATTTCAAAGTATCCAGATTATCCAGTCAAAAAATTAGTTACTGTCGATCAATCACCGAAAATGCTGAATACACCAACGTGGAAATATGGTTACATGGAAATAACCCGGGCTAACTATAAAATGCGCTTGAAGATGCATAATAAGGAGACGCTCAACGGGATTGATGATAATGTCTTTTGGAAGTTAAATGTTGCCAAAGAACAATTTCCATTTGTTAAAGATGATAATTTAGAGTTATTGTACGATCATGCTCGAAAAGATTGGCGTGATGCAGTTATTAATTGTCAGGTACCAATGTTGTTAGTGACAGCTAATCAGAGTCCATACTTTGATGGTTCGTTCGCAGATTTATTGATGAAGAAAAATAGTAAATTAAGTCGTGTAGCAATCGATCAATCAGGCCACGTTATTATGGCTGAGCAACCGGATAAGTTTAATCAAGCATTGTTGGATTATATAGAATAAAAAAACCTTCAAGCTGACTATTTTGTCAGTTTGAAGGTTTCTTTGTATAGAAGTAATTCAATTAAAACGGTGATTAAGTCTGCAATCGGTTTGGCACTAAATACAAATCCAACCATGATCAACATAATAATCATGTAAACCGTAAGAACAATCTCCTAGGAGGTAATAAAAAAACGCCAGAGGCGGTTAAAATTTTAAGCTTTTGATTTGTGATAACCCATATTGATTGCTTCTTGTTCAGAATTGAAGTAGATAATATTCTTACGACTAATTCTATATCTATGTTGTGAAGGTAAATGATAAATTCGTGAAGCCTTATTTCCAACAATTTGACCTTTGTTGGTGTGTTGTATTTGGTGTATATGCTGGAGCAACGTATATTGGTTGTGAGGATGCTAGATCCTCAGTTGAAACGAATTCATTTGAACTGATTTGATAAAACTTTTTCCCATTGATATATGAGGCTTCAGCAAATGCTTGCCATGATGAACTAGTAGGTAAAATATTACCAGTTCTATCACCATTAGAGTTAACGGTTGCGGATGCCCACTTTCCGATAGTTACAGAAGTTTTTTCACGTGGAGTAGACGCTTGATTATTGTTTGAAGTTGACTTGATTGCATTAGAAGGTAACCACTCATTTGTTGCAACATGATAGTAGGTTAAACCATCATCTCCTGATAGGGTTTTATTAAATACCCAAGCTGAGTCAGATATTAATGCACGATTTGTTACTTTAACTAACTTATTGTTTCTTAGTGCATAAATGTTAGTTAATTTGTTAGTTGTAACGACACCATTAGCATTAACAATTTGACCATTGGTTTGTGTGTCAGCACTTGCAATTATTAATGATTGAGCTGAACCAATTAACATTATAGTTGTAGCAATTAAACTCGAGATGATTCCTTTTTTTATTTAATATTCTCCTAAGAATTAAGTATATAAATAATATATCATCAACTAAATTTAAATAAAATTCTGATTTAATATATGCAAAATTCATTAATTTTATATATTTATATAACTAAAAAAAGCATTCCCAAATGGGAATGCAATTGAAAATTAATTTAGTTTTAAACTTTGGATTTTGTATAACCAGCATTTATAGCTTCCTGTTCAGTTTTGAAGTAAACAAGGTTATTGGAGTTTATTTTGTATGATCTTTGACCAGGCATGTGGTAAACGTTGGTACTAGAATTTCCGACAATTGTTCCGGTAGTATTTGAATCAATATTTTGCCCAACGTTTGCGGATGAAGCCGTGTCATAAGTTGAAACAAACTCATTTGAACTAATTTGATAATAAGTTTGTCCATTAATTGTCACAATATCAGAGAATGCTTGCCAAGCTGAATGCGCTGGTAGTATGTTTCCCGTACGTGATCCGTTGGAATTGACAGTTGCCGCATTCCAAGTACCAATATAGATAGTTTTCATTGTTCTTGACGTATTAGAATTACTTGATGAGTTTGCTTTAATGAAATTTGATGGCAACCATTCGTTAGTTGCTACACGGTAGTATGTTAGACCGTCTGAACCAGTTGCGGTTTTATTGAATATCCATGCAGAATTAGATGTTAGGGCACGATTTGTGACTTTAGTTAATGTGCCATCTCTTAATGCATAAATTGTTGCAATTGAATTAGTAGTTACAATTCCTTTGGTATTACTGATTTGACCAGTAGTTTGAGTAGTTGCATTTACAGAAAGCAATGATTGTGTTGACCCCAACAACATAATTGTGACTGCAATTATACTTGATAGAATTGTTTTTTTCATTTGTAACCCTCCCAATATTTAAGTACATAATAAATATATCATGGTAAGCTAATAAATAAAATTATATTTTCATAAACATTACATTAACGTGACAGGTTGATTAAGTTAAGACTTACACACTGAAATATAGATATTAAAGTGTTATGATAATTTTGCGGTACAGAAGTGTGCTGCATAGTATTTTCTGTTTTCACGATAACTAATATGGAGATGAGGTTAAACCGCCTCATCTTTTTTTGTACCCTTTTAGCTGAGTTCTCTGACTAATAATAGGAAAGAGCAGTCATATTAGTCGACTAAAAAGGGACCTGCCACTAAATGGCAAGTCCCTTTTGCATATGCAATTGATAATATTCAGATCCAGCATCATTCAACATCTCATTCCAGTCTTTAAAGACTGTAGTTTGATTAACAATTGAGTCCCATGAATCTTGATCAACTTGTTCCAAAGTATTGATATCGAATACGCCAATCGATTTCATAAAATCCTCAATACAGAAGTATTGTGTATTTCGTTCCATGAAGTCATTTGAAAAGTAGTGAACAAAGGGAATATCCTTGAGGTTCTGACGGATAAGACATTCTCTCGAAATTTTGTCTAAAACAGTTTCCCCAGCATGCACGAAGATTCCCCCTATAAATCATTTTTTGAATTCTCATGTAATTGTTCTTTTAGATTATCAATTTCAATAATAACAACAGGTAATTTTGTAGTATCAACATTTGAAACATAATTCATTGCTAATGTGACTAATGATAATAAACTGGAAATAATAATACTTATTAAATACGTCTCTACATAACATCATATCTTATTTTAAGATGAGATGAAATTCAAATTCAATATAAAATTTATTAAATTATGAATAAAAAAATAAATAAGGAATATCCTTATTTACCTTCATGAATCATTTTGTTAACTTCATTCTCATTATGAGCCAACCAACCGCAAGCTGCCGCGGCAATGGCACCAACTAAATCGTCAAGAAAGACATTGATTTTTCCAGTTGATTTGTCATTCAATTTTGCTAGGATTCCATGTTTGAGTTTATCAACGTATCCATAATTAGTTACCGATACTGATCCGTATAGGCTAGCAAGTGTAATAGCCATGTTTTCGTCAATCCCATATGTTGATTCATCAGTTCTCATGATGCGTTGCATAGGAGACGACAGCAAGCCTTTTTCAGCTAAGACATCAAGCTCAATTCCAGTCATAATTGCATTTTGAGCTTCTCGTTTGTGAAGTACTTTAGTAATAGCATGAATAGAAATTTCTTCATCTAATCCAGGAACATAATCTTTTTCCAAAAAAATTACAATTTCAGCGATGTCAGGTAATGTCACACCACGTTCATTCAAATTTCTGAGAATGTGTTCATAATATTCTTTATCTTGTTCATCAAATGATGTCATAAAATCCCTCCATGATTATATTTCAGATAACCATTCTGATTTGAATTCATTCAAGAATTCATACATAAATTGTTGACGATGCAAAGCAATTCTTTTTGCTGTTGGTGTATTCATCATACTTGTTAACTTTAACAGTTTTTCGTAAAAATGATTAATTATTGTCTCATTATCAAGATTACGATATTCAGTCTTATTCATTTTTTCACGTGGTTTGATTGAGGGATCGTAGATTGTCTCAGCATTTACACCACCATAATAGATCGCACGAGTAATACCGATTGCTCCAATGGCATCTAACCTGTCAGAGTCTTGAACAACTTGTCCAGCCAATGATAGCTCGGGTGGATTTTTACTTAAGGATTTGCTAAAAGATAGATTATGAGTTATGTACATGATTTCAGTTATTTGTTCTTCAGATAATTCAATCTGTTTCAAGAAGTCTTTGATTTCTACTTCTAATGCGGTAGGATCAGCTACTAGTTTGTCATCGGCCACGTCATGCAAGTAGGCGGCTCCAATTGTAATCAGTTTATCTGTATGTTCTTCATTGGAGAGACGCGTTGCCATTTTGACGACGCGTTCTATGTGATCGAAGTTATGTCCAGTTCGATCTGTTACCATTTTTTTATATGAAAATTGACGAATTTTCTCGATTTGTTTATCACTATTCATTTTTAACAACAGTCCTTTTAAAATTAATACTTATATTCTAGCAGAGAATCCGGTTGTGACTATGTTTAATAATAGATTTGTATTAAAATATAAGCATAACTTAGGAGGTACTTAGCTTATGAATTATATTAATAAAGAAATTCCTGACTTCGATGTCAGAGCGTACCAAGATGGTGAATTGAAGAGTTACAATAAACAAAACTTGCTTGGAAAATGGTCGATTTTATTCTTCTATCCAGCTGATTTTTCTTTTGTTTGTCCAACAGAACTTCAAGATTTAGAAAAACATTATGCTGATTTTAAAGCAAATAATGCTGAAATTTATTCTGTATCTGTTGATAGTGAATTTTCACATATGGCTTGGGCAGAGAATACTGACAGCATTGGTAAAATTGAATATCCAATGTTAGCAGATCAAAAACATCAATTGGCAGACTTCTTTGATTTAATCGATTCAGACAGTGGTCAAGCATATCGTGGAGTTTATATCATTGATCCTAAAGGCGTTATCAAGTCATATACCGTTAATGCAATGGGTATTGGCCGTAATGCTGAAGAAATCCTAAGAACACTTGAGGCAGCTCAATTTGTTGCCGAAAATGGTGATAATGTTTGTCCAGCAAATTGGCATCCAGGTGAAAAAACTATTGTTCCTGGTGCAGACTTAGTTGGTAAAATTTAATCATTCAAAAAGGTAGTCTCGATATCGGGACTATTTTTTTGACATTAAAGACCATATCTGGTATTTAATGAATTTTAGTGATACTAGATATTGCATCGCTTTCAAAAAAATATAAAAAATTTAATAAATTGTCTTAATCCTTGTCACAACAACTTGAAACGGTTTTGTTCGTATTTTCACTTAAAATAAACCATGGAAATTCATAATGAGAGTGGTAATATTTTATTTGTTGTTCGTTTAAAGGGGAACAAATTTAGTTTTATATAAGTGAGGAGAAGGATTAAATGACAAGTATTTTTAGCCCAAAGTGGTATGTTGAACAAATGAAAGGTTGGAGTTTTAAGAGTTACATGCTCTTAATGTTTGGTTTGGGTGCCATAACAGCTTCAACACTTTCACACAGTATGAGTACTATTGCCGTAGCAACTTGGTTTGCCGGTGTTTTAGGATTTACATGTACAGTAGCAATTACTAATGCAAAACCTTTAAACGGTGTATTAGGATTGGTTTCAGCACTTATTTATATCTTCGTAGCTATTAATGCTAAGAACTTCGCTGATGTTATTTTACAAACAAGTTATATTATCCTTTTGGATATTCCTGTTTTGATCAGTCCACAGTGGGCAAAGGATGCTGAAAAACACATTCATGGTCTTACAGCTCCTAAATGGCTTTTAACAGCCGTATTCTTCTTTGCATCATGGGGTCTTCTATACTTGATGGATACACATTTATTCATTAGTCCAAGACCAATTATTGATTCTGTTGCTAGTGCTATTGGTTTCACAGGTGCTTTGTTGTGTACATTGCGTTTCCGTGAACAATATTACTTCTGGACAGTTCAAGGTGTTATGTCAATCGTTCTTTGGGGTGTTACAGCAGCCCAAGGTGATGCCAGTCCTGTATTGTTCTTGACATACATTATGTACTTCATGAATGATATGATTGCATTCTTCGATTCACGCATTCACTGGTTCCACAAGGTTGAATCATCAACATCAGTCGCTGATGATCCTGCTGAACAATTAAATTAATTAGTTGTAAGTTGAGTAGAAAGCTCAACTTTTTTTTTGCTAAAATGATATTATATTAGTACATTTACAAAAAAAGTGGGTTAGATTTATGCGTGGGAAAAAAATAATAAAGATAGTATTGATTTCAATGATTGGAATCTTTGTAGTCGCTGACCTGGCGGGTGGAGCATATTTGTTCAATTACGCTTTCAAGAGAGGCGGATATGGCAGTACTACTGTTAGCAATAAGCCATTAACTGGAAATAATAAATGGTTTAGTGAGCAAGATCAGAAGATATGGACTGAAAAATCTAAAGATGGTTTGACGCTGAAGGCTCGTTATTTGCCTGCTGAAAAGAAAACCAATAAGACGGTTGTGGTTATACATGGTTATGGAAGTGCCAGCAAATATATGGGTTCATTTGTCAAAATTTTTCATGATGCAGGCTACAATGTTCTGGCCCCAGATAATCGTTCGTTTGGAATGAGTGCGGGGGAGTATGCTGGATATGGATGGAAAGATCGTAGTGATATCATGAGTTGGATCAAGCGTGTCAATCAACTGAATGGTAAAGGTTCAGAGATTGGTATGTACGGTATTAGCATGGGTGCATCTACTGTCATGTATACTTTGGGTAAGCATCCCGAAAACGTTAAGTGGGCGATAGAGGATTGTGGCTATGCTACTATTTCTGGTGAACTTAATTATCAATTGAAGGATATGTTTGGTTTACCAAGTTTTCCGTTAGTTCAAACAGCGGCAGTGTATTCGAAAATATTTGCGGGATATAATTTTTATGAAGCAAATACCAAGAACACTTTGAAGAAGAGCCATGTACCTTTGTTCTTGATTCATGGATCGAAAGATAAATTTGTGCCGACAAGTAATGTTTATACCAATTACAAGAATGCCAATGATCCTAAAAAAATATGGATCGTTAAAGGTGCCGGGCACGGTGAATCCTATAATAAAGAAAAGACTAACTATATTAAAAAGGTTACAGCATACGCTGCTAAGTACTTTAAATAAATGGTTCTTTGTCAAATAGTATTGATGAATGATTTTGAGCCTTGGGCATCCTCGTTGAGGATGCCTATTTTTATGCACA
>NZ_RHOP01000005.1 GCF_003946575.1 Companilactobacillus jidongensis | reverse complement strand
TGTGCATGAAAATAGGCATCCTCAATGAGGATGCCTATGGTTAAAAGTTATTCATCAATACTATTTGACAAAGAGCCTTTTTTTGTTTAATTATTCGTACTACTACTTGATGTACTGCTATCAACGTTCAACTTCAGATCCGGTGCACTACCACCATAACTTCTAATTTCATTCATGATGTCGATCAGCTTTTGCTTCTGGTCTTCCTTATCAGAATCATTATTTTTGTAGGCATCTTTAACCTTTTGTAATTGTGAATCATATTGTGTTTGCAGCTTAGATACTTTATCCTTACGTTCTTTATCACGTTGTTCTTCAAGAGTTTCCTTTTGAGCATCATAACCGGCGATCTTCTTGTTGTCCTTTTCAGATTGGAACATTGCTTGGCTCATATTAAGATCCTTTTGTAACTGCAAGATTTGATTATTGAATTTTATCTTAGCACTTTGTCGTTTGACATTAGCGTTCAAATAACGAATCTTCTGAATCTGATCAAGTTTTTTATCATACTGCGACTGCTTCTTGATCGGCGTTTCATTATATTTATCGATGGCTTTTTGAACCTTATGCTCACGACTGAACTCTTCTTTCTTAGTCAAGTGGTAGATGATTCGATAATCCATATTATAGAGACGATTGTCGTTCTTCGATTCTTGATCCTTGTTAAACTTATTGAAGTTAGTATCAATCACATCTTGAATACTTGGTTGCTTATTACTCTTAACGACTGTTAAGTTCTGACCACTTACTTTGACAGTACTTGGTTTCTTGAAGTCAGTGTCTTTTTCTTTCAACTGATCGACGAGATATTCACCTTCAGCCTTAAAAGTCGACATCGGTAGTGACTGCTCAGTTGCAGTTAATGACGAAGATACATCGTTACCAGTCCAATTGGCAATCGTAAACCCTTTGGTCATACCAACGAAGTAAGAATCCTTCGTATCATCAGTAGTACCTGTCTTACCAGCTGTGTGACTGTAGTTATCTAGGGCTGCAGCCTTGCCTAGACCATCAGTAATAACTGATTGCATGGTATTGAGCATCATATAACTAGCATCAGTGGTATAGATTTTTTTCTTCAAATGTGTGTTCTGATAAATATATCTTTCATGTGAAGTGTCATAGATACTCGTTAGATTACTTGGATGGATAAATTGTCCATTACGCGAGAATGAACTATAACCTGACGCCATTTCAGTTGTTGTGACACCATAAGTAAATCCACCAATCGCAACAATTGGATTATTATCTTGTGGTGCGATCCTGGCAAACTCCATTTTAGTTAGATTATTATAGTAAGTATGTTTCGTATCCTCAGAGGCTAATTTATATGCAACCGTATTGATCGAATTTTCCAAAGCATGACGAACCGTTGTCCTACCAGTATAGCCGTCATACCAGTTCGTAATACTATGACCTGACGCTGAACTAACGGCTGAGTCAATCACACTGCTCTGTGGTAAATATCCACGTTCAAAAGCCGGTGCGTAGGCTGTTAAAGGCTTAGCTGCTGAACCAGGTTGACGATAACCCATAATAGCTCGGTTGACCTGATCACCGTCAGTCGTACGTCCACCAACAATTGCCAGAACATCCCCAGTCTTATTATCAATGACGGTACTTGATACTTGTGGTGCTAGCTTGCCGTGAATATCCCTACCAGTATAGGCGGCATATTGTTTAGCAACGATACTTTCGATTTGATTTTGAATGTCCATATCGATTGACGTATGAATACTGTAACCACCATCCATTAATTCACCATGGGCACGTTCGTAGGCTTGTTGATATTCAGTATTATATTGTTTTCGCTGTGCATCCGTATTGAATTTGTATTTCATCGTGAAGCCTGATGACTTCATCAATTCTTCGGTCGCGCTGTAAACGGCGTAACTCAAGGCATAATTGTTAGAGACATCATTATCATACTTATGTTCGTTTACTTTTATCCCTAATGGACGTTTCCTAGCGTTATGGTATGTCGATTTACTGATCACACCGTTCTTATAGAATATGGATAAAACCATGTTGCGGCGCAACAATGATCTTTGCGGATAGTTTACTGGATCATAGTAGATCGGGTTGTTAGGGATGCCGACTAGCATGGCTATTTTATCAATTGATAAATCACTTTGATTTTGTGAGAAATAATAATTAGCCGCACTACTGAATCCGTATGAACCGTGGCCCATATAGACATCGTTAATATAGAATTCAAGAATCTGCTTCTTAGTAAACTTCTTCTCCAATTGTTGGGCGATAACCATTTCTTTTAATTTACGATTGAACGTCTGTGACTGATCCTTCAAGACAACATTTTTAACTAGTTGTTGCGTCAACGTCGAACCACCTTCAATTCGACGGCGCATGACTTTGGCTACTAGCGAACGCAGGATAGCATACGGATCGACACCGTGGTGAATGTAAAAACGCTGATCTTCTACTTTTACTAGTCCTTTGGTTATCTTCGAATTAATTTCATTTATCGGTGTATAATCAGAACTTGATTGAGACAACTTCTTGATGACCTTACCGTTACGATCATATATAACGGTGCTGTTTTTTGGCTTAAAGTCGCCTTTTGTCAGCCCTTGGCTATATGAATAACCATCAGCAATATTGTTTTTGATGTCGTAACCATACTTGGCCCAGAATAAACCAGTTCCAACCAAAATTAAGACAACAATAACTAAGATGACCCATGGCCATTTTCTATGTCGTTTAACATGTTTCCTTCTAAGATTTGTTTCTCTCATAATGACCCCTAATTAACATAGAATGTGATACCTGTTGAAACTTCAGACTTCAAGCTCGATAAATCAGATGAACTGATCTGCATACCATTGTTGTAACTCGAGCCACCGGCATAGATAAACCCGATCGTACTGCTACTACTGAAGTAAATTGAATTCGTCAATGCACTATTGTTCTTGAACCAGAAGACTGGTGTCGCTGAATTGAAGTCAGCTGTTGTATTATCCGCATCAGTAACATCCAAGTCCGATAGGGAATCGGTTGTCGCACCAGTCACGTATTGACCGAAGCTGCTATTGCTACTGTCAGTGATAATAGCATCTGATGAACCAGCTGAAACTAATCGCTTGATAGTATACTTACCTTTACTTACTTGTGAGCTCGAAACACTGATATAACCATCTTGAGCTACATACTTGCCGCCGACTTTTGTCATCAAAGCAAGATTATTCGAACTTGAATCATAGTACAAGACATACTTGCCAGTTAATCCAGCAGCTGTCAAAGCATCTTCAGCATCACTGGAGAAGTCCAAACTAGAAACGATATCAACTTGCGCTGGTGTATATTTCTCCGTTAATGGTGAGTTACGCAACTCCTCTAATTCTTGCTTAGCAGCCTCGACTTGTGTACTCTCACCTTGATGACTACTATAGTAATCACGCATTTTTTTAACAGCATCAGACCATTGTTTCTTGACAGTTTTATTCTTGATCAGCTTATAATAAGTACTAGACATCGAGACCTTCTTAAAACTCAAACTAGCATTATCTTCATTAAAAGCATCCCAGACTTTGGAAATATACTTATCAGCATCACGGGTCTGTTCATACCAGATTTGAATCGTATCCAGTTTGTTGCGTAGTTTTTGATAAACATCTTGATTCTTTTCTTTGAGCAAATTCTTATCTAACTTGTTGATCTTATCGTCATTCACATCATCACGATAATCACTCTTACCGTCATAGAGACTATTTATCTCAGCTGAGCGCTGCTTTCTAGCATTGACGTATTGTTCGAGCTCATGGTATTTTTTGACATTATCGGAAGTAACTACATATCCATCGGACACATCGATCAACTTGCCGATAGCATCCAACGAATGATAATCAAGATCAGTCTTCAAGACTTCTAACTCTTTGTCCTGATATTGACTAGATATTTTAGAAGTAACAACTGCATTGACCACTCCACGCGAGAGCATCACAAAAAATATTACCGCTGTAATAATACCAACAACCGCAGCGCCAATAACCATATAATCTTTGCTACCCCTTAAATCTTTCTTATCTTTCATTATTTTCTCCAAATACACATATCTTTTTGTATATTATATATATTAAGGTAACACACTTACAAAGGGTGAAAAATTTGAAAAAATTAAACAAAAAATATATCAAATGGTTTGTTTTGCTAGGACTAATTATTTTGGTCGGCATTGCTTATGGCTTCAACATCTACAACATTAAGAACAAAACTGTCGACAAGATATCTAGCATGACGATTCCATTTTCACTGATTGTTAATCCTAAGAATGTCGATGAAGGTATAGCACCAAAGTCGATCTCACTGAAAACTGGTGATATGGAAAAGACCAAGTTAAGGGCGATCAGCTTGGTTTCAACTATCAATGACAATTATCAGAACACTAAGGAGCTAGATTTTTTGTCTAGTGAGCAAGAAAAAAGTCTGCTCAAAAAAGTCGACAAAGAACCTCACCGTTATATTTATAAAATGACCTTACTGAACTTTGGACGTGATAACAATGGTAACTACATCACTGTCAGTTGCAATCGTTACGATGATACCAAAAATATCGTCAGTTATCGCTATCGCCTCTACTATAAAGACAACAATATAACTTCAGCCAAGTATCTGAATACCAAATCGAACAAATTCCCGCCTAAATATGTCATCGAAGATACTGAATTAGGTACATCGGGAATCGATCAAGCCAAGCCGTTCATGGAACGAATCAAAACTACTATAATCAATTCCAATTTAACAATGGCAAATGCGACTGATCCCGGTAATTTTAACCAGCTCTCGATCAACTTGGGATTGAACCCTGACGACAGTAACAATGGACTTTATAATTTAGCAAAGAATTCTAATTCACGAGTTACTAATTTTGGGATCGTCGGATATCAATTGTCTGACGTACCACGATACTCACGGATCTATTTGAAACAACAGACTAAAGATACTAGTTATTACTATACTTTGACCTTCAATCGTAATAGTAATAAATTCGTTAAGTTCCAACGGGGAATTATTTCTACTGATGATAAGAATTAGGGTATGTAAAAAGGAGCTAGAACTACTAACAAAAGTAGTTCTAGCTCCTTTTTTGTGGTTCTAAAATGCGTTTTGACACGCTCTTATGCATTCCAAACGTCATTAACTTCAATCGTTTGCTCACGATCAGGTCCTACTGAAACGGTCGCATATTCAACGCCTAGTTCACTCTTCAAGAAGTTCAAGTAATTTTGAGCTTCTTGTGGTAAATCACTAAGATTCTTAACTTGGGTAATATCATCATCCCAACCTGCGAAAGTCTTATAAACTGGTTTGCATTGAGCCAAGATATTCAAGTTTGCTGGATATTCATCAATGATCTTGCCATTCAAGTCATAACCCGTACATACTTTGATTTCTTTGAGTCCTGTCAAAACATCAAGACAGTTGAGTGATAGATGTGTCACACCAGAAACATTGGCTGAGTGACGCAAAACGACTGTGTCTAACCAACCAACACGGCGTGGACGATGTGTAACTGTTCCGTATTCATGACCAGCTTCACGCAAGAAATCACCAATTTCATTCTCTTGTTCAGTTGGGAATGGACCAGCACCAACACGTGATGTGTAGGCTTTAACAACACCAATAACATTGTCGATCAATGGAGCACCGATACCAGCACCAGTAGTAACACCACCAGCTGGATTAGATGAAGTAACATATGGATATGTACCATGGTCAATATCGAGCATGATCCCTTGTGCACCTTCAAATAATACGTTCTTACCGGCTTTTAATTCACGATTCAAGTACGCTGAAGTATCGATCACACGATCCTTCAAACTTTGACCAATTTCATAAAACTTGTTATAGATAGTATCAAAATCCATAGGTTCGGTCCCATAGATCTTAGTAAATAATTCATTCTTTTGTTTAAGATTCTCTGTTAATTCTTTTTTGAAAATATCTTTGTCTAAGATATCAGCCATTCTGATACCAACACGGGCAGCCTTGTCCATGTATGCAGGTCCGATACCACGATTAGTTGTACCGACCTTGGCATTACCTCTGGCTTGTTCTTGGCACTTATCCAATTGAATATGATATGGAAGGATCAATTGAGCACGGTTTGAAATCTTCAAGTTAGTTGTATCAACACCTTGATCATGAAGACGTTGTAACTCCTCTGCTAGAGATTCAATATTCAAAACCACACCATTACCGATTACACTAGTTTTGTCCGAATACAAAATACCTGATGGTACTGATCTTAACTTATAAACATTACCGTCGATATTCAATGTGTGTCCAGCATTGTCACCACCTTGATATCTGGCAATGATGTTAGCTTCTCCACTAAAGTAATCAGTAATCTTACCTTTACCTTCGTCACCCCATTGGGTTCCTACTACAACGACTGTTGTCATATCCAATTCTCCTCTTGCACTTTGTATTTGGGATTTTGGCTCATTAGTTTCTTATATAGTCTTCTATTCTGAAACACGCTCTAGTTTTCTGGAATATTAGCGATGGATGAGAACTTATTATAAGATTTCACGAACAATAGCTTTGCCGTTCCTCTCGGACCCGAACGATTTTTTCCGACGATAACTTCAACTTCGCCGACATCTTGATCCTCCTGATTTTCAGGTTCACTATTTTCACCGTCGCCTTCTTCATCTCGATAATAATCATCACGATATAAGAAAGCAACAATATCAGCATCCTGTTCAATTGAACCAGATTCACGGATATCTGACAACATGGGTCGCTTGTCTTGACGAGCTTCAACACCACGGGAAAGCTGTGATAGCGCGATTACTGGCACATGTAATTCTTTTGCTAATTTTTTTAAGTTACGAGAGATAACTGACACTTCTTGTTGTCTATTCTCTTGTCCAGTACCTTCGATCAATTGCAAATAATCAATAATTACTAGATCCAATTTTCCAGATTCTTTCAAAAGTCGACGACATTTTGATCTGATCTCGGCCATTTTCGAACCCGGTGTATCATCAATATAGACATTAGTTCTGGATAAACTTCCCATCGCTACAACTAAACTATTCCATTGATTTTCGTCCAATTGTCCGGTTCTAAGTGCATTAGCATCGATACTGCCTTCTGAACAAAGCATACGATTAACTAATTGTTCCGCACCCATTTCAAGTGAGAAGATAGCGACCGTAGCTTGATCCTTTGTCGCAGCATTTTGTGCTAAGTTCAGAGCAAAAGCAGTCTTACCCATACCCGGTCTAGCAGCTAGGATAACCAATTCATCTTTGTGTAGCCCAGTTGTCAAAGCATCTAAATCCTTATATCCAGTTGATAGCCCTGTAACATCGGAATCCTGATCATACAAGCGGTCGATTTCTTCAAAAGACGACTTAACAACATCTGAAATCTTTCGAAATCCTTTATGATTACGGTTTTCAGACACATCCATGATGTCACGTTCAGATTGATCGATGATCGTGTCAAGATCATCGTCCTCATCAAAACTACGACCAACGATGTTAGTCGCAGCGTTGATCAACCTTCTTAAGACCGATTTATTCTTAACGATTTTGGCATAATAGCCCGTATTAGCGGCCGTTGGTACAGAATTAGCCAGGTCAGCCAAATAACTGACCCCACCAACATCTTCGATCTGATTCATCTTATCTAGTTCGTTCTGAACCGTCACAACATCGACTGGCTCTTCGCGGTCATTTAAGTTGACCATCGCTTGGAATACTAATTGATTAGCGTGTTGATAGAAATCATCCGCTTCTACGTATTCCATCGCTTCAACTAATGCATCTTGACTAAGAAATACCGCCCCTAAGACAGCTTGTTCAGCATCTTTGTCATTGGGCGGTATGCGTGAAGTTATATCATTATTCATTTATTCCTAACTCTTTTCAACAATATGAACTCTTATAGTAGCTTCTACACCATCAAAAATCTTTGCGGGTACATTTATGTATCCAAGTGCTTTGGCTCCATCAGAGAGCACCATTTTGTGCTTGTCGACCTTCAAACCGTATTGCTTGTCGAGTTCTTCAGCAATCTTTTTAGTAGTAACTGAACCGAATAGTCTGCCATCAGTACCAGCCTTAGCTGAAATTTCAACAATCGTACTGTCCTTTTCGATCTCTGTCTTAAATTCTTTAGCTTCTGCTAATTCAGCTTGATAATCTTTTTCTTCACGATTTTGTTCAGCTGTTAGTTTGGCCATATTAGCCTTAGTAGCTTCGATAGCTTTGTTATTCTTGATTAAAAAGTTTTGTGCATAGCCTGAAGCAACGTTTTTAACTTCGCCCTTCTTGCCTTTTCCTCTAACATCTTGAGTAAAGATAACCTTCATAATAAAAACTCCTCCTACTTTTTACTACTGTCCGATAAAACATCAACTAATTGATCCTTAGCTTCATCAACTGTTACATCAGCAATCTGTGTGGCGGCGTCAGTCAAATGACCACCTCCACCAAGCTTCTCCATGATGACTTGAACATTGACTTTGCCCAAACTTCTGGCAGAAATACCAATGCGTCCGTCCGGTCGCTTACTGATGACGAATGATGCCTCAACATTATTCAATGATAACAATGTATCCGCGGCTTGAGCAACAATAACTGGATCATATGAACGGTCATTTTCACCGAAACAAACTGCCATTTTGCCGCCGACCATTGTAATAGTCTCGATCAGATGATTTCTTTGAATGAACGAATCAATATTTTCTTTTAATAAGTTTTGGATCAAAGCCTCATCTGCACCAACTGAACGCAAGTAACTAGCAGCGTCGAAGGTCCTAGTACCGGTTCTAAGTGAGAATGACTTCGTATCAACTGTGATACCAGCTAATAACGATGTGGCTTCGATCTTCTCAACTGATTTTTTGTTCTTTGGCTGATACTCAAGCATTTCTGTGATCAATTCACTTGTTGAAGATGCATATGGTTCAATGTAGATCAACATTGGATTCTCAGGGAATTCCTCACCACGTCTGTGGTGATCGATCACAACGACTTTTTCATTGGATTGATTAAATAACTTGGGATTGATCGAAATACTTTGCTTAGAATGATCCACCATTACGATCAAAGTATTGGCAGTTCGAAGATTCATCGATTCTTCCGGAGTCACAATATCATTTTTGATTTCTGGATCTTTATTGATCAGTTGTAACAACCGACTAACGTCTGTATGAATCGTCTTAGGATCGATGACCACCTTACAAGGCGTGTTATTCATCAATGCGATACGTCTGATACCTAATGAAGAACCGACAACATCCATATCTGGATGAGAATGCCCCATAACAATAACTTGGTCACTGTCCTTGAGTAATTCTTGCAAGGCCTCACTGATCATCCTTGCACGAACACGTGTTCGCTTCTCCATCGGGTCAGTATTCCCCCCATAGAAGCGGGCTTTTTTACCGATCTCTTTAACAACAACTTGATCTCCCCCACGACCCAAAGCCAAATTCAGGTTTTTCTGAGCTTCATCATTAAGTGTATTAAGATCATCCACTCCGTATGCAAAGCCCATGCTCAAGGTCAATGGCACATTTTGCTGTGACGTATATTCACGGATCGCATCCAAAATCTTAAAACCAGTTTCTTCCATCTTAAATACCTTCCCGGTATAAGCAACAATGAAGAAATGATCATCGTCGATCCGCTTCAAAAACATCTGTTCACGCGATGCCCAATTTGATAATTCATTCGTAATATAATTATCCAAATTAGAAATATCGCGATCACTCATTGACTGCGTAATTTCAGCGTAGTTATCCAAATAAACTTGACCAATCACTGAACGATTCTTTTCATAACGTCTCTCAATTTTTGAGTAGTGGGTAATGTCCATGAAATAAATTACTTTTAATTCAGTCTGAACTTGTACCAAATAGTACTTGTTACCGATCTGAATCGTTTTATGCTTACCATGATTTTCTTCATCCTCATCGTCATCAACAAACGATGCTAATTCGGATGAAATATCAGAAATATTCATGCTATACACCGAATCAATTCCCGTCTTCTCAACAAAATACGGATTGACCCACTGTACTTGCTTGTCATCATCATAGAGCAAAATTCCCAACGGATACTCAACAAAACTATTATCCGTTCCCCGATCAATTCGATATTGCAAATTATTAGTATACTTACCAGCTTTTTCTCCTAAAAGTAAAAATAAGTATATAAAAAGTACAAATGCAATCACAACTAATAGCGACTGAATGTAACCACTCCATGAGCCATGGATCAGTCCAACTATAAAAATCGATATCAACATAACAACTAACGAAACTGCCGTCAACTGTGTTGAGTAATCAACTCGAGAAAGGAAGAAACGCAGATTAGATTTTATCTTTTTCATATTAGTCCCCTCTTAGATATACCCTTTAATTTTATCACAGCCGGAGCCTATTTATAGAAAAAATAATCTACTCTAGCAGAACCATAAAATGGGTAAAAAAAAAGCCCGGACATATGTCCCGACCTGAATTTTCAAAAATTAGTCTTCTGCAACGAATGGTAGTAGAGCCATGATTCTTGCACGCTTGATAGCGATTGTAAGACTTCTTTGGTTCTTTGCACTTGTACCTGTAACACGTCTAGGCAAAATCTTACCACGTTCTGAGATAAATCTCTTAAGTAAGTCTGTGTCTTTGTAATCGATGTATTCGATATGGTTAGCTGCGATGAAGTCAACTTTACGTCTTCTACGTCCGCCACGTCTTTGTTGTGCCATTTTAGTCATCCCTTCTATATTAGAATGGTAAGTCATCATCTGATATGTCGATTGGTTTACTGTTATCAGCAAATGGATCGCTCATATTATTTGAGTTATTACTGTTATTGTTAGATTGATTATTGTTATTATTATTGTTGCCAAATGGAGACTGATTTGATGATTGATTTTGTTGATTGTTGTATGGAGCTTGATTTGGATTGCTGTTACTGTTGTTACCACTGTTGCTGTTACCACCAAAATTACTATTTGATGATCCAGAACTTCTCTTTTCACTTTCAGCTCTAGATTCTAGTAATGAGAAGTTATCGACGACAACTTCAGTTACATAGACTCTTTGACCTTGTTGATTTTCGTATGAACGACTTTGTAGGCGTCCATCGATTCCAACAAGTGAACCTTTATTAGTAAAGTTAGAGAAATTTTCAGCGGCCTTTCTCCAGATAACACAGTTGATGAAATCAGCTTCACGTTCACCTTGGGCGTTCGTGAATTGTCTATTTACAGCAACGGTGAAACTGGCAACGGCAGCCCCGCTAGATGTGTATCTAAGTTCAGGATCACGTGTCAGGCGTCCAACTAGTACAACTCGATTAATCATATGTCTGCCTCCTTAAAATGTTTCACGTGAAACAAATTAGTCTTCACGTTTAATGATCATGTGACGTAGCATGCTGTCATCGATCTTTGCAAGACGGTCGAATTCGTTGATAGATGCGTCATCGTTAGTATTTACATTAACAATATGGTAAATACCTTCTTTGTAATTAGCAATTTCGTATGCTAAACGTTTCTTTTCCCAGTCTTTTGAGTCGATTACGGTTGCGCCGTTGTCTGTAAGGATCTTGTCGTAACGATCGATAAGAACTTTCTTAGCGTCTTCTTCAATATCAGGTTTGATGATATATGTAATTTCGTAATGTGTCATAAATACTGCACCTCCTTATGGTCTAATGGTTCTACTGAAAGAACAAGGAGCATAAATTAACTACATTTTATACTCACAATGTTAGATTCTATCATAATTTTTCAGTGAATGCCACATTAATTTTCAATAAAAAACGTTTCTGCCTGACACGTATCCTGAACGATACATAATCAAATTACGCAGAAACGTCGATTATTTTTTTATTCTTCTGAATCACTATCTGAATCATCATTATTGGAATCTGTTCCATTATCATTTGAAACATCATCATTAGTTGAATCATCTAAGTTATCTGAAGTTTTTTCATTGTCTTTTTCTGAGGCTGATTCTTCGTCAACTTCTTCTTCTTGAATCTTAGCCATAGTTGAAACGATCGAATCATTGTCAACCTTGATCAATCTAACTCCAAGGGTAGCACGTCCTGTTTGTGACACACTGTCGACACTGAATCTGATCATGACGCCCTTGTCAGTGATCAACATAATGTCTTCATCACCATTAACAGCTGTGACACCAGCAATTGGTCCATTCTTCTCAGTTACATTAGCGGTCTTGATACCTTTACCACCACGGCCCTTGATTGGATATTCCTCAACAGAAGTTCTCTTACCATAACCCTTTTCAGAGATAGTTAAAACTTCTTCTCCGGCTTCAACAATCGATGAACCAACAACATAATCTTCATCACGTAATTTGATACCACGAACACCAGCAGCAGTACGTCCCATTGGGCGAACGTCGCTTTCTCTAAAGGTTACAGCATAGCCTTTATGTGTTCCGATAAAGATGACCTTATCGCCATCAGTCAAGAAGACATTGTCCAACTCATCCCCATCTTTGAGAGTGATCGAACGTAATCCTGAATGTCTGATGTTAGCAAAGTCAGTTACTGGTGTACGTTTAACAGTTCCGTACTTAGTTACGAAGAACAAGTATGAGTTCTCACGATCAACATCACGGTCAACATTGATAACTGTTTGAATCGTCTCACCCTTCTCGATATTCAGCAAGTTGATTACCGGAATACCCTTGGCCGTACGACCATATTCTGGCACCTCATATCCTTTGGTTCTGTAGACTTTACCAGTATTAGTAAAGAATAATAAACGATCATGAGTCGATGTGTAGATCATATGCTCGATAAAGTCATCATCATGAACACCCATTCCTTGAACACCACGGCCACCACGATTTTGAACACGGAATTCATCCATGGACAAACGTTTGATATAACCCTTGTGTGTCAAGACAATCAAGATGTTTTCTTCTTCGATTAGATCTTCATCCTCGATATTAGCAACTTCACTCGCACGAATCTCAGTTCTTCTAGGATCACCGAATTTTTCTTGAATATCCAGTAATTCATCATAGATAATCTTATCGATACGTTCTGGTTTTGCTAAAATATCTTCAAAGTCAGCAATCTTAACTAACAAATCTTGATATTCAGCTTCGACTTTTTCACGTTCCAAACCTGTCAAACGAACTAAACGCATATCAAGGATAGCCTGTGATTGTTTGTCAGATAATTCGAAACGATCCATCAAAGTTTGTTTAGCAATACTCGAAGTTTGTGAACCACGAATAACTTTGATGATCTCATCAATATGATCAAGTGCAATTCTCAATCCTTCAAGAATGTGAGCACGAGCTTGCGCACGACGCAATTCGTATTCAGTTCTACGTCTGATAACAACTTCTTGGTGCTTCAAATAATATAGCAAGACTTCCTTGAGCGACAAGACGCGTGGTGTCTTATCAACGATGGCAACCATGTTGATACCATATGAAATTTGAAGCTGTGTCAACTTGTACAAGTTGTTCAAGACAACTGAAGCACTCATATCACGACGAATATCGATCACGATACGCATTCCTTCACGATCCGATTCATCGTTCAAGTCAGTGATACCTTCAAGTTTCTTATCACGAGCCAGTTCGGCGATACGTTCTACTAAGTTGGCCTTGTTGACCATATATGGAAGCTCTGTAACGATGATCTGTTCAGCGCCGTTCTTCTTAGTTATAACGTCAACTTTGGCACGCAGAATAATCGTACCCTTACCATTCTCATAAGCCTTTCTGATACCAGAACGACCCATGATGATACCACCAGTTGGGAAGTCAGGACCAGGAATAACCTTCATCAAGTCAGCAATCGTAGCGTCTTTATTACGCATCAAAATATGTAACGCATCAATAACTTCTTTTAAGTTATGTGATGGAATATTAGTTGTCATACCAACGGCGATACCAGTTGCACCATTAACCAATAGGTTAGGGAATCTAGCTGGAAGTACCATTGGTTCTTTTTCTTCACCATCGTAGTTAGGAACAAGGTCGACAGTATCTTTGTTGATATCACGCAACATTTCAACTGCCATCTTGCTCATACGTGCTTCGGTATAACGCATAGCAGCAGGTGGATCACCATCGATCGAACCAAAGTTACCATGTCCATCAACTAATGGATAACGATAACTAAAGTCCTGCGCCATTCTAACCATTGATTCATAGATGGCCGAGTCACCATGAGGATGATACTTACCCATGATGTCACCAACGAAACGAGCACTCTTCTTATATGGCTTGTCAGGTGTAACGCCCAATTCATTCATACCGTATAGAATACGGCGGTGAACTGGTTTCAATCCATCACGTACATCTGGAAGCGCACGAGATACGATAACACTGGCAGCGTAATCGACGAAAGATTTTTTCATTACTTCCGTCAAATTAACATTTGCTATTCTTCTATCGTCCAATTTGCAACCCCCTAATAATCAACTTCAGCATAACGTGCATTATCTTCAATAAATATTCTTCTAGGTTCAACTTTGTCACCCATTAGCATTGAGAAGACCTTATTAGCTTCGATGGCGTCATCGAGGTTAACCCGATCTAACCTTCTCTTATCTGGATCCATAGTTGTATCCCACAATTGATCAGCATCCATTTCACCAAGACCCTTGTAACGTTGAATCTTTGGTTCTGGTTTTGCTGGTAATTGTGATACGAATTCGTCTTTTTCTTTATCAGTATCAAAGTATTGCATCATCTTACCTTGGCGTACTTGATACAAAGGTGGCTTAGCGATGTAAACATATCCTGCATCAACGATTGGACGCATATATCTATAGAGCAATGTCAAAAGTAGCGTTCTGATATGCGCACCATCGACATCGGCATCAGTCATGATGATTACTTTGTGATAACGAGCTTTGGAAATATCAAAGTCTTCCCCAAAACCAGTTCCCATAGCTGTAAATAATGTTCTAATTTCTTCATTAGCTAAGATTTTATCCATTGAAGCTTTTTCAACGTTCAAAATCTTTCCACGAATAGGCAAAATGGCTTGTGTTAAACGTGAACGACCTGTCTTAGCTGAACCACCGGCTGAATCACCCTCGACGATAAATAATTCAGAAATTGCGGGATCTTTACTAGCATTGTCAGCTAGCTTACCAGGTAGATTACTGATCTCTAAGCCGTTTTGCTTACGAGTAACTTCACGGGCACGTTTGGCAGCCATACGCGCTCTAGTGGCTAAACTACCCTTCTCAACAATCTTTTTAGCAACACCAGGATTCTCCATCATGAACTTCATGAAGTGTTCGCTGAACAATCTATCAGTGATCGTTCTTGCATCTGAGTTACCAAGTTTTGTCTTAGTTTGACCTTCGAATTGTGGATCTGGATGCTTAACACTGACAACTGCCGTCATACCTTCACGGACATCTTCACCAGACAACTTTTCAGTATCCTTTAACAGTTTGTTCTTATGGGCATAATCATTGATTACACGCGTTAAAGCAGTCTTGAATCCAACTTCATGAGTACCACCTTCGTAGGTGTGAATGTTATTGGCAAAAGTCATCAAGTTAGTATGGAATTCATCAGTGTATTGCAAGGCAACTTCAACCGTGACACCATCTTGAACACCTTCGAGATAGATAGGCTCGTCAAAGACGACTTCCTTATCCTTGTCCATGAACTCAACGTAACTCTTAATACCACCTTCATAGTGGAAGACCAGCTTTTCAGCCGTCTCTGCACGTTTGTCAGTAAAAGTTAATTTGAGACCTTTGTTTAAGAAAGCTAATTCACGAATTCTAGTTGTTAAAACTTTGTCATCATAAACAGTTGTTTCAGTAAAGATATCAGGATCCGGAACAAAATGAACTAGTGTACCATGCTCAAACTCCGGAGCATCTCCAACAATGTGCATGGGGTTTTTAACTTTACCCTTTTCAAAGTTGATGCCATATTTCTTTCCGGCACGAGTAACGACAACTTCTAGTTTGCTACTCAAGGCGTTAACTACCGAAGCACCAACACCGTGAAGTCCACCAGAAACCTTATATCCGCCACCGCCAAATTTACCACCGGCGTGTAAGATCGTATAAACAGTTTCAAGTGCTGGCTTACCAGTTTTCTTTTGAATATCAATGGGAATACCACGACCATCATCGAAGACAGTGATTGAATTATCAGGTTCAACTGTCACATCGATCTTTGTCGCAAAACCAGCTAAGGCTTCATCAATACCATTATCGATAATTTCCCAAACTAGGTGATGTAAACCTTGCTTACTAGTAGAACCAATGTACATACCCGGTCTTTTACGAACGGCTTCAAGTCCTTCAAGAACTTGAATTTGGCTAGCGTCATATTCTTCGGCTAGTTCTTCTTTTTTCTCTAGTTCAGCTTTTCTACTGTTTTCAGCCATTAAACTTCCTCCTGTTGAACTTTTCCATTAGTAATATTTAAAATATTCGGATTCTTTACGATCGATGAGTCGACATCTTCTAGCGACGTTGTTGTGATAAAGGTTTGAATGCCACGACCAATTGACGAAAGCAAATGGGTTTGACGTTTTTGATCCAGTTCCGACAAAACATCGTCCAATAATAAAATTGGATAATCTCCCACTTGTTCTTTTATCAATTCGACCTCAGCTAATTTCAAACTCAGAGCAACTGAACGCTGCTGACCTTGCGAACCGAAATCTTGAACATTCTTATCATTGATCAAAAATTTAATATCATCTCGATGTGGTCCAAAGAGAGTCACACCACGTTGAATTTCTTTTTGAGCGTTATCTTTGAAAGCTTGTTTATAAATATCATAAATATCTTCTAAAGATTTTTCGTTGCTGTCATAAAAGCTCGAGTAGACAATTTTCAAAACTTCTTGATGATCTGTGATTTGATCATGAATTTTTTCGATGTGCGCTTGAAGCTTTTTCAGAAAATCAAGACGTGTTTTCACAACTTCCGCGCAATAAGCTGAAAGCTGATCAGACAAGACCTCTAAATAGACTAGATCTTTAGTTTGATGGTGCTGGAGTCTTTTGAGATATGCATTACGTTGTTTCAAGACTTGTCTGAATTGACTGACCGTCTTCAAATATTGTGACGATATCTGACCGAACTCCATATCAATAAATTTCCGGCGGATTCCAGGATTGCCTTTGACAATCGATAAATCCTCCGGAGAAAACAAAACAACGTTTAAATTCCCTATATAGCTAGATAATTTGCGTTGTTCTAAATTATTCAGTTTTGCTTTTTTTCCTGACTTACTGATGACTAAGTCCAATTTCAATTGACTAGAATTATCCTTGATCACCACACCAGAAATTCTGGCAAATTCACTGCCCCACCTAATTAAATCTTTGTCATTTGACGTTCGATGGCTTCTGGTCAAAGCTAAAAAATACATAGCCTCTAATAAATTTGTTTTACCCTGGGCATTGTGTCCCAAAAAAACATTAATGTTTGGTGAAAAACCAATCTCTAAAGACTCGTAGTTACGATAATTCTGAAGTCGCAGATTCTTTATATACAATTATTCGATTTCAAAACTTTGATCAGCAACTACAACTACATCGCCTTTGCGCAACTTCTTGCCACGACGGTTTTCCGGTTCACCATTAAGACTGACTGAATTCTCTCTTAGATACCACTTAGCTTGTCCGCCGGTCGCAATGATGCCAGCGTCCTTGAGTAATTGACCTAATGTGATAAATTCAGTATCGATTGTTATTTTTTGCGACATATTAACACCCTATTTATTAGATTTGTACCATTAAAGACATAGGATAATTATAGTTGTTTTCACACCAAAAAACAACTTAAACGTAATTTACAGGCTCTCTGAGCAATTTTTGACAAAACTAGTATCCACCCACTAAAAAAGCTTTAAAAAACTCTAAAAGCAAAAAATACAGCTTAAAACCGTAATACGTAAAAAAAAGAGTCCAGAACGAAATGTTCTGAACTCTTTTCATCCGGTAAAGGATTTTTTTAGAATGTTCTAACTGGTGTAATTAATTGCACAAAGTTCTCTTTATCATCCACGGGACGTAATGTGAACGGATGAAGCGGAGATGTGAAACTCATTTCGATCATTGTATTACTTCCAAATGATCTCAACGCATCTTTTAGATAATCAGGATTGAATGAAATATCTAAGTCTTCTCCGTCAAGATTTTCGAAATCAAGAACTTCTTCAACGGTACCGACTTCTGGAGAATTTCCATAAAGTGTTGCCTTCTTATCCGCTGACTTGATTTCCAGTTTAATAACATTGTTACGACTTTCGTGTGAAAGAAGTGAAGCACGTTCAACGGAGGCAAGTAGACTTGAAGTATCAAAAGTCAATCTAGTATTTGAATCCTCTGGGATCAAACGATCTGTTTCGGGATATCTTCCATCCAACAGACGTGAATAGAACATAACGTTGTCGAAACTGTACAAAACTTGATTTTCAGAAATAGACATTTTGATCTCTTTGACAGAGTCACTGATAGTTCTGACTAATTCAGTCAAACTCTTACCAGGAATGATCAAGTTGTATTCTTCATCACTTGTGATATTTATCTTTCGTTGTGAAAGACGGTGTGAGTCAGTAGCAACTAACGTCAAACCTTCACTATTGATAATGAAGTTGACTCCAGTTAGAACCGGACGACTTTCCTGATTAGAAACAGCGATGACAGTTTGATTAACAACTTCCTTAAACAGGTCAGTTGGAAAAGTTAGTTGGTTGTCTGTTTCAACTTCAGGTAAATGTGGATAATTATTTGCATCCAGACCATTGATTGTAAACTCTGAAACTCCGGATGTAATTAAAGTCTGATTATTGTTCAAAACTTCTAGTTCAAAATTGTCACCAGGTAGTTTTTTGATGATTTCATTGAAGAATCTTGCTGGTAAAACGATTGATCCAGTGCTTTCAATGTTTAAATCATTGTCACTGTCTTCTTTTGAAATAAATGCAGTGATAGAAATATCTGAATTACTGCCGGTAATTGTTAAACCTGATTCAGTTAGGTCTAATTTCATCCCAGTTAATATTGGAATAGTTGTTTTGGTTGAAATCGCACGTTGGACATTTGTAGTCTGATTTACGAATTTTGTTCGATCGATTGAGAATTTCATTTGCTGTACTCCTTATTTTAATTAATTAATATATAAATAGCAGTAGTAGTAGGGGCTGTTGATTCTGTGGATAACTATTTAAACCCTAACAGACTGTTGAAAAAATCCTGTTATCAACAGCTGTGGATAAGCTTGGATAAACTAGAAAGTTATTAACATGTTAATTTCTTAATTCATCTTTCAGTTCATTAACAGCCAGTTTTGTTTCGTCATCTTTTATGACTAACTCGGCTATTTTATCACATGAATGCATTACTGTCGTATGATCCTTGCCACCGAATTCCATTCCAATCTGTGGAAGTGACTTGTCAGTCAGCTCTCTAGATAAGTACATGGCAATTTGTCGTGGCACCACAATCGTTTTGACACGCTTTTTACCTTTTAAGTCATTAATAGAGACATGATAATATTTGGCGACTTTATTTTGGATGTTAGCAATTGAAAGTCCCTTTTTTTCTTTTGATAATTTAAAGAGTTTCAAAGCATCCGCAGCGACTGATTTAGTTATATCCGCGTTTTCGAGAGTTGAGTAAGCTTGAACACGAATTAAGGCGCCTTCTAGTTCACGGACGTTAGTATCGACTTGTTCGGCAATATATGACAAAGTGTCATTAGGAATTTCCAGTTTTTCAGCTTCAGCTTTATTTCGTAAAATAGCAATTCTAGTTTCCAGATCCGGTGCGGTTATATCAACAGATAGGCCCCATTTGAAACGGGAGACTAGTCTTTCTTGTAATTTGGGAATTTCATTTGGCAGACGATCAGAAGTCATAACGATTTGTTTGCCATTGTCATGTAATTCATTGAAGGTGTGGAAAAACTCTTCTTGAGTCCCCTCTTTTTCAGCGAAGAATTGAATATCATCTATTAGTAGAAGATCAACGTTTCGATATTCCTGACGGAAATCATCTTGAGTTCTGGTTTGGATCGAGTTGATGAAGTCATTAGCGAAAGTTTCACTAGTAACGTATTTTACTTTGGCACCGGGATCGATTTTGATCATTTGATGTCCAATAGCTTGCATCAAGTGGGTCTTACCTAATCCCACGCCACCGTAAATAAAAAGTGGATTATAAATAACTCCGGGTTCTTCAGCCACTGCTAGGGCTGCAGCATGTGCCATCTGGTTACCGGATCCGGTAATGAAAGAATCAAAAGTATATTTAGGATTTAAGTGAGAGTTATGGAAAACATGACCCTCATTTTTTTGATTTGTTTCAGTTTCTTTGGGAGCTTTTTCCAGAGGTTTTTCACTTTTAGCATGTTCATCCTCTGTTTCGATGATCGGATTGAGTTCAACACCGTTGAATTCATAAGAATAAATAGCAATATCTTCGGCATAATGACGTTCCCAATAATCTTTGTGAAGTTCAGTTGGAACAGTGATATATATGTCGTTTCCTTTGATGTACAAAGGTTTGGCGCTTCCGACCCAAGTTGTGTAGCTGACTGAGGTTAAACTTTTTTTGAGTTTTTCAGTTAAATAATCCCAAAAGTCAGTTAAAGCAGAATCGGATGAATTATTTATGTTTTGCACGAATTTCCCCCCAATCACAGTTATGTATTAATTTTTTTCCGGAAAAATGACATTATATAGTTTATCATTGTATAAAATAGTTTTCCACAGAACAGATGTTTAAGTTTTTTATTTTTTTAAATATTAGTTTTCCACACATTGTGAACAGATAAATAAAATTTTAAACAGCATGTTTATCTAGAAAATCAGGATCTGTGGATTTGAGTGGATATTTTCAGTTATTAACACAGTTTTCCACAGCTAAGTATACCAGAATGTCGCTTGGTGCGGGCATTTAAAGAAAATAATAACTGAATTTTTAAACCTGTGGAAAACTAAAACACAGTAAAAAAAGTCGCTGGAAAAGTCTGTTGATCGTCTTGTGCATAACTTTTCTTAGTAACTTAATCCACAGATTATCCACAAGATGAAATTGCGAAAAGAATTTCATTAAATTTCCTACTATAGAAAATTTGGTATTTAAATTCCGTGAAAAGCATGGTATTATATACGAGCAATTGTCTGAAGAAGTTTATATTTTGAAATTAAAAGTTTAAAGTCAGGAGGTTTATTGAATGACTACAAAGAGAACATATCAACCAAAGAAGCGTCATCGTGAACGCGTCCATGGTTTCATGAAAAGAATGAGCACAAGTAATGGTCGCAGGGTTCTTGCAAGACGCCGCAAAAAGGGTAGAAAAGTATTATCAGCTTAGTTTTGGAGGATCACTAATTTTTGGTGGTCTTTTTTTATTACAACTTAAGAGACTAGAGATTATGGTGACATATGAGAAAAAGTTATCGAATTAAAAAAGAAAATGAATACCAATATGTCTATTCAAAAGGAAAGTCGTTCGCAAATCGAAATTTTGTTTTGTATACAATGCCTAAAGAAGGCCAAAAACATTTTCGAGTTGGACTTTCAGTAGGTAAAAAGGTTTCCCACACAGCTGTTGGACGTAACCGTGTCAAAAGATACGTGCGCCAATCTCTCTTGGAATTAAAACCTGAAATACCAGCAGAATTAGATTTTTTGATCATTGCCAGAAAACCTTCTGTTGATTTGGACATGTTTGAAACGAAAAAAAATATCGTACATTTACTAAAATTGGGTAAAATAGTAGGGTAAGAAAAATATATAGACTTATGGGTGTAAAAGGTGAATAAAAAAAGCTTAAAAAAATACTTAGGTGTTGCACTCTTATTGAGTGTGGTTCTAGTTTTAGCCGGTTGTTCTAACCTAAATGAGCCGATTACTAGTAGCAGTACTGGATTTTGGGATCACTATATCCTTTATAGTTTCTCAAGATTTATCCTGTGGCTAGCATCTCTTGTTGGGAACAGCTATGGTTGGGCGATTGTACTCTTTACTGTTGTAATTAGAGTTATTTTGTTGCCACTTAACTGGTTCCAAATCAGAAGTATGAATAAACAAATGAAGATTCAACCTCAAATGCAGGCTCTTCAAAAGAAATATTCTGCTAAAGATGTTGATACGCAACAATCGTTACGTGAAGAGACACAAAAGTTATATAGTGAAGCTGGAGTTAATCCAGTCGCTGGTTGTTTGCCACTAGTTGTCCAAATGCCAGTTATGTTTGCTTTGTATCAAGCAATTTATAAGACAACACAATTACGTGATGGTAGTTTCTTGTGGATGCAATTAGGTAAGGCTGATCCGTACTACATTATGGCTATCTTAGCCGCCGCCTTTACTTTCTTGAGTACTTACATGTCAAGTTACTCACAGCCAACACAAAACGCTACAACGAAGTTGATGACATATGTAATGCCGATCTTTATCTTCGTTCCAGCTTTAACATTCCCATCAGCTATCACAATTTATTGGGTTGTTACTAATGCGTTCCAAGTTCTTCAGACATTGGCTTTCCAGAATCCGTTCAAGTATCGTCGTGAACAGAGAGAAAAGGAAGAAGCAGAGCGTGAAAAAGAACGTAAACTTAGAAGAGCTAAGAAACGTGTCTATAAGCGTCGTAAATAATTGACAATTGAAACAAATGTCGTTAAGATGTTTTAGAAATTTGTTTTGAATAAATTGTTATATATAGAAAAAGTAGTCAAAGTGCTTTTCCGTCTTTTTGAGGCGGATTGTGCACTTTTTTTGTGCCTTGAAACAGAGAGTGGAGGAATTTAACTTCCGTAACTCGTTTCAAACAACATAAATTAAATAATAATAAAACCAAAGGAGATCAAAATGGCAACAGTAACTGAATATGACACTATTGCAGCTATTTCAACCCCACCTGGGGAAGGTGGTATTTCAATCGTTCGTGTTTCTGGAGATCAAGCGGTCGAAATTGCACAAAAAATTTATAAAGGCAAAAACTTAGCTAATGTGCCCACCCACACGATCAACTACGGTCACATCTATGATCCAACTGATAAAAGTCTAGTTGATGAGGTCATGGTCTCCGTTATGCGTGCGCCTAAAACTTTCACTCGTGAAGATGTTGTCGAGATAAATACTCATGGTGGGATCGTACCAACTAACAAAGTCTTGCAGCTGTTGATCGGTGCTGGTGCCAGAATGGCAGAACCTGGAGAATTCACTAAACGTGCTTTCTTAAATGGTCGAATCGACTTAACAGAAGCCGAATCTGTCATGGATCTGATCCGGGCTAAGACTGACAAGGCTATGCAAGTAGCCGTTAATCAATTAGATGGTAATTTGAATCATTTGATTTCAAACTTACGTCAAGAAATTCTCGATGCTCTGGCTCAAGTTGAAGTAAATATTGATTATCCTGAGTACGATACAGAACAAATGACAACTAAGATGTTGTTAGAAAAGTCTAGATTGGTTGGCTCTAATATTGACAGTTTGTTAAAAACAGCTGATTCTGGTGAGATCTTACAACACGGATTAGCTACGGCGATTGTCGGTAAGCCTAACGTTGGTAAGTCTAGTTTATTGAATCGCCTACTCGATGAAGATAAGGCCATCGTAACCGATGTTGCGGGTACGACGCGTGATGTAGTTGAACAATATGTCAATATTGATGGCGTACCGCTGAAACTGATCGATACCGCTGGTGTGCGTGATACAGAAGATAAGGTCGAAAAAATCGGGGTTGAACGTTCACTTAAAGCTTTAAGTGATGCTGATTTAGTTATTTTAGTTTTGGATTCTAGTCGTAAACTAGAAGCTGATGATATTGAATTGTTAGATGCTACAAAAGAAAAACGTCGCATTATTATCTTCAACAAAAATGATTTGGTACCCGTTATAACGCCTGAAAGTGTCGAACAATTGAAGAGTGATGATATTATCATCGTTACTTCAGCCATTAAGAATGATGGTATTGATACGATCAAGGAAACAATTGGAAAAATCTTCAATGCTGGTATCGAAGACAGCAGTACTGATGTGATTATTACCAGTGCTCGACAAGCTGGACTTTTACGTCAGGCTAAAGAAAACCTCAATGATGTTATTTCTGGTATTGAAGCCGGAATGCCAATTGATTTGGTTCAGATCGACATGACTTCGTGTTGGGATACATTGGGTGAAATAACAGGTGAGAGTTATCCAGATGAGTTGATAACACAACTATTCTCACAATTCTGCTTAGGAAAATAGAAAACAGGTGAAAGAATGCAAGTAAAGGAATTTGATTCAGAGAATTATGATGTCGTCGTTGTAGGAGCCGGACATGCTGGTTCGGAAGCTGCACTAGCAAGTGCTCGCATGGGTCAAAAAACACTCTTAGTAACGATTAATTTGGACATGGTAGCATTTATGCCATGTAACCCTTCAGTTGGTGGACCAGCCAAAGGAATCGTCGTCAGAGAAATCGATGCGCTTGGTGGCGAAATGGGTAAGAATATCGACAAGACCTATATTCAAATGCGGATGTTGAATACAGGTAAAGGTCCGGCTGTTCGTGCCTTACGTGCTCAAGCTGACAAAAATATGTATCATCGCATGATGAAAGAAGTTTTGGAAGATGAACCAAATCTAACCCTTCGTCAAGGAATCGTTGAAAAATTGATTGTTGAAGACGGTGTCTGCAAAGGTGTCGTTACAGCTACTGGTGCTAGATATCATGCCAAATCAGTTGTTCTAACTGCTGGTACATCATCACGTGGTAAGATCATCATCGGTGAATTGACTTATTCATCAGGCCCCAATAACAGTATTCCATCAATCAAGTTGTCAGAAGACCTAGAAAAGAATGGTTTCAAATTGACTCGTTTCAAGACTGGTACACCTCCACGTGTCAACAAGTCGACAATCGACTTTGACAAGACTGAGGAACAACCAGGCGACAAGGAACCAAATCACTTCTCATTTGAGACACCTGATTCACAATATTTGCAGGATCAATACTCATGCTGGATGACTTATACTAATGCGACGACCCATGCAATCATTCGTGAGAACCTCAGTCGTGCGCCAATGTTTTCTGGTGTCATTAAGGGTGTTGGCCCAAGATATTGTCCTTCGATCGAAGACAAGATCGTGCGTTTTGCTGACAAACCACGTCACCAAATTTTCCTCGAACCAGAAGGTAAGGATACCGAAGAATATTACGTTGGTGATTTTTCAACTTCGATGCCTGAAGAAGTGCAATTGAAGATGTTGCATTCAGTTGCTGGCTTGGAACATGCCAAGTTGATGCGTCCTGGATATGCCATTGAATACGATGTTATCGAGCCTTGGCAATTGAAGTTAAATCTCGAAACAAAAGTTGTTAAGAACCTCTTTACCGCTGGCCAAATGAACGGTACTTCTGGATATGAAGAAGCTGCTGGACAAGGTTTGATGGCGGGAATCAATGCGGCATTGCGTGCGCAAAATAAAGATCCCTTTATTTTGCGTAGGGATGAAGCTTATATCGGCGTTTTGATCGATGACCTAGTTACAAAGGGTACGAATGAACCATATAGATTGTTGACAAGTCGTGCGGAATATCGCTTGATTTTACGACACGATAATGCTGATTTACGTTTGACAGACAAGGGTTATGACTTGGGACTGATCAACGATGACCGTTATGAAAAATTCGATGAGAAACGTAACGCTACAGAAGTAGAATTAAAGCGCCTAAGCCGTAAAATGGTTACCCCTAAAATGGCAGAACCATTCTTAACAAGTCATAATTTAAAAGGTTTGAAAGATGGTATCTTGGCTGATCATTTGTTAAGACGTCCGGAAGTTCATTATGAGGATATCATTGATATGATCGGTACTCCTGAAGATGGTCCAGTTGACCGTCGAGTTAAAGAGCAAGTTGAAATTGCTATCAAGTATGCCGGTTATATTAAGAAGGAACAATTGAAGATCGAACGTTTGAAGAAGATGGAATCTAAGAAAATTCCTGACCGCATTGATTATACGAAAATTGCTTCATTAGCAACTGAAGCTGTTCAAAAATTAAGTAAGATCAATCCGGAAACAATTGCTCAAGCAAGTCGTATCAGTGGGGTAAATCCAGCTGATATTGGAATTTTGAGTGTTTATATTGAACAAGGTAGAATTGCTAAAATAGCTGAATAAACAGATTAATATACTCGGACTTTGTGCAGTATATTAAATAAGACCTGCAATCTAAAATCAGATTACAGGTCTTATTTTTTTTGAATTCATAGGATAACGGTGTTATCCTATGAATGGAAATAGAGGAGGTTTTATTATGGTGGGATTAACTAACGGAACTAGAAATAACATTATTAATCTAACAATTGAACTCATCGATGAATCAGGATATGCCAGTATTTCCTTAAGAAAATTGGCAAAGAATTTAAACCTAACTACTGGGGCCTTTTATAAACATTTTGCTACCAAAGAACAACTCTTCACTGAAACGACCTTCAAATTATCTGAGATGATCGCAGGTAGTGCAATCAAAGATTTGAACGAACAGGATCCTTCAGAAAAACAAATTCTTCAATTAGCTTATTCACTATTAGAACAATATCAGACACACTCGAATATTATGGATTTTCTATTTTTTAATCCAACTTCTCAAAGCACAATTTCTGAAGTAACCTCCAATTTCAAATATTTGAACTTAATCGATCGATTGCTCACTCAATTAATCAGCGATAAAAATTTAAAAAAATCCAAAAACACTCTATTTATTCAACTCTGGTCATTTATCCAGGGCTATGGAAGTTTGATAAAAAATAATTCGACTCAGTTAGATAAGAAGCTAATAAAAATTACACTAAACGAATTTTTAAAGGAGTGAATTTCATGCCAAAATACCTCGTTGTTTATTGTCATCCATGGGATAAAAGCTTTAATCATGCAATATTGACCCAAGTGATTCATAATTTGGAAACTCATCATTCTGATTACAAAGTAATTGATTTATATGCTGAAAATTTTAATCCGATTTATGACGAAGAAGAAATGCGCTTATTTCATTCTGGACAAACGCATGATCCTCTTGTAACTGAATATTTATCCGATCTTAAATCCGCAAATAAGCTTATTTTTATTACCCCAGTCTGGTGGAATGATGTTCCTGGTATGTTAAAAGGGTTCATCGACAAAAGGTCATGAAGGAAGGACCTGGATTATCTCATGTTGTGACAAAGACTGGAATTAAAGGACTACTTACTAATTTATCGTCAGCATACGTGCTGACTACTTCAACCTCACCAACTTTTTATCTAAAACTATTTTGTGGAAATGGAATTAAAAAAATTTTTGTAAAAACTACTTTGAAACAAATTGGGATTAGAAAGTCGCACTGGATTAACTTTGGTAATGTGAGCAATTCATCCTTGAAGCAGCGACAAAAATATCTTGAGTCCATTGAAAAAAGTAATTTCTAAGTTAAAAATTTACTTTTTACAGAAAATTTACAATAAATATACGTTAAAAATATATTTGTTTTGTAAATTTATGTAAGAGGTGATGGTAGTGATTTTTTTGGTAGGATTCATTTTATTTTCACAAGTCTTTATCGTGTTTCTATTGGCTAGGGAAGAGTATCAACAAAAATTTTTAGTTTCTTTAGTCATGGCATTGTTGATCATTGTGCCAACAATTATAAGAGGTCTGGGTCTACGATTGTTAGCGACGTTTTTTATGGGAATTATTTTGTTATTTGTCGGTATTTTAACCAATAAAAAGTCATACATATACCTGGGCTCGTTATATGCGCTATTGATAGTGATTTCTTCTTCTTATTTAGTCTATATAACTCCTGAAGCATAGACTATAATTGTCAGTAAAAGTGCTGAGGTAAAAATTATGACAGTTATAGAAGACTACATAAAAACAGCTCCAAAAGCTCAACAAAGCAAGTTAAACGAAATGTATAGGATCTTAAAGAAAGAATTACCGGATGCAACCGAAAAAATAGCTTATGGTATGCCAACATTTTATTTGGATGAAAATATTGTTCACTTTGCCGCTTTTAAAAATCATTTAGGTTTTTACCCGACACCAAGTCCCATTGTAAAATTTGCGGATGAATTAAAGAAATACAAAACTTCAAAGGGCGCGATTCAATTTCCCTATGAGGAATCTTTGCCGGAAGAATTGATCAAAAGAATTGTTGAATTCAGAAAGTCAGAATTATAAAGGATGAAAAATGTGTGATTAACTGGAAACTATTTTTTTGTTTTCATTCATATTTCATTATTTTTAGATACTTTTCAGAAATATAGTAATATTATTTAAAATGAAGTCTCTCAAAAGATTTGTTATTTCAGAAAAAATTGAGAGGCTTTTTGTTTATGCTTAATTAAAATGATTTTTATAAAAAAACATCAGCACACTATATATAGATGCTAAAAATATTCTGTATACCATATGTTCCACATGAAACAATTTGACCTTGAAGACCGATATTTCAACACTTTGTTTGTAAGCGATGACAGAAGTTTGCTACACTATTTAAGAAAGTCGAGGTCTATCAATGGAAAAAATTGGTGTAATTGGATTAGGAAATATCGCTCAAAAAGCTTATTTACCAGTAATGGCTAGTTTACAAGATCAATATGAATGGCATTTAGCCACTAGAAATATCGAAAAGGGTCAGAAGTTAGCTACTAAATATGGATTTAGTCATCTGCATCAAACATTGGATCAATTGATTGCCGAGAAACCTTTGGCTGTTTTTGTACATACTCCAACTAGTACACATGCAAGTATTATCAAACAGTTATTGAATGCTGGAATCAATGTTTACGTAGACAAACCAGTTTCGGAAGATTTACAGGTCGTGGAAGAACTATACAAATTAGCAGCTGCGAATAACTTAATGCTGACATGTGGTTTTAATCGTCGGTTTGCACCGTTTAATCAAGAATTGAAACAAATTGCAGACAAACGCTTGATTACATCTGAAAAGATTCGTGAGAATTCACCGCAACCAGTTAAATTTGCCATATTTGATTTAATGATTCATTCCGTTGATACGGCATTGTATTTAATGGATGAACCGATTCAAAATGTTACTAATCATTTGGTCACTAGCGAGGGTAACCTTGAGCAAGGGTACATCACATTGTCATCAGAGCATGAACAAGTTCAGATAACTACTAGTCTAGTGGGTGGCATTAATTTAGAAAAATCCACGGTACAAGGTTCAACTGAACGTGATGAAGTTACTAACTTGAGTCTACTTAACAAATATCAAACTGGAGTAAATATCCAAGAGTCACGTCCCGATTGGGAACGTAATTTGATCACTCGTGGCTTTGAACCATTGATCATAGAATTCTTAAATGCAATAACTCACGATGGTACCAACCCAGTCAGTCCTGATTCCGCCATTTTGAGTCATAAAGTTTGTACCGATTTGCTTCAGACACTATAAAAATATTAATACAATATCTAGTGAGAACAAGTGTTTTTTATACCATATGTTCCACATGAAACAATTTGGATGAAAATAAAAATCCCAAATCGATTTTTCGATTTGGGATTAATGCTGTCATTCAGCTTTTCGATAACCATAAATAAAGTAGATCACGATACCGATGGCAAACCAACCAAATGATGCAATCCAGGAATTGATGCTGACTTGTGTCATTAATAAAATACAAAGACCAGCAGACAGAGCAGGGAACCACGGATAAAAGGGTACCTTGAAACCACTCTCTGGGACATCGGTTCGGCGTCGTAATCTTATAACGCCAATCGATACGAAAACAAAAGATAAAAGTGTGCCAATATTTACTAGACTGGTCAACTCTTTCATCGAAACAAAACCGCCTAATATTACTGCTAAAATAGTGATTGCATTGAGTGATGTCATAGGCATTTTTGATTTTTCGTCTATCTTTCCGAAGGCTTCAGGAATTAGTTTGTCACGACCTAATGCGTAGACCAGGCGAGATCCACCATAGATAGTATTGAGCATCATGGTAAACATGCCGGCAAGTGCGCCAATACTTATCAAAAAGGTTATCTTGCTGAGGCCGACCTCTTTGAGTGCAAAAACTACAGGGTCAGCAACATTTAATTTAGTATAATTGACCATTCCAGTTAGGACTGCGGCCATAATCAAATATAGAGCGGTACAGATGGCTAATGAAATCATTATTCCCGCAGGTATGTTTTTTTGTGGATCTTTGACTTCAGGAGCTGATGAAGGAATGACATCGAAACCTAAGTAAGCAAAGAAAACTAACGCTGCTCCTTTGACTACACCCATACCACCCATTGGGAAATAGGGATGGTAATTATTTGGCTTAATGTAGAATAATCCAATAATAATAAAAGCAATGATGACCGCAAGCTTAATGAACACGACGACTGTATTCATTTGTGCCGACGATTGGACACCACGTTTTAATAGGAAGTAGATCAATATCAAAATGATGACTGATGGTAGGTTGATATAAGTTCCCTCAGATGGGATAAATGGGCCGATCAATGCATGCGGTAAATGAATGCCAAAGTTATTGAACATGCTGACAAAATAAGCGGAGAATCCTGAAGAAACCGCCGCAACTCCTAGAATATATTCCAAGCAAAGAGCCCAACCGACGATCCAACCAGGAAATTGCCCAAAGATAATACTTCCATATGAATAAGTACTGCCGGCAACCGGAAAAGTAGATGCTAATTCCGCAAAACACATTGCAGCTAAGACACAGACAATGGCTGCCAGAATAAAGGAAATTGTAATCGCCGGACCAGAAGTGGAATAAGCAACAATACCAGGTAGGATGAAAATTCCAGTTCCGATAATGGAACCAATACCCATAGAAATCAAATTGTTCTTAGTTAGAGTTTTTGAAAAGTGCGAATCATCGGCGATATAACGCTTATAATCTGCCTTTTTAAATAGTTTTTTTAGCATAATGTCTCCTCTGTGACTTATACAGATTACGGGCTGATCAGGATTGATGTCAATAAAAAATAGCCCTTCGAAATAAAAAATAATTATTTCAAAAAGCTATTTATAATAGTTTAAAATTTAATTTTTAAAGTTTTGATGCAGCAGCATCGTCAAGAATCAAAGTTACGTCAGGGTGGTTTTGCAATGCACTTGCAGGAACATCTTCTGTAACAGGTCCGTTGACTGTTTTAGCAATAGCGTCAGCTTTGTTCTCACCGTAAGCAATTAAGATGATCTTCTTTGCTTTCATGATTGAACCAATACCCATTGAATATGCAAAACGAGGAACGTCTTTTTCATCATCGAAGAAACGCTTGTTAGCTTCAATAGTTGATTCTGTAAGAGCAACTTTACTTGTCTTACCATCAAGTGGTGAACCTGGTTCGTTGAAACCAATGTGACCGTTTCTACCGATACCTAATACTTGAACGTCGATAGGATTATCAGCAATGATCTTGTCATATTGTGATGTTGCGGCTTCAGCGTCAGGATTTGAACCATCAGGAACGTATGAATTCTTGAATGGTTTCTTGCTGAATAGATGCTCATTCATGAAGTAGTGATAACTTTGGTCATTGTCAGCCTTTAGACCGACATATTCGTCCAAGTTAACAGATGTCATGTTTGAAAAATCAATGTTGCTGTTTGTCATTTCGTTGTACATAGTGATAGGGCTGCTACCAGTTGCCAAGCCCAAAACCTTGGCACCATTGTTGATTGCAGTAGCGATAATATTGAAGGCTTCTTTACCGCCTAAATCTTGATCTTTAACTTTAATAATATTCATAATTTATAATCTCCCATCTCTTTGTCTGGTCTAGTCCAATTTAACGTTTTTTAAGGTGAAAGTCAATTAAAAAAGACCAGATTATGAAAAAAAACAAAAATTTTAGCATAAACAATGCAAAATTGTTGGAACTTCGGTATATTTTGAGAGTGAGAAAAAGTAAAGAGGCTTAAAATTTGGAAAAAATATATGAAGTAACCAGAGGTAAGGTAAATATCAAAGTTACCGGTGACCTCGAAAGTGATAAAAAAGTTATCGTATTGATCCCTGGAATTAACGGATCAGTTGATTATTATGATGAGATAACACCTTATTTGCAAAAAAATTACACCGTTGTGTCTATTGATCTGTTAGGACAAGGCAAGTCTAGTAAATCTAAGGACGACGAATATGATATGGACGTGCAAGCCTGGGCAATTCTGGAAGGAATCGCCAGACTTCGTATAACTGAGAACATGATCCTATTTGGCTATGGCATCGGTGGCTTAATTGCCAATAGAGTCGCAGAAGTACGTGATTTTAGCGTTTCTAAGTTAGTTCTGCTCAATACACCGGCTAATGAAAAATACGCTGAGATGGACGCTAATTCGTCATTTGCAGCTATTCCATTATTAGGTAAAATGGCCAAGTCACCAGTGAAAGCTGGTTTGTACTTTGCGAAGGATTTTGACACCTCTAAGTTGAAGAATCCTAACGTGATCAATGATGCTGCCAATGCTGTTGATCGTAAGATTGCTAAAAAATTAAGTAACATGGCCAATAATTATTTGGAAGATAAAGCAATGAACAAACGCCTTCGGGCTACAGATCTTGCTACATTGGCTATTTTCTCTGATGACGATCAAATCTTGACTGAAGCCGGAATTAAAGACGCTAAGGCAACAATAGGACGTGTGCCACATCTTACAATGAAAGATTTGAAAGGTGCTGGTCATGTTGGTATGATCGAAAAACCTGAAGAAGTTGCTGATATGATTATTGATTTTGATGAGAACGTTGAAGATGTTCTTAAGGTTGATATGTAAATTTTTGATTGGGATGCCTGACTGATTTTTGGTTGGGTGTTTTTTTGTTTGGGGATGAAAAAAGCACCTGGTTTTTGTGGCCAGGTGCTGGTTCTTAACTACATGAAATGACGTACTTCTAAAACGAATTACCAGTAGGTGAAAACAAGGAATTTGGTTCTTAACTACATGAAATGACGTACTTCTAAAAGGACTTAGCTCTTGTTACTACAGCTACACAAGGTTCTTAACTACATGAAATGACGTACTTCTAAAACTTTAAATCCCGCTTGTAAAGCTAAAAACGTGGTTCTTAACTACATGAAATGACGTACTTCTAAAACCTATGTTCACTTCTTTTTAACAGAAGGCAGGGTTCTTAACTACATGAAATGACGTACTTCTAAAACGCACCACACATCGGATTAATGCAATGGTGGGGTTCTTAACTACATGAAATGACGTACTTCTAAAACCCTAGTGAAGGCAAGATGTGGTGCTTAAAAGGTTCTTAACTACATGAAATGACGTACTTCTAAAACAATTTGATGACTTCATTGAAAATAGCAATTGGTTCTTAACTACATGAAATGACGTACTTCTAAAACGAGGGAACATGCTGTATGTCTGATTCCGTGGGTTCTTAACTACATGAAATGACGTACTTCTAAAACGATAAGCCCCAGTTTTGCGCATAGTGTGGGGGTTCTTAACTACATGAAATGACGTACTTCTAAAACCACCTACTTAACGTTAACTTTAAGTGTTAATAGTCAAATCGAACGTGATCCTCATCAATCGAATAAATTCGGGTGTTCAGGCCGGACTTCTTCAACGTCATTGGATACGATTCGAGACTCACTACAGCTAACTTGATGGATTTCAGGTAATCATTCAATTCATTAAGTTGTTCTAAACTACATAGGCGTTCTAACCCATGAAATAGTAATAATCTCTTATCACTAAATTCTACATAAAATCTAACTACTGATTGAAGTTTATCATAATAATTCTGCCAGTTACTACTATCTATCTTAAAATCTTTGGATTTTAATAATTTTATTAATTCAGGTAATAGATCATATTCAAAAGTTTCATCATAACTACTTGTTGAGTCAAATATGAGTTCATTAATTTCATGATTCAATTTTTCAATCCGGTCTTGATTGATAATTTGGTTATCAAAGACGATTTTTTGAAGAACCAATTTTAAATTTCCAGTTGAGTTGAGTTCAAAACTGGTCAAATCGCCAATCATTGCGACCTGTTTTAGGGATGTTTTTAAATTGTCTTTTTCATCTACATAAAAGTGAATGTATTGATCGATATCATCTACAAAAGTTTCGTGTTTTTTTAATTGATTCAATACAAATAGAAAGGATGTATATTCTTCTTTGCATTGAACATTTAAAAAAGTAATTCCATAGTCAATATCGAATGGATCATAAGGGTATATAGTAATGGATTCTGGACTCATATCACTACCAACCTTTCAAATCTTCTATCAGGAGTATCTTTCTTTTTTCCGGTAAGATATCTCATCGCTTCATATTGCTTCTCAGTAATAGGTAGTGCTTGAATCAATCCTTTACTGGGAGCATAAAGTTCTACTTTGTTAGTTAAAAACTTGGCTGATGTAGCATCAATCAAGACACATGTATAGATTGATTCTTGCATCTTTGTGAATCCATCCAAGCGTAATTTTTTCATGAATTGCCGATAGTTTCTTCTATCCTGTGAAGTCAATGTTGGTAAGTCAAACATGATCATTAGTCTCATAACCCTACACCTCATCCTTAAGTTCCACCTTAGCTATAGATTGTTTTTTAGCATCTAAAAACTTGAAGCAGTTTTGAACGTGTTGGTTAATAGCATTTTTGAGAATGTAATTCTTATCATTATAAGTTATTTCTTTTTCCAAAACGGCGAGTATATCTAGCTTTGTACCTTCGTCAAAGGTATCATCATTGTGCTCAATGACGATTTGATCGACAAATTGTCTGAACGGTTCCATCAAGTCGCTAGAAAGATTGAAGTCGTTTTGATTACTGTGGTGATGTATTCCAAGTTGGGTCAGATAACCTTGTGCGATAATTTCCTGGTTGACAGTCGATAATAATATTGTGTAACCATAATTGAGCATCTTATTGATATCATCCTCAGGATCACCACGTGAGAAGTTACTTCCGAAGAGGGCAGGAAAGTACTTCATGGCAATAATTGCTTCACGATTAGTTCGGTCATTATCTTTCATATTATTGAATTCATCGATCACTTCAGTTGTATCCAGTTTTTGTTGTTTCATAACAGCAATTTGATTTTCAATTTTATTGGTAACAATATTGGTCCAAAGAAGTTCTTTTTTCGGTATTGGCCAAGAAAATTGCTTATCAATATTTTGATTTCGATTGTTATTTGAATAATAACCGTTAAGTTCAGAGCATGGATTATGATCGTTGTCACAGAAGATAATTTTAATATCCGCTTCAGTTAACTTAGATATTAAGTAACCAGTTATTACCACTTGTGTTGTTGCGACCAAGATACAACTGATCTGATGAAAAGGAATCTCTGTGATTTCAGTTGTTTTCTGTACTAGCAGATGATTAGATTTGTAAGACAATTTGCACTTAGAAGTTACATATACCGTTTCCCATCCCATAATTATTCTCCTTTATATTGATATTTTTATAGGGATAACTTATAATGAACTTGTTCAAACTACATGAAATGGCGTACTAAGTTAAAATCAACATTTATGTTAAATAGTCTTAATTGACTGCTCCCGCGTGGGGGCTATTTTTTTTGCCCTTTTTTGGCTAATCTATGTGAATTTTTGATTCATATAGACCTGTTGGTGATTGGTATATAAAGTCTGAGTTTGAAAATTCGTAACCATTCATTTTTCTACCAAATGCTTGATTCTTTATATTACCAAATTTCAATTTTGCATTAGTTGAATTAGCATGAAGCAGATTCAATATTTGCTCTATTACAGATACTTGTTTTTCTTCAGGTACTTGATCCATAGCGTTAATATTTTCTGTAAATCGTTTAAATTCACTTTGATATCCGGGATAGAAATTTTCCATTTTGGACAATATATTCATATATATATTTTTTATGAAATTATCATCATAACAACCGAGGATGAATCTGTAGTTATCCAATGTGGAATGTTCCAATAGAGATAATAGTGCGGATTCACCATATGACATGACTAGTTGTTTATTGTTTATCATTTCTGTACCCGATGGTAGAGAAACTAATCCTTTGTCAGAGCTCTCAACAATTTGTCCAATAGGTACCTTATTTATCAAAATCTCAATTTCTTTCTTATGCTTAGTATTGTCAGAAATCCACTGGAGTTTATTGATCCTACCAGCGTCAATTTCGTGAGCAATACGCACAGGGATATTAACTAGTTTTTTCTTGTCATCTATGTTGACTAATGTAGAGTACGAAGGTTTATCACTAGTATATCCACCATAAATATAAGGGTCCACGCCTTTCTTAAGGGGTATAAGTTTCTTTTTGTCATCAGGAGCTTGAATCGTAGCATTATACAAAGCACCATCATAGATATGAGTCTGCTTAGTAATGTTATATTGCTTGAATTTAAATGTCTTACTGATATTATCTTTGATCTTTTGATCCCAAATAATTTCACCATTTTGCTTATTAACTTGAGTCTTACCATTGAACATTGAACCAATAATAAATCCATTACGTGAATAAAGGGGAACCTTACCGTCTTTCTTTCTGGCCTCTTTCTTCAAGTCTTCGAAGAACTTAGAATAAGCATCAAAAGCAAGTCGCATGTTATCACGTGGATATTTTTTCAATTGATAGGTTCCAACAATTGTTGAAATATATGCATCTTGAGCATGATGAAAATCGTTGACATTTCTATTTTTTACGAATTCAGGATGTTCGTAGTGGTAGGTTTCCTTATTAAGATGACTGAAAGCATCACGGAATCCCATTCCTAATCCAGCACGTGTTTCGATAATTTGTGTATCTGGGTAAATACTATCGAGAATATTGGCAACGTTCTTAACCATTTGTGAAGTCTGAACTAATTGACGATTGATGAAGCCTTCTTGTTGTCGTTCAGTAACCTGTGTTCTAGTTAAATTGGCAAACTTTTTAGGTCCCATTAGACCGGCTTCCTTGAGATATTGCCAGCGGTTAGTGTTATTTACAATGACATCATTTGGTAAGAGTAGATCATCTAATTTTCTTTGATTTTCATTGGCTTTAACAAGTGCTTTATTTTCAAGTGAATCGTCCTTGATATAGGACTGTGGCAAAATGTGATCGACCTGATAATCTGTTGTGAATAAACGATTGATATCGATTTCTGCATTGCTATATAAGCTCTTACCCATTTGTGAGAAATACAACATTAGTCGCTCGTTTGATAGAGCGTTTTTTTTGTCTTTCATCAGATTTTTTAAATCATCGGTAGGGTATAATGCGTTTTTTAATTCAGATGCTAAGTTTCTAGTGATGTCTGCTAATTCTTTATATTTCTTTTCTAATTGTTTATATCTGGAATTAGTAATTGTACTATCTTTATCGTCACGTGTGAATTCAATAAAGATATGTTCAGGAGCATGTTTCATAAACTTAGATAGTTCTTGAACAATGACGATGGCTTGCCAAATACCACGTTTTAAAGCGGGGGAACCAGGTAATTCATTGACGAGATCGAGTGGCTTTTTATTATCAGCATCCCCAACATTATTATGTTTGATTTGTTCTTCAAAATTATATTTATCATCACGAATAATTTCCATAAAATTACTCTTTGTTTGCCACATCAAATCGATAATTGAATGCTCACTTGGTTGGTGTTCGTTACCAATCTTCGTCTCAATGAATAATTGTGTAAGCAATTTGTTAGAAAATCGTCCCCAACCTTGATAACGAATAGAGGCTAATTTATTGATTTGTTCGTCAGTATATAGACCGGAATTTTTAAGCTTCAATTTAAGAATTTGTCGATCTTCAAAAACAGTTTGCCATTCAATAACTTCTTCTAAATGCTTAAGATTTTTATTGTCATCAACAAAATCACTACCGAATATTGGAACTAGTTTACGATATGAGGACAGACTAGATAAAAACTTGGTTTTATCGGATAATCCATGAACTTCAGGTGCTGAATAATAGCTTTCTTTAATCAACCAATCTTTGAGACGTTTTGTGGATACTGTAGTGTGTTTCTTAAATAGCTCATTGTAGATACGCTGTTTTACTTCAACGGATAATCTCTCTCCGTTGTCAGACTCTTCACCAGTACTCTTAATTCTGACATTATTAAGTTCACTTAATACTTCGTACTTTTGATATATTAGGCTGTACTTAGGTACAACTGGTTCACCAATCAAGTAAGTATCTGTGGCAGTCATACGACGAATAAAGTTATTTGACGATTTTTCACGGTCAACCTTTTCATCAAAGTTCCATGGACGAATTGGTCCATCAGCTTTTCTTTCCATCCAAGCAAAATCACTCTTATCTTTACATTGAAGAGGTCCGACGTAGTATGGAATTCTAAAGTTAATTAATGATAGAATTTTATCTTTGTTTTCCTTCAAGAATGGATAGTACTGTGATTGATTGTCAATTATTTTAAGTAATTCATTTTCGTTAAGTTGGAATGGAATAACTCCATTTTCGCTTGTTCTTTGTTTTAATAGATATTGACGTTTTTCGATTTTCTCTAAAGAGGTTTGAGAATAGGTATCATCTTTTGTCGATAGATATTTTTTAATGTCTTTATAGAAATCATCAAGATTGTATTTACCATCATCAAGATATTTATCGTAGGCGATTCGTGCTTTTTTAACAGCAGCAGAATCTTCGTCATTTCTCCATAATGTCTTAAGTTGCATTAAGTCTTCATGATGGGACTCGTACTTGATAACCTGGGCAAAGCTCAAATAAGTTTCACCATTGAGGATATCATTTAAAACAATTGTGCTATAAATAGGATTTGCTAATTCAATTATAGAATATTGTTCATCGGTTAATTTTTCTTGGGTATCGCTAAGCTCAGTCTCAATTGTATTTGAAGAAAAACTAATAGATATTTTATCAGTGGATTCAATATCGAATAATTTAGTCAAATCTGCTTTGTTACCAACCAATAATGTAAATACTTGTTTATATAACTGCTTCATATCCTTTTCAGGATTCACCAAAGTTAGGATATCACTGACCTTATGACTAGGGCTCCAGTTTTTCTCAAGTAAAATTTCACTAATTTTTTTAAAATTTACTCCTTCAGGTAGGCTTAGACCAAATTGATCTAATGATTGATTTAGTTCTAATAAGGTATTTTCAAGTCCTTTGTTCATTTTTGAAACATCGAAGTTTTGGTGTTCATATGTGAAGTTACCACGGTATTTTAAAATATTATGAATTACTAAATAAACCAAACGAATATCAGCTTTTTGTGTATCTTCAATTAAATGTTTTCTAAGATGAAAAATAGTGGGATATTTGTCAAAATATGTTTTGTCATTGAATCCTTTATCAATAAATAAATTATATTCATCACGAGTTCTTGTTTTATCCTTCTTAGATATCCAAGTGTATTTCATGCGATTCAAAAAACCTGGATCAGCTTTAAATAATTCGTCCGCAAATATTTCATCTAACCAGTTTAAACGATTACGGCGTCTTCGGTAACGTCTTCTAGCTGAGCGATTTGAACGTCTTTCGGCAGCAGTCTCTGCTGTATTGAATAAACGTACTCCCCAAAGGTTTTTCTTTTTTGCATGCAATAAATTATAATTATTATCCGTAACTGCCCAGCCAACAGAGCCGGTACCAATATCTAACCCAATGTTAAATTTGGTTGTTTTTCTATTCATAACTTGTTCCCTCCTAGTTTGTAACAAGTACTAAAACACTTTAATTCTATCAAAACTGAAAATGTTTTACGTGTTTTTATGGGAAATAATGTTTTTTTTACCTAAGGTTTGACATATCTCCAATATCCATCAATAATCAAAGGTAACAAATAAGAAAGTAGGGATAAACATGGCATCACATGAAGCTTTACTTATTATTGATTACACGAACGATTTTGTAGCGGACAAAGGTGCATTGACTTGTGGAGAAGCCGGCCAAGCTATTGAGCCAAATATCATAAAACTAGCTGAAAACATGCGCAAAAATGATGATTGGGTTTGGCTGCCAACTGATTTGCACATTCCATTTGATCAGTATCATCCAGAGTCCAAGCTTTTCCCAGCTCACAATGTTGAAGATACATGGGGTAGGGAATTATATGGTGAGGTTAAGCCTTGGTATGAGAAGCACCGCGACGAGGATAACATCAAACAATTTCCTAAGACTCGTTACAGTGCTTTTGCCGGCACTGACCTAGATATTAGACTTCGTGAGCGTGACGTTGATACGTTGCACTTAGCTGGTGTCTGTACTGACATTTGTGTCTTACACACGGCAATCGACGCTTATAACTTGAACTACAAGTTAGTAATTCACAGTTCATGCGTGGCATCATTCAATCAAGCTGGTCATGACTGGGCGATGGAACATTTTGAAAAAGTATTAGGAGCTAAAATCGTAAAATAGTGCAAAAAAATAAACTTCCATTTGGAAGTTTATTTTTTTATGTTTCTAACTTGTTTTTTGACCAAATAATGATCGATGTGACTGCCCAAGAATAGTGGAACTTTTTCCTCGGTAACATCACTGAATTCTAAGCCATACCACATGGCCGGTGACAAGGTAAGGTTTTGTAAGAGGATACGTCCACCAATCAAGTATCTGTCCCAGCTATTCATATGCTCCTGAGCACCAAGATCTTGGAATTGTTCGTTTAGGATAACGAATTTGAATGATCCGACACGGCGATCTGGCATCATAGAATAATCAGGTGTCTGTGAATCAATTACGTGATCAGTCATCAAACCGTTGACGATTTGACGAATATAAATATTAACATGTTGTGACTTCTTGAATCCTAGATTCAGTTGAACATTGACGACATTTCTGGTATCCATCATATCGACATTATAGTTACATTCATAAGGCTTGTCCGTTTGATTAACGGTGATGAACCAGTAGACTTTGGCACGTTTAGGTTCTTGATCAAGAATCGAATAGATGATCGAACGTTTGATGGAATAGTCTGACCCGATCCGGTTCAAGAAGACTAGGTTAGTCGCATATAGTGGTACACGTTCATCGTTACTCAATTTTTCCAGTTGGGGAATGTAATTGAGTAGTGAGACGGACTGGCTTTCATCCAAGTACATATCACGACGCTTGTTACCGAAGTACCAAACGACCATGATCATTAGAATGATTGTCGTGATAATTACGGTAATATAACCGCCATGAACGAATTTTACTAAGCTAGAAATAAAGAAGAGAGTCTCGAGTGTGAAGAAGAAGCTGACAAAAATTGTTGCAGCGATGGGATGCTTTTTCATGATGATGAATTGATGCAATAGGATCGTTGTCATTAACATTGTCAAGGTGATGGCAAGTCCATAAGCGGCCTCCATGTGTTCGGAAGTCCTAAAACTCCAGACGATGCCAAGTGTCACTAAGCATAGTAACCAATTAACTGATCCGATATAGAGTTGGCTCTTACTATCGCCGGGAAATTTGACCCTTAATCGGGGTAGTATCTTGAGGCCAATGGCTTCTTCGACCAGTGTATACGAACCAGTAATCAAAGCTTGAGAGGCGATGATAGCTGCCATTGTCGCAATCAGAATAGCAAATATTTTTGTTTGTCCAGGTAGCATTTCGTAGAACGGATTGATTGTATTTAGGTTCATGTATTGTTTGTCCAAATAATGTGACATGACCCAAGCACCTTGACCCAAGTAATTGAGCATCAGCATGGTGTAAACAAATGGCCACGTAGCGTAGATGTTATACTTACCCACTTGTCCCATATCGGAATACAGCGCTTCGGCACCAGTCGTGGCTAGGAAGACACTACCAAGAATAAATATTCCAACGTGATTGACTGGACTGGTCAGAATCTTGATTGCATAAATTGGTGATAGGGCGCGTAAAACGGTCCAGTCACTAGTGATATTTATCAGTCCCATGATACCGATGAAACTGAACCAGATCAGCATAATGGGTCCAAATGATTTACCGATCCGATCGGTACCAAACTTCTGAATGACGAAGATAGTCAACAGAATAACTGTGACCATGATCAGAATAACGCTTTGATCGTTGGACATAGTGAAGTTACCTAGTGATTGCCCCTTGAGGCCTTCCATTGCCGAAGTGACGGTAACAGCAGGAGTTAGTGTGCCATCAGCTAAGAGGGCAGAACCGCCAATTAGAGCGGGGATAATCAACCATTTCTTGGATCGTACCAGTGCAAATAAGGCGAAGATACCACCTTCACTGTGGTTATCAGCTTTCATTGCAATACAGATATATTTGATCGTAGTGATCAGCATCAAAGTCCAAAAGATCAGCGAAATACTGCCAATGATATATTCAGGAACAGCTTCTTTCATTTTACCAGCATCGTTGATTATAGCGTTCATAACGTAGAGTGGTGAGGTACCAATGTCACCATAAACGATTCCCAAAGTTATCAGCATACCTAATTTTGAAAATGAGGATGTCGTTTTTTTCATTATCTAATCCTCCTAATCTGCAAAGGTGATACTAGTCTGAAATTATAAAAATAACAATAAAAGAGCACTATAAATTTTTCCTTTGGTGCCGCAGATGGTTAGGATTGTTTTGCCGATGTTGTTCATCCTTCAAGGATTGAATTTCATTTTCCAGTTCACTCAATACTTCAATCTGCATTTTTTGGATATCTATCAAGTGAGGCCATTGGACCTCATTTAATTGATCAAATTTTTCATGAAGAACACTGATTTCTTTTTCAGATTTGCTGTTAGTCCGGTAGTCATTTTCAGCATCGAATCTATCACGATCGGCCTGACGATTTTGACTCATCATAATAATTGGTGCCTGAATGGCAGCAATACAGCTTAAGAACAAATTGAGTAAGATAAACGGATAGGGGTCGAAGTTAATTCCGAATAAGTGAACAATATTAATTGCCATCCAGACGATCAGAATAATGACAAAGGTAATAATAAATCCCCAGCTACCACCGAATCTGGCGACGGCATCTGATAATTTTTGACCGCGGGTAAGTTTGCCATGAATAGTATCATTTAAATTACGGATCTCATAAGTATCCTTCGACAATTCTTTTTGCAGTTCAGAATTCATGCGACGGTCGATCTCTAGATCATGATCGATGACATTCTGCATATTTGTGAGTCGAATGATTTGTAAGTCACGAAGGCAAATGAAACTGGAATCTTTTGCAAAGTCATTTTTATGCTTTATTTCCTGTTGAAGGGTCGTGTTCAAATCTCTTAAAAAAAGACCCTCCGTTGGAGAAAAGCGATTTTGGCATATGATGCAGTGTTGTGTTTTTTTGACTGACATGAATATCACCTCACATTTACCAAAGATGTTAATATCTTTCTATTAATAAAACAATTTAAATAGACTGAATTAGTTATGATAATACGAAATGTCAATTTGACAACAAAAAAAGACCTCTAAAGAGATCTTTTGTAGTTTATAAATTAAATTGTACCCTTCTTGATAGCTGTCTTGAGTCCGGCAACTTCCATCAAACTTCTGTCTCCTGAGAGATGTTTGAGTAGTGAAGCTGTGTGGCCCTTGAACTTATAACCTTTGCTCAAGATTTCAGCGATACCGTGGTTTTGTCCAAGTGAAGCAATAGTACCAAGTGAGTTGTAGACGAATGGTTTGAGTTCTGCACCGCTCAAAGCTGCACCGATATTGTTAGCTACAGAAACACCTTCAGCTGAAGCGAGTTGTCCAGTTGTTGGTAATGGACGTTCTTGTCCTTCAGGGATCATAGCTGAATCATCACCGATGAAGAATGCTTCAGGGTGATCTTCAAGATTAAGGAACGATGTCGTCATGACACGGTTTCTTCTAGCTTCAATGCCGGAATCTTTGATAACATCACTACCACTGACACCAACGGTCCAAAGAATTGTGCTTCCTTCGACCTTTTTCTCGGTGTCGCCGTCCATATAAACAACAGCTTTAGGCTCGATCTTAGTGATCTTAGCACCGGTTAGAAGCTTGATGCCATTTTTTTCAAGGTATGAAACAGCATAACTAGCAAGGTTCTCGTCAAACATAGGAAGAATTCTTGTGGCCATTTCTAGACATGTAACTTTAATTTCAGGAACGCCATATTTGGCTTTGAGGATCTTAACAGTATCTACTAGTTCCCCAAGAATTTCGATACCAGTAAATCCAGCACCACAAACAACGATACTTAAGTCAGCTGGATCTTGTGATTCTTTGTAATTAGCGATATTTTTGTTCATTGTTTTATATATATTTTTGGCTGTGTCTAAGTCTTGGAGGATGAGGGCGTTATCACTAGCACCTTCTAGGCCAAAGTCTTCTGAACGGAAACCAAGAGCTACGACAATATAATCATAAGTAATATCATCGTGATCATCGAATTGAACTGTCTTGTTATCGAGATCAAGGTTTTTGACCGTTGCTTGAATGAAGTTGACGCTTGAAGGGAGAACAGAACGAATATCAAAACTAACAGCATCTGCTCTTGTTGTACCTGCTGCAATCATGTGTAGTCCAGTTTTTTCAACGTGCAATGCATTTTTATCTACTAAGTCGATTTGTGTTCCTGCTGGTGTTGATTTGGCAAGGTCACGAGCGGCCGTTAACCCACCGTATCCAGCGCCTAATACTAAAATATGTGCCATAATAACCTTCTCCTTCATAATAGTTGATTGAAAAATTGTTTACGCTACCATTATATATCTTTTTATCAAATAGGTGGTACTGATAAGATTATATAGGGTTTTTACTAATAGAGTGTTTCAAGAAAAATGGTGCCAAAATCGTAATCAAGATAATACTGATAATAACTGATGAATAATATTCCTCAGATAGTAGTTGAACACTAAATCCAACCTGTGCAACTATCAGTGCCATTTCACCACGAGAAATCATTCCAGAACCAATAACGTATGAATCTTTCATGTCGAATCCGGAGATTCGTGCTCCGAACCCTGCACCAATCAGCTTACCAACTATGCCTGTAATAGTGAAGAGTAGAATTAACCAAAAATCTTTGATTAAACTAGCAAATTGTAGATTCAATCCGATACTAATAAAGAAAATTGGAATAAAAACTGAATAACCAATAATCTCAATATTTTGATTGATCTTGTTGTTGTAATTAGGTGAGTTAGAAATTGCAATACCAGCCACAAAGGCACCTAAAACAGAATCTAGCTTAACCCAATCGGCAAAGTAAGCGAAGATCAAACAGACTACTAGAGCCGTGATAGTGGGAGCATGTGTGGCTTCTAAGTAGTTTGCTAGATGCATGATCTCTGGTACGATCCAACGATAGGCGACATATGTGACGATGACAAATAAGATCCAGAGTGCTAATAAGATCCAGAGTGCTAATAAGATCCAGATTTTTTTCATTGAGAAATGCCCGGTTAAAGTTCCTGACATAACACTTAAAATCGAAATTGCCAAAATATCGTCTGCTACCGCAGCACCTAAAATAACCGTTCCCGAGGTACTCGATAAATAATTCAAACTCTTCAAAACTTCAACTGAGATGGAGACTGAAGTCGCAGCAAAGACAACTGAGATGAAGATGCTTTCACGCAAATTGATCCCAAATGCAATCGAAGTTACGAGCGTCAAAGCAACTGGAAGAATAACCCCAAAAATAGCTACCGTAATGCTTGGTCCTAAATGCTTACGCAATAAATTCAAGTCACTTTCAAGTCCCGCCAAAAACATCAGCATAATAACGCCAATGTTAGCGAATAACTCTAATTCATGCGTCGGTTGAACAATATTTAGTAGTCCACGACCCAAAATGACTCCAAGTATCAGCTGCCCAATCACGGCTGGTAGGTTCATTTTGTTGAAAATGTGACTAACAATCAAAGTTAGGAAGAGCATTAAAGCCAGAAGGGTTATAAATTCCATTTGTACTCCTATTCTTTTTTGATACCGTGAAGAAAAATCTTGATCATAGTATTCAAATTGGCGATATTTCGTTTGCGACGAGCTTCGCTATACTCGATATAAGGTACAAGCATTGTCAAAAAAGTTCCTACTTGAACAGGGATCGATAGATCAGATCTAAGTTCGTTCTTGTGTGCTTGGAAAATATTGAATAGTACTTTGTAGTAACCGCCGTCCCAATTCTTACTGATTTCTTTTTTTTCTTCGTCAGTAAAAACAGTATCCAAATCATGTCGCAACATGAAAAGATTAAGTTTGAAGTTCTCAACCATGAATGTCGAAATAGTTGTCAACATTTCATCAAAGGGGAGATCCTTGCTACGATTATATTCAGCATACAATTTTTCACTGAATCCGCCGACCTCGTGTTCGATAGCTTTGACGTATAGAACTTTCTTATTCTTGTAGTAATGGTACATATTTGGTTGAGTGATGTTCAACTCTTGAGCAATTTTTCTAGTAGATGTAGCTTGATATCCTTGAGATAAGAAGTCTTTAGCGGCTACTCGCAAGATTGCATTCTTGGTGTTTTCCGCTTGTTTATCACGTGAATTCATTTTTTTATCCGTCCTCATGTTCATTGTTTCCATTATAGCCTATTGTGACTTAATTTTTGTGTCAGTTATCATATGATAATAAGATATTTCGATAAAAAAAATAAAGACCACAAATTTGGTCTTTATTTTTTCTCTCTTATGATATAAATCGGACGCTTTTTGACCTCTAAGAAGATCTTACCGATATATTCTCCCAAGATACCAATACTTAATAATTGTATTCCACCAATCAAGAGGATGATCGAGACCATCGAGGCCCAACCAGTAACACTGCTAAGTGGATAAATCAATTTACGAATGATAATTCCAATAATAGCGAGGACGGAAACGCCGGAGAAAAATATTCCCATCCAAGTGGCAAACATCAGTGGACGTTCAGTGAAATCGATGATGCCGGTTATAGCGTATTTGAGTAGTTTCCAGAAGTTCCAAGAAGTAGTACCAGCAACACGTTCACGATTCTTGTATGGTAAATATTTAGTTCTGAAGCCGACCCAACTGAAGATACCTTTTGAGAAACGATTGTATTCAGTCATTGATAGAATTGCATCGACCATTTGACGTGTCATTAGTCGATAATCACGAGCACCAGGGATGATCTTTGTTTGTGACATTTTATTGATGACACCGTAGAAGCCATTTGAAAAGAAAGAAATAATTGGATTTTCGCCGTCACGATCCATTCTGGCGGTTCCAACACAGTCGTATTCATCTGTTTCTAGCATATCAAACATCTCATCAAGCATTTCTGGTGGATCCTGTAGGTCGACATCCATAACGGCGACATAGTCGCCAGTAACAGCGTTGAGACCAGCATAGAGAGCTGATTCCTTACCGAAGTTTCTTGAGAAAGTAATATAGTGTACTTCGTCAGGATGGGCAGCTTGTAGTTCTTTTAGTACCGGATAAGTTTTATCCCTTGAGCCGTCGTCCACAAACCAATATTCAAATTTGAATTTATTACTATCATTTTTAACCTTAGTCATAGCGTCATAATATAAATTGATTGTTTCTTCTTCGTTATAACAGGGCACAATTACGGATATGGTTTTCATATTCTTATTCACTTTCCTAGGTTTGATTAAAAAAAAGGTACTCAAACGGATGAGTACCCATCATATTACTATTATATTTCTAGTGATTCAGGTAATGCAAGGTTGCTACTGTTAGAAGTTCTAATAACACTCACACTGATATCGCGATTTGTTTCACTTTCAATAGCGTGAAGGTCTTTGCTGAATTGGACTAAGATGTTTGTTACGTCTTGGTTCTTATCAAGTGACTTGATTACATTTTCAATATTGTCAGATACATTTTGAAGTAGTGAGATTGTTTGGTCACTATCCAATTTGTCCTCTTTGATAATCAATTGATAGAGTTGATCGTCAATACTTCCGACAAAGATAGCATTTTGAGTATCAGGTGAGATACTTTCGAGCCACCAAGTGATAAGTTCAGCTTTGCTGTTAAAGTCGTGTTCTAGTAAGCCATTCTTATCGAATAATTGGTAACTTGTTGGTTTGCTGTCTTCAAAGATAATTGTTAGGACAATTGATCCATCTGTTCGATAGAAGTTTTGTTCTGTAAGAACTTTTTCTTTGTTGAAGTTTTGAACTGATGACAATTGTCCAGCAGCATTATAAATATTAGCTTTAACAACTTGATCGTTCTTGTAGTAATTGATACGATCGATTTTTTTATCATCATTAGTGTTGTCATATTCAACTGTCATTAACAAAGTATTGCCTTGGTCATAAATAACAGTGTCATGTGATTTGACGTCAGTCCTAGTTACCCAACCGTCATTTTCTGGGATTTCAACCGTCTTATCAGTTGGATTAGGACTGGCTTGAAGTTGGTCGAATAAGCTGACAACATTTGGAATGTGTACTTTAGCTAGCTTAGCGTTATGATCAACTAATTCATTTAAGTGATTGTTGTAGAAAGTTGAAACTAATGTAACGGGCTTTTGTAGTTTAGCTTCCAGGAATTGAACCATATCGAAGACATCACGTTGTTGTGATTCGGTTTCGAAGGAATCGGCCGTTACATAATAATCTTTATCTTTATCCAAGTAGACGTCACGGACCAAATAAGCTGAATGGAAGACATCCTTAATGTATTTTCCGAGGTAGTCAATGTTACCATTAACTTCTTCTAATTCAGATTCGATCTTTTCGCGTTCGTCAGCTAGGCTTTGAAGGTGTCTCTCAAGACCAGCTTTTGTTTCAATACGATAATTACGGTCATTTTTGATTTTATCTTCAATTTGATTAGCTTTTGACTTCAACATATCAATGTTGGAACTGGTGCCATTAATATTTTTATTAGTTTCATCAAGCTCTGTTTGAAGTGAATCGATTGTAGCTTTGATGTCATTGATCTTAGATTGAATATCTTCGCGTTCTTTGTATAATTTATCGATCGACTTCTTTTGTTCTTCCATAAGGACCATCATCTTTTGAAGGTCTTTTTCTTCCTTGATAGAAGAGGACATGTCAGCTTCAGACTGTTCATTCTTAGTCAATTCATCTTGCGCATTGCTTAGTTTTGATTGGTTGTCGGAAATTTTATCGGATAATTCTTGTTGTTGTGTTTTGAAATTATCTAGTAATTCGTTTTGTTCTTTTTGATCAGCATGAACTCCAGCTAGACGTTCTGTTTCGGCGTCGTCGTTTTGAGCCTTAATGTCAGCTAGTTTTTCATTTGATTCCTTTTGATCACGTTTGAGGGTACCTAAATAATTATCAAGAGTATCTTTTTTAGTCTCATGTTCATCTTTTTCTGAGAAAAGATTTGTTTTTAGATCGTTACGTAGTTGAGCGTAGTGGTGTGAAAGTTGGTCCATTTGCTCTTCAATATTGACACGTTTGTCATGAGTTGTTACAGGAAGTTGTTCTTTTTCCTCTGCTTTTTCTTCGACAACTTCATTTTTTTGGTCAGTATTTTGACTTTTTTCGTCGGTTGACGAATTTTCTTGAGGTGCCTTAGAGGAAGCGGTATCAGTACTTGGAGCGCTCTTCTCTGGATCTGCATCTATCTTGCGTAATATATCTAAAAATTTCACGAATGAATTCCCCCAACAATTGACTTATAATAGTTACTAAAGAGTAGCATTTTTTTAAAGTGGTGTAAAGCTGTTGTGAAGCCTATCAAGCTACCACTTGAGCTAAATGTTAACATCAAAAATAAGGGAGATTTATGTATGAAGATAATGGCCATAAATGCAGGGAGTTCAACTTTGAAGTGGAAGCTGTTCGAAATGCCTGAGAAGAAGACAATTGCATCAGGTATGATCGATCGTTTGGGTTCGCCTAAATCAGTTTTCAAACTCAAGTATAACGGTGAGAAGTTTGAACATGAAGAAGCTATCGAGTCGAATGAGATTGCGGTGCTGTCAGTTCTTGATGCTTTAAAAGATAGAGATATCATTCAAAGATTCGAAGATATTGTAGCATTTGGCCATCGTGTCGTTGCTGGTGGAGAAGAATTCAAGAAGTCTGAAATCGTTACCGAAGAAAATCTTAATAAGATTCTTCAATTGTCAGAATATGCTCCATTGCACAACAAAATTGAGGCTTATTACATCGATGTGTTTAAAAAATTAGTTCCAAAGGCTATTCAGGTAGCTGTCTTTGATTCATCATTTTTTGCTGATATTCCAGAAGTTAATTATTTGTACAGTGTTGATTTAAACGACTACAAAGAATTCAAAGCACGTCGTTATGGTGCTCATGGTACGAGCCACCGTTATATTGCCCAACGACTAAATGAATTGGTCGATGGTGGAATTGAAGATAAGAATGTCATCGTTATGCATTTAGGTAGTGGTGCGTCGATCAGTGCGATTAAGAATGGTAAAGCATTTGATATTTCAATGGGATTCACCCCACTGGCTGGTATTACAATGGGTACTAGAAGTGGTGATATTGATGTTTCTATCTTGCCATATTTAATGAAGCACCTTGGCTTAACGGATATCGATGATATGATCGAAATTTTAAATCACAAATCAGGGTTACTTGGGATTTCTGGTGTATCAGCTGATATGCGTGATATTGAAGCTGTTCAAGATACTAATGAACGTGCTAAATTAGCATTGGATATTTTCCGTAATCGTATTGTTAAGTATGTTGGCTCATACATTGCTGAAATGGGTGGTATTGATGTTTTAGCATTTACAGCTGGTGTTGGTGAAAATTCTCCAGAAGTGCGTGAAGATATTTTAGAGTCATTCAGTTATTTAGGCATAAAAACAGACACTGAGGACAACAAGTTACGTGGAAAAGAAGTTCGTATTACAACGGACGATTCCAAAATTGCTGCATACACAGTGCCTACTGATGAAGAATTGATGATTGCGCAAGATACTTATGGATTTGCACAATTGTTGAATAAATAATTTAGAAGTTAAGTAATACTCCGATGAAGAAAGTAACAACTTCAGTTAGAGTTATCAAAAGTAAATTTTTAATAATAAACGGGAAAGTCTTCTTTTTGATGGGATCATCACAGAAGGCTTTTGTGTTCTTATAAACTATTGGTGTAATAAGAAAGGTTAGGAACATCATTTTTGGTAGCAAACCAATGATGATCGAACAAGTTAGTGCTAAATAACCTAGAACATATAGTGATCTTAGAATAAAAATCGAATTATTCTTGCCAAGATAGTAGACCAATGTTTTGCGCCCAAGAGTTTTATCCTCTGTTTCGTCAGCGATGTTGTTAGCAAGCAGAAGATTAGAAATTGCGAAGACGGTTAGTAGTGAGGACAATAAAATATCACCGTAAAATTTAAAATCTAGGATTGCAGCAGGAGTATCGAAAACATTGATGTAAATTGCAATTAAGTAGATGACGAATCCCATTGTGAAACCTGAGAAAAATTCTCCCAGTGGTCCACGATTGATGGGGTGCGGTCCTCCAGCATAGAAAAATCCGACGGCGAAAGAAAATAATCCCATCAATAATAACGGTAGACCAGTTCGATAGACAATGAAAATACCAATCAGTGCAGCTATGGCTGTGAAGGTAAAGTCGATCCAACCAATTAAATGAATATTGAGATGATGAACGCCGATAACATTAGTATTTCTACGAAAGCTTTCAGCTCCAGTAGCGTTTTTGTAGTCCCAATAGTTGTCATTAATATCAACTGCCATGTTGAATAAGAACATGGCGATGAAGAACAGAATTAAATCAAGAGCATTAATCGACTGCCAGTGATAGTATGAGTACAATGTTCCCATTAAGAATGGGAAGACACTGGCAGTTTTTGCTTTTATTTCAACTAATTCAAAAAATACAGACGGTTTCACAAAATCATTCCTTTGGATTTGATAAACTATATTATAGAATTAGTTTTAGCTACACTACAAGTAATATAGGGTGAGAGGAATTTCATGGCGCATTCAATTTGGAGAGACTATCCGAGTATCGATAGTAAGTTAGATCAGACAACTGCTTTTATTCATAGCAGTGTAAAAATTAGAAATACCGAAATCAATCAGATGATAAATGACTTGACCTCGGGTGGAAAGATGCTGCGGCCAGCATTTTTTCTATTATTTAGCGCGTTTGGACCAGACAGGAAACAGAATGAAGAGTTAATCCCGCTAGCTGCTTCGTTGGAGTTATTGCATGTTGCGACTTTGATTCACGATGACGTAATTGATGATTCACCGTTACGACGTGGTAAACCAACGATTCATACACATTATGGTATGCGTAACGCTATTTATGCAGGAGACTATTTATTTACTTTGTATTTTGAAATGATTTCGCGATATTCACCCGCTCAGAAAGATATTTTAATTAACTCACTCAGTATGAAAAAGATTTTAATTGGGGAATTAGATCAAATGCTGATCAATTATAACGTTGATGCAACTGCAAAGATGTATATTCGTGAAGTCAGTGGCAAAACAGCTGAGTTATTCAGTTTAAGTACTGAGATGGGGGCAATTATTAGTGAAGCGGATGAAAAAATTGTTCGTTTATCTAAGAATATTGGTCACGACATTGGAATGTCGTTTCAAATTATTGATGATATTTTAGATTTTGGTGATAGTCAGACGACTGGTAAACCAAATTTTGAAGATCTCAAAAATGGTGTTTATACATTACCTTATATTCTGGGTTTACAAGATAAGAACAAAGAACTTATTGCAATTTTATCTGGAACGGATTTGAGTAATGAAATGATTCAACAAGCCGCTGATATTGTTGCAACAGATGGTTATTTGGATAAAGCGAAGGATATCGCTAGAACTTATAATCAACATGCGTTGCGTCGGATAAATCGATTACCGAATGGTAAAAATAAATTGGTCTTGAAAAAGGTAGTTAAGAAATTGTTGGATCGAATCAAATAACGGCGTTACAAAAACAGGCATTTATCGTTATAACGATAAATGCCTGTTTTATTTTTTAACATGATTTTTTAGCTTATTGTAGTTCTTTTTGTAATTAGTCTTTTTGTTGTATCTGATCACTAGATAAGTAGCGACGAAAAACAAGATGCTTAGTGAAAAAATATCTAAAGACGAGTTATCAGAGTACAACATTCTAAACCAAATGACGCCTGCAGCAACGATAATAAACACGATGATATAGTTTATCCACTTAAACATTTTGATCACCCCAATACTTATTTTGAGCGATAATACAACCTATTCAGTTATTATGCAAAAAATTAGAATTATTTGGAAATAAAAAAATAACACCTCTTCAGGCGTTATAGGATTAGAGACCTTGGTCCATTTTGTACAGTTCATTAAAATGCTGATTTGTTTGATATAAATCATGCGGTGAACCTTGCATTTCAATCTCTTCAGAGTTCATGAAGATAACATGATCGACATGATCGATTCCTTGCAAGTGATGTGTCACCCAAATAATTGTTTTGTCATGTAAAACGTCGAAGAAGGTCGTTAAGAGGTCATTCTCAGTAATTGGATCTAGTCCAACGGTTGGTTCATCTAATAGAACAACAGGGGCATCTTGTAATAGGATACGAGCAAGCGCCAAACGTTCTTGTTCACCTCCGGAGAAGTTAGAACCATTTTCTCCAACGAGTGTTTCGTACTTATCGGGTAGTGATTCCACTAGATTTTTCAAACCAACTTTTTCGAGCGCTGATTTTACTTCAGAGTCACTCTTGCTTTCATTACCCAAACGAACGTTATTCATAATACTAGTATTAAACAGGAATGGTTTCTGGTTCAACACTGAGAATATTTGTTCCCGATGTTTTTGAATTTCTTGGACATCGTGTCCGTTAACCTTAATGCTACCTTTTTGAGGGATTAAATCTCCTAGGATCAATTGAAGAATAGTAGTTTTACCGATACCACTGGGTCCTAGCAAAGCAACTTTTTGACCTTTTTTAATTTCTTGTGAAAAGTTCTTGATTAAAATTGGTGAGTCAGCATCATATTCGAAGTCGATATTCTTGATTTCAATATCTGAAAATTGTGCCGGATCAAGTTCAACTTGTTTAGGAAGATTATCCTCAACTGGTTTCAAAGTGTTCAGACGCAAGATCGAGTCACGATATTCGGGCCACTCTTCGTATCCTTGGCTGACAGGAATAAAAGTCTCAGACAATGGGAATAGACACAAAACAACGGCAGAAACAAAATTAGCTTGTGCTTGACCATTCGTCATTGTCAGATTAGTGAAGACGATAAAACAAATGGCAATTCCGGCAAAAATCAATTGTAAGAACAAGTCACGATTCCGACGGAATGATTTGGATTTGTCTTTTGAAGTATTTAATTCAGAAATATTCTTGGATGATAGATTTTTAAAATCATCTTTACGACCAGAAATGATCCAGTCGTCAGCACCCAAGATATTATCAGTTAAATTCGTATAAAGATCGGCCTTGATTTGCTTTTGACGTTCACGTCTAGCACTTTCGACAGCAACAGATGCGAGCGGAACAATCAAAACTTCAATTGCGAGTAATAAGAAAACAAAGAAACCAAAGGCAGGATTATAAATGCCTAAAACTAGTGATCCTAAAATAGTGAGTAAATAGGAAATAACGGTTGGAAAGACAGTTCTTAAATACAGATTCTGTAAGTGACTAATATCTTCAGATAGAAGCCCCATAATGTCACCGGTTTTGTGGTGTTCATTTAAAAAGGCAGCATCACTTTCCAAGGTAGTGTACAAACGGGTTCTCAAATTAGAAGTAACTCGTAAGACCCAATTGTGACTCTTTAGTCGCTCAATATATTTGAAAGTTGGACGGCCGATACCAAAGGCCCGAGTTAATAGGATAGGAATATAGATCAATAAAATATTAACTGGATGTGTTGCGGCTTTGTCGATCGTGTAACCAGATGTGAACATCAAGGCAGAAGCACAGATCGAGGTAACTAATCCCAATAGTAAGACTGTGATCAATAGACCTCTGTATTGCTTGATGTATGGTTTGACCCACGTATCGTGTTTGAATGTTTTAAAGAAGTTCATTTTGATCACCTCGCATGTTAGAAATTAGTTGTTTATACGCACCGTTATGATTAGAAAGTTCTTCAGGCGTACCTTGTTCAGTGATTTGACCATTATTCATAACGACCACGTAGTCCATTTCTTTGATCCAGTGAAGTCGGTGAGTCGCAAAAATCACAAGGTGATTCTTAAATAGTTCTTTCATTGGTTTCTTAAGCGCATACTCAGTTTCAATATCCAAATGAGCCGTTGGCTCATCAAATATTAGAATATGACGATCATCAGCTAAAAAGGCACGGGCCAACATGATACGTTGCTGTTGTCCACCAGAGATACCACGGCCGCCTTCTCCAATTATCGTTTGATAACCGAGTGATAAACTATTAACAAAATCAGTTAAACCAGCTTTTTGAGCAGCTGATTCGATTTGATCCTCAGTTGCTTTGGGTGCATAGAAAGCAATATTTTCGGCAATTGTTCCGGCAAATAAGTATGGCGATTGTGGTAAGAAGGTCAGTTCATCTTGCCAAGCACGTTGTTTGAAGTGTTTGAGTGATTGACCGTTAACCGTTATAACGCCTTTGTCTGGAGTTAAGAATCCGCCGAGTGCTCTAATCAAAGTTGTTTTACCAGATCCTGATTTGCCGATAACACCAATATTTGTATAACCAGAAAGTTTGAGTTGGTCGATATCCAAGCTGGAATCAGCGTTGCTTTGATCACGGGTGTAGTTGAAAACTAAATCTTTGATATCAACTTCTGAGTTTTCGTCCCAAGTAAAGTTGTCTAAGGAATCGTCTTCATCAGTATCTTTGAATTCGAGAATCTTAAAGATAGCGTTCAGGGCATTTTTACCATTCAAAGTAGCATGGTAATCACTTGAAAAGTCACGGAGCGGCAAAAAATACTCTGGGGCTAGTATCAGAGTAACCAATGCTGGGAATAGTGGAAAACTATTATTGATCAACCCCAAGCCCAAGAAGACGGCCAGAATGGCAATACCGAGCGTTGTTAGCCAATCTAAGGCAAAAGTCGATAAGATGGCAATACGTAAAGTATTCATCGTACGACGGCGATATTCATCACTGACGGTATAAATATTTTTGGAATAACGCTTACTTAAGCCCAACATTTTTAATGTTGGTAATCCACGAAGGGCATCTAAGAAGTGATTGGAGAGGATGGTGTATTGATGATATTGAGCATCTGCCTTAGCTTGAGCTGCCATTCCTAAGATGATCATGAATAATATGACCAGTGGAACAATGACCGTTAAGGTTATTCCCGATGCCAAGTTTTGCATGTAGATATAGACCAGCAGGACTGGTGGAATAATCGACATATTCATTAATTTGGTAAATATTAATTTGAAATAGTTCTCTATTAAATCAATTCCGTCCAACGAAGAATTGACTAAGCTACCTGTGCCTTCTGCAGAGATCATTGCAGGGCCAGATGTATATACTTTATCAAGTAAGCGGGAACGAACTTCTTCTGAAGTGTTTTCCGCATAATTTTCGACAATTTTATTATTTATCCAATTAAAACAATGGCGAATTATGAAGGCTACTGCAAAGAATGTCATTGGTTGGATAATTGTTTGGAGTGATTTTTGTTCCCACGAGTTTACTAGTGCTTCTGCTAAAAACTTACCTTGGAATAAAATAGCAAATGCTTGCAAGAGGGTTAGTCCTGCAAGCATTATGAATAATTTTTTTGTTCCTGGTAAGCTGAATAACCGCTTATCAATCATTTTTAATATTTCACCGTGTTTTCTTTTGGATTTATTCTCTTCGTGAAGAGTGTGTATGACCAAATAAAGTAGATAGCTACAATTGGTACCAATACGGCAGCGACAATCGTCATGATCGTCAATGTATATTGTGAGTTTGCGGCGTCTTTGATCAAGATACTGTGTGCAGGGTTTGTAGCAATCATAACACGTGGGAATAATCCGTTAAAGAGTAGGACGATAACCATGCTGAGTGATAAACCACTACCAGCAAAGCTCCAGCCCTCTCTGTCCTTTAATACTCCGTAGTAGCCAAGGAGTGAGAAGAGGACGATGAGCAATGTAATTACTAGTGATGAACCAAATCTCTTAGTAAAGAAGTCTGTTTGGAAGAATACCAATACGGCAAAGACTACTTCACCGGCAAATAAGATTGGGTAGAGAATTTGGTTAAGTTTTCTAGCACGTTCACGTAGTGGACCTTCAACTCTTAATCTGATGAAGTTCAATCCATGAACTAATGATAGAAGTGTACCTGCAACTCCTCCGACAACAGATAACAAGTTAACAACATCGAAGAACTTAGGAAAGGCATCGCCATTAGCGTTCATAGGGATACCTTGAACCATACTGAGAAGCATCAAGCAAAGTAAGAATGGTGCAAGGAAGCTTCCAGTAAAGAAAGTCCACATCCAAACGTTCTTACCAGCTTTTGTTTCAGCGTGCTTAACGAATTCGAATGAAACACCACGAAGAATTAGGCCAACTAGAACTAGTAGTAAAACAATGTAATAACCTGAGAATAATGAGGCGTACATAAGTGGCAATGAAGCGAACATTGCACCACCAGCTGTAACGAGCCAGGTTTCATTTCCGTCCCAGTGAGGTCCAATTGAATCCATAAGAGCCAGACGTTCGTCGAAGTCTTTGGCTAAGAAACGAGTTGACATACCTACACCGAAGTCGAAGCCTTCAAGAAATAGGAATATTGAGAATAGCAATCCGATCAATATAAACCATAAATTAGCGAGTGTCATTTTACAAAGGCCTCCTTTGCAAATGGATCAACATTTTGTTTTGAATCTTCCATTTCATAATAAGGTCCGTGGTGAAGTGTCTGTCTGCTGTACCAGATCATAACGCCACCAAGTAATGTAAAGAGTAAGAAGTAAACAATATTACTGAACAATAGTGTACCAACAGTCGACGTTGGTGAAACGGCATCGGCAATTGTGAATAATCCATAAACAATCCAAGGGAAACGGCCGAATTCAGTAATGAACCAACCAGCTGAGTTACCAATGAATGGAACCCAAAGAGTGAGTCCAACAATGACCATGAACCATTTCTTGTTCTCGATAGTATCCTTCTTCTTACGTGACCAGATAACACCGAAGAGTGCTACTAACATGATCAATAGATCAATACCGGTCATAACTCTAAAACTCCAGAATAGAGTCTTAGGTGGAACGTAGTAATCCATGTCCTTACCAAATTGTTTGTCGTATTTAGCATGGAGTTCTTTATTAATGGTATCCATACCCTTTACGGCACCAGTTGTCTTGTGATATGTAAGTAAACTCAAGACTACGGGAATTTCAACTTCATGAGAAGTTGTTTTATCCTTAGAATTGATCAACTCAACAACTGTCCAAGCAGCCGGATTTTTGGTGTCTTTGTAAATACCTTCAGTAGCAGCAAATTTCATTGGTTGATCTTTGAGCATTTGTTGTGTCTGAAAATCACCTGCACCAGCTGATAAAATAGCAAAAATCAAACTTGTCCAAAGACCGAAACGTAGAGAAGTCTTGAAGAAATGATTCTCACCTTTCTTCTTACGCATAAGTCCCCAAGCACTCATACCTGCAATAACAGTACCTGCAGTAAGAATTGCAGCTAGGATAACGTGTGGAAAGACTCTCCACAATTGAGGGTTACCAATAACAGCACCGAAGTCAGTCATTTGAACACGACCAGTAGCGTTGTTAATCTTGAAGCCTGTAGGGTGTTGCATGAAACTATTGGCAGCTAAAATCCAAATGGCTGATAACATAGTACCAATAGCTGTCATCCAGATCATAAATGCGTGGACACCTGGTTTGAATCTATCCCAAGTGAACATCCAGATCCCGATGAAAACAGATTCGATGAAGAATGCCAGTAGAGCTTCAATGGCAAGTGGAGCACCGAATACATCACCCATGAAACGTGAGTATTCAGACCAATTCATACCGAACTGGAATTCTTGAATAATACCAGTAACAATACCAACAGCAAAACTCAAAAGAAAAATCTTTCCCCAGAACTTTGCCATATCTAGATAGACCTTGTCTTTTTTAACTGCGTAGATAGTTTCCATAACAGCAACCAAAACCGCCATTCCTATGGAGAAGGGAACGAAGAAGAAATGGAACACTGTTGTCATAGCAAACTGAAAACGAGCTAAAGAGACAATGCTTAAACCAATATCTAACATGGTAATAGCCTCCTTAAAAACAATATTTATAATCCCTTATTTATACACATTTATCATATGATTACTTATTGAAATAAGCAACAATAAGCCCTTACATTTTTTATAAAAAAAATCCAAAGTCAAGTAAATTGACTTTGGATTGAAATACTCAATTTTTATCTGCGACTACGACTTTGAGATGAATCGTAGTTGGGGAATCCATATGAACCATTTGAGCCATTATTGTTGCTTGGATACTGGTTTTGTTGCGGATTGTATGGCTGGTTACCAAATTGATTATTATTCATTTGATTGTTTGGAACCGGAGTTCCAAACTGATTATTTTGATTATTATTATTGAACTGATTTCCACCAAATTGTCCGTTATTATTAGGAACCGGATAATTTGTCTGTTGACTTTGTTGTGGGAATTGTTGATTAGAACCTTGATTATTACTCATGTTATTGCGAGGGTTAAACTGTCCGGATGGCAATTGTCGTTGGTTCTGCATAGGATTCTGTGGTCGTTGTTGCATTTGATTTTGACCATAAGGATTCTGTGTTTGATTCATACCATTCATTTGATTATTGAATTGGTTATTATTTTGACGGTTGAATTGATTATTAGCTTGAGTTTGTCTAGCACCATATTGGTTATATTGATTGTTTTGAGGTGCAGGTTGGAAGTTATTTGGTTGAGGTTGATAACTTTGTTGATTGTTGAATTGATTATTATTGGCAAATTGTTGATATGAATTTGGCTGGCTGAATTGTTGTTGTCCCTGTTGTCCATATTGAGGTTGACCCTGCATTTGGTTCATAGGTTGTTGTTGAAATTGACCTTGTTGACCAAATTGTTGTTGAGGATAACCATTTTGCTGTTGATCAAAACCATTATTTGCATATTCATCGTTATAACCATTGTCTGGTTCCTCATTCTCTGCAGGTGCGGGGTTCATAATGAGATCGACAATACTGATGATCAAGACGATGGCACCAATAATGATACCCACCCAAGACCAAATAACTAAGAACTTAGTATCAGGTAGATTCGAATTAAACAATCCCATTAATCCACCTAAAATTAAAATCACGAAACTTACGGCATCGGGAACGACGCTATAAGTACGATTTGTCAAAATATAAATAGCCGCTGCAATAATGTAGGTGATGGCTAACAAAATCCCTGCCGCTCCACCAATTGCACCGGTACCAACCAAAGCAGCAATGAAGTTTTCAAAGCCAGATTTGATCATCAAAATAATTGATAGAATTAATAATAGTGTTCCGGCAGAAATTTTTGTGATTCTTACCATGAGTTAACCCTCCGATTCTTTTAGTGCTTAACCCTTATTTTACATCATCCTTGACAAAATGGTTAATAGGTCCGTATTTATGACCAACATCAATTTCATTTTTAATAGCATGATATGTAAAAGTTTTTGAAGTTCTAATTGCGTCTTCTAGAGTTGCTCCCTTAGCAACTTCAGCCACGATGCATGATGAAAGTGTATCACCGGTACCGTTGATATGATCTGTCTTAACATAAGGCTCTGAGATCCAGAATGAGTCGCCGTCTTCGAGAAGCACATAGTCCTCAACGTAGTCGATCGAATCATCGGCATGTTCACCTTTGATCATGATATTCTTAGGACCAAGGTCACGAAGCTTGTGTGCAGCTTCGACGATATCTTCTTGTGACTTGAGTTCGATGCCTGATAGTTTTTGTGCTTCGTAAAAGTTAGGTGTGATTAGATCAGCTAATGGGAATAATTCGTCGATCAAAGTTTGATAAGCTTCGGCTTCTAGCAGCATTGCGCCGTGTTTAGTGATAATAACTGGGTCTAATACAAATGTGCCGAATGGTTTATCTTTGATTGCTTCGGCAACTGTATGAATAATTTCAGAATCAGAAAGCATACCTGTTTTGAAAGCTGAAACTTCAAAGTCGTCTTTGATATCTTTGATCTGACTGTTGATGAAGCTTGAAGGCATGTTGATACTATCGTGGATGCCGTATGAATTACCAGCAACTGCAGCAGTTAAAACGGACATACCATAAACACCGCGTGCCATAAAAGTTTTAAGATCAGCTTGTGCTCCGGCGCTACCATCAGAGTCGGAACCAGCAATAGTTAATACTTGAACAAATTCGTTCATAATTTCACCCACCTAGTTTTTTTATAATTTTAACCTTTATCTTAACAGTTAAGTAAAAAAAGTGATATTGATTTGAAAATTTTCTTGAGGTTTACGCGACGTCATACTTTATACTTCATTTTGTTGGAGGAGAAATCATGGAATATACGATTAAGCAATTAGCTGATATAGCGGGCGTTAGTACCCGCACATTACGCTATTATGACCAAATTGATTTGTTAAAACCTAATTATAATAGTAGAAATAATTACAGAATTTATACTGAAAAGCAGGTCAATCAGTTGCAAAGGATACTTTTTTACAAGGCCTTGGAGTTTCCCTTAGTAAAGATTCAGAACCTGATGCAAGATGACAGTTATTCTGAGTTGTCAGCGTTGCAAGAACAACAAGAATTATTGCGTCTGAAAAGACAAGATATTGATTCTCTTCTAACAACAATCGATAAGACTATCAAAGATAAACGAGGAGAATTAACAATGACAGATACTGAAAAATTTGCGGCATTTAAGAATGCACAATTAAATGAAAATGAAGAAAAGTTTGGCAATGAAATTCGTGAAAAATATGGTGAAGATGAGATTGAAAATTCTAATCAGAAGTTCATGAACTTGTCTGAGGAAGATGTTAAAAAAATGAAAACTATTGAAGATGATATGTTTAAGAACCTTGCGCTGGTTAAAGCAGATGATTTGGACTCAGAAGTTGCTAGAAGGGTTTACGAAGATCACAAAGACTGGCTTAGTTATAGTTGGCCCAATTACAGTGTGGAAGCCCATCGCGGATTGGTCGATATGTATTTGGTCGACGAGCGTTTTGCCAAATACTATAACGACCGAGCTGGCAAGCAAGTTGTACAACTATTGCATGATGTGGTATACCATTACACAAAATAGTGTAGGGGATGAGTTTCGTGACAGATAAGACTAGTTGGCGAGTGGATGATGAAATAGAATTAAGAATCGTTCAACCAAATGATGATGAGGCATTATTCAAACAAGTAGATGCTACTAGGGAACAATTGGAAGAATATATGCCTTGGGCTGAAGATACCAAGACGATAGCAAATGAACGCCGTTTCTTGGAGTATTGCCAGAAGCGTATCGCTGATAAAGCGTTGTGGCCCGTGACAATCTTGGTCAATGGTGAAGTTGCAGGGATGTTTGATTTTCATGACTTTGATCATCCTAATCGTCATTGCTCAATTGGATATTGGTTGGGCAAAGAATTCCAACATAACGGTGTTATGACTAGAACAGTTGAAGCAGCAGTTAAAATTGGCTTTGATGAATTGAAAATGCATAAGATAAATATTTTGGCTGAAGTGGAGAATCTATCTAGTAACGCTGTGGCGGCAAGAAGTGGCTTTCATTTGGACGGAACACTGCAAGACCATATTTATTCAGCTGGTAAGTTTCATAATGCTAATATTTATTCGTTGGTTAATGGGGTGGAAAAATAGTGAATACCAATTTGGTATTCACTATTTTTATTTTAATAATTCAGGATTTTTATCAGCAAGATCATTATAGAAATTAGCTAGGGTCATTGTGTAGTATGGATAGAACCATAGCATATATAGTGCCAATAAAAGTGTACTGATGAGACTTGATATGGCACCAAAAGGAGCACCAATCGCAGCCACAATACCAGCTAATAACCACCAGCCGATAAAGCTAAGTTGAAGTACAAAGAAGCGCCATTTATTGCCGTCCATTAATTTACGACTGATGGTGATGTAATCGGTCAATGAACGATTTTCACCTAGGCCCTTATCGTTTAAGTCCTTGTAGACGAAGTAAGTTTGTGAATATGAAAAAGTCTTGATGATGCCGGGTATGACTAATAACAATGACCAAAGGAATGTGAAGATATTCATCAAAAGATAAGTAAGAATCAGCCTCCACCAGTCAGGATTTCTAAAGTAGGTGAAGTTACTTGGTAATGGTTCGAAGTCTTCTTCAGGGTCTCTGAGCCAATCTAAGCCCTTGAAGTTAGCCGATTGAATGATCAATAGGAAGACTACGCCGATGATAAGACTTGTTAAGAGTGTCATCGACAGGTTCTTTAATAAGTAGAATTGATCCATGATAGATGTTGAGATGAGTCTGGAAGTATAGTCTCCAGTAAATTGCGTAAAAATAATAACAAACATTGGTAACATAAATAGTAGAGAAGCTTTTTTGCGGTCACGGTGAAGTAGATCTTTAACGGCACGCTTCAATTCATATCTAGATTGATAGTTTTTCATAATTGATCCCCCTGGTATGTTTTGTATATATATTTAGCATATCTTAAATATGCTAAATTATCATTGAAAACATTGTGTTATTACAAATTCGTTCACTGTATATTTTGTATATTGATATTCGCTCAATTAATTTTATATTTTTAGTAAATTTGTATAGAATATAAAGGATAATAGAGTCAACGAATACTGAAAAGGGGTATTAGATATGATTGGATTTATTGGTGCAGGTAGTATTGGTGGAGCCGTGATCACTGGCTTGGTCAAAAACGGTTATGACGAGAATGAGATCATCGTTAAAGGTGGAAAATCAAATCGTACTAAGGATCTACAAGACCATCTTGGTTTCAAGATGGTTCAAAAAATCAAGCAGATGGAAGATGCTGACCCAATTTTTATCGGTGTTGGAGCCAATGCCTTAGATAGCGTGCTTTCAGAATTGAAGTCAATCAGCAAAGACAAAATAGTTGTTGCTTTCACTGGTAGTGCAACAGTCGCAAAACTAAGACAAGCTTTGCCAGACGCCAAAGTAGCCCATGCTATTCCTAATACACCAGTTAAAGTTGGTGCTGGATTCACGGGAATTACATACTCCGAAAAATTTACGGATGATGAGAAGAAGAAAGTTGCTTCAGTCATGGGTTATACGGGACAATTAGTCGAAGTTCCTGAACCACAATTGGGGATTATCGGGACAGTTGCCGGCTGTAGTCCAGCCTTCTTGGATCTATTCATCGAAGCTTTGAGTGATGCAGGTGTAAAACATGGGTTGGATAGAAAATTAGCATATGATGCCGCTATTGGAATGGCACTTGGTGCTAGCAAACTAGCTTTGCAATCTGACTTAAACCCATCAGCGCTAAAGGATGAGGTTACATCTCCAGGTGGTTCAACAATCAAAGGTGTTGCTGCATTGGAAGAATATGGATTCCGTAACGCCGTTATAAAAGCAGTTGACGCTGCTGAAAGTGAATAATTAATTAAAGTCTGAAGTCGCGTAGTATTTTTTCACGTTTGGCTAAGGACTTTTTTTCTATACCAGAAAAATTTTTCCATTTAAAATTCCACAACCTGGTCTTAATAAACGTACCTCGGAATAGCATTCTAGTTAGAGGAGAGCCAATCAAAAATTTGTAGACAAATTTAGGAGTACTCATAGTAGTGATCACTTCTATCTTGGGCTGCTTAGTTAGTTTTGTTTTCATCGAATCGGCTTGATAGAGGATACTTTTAGCATATACTTTGTCAATAAAGCCCTTGGTCATTGCAGGCATAACTTCCCACCAAATAGGGAACATAAAAATAATTCTATCAGCTGATAATAATCTTGCTTGGTAATCTGATACCTGTGCATTCATGGACTTGCCACGGCGCCAGTTAGTCAGGTCATCAGCTGACATGACAGGATCAAAATTGTCAGCGTGTAAGTCGATTAAATCTACTTCGTTATTTTGCTCTTTTAGTTGTGTGATAGTTGATTTAAGTAATGCGGCTAAGAATGAGCGATGATGTGGGATGTTTTCTGATGCGGTTGCAGTGTATGGGTGGTCAAAAATAATAATAGTTTTCATAGTTTGTTGCCTCGATTTTTGTTGTTGAACATAATAATAAAGGGAACAGCAAGATCGAGCATTAACAATTGTTAATTGGGAAGGTGGTAAGTGAATGATGCAAAAAGAATTTTCGAATTATTTGAAAAATAAATTTCCAGCTATTGAAGATCACTGGGATGAACTAGGTTCTTTATTTGTCCCAGCTTCATTTGCCAAAGGTACTACTTTGTTAGATGAAGGTGACGTTGCCGCAGAGGTGTATATCGTTATCCAAGGTGCGTTACGATTATGGCATAACGATAACGGCAGAGATATTACCTTGCAATTTTTCTTTGAGAATCAGATGGTATCCTCATTTGAAAGTTTTTATTTAAATAAACCAAGTGGTTTTTCAATTGAATGTGTTGAAGATACTAAGGTTTTGAAACTAAGTAAAAAGGATTTTGACATGATGCGTCATAGATATCCAGCGATTGAGTCGTCGATCACGAGCCTTATTTGTGAGAGGTTTATTGAGTATCGCAATATTTTCTTTTCGCAGATCCAACATTCACCAGAAGAGCGTTATCGAGAACTAGCTGATAACGATCCAGAGGTGTTGGAACGTGTGCCATTACATTTTGTGGCATCTTACTTAGGAATAACACCAGTATCGTTGAGTCGTATCCGCAAACGTAATTTGTGAAGATTAAATTTTGATAAGTTCGGTATAATAATATAGAATTAAAGAAATAATTTTGAGGGGTTCATAGTAAATGCAAAAAAGAAAAGCCTACCGCATTGCTATTCTGGGTATCTTGATGGCGATTATCTTCGTTCAATCTTTGGTACCATTTTTAGGTTTCATTCCAACTGGTTTCATTAATATCACAATAATTCATATAACTGTTATTGTGGCAGCGATAGTACTCGGCCCTAAAGACGGGGCTATCGTTGGCCTTGTTTGGGGACTGGGTACGATGGTTCGTGCCTTTACCAGTCCAACGTCAATTATTGATACAACCGTCTTTACTAATCCGATCGTTGCCGTTTTACCACGGATCATCGTTGGATTAGTGGCTGGCTATGTTTATTTAGCATTGAAGAATCGTTTCAAAAAACGAATGGTTTCAATGGGAATCGCTGCTGCATTAGGTTCATTGACTAATACACTTTTGGTTTTGGGATTAATGCGTGTAATGTATGCGAGTGCCTTGTCGCAAGCCTATACTACTCAGACTGACTTACTAAATAAGCTGCTGTTAATAATCGTCGGAACCAATGGTATACCTGAAATGATTGCGGCCATAATTATTGCTCCAGCAATTTCGGCTGCAATTTTGAAAGCTAATAAGTTCTTAGATTAATTACTAAAAATGTCCAGAAATTACGTAACGAAAAGAGGTTGAATGATGGAAGATTATACAGATTACAACGCAAAGATCGTTGATGGTTGGGTTGAAGATGGCTGGGAATGGGGCAAACCTATTAGTCATGACGAGTATGTGGCTGCTACCAATGGTGACTTTAAGTTAGTTTTGACACCCAATATCGCTGTTCCTAATGATTGGTATCCTGAGCCTATCAAAGGTAAAAAAATTCTTGGATTGGCATCTGGCGGTGGCCAGCAAATGCCTGTTTTAAGCGCTTTGGGTGGAATTTGTACGGTCTTTGATTATTCGCAAAAACAGTTAGATGCTGAAAAGATAGTCGCTGATAGAGAAGGCTATGACATTGAGATTGTTCGTGGCGATATGACGAAGCCTTTGCCTTTTGCAGACAACAGTTTTGATATGATCATTCAGCCAGTTGCCAACTGTTATATCGAAGATGTGCAACCTGTTTGGAATGAATGCTATCGCATTTTAAAATCCGGTGGTCGAATGATCACTGGATTGGATAATGGTGTAAATTATATTTTTGATAAGTCTGAAACTAAACTGTTTCACAGTTTACCTTACAATCCTTTGAAAGATGCTTCGATCAATGAAGAGTTTCCAATTGAAGAAGAGGGTATACAGTTTTCACATACGTTGAATGAACAATTGCGTGGTCAGATCAAAGCCGGTTTTCAGATTGTTGATTTGTATGAGGATACTAACAGTGAAGGGAAACTGCATGATTATAATATTCCAACGTTTTGGGCTAGTTACGTTATAAAAAAATAATCGTCATCAGAAATCAATTGATTTCTAATGACGATTTTTTATTTAGCTGTCGCAGCCATACGTTCTTTGTGTGAAATAACAATCTTGTCGGCAATTGCACGAGCAACATTTTCGTTTTTCAAAATAGGACCATGTGAGTAACTACCGATAGTATTCTTATAACGCATACCTTCGTTACCCTCTTCGGGATTGTTGCCGTAGCCTTCGATCATTTTCCCAAATGGTTTCAAGACCGATTTATCGTCGAAGTAAGTACGTCCGGAATGATTCTCGAAGGCACGAACCTTACCCCATTCGGTTTCATATTCAGTATCACCGATCATCCGACTGTCAGCCTTAAAAACTGTATGGAAAGGCAGAATATCCAATCCCTTGATAGTTTCTCCACCAGATGTTTCGTAGTAGGCACCTAGGAACTGATAACCACCACAGATGCAGAGCATAGGCTTGTTGGCATTGATGTATTTATCGATAGTATCTTTATGGCGAACGAGATCTTTAGCAACGACTGATTGTTCGAAATCTTGACCACCGCCCCAGAAGACGAAGTCGTAATCAAAGGCATTAAAATCAGCACCTAAGCTAATATTATCAACTTGGGTGTCATAACCCTTTTCCTTTAATAAGAAGGCGAGGATCTTAACGTCGCCGCTATCTCCGTAGGTATTCATTAAATCTTCGTATAAATAAGCAATTTTTATTGTTTCAGGCATAATTTTCTCCAATGTGAATATAACTATTGTAATATATTTAGTTAATGAGGTGATTAAGTTGACTAAAGAAATTAATAAAAAGATTTTAGCAGATTTTCAAGCAAACTTACATCAAGACGCTTCGAACAATGTCTTGAAGAATGCAGTTGCACAAGTAGGTATCTTCCAAACTGCTCAAAATATCAATGCTAAAAGTAAATTAAATCCAACTTTTAATATTGAAGTTCCAACTGGAAAAGTTTCCAATCAAAAGCGTTCAGGACGTTGTTGGTTGTTCTCTTCACTAACGAATCTGCGAACAGAATTCGCTATGAAGTATAACGTGAAGGACTTTGAACTATCTCAAAATTATATCTCATTTTGGGATCGTTTGGAAAAGGCTAATTATTTTTATCAAGGAATCATTAAAACAGCCGCATTGCCAATTACGGACCGTAAGGTGAATGTTTTATTCAGTCATCCAACTGGTGACGGTGGCTTCTGGCAATATGCGACTGACTTGATCCATAAGTATGGTGTGGTTCCAGCATATGCGATGCCCGAAACAGCTGTTTCTAATGATACTTCAGCGTTTAATTCAACAATTGGTATCATGCTAAGAAAGAATGGAATCGAGCTGCGAGAACTAGTCAATGCTGGCAAATCTGAAAAAGAAATCGATCAACGTATTGAACAAATGCTGACGGAAGTCTATAAAGTCTGTGTTTATTCATTTGGACAACCACCGGTGAAGTTTGAATTATCGCTCCGTGACGATGCTGGCAAGTTGATCGAAGATTCCAATATTACTCCTAAAGAATTCTTTAGACAGTATTTCACGATGAACTTGGACGATTATGTTGATGTGATCAATGCACCCCAAGATTCTAAGAAATATGGCAAGTTATATACGATCGATACAGAGGGAAATATGGTCGGCGGCAATTTGACGACATTTTTGAATTTACCTATGGATCGTTTGAAAGAAATGGCCATTGCACAATTGAAGGGCAACGACACTGTTTGGTTCGGAAATGATGTGGGTAAGCAGTCCCAACGTAGCAAGGGGATGTTGTCGGGTGACTTGTATCAAACAGATCAACTATTTGGTATTGATACTAAGATGTCTCGCGGAGAGGCGTTAGACTACAAAGAAGCCGCTATCTCGCATGCTATGACTTTTACAGGTGTGAATATCATCAATGATCGACCAAATCGTTGGAAAGTTGAGAATTCATGGGGTGAAGCAAATGGTGAAAAAGGCTACTTCATGATGGATGATGAGTGGTTCAATGACCATGTGTATGACGCCGTTATAAATAAAAAGTATTTAACAGCTGATGAATTAAAGATGTTGGATCAAGAACCAATCATCTTACCAGCTTGGGATTCAATCGGATAATAAAGAGGGGATGCGACCTAGGTCACATTCCCTTTGCTTTTGGAGTATATTTTTAAATTAAAGCAGGTTTACCGTAAAGATAACCTTGCTGAATACTTATGCCAAATTTTTTAGCCAAAACTTGATCAGCTTTGTCTTCAACACCCTCTAATACTATCTCTAAACGATATTTTTGGGCCATATCGACCCAAAAAGATAGGCATTCAGGTATTTCTTCAGCATTTCCACTCATCCGCAAGTTTTGCATGGCAAACTTGATTTGATCGACGTACGGCAATAAATTTATAACGTTGTCGTAAGTATTTGAACCGGTGCCGACATCGTCAAGTACAACGTCGATATTGTATTGGTGAAGTAAAGTGCTTATTTCCTTCATCTCAGATAGGGTTGGGGCTTCAGTCAGTTCGATCGTTAATGCTGCAGGATCGATGCGCTTTTTTAATGTGATAATTGCTCCAAGGGTCAGAGGATCATTGGCTTGTTTTTGATTCAAATTGAAGGCCAGAACGACATCATGCAACGCAGTATTTAGCTTTACAGCGATTTGTTCTAGAAGCTTTGTTTGATCAGCGATAGAAATCGCCGTGAAGTCTTTAGGCAGTTTCCACGAACCGTTATCATCAGTTCTAAGTAAAAGTTCGTAACCAAAGATAGAGTTATTTTCCTCATTTACTTGTGGTTGAGCAAAAAATTTGTACATAGACGCACCCCCCTTTTTTCAGTAGTTTAATTGTCGTTTAATAAAAATAATTGTAGTCTATATTTTAAGCATCATCAATGGTATATACAGTATGAGAACGGTATTGTTACGGCCAATTTGTCAAACATTACCAGACAAATCAAATATACACCACGATATATTTTAATGACAAACAAAAAGCTTTTTTTTATTAAATAATTGGTTCAAAGTGCTGGTGTATGTCGCATGGTGACATCTACCTCTGTTTCATCACAATTACCAGAAACAGGTACGGTAACTGCACGAGTCTTTTTATAACTACCAGATTTATTACTTATTCGAACATAATATAGTCCGGGGATGCTCTTTTTGAGGTAATATTCATTACCGATTTTCTTTGCTGAAACACTTTTGCCTGCGATTTCAAAAATTGGGTTATTAATATTAGTTTCAATAATTATATTTCTTTTATTTAGCAATACTTTGTACTTTGGATATAGTCCCCAATACTTACCGGATCTAACAATTTGAAAATTACTATAAGAACTTTCATGTTCAATAATAGTTTTTATTTGACTGATGGTTCGGTTATTTTTGGCAAATAATCGATTCAGTGGTTCCAGACTTTGCTTTGAGACTGCATTTCCATTAGAAGTAACAATTGCACTGGCCATTTTTGAAGGAACACCGCTAGTGACATTGTCGGATAAATTGTCAAGTTGACGATACTTAGTGTAATGAGATAGTCCGGAGAAGTAGCCGAAGGTCAATAGTATTATGACAATAATGAGTGCGGTTATCACGTAAGGTTTTCTTTTAGAAATTATTTTTAAAATTTTTTTACAAGTTGAAATTATTCTAGTTAAAATTTCTTTGGTCATGATTTTTTACCAACATAGAAGCCAATTTTAAAAAGTTTAGATATTATTTGACCTCTTATAAGAACTTTTAGTCCTTTTAATTCAGGTTGTCGAATTATTTGTTCAGACAGCAAAAAAAGATGCATTTCTGCATCTTGGTTGGTTATATTATGTTTGATTTTATTCCACCAGGAAGACACCGGATCTTTTTGGCTTATGTCGCAACGACGACATCTAAAATAAAAACTATTTAAAACTGCTTTCCTCACGTTCACGTTTTTGAGGAGCAGTATCTTTTAGCACGCTCATCTTAAGCAAAGCAATAGCAGTTAAACCGATCGACGATAGGAGACCCATGTAGAATCCAGTGTCTATCATGTGTTTGATGATGACATTACTACCACTGGCGATGTAGGCAATGATGTAGAAGACAGCTGGGAAAATCGAGCAGATCAAAAGTGTAAGATTATTGTATTTTTTGAACAGTTGCGAAATTGCACCGATAAAGGCAAAGATAATTGTGATCAAAATGGCATATTTACCATACTCAATGTATTTCGATGGTGTACTTGATTTGCTCAACAGCAAACCAATATCAAATAGCGTTAAGCCACTCTTGTGTGAAATTGAACCGATTGAAGCCATCATGTTGCTGTCGAGATGTAATTTGCTAACGGTTGAGTCAATTGTTAGAACCGGCAATCTGAAGATTGAAAGCATATTGAGAATAAAAGCAATAGCTTCCATAACGAAGAAGTCTTTGGTCGTAACGACCGACTTATCCAATTTTTCTAGGCCTGTAACTTTAGCTAGATAGTCATTTGATGGAACCTTTTCACCGCTACTTTTAGTGTAGATCATACCAAGAATGAACAATTCTATAATGATGGCAGCTAAGCCGATCAATGTATTTATAATGCAAAATAGGATGGCAATGATAACGTAAATGGCTATTAAAACTGGATTATTTTTAATGAATTTTGACATTTTTCTATTTTTCCCCCTCAAGGATACAATAGTAATAGTATCAAAAAAGAGTACCCATGTGCTCTTTAGTAGATAAAATTATTTTTAAAATTCCATAAGCATATCTAGGTGAGGAATATTATCTTCTAGATAAACATCTGAGATCGGCTTAAAACCAAAACTTCCATAGAACTTTTGTAGATAGGCTTGAGCTTGAATTTGAATGGGCTTACCCGGAAAACGTTTTTTGATTTCATCAATCGTAGCGCCGACGATCTTTTCACCTAACCCTTGTTTACGGTACTTTTCAACTACTAAGACACGACCAAAATGAATTTTGTCTGCCTCTTCGATGATACGTGTGTAAGCTTCTAGTTCACCATTTTCAGTTAGGCAAACATGTAAGACGTTATAGTCGTCAGCGTCAACTTCTTGATATGGACAATTTTGTTCAACCACGAAGACAGCGACACGGGCTTTTAAGATATCAATCAATTCTTTGGGTGTTAATTCGTTAGTACTCTTTACTGTAATCATATTTTTCTCCTTTTAGTATACGTAAGATTTATTTTTGAGATTGCGAATATAATATCTCTTTTTAGTTGCAAATGCAACTAAAATTGAATAACTCATCATTGAATTACACAGTAGAATAATATAGGATTAAGAAGTGTGAAACATGTGTTTCACGAGTGGAGGATGTAAATGAAACCGGAAGAATTCTATCAAGCTTTAGCCGCAAAGGGCATTGAACTAAGTGATACACAAAAGAAACAATTTGAAATTTATTTTCATGAATTAGTTGAAACTAATAAAGTTATGAATTTAACAACGATCACAGAAGAGGATCAAGTTTATTTGAAGCACTTCTATGATTCACTAGTTTTGGATTTTGTGGATGAAAAACTTTTAACTGAAGAATTGACTCTTTGTGATGTTGGATCAGGTGCTGGCTTTCCATCGATTCCGCTGAAAATCGTTAATCCTAAATTAAAAATTACGATTGTTGATTCATTGAACAAGCGTATTAAATTCTTGGATGGATTAGTCAACAAGTTAGGATTAGATGATGTAACTTTGGTTCATGGACGTGCTGAAGAAGTTGGTAAGAATAAATCATATCGTGAAAAATTTGATATTGTAACGGCAAGAGCCGTTGCAGCATTGAATGTTCTGACTGAGCTATGTCTGCCATTATCAAAGGTTGACGGAACATTCATCGCTATGAAATCTGAAAAAGCTCCTGAAGAATTGGAACATGCGACGTACTCGATTCAAGTTCTTGGCGGCAAGGTATCTGATCAAAAATCATTTGAATTGCCAAATAATGAAGGTGTCAGAAACTTTATTTTTATTGACAAAGTTAAAAATACACCTGGTAAATATCCTAGGAAACCAGGAACCCCAGCCAAAAAACCACTCGTGAAATAATCAAATGACCTTAAATTAACTACTATTAAATGTTAAAATTTAATGTATGCATTTTTTCGAAGAATAGGGGAATAAAATGGCACGAAAAATATCCGTTGCGAACCAAAAGGGTGGTGTAGGTAAAACAACTACGACCATCAACCTTGGTGCGTGCTTAACTGACTTAGGTCAAAGAGTTTTGATAGTAGATATTGATCCACAAGGCAACGCTACAAGTGGTTTGGGTATTAAGAAGGCCAATGTGGAGAAAGATGTTTACGATGTCTTAGTGAACGAATATCCGCTTGCAAAAACAATTATTCATTCTAACCATAAAAATCTTGATATTGTGCCAGCAACTATTCAATTAGCTGGTGCTGAGATGGAATTAACAACGATGATGGCTCGTGAAACAAGATTACGTGCTGGTCTGGAAGAAGTTGATGATAAGTACGATATTATTTTGATCGATTGCCCGCCTTCTTTGGGGCAATTATCAACGAATGCTTTCACGGCTAGTGATTCAATTATTATTCCGGTTCAAAGTGAGTACTATGCTTTGGAAGGATTGAGTCAATTATTGAATACGATTCGTCTAGTTCAAAAACATTTCAATAATAATCTCGCCATTGAAGGTGTGCTACTGACGATGCTTGACGCTAGAACTAACCTAGGCGCACAAGTAGTTGAAGAAGTTAAGTCATACTTCGGTGACAAGGTTTATAAGGCCATTGTTCCACGTAATACGCGACTCGCTGAAGCGCCTAGTTATGGTTTGCCGATAGTAGACTTCGATGACAAATCTCGTGGAGCAGAAGCATATTGCGACCTTGCTAAGGAGGTGTTAAAACGTAATGGCATCAAACAAAAATAAAAAGGGCCTAGGGAAGGGCATTGATGCGATTTTTTCCGAATTCGAAGCAATTGATGAAAATTCCGAAACAGTCGTGGACTTATCGCTTGATGATATTCGTCCTAATCCTTATCAGCCAAGAAAAACTTTTGATGAACATGCACTGAATGAACTAGCTAGATCGATACAACAAAATGGTGTTTTCCAACCTATTATTGTTCGTGAGAGTGTCAATGGTTTCGAGATCATCGCTGGCGAACGTCGTTTTCGTGCAAGTAAAATTGCTAACCAAACAACCATTCCAGCTATCGTTCGTCCATTGAGTGAATCAGGTATGATGGAAATCGCAGTTTTGGAAAACTTACAGCGTGAAGACTTAACACCTCTTGAAGAAGCTGATGCTTATCAAACATTGATTACTAAGTTGAATTTGACACAAGAACAAGTTTCACAACGTCTGGGTAAGAGTCGTCCCTATATTGCGAATTACTTGCGACTGTTAAATTTACCAGATGCGACGAAGAAATTAGTTCAAAATGGCGATCTATCGATGGGACAAGCTAGAACCTTGTTGAGTCTCAAAGATAAAGAACAGATCGAAAAATTAGCCAAGCGCGCGGTCAGTGAAGACTTAACGGTCCGTCAATTGGAACAATTAGCAACTGAAACTAAACATGATATTAAGAAAAAGAAGAAAGTTTCAAAATCTAAATCACCTTATATTCGTGCGACTGAAGAAAAACTAGTCGAAAAATTTGACACTTCGGTGGCTGTCAAGGAAACACGTAGCGGCCATGGTAAGTTGGAGATCGACTTTACCAATACTGAAGAACTCAATCGCATTTTGGATATTTTAGGGATCAACTTGGATTAGAGGACTGTATATGCTTAATTTAGGCGACATCGTTATGATGAAAAAACCTCATGCCTGTGGGGCAAACAAATGGGAAGTCATTCGAATGGGCGCAGATATCAAGGTTAAGTGCCTTGGTTGCGGTCATATCGTTATGATTCCTAGAAATGATTTTAAGAAGAAATTTAAAAAAGTGATAACTGAAGCTGCGCAAGTTGATGTAAGCCAAGAAGAATTTTATTTAAAGCAGACACAAATTGCACGACCTAATATTAATGGAAATGAGGAGAATTTATAATGGCTTTAACTGCCGGAATCGTAGGATTACCTAACGTTGGAAAATCAACACTATTCAATGCCATAACAAAGGCGGGTGCAGAAATGGCGAACTATCCATTCGCCACTATCGACCCTAATGTAGGTATGGTTGAAGTACCCGACAAACGTTTGACAAGAATCGATACTTTAATTCCTGCCAAAAAATTAATTCATACAACTTTTGAATTTACAGATATTGCCGGAATCGTTAAGGGTGCCAGCAAGGGTGAAGGACTAGGTAACAAGTTCCTAGAAAACATTCGTCAAGTTGATGCCATTGTTCATGTCGTTCGTGCTTTTGATGACGACAACATTACTAGTGTTACAGGTACGGTTGATCCCTTAGATGATATTGAAACCATCAACTTGGAATTGAGCATTTCTGATCTTGATGCTGTCAACAAGCGTTATACAAAGGTTGAGAAGATGGCTAAGAGTGCCAAGGATAAAGACGCTCAAGAAGAATTTGAAGTACTTAAGAAGATCAAACCAGTCCTTGAAGATGGTGGTTCTGTTAGAACTATCGACTTCGATGAAGATGAACAAAAAATCGTTAAGGGATTATTCTTGTTAACTTCAAAACCTGTTTTGTATGTAGCAAACATCGCTGAAGACGATATGGCTGATCCCGAAGGATCAAAATACTATAAAGTCATTGAAGATTACGCTAAAAAAGAAAATGCTGAAGTTATTGGTGTTTCTGCTAAGACTGAAGAAGAAATTGCAGAGCTAGATGATAATGATAGACGTGACTTTCTTGAAGCCGAAGGTGTTAAAGAATCAGGTCTTGATAAGTTGATCAAAGCCAGTTACAAACTATTGGGACTTAGAACATTCTTCACTGCTGGTGGTAAGGAAACACGTGCATGGACATTCCATAAAGGCATGAAGGCACCACAAGTTGCTGGTATTATTCACTCTGACTTTGAACGTGGATTCATTCGTGCCGAAGTTATGTCATTTGATGCACTTGACGAGTTAGGCAGTGAACAAGCTGTCAAAGAAGCTGGTAAATTGCGTGTTGAAGGTAAAGATTATGAAGTACAAGACGGTGACATCATTGAATTCAGATTCAACGTCTAATTTGGGGGAGAATTAATGGCTGACGATTTAAGAGAGAAGAATAAGCAAGCTGTGGAGAAACAAAAAGTTACTGCAGCTAAAAAATTAAAGCAATCAGAAACAACAGAACAAATTTATGCTGCTGATGCTACAAATTTGCGCTCACAACTAAGTAACAAGAATGAAGAATATGTCTTTAAGTTAAATAAGTATTTGTTGAATGATGGTTTCAAAGAAGAAGAAGCTCAAGAAGCTATTGATAAGTTGTTGCCTGAGATTATTGATAATCAAATCAAAGGTACACCTGCCAATCAATTGTATGGTCCTGTAACTAAGAAGGCTGGAGAAATCGTTCACCCAGTTAAAAAAGTTAAGACAACACCATTTTGGGCCTCAGCAGTAGATAATTCACTATTGTTCTTTGCCTTATTCGGTTTGTTGTACGGAGTTGTTGCTTTGACAAGTAAGAATTCTAGTTCAAGCAATCAAACAGGTATCGTTACCTTGATCATTCTTTCAGGAATGTGGGGAACATTGCTAACTTGGTTCAATATCCAAATGAAGAAACCCAAGAAAGAACGTCCGGGTTGGGGAATCACAATTGGTTATTTAGCTGTTGGTTTAATGTTGATGTTTGTATTCCTAGGTGGAATGACATTTGTACCATCAACGATTAATCCAACGTTGAATGGAATTGGTTACTTCATCGTGGCTGTAGTTGTTTACGGAATTCGTTTTGTGTTCCGTCGTTACATGGGAATTCATGATCGTGGATTCTTTTAGAGATTAAAAATTACAAAAATAGTAGAAATAACTGTTTAACAGTTATTTCTACTATTTTTTTCTCTTCTTTTAGTTTTTACCATATATCGTATTTTGCATTTTTAATATTCCAATGAACATTTTCTAAAAAAGAACGTAATTCAGTTGTATTCTTCTCTTCAAAATATTGGAGTATCTGTTTGTGTTCGTCATTAGTATGTCTTAAAAGTTCTTGAATGATATTCTTGTCAATTCGTGAATAAGCTTTACCAATGAATATTTTCTTTTTAGTTATTAGCTCATTCTTTATTATTGAATTACTGCATTTATCAAGATAAACATTATGAAATTGTTCTTGTAAACTATTGTACTTTGTATACAATTCGTTATCAATTGCTGAATACATGCTATCTATTAAGAAATTCATTAGAGCGTAGTCATCTGGAGTTAGAACATCGATTTCCATTTGAGCTATTTTACCGTCTAAAACTCCAATCAACTCATATAGATCTTCAACATCTTTCTTTGTGTATGTCTTTATTCTAAAACCCTTCCGTGGTTCTCGCTCTAGTATTTCATCAGCTGAAAGTTGTATGAGTGCCTCTCTAACAGGAGTTCTACTTATCCCTAAGTTGTCGACAAGATACTGCTCTGTTAGTCGGTCACTTCGCTTAAGCTTTCCTAACGTAAGTTGTTCTGAAATGAAGTTGTATACTTTTTCTTTAGGTTCCATGAGTATTCCTCCGATAAGTACATTGTACTACATTAGGTGCAAATTAAATAATATTGCTCTTGAAAATACTAATTGTATATTGTATACTTTGGTTGTGAAGAAATGAGCATTTAATACAAGAGAAGAGGAAAATAAAATGTTTAAGAATGTTATCGTACGTGTTCCATCAAAGCATATTTCAGAGGGTATCACTAGCGCTCACGAAGGTAAACCTGACTATAAAAAAGCATTGCAGCAACACGAAAATTACGTAAGTGCATTAACGAAAACTGGTGTTAATGTCACTGTTCTTGCACCAGAAGATGATTTTCCAGATTCATGCTTTGTTGAAGATGTTGCATTGTGTACAAGTAAGTGTGCTATCGTTACACGCCCTGGAGCTTTAAGCAGACGAAAAGAAGCTGCACTTCCAGATATGATCGAAGCACTAAATAAGTTTTATGATCACGTTGAATACATTGAAGATCCAGGTACGGTTGAAGCCGGAGATATTATGATGGTTGGCGATCATTTCTATATTGGACATTCAGCAAGAACTAATGAGGCTGGTGGCAAACAAATGATTGCTATCCTTGAAAAATATGGACTATCAGGTCAAATGGTAGAAATGAAAGAGATGCTTCACCTAAAGACAGGATTGGCATATTTGGAGAATAACAATTTACTAACAGCTGGTGAATTTAAGACAGCTCCAGAATTTGAAAAATTCAATAAAATTGGGATTGAAATGGACGAAGCATATGGAGCAAATTGTATCTGGGTAAATGGATACGTATTGGTTCCTGCAGGATATCCAAAGGTTCAAAAGAAGATCGAGGATCTTGGATATAAAGTTATTGTTGTTGATACTTCAGAATATAGAAAGATTGATGGTGGATTAAGCTGCTTATCATTAAGATTTTAATTGATCTTTTAAATATTTTAAATTAATAAATTTGGAGGATTGTTGTGTTCGTACTTTATAGCAATTCTCCATTTTTTTATTAAAGAAGGTGTAGCAATTGGAAAATTCTGAAAACAAGATCGGACTGTTTTCACTTGTCGGAATAATTATTAGTGCTATTGTCGGAGCCGGAATATTTAATTTAATGAAAGAAGTTGCTAATTCCGCTTCTGTAGGTGTAACAATATTGGGATGGATCGTTGCTGGTGTGGGTATGGGTTCACTGGCATTCTGTTTTGAAAATTTAAACAATAAACGTCCTGATTTAAATTCTGGGGTTTTTAGTTATGCTCAGGCAGGATTTGGTGATTATATAGGATTTAATTCTGTTTGGGGATATTGGATTTCGGTTATTATCGGAAATGTTGCATTTGGAACATTGTTGTTTAGTGCGTTAGGTTATTTTTTCCCTATATTTGGAAATGGACAGAATGTCCCTTCTATAATAGGTGCTTCAATTATGCTCTGGGTCATACATGTAATGATTATCAGAGGATTAGACAAAGCCGCAATGCTTAATACAATTGTAATGATTGCCAAATTGGTACCAATACTTATTTTTATAGTATGTATTCTGCTGGCGTTTAATAAGAATATATTTATGACAGATTTCTGGGGAAATCTATCAAGTAATGGGACAAGATCTACTAGTATTATGGAACAACTAAAGGGAACAGTTTTGGTTACCATCTGGGTATTTATTGGTGTTGAAGGTGCTGTTGTATTTTCTGGAAGAGCTAGAAAACGTAGTGATGTCGGTAAAGCTACGATAATTGGTTTTTCTGCAGTAACTTTGATTTATGCTACGGTTACAGTATTTTCATTTGGTATCTTAAGTCAAAAGCAACTACAAGCATTACCAAATCCAGCAATGGCCTATGTTTTGGAGGCAGTTATCGGTAAGCCAGGTGCAATAATTGTTAATGCCGGTGTCATTATTGCAATTTTTGGAGCTTGGATTGCTAACACAATGTTGGCCGAAGAAGTCGCATATCAGGCAGGACTGAGAGAACTATTTCCGAAGATTTTTACTAAGGAAAATAAAAACGGTATGCCGATAAATTCAACGTTTATTACTAATATGATTGTTCAAGTATTATTACTTAGTTTTTTGTTCACAGATCAAGCCTATTCATTGTTGTCTAAATTATCTTCATCAACAATTTTATTACCGTATACATGTGTAGCTTTATTTCAGTTAAAGCTTACTAGAGAAAATAAAGAAAAATTTTTCTCAAAAAACATTTTAGTTGGTTCATTAGCTACTATTTATATGTTCTGGTTAATTTATGCTTCGGGATTAATGTATTTGGTTTTGACAATTCTGGCATTAGTTCCAGGCACCATTATGTATATATATGTAAAGAGAAGAAATTCCGAAAGAATCTTCACACGCGCCGAAACCTATATATTTGTAGTAGCGATTTTATTATTTGGATATGGAATCTATATGTTACCCGGAGTAATTTAATCGTTACAAAAGCATCAAAACTTGCACATCTGAAGTTTTGCGTTAGTATGGAGTAGTGATCAATTATGAATTACACAAGAAAGAGCTTCAACGCTAGCAACGCCTACTATTTCCTTTGCAATAACTCATATGGTCTGAATAAGACATGGAGGTATTAAGGATGAAAAAGTTAGACAAAAGTGAAAAGAAGAGATTGAGTAAATTGGCTGAAACAAAAGTCAATAGTAAGGGTGCTGACATCAAGAAGTCATCATTCAAGTCATTTGTTGATCAAATGAATAGTGATAAGTAAATTTGATATTAATTGTGGACTACCATTTGGTAGTCTTTTTTTTTGCATTCAAAAAGGCAATTGAGAAAATCTCAATTGCCTTAGATTATTTAACTCTAAAAAACATAACGATTGCATAGAGCCCAAATCCAATGCAGGCGGACTTCAATATCTCAGAGACCCAAAGTATTTTGGCACCACTGAGATTTCCATTGGTCGACAGCTGCCATTGAACAACTCCGAAAATAATTAGTGAAAAAATAAGGATTATGACAAATCGGATCCGCTTCTTTAAGTAGTCCATAGATACTCACTTTCTTTTCCAGTTAGTAATACACTAACATAATATTGTATAATATGACTAGTTGTAAAAATGTGCGCTTGAGAGGTCTAGTAATGAAGATATTAGTTGTAGATGACGATAAAGAGATTGTTGAGTTACTCAGTATTTACATAAAGAACGAAGGCTATGAACCAGTATCGGCTAATTCTGGTCAAGAAGCCCTTGATGCCTTAGCTGCACATAGTGATATTGCCATGATGATCTTGGATATCATGATGCCAGGAATTGATGGGATTGAAGTTGTTAAGCGAGTTCGTAAGGATTCTCAAATTCCTATTATTATTGTGTCTGCTAAAACAACTGACATGGATAAGATCCAAGGTCTAATTACTGGTGCTGATGATTACGTTACGAAGCCATTTAATCCATTGGAGATCATGGCACGTGTACGTTCATTGCTCCGCCGTAGTGCACAACAAACATCAAAAAATGTTCCTGACAAACTTGAAGTGGGACCTATTACTATTTATAAGGATTCACATGAAGTTGTTACTAGTTCAGGCAATAAGGTCCAATTGACGGCATTAGAATTCGGTGTCTTGTATCTTCTAGCAAGTCATCCTAATCGTGTTTTCTCAGCTGATGAAATTTTTGAACGAGTATGGAAACAAGAGAGTGTTGTTTCAGCCAAAACAGTTATGGTACACGTAAGTCACCTTAGAGATAAGCTCGAAGAAGCAACTGACGGTGAAAAAGTTATTGAAACCGTTTGGGGCGTTGGCTACAAAGTGGAGGTTTGATTTTTTGAATAAGCGAATCAAACTGGATATGAGAGAAAAAGGTGTCCTCCTGTTTGAAGGAATAGGCACCTTTCTTTTATTTCAGATTATAAATATTACGTTAGTTATTATTTCAGATCTCTTCTATAATAATGAAACATTTGAGAGTGTCAGTCATGTCATCAAAAACATCAATGGTGATCTATCCAGATCTACCTTTTGGGGTATTTGGTTTTTCTTCAGTCTGATTATTCTAATTGAACTAGGGATTTCCATCCATGTGGTAGTCAAAACGTATCGTCAATTTGAAGTTTATAAAGTCGAATCAGAACTGATTCAAATTGCGGCGGGAGATCTTAACCACAAGATAAATCTTAAGGTCAACAAGAGATTACAAAGTATTGTCGATAGTGTCAACTTGTTAGTCTCGAACACTAATAAGCATATTTCCGAACAAAAAAAATCTGAGGACAGTAAAGATGAGTTAATTGCGAACGTTAGTCACGATTTACGAACACCTTTGACTTCAGTAATCGGATATTTGGGTTTGATCGAAGGACAAAACTTCGAGGATATTGGTCAAATTTTGAAGTATTCGCACATTGCTTATAACAAGTCACTCGAGATGCAGAATTTGGTTAATTCACTATTTGAGTACGCAAATGTTGAACAAGCAACAAGCAAGCTATCATCTTCTACCTTTGATATGACGCAGATGCTTGATCAATTGTCAGCTGATTTTGAGCTGGAAGCCAACAAGCGTGGCATGGAAATAATTGTCAAATCAAAACCAGAAAAAATCATGATGAATGGTGATACTGAAAAACTTGGTCGAGTCTTCAATAATTTGATAACTAATGCTTTTAAATATGGAAAAGGTGCCACACATTTGTGGTTAGAAGCTGAAAAAACGCCCGAAGATGTTGTAGTGCGAGTTGCCAACAATGGGCAGTCGATCCCACAAGAATCACTGTCACATTTGTTTGATCGTTTCTATCGAGTTGAAGACTCACGTAATAAGGAGACGGGTGGTACCGGACTTGGATTGGCCATTGCTCAGAGCATGGTCAAATTACATGGTGGTACAATATCAGTTACATCGGATAGTGCGCGCACAGCGTTTATTATTCATTTCCCAATTTCGGGGCAATAGCGAGGAAATTAATGAAAAATTTAATACAAAAAATTCTATTACTAATGTCTGTCGTGATACTGTTACCAATCATGAATCTCCATACAGTCCAAGCGGCTGATGAGCCTGAACTAAATGCCAGTGCGGCGATGGCTTTTGATGAAAAAACGGGACAGATCATTTATTCCAAGGATCCTGAAAAAAAGGTTGCAATCGGTTCGATTACCAAAGTGATTACACTGTACTTAGTCACCAAAGCAATTCATGAAGGAAACCTTAAGTGGACAGATAAATTAACACCAACAGCTGAACAAGCTGAAATGACACAAAAAGATGAACTAACCAATGTCCGTTTGGATGCAGACAAATCGTATACTGTTAAACAACTTTATGATGCAGCCTGGATAGTTTCATCTAATTCAGCGGCAATGATGCTGGCTCAAAAAGTAGGCGGTAATGAAAAACAGTTCATTAAGTTGATGCGTCAGACAATCAAAAACTGGGGTATTAAAGATGCTGAAATCTATAATGTCTCGGGGTTGAATAATGATGACCTAGATGAAGGGATGTATCTGGGTACTAAAACGAGTGAGAACAAATTATCAGTCAATGATATTGCGATTATTGTGAAGCATGTCTTGGATGATTATCCAGAGGTTCTACAAACCACTTCTCAGGCCAAATTAGATTTTCCAGTCGGTAATGAAACAAAAACCTATAATTCCTTGAACTTGTTATTAAAGGGCCAAAGGGATTATCAAGCCGATTATGAATTTGATGGTTTAAAAACTGGTACGACTAAACAAGCTGGTGAATCATTTGTCGGAACTTTGCCAATGGACGACACACGTATCGTTACGATCGTTATGGGTGTTTCGGGTGAAGAGAGTGATAATGACAAGCGATTCCGAAGTGCACAGAATTTGGCACATTACGTCAAGGAACACTTCGTTCACCAAAAAATTATGACGCCAGGTGACAAAGTGAATCATAAATATAAACCTAGTAACGATGTTTATATGTGGGTGCCAAGTGATTTTGATCTTTCAACATTAAAATATAGTATTTCTAAAAATGATTTGGGTTTCAAAGCAACCGCCAATAAGAAGACGGTTGACTTGATTGCCACTAATTCACCTAGTGGCTATATACCTTATACTCAAACTAAGCAAAAAATCAAAATCAAAAAAGTTACTGTTAAACATAATTTATGGGATCAAATTGTGGAATTCTTTAGTAATTTATTCAAATAATTAATGTGATTGGGAGTGCAGACGATGAGTTTGGAAATAAGTAAAGCAATTGATATTTTGCAGGAACACGACTTGTTAGTATCCAGTAAGGTCTTAGATGAAAATTTATTTGTGACCAATATCAGCTACAACTCACGAGAAGATCAGAATAATGGCATCTTCTTCTGTAAAGGAAACAACTTCAAAACTGAATATCTGCAACAGGCAGTTGATGCTGGAGCTCAACTGTATGTTTCTGAGAAGGAATATGACATGGGTATCAGTAATTTGATCGTCAAAGATGTTCAAAAAGCGTTGTCGATACTTAGTGCGGCTTTTTATGGCAATCCGGAGAAGTCATTGTTCATCATTGCTTTCACTGGTACCAAAGGAAAGACAACAACTTCATACTTCATTCATAATATTTTGGACCAAGTTTATCCTGGTAAAGTTGCCTTATTCTCAACTGTTGATCGGATTGTCGGTCCTAAGCCAGAGGATAAGTTCAAGTCTGACTTAACAACACCGGAGTCAATGGAACTATTCCGTGACATGCGCCGAGCCGTAGATAATGGCATGACAAAACTAGTTATGGAAGTAAGTTCACAAGCTTATAAAAAAAATCGTGTTTACGGTTTGAAATTTGATATTGGTGGATTCTTGAATATTACACCAGATCATATTGGTGAGAATGAACACCCAACTTATGCTGATTACTTATTCTGTAAGAAGCAGTTACTGATAAATTCGAAGGTCAATATTATCAACGCTCAAACGAATGACTTTGATACTGTTATCGCAGCTGCTCGTGAGACTAGTGCTGAGAAGGATATTTACTTGTTTGGACGTGATACTAAGAATGCAGACTTCAGTATCTCCAGTAAGGAAGCTACTTTGAGTGACAGCATTTTTGATGTTTCTGCGGTAACTGACAAAGGCAAGCAGTTAAATGTTGATGGCGAGTACAAGCTCGGGGTTGTTGGTGACTTCAATGAAATGAATGCTACGGCGGCTATAATTGCATCGAGATTAGCGCAAGCTGACAAAAAAGATATTGCGTCAGGATTGCGTACTGCTAGGGTTCCTGGACGTATGGAACATATAAATACTAAGAGTCACGGAACAATTTTCGTGGATTATGCGCATAATTATGCTAGTATGAAAGCTCTACTTGGATTCTTGCGAACAGAATATCCTAAGTCAAAACTCAAAGTTGTTGTCGGAAGCCCTGGTAATAAGGGTATTTCGAGACGTGCAGGATTCGGTAAGGTTCTAACAGAACTTGCTGATAGTGCCATTTTGACAACTGATGATCCGGGCTTTGAAGATCCAGCTGATATTTGTAAACAGATCGATGAACATATTGATCATTCAAAGGTCGAGGTCAAAACTATCATTGATCGTCAAAGTGCTATTCGTGAAATGATCGAACATGGAAGCGGTGATGATATCATCGTTCTAGCAGCCAAAGGTGAGGATCATTATCAAAAAACGAATGGTATTGATGTGCCATATCCAAGTGATCCAACTGTTGCAAAGGGCATCTTAAAAGATATCGAGGGATAAACTATGAAAAAATTTTTTACTGTTATTGGTGGCATGGGAACTCTTGCCACTGAAAGTTATATTCACTTGTTGAACCAAAGAACTCCAATAACTAAAGATCAAGATTATTTAGACTATATTATTGTCAATCATGCGACTGTACCAGATCGGACAGCTCATATTTTGGACAATTCCAAACCAAGTTTCTTGCCACCACTAGTTGAAGATTTACAGCAACAGAGCCTATTGAAGCCAGAATTCATGGTTATCATCTGTAATACGGCACACTATTACTACAAGGAATTACAAGCTGCCACTGACATTCCATTGATTCATATGCCACATCTGGCCATTACTACTATGAAGAAGAAATATCCTAATGCCAAAAAAATCGGCTTGATTGCTACTAAGGGTACGATTGATGATCACATCTACGAAAATGAAATTCAGGAGGCTGGTTTTGAATACAGCTTAGGCGATCAACAGATTCGTGATGATGTTGAAAGTTTGATCTATGATGATATCAAAGAAAAAGGTCAAATGAATGCTAAGAAGTATTACGATATTTTGAAACGTATGTACAATGAATTCGGTTGTGACGTAATTGTTCTTGGATGTACAGAATTATCTTATGCCCAAGAAAAAGCTTCAGATCATCCTTACAATGTCATTGATGCGCAAAGTATCGTTGTTGACACATCGATTGAATTGGAAACAAAAATGCGTAAAGGTGAAAAGATCGATATTTCTAAGATTTATTAATGTTTCTTGTGTATTATTGCATAACTGATAAATCCCCATATATAATTAAAGAATAGGGAGGTACTGATTATGTTCAAAAAAATCTCACTTGTGACTGTAGTACTGGCAGGCGTGTTATTAGCCGGATGCTCAAGTCAATCAGCAAGTTCGACAGACTCCAATACTAATTCGGAGCAGACAACAAAAAAAAGTGCCAAAAGTTCTACACCAAAGACTAATTCAACAACTAAAAACGATAGCCAAACAGCTAAAGATAATAGCAACAATGACTCTAAGAGTGCAGATACCAATTCTCAAAGTAAAACAACAAGCAGTGGGACAACACCACAACAGTCGACGACAGCTGCTACTGATAAAACAACATCGACTGATACAAACAATCAGCAAGACTCACAAAACACACAAAGCGTTAACTTAACAACTGCAGACCAAGCAGTCAGTTACTTGGCAGATACATTAAGTACAACTTATGACAAGACGACTACTCAGTATGTTGCAAACGGAAAAATAACTTGGAATGATGTGACTGGTTATCAAGTTAATATTTATAGCAAAAACTCAGATTCACCAGTTGGAAGTTATATCGTCCAAGCTAATGGACAATATGCACAACTTTGGTAAAACGGGATTTGCTTGCCTTTGTAGTTAATATTCGATACTATTCTAGAGGTTGGGACTAAGTCCTGAGCTCTATTTTTTTGTTTAGGAAAGGAACATTATGGGAAGTGGACAAATAAGAAAATTAGTTATGACCATCGTTCTGGCACTGGTGCTAGTTCTGGGGGGATGTACACAGACTAAACATGCCAAAAACACGATCACAACGACTGTTAATACATACAAAGAACCAGTCCAAAGTGTTGTCGGTGATAAATACAAAGTCGAATCGATCATCAAGTCAGTTAATGTTGACCCACATAGCTTTTCACCCTCGAATAATAATGCTAAGCAAATTGCTGATTCCAAGCTGATCGTATCCAATGGCTTAGGCTATGATGACTGGGTCAACAAGCTAGTTACAGCTAATAGTCAGGATAAAAACTTGATCGATTTTGCGAGTGATGTTTTGCATAAAAAGAATGGCGATAACGAACATATCTGGTTCGGTGTTACTAATGTTCAAAAACTTAGTCAAGCCGTTTATAAGAAGATGGCGAAGACTGATCCTAAAAACAAAAATTACTATAAAAAGAACTATCAAAACTATTCTGATAAATTGAATAAATTGATTGTTCGTGAGGATAAATTAAAAAAGCAACTTAATGGTAAGAAGGCATACGTAACAGAACCTCTGCCATATTACTTACTGAAAGAACTTGGAGTAACGATTGATAATCCACACTTTGCTAAATCAATCGAAGATGATACTGATCCATCTATCTCTGACATTGAGAACATGCAAAATGGCTTGAAGAATCATAAAGTTGATTTTTTGATTGTTAATAAACAAGTAACTAGTGGAATTATCACAAAAATGACTAATTTAGCAAAAGAAAATAATGTTCCGATACTGTATTTCACCGAAACATTACCAAGTAATGTCGGCTATTATCAGTGGATGAATGGGAATCTTAATCAAATTGAAAAAGTAACAAATAAGTAGATTTATTTGTAAATGATAATTTTTACTATTTACAAATAAACGTTTTTTGTATATTCTGTAATGTATTGATGTAAATGGATGAAAGGTCTGTGAAGGGACAACTAGTGATTGAAGCAAAAAATTTAACTAAGAGATTTGGTAAACAATTAGTATTTAAAGATGTAAATTTCAAAATCAATGATGGTGAATTTATCAGTTTGGTCGGACCTAATGGCTCTGGTAAAACAACGCTTGTCAAAATAATTATGGGTATGGAAAAAAAGACCGATGGTGAATTATTGATGGATAAGAGTCAAACCGTTGGTTATGTTCCTCAATTCCGCAACGTCGATCTTGATTATCCATTGGATATTGAAAGTTTTGTGCGCCTGAATTTGAAATTTACGATGAATCCGAAAAAACGTGCTGAAAATAATGTAATCATTAAGCAAATTCTAGAGAAAACACGTCTAACGCATTTACGTAAACGTCCGTTAGGATTAGCGTCAGGTGGAGAAAAGCAAAAAGCTTATCTGGCCCAAGCTCTATTGAATGATCCACAAATTTTGATTTTAGACGAATCCACGGCCAGTCTAGACGTTGAAGTTAAGATGCAATTGATGGATCTAGTTCAAGAATTAAACCAAAAATATAATTTGACTGTAATATTTATCACTCATGATTACGATTTGACGAAGAAATATACTCATCGAGCTTTGTTCTTTGAGAATAATACGATCAAACCGATCAGTGTCGATGAAATTTCAGAAGCAATGTTTGAGTGAGGTGGGATAAATTATGTTTGGATATGAATTTATGAGAGAGGCCTTTATAGCAAGTACTTTCATCGCTATAACGGCTGGATTAGTTGGAGTTTTTGTTGTTTCCAGAAATATGTCATTCTTATCGCACACACTTTCTGAAATTGGTTTTGCGGGTGCTTCATTTGGTATTTTAATTGGAATATCACCATTGGCAGGGATGATACTCTTTACGATGGTCAGTTCGGTTGCAGTTGGTTCGTTGAGCTCTGAATCGTCACGACGTGAGGCCTCAATCAGTGCAATTTCTTCATTGTTTATTGGTTTGGGAATTCTTTTCTTATCGTTATCATCGGAATCCAGTAGCTACGCTACAAATATTTTGTTCGGTAGTATCGTTGGTATTAGTTCCAAGGAAGTTCATCAATTGATGATTTTGGCATTAGTTGTCATTGTTATTTTTATTGTATTTTACAAACCGTTGGCATTCGATTCATTTGATCATATTGGAGCTAGATCTGCCGGATTGCCTACGCGCATGCTTTCGATAGCGTTTCTTGTAACACTAGCTCTTAGTGTTAGTATTGGTGCCCAGATTGTTGGATCACTATTAGTGTTCATCTTATTGACCTTACCTGGCGCAACGGCAAAATATCTGGTACACTCAGTTCCTAAGTTAATTATGGTTTCAGTCGGTTTATCGCTAGCTGGTGTATGGTTAGGATTGTACTTGGCATTTGTCACTAACTGGCCTGTTACATTCTTTATTTCCGCTTTTGAAGTTATCGCCTATTTCTTAGGATTAACTTATAAGAATTGGAAACTAAATCACTAGAGAGTTCATGGGAGAACTATTCATTATGGATATGAAAGAATTATGGAGTAAGTATAAAGATGCCATACCGTATTTGATATTTGGTGTCTTAACAACAGTAGTGAACTATGTTGGTTTTTGGTTTTTCACTTATATTGCAGGTTGGAATTATCAATTAGCTAACGCTTTTGCCTACTTATTGTCAGTGATTTTTGCATATGTGACTAACAAATTATGGGTATTTGATTCACATACAGATACGATGAAAGCCTTCTTATTAGAAATGGGATCATTCTTCCTTTTCCGTGGAGGGTCTTGGATCATCGATCAAGGAACAATGACAATCGGAGTATCACTTATGCACATTAATGATATGATCGTAAAACTATTTGCGAATGTGTTCGTGATCGTACTGAATTATATTTTTAGTAAGTTTATTATTTTTCGTAAGAGGGAAAAGTTAGATAGCAAATAAGCGTACATGGCAGCAATGCCGTGTGTGCTTATTTTTTTATTGTCAAAATTTAAATTGAGTAATACGCTTAAGTCCGGATATATGAGGGGGACTTAAAGTGAAAAGAAAAGGAATTTTATTTACAGTTATTATGGCATTATTGCTTGTTTTGACAGGATGTACCAGTCAAAGTAAACAGAGCACTAAATCATCGACACCGACAGTGAAAACTACAAAAATTGAAGCTAAGGCATATGATAGTTTGTCAAAGAGTGATCGAGCTAAAGTTAAATTTACATTTAAGTATTATCTTGATGATACTTCTGCTGGAGTAGTTAGCGTGGAAATAAATAATCGGACTGACAAAAAGATAAGCTTTGATCAAAGTAAGTTTATCTTCAAGGGTTCTCACGATGTAAAGGCTAGTAAAAAAGGTAATGTAACAGTGTCACCCAATAAGGAAATGACTATTAAACGATTATTCACCAAAGTTGATAGTTCATTCTTCGAGGAATCAGGATTGTTAGTCTATCGAAACGATAATTTCAAATTAGCTTATGTTGAACAAAATACAAAAGTGTTCAGTTCAGATAATTTAACTAATAAAACTTTGATAAGTGGCTACAAGGAATTTTTTGTTCATCGAGCAGCATGGGATAAACAAAAAGCGGATTACAATAAAGGTATATATGGTAACGATAGTTCTGATAGCAGTTCTGATACGACGGATGACAATAGTGAATCTCAAAATCAGACTGCTACCCAGACATCATCTGATTCTAAGAATGTTGTGAATAATGAAGAGGAAGCTGAAGCGTTAGTTGAAAAGCAAAATGGTTCAGCAGGTGATGTAACGGAGACTGACCCTGATATTGGGGCACACTATACATCATATAGTTATGATATGGTGGACACTGGTAGTGGCGAACGTGCATATTGGGTTAGAATCGCAATTCCTATGGGTGATGTTTCAAGTTATCCGTTTAACTGGACAGTTTTTCCTGATGGCCGAGTAGAACAGGGGAATCCATCGGACAATTAACCATATACCATACGTCTGGCGTTTCTACGGCTTATGTTTTGATATATTAATTAAATTATTAAATAATAATATCAAAAGCGTAAGTAGGTGAACGTCATGGGGTGGAGTTTTGGTAAGAAACAATCTTATGAACTGTTAACGAGTTCAGTACTTATTTCGATACTGATATTTGTTGTAAGCTTCGTTATAACGGATCTTATATGGGTAAGTACTCTCGTTACCATTGTTGGGTTCGTTGCACTCTCAATTGGTATTTTTCCATTGTATTTACCAAGAATGATCAGTTACGTTAAAGTAAATGTAAAGGGTGTCGAATATTATAAGATCACCAATTGGTACGATAGGCTCAGGATAGTTTTTAAACCTAAAGCCTTTAAATTAAGTCGAATTAAATATTCTGATATTGATGACATAAGCGTTATAACGGCTAAGCAACATTTAAATTATGATATTAATGCGGGATCATCAAGTGGAATCATGATTACAACTAAAGAGTCCAAAGATATCTTCGTTGATGTATCTTGGTATGATACTGTAGATAATCCGATTTTTGATCGAGCCATGGAGTTTGTTCAGGATTGTACTAACTAAAATCAAATGTGGCGAAATGAACATAAACTTAAAAAGAGTCCCGTATTTACGTAGTAAATACGGGACTCTTTGCTTTATTTTTTTCTTCGATTTATAAATTTTAACTAAGTTATTTTCCAGGATTTTTTCATTTAAAATCCCTCTAAAGCATATTATTCCTGCAATTCACGAATGGCTAAGGCAAAGTCGCCAAGGGTTGCCGAGCCGTTATCTTTTACTAGAGGCATCGTAATGTATTTATCTAATTCAGGTACAACGACATAATTGTTTAAGAGTGTCTGGAATTGTTCACGGACCTTGACTAGAAATGGTTCGCTGACAACACCACCACCGAAGACAATTTTTTCAGGACGTAATATCAAGGTTGCTTGGATAGCAGCTTGGGCAACGTAGTAAGCCATGATATCCCAAGTGTGATCAGTTACAGGAACATCTTTACCAGGCTTACCTAATCTAGCATCAAAAGTTGGTCCAGCAACTAATCCTTCTAGACAGTCGTCGTGGAATGGACAGATACCCTTGAAGTCTAAGTCATCAGGATGACGTTTGAGTAAAGTATGGCCCATTTCTGGATGTCCCATACCACCAACAAACTTGCCGTCAGAAATGGCGCCGGCACCAACACCAGTACCGATTGTGTAATAAACTAATGAACCAATTTTTTCGTTTGTAAGAGTTGACATGACGTATTCACCGTATGCAGATCCGTTAACATCAGTTGTCCAAAACATTGGTACATTGATTTCTTTTTTGAGTGCACCAACGAAGTCAGTATCTTGCCAACCTGGTTTGGGAGTTGATGTAATGTACCCATATTTTGGTGAATTTTTACGTAATTCGATCGGTCCAAATGAGGCAATACCTAGAGCCTCGATGTCGAATTGTTTAAAGTAATCAATTGTTTTTTGTAGAGTTTCTTCTGGGGTTGTCGTGGGGAATTGAACACTATCCTTGATACGATAGTCTTCGTCACCTATAGCACAAACAAACTTTGTTCCACCTGCTTCAATACTTCCAACTAGCAATGTAAATTCCTCCTATATTGAAAATTTCTGCAATCGCTTTCGATGATTTAAGATACCATTACAAAAACTGGTCGTCAATTGCAATTATTTTAGATTGAGTTAAAAAACATAGGATTATTGTATAATAGATTTATCAGAATCAAGGACATAGGTGGATAGAATATTAAAAAGATACAGGAAAAGAAGAAGTCGGTACAAAGAATTCTCTAGATGAAAAGATTAAGCAAGGAAGCACAAGTTATGCAGAATCTAATAGAACAATAGACAGTACTCAAGAGAATACTTCTTTGAATCCAATAGTTGCAAATGATACGCCAACATATCCAGTTACTGATACGGATTCGGATGAACAGCAAGTAAATATTTATTTAAAAAACCAACATGGTGAAATAATATTTGTGTATACACAGGGAAAAGAAAAATTGGAGACGGACTGTGCCAACCGACCGTTATGCTTATTTCAATGATCAAAAGTAATATCATGTAGCTACAAACGAATGGATTCAAGCAAACTAAAAGACAGCCCATCGAGCTGCCTTTTTAGTGTCCATATTTAATCATAATGATAATGATGATACTAAGAATTACAATTGTTAATCCTAACAAAGTCCATTTCAATGCACTCAAAAGTAACTGTTTTTCAGATTTGTTTTCTAATTTATTGATCTGGTCTAGGAAGTAAACCATGGCTATATTATTACTGATAGCACCAATCCAAGTAATAACATACACAGGCTTGGATAAATCACCATATAAGCCAGTAGTTCCTAAAATAAATAAAAAGGCTAACAAGGTTATAAAGGTAGCGGCTAAATATATATTCATTAATTTGAGCTGTGCTTGTTTCTTAACGTTGTCGACTGCATTTTTGTTATTTAACAGAAGGTCATCTAATGAAATATCGTAAAGCTTGGATAGACGTATCAAACTGTCAATATCAGGAGTGGTGCGACCAGTTTCCCAATTAGTAATAGAACGTTTAGATACATAGAGTGATTTTGCTAAATCACCTTGTGTCATATCTAGTTCAGTACGTTTGTTTTTCAAAATCTTGCTAATTTCCATTTCTATCCCCACCTTTATCTACTTTTAAAATACACTATCGTGGTTATTTTGACGATAGAAAAGTAGTTCTATAATGGCGTTATAACGATAAAAAAATAAGCCCAAAGGCTTATCCTAATAAATATCAGTTCCACGAATTTCTTTAAGAATTTTCATTGAACCATCTTTATATGCAAGTACCGCATAAACGATCATCCCAATGACAGCACAGATAGATAGAATAATTGCAGCGCCGATCTTAGTTTGACCATTGATGAATTTAGATAGTAGTAAATCAGCACCATAGACAACCACTAACATAATCGCGGAATCGATCACAATTTTTAATAATCGAATTGCCAACTGTTTATCAATTAGTTTGTATTGCTGGTTGATGATTCTAAAAGCAAAGTGTCCCATTATCATGAAGGCGACTGTGGTTGCAACCACTGGACCGAAAGCGCCCATATAAATAGTTAGCGGGTATTGTAAATTTACTTTTATCAAATAGGCTAGGGCTAAGAAAATCATTGATGTTTTAGTTTTTTTGTCAACTTGTAGGACATTTTCCAAAATCATGAAAACACAATAGAAGAATGCTTCAATACATGAAACTGCCAAAATTTGAGTACCTAAGGTACTTGGAATATAGAAAGCAGTCCATAGGTGACGGCCAATACCGATCATACCAAAGGTTGCTGGTAAGATGATGAAGACGGTAAATTGTACCATGTTTCTTAGCAATTTTTGAATGTCCTCAAATTTTGCTTTACGACTGATCAACGCTGACAATGCGGGAATGATCGAAGCTGAAACTGAAATAGCTAAAGATACTAGTACCATAATCAGTTTGTTGGCTTGGAATCCAAACATTGAGTACAGGTTATCGATCGTATGTTGACTAGCGTGAAGGACATTTTGATAGATCAACACAAAACTGGTCTGATCGAATAATTGTAGAACGGTCATAATAGTATCGACCAACAGGAATGGAATAGCTGATTTCAACATTGAACCAAAGTTGACTTGTGTTAATTCGCTATCTGGCACTTCAGCTGATGTCTTGATATCTTCAGCCGAAATTGATTTACGAACTCTGAATCGCATCCAAATCAAGAAAATGTAGGCCAGTGTTGCACCAATAAATGAAGCAAAGGTAGATTGGTTAACAGCACTCATGTAGCTGCCCTTTTGCATAACCATGATCGTGTAAGTTGCATATAACATGTAAGCCACACGGGCGATTTGTTCGATAACTTGTGAAAAAGCTGAAAATGAAATGAACGCATAACCTTGAATATATCCACGCATGATTCCTAGAGCGGGAATTATCAGGATAGCGACACTCAGGTACTTGATTGGTGTAACAACACGCATGTCACCAGCAGCAAAGATGATGGCAACGTATTTGGCACCGAAGAACATGAATCCTGCTAGGACGATACCAACCAATGTCATGTAGAAGGTATATTTCTTAAGCAATTTTTCGCTCTGATCATAACGGCCGAGAGCGTTGTGTGCAGCTACTTCCTTGGAAATAGCTGATGGAATACCGGCAGTAGCGATGATCAAGAATAAATTGTAAATGTTATAAACTTTTCCGTATAACGCGTTGGCTGCTCCTAATGCGACTGGACCAATCCAAATGTTCCATGGGATAATATAAATTACCGCAAGGATTCTCGAGAAGATACCTGAAATCGAGATCCAAAGGGAACTTTTTAATAGTGAATCTTTTTTCATGAATAAATTTCCTAACTATTACTATTTATAGAACACTAGTACAAATATCAGAGCAATCAGTGCGGGTAATCCTTGTACATAAAGGATTTTTTTAGTAGCAGTAAAAGCACCATAAACAGCGACGACGATCACATAGATCATCAAAAGGATCATGATTGTTTTTAGAACTGAACCAGTGAAGAAAAGGATCATTGCTAGAATAAGTATTCCTAACATCCCATTATAAATTCCTTGATTGGATAGAGCAGTCTGAGCACCTTGTTGTTTAACAAAATCTAGTGGCATGTCAAAGGCCTCGGCTTGTTTTTCGGGGGCTGCAAATATCTCTAAGACAGCGATTCCGATATGTTCTAGTGCAACTAACGCAACTAGAAGTAGGGTAAAAATCTCCATAAATTTTCCCTCCTTAGGGTATGTCTAATATAATAAACCGTTTTAGACCTGTAAACAACATGTTACTGAATTGCTGGAATAGTGAGCGCTAGTATGAAAAAAATTATATAATTAGATGAAGCAATATATTGAAGGGATGGTCCTGATGCAAAATAATACCAAGAAAATCCTATCTGATTCACTCGTAACAATTTTGGCAAAAAAGCCAGTTGATAAAATCACTATTAAGGACATTGTTGGTGAGTGCGATTTGACCAGACAGACTTTCTATAATTATTTTTCTGATATTTATGAATTAGTTGAATGGACGGCTAGTGAAGTCGCTGATAGGGTGTTGTCTAATGTCTCTGACTATGAGAATTGGCAACGCGGTTTTTATAATGTCATGATTGAAATCAAAAACAATCAAGACCTAGTTATGAATACCTATCAGTCAATTTATCGTGATCTTTTAGAAAAATATATTTATCGGGTTATCTACAGTTATATAATCGTTGTTGTTGAACGTCAGGCAGTTGGTATGTCAGTCGATCAGAAGCACAAAGATTTTATTGCTCATTTTTATAGTTTGGCATTTATTTCATTAATATTCGAATGGGTCAAAGATGGTATGAAGGATGACCCCAAAGATATAGTTGATCAAACTGGAGTTCTGGTTCAGGGTGATTTCAAAAAAGCGTTAAATAAGTATGCAAAATAGATTTACAAATTGAGGGAAGTGTAAAAATAATTTACACTTTTCTTTTTTTGTAAATTGTTTCAACGATCCAGTGGGCTTATCTTAGATTCAGGGCAGATGAAAAACGAAAGAAGGCAGTAACATGAACATTTATAAAACAATGTATCATCCACATAAACCCGCTGGAATCGATGACCGTAAGGCCAACATTGTCGGCGGAGGAATTGCTGGTTTAGCAACTGCAGTATTTTTGATCGACGATGCCAAAATGCCAGCTAAAAATATTACGATTTATGAAAAGAAACCAGTCATGGGTGGCTCAATGGACGGAACTAAGAGCAATCAAGGTTACCTCTGTCGTGCTGAACGTGAATTGGAGCCGTACATGGAATGTCTCTGGTATCTGTGTAGCAAGATTCCTTCATTGGAAAATGAAGGCAGAACAGTACTTGATGACGTTGTTGACTTCAATCGTGACGAGCCTATCCATACAGAAGCTCGTGTAATTGTTGATCAAGGTAAGATCGATGGACACTATCACGAGTACAAGCTGGCTCCTCAATACGCTGCAGCAATGAGCAAAATCGTTGCTTCATCTGAGGAAGAGTTAGCTGACAAGAGTTTGAACGATTTCTTTGATAAAGGATTCTTCAAGACAAACTTCTGGGTTTGCTTCCACAGTCAATTAGCTTTCAAAGATTATCACAGTGTGATTGAATGTCGTCGTTATTGGCAAAGATTTACATTCATCAGTCGTCACGAATATCTCGAAGGATTCATTCATACAAAATATAACGAATATGACGCAATTATTCTTCCTATCGAGAGATTCTTGATTGACAAGGGTGTTAACTTTGTAAATAATTTCGCTGTCTATGACTTAGCATTAGATGCCAAGAATGATACTGTTCAAGGGATTCTAGCTCGTGAAGACGGTGAAAAAGTTGAAGTTCCTGTTGCTATGCAAGACTTAGTCTTCGTAACTACTGGTTCAATCAGTGAAAATAGTACCTTTGGTGACAACAAGACTGTTGCTATTACTAACACTGACACCAAGGACATGGGAACATTCACAATCTGGAAGAACTTGGCTGGTAAAGATGCTAAGTTCGGTCACCCTGAGAAATTCTTGGGTCAGATCGACAAGACGAAGTGGATCTCATTCTTCCCAACTGTTAAGGATTACCCAGAATTCTTCAAACGTATTGAAGAATTATCAGGAAGTAAGGCTGGTACTGGTGGTCTAATGACATTCAGAGACTCTAATTGGGATATGTCATTCGAGATTCACCACAAACCATTCTTCCCATATCAAGCTGATGACGAAGAAGTTGGTTGGGGATATGGATTGTACGGTGAAAATATCGGTAACTACATTAAGAAACGTATGTGGGATTGTACCGGTGATGAAATCATGACCGAGCTCTTGTATCACTTAGGAATGCTAGATATTAAGGATGAAGTATTAGCTCATACTTACATGTCGACAGCAATGATGCCATACTGTACAAGTCAATTCATGCCTAGAAAACTTGGCGATCGTCCTAAGGTAGTTCCTGATGGATGTACTAACCTTGGATTACTGGGACAATTCGTTGAAATTGACGATGATGTTGTCTTCACAGTTGAAACTTCAGTTCGTACTGGACTAGAAGCAGTTTATGAATTATTGAATGTTGAAAAAGACGTTCTCGAAGTTAACCCTTCACGTTATGACGTTCGTTACTTATTGGAACGTATCAAGAGATTCAGAGGTATCAAGGGCAAAGTTACAGCTGATGACTTACCACCAATTACTCCAGAATCAATTCCTGAAGTAACGCAACAATTATTGCACTTGGTAAATAATGTACCGCCATATTATCAAATGTACTTAGGACGCGATAAGACGATTCCTACAAAGGTATCCGTCTTGCACCCTAAGGCACCACACTCAAAATAATACCGAACAAATAATTACTCCCATATAAAATAAATAAACGTTATATCTCAAATAAAAAAGAGACCGCAGTCCCATAATCTGCGGTCTCTTTTAGTATTTATAAAAATATAAATTTTGGTGTTTAGATTATTTCTGAGATAATTAAACCCTACTAAATAAGGAGAAAATCAATGAAATCTATTAAGAATCAAATAATTGATATGTTCGTGTTTCTTACGTCTGAAAATACTATTTTGAATATTTCAGAAAATAATCCTGAAACGGTTGATGGACAATTTTATGGGTATTCTATATCAATAAATATACGTCCGTTTGATTTAGACAAAATAATTACAATTTTTAATTTTTTAGGTGAATTTTCAGTTGAATATTCCGTGAGTTCCAGTATGTATGAGGATGGAAGTTTTGAGTATATTCAAATCAATTTAAAAGAACCGAACAAAAATATGAAATTGAAAAATTTTTTGAATGAGTTTATTGCTCAATAAAGTTAATTTATCCTTATTTTCAAAATCATTTGAGAATACCATGCAAGAATAAATCTAAAAGTGTGTCAAAAGAACTGAAGTTTTGTTTATTTTTAGTATTGGAAGCATTCATACGAATGGTATTAAAAATCATGGTTAGATAAATGTTTGGATTAACGTCCCTTAAAATATTTTCTGCGATACCTTTTTTAATTAGGTCAACGATAGGATTACTTTCAAAACCAACGACATCGTTCATATCAATTGGGGAATCAGGAATTTGCTTAATTTGTTCAATGACATCCATTGAGTCTGGATTTTCGATAGAAATATCGTAAAGCGCCCGAATATATTCGGTTATTTTTTCAAGTGTAGAATGACCATTTTCTAAAATGTCGTTGAAACGTAATTGATAATCAGAAATTTCTGATTGGTAAATTTGTTTGAGTAGGTCATCTTTATTCTTGAAGTAAATATAAATATTTGATTGAGAAATTTGGACCCGTTTAGCGACCTTAGTAGTTGATAAAGTTGCAGCACCATCTTCCTTGATGATTTCAATTGCCGCATTAAGAATTTTTTCGTATTTTTCGTTATCTTTTTTCTTCATGTTACTAATCATAATTAGAATTCTTTTGAAAATCAACCTTGACAAAAGATAGCCTTATCTCTTATAATTCATTTTTGTTAAGAGATAAGGCTATCTTTAAAGGAGAAAATAAATATGAAAATTACATTATTAGGTTCATTAGGACATATCAATAGCTACGTAATTCCTGAATTAGTTAAACAGGGACATCAAGTCACAGTTGTTTCACATTCAGATAAACATAAAAAAGAAATCGAGAATTTAGGTGCTAAGGCAGCAATTGGATCAATGCAGGATGCGGAGTTTTTGACATCAGCCTTTCAAAGTGCTGACGAAGTATATTTGATGCTTGCAGGTGTCAATCGTGATGAAGATATGATTGAGTCGGCACGCCAGCAGGCAATAATTTTTCAAACAGCAATCGTTAACTCTGGAGTAAAGCGCGTCGTTGATTTGAGTAGTGTTGGAGCTGATCAAGGTCCTGAGGTCGGAGCACTCTATATTTACCATATAATTGAGGATGTACTTAAAGAGCTGGATGACGTTAGCTATACATTCATTAGACCAACTGGATTTTATAATAATCTTTTGTCAAAAATCACCGATATTAAAGCTAGTCATGCGATATTTGAAAATCGTCCCGCCACTTCAACAAGCATTTTCGTTGATCCCAAGGATATAGCAGATAGTGTCTTAGAAGCCCTTTTAAATCCTGTGATAGAGAACAGCGTTATGTATGTGGCCAGTGATATTGTTACAGGCAACGAATTAGTTAAATATATCTCTAAGAAAATCGATATGCCTGATTTGAAATGGATTGAAATATCTGATAATGAAATGCAGACGCGGTTAGGAAAAGTTATGCCTAAATCGTTTGCTACATCATTTACTAATATGTACAAAGCAGAAGGAACATCAAAATTTTACGCTGATTTTTACAAGAACGAACCAAAATTGGGAATAGTAAAGATGTCAGATTTTATGAATGTTTTTGCCAATGCTTATTAGAATGCTAAAGATTAAGTGGAAAATAATGTAACAAAAAGAACCATCATGGGAAATCTTTTAATTTCCCATGATGGTTCTTTTTTCAGAATTTGGAGTTTTGTCCCAAACTCTTTTAATTTTCACTATCTTCATTGAATTTCATAACATATTTCTCTTCAAATTTACCACGTTGCATAACTTTTGACTGACGAATGCTGTCCATTTCTTCATACGTGATCGAAGCATCATCTAATATTGCGCGCATGACTTCTTCTAAGTCCCCTAACTCTTCTACGAGGTTAGCGCGAGTATCAGCCGCCTGAACTTCTTTTGCTTCTTCCACTAGTTTGTCACGGAGCGACGTTCGATAGTCATCGTTCGATAGAATATCGAATTCTGCCTTATCTCCAGCGATATCTGGTACTTTGTCACGGACCAATTTTTTCATATATATTCCCCCAAACGAATTACATAAATAGTCTGTAAGAGAATTTTACCATAATTATTGGTCTAGAACTCTGATTTGTACTCAAGGATATCGCCTGGTTGGCAATCTAATGCCCGACAAATTGCTTCGAGAGTTGAGAATCTAATGGCTTTTGCTTTGCCATTTTTTAGGATAGACAAATTGGCAATTGTAACGCCAACTTTTTGTGACAGCTCAGTCAGGCTCATTTTTCTTTTGGCTAACATAACGTCCAAATTAATTACTATCATATTGATAACTCGGTTTCTTTTTTAGAATTTACTAAGTCTTGAGAAACTTTTTGAAGAACGTGTACAAATGTCCCAACCATTAATCCTAGCATAATGACAAACATTTCCATTAGTCCGCCAACGGGAGAACAGTCGTCAGATGTAATGAAAGCAAATAACGGGAACATTGCAGCGTAGATGATGGCAATCGTATAGAATAAATTTCTGATTATTTTTAACGAGGAAACACCTTTTGCTGAGAAGAGATGATTGTGGTCGATCAAGTGAAGCAGCCGCCATGAAAAATAAATAATAGCATAGGATAGAATTCCGGATAGATACAATCCTATTCCTAATAGAACTTTGAGTATTGTGGGCATTTCAGGTTGTCCACGATATGAAATTAAATCGGGAAAGGTGTAGATACAAACTAAAGTTAATAATATTAAGATTAAGCAGAGTACTAATCGCAAAGGAATCGTTAAATTTTTCATGATATCTCCTCTACACGATGATTAATTTTTTGAAGTAGGTTAACGAATAGCCCCATCGAGGTTGCAAAAACGACGATAAATATTTCAGCGGCAAAGGGTGCGGGTGCTTGTTCAATGTTCGCTAATTCACCGACATCGAAGAATGATAATAGATAAACGATGGCAATGTAATAAAAACAAAATTTGATTACCTTCAGAGCAAAGGTACCTGAAGCGGTAAAGACACATTTGTGATCAACTAAGTACAGCAGTCTCCAGGCAAAAATGATAATCCCATAGGCACAAAGAGCGGATGAAAAAAGGAAGAATCCAAAGCTACCTAGAGTAATCATACTTGAGCCACTTTCGTGCATCCAGCCCAAGAGGGATGGAAAAAAGTAAACGACAAAATGACTTAACATAGCAATGATCAGGACTAAAATAAATCTCAAAAAGATCGTCAAAATTTTCATGATATCCTCCTAAATAGTTAGGTCATTCTCAGACTTGATTTCAATGGCATGATGCAGAAGCTTTTGTAACATACTGGCAAAGATAGCAATGACCAATGAAGCTCCAGCCAAAACAGCACAGACGATAATAACACCTGGAGCATCGTCTTTGTCAGCAAAAATATAGAACACAGGTGATTCGAGAAGATAGATAATACACATGCTATAAGCACAGTACTTAATATTTTTGAGCGCAGTAACAGATTTTTTAGAGAAAGCTTTTTCGTGGTCGATCAAGTTAAGTAATTTCATTGCTTGGTACAAAACAACGTAGAATAAAATAGCTGTAACATAGAGACCAAGTCCCAGAATAATTGTTAGAACGGGTTTGTTTGGTAACAGATTATTGGCACCAATCAAATAATGCGGGGCAACAACGATACAAATTGCTGCCATGATGAGTGCCATGACATAAATAGTTACTTTTAAAAAGATAGTTTCCTTTTTCATTTTGAAGCACCTCGTAATAATTTGTAATTTGAGTATAGCATTATTTTATCGATAAACAATAAATATTTATCAAATAACAACAAAAAAAGTCATCTTTTTCAAGATGACTTAGCTGACAAATTTCAATCCAATGACTGAAATGATGATTAGAAAGATAAAGAAGAATCGCTTGAAACTCTTGGACTCATTGAATAACCACATATTCATCAGTGAACCTCCGGCGGCCCCAATTCCCGTCCAAATCGAGTAGCCGATCGACATGGGGATGGTTTGTAGCGATAGGTACAAAAATGAAAAACTGAAAACAAATGAGACGATCATTGCTACTAGGGCAAGTTTCTTTTTGGTGTTTGAATAAAACCCTAGTGCAGTAACACCAGACATTTCTCCACAACCGGCGAGTAATAAGAATATCCAATCCATTAGTGTGCCTGTCTTTCTTCGATATCAGTGACGACTTTGAGTCCGATCACACCGACGGTTAATAGGAGAACAAAGAATAATTTGGGCAGGCTAAATGGTTCATGATAGACTAATACCCCCGCTAAGACGACGAAGAGAGATCCTAAGCCAACATAAACGGCATAAGTCGTTCCTGCAGGGATATTCTTACTGGCATCGATCATTAAATAAAAACTAAAAATCAAAATTGCGACTACGATCACTGCTGATATAATAGAATGTTCGTGTTTCATCGCCGAGACCCAAACAACTTCTAGCAGGGCACCGATGAAAATTTCAAACCAACTTCTGGACATAATTGTCACCTCGAAATAATTTTGTGATAATAACTAATTTACTGGATATGTACCAATAGTCAATCACAATTTGAGCGTAAAATTTGATAAAAAAAATAGTAACATGATACGATATTTTTAAATAAAATAATACGAAGTAGTTGATGAAGATGAACAGAGTAAACGTTGAATTATTTAGCATATACGGTGGATTCTTCTTGCTAGTACTTGTCGGGATCATTTTAGCATTAATTATCAATGACCTGTTACGGCGGAGGATGATTTTGGCATGCAATTTATTGCTGATCAATCATCATGAGATAGCTAAGGTTTCCATGGATTCGGAAACCGAAAAGTATTTACTCAGAAATCATCATCACAACTTGTATCGAATCAATGAACAAATTGAACGAGAAAACGGTATTTTAAAGTATCATCTTTGTTTAGGAAAAAGAGCCTTTAAATTTTATCTGAAGAAGCGTAATGCCTGGAATTACGATGTGGTAGCTGTAAAGATGGATTAGCTTATCGTTATAACGATAAGCTTTTTTATTTTTTAATATTAACTTGTAGATATAACCCGGTTCCATTGACTAACTTGTGAAAATCAGCTACCATGTTTATAAATTTTACCTATATAATATGATAGGGAAATCAAAATACAGGAGGCTCATTCATGTCGGCATGGGAAACAAAATTTGATAAAAAAGGATTCACTTTTGATGACGTTTTATTGATACCTGCAGAAAGTCATGTTCTACCAAACGAGGTTGATCTATCTGTTCAATTAGCAAAGAACATTAAATTGAACACACCAATCTTAAGTGCAAGTATGGATACTGTTACAGAGGCACCAATGGCGATTGCTATGGCACGTCAAGGTGGTCTAGGTGTTATTCACAAGAATATGTCCATTGAACAACAAGCAGACGAAGTTCTAAAAGTAAAACGTTCAGAAAACGGAGTTATTATTGACCCAATCTACTTAACTGTAGACGCTCCAGTAAGTGCTGCAGAGGATTTGATGCACACTTACCGTATCAGCGGTGTGCCAATTGTTTCTAATACCGAAGAATTAAAACTCGTAGGAATTATTACGAACCGTGACCTTCGCTTTATCAATGACTACTCAGTAAAAATTGATACTGTTATGACTCACGATGATTTAATTACAGCACCAGTTGGCACTTCTCTTGAAGATGCTGAAAAGATTTTACAAAAATACAAAATTGAAAAACTCCCACTTATCGACAAAGATGGTCGTTTAGGTGGATTGGTAACAATTAAGGATATTGAAAAAGTTCAAGAATTCCCTAATGCTGCTAAAGATCAATATGGTCGCTTACTAGTAGCCGCTGCCGTTGGTGTTACAAGTGATACATTTGACCGTGCTGCTGCCTTATTAAATGCTGGTGCCGATGCAATTATTATTGATACTGCTCATGGTCATTCAGCAGGTGTACTTCGCAAGATCACTGAGATTCGTGAGAAGTTCCCAGAGGCTACTTTGATTGCTGGTAATGTTGCAACTGCCGAAGGAACACGTGCTTTGTATGATGCTGGTGTTGATGTTGTTAAAGTTGGTATCGGTCCTGGTTCTATCTGTACAACCAGAATTGTTGCTGGTGTTGGTGTACCACAGCTCACAGCTGTATATGATTGTGCCAGTGTTGCTCATGAATATGGCAAGACAATCATCGCTGATGGTGGTATCAAGTACTCAGGTGATATGGTTAAGGCTCTAGCTGGTGGTGGTAACGCCGTTATGCTTGGTTCAATGTTAGCTGGTACTGACGAAGCACCTGGCGACTTTGAAATTTATCAAGGACGTCGCTTCAAGACTTATCGTGGAATGGGTAGCTTGGCTGCTATGTCACACGGTTCATCAGATCGTTATTTCCAAAGTGGTGTTAACGAAGCTAACAAGTTAGTTCCAGAAGGTATCGAAGGTCGCGTTGCTGCCAAGGGTGCTGTTGGTGATGTCTTGTATCAAATGTTAGGTGGACTACGATCAGGAATGGGTTACGTTGGTGCACATAATTTAATAGAATTACAAGATGCACAATTTGTTCAAATTTCAAATGCTGGATTGAAAGAATCACATCCACATGATGTTACTATTACAAAAGAAGCTCCTAATTATTCAGTACGTTAACAAAGATAAAAAAAGGATGGCTCAACTTAAGTTGAGCCACTCTTTTTGCGTAATTAAAAACTAATATTTATTTTTAAAGATAAAGAACTTCGATAGAACATAATTACCAATAATGGCTAGAAGTTGACCAACAATTTTTGAACCAGTGCCACCAGCACTGAGAAGAGAGATTCCGACCCAGAGTGTAGCTGTTTCAATTAAGAAGGTTAGAATTCTAGTTCCGTAAAAGGCTAACATTTCTCTAAAGGCAGTATTGGATTTGTGATGGAAAACGATGACTCGGTCAACCCAAAAACCAACTTGAACCCCTAGGAACCAAGCAACAATATTGGCGAATTGATAATTAAGATGCATTGCGTGATATAAAAGAAAGAATGTTCCAAAATTTACGATAACTGAAAGTAATCCCCATAATAGATAACGGACGGCTTCTTTGCCGGTACTTTCAGGGATGACCGGTGTTTCTTCAGAATTAAACACGGTCCCTGCATCGTTAATACCTTCCGAGATATCATCGATGACCTTTGTCAGTGGACTTTCTTCGTCAAAATCTGTTTTTTTGTTCATACTACTTACTTCTCCCCAACTTAAAATCTATATCTTTATACTAACCCTTTTGTAGGATGTAGAACAAAATTATAAAAATAAGAGTGGATAAACTTGGTAATCTCCTAAGTTCATCCACTCTTATTTTTTTATGATATTTTTAATCGTGATAATTTTTGAGTCGCTCGTAATTGTCAGTATTCATTTCCCAGCCAATTCCACCAATAACCATCAATGTGATGGGGATGATATTACTCAAGACATTCGCAATTCCGGTAAAGGCCAAAAGGTCTAATCTGAAGAAGTGGTTGATTACTAACAAGGTCAATTTAATAAATAATAAGATGAATCCCAACATAAATGTTGTATTGAAAATAGATTTTAGTTTTGAAGAGGCACTTTTTTGGGCCATAACGTAAACTCCTATTCGCTGATTTCAGCTTCCATTTTTCTTAATAGTTTCAACAGTATTATAGTCTCATCTTTGGACAATGGTGCAATAACTTGATTTTCTACTTCTGCAAAAAGATGTCCCAGCTCTTTAATGATTGCCATACCTTTGTCAGTTAAAAAAATACGCTTGTTACGGTCGCTATGACGGTCACGTCTTCTGATAACATAACCATCACGTTCCAAGTTCTTCAACATACTAGAAACACTGGCATCGCGGATACTTAGGAATTCAGCAATTTGCCGTTGAATCATTCCTGGAGTTTTCTCGATCAATTCCAAAGTTCTAGCTTGCTGAACTGTCAAATCGTATTTATTTGACTTCTCATTGAAAAGTCTTTGCTGATTAAAAAGTATTGAATGCATTAAATAATTTGTTTCCTGGGCATACTCGTCCATAATTTCCTCCGACGTTACATAATTAGTTAAAGTATAGCATAAAGCCCGTCATAATCGCGTTTAATAATTTAAATTTCTTATAGTTAGATATTTAATCATTAAATGCTTGACAGTCAGTTACTTTGGTATTATAACTTTACTTGTCGATATTTTAAATCTTAGATATCTAAGCATTAAAAACGGAGATAAATAAAATGTAAAGAAGTGAGAACAATGTTGTTACGTCATGCGGAAATGAAAGATCTACCACAAATCGAACAAATTATCTTGGATGGGAAGGCCCACCTGGCGGCCCAGAATATCAATCAATGGAGAGGACAATATCCGAATATGGATGTCTTAGTCCACGATATTAAGAACGGGTACAACTTTGTTCTTGCTGAGGGTGATGAGATCCTAGGAACTGTTTCAGCTATTCCTGGTCCTGATATGAGCTACCAAACTCTTGATGGTGAATGGTTAACTGAAGAGGGAGAATATATTGCCCTTCATCGTGTTGCAGTGTCTGCTAACCATCGTGGACAAGGATTGTCTACTAAGTTATTCAATGCAGTACTTGATGAATTGGCTCTTAACCCAACAATCAAAGGCATCAGAGTTGATACACACAAAGAGAACTTTGGTATGCAACATGTCATCAAGAAGTCAGGGTTCCAAGAAACAGGCTACGTAAAGGTATTGAACAGTAGTAATCCTGAACAAATTTATAACATTGGCTATGAGAAGTTGAACCTACCAGTTTCACTTCCAATGGCAAACTAAAAAGAGACCGTCAGGTCTCTTTTTTTGGTATCATTTATTCTTTTTAACCAAACTATGCCAATAGCCATAACCGAAGTAGATGACTAGTCCAATTCCAGTCCAGATGCCATACATACGCCACGTGAACGGTTGTAACTGGGTCATCAAGTAGATACAGGCAAAAAATGAAATCAGTGGGAAAACGGGATATAGAGGCACCTTGAAGGCTGGTTTCAATTCACGGGTATTTTTACCGTGTCTCAGGAAGATAACCCCGATCGAAGTTGAAGCGAATGCTAATAAAGTTCCGATATTTACCAGTTCAGTGATTTTGTCGATCGGCAGAACAGCGGCCGCAATGGCAGCCGCCAAACCAACTAAGAGTGTACTGTTTGCCGGTATGCTTTTTTTATTGACTGACTTGAAACTTTTAGGAAGTAGACCATCACGACTGAATGAATAGATCAGACGAGTTCCACCATACATAATCACTAACAGAACGGTCGTCATTCCCATGACAGCACCAAGTGAAATGATTCCGGACGCCCAGTTTTGATTGAGGATATTCAGTGCATGAGCAACTGGATCGGCGACATTCAAGTCTTTGTAATTAACGGCTCCAACCAAGACGAATGAAACCAAACTGTAGAGGATCGCGACAACTAGTAAGGAAACAATAATACCGATCGGCATATTTCGTTTAGGATTTTTGACTTCCTCACTGGCAGTGGAAACAACGTCGAATCCTAAGAAAGCATAGAATGCTACTGAGGCACCTTTACCGATACCACTCCAACCAAATGGCAGGAAGGGATTGTAATTCTCCGGTTTGACGAAGAATGCTGCAACAACTACGAATAGTAATATTACGAAAATTTTGACATAAACCATGATGGCATTGATTCGAACTGATTCAGTTAATCCTTGAAGTAATAGAACTGTAGCAAGCAAAACGATGACGAAGGCAATAATATCAAAACGACCTTGAGCATTACCATTTGTGTGAGCAGCTGATTGAAGTGCTTCGGGTAGAGTTACGCCAAAGCCTGCTAATAAATTACGGAAGTAGGCGGACCAACTTACGGCAGTCGAAGCTGCCGCAAATAGGTATTCAGAGACTAATGACCAACCAACGATCCACGCAACGATTTCACCGTATACTGAATATGAATACGTATAGGCGCTACCAGCTAAAGGAATAGTAGAGGCGAATTCTGAATAACAGAACGCCGCTCCAATACAGACCAATGCCGCAAATAAATATGTAAAAATAACGCCTGGACCAGCATAATTAGTCGCGATGATTCCCGGTGTGATGAAGATACCCGAACCGACGATAACACCGACACCCATGATGACTAGATCCTTGGCGACCAGTGTTCTGGTTAGGATAACATCTTTATTTTGTAGGTCACTGACAACATCTTTTTTTCTAAAAAGCGACGGCATATAATTCTCCTCTAATGTGATTCTAATCGTATTAGTATAATATAAATGACACATTGATGGGAAGTTTTCAAACCAACTTTTTTGATATTAAAGTGTTAATATTTTAATTAATGACTACAAAAACATTGAGGGGTGAAATTATGTCATTTGATTTTGACAAAATTAATGATCGTCGTAATACTGCTTCTGTGAAGTGGGACGTTAAAGAAAACGAATTACCAATGTGGGTCGCTGATATGGATTTCCAAACAGCTCCAGAGATTTTAACTGCGATGCACAAAGCCATTGACAGTGGAATCTTTGGTTATCAAATGATTCCAGATGAATACTATAAGGCCGTAGCTGACTGGTTCAAAAAAGAACATAACTTTAAACCTAAGACTGATTGGATGCTCTTTAGTACTGGCGTCATTCCAACTATTTCCGCAATCTTGCGTCATATGACAGATGTGGGTGATAATGTTCTGTTACAAGAGCCTAATTACAACACATTCTATGGGGTGATTGAACATAACGGTCGTAACGTTACAAATAATGAATTGATTTATACAGATGGAACTTACAAAGTAGATTGGGAAGATTTAGATGCTAAATTATCTGATCCACAAACAACTGTTATGCTTGTATGTAATCCCCATAATCCAACTGGACATATTTGGAGTAAGGAGACCTTGACTAAGGTTGGTAAGATGGCTAAGGAACATAATGTCTTGATTATTTCCGATGAGATCCATGGAGATATTTCAATGCCTGGTCACAGTTATGTACCGTTCGCATCATTAGACCCTGAGGTCGCCGAGAATTCTATTTCACTAGTATCACCAACTAAGACTTTTAACATGGCACAATTACACGCTTCAACAATTATTGCGCCAGATGCTAATCTTCTGGCTAGAGTGGAACGTGCTATCTCAATTGATGACCAAAGTGAACCGGGAATCCTAGCGGTGGCTGGAACTATCGCTGCCTATACTAAGGGTCACGAATGGTTGTCAGACTTGAGACAATATATCAGTGTTAATCACCAATTGTTGACGGACTATGTTGCTAACAACATTTCTGAGCTAAGTGTTGTTAAGAGCGATGCGACATATTTGGCCTGGATCGACTGTACTAAAGTTACAGAAGATTCTGAAGAGTTGAATAACTTCATTCGCCAAGAAACGGGATTATATTTGGCAGAAGGTACAAAGTATCGTGGTAACGGGAATCAATTTTTACGTATGAACTTGGCCACTAATAAGTCACGTGTTGAAGACGGCTTAAAACGCCTTGAAAAAGGTGTTCATGCTTACTTAGATAGTAAAAAATAATTTGATAATAATTAGAAAGCTAGAAATTCTGTTTAGATAGAGTTTCTAGTTTTTTGGTAATCTAGGCACTTCAAAGTACCTATATCACAAAAAAGTACATACTATCTAAGTGGTCGGATACGGTTTATATTAGTAACACGAATTCAACAACAAGGAATTAGTATGATTAGTTCATTAAATGATCACATCAAAATAAATAATGGTACAGCTATTAGGAGGTATTTTTATGGATCTTCATTTAAAAGAGAAAGTAGCTTTAGTTACCGGATCGACCAAAGGTATCGGTAAAGCAATTGCGATTGAAATGGCTCGCGAAGGAACTAATGTCATTATTAATGGAAGAAAGCAACCAGAAGTAGATACAGTTGTAGCAGAAATCAAACGTGATTTTCCTGAAACAGAACCATTGGGAGTTGCAGCAGATTTGGCAAACGAAACTGACCGTCAAAGACTATTTGTTGAAGTTCCAGAAATTGATATTTTAGTCAATAATATGGGGATTTTTCAACCAATGGATTATTACGATATTGATGATGCAACTTGGGAAAAATTCTTTCACGTTAATGTCTTAGCTGGAAATGCATTAGCTAAATTTTATTTACCAAAAATGCTTGCTCAAGATTTCGGTCGTATTATCTTTATTGCAAGTGAAGAGGCCATAATGCCATCTGGAGAAATGCCGCAATATAGTATGACCAAGTCGATGAATCTTTCGTTGGCAAAGAGTTTGTCCAAATTGACAGTTGCCAGTCACGTAACGGTCAACACTATCATGCCAGGTTCAACTTTGACCGAGGGTGTTCAGAAGATGCTTGATGATATGTATCAAGACAGTGATTTGCCTAAGGCCATGTGGGAAAAGGATTTCATGAAAAATCATCGTTCTCGCTCACAAATTCAGCGCTTGATTCGTCCAGAAGAAATTGGTCGTTTCGCGGTGTTCGTGGCTAGTCCTGATGCATCATCATTCTCAGGAGAGGCTCTACGAGTCGACGGTGGATTAGTGCCAACAATCTTTTAGATGAGAACGGTCAAGAAAGTAGTTGTGGTAAATAATATCCGATATAATGATAGTAATACCCAATGGAGGTGTCACATGCCACAACTAAAAACTGGATTTACCAACATACAGATGCTGGATTCTAGCATTATTGTTGACCTGCGCTACGCCACTACGAATAATTTTACTAATCAAAAAATTTATGATTTCGTTACCGCAATTGCTAGAATGGGAACGGCAGAAAAATTAGCAAAAGCTAGTTTAGCTCTGAGGAATCAAGGATATCGTATTAAAGTTTGGGATGCTTATCGTCCTGTCAAAGCTCAAGAGAGATTATTTGAAGTTTATCCTGATCCGGAGTTTGTTGCTAAGCCGAATCCTAATTTTTCGCACCAAAAAGGCGTCACATTTGACCTGACTTTATGTGACTTGAATGGGAATGAATTAGAAATGCCAACAGTCTTTGATGATTTCACAGAAAAAGCACATCGCGATGCTAAGTGTTCGCCGGAAGCGGAAGCTAATTATCAAATTCTTGATATGGCAATGTATGAAGCTGGATTCGTCGGTTACGAAAATGAATGGTGGGATTATCGTGATGCGGATATGAATGATTATGGTCCAGCCGCCGCTGATCCGAATGATTACAAATAACTAAATAATTGACATAATTTTGAGATTACTATAATCTCAATGTAAATTGTATACAGGCTTCTTTTAGAAGGGCCTGTATTTTTTCTTTTTTTGGGGGGAAAACAAAATGGGCCTGTATATTTCAGCCGTGGTTATTTTGATGCTGGTAGCAATTAGTAATTTAGCTGCCAAATTTATTAGAGTAATACCTAGAACGTATATTAATTTACTTATGGGTATTATTTTTGCATGTATTCCTCTCATAAATAAACTGGTTATTGGATTCGATTCCGAGTTCTTCATGGCCTTTATCATTGCACCATTGTTATTCTTTGAAGGACAACAAACACGGAGCTTCTTAGTTCAACGAAAATTCAAAGAAATATTAGGCACGGCAATCGTCTTAGCTCTGATCTCCGCAATTGTTGGATTATTTGCAGTTAATCGGATATTTGACATTGGATTGCCTCTGGCACTGATCATGATAGCTATCAGTACACCGACTGATGCGACAGCGCTGGATTCCGTTCGTGAAGGTCGAGATGTTCCTAAGCGAACCGAAGTGGTTTTGAAAATGGAATCGCTATTCAATGATGCTTCAGGAATTATTTTGTTACAGGCGGCAGTTTTGTGGTTTAAAACCGGTGAGTTGTCATATACCAAGAATTTTAGTGACTTTCTAATTTCGGCCGTTGGTGGAGTGATTTTAGGTGCAGGAATAGCGTTCATAACGATGATTCTTCGTCAGATGATTATTCGTAGTCGCTGGAATGAGACATCATCACATTTAATAATTTATTTCGCTACACCGATACTTATTTATTTGGTAGCGGAACGGATCGAGTTATCAGGCATTATTGCGGTTGTTAGTGCGGGATTAATATTCAATGGTGAAATGAGTCGAAGCAGATTTTCCATTCCTCGTTATCTGAGCTTTTTCAATCAAACTGTCAGTTTTGTTGGAGGAGCCTTGAATAGTTATGTGTTCGTTGTTCTTGGTATCTCAATTGCAAGAATTGTTGCGGATCAACGTGAAGAAATGACTTCAACTTTGGAATGGCTTTGGATCGGTATTATCATCTATGTTGTATCGACGACTATTAGATATTTGTATGCGAGATTCTTATCGAAGAATTCACGAATGGAAGCAGTAACTTTTGCCCTCGGTGGAGTTCATGGTGCTGTTACACTGGCTTTGGCATTTTCGTTGGCGGGAATGGGTATCACCGGAACCAACTTTGATTTGATATTGTTGACGGAAGCAGTGGTTATTATCCTGAGTATGCTGGTACCGACAATATTGTTCAAATTCATTTTGAACCCGATTCTTAATGAAGATGACATTAGAACAAAGTCAAAGGGAGTTCGTGAAAAAATGGTTGGTGTAGGTATCAACTATGTTCGTGATTTGGAAATATCCCCAGCGGTCAAAGAAAGTGTTACGTTCGATTTGTTGGATCAAACACGTAAAACAACAGTGAAGGAATTTCTTAACCAGTGGCGTGGAGTTAATAATAAGCGGTATGTCTTTACTGGTTTTCAGGCAGTTGAAGAAAGACAAATTCTGATGAATGCTTTTGAAAAGGAGCGAGAATTTTTATATGAGCTGTTAGATGGTGTAGCTTTGGGTGAGGCCCAGTATGTTTATGATGTTTATAGTGAGCTGTTGATATCTGAGTCGTTGGTTTTGGATTATTACGAGTAGGTTTGTCTCCGGAAAAAAGTGAAAATTCTGCTGTGGGACCGACTTCAGCCTAAGGGCGGTCTGAAGTCTCGATTTTGAACTCTGCATGGACCGCAGATTTCAAAACTCGTCCTGTTCTGTACGTCCGGCTGTCGCCGTGCTACAGAACTTGCACAGCTGAATTTTTACTTTTTCCCTCCGAATTCATTTGTATCTTTTAACTCATAACTTGGTAGTTATTGGTGAGATTAGGATTTTTTGTTACACAAAATTAGCTGAAGGGGACGAAATATTTGTCAGCCGTGAATGTGGCAAAGCCACAGGACGAACTTTAAGATTTGCAAAGCAAAGCTTAAAGTCGAGGTTCGAGACCTTGGCTCGAACCGGTCCCACGGCAGATAAAATATTTTGTTCCCGGAAGCGGCAATAAAAAAGCGATGCTATTCTCAAAATAGCATCGCTTTTATTTAATTATCATCATCAAAACCGGAACCACGAACAAACTCAAAATGGTAGTTTCAGTAACCATAATAGCGGCATAATTAGAATCGGCATGATACAATTTCGCCACAACTGGTGCGTTAGTCATAACTGGCATAGCTGCTTGAATGATGAAGACTTGTTTCATCAAAGCTGGTCCAGGAATGAAGAGGAATAAGAAGCTCATCAACAATGGAGCACAGATGAATCTTCCAAACAAAATACCAACGTTTTCTTTGTGGAGTGCAATGTTGGTTAAACCAGCATTATAGATAGAGATACCAATGAAGATCATTGATAATGGAATAGTCAAGTTACCAATGTATTGGAAGTCTGACATCAAGAATGTTGGTAATTTGATATGCAGGATAACGAGAATCAAACCAATAATGAAGCCCATCAGTGGTGGGGAGAATAGCTTAGACAAAGTAGTTCTCCAGTTAAATGAACCTTTTTTTTCGCCGTCAACTTGAATCAAGTAAGTACCTAGAGTCCAGAAGAATGTTGTATTAGCCATGTAGTAAACCAACACATATGGCAAACTTTGTGATCCGAACAATGCCATATTGACAGGCAAGCCAACGAAAACGGTATTTGAATTGAAAAACATTGATGAGAATAAACCCTGATGGTTTTTATCAATATGTAGAATTTTGATCATAATAACAGAAATACCGATCAAAATTGTCATAGACAAACAAGGTATGACTAGATTAGGTAACAGTTTGATCAGTTTGCCAGCTGTAAAATCATTCGTGATCGTGTAGATCATGTAAGCAGGCAAAGCTACTTGCGTAACTAGTTTGGCGATCAGCTTAGTGGCATCGTCTGAAAACCAGTCTTGTCGAGCTAAGAAGTAACCAACTGCAATTAATATGATAATTATTAAAATCCCTTGAACACTCTGAAAAAATACTCCCATATAGATTGCCTCTTTAGAAAAAATATATACTTTTTATGTTACACCTTTTTGAAAGTGTATTGAAAACTAATCTTCCATAGTTTCAGTTTTTTCATCGGCATCTTCAACAATAGCTGTTTTGTTTTTGGCGGCGGCTTTATCGATTCGGTATTCTCTGACAAAATAAACCATTGTCATAACCACAAGGAATACTACACCAACTAATAGTGAAACGGTAGTTTCTGGATTGAGAAACATGAAGAACAAAATGACTAGTAATGAGGCAATAGCCAGGTAGTTACTAATGGGATAGAACGGCATTTTGAAGGGATGTTCGGCCATATGTTCGGCGTTGACCTTTCTAAATCTCAATTCACTGACCAAAATAACGAACCAAGGGACCATACCCGGTAGAACACTAGAGCTGTATACGATCACGAAGATATTGTTTGAAGTATGAAAAATTACAGGTAAGACGAAATTCAAAATCAAACCGAGTAGGATCCCTACTGACATAACGATTACAGGTAGATAGGGAACGTTGTGACGAGATAACTTTGTGAAAGCCTTAGGAAGACGGTTTTCTATACCTAATGTATATAGCATTCGGCTAGAACTGAAGATTCCAGAATTACAACCAGACAAGGCAGCAGTCAAAACGACAAAGTTGATAATCTCGGCGGCGAAGGTGATTCCAAACTTAGCGAATGTTTCTGTGAATGGAGAACCGATCGTACCTAATTTGTTCCAAGGATAAATTGTGACGATAACAAAAATAGCACCAATATAAAAAATTAAAATTCTACCAACAATTGAACGAATTGCATGAGTGATCGTCTCTTGAGGATTCTCAGCTTCACCAGCGGTAATGCCGATAACCTCGATACCTTGATAGGAAGCAACGACGATTGCTAGTGCGAAGATGAATCCTTTTAGACCACCAGTAAAGAAACCACCGTTTTTCCAAAGGTTACTAAAACCGACAGGATGACCACCGTTACCAACACCGAGTAGAATAACTAAGAATCCTAAGATGATCATAAAGATAATTGTGACAACTTTGATGATAGAGAACCAAAATTCCAGTTCACCATAGGCTTTGACAGATGTTAAATTAGCAATGCCAAGCGTTACAACAACAACGACACCAACGATCCACTGCGGCATATTAGGCCACCAGAAACTCAAGTAAGTTCCAACGGCAATAACTTCACTGATACCAACGACTAACCACTGGAAGACATTGCTCCAAGCGGTCAAGTAACCGACAACGGGATGAATGTATTCTGTTCCAAATTTGGCGAATGATCCAGTGGATGGATCAACGTAGAGCATTTCCCCAAGTGCACGCATAACCATGTATAGAATTAATCCGGCAAGTCCGTAGGCCAAAAGAACTGATGGACCAGTCCATTTAATAGTTGAAGCCGACCCCATGAATAAGCCGACTCCAATTGTTCCACCTAGTGCAATCATCTGCATTTGGCGTGAAGAAAGGCTTCGCTTTAGTTTTTCCTCTTCCATAGATAAAGATCCCCTTTCATCTGTTTAGAGATGCTGAACAAATGTAAAATATGTTGATACCATGATACTATATATTTTCAATAAAGTACGGAATTTTCTGAAAAAATTTTTCATTAAATAAAAAATATACAAAAAGAGCTTCTAATTATTAAAATTAGAAGCTCTTTTTATGAGAATGTTCGTATTTATATATTAAAACTCCTCTTCGACTGCATCAAAAGCATCCTCAGTAGAAGTAACGTTATCAGGTTTGTGATCACGTCCACGTTCACGTATGAAGTAGATGAGCGTCATAACGATTAAGAAGATAACACCGACCATCAATGAAATAGTTGTTTCTGGATTCAAGAACATGAAAACTAAAATAACTAATAGAGCGGCAATTGCTAAGTAATTACTGATAGGATACAGTGGCATCTTGAATGGATGGTTTTCCATACGTGCAGCGTTGACTTTTCTAAATTTCAGTTCGCTGATCAAGATAACAAACCATGGCACCATTCCTGGAAGAACACTGGAACTATACACAATAACAAAGATATTACTTGAGGTATGGAATAGGATCGGTAATGAGTAATTTAAGATCAAGCCGATCAAAATTCCTAATGAAATTGTGATAACAGGTATATATGGGACTTTGTGTGTGGATAATTTTGTAAATGATTTGGGCAGATATTTTTCGAGTCCTAATGTGTAGAGCATGCGACTGGCACTGAACATACCGGAGTTACAACCAGACATGGCCGCTGTCATCATAACAAAGTTAATGATTTCAGCCGCAAAAGTAATTCCGACTTTGGCAAAAGTCTCAACGAATGGAGAACCGATCGTACCTAATTTGTCCCATGGATAAATCGAAACGATCACAAAAATAGCACCGATATAAAAAATCAAGATTCTACCAACGATTGAACGAATTGCACGAACAATATTTTCTTGAGGATTCTCGGCTTCACCAGCTGTGATCCCGATAACTTCAATACCTTGATATGAGGCGACAACAATCGACAAGGCGAATATGAACCCCTTGAGTCCACCTGTGAAGAAGCCACCGTTTGTCCAAAGGTTACTGATACCAATCGGATGTCCACCATTACCGACACCAAGAACGATAACGAGGAGTCCTAAGATGATCATAAAGATAATTGTGACAACTTTGATCAAAGCAAACCAGAATTCTAGCTCACCATAGGCCTTAACGGAAGTAAGGTTAGCGATACATAGCGTTACGACTACGACCACGCCAGCAATCCACTTGGGCATCGTTGGCCACCAGAACTCTAAGTATGTTCCGACAGCGATAACTTCACTGATTCCTACTACTAAGTATTGGAAGACATTGCTCCAAGCTGTTAAGTACCCGACGACTGGATGAATATATTCCGTCGCAAATTTAGCGAATGATCCGGTTGATGGGTCAACATAGAGCATTTCCCCTAATGCTCTCATAACCATATAAAGTATTAAACCTGCTAAAGCGTAGGCGAGTAATACTGAAGGACCGGTCCACTTGATTGTGGATGCTGATCCCATGAATAGACCAACTCCGATTGTTCCACCTAGAGCAATCATCTGCATTTGTCTTGATGATAAGCTACGACTGAGCTCTTTTTTTGCCATACATAATCCCGCCTTTGAAACTGTTCATTAATAGTGAACATGTGTGTTAATAGTATGAGACTTATCATACACTTTGTTTGTGAAATTGTCATATTTTTTTGAAAATCGATTATTGGCTATTAAGTATTTTTTCAATAATACAAAATATTTGTAATTGATTCAGCATTAATCTAAAGTACTATAGACATATGTATACAAACTAATACTGAGGGGAAATATTATGAGAGCAGTAGTTATTGATGAATACGGAAATAAAGATAAGTTACACATGGAAAATATTGCGATTCCAGAAATTGCAGATGATGAAGTACTAGTTGAGGTTAAGGCAACTTCGGTTAATCCAATCGACTGGAAATTACGTGAGGGTTATTTGGCAGAAATGATTCCTTTGAAATTTCCCATCGTTCTAGGTTGGGATGTGGCCGGAGTTATAACGCGAGTTGGCCAAAATGTAACAGGGTTCAGATCCGGTGATAATGTTTTGGCACGTCCAGACTTAACCAATCGGGGAACATACGCTGAATATACAGCAGTTAAAGAAGATAAATTGGCAAAATTGCCCAACAATGTTTCATTTGAGGAGGCAGCCTCATTACCGCTTGCTGGATTAACAGCTTGGCAAGGTGTTTATGAGAACCTTGAAGTTAAACCTGGTCAGACAGTTTTGATGCAAGGTGGAGCTGGTGGTGTTGGAATCATTGGGATTCAATTATTGAAGCACATTGGAGCACATGTTATTACAACAGCTAGTGCCAAGAATAAGGAACTTCTTCAAAGCCTAGGTGCTGATGAAGTAATTGACTATCACGAGACTGATTTTTCAAAAGTGTTGAATAATGTCGATGCAGTTTTCGATACAATTGGTGGAGACACTCTGGACAAGAGTTATTCAATCATCAAAAAAGGTGGTCATCTGGTGACAATTGATGGCCAAATCGATGAGAAAAAAGTAGAAGCCCAAGGAATCACCGCTAATGCGATTTGGCTGCGTCCTAATGGTAAACAGTTGACCGAATTAGTCGATTTTGTCAGTGATGGTGTTGTCAAAACTGTCATTGATAGTGTGCATCCATTTAGTGAAGACGGAGTTAAAAAAGCTCAAGAAATTAGTGAGTCACACCATGCTAAGGGTAAAATTGTGATTTCCATGAAATGATAAATAACACAGCAAATAATCCGGTTTGCTGTGTTATTTTTTTAAAATTTGTATAAAAATCACTAGATGTATTGCAACGTATGTTCGTATACTAGTATTATTTAAACTAGGTTTAAATAATTTTCGGGAGGAAAAGTTTAATGAAGAAATCATTGATCGTAAGTGGATTATTATTTTCTGGAATGATCCTCGGCTCAGTTGCTACACCTGCTGTAGTTCAAGCTGCTGACAATGCAGTAACTACTGAAGCCACAGATAGTACAAGCACAGGTCAAATCTCTAATAATGTTACATTCAAAGATCCAGATGGAAAAACATTAGTTACAATGGCAATGTTTGGAAAGGTTGGACAAAATCTGACCGTGCCACAATCGTCAACTGCCTTAACTGGTTACTATTTCAATGGAACAGTTCCTGTATTCCAAGCAGATGGTAGCTCATATGATGTTACAGTTACTAAAGCCGGAGACTATAGTAACGTTGTTACATTAAATGTTAACTATTATTTAGGTGATAAGACTAATGTTGTTGGTACAGAGCAAATTACTGGAGCTAAGAACGGTTCCGCTAAATTGGCTTCAATTCCAGCAGGTTACACATTAGTTAATGCTAGTGATGCAAATGTTACATTAGCTGATAAGGATAGTTTGTTGAACGTTGAAGTTAGACAACCAGTTGCTAATACAGTTATCTTCAAGACAGCTGATGAAGCACAAGTTGGTACTACTACAGTTTCTGGAACAAAAGTCGGAGATGCTGTTGCACTAACAGATGCTCAAATTCCAACAGGTTATACAGTTGCTGACAAGAATGTGACATTACAAACTGATGGCAATACACAAATCATTACAGTCACAAAGACTGATACTTCAGGTGTTATTACTAAGTATGATGGTGTTGCTACAACTGGTAAGTTGGGCGCATTGATCTATACCCAAGATGGTAATGTAATCAAAAACCGTGGTTTAGGTGCTAATACTGCCTGGAGAGTTGACAAAAAGTTAGTTCTTAACGGCGTTACATATTACCGTGTTGCTACTAATGAATTTGTTAAGGCTGCCGATGCAACAGTTACTGGCTCTGATGCTAATACCGGTACAGATACAGGTATCGTTACACCATCTGATGCAGCCAAGGCTGACAAGACAGTTGTTACAACAACTTCAGATGATCCAACATTCCTATATAAGGGTAATGGAGAACAAATTAAGAACCGTGCCTTGATGCCACATTCAGCTTGGCAAACAAGCAAGATGGGTACAATCAACGGCGAAAAGATGTACAAAGTTGCTACTGACGAATGGGTTCCAGCCAGTGCAATTAAGTAATAATTAAATTTATATAGTTTTATATTTATGAAAGTCCCTTCAAACCTGATTTTTTGGGTTTGAGGGGCTTTTTTTGTTTTGTAGTTTATTAGATGTAAATGTTGCATGGTATTTATATGTTAAAAATTGATTTGATTGAAGTTAGACTAACGTTTTGATATTTACAAAAATGTTCTTTTATAAAGACTTTTAAATTAGAAATAGATAAGAAAAAAATTATGAATATTTTCACGGTCAAAATTGAATATAATACGTGGATTATACTGATGTAACAATAATTATATTATTAATTTACAAATATAAAAATCTTGTTTCAAGCTATTGAAATGATTTAATATCCCTATATCATATTAGTTACATCTTATGGATAGATTGAAGTAAATTTATATGAAATTTAGGGGGAACTTATGAAATGAAGAAATCATTAGTATTAACAAGTATTTTATTTTCTAGTATGGCGTTGGGATCTGGGGTTGTTACACCTGGTACTGTTCAAGCGGTTGTGAGTACATCTATAGAAATTTCGAATATGGAAAATGAAGTTGTTTATATAAATAAACATGGTAAAAAAATTGATAATCAAAAAATTAATGGAACATTAAACAGTGAATTTGAGTTGGATAGATTGGATATACCTAAAGGATATAAAATAGTTACTGATAATAAGAGGATTATTATCGGTAGTAGTGGAACTAAACATGAGATTAAAGTTGAATCTGACAAAATAAAAAATACTATCAAATTTATTGATTATAGAACTGGAGAGATTATAAAAACACTGGATATTTGGGGATTAACAGATAATTATTATGATATTATTGATGATTTGCCCATTAATTATAAGTTTGATCCATTTTGGGGTAGACAATATTTAATCTCAGCTGATAATGTTGAATCTGAAATTACTATACAGAAAATTATTACCCATTTTAATACGTTTAGATTTGTAGATAAAAATGGAAATTTAATTGAAGAAAAAAATATTATTGGAGAAATAGGTGAAAAGGGGATTCTAGGTAATGACATTCCTTACGGATATGCACTTTCTAATAATCAAACAATGAGTTTTTATTTTACTGACTCAAAAGATCCGGTTGAAGTTACAGTACATAGAGTAGTAAAACCAGATAGTCAAGAGAATGGTAACCATAATAATGGTGGAGCGATTGATAACGATAAATTTAAAACCACTTTTCAATTTTATGATGTATACGGAAATCAAAACATTATAATTTCTTCCATTAATATTGAAGGAAAGCAATGGGATCATATATCATATACTAAAGAGCAGTTACCAAAGGGGTATGAAGCTGTGTATTCTGGTATACCTACTTTAGATATTGATAGTCGAGTACAAAGGCAAGGTGTTAGAAAAATTTTTAATTCAACGGCAAAGTTTGTAGATGTATATGGTAATTATATCGATTCAGTAAATATATTTGGAGGAGAGCGGACCAAAAAAGAAGTACTTTCTCCTAAAGGATATACATTTCTAAATGATGCTCATGAATTTACCTTTGAAAATAATAATCAAGTGAAAACTTTTGTTTTAGTTCCAAACAAACAAAGCGTAACTCCAGACAAAACAAAATTAACAACAAGCATAACCTTCATAGACAAGGACACTAAAAAACAAATCAGTAAAACCCAAGTATCTGGAAAAGAAGGAACCAATCAAAAGGTAACAATTCCAGCAGGATACAAGTTATCTACTGGTTCAAGCAACATTGTAAAGATGGAAAAAAATACGGGTTCTGTAACTATTCAATTGGTTAAGGTCAATGGATCAATTACTGTTACTAAACCAGGATCTAATAATAACCATTCAGGTTCACATTCTAGCGCATCTGGTAAAGTGGAATCTTACTCTACCAACATTTCAACACACTTATCAGGCTCTACACCATTGTTTAATATCAAAGGTAAGGAAGTTAGAAACCGCGCCCTGATGGCAAACACAAATTGGCATGCAGATAAAAAAATGACGCTAAACGGTAAAACTTACTATCGAGTTGCCACAAGCGAGTGGGTCAATGCAGAGCATGTTTATGAGTACACTTCTCACAAGGCGGTGATTAATACTGCCAAAGGGAATTACAAACGTCTCTACAATTCAAAGGGACAACTAAACAAGAATCGAGCTCTAGCAAGTAATACTAGCTGGGCAACTGACAAAACTGCTACAATCAATGGAGTAAAAATGTACCGTGTAGCAACCGATGAATGGGTTGCTGCCAGTGATATTCAATAAATTCAAAAGAGCACAAATCTTTGATGATTTGAGCTCTTTTTAATACTTTTTAAAAAATGTTTTTTAATACATATTTTCAAAAGTTAATTTTTACAAATCACCATAAATCCCTTGATATAGGCATTTACATGTAATATATTTGAATTGTTCCCAAAGGGACAACGTAAAATTTTGCGAGTTTCAAGGCCTTGAAACAAAAAAACAACTCAATCTGATTGAGTTGTGATTTACAAAATTTCTATTAGTTTTTTGATCTATCCATGAAGGTTAGAAGAGCTAGCATTTTCTCAGATAATTCTTCACGTTCGTTGCGTGGTAGTTTAGCTAGATAGTCTAATAATTCTAGATATTGGATACCATTATGCTCTGGCTCATCAAATAATTCAGGAAGTTTTAAGTTAACAGCCTTAGAGATCCTGTCTAATTTGTTAAGCGAGATATTACTATTAACTCCACGTTCGAGTTGAGAAACTAGACTCTCACTAACATCGGCTTTTTCCGCTAATTGCTCAATGGTTAAGCCCAATGACCTTCTCTTGTCACGTATTATTTTACCGATTTCGTTTATCATTCATTTACACCTCAAATTGTTCCTTATGCAACCTTAGTTGAGAATTAAGGTGATTTGAACAGACGATAGTACATCTTTTGAGATGAAAAAAGTAATATAATATCATATAAATTTATTAATTAATTTGTTAGATTAATTTATCCAGTTTTATAGTACGTGTTACATAAAATATAAGAAAAAGAGGCAGAGAAACATGCTACAAGTTGAATTTGTACCTTATTGTGATGATGAAGATAAGAATGAAAGAAAATATATTTTTACTGAAAATTTGAATATGACCATCAATAAATTGGAAAAAGAAAATAGGAAAGTTATCGATATTGATTTTTTTAATACTAAAGATACTTCTTATGCTGCTATTAAGTATGAAGGTAGAAGCTTTAAAGATGAAGAAAATTTGATTAATAAAGAACCGTCAGGCCAGCAAAATTCAAATATTTTAGATCATAAAAATAATTTTAGAAACAATTAAACTTTTTTAGTTTTCAATTTATAAGTATTATAATATCTATTTTTTACTAATAGTGGTGTTTAAATATCTGAAAATATTGTGATAGCAAGAAAATGTAGTATATGAAGAATAAAAGGTGAAGTATAAGTATGGAACCACAATGTGTCCAAACATTGGTGGTTGTTCAAATTAGTTAGTGGGGGTATTTAAAATGGAAGGAATTTGGAAAGTAACTGATATTGACAGTAAATATGAAGTTTCAAATTTGGGCAGAATTAGGCATCGATTGATTAAAGGTCCTAATGGTGAATTGAGATATACTGTAACTCGAGCAAAAGGGTTACCAGTAAAATATGGATACTATTGGCGGGCACGTTCTCGCTCTGGAGATAGATGATTTTTAGTACCAATGTTCAAAGCAATACAGGCGACTATTATAAATAGTAACAATATCAAGAATGAATTTTGAGCACCAATGGCGGTCTTGGCAGAATAGCTGAGGCCGTTATTTGCGTTCTGTGAGAATGCAATCACGGTTGAGACAATAGAAGTTCCCACGGCACCGGCAAATTGTTGAACGGTGTTAAACATCCCGTTACCATCGGCATTTTGACTATCGTCCAGTTGTTGCAAGGCATTGGTCATCGTATTGCCCATAACTGAACCCATACCGATCATTAAGATGATGTAGATTACTAAAATTTGTATCAAGGTAAGAGATTTTCCTAGAATGTAGAACAAGGCAATTGAAATTATTTGTAGAAAGATACCAAACATGATCGGTCTTCTAGCTCCTAATTTGTCGTAAATTGTTCCGCTAAGTGGTGCTAAAATGGCTCCAATTGCGGCACCAGGTAATACGATGAGACCGGCGGTCAATGCGGTCTGTTTGTTTACTAGTTGAATGTAGTTTGGAAGAATAAAAGATATTCCCAAAGCTTCTAACTGAATTAAGAAATATGCGCCAAGATGAAGAGAGAACGATTTGTTTTTGAAAACTTGAAGATTCAGTAATGGATGTCCAACTGTAGCTGAGTGTTTTAAAAATAAGATTAAAGCGACAATTCCAAGAAAGAATGGTATCAAAAAGTTAAGCGGGGTTGTAGTAATTGAAGATAAATTACTGAATCCGATGATAATACCGACAAAGGTTATGGCGATATAAATTAAGCCTCTTACGTCAAGGGTGGTTTTGGTTGGATCAGTAACTTGCTGAATCGATAATAATCCTATTATCAAGGCAACCACGACTAGCGGGATCAAAAATAAAAAGATTCCACGCCAACCATAGGCATCAACAATCAAACCACCATATGTTGGACCGACCGCTGGAGCAATAGCAGTAACTAAGGTTCCCAATCCCATTAAAAAACCAATTTTATCTAACGGAGCCTGTTCAAGAATAATGTTGAACATTAATGGTAAGGCGATTCCGGCACCGATTCCTTGAACAACACGGCCACTGACTAATTGGATGAAGTTGGGTGCGGTGACATCTAGTGTTAGGCCGCCAATGAATAATATCGAAGCCGTCGCAAAGAGTTTCTTAGAACTAAAACTTTTTTTGAGAAATGCAGAGAGTGGCATCATGATTGATGCTATCAAAAGATAACCGGTAGTCATCCATTGAACAGTCGAAGTACTGACGTTGAACTCTTTCATTAGTGTGGGGAATGTGACATTAGTGGCAGTTTCAATGACTACTCCGCAGAATGACAGCAATCCAGTCGCAATAATTGAAAAAATTAATTTTGAGTTTAATTGACGATTCATAAAATCTTCCTTCAAGAATTATTGTTAGAATTCAAACTAACTAAGAAAGTTATAACATGGTTTCGTTGATTTATGCTAGTATAAATTGAAAGTTAGAATTTTAACAAAGGAGCAAACAATGGATAGGTTATTTGGAACGGTGATCAAGCAAGCTAACAATGCGGTTAATCGGAATGCAGAGAAATTTGCACAAACACTGGGTTTAACTAGTGTACAAATTAGTATTATTGATTATGTTTCACGTTTTGAGGATGAAGCTGATGTCTTCCAAAGGGACGTTGAGCACGAATTTAATATTCGTCGTGCAACCGCCACTAGTGCTCTGAAATTAATGGAAGAACGAAATTTAATAGTTAGAGTTTCTGTAAAACGAGATGCGCGTTTGAAAAAAATTATTTTAACGCCCAAAGCTTATGCGCTCGCTAAACAGATAAATAGTTACTTTGATATTACCGAACAAAGAATAATAAATTCTGTTGGTATAGAAAATAAAGATATTTTTCGAAACGCTTTGAAACAAGTTATTAATGAATTATCTGACTAAAATATTGAAAAGCTCCAATAGGATGACTTAAAAAGTCGATCTTATTGGAGCTTTTTTTAGTTATTGTTTCCATGCCTGTGTCATTGAATCAATCAATTGTGTAACTTGAGATTTTTGAGTTTTTAAATATGAAATGTAGAAGTCCATAGTACTGGCGTCATCACTAATTGGAATTTTGACACGATCATCATTCTGAGTAGGTAGATGATTACTAGCTTTGGAAACATTGGTACTGAAATATGGGAAGCTAGAATACTTGGTTATTTCTGTGAAGGCTTCGTATTGTTCTTGATATAAGAACTTGGCGTCAGGAATATTATCTTGAATAATTTGTTTCCAAATACCAATATCATTGATAACAATAAAACTCATGCCCTTTAATTCTTCAAATTTTACAGAATTTTTATTAGCTAAGTAAGTGAATTTATCTAAGTTGACTGATAAATGTTCACTACCAATGAATCGAGATTCAATTGAGTCGGTCATGATTTCTTGATTGGTTAAAATTGCGGCAAAACTACGATTTTCTAAATCCTCTATGACTGTATCTTGTTTTAATAAATTATCATTGATCACAGCATTATCAGGGATATCATCCAATGAATGCAGCATAATAATGGGTCCTGGAGCTACCGAGCCGACCCTTATAGTGGTGTGGCTGGCTTCATATGCTTGGACCGTATCAATAAAATTTTGATTTTGATCCAAAACCCTTTGTGCTTCTTTAGCTGCCAAAATTCCCGTTTTTGTCAGAGAAATACGATTAGGCTGACGGTCAAATATTTTAACATTTAAATCATCCTCAAGCTTTTGCATTCCTCGAGTCACAGTTGGTTGGGTCACCATCAATTCCTCGGCGGTGGCAGCCAGTGTTCCATATTTACTAAAAGTAACTAATTCCTCAAGTAAGTAGTTATCGATCATAAAATCACCTCATTATATTGCTATACGTCCAACGTATAGTAGCATGTTTATCTGGTAATTTTCAAGTGTGCGGTATCCACATATAATGAACTCATAAATCAAATACAGAGGTAAACAAATATGGATACAGTTAAATTAAATAATGGAATTGAAATGCCACAATTAGGATTTGGTGTTTTCCAAGTAACAGACTTAGAACAATGTGAACAAGCGGTCGTTGATGCAATTGCTTCAGGTTATCGATTGATCGATACAGCCGCAGCTTATCAAAGTGAATCAGCCGTTGGGCGTGCTATCAAGCGTAGTGGTGTTGACCGTAAAGAACTTTTCATCACCTCAAAGCTTTGGGTATCAGATGCTAATTATGAACGAGCAAAGAAAGGTATCGAAACTTCACTTAACAATCTTGGTGTTGATTACTTAGACTTGTACTTATTACACCAACCTTATGGGGATGTTTCCGGTGCCTGGCGTGCATTAGAAGAAGCCTACAAAGCTGGCAAGATTCGTGCTATTGGAGTTTCTAACTTTTACGCCGATCAATTGAAGAATTTGGAATTGTCGAATGAGATCAAGCCAGTAATTAATCAGATTGAAGTTAGTCCTTGGTATCAACAAAATTCAGAAGTTGATTTTAATCAAAGTGAAGACGTGCGAGTCGAAGCTTGGGCACCTTTTGCGGAAGGTAAGCATGACATCTTTACTAATGAAACTATCAAAGAAATTGCTGATAAATATAACAAGTCTAACGGTCAAGTTATTCTAAGATGGTTACTTCAACGAGGAATTGTTGTGATTCCTAAGTCAGTTCACAAGAACCGGATAGAAGAGAATATCGATGTCTTTGATTTCAAGTTAACAGATGAAGATATGAACGTCATGAATAGCCTTGATAAAGGCGAGAGCCAATTCTTCGATCATCGTGATCCTGTAACGATCGAACAAATTTTTGGAACAAGTTTGGCTCAATTAAAATAATAATTGGAGAGATAAAAATGAAAAAAGTATTAGTATTAGGCGCAAATGGACAAATTGCTAAAATCGTTGAAGATAGAATTTTAAAGGAACAACCAGATGTTGAATTGACATTGTTCTTGCGTAATAGCAGTAGATTATCAGAGTTAAGTTCAAACAAAAACGTTACTTTGATTGATGGTGATGTAACTGATTATGAAGCTGTTAATGAGGCTATGAAGGGTCAAGATATTGTTTATATCGCTTTTGTTGACCACGATGGCAACAACACGATGACGAAGAATGTTGTGAAGGCCATGAAGGAAAATGGCGTTGAACGTGTCATTGAATCCAGCTTGTTAGGTTTGTATAACGAAGTTCCTGGTGAATACGGTCGTTGGAACTACAGCATGGTTAAGGGTGGTTTGGATGCTGCAATTAACGCTGACAAATTGCTAGAAGAATCTGGTTTAACATACACAACATTACGCTTCCCATGGTTGAATGACCGCGATGAAGTTAAATATACAATTACACATAAGGATGAACAATATCTTGGTGTTTCAGGATCTCGTCAAAGTATGGCCGATGTAATTGTCAAAATCATTGCCGATCCAGACTATTTGAAGAATGATTCAGTTGGTATTGCGGATGCTGACACACAGGGTGAAGATAGACCTGTATATTAAAATATTTATAGCAGTGCAGTTTAAATAAAGTAGCTGCAATAACTACGAAGTACCCCATAATTATTAGAACTATGTCTAATAGTTATGGGGTACTTTATTTTTTAATAATATTTTGCGATTTGGATCTAAAGGTATATTCAGTTATTGCATTCTAAATTTTCTCAACTGGAAGATGCATCCCTTTCCATCCTTCAAGTGCACATGACAATTCGAATGCTTCAAATCCAGCCGACATTAATTGTAGTAATGCAACTTTGCCAAGAGTAGTTCCGGCTGTCCAGTCATAGACTACATATGTTTTTGATTTGTCCAATTCTTCAAGATGTTGAGCTAAATCTTTTGCTGGTATGGCAAGGGCACCTTTGATCTGATCCTTTTTGATTGCTGCGGGTGCGTTACGAACATCAAGTACCACATACTTTGAATTTGGTTTTTGCATATCAGCAATTACGGTATTGTGATCGATGTATAGGCTAAGATAAGTTTTTAAAAAGTCAATTTTTTCATTTTGCATTATTATTATTATTCTCCAATTGTTGTTTTAAATGTTGTGTTCCTTGATTTACTTTTTTTAAAAGTTTGTTTAGTTGTGTCACTTCGTCAGTTGACAGTGTCCCCATAATTGTTTGGACTGCTGAAAAATTGTGGGGTAGAAACTGTGTCACGATTTGTTGTCCTAATTCAGTCAATTGGATCATGGCTGAACGCTTGTCAGTGTCAGATGCTAGGCGTTGTACCCATTTTTTTGCGACTAGTCCTTTGAGTAATTTTGTGACAGTTGCTCTGGTTGCTCCCAATTTATCAGCTATCTCCGAAGGGGATAGTTGTTTTTGATTAGCTTGTCCGAGAAACATCAAGATGATGAATTTTGATTCGGTCAAATCTGAATTCGCTAAAATTTGATCGTATTGTCTTTGCATTTCTCTGTATGCCCATTGAAAATTTAAGAACAGCACAGACAATTCTGCCTCTCCTGATGACCCTGTAACTAATGAGATTCGGGCTGCATCTGGTCGATCGTTAAAATCAAAATTAGTTGAAATTATAAACACCTCCATAAAAAAAATAATTAGCCAGCTTACTATATTCGATATAATAGCAGGTATTATTTTAGAAATCAAGTCATTTAATTTAGCAAAAGGAATCAAATCGGTTTTATCGTACAAATCAACGTGTCCAGCATTGGAGACCTTGTAAAGTTCTTTTGGTTCATGTGCTACCTCATAAGCGTTATTTCAATACTATACTTTATACGTATACTATCATGTTTATCTAGTAATTTTCTTATATCTGAAATGGTCATATACTATGTTCATCGCTTGAGGATATGTACAAGAATATGGAAGTGTGAATGATGAATATTCTAAGAACTGCACATTCTTCTAGAACGAAAGAAATTAATAATCATAAAAAGGAGGATAAAATTTGAATAAAAATTTAAAATTAGGGCCTATAGTCGGAAAAATAAATGAAGTGGATATTTATGCTAATCAACTAATGCGTAAAGGTTCATCTTGGGCCGGAGGCGGGAATACACCTTCAGATGGGAATGATACCAATATTAATAATGATCCCATTAGAAAATTAACTAATACAGCCAAGAGCATAGTTATTTATTGGTCGCGTTCAGGTTCAACTGAACTTCTAGCAAGTAAAATTATTAATAAAACAAATAGTGATATTTTTGAAATCACAGTTAAAGACCCGTATCCTGCTAATTACGTAAAAACACGAGATAGGGCTAATTTTGAAAGAGAGAGTAATACACCACCTGAATTGGATTTGATTTTACCGGATTTAAGCCAATATGATACTGTTTTTCTGGGATTTCAGACATGGGCTATGACACTTAGTCAGCCAATGAAAGCATTCCTATTGGACTACGGAGATAGATTGTCTGATAAGAGAATAGCTCCATTTGAAACTCAAGGTGGCTATGGTAGTGGAGATAGTATAGATTTAATGAAAGAAATATTAAATCAAAATAATACATTCACTTCCCCACTGATTGTCGATGGTAATCGTGTGGATGATGCAAATTCTAAAGTTGAGAGATGGGTTGAAGAAGTCGAAGAATCAAAAATTTGACAAAGAACAATTTCAAGTCTATTCTCATAACCATAAATCAAAACAGGAGGTTCTTCGACATGCTTTTATCTGTTATTCAAACAAAAAACAATTGTTGTTGTGGCTTGCATTTTATGCGATCCACTAGTTTGAGTAGCTAACTTTTGTAGAAGAGCTCAATAATAGTGATATTCGTGTAGGGTGCAGATTAAATATCTGTACCCTATTTTTTGATTTTTGAGAGCATAGTATTACTTGATTCAAACGGACGTTATCTGAGTAAAAATATATACAAATAGTCTATAATAAAAATGATTATAAAAAGGGAGAAGTTACATTATGAAATTCAACACAAAACTTATTCATGGCGGTTTCAGTGAAGACCCAACAACAGGAGCCGTTTCAACACCAATTTATCGTTCATCAACCTTCCATCAACACGAATTAGGTGCTGGTCCCAAGTGGGAATATGGACGTACTGGTAATCCTACACGTGCTTCATTAGAGAAGTTGATTGCTCAAATTGAAGATGGTAAGTATGGCTTTGCCTTTGCTTCAGGTTCAGCAGCCATTCATGCGGTCTTTTCAACATTTTCAGCTGGTGATCATATTGTTGTCGGAAACGATGTCTACGGTGGAACATTCCGTTTAATAAATAAAGTCCTCAAGCGATTTGGCATGGAATTCACATCAGTAGATACTCGTGACTTTGATGCTGTTGAGAAGGCTATTAAAGATAATACCAAGGCTATTTACTTGGAAACACCAACTAATCCATTGCTGAAGATCACTGATATTGAAGGTATTTCTAAAATTGCTAAAAAGCATAATCTAGAAACAATCGTTGATAATACATTTGCCACACCATATAACCAGAATCCATTGACATTAGGTGCTGACATTGTTGTTCATAGCGCTACTAAATATCTTGGTGGACACAGCGATGTTGTTGCTGGTTTAGCTGTTACAAGCGATGATAAGATTGCGGAAGACTTGGCATTCTTACAAAATTCAATCGGTAGTGTCTTGGGACCTGATGACAGTTGGTTGTTGATGCGTGGTATTAAGACCCTTGGAGTTCGCATGCGTGTTCACGCCGATAATGCTAAGTTGGTTTATGATTATTTAGATAATAACGATAAGGTTGCTAAAATTTACTATCCAGGTAACCCAGAATCAGTCGGCTATGAAATTGCCAAAAAACAAATGCGTACTTTTGGTGCGATGATTTCATTTGAACTTCAACCAGGACTTGATCCTAAGAAATTCGTTGAGAGTTTGAAGTTAGTAGATTTGGCTGAAAGCCTTGGCGGCATTGAGAGTTTGATCGAAGTTCCAGCCGTTATGACTCACGCTGCTATTCCACGTGAGATTCGTTTACAAAACGGTATCAAGGACGAGTTGGTTCGTTTATCCGTTGGTATTGAAGATTCAGAAGATTTACTTGATGATTTGAAACAAGCTTTTGATCAAATTTAAAATCTTGGAAATTAAATAAGGATCCGATACTTTGATTGTATCGGATCCTTATTTTTGTGGTTTGAGGGTTAATTTTCAGTCAAAACCGTTTCACTTTGCAAGACGGCTTTAATTTTGCCGAGACCTTCGAGCAATTGATCTTCGCTCATAATTAGAGGAGGCAACAGCCGTAAAGTATTGTATTTGGCTGATAAAGTCAACAGTCCTTCAGTTTGTAATTTTGCAATAATATCATTGACAGCGACTTTTTTTTCATCCAAATGAATACCAATCATGAAACCAAGTCCGGATATGTCAGTAACAACATCTAGTGATTTTATTTCATCGTTAAGGAAATTCCAAACGGTTTTAGACTTAGACTGAACATCACTCAAAAATTCGGGGGTCAGCTGTTCTAGTACACCAGTAGCTGCAGCTAATGACAATTTGTTACCACCGAAGGTGGTACCGTGTGATCCGGGTCCAAATGCTGAGGCAAATTCTTTTTTTCCGATCATGGCACCAATTGGTGTTCCGTTACCCAATGCCTTAGCAAGGGTAATGATATCGGGTTTGAGTTCGAATTGTTCGAAGGCAAACTTAGTACCAGTACGTCCAATACCAGTTTGAACTTCATCCACAATTAATATAACACCGTTATTATGACAAGCTGCTTGAATTTTTAACAACCAGTCTTTGTCACCGACATTGACGCCACCTTCACCTTGAATAACTTCAAGAATCACTGCCGCAATATCAGGAGTAATTAAGTCGATAGCGTCATTGTCATTATAATTTGCGAAGACAATGTCAGGAACCATCGGTGAGTATCCGGTTTTGATATCAGGATTACCAGTCAGTGACATGGAGCCATAAGTACGCCCATGGAATCCATTGTTGAAGGCAATGACGGTTGATTTACCACTAGCCTTACGTGCCAATTTGAAAGCTGCCTCATTAGCTTCGGTTCCGGAATTACAGAAGAAGGCTAGTTGATCATCGTCACATAATTGATTGGCCACTTTGTCCTGTAATGCACTTTCATAGAGATTAGAAGTATGCCAAATTTTCGTGAGTTGACTTTCAACACTATCCTGAATAATTTTATTACTGTAACCAAAACTACAAACACCAATTCCACTTGTAAAATCTAAATAAGTTTTGTCATTATTATCTGTTAAGTAACAATCGTGTCCTTTGACTAGGTCAAAAGGGAAACGTTGATATGTTGGAAATACATGTTCCATAATAGGTTCCTCCATTTTATTGAAATTGTGTTCCGGGCTTGCATAAGTCATTTGTGATAAATGTTTGATCAACGCCGTTATTGTGGGCAGTGAAGGAAGCATTGATTTTAGGCATCATGCCTGATTTTATAATATCTTTTTTGAAAAGATCATCAGCTACGGTCTCAGTGAGTTTTGGCAGGACTTTACCTGACTTGAGAACTCCTGGGACATCGGTGATGAGAACGAGTGATTCAGCCTCCAATTGCACGGCAATCGTTGCCGCAGCCATATCGGCATTGACGTTTAACCAATGTCCGTCTGCGGTCTGAGCAAGTGGTGCTAAAACACCAATTTGATTTTTCAACTCTGTATCTAGCCAAGCTTTATTGATACCAGTGACTTTACCGACCTCACCATAAGTAGATTGGTCGAGGTATTCGCCTTGGATTAAGTGATTATCGCTGGCATTTATGCCAACAACTGGTAATCCTTTGGCAGATAGAGCCTGACACAATTTTGGTTGGACCATTCCTAGTAGAACCGCTTTGGTAACATCTAACGTTGTTTTGTTAGTAACACGAATGCCATCGATCTTTTTAACGGCCAAATGCAGCATTTCACTCCACTTTGATATTTGAGGTCCACCACCATGGATTATTAAGACATGTTTACCAGCATCCCACCAATTTTTGATTTGTGCGAAGAATGTTTCTGGTAACTGGTCGCTAGCGTTTCCACCAATTTTTATTACGATTGTTTCTTCCATCATCTACACCCCATGCTCATTTTTTGTTTAGCTTTTGTATGTGGCATTGATTCGGACGTAATTATATGTAAGATCACAGCCCCAAGCTTGACCGGATTCTGATCCGCTATTTAGGTCAACGTCAATTGTGATTTTATTATTGGATAAAGATTGTTTCATTTCTTCTTCGCTGTAGTCTGCGGCATGACTATCTTCAACAAGTGACAGTCCATTAAGCCAAATAAAGGTGTGTTCGATATCGACTGTAGCATCGGTTTGACCAATAGCGGCGACGATTCTACCCCAGTTAGGGTCTTCACCAAAGATGGCTGATTTTACTAAGTTAGAACCAACAATAGCTTTAGCAACTTTTTGACCATCGCTATGTGAAGCAGCGTTATGAACATTTACTTCGACCAACTTTGTTGATCCCTCACCATCTTCTGCGATATCCTGCGCCAGTTGACTCAAGACTTCATGAAAGGCACTGACAAATTTGGGATAATCTTGACTGTCTGTCGTTAACTCCTGATTGTTAGCCATTCCGTTAGCCATAGTCACGACCATATCGTTAGTTGAAGTATCGCCATCAACCGTGATTTGATTAAAAGTAGAATCTACTTCTGTATTGAGTATCTGTTGTAAGAGTCCATCTTGAATATTTGCATCGGTCATGACGAATCCTAACATAGTTGCCATCTTAGGATGAATCATACCTGATCCCTTACAAAAACCACTAATAGTAACGATTTTGTCATCTATATTCAGTTGAACACTGATAGTTTTAGTATGTTTGTCAGTTGTTAGAACAGCACTTGTAACATTAGTATTGTCAGTCAATTCAAGTTGATTGATGCCATTTTTGATAATATCCATTGGTAGGTTCTCACCAATCAAACCAGTGGAGGCAACACCGACTAATTCGGGTGAGATACCTAATTTTGCAGCGGTCAATTTTTGAGTAGCCAAAGCATCTAGTTCACCTTGGTGACCAGTACATGAATTAGCGATAGCACTATTCATGATGATGGCTTGTAGCTGATGGTCTTGATTGATCGTTTGTTTAGTCAATTTAGTAGGGGCAGCTTGGAATTGGTTAGTTGTATAAGTTCCAGCAGCTTGGGCAGGAATTTCTGAATAGATCCAGCCCATATCTTTTTTGACCTTACGAAGTCCAGCGTGGAGGCCGTCTGAGTAATAACCATTGGGCCAAGTGAAGTCGATAATTTGATATTTGTTAGTGTTGTTTTTAATTTCAAGCATAAAAAAATCCTCCTAATTTATGGTAGAACAGGCGTTAGATCTAAGCCTGCGTCTGGCGCGAAATCAAACATTTGGTTAAAGTTTTGAATCGCTTGTCCAGCTGCACCTTTTAGGAGGTTATCAATTACACTGACTATTACGATTTGATGGGTAACAGGGTTTAGTTGATAACCGATGTCACAGAAGTTAGTTCCGACAACTTGTTTCAAAGTTGGGAAAACTCCTTCAGTAGCATTCACAAAGGTGTCATCTGAATAAGTTCGGACAAAAGCGTCTCGTACGTCATCTTCAGTTATGTCAGGTTTTGCCTTTGCGTAGCAACTGGCCATAATTCCACGTGTCAGTGGTAATAATGTTGTTGTGAACTGAATATAAGGTACATCTTTGTCCCAAAGCTTTAATTGTTGAACGATTTCTGGAATATGTTGATGTTGGTTTACCTTATACAGTTGCAGATTTTCATTTGTTTTAGTGAAATGTGTCATATCGTTTGGTTTCTTGCCAGCTCCGGAAGTACCAGATTTGGCGTCTACAACAATCGAAGTTGGGTCGATGATCTTATTTTGTAACAATGGTGCTAGAGCCAGCAGAGTTGCTGTAGCGTAGCAGCCAGGATTACAGACATAAGTCTGACCCTTGGAAGATACAAAGTCAGTCAAGCCATAAAACGACTTTTGTAGATATTCAACTGCGGGAGCGGGTTTGTTGTACCACTTCTCGTAAGTTTTTTGTGATTTCAAACGATAATCACCGGCCAAGTCGATTACGGGAAAATCAGCCTCGATAAATGGTTTGGCTGATTCAGTAGTAACGCCGGCCGATGTGGCAAAGAACACTAATTGATTATTCTTCATGATATCAGCAGGATCATAAGGCAAAATGTCAGCTTGTGATCGCAATTGTGGTAATATCTCATTCAAAGATTGTGCTACCTTGTTTGCGTGTCCGTATAAGTTGACATGATCAACGTTAGGATGTCGTCGAAGGAGTTCAAATAATACACTCCCGCTATAGCCGGTAACTCCGACAAGTCCAACATTCATTTGCTATCATCCTTTCTCGATGTGTGAAGTTTGATCATTTCCATTTGTTCGTTGGAAATTAATAAACACAATACTCTTACATTTTTAATAAAATAAGCGTTTTTTTAATGTAGATTATAAATATTTTAATTTAAGACGTAAAAAAGACACCTCCGTAGTGGTTACGAAAGGTGTCTAATTTGTCTACATTAAAAATACTCAAGTAGATCCTGTTCTTTTAATTTTGCCTTAGCTTCATTGTCGAGGTCTAAGACAATTTTGCCTTTCTTCAAGATAATCAATCGATTCCCATATTTAACAGCTTCAGTTAAGTTGTGAGTGACCATTAAGCAAGTTAATTTCTTTTCGATGATAACTTTATTGGTAAGTTCCATCAGTTCTTGACTAGTTTGAGGATCTAGTGCGGCAGTATGTTCATCAAGCAATAGTAATTCAGGTTTTTGAATGATTGCCATCAAAAAACTTAACGTCTGACGTTGTCCACCGGATAACTTGTCTGTAAAAGTATTTAGACGATTATCAAGTGTTGGCAAGTCCTTAGTGAATGATGCAAATTCTTTCATATGATCATTTAATTTACGTAAACGTAGTCGGCGGGGAAGTCCACGGCGTTTGGCCAATAGTAAGTTTTCAGCAACGGTCATACGAGGAGATGTTCCAAGTTTGGGATCCTGATAAACTCGGCTGATGTAGCGACTCCTTTTGGCAAGATTAGTTGATGTGATGTCGTCACCATTGAGTAAAATTTTGCCGGAGCTTAATGTGTTAGCGCCAGTAATAGCATCTAGCAGAGTTGATTTACCTGCACCATTGGTACCGAGTACAACGATAAAGTCTTGGGGGTTGATCGATAGGTTGATACCGTCCAAGATATTTAGTTCTTGATTGTCGTTACTAATAGTTTTTATAGCATTGTCGATTTCTAATAATGATTTCATTTACTCTTGACCCCGTTTCTGAAAGCTTGGAAGAATTGTGCCCTGATAGTTGGTAGTGCAAGGCATAGTGCTAAGATAATGGCTGAAATTAATTTCAAATCATTCGTGTTAAAGCCTAATTGAAGAACGATCATCAGAATTAAACGATAAACGATGGAACCAATTACGATCGTAACAAGTCTGGCACTGAGTGAAACGTCAGGATAGATAACTTCACCAATAATAATAGCTGACAGGCCGATAACGATAGAACCGATTCCCATGTTTACATCCGCGAAACCATTTTGTTGCGCAATAAGACCACCAGTTAAAGCAACGATACCGTTTGAAACCATAATACCGATGAATTTCATCATGGTAGTGTTGATACCCATTGAAGCAGCCATTGTTTCGTTGTCACCAGTTGCAATAACAGCTTGGCCTTTTTCTGTGTTGAGGAAGACGATCAAGAGAAATGTAATAATAGCGATGATGACGATGCCTAGGAAGATTCCGTTGAAGTTAACCGGTAATTTGTCTAATCCGTAACGATTGAAGATATTGTCAGATTTAGTTAAAGACATATTGGCTTTACCAAGAATACGCAAATTGACTGAGTATAACGCCGTCATAGTTAAAATTCCAGCTAACAAACTAGGAATGTGGAGCTTAGTATACATGAAGGCTGTTGCAAACCCAGCTAGTGAACCGAAGATAAATGCGATAAGTAATGCTAGTTCTGGTGAGTAACCGTGTTGAATGAAGATGACCGCAGTGACGGCACCGAGCGGAAAACTGCCTTCGACAGTCATATCGGGGAAGTCAAGAATTCTAAATGTTATGAAGAGGCCAATAGCCATGATAGCCCAGATGAAGCCCTGGCTGATAGTTGATATTATTAGATTCATTTGATGATCTTCCCTTCTTTTTGAGCTCGTTTGATAACTGATTCTGGGAACATGATGTTAAGTTTTTTGGCTTGCTTCTCGTTCAAAATCAAATGGCCTTTTTTGATAAATGTGACAGGCATTGTAGCTGGTTTGCCTTTACCGCGAAGAATCTTAACGACATCCTCACCAGTTTGTTCACCCAGCTCATATTGGCTTAATCCATATGTAGCGAGTCCGCCGTCAGAAACCATGGTTGTTGCGGCTGGAAAGACTGGAACACCTTGTTTAGCAGCGATGCTTGATAGAAGTTTCATACCACTAGCAACTGTGTTGTCAGTTGGAACGAAGATAGCTTGTACTTTTTGTGAAAGACTAGTTGATACTTGTTCTAAGTCATTAACGTTACTGATACTTGATACAGAAACATTCATACCTTGTTTAGCAGCTAGTTTCTTCATCTTCTTCATTTCAGTGGTAGCTGACATATCACTGGAAGTATAGATGATACCGATATTTTTAAGATCAGGCATGATTTCTTTGATCAACTTAAGTTGACTGTCTAGTGGAGCTTGATCAGATACACCAGTGATATTGCCGCCTGGTTTGGTATTGCTGGGGATGATCCCGAAGCCTTTAGGATCGGTAACAGCACCCATGACGATAGGAATAGTTGAAGTAGCGTTTTTTAGTGATTGAACTGATGGAGTTGCTATTCCGACAGCAACATCAACGTTGTCTTGAACGAATTGTTTACTGATAGTTCTTAGATTGCTCTGATCCCCTTGAGCATTTTGGAATTCGATCTTGATGTTTTTACCATTGATATAACCGTGTTTCTTCAATGTATCATCAAGCCCTTTATTGATTTGATCTAAGGCTGGATGGGACATCAATTGCAAAACTCCGACCTTCGGAATCTTGTTTTTAGCAACGGTTTCGTTATGGCCTGTGTAGAAGAAGGCGAATATCAAAAAGGCAAATAAGAAAATAATAGTTCCGTATAAACGTTTCATATGTTTCATTTTTTCTCCCCCGTGATTCTCATATTAAATATTATAGAAAACAAAAAGACAATCTCATAGCTTGTGAGATTGTCTTGGACAAAAAAATCCCACATGGATTTTATCTAGAAATTCCATGTGGGCTTAAGTTTTTAATTAAACTAGTTTAATAAGCCGACACGGATATGATCCTCTTCAGGTCACATCCATACCGGATCAACCTGAATTATCGGCTTTGCCAACGCTTGTTAACGATGTTTAGAGAAATAGTATTTTTCATGATAAAAATCTCCTAACGTTTTCTTCAGCTAAAATTCAGTTGAGTAGTTGATGTCAAAAATCATATTTCAAACTGAAATGTTTGTCAACGGTTTAATCAAAATATCTTGATATAATCATAAAACACTTTGATAATTAAAAGACGTGGAACCTTTATTTGATAAGGATTATACTGGCTTTGCATTGACGTTAATTATTTTTTTAAATATCTTTTAATGAACGCCGAGGATATGATATTTTTAACTAGATTACTAAATAATGTTAAGTAGTGATATTATTGAATAATAATTTGAGTGGTGAAATCATGAAAAAAAAATATTTACGGATATGTATTGTTATAGTTATCGCAATTCTTGCGGTGATTTTTACTGAATTCGATGCATTTCTATATAAAGATCCAATTATTAAAGTTGAAAATATTAAGACGTTGGAAAAGAGCAAGAACACTGATCAATATAAGAATACAGATACCCAAGTAACTCAACGAGTTACTGGTAGGTTCTTGAATACTGCTAAGCGCGGACAAAAAATATCGTTGAAAAATACTTATTATCGATCACAGTTGACTGATCAAAAATATCGAGTCGGTCAACAAGTAATGCTGACGAAGACTGGCAAACATTATTCGATTAACGATGTTAAGCGAGACACGGTCTTAGTCTTTACAATTGGACTGGTAATGGTCTTATTATTCTGTATGCAATTTAGTCGAGGTAAGTTATTGACGAGCGTCTTATTGAATTTGGTTGTTTATTATGGATTTATGAAGATGTTGATCAATACCCACAATAGTATTTTGTTATTGATGACCGTTATAACGGCGTTACTTATTTCAGGAATTGCCCTAATAGTCATTCTAGGTCCAACGTCAGATGCACTAATGGCATATTCAAGTACGGTTATTTCCACTACCGTTTCAATCTTATTAAGCGTTCTATTGTTGAATCTATCTAATAATAGTGGAGTTCACATGGAACTGACAGACTTTGGATTGCAACCGTATTTTAGTGTCTTCATATCTCAAGTTATATTCAGTGTTCTGGGTGTTATCTTGGATGAAACAATGGATATTTCGTCATCACTGATTGAGATGAAAAAAGAAATCTCTGATGTATCTGAAAAAACATTGTTCAAATCTGGAATAAATATTGGTCGTGAACTAATTGGTCCGCTGATCAATATTCTATTATTTATTGTAATTGCAGAGCATTTAAATGTGGTTTTACTATACTTGAGCAATGGCAATTCAATTAATTATACTTTTGAAATGACCTTAAGTTTGGGATTGGCACAATTATTGATCAGTGGGATTGGAATCGTTCTGACAGTTCCGATAACTAGTTTCATTGCTAGTAAAGTAATTACAAGGAGGACTGTCTAATGCTGTACTTATTAGGAGCTTTTGTAATTTTATTACTACTTGTAGCAGGTAGTCGTGGTCTGTCACTTTTGTTTGGTTTAGGAATAAATATTATTTCAATCGTAGCATTATTGATTTTGATTGCTGATGGATTCAATGTTTTAATAACTACTGCGATTGTTTCGGTTATTATTTTGATTGTAGCAATATTTATGAACGTGGAGAATCCTAGTACTGCCAACATCGCATTTAAGACATCATTATTGATTATGGTAGTTATAGTTCTAATCACGATACCGATTGAATATTGGGCCAGTGCGCAAGGTATGGGAGTGGAGGATCAGGAAGAACTAGAGGGATTTTCGCTTGCTGCGGGTGTTTCATTCCCTCAATTAGCAGTGGCAATTATCGTTGTTAATAGTTTGGGTGTTATATCTGAAACCAGCGTCGCTATTACTAGTGGTTTGAATGAAATTGTCGAGAATAAGCCGACGTTGACGCCAACAGAAGTATTCAATGATGGATTCTCAGTTGGTAATCGGATTTTGAGCACACAGACCAATACTTTACTATTTAATTTTTTTGCAACAACTTTTCCGCTATTCTTTTTAATTCATTCATTGAATGACAATGTGGGTGAAATTATTAACGATAAGTTGGTGGTGGCAGAAGTCATAACGATGCTGATATGTGCAATTGGTGTTATATTAACTGTTCCGATTACTTCTTATCTTGTGTATCGGAGAGTAAAGAACAAGTCTAGTAAAGAGAGAATATAATATGTTCACGATCTCGGAAGATAAATTTCGCAGGTCGTTTTTTTGTATATAATATGTATACTCAAAATAGCGTAATTTATTTTATAAATTATGCTATTTTATGCTAAACTTTATTTGATTAAACAAGTAATTAAATATAATGATTATTTTGATATTAGGATATTCCTAATACAACGGAGGAATGACCATGATAAAAATGATAGCAACAGATATGGATGGCACTTTTTTAGATGATTACAAGGAATTTGATAATGATCATTTTGATTTTTTGAATACCAAATTTGAAAAAGAGAATATCAAATTTGTAGTAGCTAGTGGCAATCAGTATCAGCAATTACTTCATTATTTTAATAATGACTATTCAAATCAGACCTATATTGCTGAAAATGGCGCATTGATAATTAATGACGGTAAAATAATTTTTGAAAAAATATTAACCAAAGAACAATTATCCAATATTCTGACATTACTTAGTAAAATAAAAATACTTAAAGGGGCAATAGTTGTTTTGTCTGGGAGAAAAGGAGCATATGTTGCAAATTCAATTTCGGAAAAATCTATGAAAGAAACAAGAAAATATTATCAAAATATTATTAAGGTCGATGATTTGAAAAATGTCGATGATAAGATTTACAAAGTTTCATTGAATTGGATAGATCAGGATACGATGAACAAAGAAAATGTATTAAATGCAGAAGTCGGTGATGTACATATTACTTCTGGCGGGTTTGGTGGTTTGGATATAGTACCTGAAAACATTAATAAGGGAACAGCTCTTGAGTATTTACAAGATCTTTGGAATATCGATAAAGGTGATACCGCTGCTTTTGGCGATAATTACAATGACTTTGAATTATTGAATACCTGTGATTTTGGGTTTGCTATGAAGAATGCTAATGAATATATTTTGAATAGTAGTAAGTATGTAACTGAATTCGATAATAATGATGATGGCGTGTTGCGTACGATTGATATGTTGGTATAAAACAAGTATTACCTTTGACTAAGGACACTTCAATGGCGACTTTTTTTAATTGAATTAACGATCAATATTTTTGAGGCACGTGAAAAAACTGTGTAAATTCGATTTTCACCAAAACGTGTATCTTTATAGTAATCAGAATTAATATCTGCCACGATGACATTATCAAATTCTAATCCTTTGGCTAATGTTAGCGGTAGAACAATAGTACCTTTTGCAGGCAGTCTTTCGGAATCAGTCCCGAGGACGGTCTGTTTTATTTTGTCATGAATTGTTTCTGCCAAAGTAAGGTTACTTGTAACGACGGCTGAAAGTTCAGTATTGTCGATGTTATGGAGCTGCGTTTTCAAGTTAGCCAATAATTGGTTGAGTCCATTGTTACTAATAAATTTAGGTTTATTACCACCAACTTGAATTGCATTTATCTTTGCTGCTAGTTCAACGGAACCGTGCTTGACGAAAGCGTCAGTTATGGTGCCACTTGAACGGTAACTAGTGTACAAGTTTCGTTGTATTACACTAAGATGATGTGATTCAAAAGCTTTTTTTAGATCTGCGAATGTCAATGGATCGTTAGATTCACGAATAGATTGGAATTGATCGCCCACCAAAGTCCATCTGGCCTTAGGAAAAGCGGTGATCAGGAAAATGATTTGATCCATTGAATAATCTTGAATTTCGTCGATCATTGCAAATTTGAGATTTTTCCGAGTTAGGTTTAGTAACTTTAGGCATGTATATATGTAATCAAGTTGATTTATATGATTGTCTTTTAAGACCGTTTTAATAATTTGTGTAATATTCAACCAAGTTTTTTGTTTCAGTTGTTTTAGTAATTTTTTATTTTTCCATTGCAGCATTTTTTTTGTAGCACGTTGAAAGGTTAAATCAGAATTAGGTGAAATGATTTTGCCAAAGATCTGATCTTGTTGAGTATCAGACAGGTCTGATAGTTTGGCTTGTATCTTACCATCTTTAGAATCACGTTCAATGCTGTCTTCGATTTGGCTGACCATCACTGAAGTCAGAGCAGATACTCTTTTGTCTAGTGACAAGTTGTTAGGAGTTTTGTCGAATAACTCTTTGATACTGTCTTGAGTAAAAATATTATTACCGTTAAGTTTGATATTCTTGAAGTCTCTAGATGATAATTCTAATTTGTTTAATAGATCAGCCAGTTTTTGGACATGACTAACATTGGAATTGAATTTGATCTTAGTATTTGTGAACTGTTCTAATAGTTGTTTGAATGTCATTTGTAGCGGTGATTCTTCACCCAAACTTGGTAAAACTTGATTAATATAATTGGTAAATAATGTATTTGGTGTCAATATTAGTACTTCGTTAGAAATTAAATTATCACGGTAACGATACAATAGATAAGCAATTCGTTGAAGCACTACAGAGGTTTTACCACTACCGGCAATACCATTAACTAACAGAACTGGGCTAGTAGTATCACGAATAATTACGTTTTGTTCCTTTTGAATCGTAGAAGTGATTGAACTCATCTGGCTATTCTTGTGTTCTTGTAATGTTTTAACTAACAGTGGATCTTGAATCGCTACATCAGTATCAAAAATATCTTGTAAAATATCATCATGTAAGAGGAATTGACGTCGCTTATCAACGGAAACTTCAATTTTTCGATTATTAGCTAGATACTCCGTCGGTCCAATCTTATTGTTGTAGTATAGATCAGCAATTGGCGAACGCCAATCTAAGATCATTGGATCTTCTGGAGTTTTAGAGAATCCAGCAGATCCAATATAGAAGGGAATTGTCTCTGTTTCATCTGGATATTTCAAATCAATTCGAGCAAAATAAGGAGCAGGCAGAAGGCGGGTAACGCGTGATCTTGTGTCTTGTAGTTGATCTTGTTTGCTGTTGTAGTAATCGATTTGTTTATTCATAGTTTCGATTGCTGCGAAGGTGTCTAAATTATCGGCGTAGCTATCAAAATTCAAGGCGGTCTCTTTTCCGACACTTTTCTTGAAATTCTTAGCTGTATCGGCGTTATCCGCAAGTAGTTTGTCTATACTATTTAACGTATTCTCAAGTGTCTGGTAGACCATTGTTAAATGTGCCTGTTCTGATTTGAAAGTATTATCCATATATGATACCTCCTTATATTAGGTACTTAATATTAGTCCGATAGTTCTATAAATAACAGTCTTGTAATGAGTCAAAAAATCCTTCATAATATATATGAGGAAAGAATTAATCACGTAAAAAATAGGACCTACTTTTTAAAAGTAGATCCTATTTTTTTTTAGATATGTTTACGATTTATTTCAAATCCGGCAAATCCAATCAAAATTAGGAAACCAGCTAAGGTTGCTAAGATATTTTCTTTATTACCGGTTTGAGGGAACTTGCTAGAGCCACTGTTCATGTATGTTCCAGATGATCCAGGAACAGATTGTCCAGGAGTAATACCTCCGGGATAAGTTGTTGAAGGAGTTCCGGTTCCAACAGATGAACCTTCGTTACTTCCACCAGGTAATCCAGGGATTACGGGGCTAGTAGGTCCACTAGGTTCGTTGGTACCAGGGACAGTAGGTTTCACAGGTCCAGGTACAACAGGTTTTACGGGTCCAGGTCCAGGTTCACTAGGTCCACCGGGTCCAGGTACAACAGGATTTACAGGTCCAGGTCCGGGTTCACTAGGTCCACCGGGTCCAGGTACAACAGGGATTTCAGGTCCGGTAGGGGACTTCTTATCCTTGGCACTTAACTCAGTAGTTTTACCATTCTCAACTGTGAATTCAATTGGAGTCTTGTTGACATCATAGCCTTCAGGAGCTTTGATTTCAGTCAAGATATACTTGCCATCGACCAAATCTTTGATAGTAATTTTACCATTTTTGTCAGTAGTGTATGTACCAACAACTTTACCTTTACTATCTTTGAGTTCATAAACTGCGTCAGCTAAGAATTTTCCAGATTCGTCAGTCTTTGTAAGGATTACAGTACCTGTTTCTGGTTCAACAGGAGGTACTACAACCGGTGGAACTGTGACGCCAGGTGTCTTTTTATCTGTAGCAGTTAGTTGAATGATTTTACCTTTTTCAACTGTGAATTCGATAGGTGTCTTATTGATCTCATATCCATCAGGTGCTTCAATCTCGATCAAAGTATACTTGCCATCAGCCAAGGCATCAAATGTTAATTTGCCGTCTTTGTCAGTAGCATATTTATCGATCACCTCACCATTGCTGTCCCTTAGTTCATAGACAGCGCCAGTCAAAGGATTTCCTTCAGAATCATTCTTGGTCAAAACAGCACCACCGAAATCTTGTTCACCACCAGTCAGATTATCACTTGCGGTTACATAAGTTGATTTATCTTTTGTGATAGTGAAATTAATTAATTCTGTGGATAGATCGTATCCTTCAGGTGCTTTTGTTTCTTTGAAAGCATAATCACCGGTCTCTAGTCCGCTAATTGAAATACGTCCTTGATCGTCGGTTACAAGGCCAGTTTGAATAACTTTGCCATCGGCATCAAGTAAATCGTATTCGGCACCGGGTAACAAATCGCCAGTGGTTACAGATACTTTGTCAAAAATAACACTACCAGTATCAGGTTTCACAACTGGAGGTGTTGTATCAGGATTATCTACTTGATCTAGATCAAGTGTTTCACCTTTGATATTACCAGGAATTGTGAATTCGATAGGATTTGTATTTAACTCATATCCATTAGGTGCTTTTATTTCAGTTAAAGTATAAGTTCCAGCGGGTAGATTATTTATGGTTAATTGTCCATTTTCATCTACAGTAGCATCGCTCATTAATACTTTGCCAGTGCTATCTTTTAATTCGTAGACAGCACCTGTCAAAGGTCTACCAGATTCATCAGTCTTCTGTAATGAAATGTTACCTGTAGCGGTACTACCATTACCATTACCATTACCACCATAATGAACACTGCTGTCAACTTCACCAGTTATTTGATCAGATGTGAGTGTCGCATTGTCCGTGTAAATGTTATCTGCATTTTGATTGACGTCGATCAAAACTTTAAAAGTCATGTCAACTGCAGTAGAAACATTTCCAAAGTAGAATTTAAGTTCATTGCCGTTTTGTACGACTTGTGGAGTAATTGTTCCACCATCGGAAATGAAGTTATTGTTCTCATTATAGCTACCAGTTGGAGCATAAACAGATCCATCGACATAAGTTTGTCCAGGACTAAGTTTATCTGTTACAACAACATTAGTTAGATTTTCACTTCTAGGATTAAAGGCTATATTCCATACAACATATTTTGGCAAGCCAGCTTCTGTATAGTCGCTTAACCAACCAATTTTGTTAATGTTCCAATCTAGTTGTCCGGGTTCGCCAGTATTAGTATTTCTACCTCTAACATGAAAAGTCAAACTACCTTCTCTGTCAAAAGTTGTTGATGATAAGGCATCGTTGAAGGTGATAGTACCAGTAGATTCACCAGCATTGATTGAATATGTACCAATTTGAACCCCGTCGTCATTATACATAGGAACGTTTGTTAAATTGGCAGTTACTCTAACATTTTCGGGTAATTCAAATGTGGCTGTATCCCCATCTTTAATTTGAACCCCGTCAGCAATTGACCAATCATAAGTAACGTTGTAATGACTCCAATAATAGTATGGATCATCATTTGAAACTGCGTTACCATTTGAATCTTTAATGATTGCATCTTCAGGATTTAATCCAGCCACTGCGATACTCGAGGTGGGTTGAACCCCTGTGGAAGTTGCCGCATGGGCAGTCTCAGTAGGAACCATCCATGCTAGAAGAGCCATTAGAATCGCAACCATGCTAATCAAAAAGGATTTCTTTTTGATACTCATGATTAACATCTCCCTTAGCAATTTAATGCTCTTTATTTGATTCAAAACGAATTATAGTTCCTTACAATGAAGTTGGATGATAATTGGCTCAACTGTTTTTTTATAATATATATATTAAACAATTGTATGTAATATCAATTATTTTTTTATAAAAAAAATAGACCGAGAATATATTCTCAGTCCAATTTTTAAATTTTTATGGCAAGTCATTACCAGCAGCAAAGTATATGTCATACCACTCTTGTTTTGTAAGATTGATATCAGCACCCTTGGCACTGTCAGCGATATGTTCTGGATTCATTGTACCGATGACAACTTGCATGTTGGCAGGATGTCTTAGGATCCAGGCTGTAGCGATACCGTTCTTGGATACGCCATATTTTCCAGCCAATTCTCGCAATTTTTTATTCAAGTCTGGGAACTTATCATTATCAATGAAAACACCTTGGAACATGCCATATTGGAATGGTGACCAAGCTTGAATTGTAACGCCCATGCGTCTCGAGAATTCAAGAATTCCACCGTCGTGATTGATCGAACGGGTATCAGCCATGTTAGTGTGCATTCCAAAGTCGACCATACCAGTATGCATAATACTGAATTGTAATTGATTAATGATCAATCTTTGATCAACGGCTTCTTGAACCATCAAATATTGTTGAGGATTGAAGTTGGAAACACCGAAGTGACGGACTTTGCCTGATTTTTGTAACTCATCAAATGCCTCAGCAATTTCTTCTGGTTCCATCAATGGATCTGGTCTGTGAAGTAAGAATGAATCAAGATAGTCAACGCCCAAACGTTCAAGACTTCCGTCAACAGCATCTAATAAATGTTGTTTGGAAAAATCATAGCGGACACCAGATACGATTCCACCCTTTGATTGAATATACAAATCCTCACGTTTAACGCTGGTCTTTTTCATAGCTTCACCGAAGATCTTTTCAGAATCTCCATCGCCATAAATATCAGCGGCATCAATAAAATTTATTCCATTATCGAATGCTGTGTCGATCGATTTGGCAGCTTGGTCAGGTGTCAATGCATTCATGCGCATGATTCCGAGTGCGACAGCTGAAGCTTCCCAACTTGTTTCACCGATGTAACGTTGTTTCATATGTTTTTCCTCCTACATTTAGTAACAGTTTAATTATCGTAGTTACTCAGAAGGTAGTCAAATAATTAGTGGAAAGGGTTCCAGGAACTTGTTCTTGGTCCATTGCCTCTTGCATCGTATGGGAAATAAGTTAGAGTTTCATATTTACTACGTGGATAACCCCAGTATTTTTTATCGATTAATTTGAGACTAAAAACATAAGACCCCTTGTGTGAGACCATTGCCCAATGGTTGTCTTTTTCAATAATACCGGCATAAACTTTTTGCCAAAAGCCATTTCCGAAGGCATCGTTTTGAATATAAATGTCTTTTTTCGGAATTGGTTTATTAGTTATCGGCATAACAGCATAACTGGTTTCGGTTTTTAAAAATGGATTAATGAGATCAATGTATTCTTTTTGATAATGATGTCCATAGCTGAGTAATCCTAAAAAGGATAGCGTCATAACGCCGATTATTGAGAGGGTAATTGCAAAGCGCTTATATTTTTTCTTACCAGTAACATCTTGACTGATTTTCTCCACCACGTTATTATTTTCCCATTTAGAAATAGTTTGTCTACTGACGTGCAGTTTGACGGCCAATTGTTCTTGAGTTAGCTGTAATTTGTTACGCTTGTTTTTTATCACATTACCGAGTTCCATTTCATCACCTCTGTAATTATTATCGCAGGGAGTGGGGATGATTCATAGCAAATTTGACGGGCATTGTGTAAAGATTTGTTTACATTCGTGAGATACAAAAAAGACACCCGAAAGTGTCTAAAAGTTAAAATGGACTTTGCATTTGTAAGATAAAGTTCCAGATTCGCTTAGCGTAACCGGCTTGATCAAAATTAGTACGAATCTCTGTTTTTAAGTCGGACAAATTGTCGGTTATAATGCCATCAACATCTAAAAACATCATCTGACTCATGGCTGCAGTATCGTTGACCGTCCAGGCGTAAACTTTTTTGTGGATGGCATGCGCATTGTCCACAAAATTAGAATTCAAAGTTGTGTATTCCATTGTGAATCCATCAGCGTCACTGATTGGGACACCGGTGAGATTAAAGGAAAGAATATAGTTTGCTGCAACCTTTGGCATATAACGAGTGCTATCTTCAATATAGCTGTATTTGAGTGAATGAACCATATCACCGTTACGCTCGAGTTGAGCACCATATTTTTTGGCAAAATTTTTAACGAAATCATTACTATTACCACTAACTGATTTGAACTCAACTAATAACTTCTGATGTAATTTTGTGGAAGTCTTTAAATAATCATCAAAGCTAGCAATGTGCGCTGTTTTGCCATTTTCATGGATCGTAACTCTTTGCAATTCCGCTAAGGTCATTTGACTTGGGCGCTTGTTGATCCCAGCTAATCCCTTTAAGGTGTTGTCATGGTAAACAACGTATTTGTGATCTTTAGTCTCTTGAATATCCATTTCAATATAGGAAGGTTTTTCCTTGGAAGTTGTCTTCAATGCTGGAATAGAGTTTTGAACACCATTACCATTATCCACACCTCGATGTGAGATAGTAGCCGGTCGTTCCATTAGCCAGCCTTTGAAATACATCGTGTCGTACGACATGAAACTAATAATAGTAACAACTGCCAGACCGATCCAGAACCATCTATGAGAACGACTTCTGTGCGCATTATAGATATATTGCGTGCGTGTTTGGTGTAAGACTATCAGTGCCGATATGGCGGTTGCGTAGATACTGGAGATAATGTTGATAAACTGAACCAAGGTTAAATTGATAATGGCGGTAGGAAAGCTAACAGTCGTGATGTGATCAAATCCCCATTGTCCAGCCAAAATTATTCCAAAAATAATATATGTTGCTATCGTTATAACGATAAAAAGATTGATGAAAGTTAGTAAATAATAAACAACTTTGTTACGAGTCATGCGCCAACTCTGTCTGATAGCATTCTTGACAGTTCGATTGTCAAAAATCATCAGTGGTAAAACAAAAAGCCAACGGATACCAACGTAAAAAATAACAGCATAGACGATGATTAAGGTAATACCCCAAATTAAATGTTCTTGAAATAGCCATTCAAGAATAAATTCAGGAACTTTTACTTTGCTAAGTAAATTGGAGGAAAAGCCAATACTAGCAAAGGGAGTAATAATCAAAAAATATAACAAGAAGAAGCCGAATGCTTTGAATGGCAGACTGGCAATTTCTCGAAAAATGGTTTTTAAATAGTCACGCCAACGCAAATTTGCTTTTGATTTGATAGCCTGAAAACTAATTAGAACGAATGCAAATTGACTGAAAACTAAGAGTAGTATCAATAAAAGGATGGCAACCAAACCAAGGAATACCAACGGTCGTTTGGTTACGATACTTATAAAATTAGTATAAGAAACATATTTGATACCACCAAAGTAAAGAACGCCATTGGTTAGAACATTTAGAAGTGGAACTATGATAAATGTAATTAATAATTGAATCAAGATAATGACTTGACTGTATTTCCAAAAATACTGCCAGAAGTTGCGATTCTGATCTCTAAAAAGTCTAAAGCTCCCCATGATTGCCCCCGATAATCCCATTGATACTAATAATAATACAAGTAATAAATATTAAGTAAATATTTTTTAGATTATAAATTATCTTGCAATAAACTTGAACAATTATTGTATATATGACAATGAGAAAGGGGAATCATTAATTATAGTAAGCATTTTTTCAAGGTGGGCAGTGAGATACTTTCATGATATGTGTTTTTTAAGTAATCTTGAATTTCCACGGCACTACCATGATCATTCGATAAAGTTTTAATGAATATTCGTGCATCAGAAGTTAAACGGCTTCGTGGAGAATTATGCATTCGAAATTTTCCTGTGAATTTATAAGGCTCTATTAAGTTAGATTTATTGACTAGTTCATACGTTGCTGGCTTTTTTTCTATTGATTTGTCAATTTTAGGTTCAAGTTTATGATTCTTGTTTTCAGCTAATAGTTCATCTTTTCTAGTGAGTTCATTCTGTAATGAATCGATCGTCAAAACAAGATCAGCGGTCACAGACTTGTATTGCTGAATCTTACTTTCGTAACTGTCGATGCGTGATAGCAGTGTGTCTAGCTCTTTTTTGGTCCAAACAATAGCGTCGTTACTGAGCGATAGATATCCTAGACTGTCATTTTCATGTATTTGAACTGGTTTGATAGGGCCGGTGGGAGTATCACCAAAAGTATAATAGGGTATATTTTTAAAATACCCCTTGGTATGTGCGGTGTAAGATTTGGTAGAACCATGGAGATTATTCTTGACATCTTGTATGAAAAAATTAATGATTTTAGTTAGTCTATTTTTGTCCTTATAGTGAATTATGAGAAGTGGAATATTGTTCTTATTACAAAAATCTAAACGTGCCGTACCATTTGCACATAACCTTCGAAATGCGGATTGTGATCCAGCAGTATTATTCTTTGCTTTGTAATGCTGAGCACCATTGTATTCAATAATTGCCAAAAATCCATTGATGTTCAGAGCAAAATCTACTGGAAGAAGAACATTTTCAGTTTTACTTATTAAACCAGGAAATGTTCTTTCGCGATCGAAGACAATTTGCTCATTGTTCAGAATTCCAATGATTTGTGATTCTGGTTCTGAAGGTTGTTCCATGAGATGACCCTCCTCAAATAAGCTAACTTCATTTTATAAAAGGTGGTCTAGACACTTCAAACTTAAACGCTTGAAATTTGAATAAAAACGTTTGAATAGTTTTTTTGATAATGTTAATTAGATTAGTTATGTATAATTAAAAAACCAATAAATGAATAAAGATAATCGATTGACTAATTATTTTATAAGTATGTCTTGGTTGGTTTTTTTACTTTTGTAGACTATCATTAATAAGTAGTGATTTTTTTAAATTACCAGTACAAATAAAAAACCGATGACACCAAGTGTTAAACTTGATTTCATCGGTTAAGCGATAATTGCTATGGGTGGCCAGGGGTTTGAACCCTAGTTTTACCAAAGTACAGTTATATCAATGCTGACAAGCATTTTAAATGTGTTTAAAAATTGACTGACTACCAAATTGACTACCATGGCCTTAAAAATCTAAGAAGTTTACCAGTTTTTGTACGGCTTCTTGATCTTGTTTTTCAGTGACATGAGTATAAATATTTAAGGTAGTTTGAGCATCTTCATGCCCTAATCGTTCTTGTACTTCTTTTATTGTTGCACCCGCAGCGAACAAGGCACTTGCATGGCTATGTCTAAAGCCGTGTATTGTTATTTTGGGTAAGGTAACATTATTGTCTTTAATCTTATCTAACGTCTTATCAAGCCACTTTTTAGGGGTATTAAGTGACTTGTATGTATTATTTCTAGTAGCAAAGATTAATTGATCTTTATTGTTGGTATTAAACCCAAGCATGAATAAATTTCTTGTTTGTTCTAATTTCCATTTTTTAAGAAAAAATAGAGTTGTAGAATCTAATGAAATCGTACGGTTGCCTTTTTTTGTTTTAGTGGCCTGTATAATCTGTTTACCCTTATCGCCTTGAGTTAGCGTTTTGTTAATGCTCAAGGTGCTTTTTTGTGTATTCAAGTCATCCCAAGTAAGGGCAAGGCACTCACCACGTCTTACACCGGTAAATGCTAGTATGCGGAATAAAGTATATTTCTCAAGATCATTTATTGGATCTATGTAACTGAAAAAAGTCTTTAATTGATCCTTATCCCAGAAATTAGGCAGCTTCTTGCCAGATTTAGCGGACTTCTTAGGAATGATTACACGTTTAGCAGGATTATCAGTTATATAGCCTTGCCGTATTGCATATTCAAAAATTGATTGAACGTAGTTGAACCATCGTTTGTAATTGCGGTCGGTTGCTTTAAACCACTTGTTAAGGGATGTCTGACATTGCGCCGTAGTGATGGTTCTTAACCGATAACGACCAAGTGCAGGTAATATATGATTGTTGAACATCCCCGCGGTACGGTTCCAAGTGCTTTCACGTACTGTATTTATATAGCTTTCGTACCATTCAAGGTAAACCTCTTTAAACGTTTTATTACATTCTTGCTTTTTGGTTATGCCTTGAGTCGCTTCAAACTCAACTCTTTTTAATTCTAATTTTGCGGATCGTTCAGTATTGAAGCCACGGCGGGTTGTTCTTTTAGCTTTACCAGTCTGTGGATCAATACCGAGATAAGCACGAAACATATAGGCGGTTGCACCGTCTTTTTTTGTGTACTTTTTTACTGTTGCCATTTGTATTTCTCCTAACGCTGGACGGGCGGGAAAAAATCATAGGCGGATATCTAATGAAATATTGGAGTAACCGAGGAATAGGGGTTCAAAGCCCTCCCAAGCATCAGTCATTTGATTAAATATGTAGTCATCAATATTACTTTTAATATTATCAGTGAATTTATCATGAAGATCAGTTTTAAAACCAGCTGGTGTACGTTCCCAATAATTCTTAAAGGTTGCTATATCATTATCATTATTATCATCGGGAATTAGGTTTAGTTCTAAACTGTTATCTGGACCATATATAGTATTATCAGTTGATAAGTTGGGCTTAACTTTACAATCGAGTGTTGTAATTGTATTATTACCATTTTTTGATGACGATGAAATTGATATAAAACTATCCATATCAAAACTATTGATTACTGCATTAGTAACATGATTGGCATCCATAATACCGTCAAGATAATCAAGTGAAAAATCTAAGTTATTTAAGGAAAAATTACCAAAGATATCGAATGGTAAATATTCAAAAAATTGATCAGGACGTATGTCTAAGTATTGGCATAGTTTATTTATGGTTTCTAGTTGTATCATTTTGCCATCATTTTGCGCGGTACTAGTAATCGTATTCCTTGATATGCCAGTATCATTAGCAACCCTAGTTATTTTTAAAGAGCGTTCAGCAAGTAAAACTGCAAGATTATTTCTTATCACGTTTATCACCTCTATGTAATTATAGATATTTATGCACGTATAAGCAACAACAACAAATAGTATATAGATAAATGACAAATTTAGTTGTCATTTAAACTGAGATTATTGTATAATCTTGTTGTTGCCAAGAATAGTTGTCAAAAGCGTAAAAAGAAAGGTGAAAGTATGATTATTTATAAAAATGAAAAATTAAGAGAAAAAATAAAGAATGAAGATTTAAAATATTGGGAAATTGCGAATACTATAGGTATTACTGACTCAACTTTCTCACGTTGGCTTAGAACGCCTTTAAATGATGAACGTAAACAACGTGTATTAGATGCGATTAGTGAATTAACTAAAGAAATTAAGGCCTAATTTTAAAAGGAGGTGAATGATATGGCTCAAGGTATATCTGTAATGCTGTCAGAGGATCAGTCTAATGCACTTAAACAAGAAATTTACACAATTGTTACTAAAAGTATTGAGGATGCCCGCCGCGATGCAGCATTGGACAAGCAATATTTAAAACGTAAAGATGCTATCAAGTTTGCGGGCGTGAGTGGCAGTACATACGACAGTTGGTTGCTACCATCCCATAAGATTCAAGGTGTAGTACTTTATGCTAAAAAAGATATTTTAGATTTTATTGAGAATCATTAGTTAAGTCTGGACGGGCGAATATCTCAATAGATTAGATTTATCTTATTTAGTAACAGAATGGAGTTACAACGATGATGAAAAAAGAGCATAAAAAAATAGCCTTGCTACCGACCAAAGTTGACAAGGCTACTCAAGTAATTTTGTAATTGAATTACACTCTTATTCTAACATCGAATTTCAGTAAAGTGAGGCTCAATGTATGGATCATAAAGAAAAATTAAGCAGCGACGAAAGTAAAATTTTATCGCTCATCCCTAATGGAATTGATGGTAGAGCTACCACCGTGGATATTTCCACCATTACAGGAATGTCGGTACGACGTATCAGGTTAGTTGTAAGTGATCTGATAAAGAAAGGCGTACCAATCGTGTCAGAGCGTTCTCAAGACAGCAAAGGTTTATATATTGCTACTACAGATTATGAACGTTCTCTAGGTTTAGCGTCATTCAGTAATCAGATCAATGATATGGAACGTAGGAAGTTGAAACTTCAACAAATTGATTTGAATAATTGGAGAAGTAACTTTTGTTTTGAGGATGAACTTAAATTAAATGAGGGATAAATAATAATGAATAAACAACTAAAAGTAGAAATTTTAGGCAGTAAGCTGATGGAAGCCGTTAATAACGGAAATATTTCGATAAACAACAATACATTAAGTTGTGACGCCTTGTGTATGTGTCTGTCAGCTATAAGTAAAGCAACTAATGGTAGTGATCAATCTATTTCGGGGTTTGAATCTATGAATGATGCTATGGATCCTAACAATAAAATTTCAGCAATTAAAGAGTTAGCCGCAGCCGGGTTCGTAAAAACAAATATTTATGAATTGGAGCTAGCATAATGAGGAAAAATAAATTTATCAAAAATGATATTGAGAACTTACTTTCAATTCAAAAACGAGTTAATCACCTATCTAATTTAGCCAAAGAAATGTATCTAATAGGTATTATCAAAAAGTATAAAATAACGTTCCTATTTCCAAAGATGTCGGTAGTTCAATTTAAGGCGCTGGCAAGTGATCCCGATGTAATAGAAAGGCTATCACAAGAGCTAGAAGACAATGGGTTAATAACCCGATCAGATAAGTAGAGGTAACGTCTATGGATTACTTTAAACAACGTAGAGCGTACCGTGATCTTAAAATGTATGAAATGAGAGTTTCAGCAAGTCAGAATAATGTTTATCGTGAGTTACTAGACTATGCGAATGACAAAAAGCTTCTGGACAAATCTTTCAGACTCACAAATGATGCGGTGCTTAATTTGACTGGATTATCTACAAATGGACTAGTTTCAGCACGTAATAAACTACAACAGGATGGATTAATCGAGTACGAAAAAGGTAAACGTAATATAGAGGCACCTACTTACAAAATTATTAAGCTATATGACGAATTGAGTAAAAGCCCGGGTAATGATTGGGTAAATGACCGGGTAAGTGAACGGGTAAAAAACAAGGTACCAAGTCAGGTAAATGACCGGGTAACGAACCTTATTACTAATACTCAACAAGACTTAACTAATACTCAACAAGATCATCATGACGACGATGCCCCAACTCACGTTGATGCTGACGATCAAGCCCCAAGGGATAATACCGACTTCAAAGATCTAATCACGTACTATCAGCAAAACATTGGAGTCACTAGCCCTATTTTGGTGCAGCAATTGCAAGAGTCTATAAATGATTTTGTTGAACATGAAACGTCTAACAGTGAAGCTGTTGAGATTGTTAAGTATGCCATAAAGTTGACCGTTGAAAACGGTGCAAGGAACTGGAAGTATACCAGCAAAATCTTAATGAATTGGGTGAATTCCGACTTGTACACGTTGGATAATATCAAGGCAAGTAATAATACACGTCACAGTAATAACGCACCTACTGGACGTAGTGAAAGTTTTTCAGAACGTTCAGAACAAAGTGCCAAAGAAACCGGATTATATTTCTAGATTGGAGGTTTATTAATGCAGAATCTTAGTAATGTGTTTGATCCAAAAACAATTAAATTACTCAAAAAGCATGGGATTACTAAAGTACCTCAGGAAACCTCAGCCGATCGGGAGAAACGTATGAGGGATGATGACATTAAGGCAACTCAAGCATATTATCAGCATGACCGTAAAGAAACATTCAAGAGTTCCCTTATCGGTCAACCATCATCCCTACGGAAGACTTTTGAGGATTTCAATGTAACTAATAGCAAACAAGCTAGAGAGCTTTCAAAGGCTCAAAGTATTGCCAAGCGGATTGAAGAAGGCGAATGCCACCACTATACTTTCACGGGAGTACCCGGCAGTGGTAAAAGTATGTTAGCAATTGCGGTGTTGAATCAACTAAGAAGTACACATACTTGCTACTTTGTTGATTTTACAATGCTAATGTCGCTCGCCCACCGTTTTAAAGATGACAAGGCAATGAATGAAGTCAATAAGATTATGAGAGCTATTCAACTAGCCGACATTGTGGTACTTGATGACATAGGTTCAGATAGCTCGATGAAACGTACAGTTAGAGAATCTAATGACTTCACACAATCAAAGTTATTTGAGATAGCTCAATATCGTGATCATAAAACAACAATTATCACGACTAATCATACTGGTACAGAACTGGCACAGATTTATAATGACAAGTTAGTAAGCCGATTGTTCAGAACTGACGGAGGGAACAATGTTATTAAATTTGATAGTGAGGACTACCGCCGATATGTAAATTAATGCACAAAAAAAGTCATTCAAGAGAACTCGAACGACTGACGACTTACGTATGATGAATTTCACTTTAAGTATATCATACGGGGGGATTGATGGTATTGAGTATTTTACCGGCAATAGATAAAGCAGCAACCATACAGAATGTTAGAGAATTCTTTTATAAAGACTTTCCACGGTTAGTAGCACAGTCACATATCAATTTAAGCTATATCCAATCCCCTAATTTTAATCGTACTGGCAATAAGGACAATGTCAGGAATACTCAAGAGGATCAAGCCATTACGCAAATCAATGCTAAAGATATTGTTATTGAAACCATGCGGATAATTAATAACTTTCCCAAAGAGTATAAAGTTATTATTAAGTCTGGTTTCATCAATAATCAAACAAATTTAGATATGTGTGATCTTATCGGTTGTGGAAGTACAAAGTTGAATCAACTTAAAAAGAACGCACTCGTATATTTTGCGGATGCTTTTACCTATATTGACTTGCACGTATATAAAGATGTCACAGGCAATGAGGTAGAGCAATGAAGCTTATGCCGGACATTAACAAGAAAAAAACGTATGTCAGTGTTAGAAAGTATTTTGAAAAAGACTTTCAAAGGTTTGTATTAATGGCTGGTTATAGCATGTTAGAAGTTCAATCGCCGCGGTTTAGTGTTACACCAACAAGTCATAATAACAGCGGTAACGGGCAAGAAAATAAGATCATAGGTCATTTTGAAGCTCAAGAAATTGTAAAAACTACGATCAAGTCAATTAACAGTTGTCCCGATCCAAGCAATAAAATTTTGATAAACGTTTATATAAAACAAATGATGAACGTAGATGTTCAGGACTTACTAGGTTATGGACACGCTCAGTTTAACGTATTAAAAAATAGAGCCTTTTTGAATTTTGCGGATGCTTTCATGAATGTAACTGACTTACATGTATATGAGGATCAGCATTGATGGATTAAGGCTATGAGGAGTAATGATAATGCTTAAAGATGTTACATTAAATGGGAATGAATTTAGTAAAGGAATGCTTAAATCAATTGATGTATTCAATGGCTTATCAACAATGAGTACAACGTTACGATCATTAGATGATGCGGTAACAATAAACGACCCCGAATTGATGAAAATGATAAGCCCTGATTTTGATAAGTTAATGAATATTACTACTGATTTAAATAAAGATATTCAAGAAATTCAAAGGGTATTAATAGATGCAGATAAAAGAGCTGGCAACCCGTGGGAAAATATGGCAGATCAAAAAACCGTTAAAACATTTTGGACTCCTTCGGACAAATCGGACACCCTAAAGGAAAAATAAATTATTATTTTATTACCTTGATGTCTTTTATCCCGCCTCAAGGGCAGATAAGGCAGCCCCTAAAAAGGAATATTACCGATTGGATAACTTTAATCCAATGTCAGATATGTCAGACCCTAAAGAATTGATATTCTTTTAATTAATCCTTAAACATTACTTTACATTACATTACGTGATACAATATCAATGTAATAAAAAAAGAGGGATGCTATGAACATCCCCCAGATAGCCCGTTTAAGACGGTGACATAATTATATTTTAGATTAGTAGACCGATTAACTTGCCAAAGTAATCAGCGGTCTACTTTTTTAATGTCCTGATGAGTACACGCCACGCTTTTACTAGTAAAATCATAGACCCTAGCAAAATGGAACTTGCTAAGATGATACCTATAATTTTTACGATCAAAGACGTAACGACATCTAGACCCGTAGTAGGTTATCCCTTTCATTTTGATGTGATACGAGCTTAGGTAAATTACACCATAAGCATCACCAGCCTTTCAGAAATAGCCACCGCCCCAACTTGCTACCAATAATGATTATCTATTAAGCAATGATAATTTAATAGTCATATAGATAATTCTTAAGGTAAATTACAAATTGTTGCCCCTAAAATTATATATTCCGACATTTCCGACACCCTAAAGGGGTCATTAATATAATGCCCCCCGGCGGAACGAAACGTTACACCCTTTTAAAACACAATTATTTAAAATAAACAGATAAATAACGAAACCTGTACCGATCGGATCCAACTATAAAACTTGTTAAAACCTGTCATAACCCTACTTAAAAGTTAAGTAATGTTAAGTTGCTTGATACTAAGGGCAAATTAAAAGGGAGACATAATATACGCCTCCCTAATACAGTACTGTTTTAGGACGTCACACTGTTACAAAAAATTACTACATATTACTACTGTTGTAACCGACAATATGGCGGATATGAATATTAAATTTTTGTTAGCGATTGTTAGCAAAATCATGATGGAATACAACAAAAAGGGGTGCACCCTAAAACAGTGATTAAATTGCCGCTCAAAAGCTTGTCAATATAGCATTTTATTACTTAATAATATTGATTTTTTCAACCTAGTAAAACCTAGTACTATGTTAGCAATTGTTAGCATCTATATACTGGCCGGTATGTATTTCTAATCAGCCGGAATTTAGGCCGATCAGAATGTTATGTATGACATCCCTATATTGATGAAACATAAAGTAATGTGATTAATTATTGAACTGATACACAGGATGCACCTATGAAATGTATAAATAATGATTATGATAAGCTGACTAGGAATTTTGCCGACTCAGGTCAAAATAAAAAGCCACCACATTAAATGTGATGACCAACGCCCGCCCAGTAATTTTGTTTTTGTTGTAATTGACTACCAAATTGACTACCATAAAGATGTCATAAGCTGATTCTTAAAAGTATCAAGAAAAATAAAAAACCAGTTATACCAGTGCTTTAAGCACTTAATATAACTGGTTAAATGTTATTCGATGGGTGGCCAGGGGATCGAACCCTGGACCCACGGATTAAGAGTCCGTTGCTCTGCCAGCTGAGCTAGCCACCCATTTGTTAGATGTGTTGTATCAATCAACGAGATATATAATACCATACAGACAAAATGTGAAGCAAGTACTTTTTTAATAAAATTTTTATTTTTTTAAGTTACGATTATGTTGATTTTGTTTTAATAGCATATAACTAGTATAATAATCACGTCAAGGAGAGATAATATGGCAAAAAAAATTCTAGTAGTAGATGATGAAAAGCCAATTTCTGATATTGTTAAATACAATTTGGAAAATGAAGGCTACGAAGTCATAACAGCTTTTGACGGTCAAGAGGCACTTGATAAGGTAGAGGAAGATGATCCTGATCTGATTCTACTGGATTTGATGCTTCCGGTAATTGATGGGTTGGAAGTAGCTAGAACTGTAAGAAAAACTAAAGATACACCGATTATTATGTTGACCGCTAAAGATACTGAGATTGATAAGGTTATTGGTTTGGAGCTTGGTGCTGATGACTATGTGACCAAACCATTTTCTAACCGTGAATTAGTTGCTCGTGTGAAGGCTCGTTTAAGAACACAAAGAAATGTGCAAAATGACGAAAGCAAGAATAGCGAAATCAAGATTGGTGATTTGACTATTCTTCCTGATGCTTATACGGTAACAAAAAATGGTAAAGAAATTGAATTGACTCATCGTGAGTTTGAACTATTGTATTATCTAGCTCAGCACATTGGTCAAGTAATGAAACGTGAACATTTACTTCAAACAGTTTGGGGCTATGACTATTTCGGAGATGTTAGAACTGTGGACGTTACGGTCCGTCGTCTTCGTGAAAAAATTGAAAATAATCCTAGTCAGCCAGAATGGCTAATGACTAGACGTGGCGTGGGTTACTACCTCAGAGATCCTGATGCAGAAGCCTAGTCGTATTTGAACTGACTCGTAGTAGGAGTCAGTTTTTTTGTTATCTCGAAAGCTGTATAATAAAAACTAATTGATTACATTTTATAGGTGGAAATATTTTGAAAAATAGATTCGTGTTTTTACATTCGATTAACTTCAAAATCGGATTGTCTTTTATTTTAATTCTTATCGTCACAATCGAAATAATTGGGGCTTATTTCGTGCAGAGACTTGAGGAACAGAATGTCTCAGATTTCGAAAACTCAATTGTAGTCCCAGCATATACGTTGAATCAAATTTCTGATAATTTGAATGATAATGACAGTGCCACGCGTGATAATATTAGCAACGTTATCCAAGATTATGCGCGCAATAATTCAGATATCACTGATATTCAAATCGTAGACCGTAACGGCATCATCGTTGGGACTAAGGACGTCGACAAGTCTTCATTAATCGGTACTAAGACAATGAAGAACCAGATCAAGCAAAGTATTAGTAATGGTAAGAAGATTACGCAGATTTACTATGACAAAGGGACTGGTAGTTCTTATGAATCAGTTTCACCAGTTTCATCGCCAGATAATAGTTCGATCGTTGGTGCAGTTTATGTCCGTGCTAGCATGGAATCTGTATACACGGGTATAAATAATATTATTGTTATTTTTCTTACTGCATCTCTAGTAGCCGGTTTATTGGGCGCAGTCATTGCTATTTTCATTTCACGTGCAATTACCCGACCAATCGATGAAATGAAGCAACAGGCCGTTAGAATGGCTGAGGGAGACTACTCTGGACAAGTCCGTGTCTATTCTCCTGATGAGTTGGGACAATTGGCTATGGCAGTTAATGATCTATCGGTCAAAGTTGAAGAAGCGACGGAAAATTCGGAATCTGAACGACGAAGACTGGACAGTGTGCTGACACAAATGTCCGATGGTGTTATTGCTACAAATAGATTGGGTAATATTACCGTTATTAATGAAATGGCACAGGAATTTTTGAACAAGGATGAAGAAGAAGCTGATGGTAAATCATTAGTTGAAGTTCTCGGTATCGACGACAAAATCACTTTTGATGAATTGTTGGAGAACCCTGATCCAATGGTGATCGAAACTAGTGATGGTCCAGATGAAGAATACGATGAGAATGATGATAACTCATTGATCTTGAACGCTGACTTCTCGTTGATTCAAAGAAATAGTGGTTTTATCAGTGGTATGGTTTGTGTTCTACATGATGTCACTGAACAACAGAAGATCGATAGTGAACGTCGTCAATTCGTTTCGAATGTTTCACATGAGCTTCGTACACCATTAACGAGTATCAGTAGTTATATTGATGCGTTGAACAATGGTGCCTGGAAAGACCAAAAGCTAGCCCCACAATTCTTGAATGTTACAGCTGAAGAAACCGACCGAATGATCCGTATGATTCAAGATTTATTGAGTTTGTCACGTATGGATCAAGGACGTTCAAAATTGGATAAAGAATTAGTCAACTTCAATGAGTTCTTCTCTTATATACTGGACAGATTCGATATGATGTTGAAAAAGGAAAAGGCCGATGCTAAGGAAGATGACACGAAGGTCGTTAAGAATTATCGCATTAAGCGTATCTTCACGAACAAGGACCTTTGGGTCGAATTAGATACTGATAAGATGACACAGGTTATGGATAACATTATGAATAATGCTATCAAATACTCCCCAGATGGTGGCGTTATAACGTGTCGCTTGCTGGAGACTAATAAGCATATCATCATTAGTATTTCAGATGAAGGCTTGGGTATTCCCAGAAAGGATATCAAGAAAGTCTTCGAGAGATTTTATCGAGTTGATAAGGCTAGATCACGTAAGCAAGGTGGTACAGGTCTAGGATTATCTATCTCCAAAGAAATCGTTGAGCAGCACAAAGGTAGAATTTGGGTAAATAGTGCTGAAGGTAAGGGGTCAACATTCTACATCTCCTTGCCATTTGATCCTAATGAGACGGGAGGAGAATGGGATGAAATTTAGTCGATTAATCGTACAGATCCTACTAGTGATAGCAGTTATCACCAGTATTGTCCTATCCTTCTATATTTGGACTAATACCGCTCGCTATCAAGCGGGTAGAAATATTGATGTTACCACGACTGATACTGATAAGAATAAGATTCCAATTGATCAAGTCATCAGTCCAACTCAAGTTATTTGGCAAGATGGTACTGATCAACGCTTGATTTATAATAATGAAGAAAATATTTCGATGAGTATTCAAAAAGTTATGAAAGACTGGAATGTTGGTGAACCTAAACAAATCTTCAAAAAAGACGGAGCCAAATATCAAAAGATGATCCAACAAGAGAATGCCGTTCAATTAGTCTATCCAACGGCGATCTCCGTTAAGACTTTAGGTTATTTATTAGATAGTACGGCTTTGAGACAAGCCAAAGATTATTCATTTAATCGGATAATCTTCACACTGAAGAATAAAAAGGATAATTATATTTATCTCGCTAATGATAGTAATTATGCAGTCTATCGTGCCAAGGTTAAGAGCGCTTCATCAGAACCAATCTTGAAGTTAGCACGGAAGACAAATATTGACTTAAAGGTACGTTTGAATCTTTTGAAACACGGTGTATTTACGTTCTATACGGAACCAATTAAGATGAGAACTTATTCGTATGTTATGAGTGGTAAGAAGGATTCTGAATATACAACGGCCCTGTTTGATTCAAATAGTGATGATTTAGTTACATCACAAGCTGAAAATGTTTATACCTATAATTATGGTGAGACTAAGCGTCTGATTTCTGATCACGATAAAGGTGAATTGACCTTCTATGATTATACGGATACCTCGGTACCAAAGGATAGATTGTCGTTTTTCCAACGTGGTTATAACAAAGCGGTCAATTTGCAAAATTCAGTTTCCAACTTGCGTTTGTATAATGCTGATTGGAGCACAAAGGAATTGACATACCGTGAGTATGTTGAAGGATTCCCAATTTTTAAGAAGAGTCAATTTGGTTCGATCAAAATCAAGTTTAGTCGTAACGGGACCACGGAGTACTTCCTGAATAAAGTTCTAGAAGTTCCGGTTCCGTCAGATCAGTCAGCTACGACTCTGAAATCAACTACAAATATCTTAAAGGGAATGGAAAAGGCTGGTTATTCACCTAATGATATTCAAGATATTGAAGTGGGATATCAATGGGAAAGTGAAGCTGATAACGAAGACGTTATCGACCTTACACCAACTTATTACATTAGAATAGGTAGTCATTGGAAGACATACAGCGACTGGACAAATGAGTCTGCAGAGGAGGAATAGCAAATGGATTTTAGAAGAATTGAAATCATTTTTTTGATTGTCTTCTTTTCACTGGATATTTGGTTGCTGTTCTCATTCCGCAATGGTCAACAGATCGTATCCAGCAGTAATACAACAACTTCGACAGTAGCCGATATGCGTAAGCGTGATATTAGTTTTGGAAAATTAGATTCTAAAACAGGAACTGCTTACTATCTGGGCTCACGTCCCAATAGTTCTTTGGCTAATAATGTCAATCGTTTGAGAGATCAATCAGTTCAATATGATTCCACTGATCACAAACTTGATAGTTCATTGAATGACCCTATTTCAATTACCAAGTCTAATAGGAAAGAAAAATTAAATAGTTTTTTGAAGAAAGAAGCAAATGTCTTATTTGGTTCTAAATATAAGTATGCGCCGCAATTGTCGACCTCTTCTCAAATTGTCTATGCCCAGACTGATGATGTCGGAGAGTTGTATGACAAGTCCGGCCGTGTTACATTTGACGTTGAAAATAAAAAGGTTGTCGGTTATACCCAAACTTACGTGAATGATTTAATGATCCTGCACGAAAAGGAAACCACAAAGAGTGAAAAGGATATTATTTCGAGTCTGTATACTAATTCAGAGATTCCAAATAATTCCAAAATCACATACGCAAACTTGGCATATGCTAAACTTACGGAGGCCAAGGGCAGTACGATCTATATACCAGTTTGGTTCGTGACGATTCAGAACAAGGACAGTAAGGTCAATTCTCTGAAGAAGGTCAATGCGTTTACTGGTAATATTATTAAAAGTTCAACAACGACAGCAACAACAGGAGACGAAGATAGTGAGTGATGATTTAAAGGTAAGTGTTTTAGTCAGCAGCAGTTCAGGTAATGTGACTTATATCGAGACACCTAAGCATCATGTTTTGGTTGATGCAGGGATGTCAGGTAAGAAGATCAAGGAGTCACTTGAGAGTATCGGAAAGGATATCAATGACATTGATTCTCTTTTTGTAACGCATGAACATTCGGATCATGTCAAAGGCGTCGGAGTTTTGGCACGACGTTATGATTTGAATGTCTATGCTAACAAGAAGACTTGGGCAGCGATGGCATCAAAAATCGGTAAAGTTCCTGAAGAAAAGAAGAATGTTTTTGAACACAACAAAGTTCTGACTTTGGACGACCTTGATATTCAAAGTTTCGCTGTATCTCATGACGCTGCCGATCCACAATTCTATAAGTTCTACCATAATGGTAAGGAATTTGTGATTTTGACTGACACTGGATATGTCTCAGAAAAAGTTGCTAAGACGATCGAGAACGCTGATGGATACTTGATGGAGTGTAATCACGATATTGAAATGTTGCGTGATGGGATGTATCCATGGCCATTGAAGCAACGTATCCTCAGTGAGAAGGGTCACTTGTCAAATGACGATGGTGCTAGAACCATTATGGATGTCATTGGCAACAAGACTAAGGAGATTTACTTAGGACACTTGAGTCCTGAGAATAATACGAAAAAGATTGCTCGTGATTCTGTAACTGAGATTTTGGAGCAGCACGATTTTGGAGTTGGACATGATTTTCAGATCATGGATACTGACCCCAAAATCGCTGATCCGCTGATAACTTTATAAATTTGACTGAGATTACTATAATAGAGACTGTGATGGCCTCTATTTTTTTGTACACTTTTTTTACAATAATTCTTCATAATTTTTTCAAAATTTAAGGTTATATTAAGTATAGTGATAAGTGGGGAAGTGATTACGTAATGGATAATAATAATCAAAATGATTCTAGAATGAATAATGGAAAGAAGCGAGATTCTAAGGTGAAATCAGGAAATTCTTTGGTTAAAATTAGTATTGTTGCTTTTATTTCAGCAATGCTTGGTGTTGGAATTGCTTTTGCCGGATTTAGTTATTTTGGGAATGATAATGGTGTTGCCGATACGTCTTCAACTGGTGCTTCGGGTACCACGCAAGTAAGTAACACTAAGGCTAATACCGCTAATACCATGTCAGGTGCGTATAAGAAGGTTAATGGTGCGGTTGTTTCAGTCATCAACCTTCAAAAGCAAAAAGAACAGTCATCTAGTGATGGCAGTTTGAATTCAATCTTCGGTGATTTATTCGGAGATAGTGATACTGGCAGCAGTAATTCGTCTGATAGTAATTCAGACAATTCACAAAGCAGTGATAGCAATTCATCAGACAGTAATTCGAATGATAATTCTTCGTCATCATCATCTTCAAATTCTGCTGACTTACAGGAATACAGTGAAGGTTCTGGTGTGATCTATGCTAAACAAAACGGCAAAGGTTATATCGTAACTAACAACCACGTGGTTGAAGGCTCGGATTCACTTGAGGTCATCCTTGAAGATGGCACGAAGATGTCGGCTAAATTAGTTGGTAGTGATTCAACTACTGACCTGGCAGTGCTTGAGATTGCTGGAAACAAGGTTCCTGCCACGGCTTCATTTGGTAATTCAGATAATGTTTCACCTGGTGATCCCGTGATTGCTATTGGTTCACCACTTGGCAGCCAATACGCCACAACCGTTACACAAGGGATTATTTCGGCTACGAATAGAACTGTTCAAACTCAAGATCAAAACACCGGACAAGTTACTGGTGAGGCAACAGTTCTTCAAACAGATGCCGCCATTAATCCTGGTAACTCTGGTGGTCCATTAGTTAATGAAGCTGGACAAATCATTGGGATAAACTCAATGAAACTAGCGTCAAATACGGATGGGACTTCAGTTGAAGGGATGGGATTTGCCATTCCAAGTAATGAAGTTGTGAAGATCATCAATCAATTAGTACAAAATGGAAAAGTCGAACGTCCATCATTAGGTGTTAAGGTTATTGATCTTGACCAAATAACTGATGATTCTCAATCAAGCTTGAAGCTTCCAAGTAACATTACCAAGGGTGTTGTTATCTACAGTACGACTGCAGGTTCTGTCGCTAAGAGCTCAGGTCTTAAGAAAAATGATGTTATTGTTAAATTGGGAAACAAAACAGTAAGTTCGGTTGCTGACTTACATAGTGCTTTGTATTCGCATTCAGTTGGTGACACTGTCAGCGTTCAATATTACCGTAACGGTAAGTTGAAGACATCTAAGGTTCATTTAACCAAAAAAACTTCTGAATAAAATGACTTGTGGAACTAGTTAATACTAGTTCCACATTTTTTTTTGAACAATATATGCACAAATTGTATATATACTTCGTGTTTTTATCGAGTGAATTAAACAAGCTTTTCCACAGATGTGGATAACTTGTGTATAAGTGGATAAACTTTAGTAAAAACACTGTCGAAAAGTTATCCACAATCGGCTTTTTGCTTGTTGATAACCTCGGAAAGCTAATATAGAAGTATGCTCTAATGACTGGTATAATAGGTATCTGTTATGTTCCACACAAGTATACAAACTTTTTTATTTATGTGCATAAGTTGATTATAAATAAAATTCGTTTTTTGTCATTGTTCATTTTGTTAATAAATATATATGATATATATGAGGAGATAGTTATGAATATAAAATTAGTTACAGTCGGCAAATTAAAAGAAAAGTATTTAAAGGCTGGTATTGCTGAATACGCCAAGCGTTTGAGTGCCTTTTGTAAGTTTGAAATGGTTGAATGCCCAGATGAAAAAGCCCCCGAGAACTTGAGCGAGGCAGAGGATGCACACGTCAAAGATGTCGAGGGCGAAAGAATCTTATCTAAAATCAAAGATAAGGAATATGTTATTTTACTAGACTTGCGCGGGAAAGAATTAACTTCAGAAGAACTAGCTAAAAAAGTTGATGACCTATCCACATATGGTACAAGTGATATTACCTTTGTCATCGGAGGATCACTTGGAGTCAGTCCGGCAGTTACCAAGCGTGCTGATTATAGTATTTGTTTTGGTAAGTTTACTTTGCCACATCAGTTAATGCGTTTAGTAATGACTGAACAGATCTATCGTTCGTTCATGATTATTAACCATCGTACTTACCATAAGTAATTATAAATTTAATTTATAAATTCGTGAATTACGGTCGGGAAATTCATAATTGGCGGCCAATTTATCACGATTGATCAATTTAAATCCTTGTTTCTCGTAGAAATAGTGTGATCTCTGCTCACCTTCAGGTGTATCCAAAAAAATAGTTTCAAGGTTGACTTCATTTTTTGCATAATCAATAAATTGCTCATACAGTTTTTGTCCCAGTCTAACCGGATTTCCACGATATTTTGGATAAGTGAAGAATTTCTTTAATACACCATTTTTATTGTCCAATTTTAGCAAGCCGATGGATCCCACAGTTAAACCATTATCTTTTGCAATCCAAAAATTTCCACCAGTTGCTTGATAGTGCTCAGGAATTTCAAATACATCAGACTGTTCAATCATTTTTATATCCAAATGTGCTTCATCATTTTGGCAGAATTCAATTAAATCCACCAATCCAGCAAGGGTTTGTGGATTATTTTTGTAAGTTTCAATTTTCATATTTACATCTCCTAAGTGAATGATATAAGCTTAGCAAATAGATCTGTATAAGTTAAATTGATGTTATTGATGATATCAATCAATATTTTTAATGGAGGAACTGATGGAAATAAGACAGCTAATTACTTTCAGAACAATAGTGGACACTGGTAGTTATACAAAAACAGCGGAATTGTTGGGATATACACAATCCGCTGTATCTGCACAAGTTAAGGAGTTAGAGAATGAGCTCTCGGCCAAATTATTCGATTATAGTCACAGAAAAATTATTTTGTTGGATGCGGCTAAGCGTCTAATTCCATTAACTGAACAATTGTTAGATGATTATCAGGCTATTCAAAAAATTTCACAGACGGATACTTTGTCAGGAACCCTGAATATTGCAGCTCCAGAATCGTTGACGATTTACAAATTACCAAAGATTATTAGTGCATTCAAAAATTCGTATCCCGATGTTCAACTTCAAATTACCAATGCAAGTTGTAAGTTCAATCAGAAAAAATTGATCGATGGTGAGGCTGATGTGGCTTTTATGATGTGGCCGGAGATCCATTCTACGGTGCTAGTTGATTACGATTTAGGGTTACAAGATATGGTCTGTGTAGTTAGTGGAGCTGACAAAAAAGATTACGACGATATTGATTTCGTCAGTAAATTTCCATTCGTTATTAATGAACCGGACTGTAGCTATCGTAATCAATTTGAACGGACTTTGTGGAGTGAATTCCACCTCCGTCCGGATATCATGGAGCTTTGGAGTATCGGCGCAATCAAAAACGTTGTTGCAAGTGGGGTTGGGTACTCGTATTTACCTAAGGTGACTGTGGAACAAGAATTATCTGATGGCAGATTGCGTGAAATAAATTTTCCAATCAAAAATGAAATTCATGCTCACATGCTGATGCGGAAGAATTCACGTAAGCAAAAATTAGTTGAGTCGTTTGTTAGAGAAACTCTGAAATAAATCGATAAGGAGATTTTATTATGCCGTGGCTTTTTGTTTTGATCCCGGGAATGTTAGCTGGCTTAGTTCAAGGGCTGACTGGATTTGGTCCCGCCATTGTTTTGATGGTTTTTTTACCTAGTATTCTACCAATGGCCAAGGCTGCCGGAGTAGCGGGAATAATCCCTGTAGCTTCGGTTGTCATGATGGCAATTCATTATCGACATTATATTAAGTTCAAGCGGATAATCTGGCCGTTTATTTTGTATGCCGTCGTGGCATCGCTATCGATTCATTTAGGCGGCTTATTGGATGTTCATATTTCACGCGCTATGTTAGGCGGATTGTTGATAATATTGTCACTATATTTTTTGTTTTCAAAAAGTGGTGGACAAAAACAATTTCGACTTTATGTAGCAATCAGTTTCGTATTGATTTCAGGTTTCTTCAGCGGATTATTTGGAATTGGCGGACCCTTAATGGCATTATATTTCTTGTCTTTGTCATCAACGAAAGAAGAATATATGGCAACAGTTCAGATGTTTTTTGTTTTGGATATGTCTTACACATCATCGTTTAGAATTATTAATGGAATCATTGGTATTCACGAAATTCCCATTATTTTAATCGGCATAGTAGGAGCGATAATCGGCACATTTATCGCCAGTCGAATTTTGAATCACATGAACTTAGCGTTAGTCAGTAAGTGTATTTATACATTTATTGGTATGAGTGGTCTTTATTATCTAATAACGTCTCTGCTAGTATTTATTTGAATTGATTTTCGTACATTGTGGGTAAATTATTTAGGAAGTTATTTCTAGCTTCGTCAGTCGTAACGTTGACCTGACCAAAGTGAATCCATTTATTATTTTGTGGATCGATACCAATGTCAGACAGAGTGCGGTTGATAAGAACACTCTGAATTGGATCACCAGATTCTGTTTTTAAATAGTCTTTGGTCACGGTCGAAGTAGTTATCACCGTGGCTTTTTTGATGTATGTTAATAATCCTCTCCAACCATTGTCTTCGTTGTAGGCGAAATCTTTTAGCATTGTTTTATCCAAGAATCCCTTGAGCATAGCGGGTAGATTATGCCACCAGATTGGGAAGATAAAGATCAATTCGTCGGAGTTAGAAATCATTTTTTGATATTTAGATACTAGTGGATCGGTTGCCTCGCCAGTACTGTATTTTTTGAGTTCAATTGGTGATAAAACTGGATTGAAGCTATCTTGATACAAATCTATTATTTGATATTCTTGTCTGTTTCGATCAAAATAATCAGCCATAGTTTTTAGAATTGCGTGGTTAAAACTGCCTTTATAGGGATGCGTGTAGATGATTGTTTTCATGTAGATTCTCCTCTGTTTTTCATAATTATCTAAACTAATTGTATATCAGAGCATCAAAAAAAGAAGCCAGATATTGGCTTCTCTATGCGAATAATTATTTAATGATTCCCAAATCAATCATCGATTGAGCTGTAGCAATGATAGACTCACGTGCCGAACGTGGATGCCAGTCTAACATTGTTACGGCTTTTTTGTTGCTAGTTTCGGCGTATACTCCCAGCAATGATGCCACCATTTTTAATTGCGGATCTGTCAATGCTGCAGCTTTGATAAGTGCATTCGGCATAACTCTAGTTGGTAATTTAGCAGCATATTTAGGTAATGATTCACGCAAGATATTGGCAACATCTAACATGGATAAGGTTTCACCAGTTGTAGCTAAGAAACGTTGCCCATTAGCCTTTGGTGATGTCATTGCCAGCAAATGTAGACTAGCAACGTCACGGACGTCAACGTAGCCGGAATCGACATTAGGGACGGCTTTGATCTTGCCTTCGAGTAATTGTTGAATCTGGATATTGGAATGCGAATAATCCGATGCTAGAACTGGTCCCATCACACCAACGGGATTGACGGTTGCTAACTCAAGTCCATTACCTTCATTTTTGATAAAATCCCAAGCTGCGCGTTCCGACAGAGTTTTTGATTTTTGATAAGGATGAACTTTTTTAGAGGATAGATCTGACCAATCCTCTTCAGTATAAGGAGTAGTGCGATTCTTATGTCCAGCAAAAACGGCTCCGTAGGCTGAAGTAAGAACCACTCGTTTTACACCATTGTCTCTGGCTGCTTCGAGAACTCTCAGAACACCGTCAACTGCTGGCCGAATCATTTCATCTTCATTTTTAAAGTTCAATGTCGGTGTGGGTGAAGCTGGATGAATGGCATAGGTGGCCCCAGACATAACTTTTTCCCAATTATTATCTGAGGTTAAATCTGCTTCCACAAAAGTTAAATTACTAAAATCTGTAATACCGCCTTGTGTTAAGAGTTGTTTGACCAATGCAATTTTCTTAGATGACCTAATAGTTGTACGAACTGCGTAGTTTTGTTGCAATAATTGTACGATGATGTGCGAGGCAATGAAGCACTGCCGCCGGTTACTACTACTAATTGTTTTGTCATTATAATAAATACCTTCACTTTTTGTTTTTTACTGTTGTTACACTTGTAACGTTTGTGATGCTATCTTACAATGAGGTTAATAGCTTTTCAAGTGAATGAGGAGCATCTGTGACAGAATGGAGAAAATGTAATGGCAGCTACAAAACATGCACAAAATATTAAGCAGGATTCTAGAGAATATCTACTGACGGCCTTATTACAGTTGTTGGAGACTAAAAATTTAAATGACATATCAGTTAGTCAAGTGGTTAAACGGGCCGGCGTAAGCCGAATGGCATTTTACCGTAATTTTGATACGCTGGATGATTTATTGATCAGTTACTTTGAACCGGTAATTCAGGCCAGATTTGAAGAGGTTAAGAACAAAATTTCTGAAGCAGATAAATTAAATAAGATCGGTGAATTCTTCACTGACTATTCTGATATTTTGAAGTTATCTGAGAAACGTGGCTTTGAATATATCATCAAAAAGATTTTTGATGACAACATGATAGATTTCTATCGTACAGTTTCATTACCTGATCAATTAACTGAAGTAGAACGTCGATATTGGACGAAGTTTATGAGTGCTGGCGTTTATGCAATTTGGTATGAATGGTTAGTTGACGGACAAAAGGAGACTTTAGAAAAAGTTCATATTTTGATTGGAGGATTCCAGAATTCAACGATGCAATTTTTGATGAACAAATAATTTGTAAAAAAATTCACAAATGGGGTTGACCTTACTGTAAGGGCATACCTTATAACTTATATTGGGAGTAACTATGCAAATTTGAAATGGGGGAACTCGAATGTTTTTTCAAAAATTATTTACATCATATAAGATTAATGAATGTGAAATTAAGAATCGATTCGTTGTTCCAGCAATGGTAACTAATCTCTGCGATGAGGATGGCAACATTACTGAAGCGTTTATCAAGTACCATGAAGCTAAGGCCCGTGGTGGTTTTGGCTTGATCATTACTGAAGATTATGGAGTCAATCCTCATGGTATTGGCTATAAGAATTGCATCAGACTCTATGATGATTCACAAGTTCCAGCTAATCGACGGTTAACCGATACAGTTCATATGTATGGCGCCAAGATGTTTGCTCAAGTATTTCATCCTGGACGTCAAACCAGCTCAGCCGTTAATGGTGGAGTTCAGCCAGTATCAGCCGCCAAGATTCCAGATGCTTTCAATCGTGAGATTCCACACGAATTGACAGTCCCTGAAATTCATCGATTAGTGGCAGAATTCGCTAATACAGCTCGACTGATGAAGAAGTCCGGCTTTGATGGTATTGAATTGCATCTTGCACATGGATATTTATTAGCAGGTTTTTTGAGTACTCGTCAAAATCGCCGAACAGATGAATACGGCGGCTGTTTTGAAAATAGAATTCGGATTGTTGAAGAAATATACCATGCTATGCGTTTGGAAGTTGGGGATGTTTTCCCATTGACTGCCAGGGTTTCGTTAACTGAAGATACGGTTGATGGACGTCAAATGCAGGAAACGATGATGATCGTTAAATATCTAGAAAAATTAGGCTTCGATGGTTTGAATTTGAGCAATGGAGAATACACTTCTTACGCACCTGAACTCATCTCGTCTACTTTCACAGCCAAAGGTTACAATGTTGAAAATGCTAAACGGGTACATAATTTTGTTAATATTCCAACGATAGTCGCTAACGGCATCAACGACCCGGCAATGGCTGAAACGGTGTTGGAGCAAGATGCCTGTGATTTTGTCGGAATGGCCCGCGCTTCATTAGCTGATCCAGATATGCCACGAAAAGCCGCTCGAGGACAATTGAGTAGTATTAATTATTGTATTCGCTGTTTGCAGGGATGCGAAGGTAGTTTGCTTGAGGGTAATCACGTTCGTTGTTTGGTCAATCCTGAATTAGGACATGAGACTAAATATACCTTTGACGAAAATCCTGAATCAAAGAGCATCTTGATTATTGGTGGTGGTCCTGCTGGTATGGAAGCCGCTGTTGCAGCCACTAGACAAGGACACGAAGTTACTCTTTGGGAACAAGCTAATGAGTTAGGCGGAGAATTTATTTCAGCTATTTATCCACCTGCAAAGGGTGAGTATGCCAATTTCTTGGTTTTCTTGAAACATCAAATCAAAACTTTGAATATCAATGTTGTTTTGAATCAAACGGCAACGGTTGAGAATGTTAAAGAATTCAATGCTGACAAAGTTATTGTCGCAACTGGTGGTAATCCTAATAAGCCACCATTAAAGGGAATCAACGCTAATAATATTCATTTTGCGAATGATGTATTGCTTGGTAGAGAACCGATTCAAGGTAAAATTGTCGTTGTTGGCGGTGGTGAAGTCGGAACAGAAACAGCCATGTATCTGGCTGATGCTGAGCGTGGTCATATAACGATATTGGAGATGACTACTGACATTGATGCTGGATTATTGCGTACTGTGCCAACTAAGAGGTTCTTCCGTGATCATGAAGTTGACGTCATTACGCAATCCAAAGTCAAAGAGTTTTCTAATGGCGAAGTAGTGATCGATCACAAGGGACGTGATGAGCGAATAGTTGCCGATGAAATTGTTTTGGCGGTGGGATATCATTCTGATAATGAATTATTACATTCCCTACAATCAGAATTAAATAATGTAGTTGCTGCTGGGGATGTCATAGAACCGACTAACGCATTAGAGGCTTCAACTGCAGGATTTAAAGCTGGTTATTATGCATAATGATTAGTAAGTGATTTTGACTTTTTAGTCAGGATCACTTTTTTTATCTTCAAATAAGCTGTTGACTTTAAAGCAACAAGTAGTTACAATGATGCTTGTTAATAATAAAACAACAACTAATATAAAATAAAAAAGAGGTCATCAAATATGAAATATGCAATTTCAGCAGCAACTGGACATTTCGGTCAAATCGCCATTCGTGAATTACTTAAAGAAGTTAGTGCAAGTGATGCTATCGCTATTGTTCGCAATGTTGATAAAGCTAAAAAAGTTTTGCCAGAAGGAATTGAGATTCGCCAAGCTGATTATACGGATAAGGGTGCTCTGATCAAAGCATTAACGGGAGTAGATAAATTACTATTCATTTCATCAGTTCCAGGTGGAGATGTTTCTCGTGAAACACAGCATCAAAACGTTGTTGAGGCCGCCAAGGAGGACGGAGTTGAATACTTAGCTTATACAAGTTTCGCTGACGCGGATAATGCTAAATCGGCTTTATCATCAGATCACAAGTTTACTGAAAAAATCATCAAGGAAAGTGGAATGAAGTATTCATTCTTACGCAATGCTTGGTACTTAGAGAACGAAATGAGTTACTTAAAAGCTGGAGCTGCTGGTGAAGATGCCGTTTATGCTGCCGGTGATGGTAAAATTGGATTTGCTTTGGAGCGTGAATATGCTGTCGGAGCTGCTAAGGTTATGACGTTAGACTCTGCCAAAAATGTTTATGAATTTGGTGGCAAACCTGTAACATATGCTGAACTTGGACAAGCTGTTAAAGAAGTAACTGGTAAGCAATTTGAATTTAAGAGTGTTTCGGATGCCGAATATCGTCAAAACTTAATTGATTCTGGATTCGATGAAATGACAGCCGATATTTTTGTTGGGATGCAAGATATGATGCGCGATGGTGAACTAGATGTTGCTTCAACTGACTTACCCGATGTCTTAGGACACGAATTAACTCCATTGACAGATGCCGTCAAAGAAGTTTTAAATAGATAATAATGTTTAAGAGGAGGCTATCAATGAAATATTCGTACAAGCTGAGTGATGCCATTCATATTTTGGCATATGTTGATATTATGCCTGAAGGAGAAGATGTGTCTAGCAATGGAATTGCTTTGAGCATTGAATCAAACGCCAGTGTAGTACGTCAATTGATGGCAAATCTAAAAAAAGCTGGATTATTGGAAAGCACGGTCGGGACGGCTAAGCCAAAATTAGCACGTCCGGCGAATAAGATTACGTTATTGGATGTTTTTCAAGCGGTTGAGATCAATCATGAATTGCTGCATGTTGATCCGAGAACTAATATGGATTGTCCAGTAGGAGCCAATATCCAACAGACGTTGAACGGTGCTTATGAACGAGTTCAAAAAGCCGCCGAAGACGAGATGTCGAAGCTGACCATTCAGGATATGGTAAATAATATAAATGAACTAGTAAACGAAAACGCGGGCTGAATTAATCAGCTCGCGTTTTTTTATTGATTTTTATTTTCATTTTTTTCGATAGTTTTCAAATATCGGTAGATACTTGGCTCTGAAACTTGTAGTAAATCAGAGACATATGAAATAGCACCTTTTATTTGGAAGATGCCGTTAGCTTTTAATTTTGAAACAATTTCAATTTTTTTATCAGGTGTTAGTGATACGTCAGAGTTAAGTATTTCAGGATTTATTGTCGAATAGACAACGTCCGCAATATTTTGATGTAAATATTCCTGTGATACTTTATTTGCATTGACCGGTTCAATTTTTTCTGAAACATTTGTTTTGTTGATCAAATTTGCCACGTTGCTGATATTAGCCAGTGAAAGTATATTCTCAGCCATTTTTATATATTTTTGAGGATTGAAATTAATACATAGTAACCCTAATAAGTTGCTTTCGGAATCCTTGATGAAGAAAGTTGATCCTTGTACTTCAGTGGATTCGTCTGTAGTTGCTTTGTAATTAGTAACAAAATCCTTTTGTAGATATTCTTTGTTATTTACTAGTTTGAGTGCGAATCCCGTAATTGGGGAGTTTATTGTTCTGCCACTTATATATGAGTTTTCAATATCAGCAATGTAATATGAACTGTCTTTGTTATCTCGCCAGTGCAGTACAATTTCATAATTATCACCAAGTACGGCACTAATAAATTTTGTTAGTTTTATATATTCATCAAGATTATAGGCCATCAGGGGGTTATCTCCTTATTGTTTTGAATATTATAGCACACGTGATAATTTTTTCTCCAAATAATAATTTATCATGATAATAATTTATTATTGACTTGTTGCTTTTTATCATTTATATTGTAGGTGTAAATAAAAGGGGGATATGAAGATGAACAAAATACCTAAATCGATTGGACCATATTCGGCATACCGAATGAAAGGTGATTTATTGATAACCTCAGGTCAGCTGCCAATCAATCCAGAAACCAATAGTATTGACGGTGTTACTTTTGAGGATCAAGTTAAACAGTCATTTGATAATATTAAAAATATTTTAGAATTAGAAGATATGGCACTTGCTGATATTTTGAAAGTAAAAATATTTTTAACGGATCTGAATAACTTTGCGGCCGTGAATAAAGTCATGAAGGAACTCTTTGAAGAACCTTATCCTGCTCGTACGGCGTTTGAGGTTTGTAAGTTGCCCGCAGATGGCCAGATAGAAGTTGAAATTATAGCGTATAAGTAATCGATTACATGAAAAACATTATATTTTGGTAGAAGCTTAATTCAAATAATAAGGTGGAAAATAAAATGGGGAAGTCCAAAAAATTAGTTGGAATTTTGATGGCTGCCTTCGGTGCGTTTTTATTTGGTATTGGAGGAGTTGTAGCAGGAGATTTACTTGGTAGGAAAATCATCAGTGCTTCGTCACTCGTAAGTTTTAGATTAACTTTCGGTGGATTAATTTTATTGATTATATTTTTTATTAAAGATAGACAGCAATTATTCGATGTTTTTAAAAATAAAATGAATGTTCTTACATTATTAGCTTTTGGAGTCTTCGGATTATTATTTGCTCAATCGATGTATACATTATCAGTATCATTAGGCAATCCAGCCGTAGCAACTGTATTGCAATCATTGAGCCCATCAGTAATGATCTTAATGACGATAATGTTTGAAAAGGCAAGACCCAGCAAGTATTTAATTGGTGCAATTTTATTATCAATATTTGGAACATTCTTATTAGTAACTAACGGAAACACAAATGAATTAAGTGTATCTATAATGGCGATTGTGTGTGGATTATTATCTGCTGTTGGTGTTGCTAACTTTACGTTTATTCCTAGGAAATTAGTTAAAGAGAATCAAACAATAATTATTGTCGGATTAGGATTGTTTACCGGTGGAGTAATCGGAAACTTTATTTCACCATTTTGGCAAGTATCAAGTTCGGCAACAGCTTGGGATTGGGCGGAAATTGGATTTATCGCGGTATTCAGTACAGCTATCGCATACGCAATTTATTTAGGAAGTTTGAATTATATCGAACCTATTCTTACTAGTTTATTAGATATTTTAGAACCGCTAACTGCTTCAGTTGCATCAGTTATTTTCTTGGGTACAACTTTATATTCAGTTCAATTAATTGGTATAGCAGTTGTCATACTTAGCGTTGTAGCAATTAATGTGATGGATTACTACAAGTGCAAGGCTGAGGATAAAGAGGCATGTAAGAATAAATTAAAAGAGAGCTTCGATGGCGAAGTCGAGAATGCACGTATATAAAAGGATATTGTGGAGAGGTGCAAATATGATTGAAAAAAATGGTATACGTCAAATGTTTATTAGATCCTTAAAAGAAGGAGTAGTTCCTGCAACTGGATGTACTGAACCTATAGCAGTCGCTTATGCTGCCGCAAACTGTATGTCGTATTTGAATGATGAGAAACTAATTAAAGATATGCAAATTAAAGTTTCTAGTAATATCATGAAGAATGCTATGGCAGTAATTGTTCCCGGAACTGGCAGACCTGGATTGGTTATAGCTGCCGCCGCCGGAATAATTACCGGTGATCCCAATGCAGGACTAAGTGTTATATCAGAACTATCTAGTGGTGATCTTCCTGACATTTTTGCATTAGCGGATTCTGGAAAGATAAGTGTTAATGTGGCTGATGTTGATGATGATCTGTATGTTGAAGCTATTGTTTCTGATGATGCTAATACAGTCAGAGTCTGCATAGCTGGTGATCATACAAATATCTTTTTGATTCAAAAGAATGACGATATTATCTTTTCTAAAGATAGGCCAACGGCACACGCCGTTTCAGAAACAAAACAATTTTTACAAACAGTTGAGTTGAAAGATATTTGGGAATTTGCTAAGAATGAACCTCTAGAAGAGATTGAATTTATGAAAGAGGCTTCTGTGTTGAATTTGAATTTGGCAGAAGATGGATTTAAAAATGATTATGGAATCAAATTAGGACAATCACTCAGAAACTCACGTTTGACTAAGTCTGATGATGACCTGTGCAATGACATTGTTTCTACTGCATCTGCAGCTTCTGATGCTAGAATGGGTGGTTCTCAATTGGCGGCAATGTCCAATTCAGGTTCAGGTAATCAAGGCATTACAGCGACAATTCCTGTCAGTATTGTTTCAGATTATGTTGACGCCGACGAAGAAGATTTGATTAGAGCTTTGACAGTGTCTCATTTGACAGCACTTTATATTCATTCATTCTTACCAGTTCTGTCAGCTTTCTGTGCTACAGATTCAGCAGCTATGGGTGCAGCGACAGGATGTGTATATTTACTTACTAATGATTTTCAGGAAGCATGTTCGGCTATAAAGAACATGGTCGGAGATGCAGCGGGGATGGTTTGTGATGGTGCCGGATGCTCATGTGCTATGAAGGTTGCTTCATCAACATCTTCAATGTATAGAGCTGTCAATCTAGCAATACAAGATATAGAGATTCCATCTAGTAATGGTTTAATTCATGATAGTATTGACGATACAATTAAGGGATTGGGAACAATTGTCAGTGAAGGATTTAAGGCAACTGATCCAGTTATATTAGATGTTATGGTTAATAAGTAATTCATTGCTTCAAACCCCTGGAAAATTTTGTGGATAGTTAATTTAAACAAGTCATTAAAAAATGCGAGCTGATTAATTTCAGTTCGCATTTTTTCGAATATGCACTTTCTGGTTTTACTTCTCCAATAGAAACTTCAACACTATTCGTCTAGCTAAAAAGGCTCTAGAAATAAAATGAATTAATTCACTTGGGAAGGGCTGAGGGCCAATTGTCTTTTCATAAAGGTTGCAAGAAAATCTTTGAATAATTTGATCGTAGGATTCAAATTGGTAGGAGTAGTTACACAAACACAAGAATCCGTATAAAAAGATGAAATCGAAATAGAGTGATAGTATGGACTATTTTTCCAGGACGGATCATCAGGATCTGACAATGTTAAGCCGTTATAGGCCAGTACTTTAAAATAAGCAATTTCGGAGTTGGAAACTTGGAATTGGTTAACATTAGCAAGAGAACAATGGTCTTTAAAAATTTCATGGATTTGATGACCGTTTGGTGAAGTGAGGTAAAAAGTTTCACCTTCTAGATCAGTATAATCAAGGGAATCTTTGGTAGCTAGGCGATGTTTATTAGACATGACGATTTGTGTGTCTATTTTTTTTAGTTCTTGAACATTGAATCCCGCGTCTACCCAATGTTTAAAGGCGCGACCGATACAAATGTCGATACTTTCATTTTTTAAACCGTTCATCATTTCTATAGACATCAGCTTAGAGAATCGAATATGAATATTTGGATAAATTTTACGAAAATAATCAATGACAGGGAATAACAAGTATTCAGAATAGTATCCCGACTGGAAAGCTATGGAGAGAGAATTATTATTTTCTTCCGCAGCATTTTGTGCGATATCAACAGTGTTATTGATTTTAGATAGTGCCTCTTTCATCCCATCATAAAAAATTTGACCTGCTTTGGTCAGCTCAAGAGGTTTACTATCACGATCAAACAAAGAATAGCCTAATTCTTTTTCTAAAACTAAGAGTTGTCGGCTAACAGTGGGTTGAGATGTATAGTGAAGTTCTGCCGCTTTGGTAATATTTCCCATCTCTGCAACAGAAAAGAAATATTCAATTTGTTTTAAATCCATATAAAGCACCCCATAAAGACTTGATTTTTAATGTTAGTTAAAAGTTTTTTAAAAATCTCATTCTGATTAATAGTTCAAAATTGACACAGAATGAAGGTTAACGATAAAAGAAAATACGGTAAAATTTATTTTTTGAAAGCGCTTCTAAATATTTATATCACAATCGTTTAATTAGTATTAGTTTATTCCTAACATGCTATAAAAGCAATAATGGATACGTAACCAAGCCATTTATCATCCGTATAACACTATACAAAATTGCTATTGTACATGACATTGTGAATGATGCTACAATTCAACCGAGGCAAAAAAGTTGACACATATAAAATTGGACTGTGGTTGTAATTGTTCTGTTTTTAATGGAAAGCACGAAACCAATCGCCTCAATCAAAAATGATAACCAGAATGATAATAAAAGAGGAGCCACGAGAAAAAGGAGAACATGCTATGTCACAAGAATATATGAATCGAATAAATGCATTAAGAGACAACTACCTGTCTCACCGTGTAGAGATGGACATTTCAGATGCTTATTATGTCACTGAAGCTTTTAAAGCGACAGAAGGACAACCGTGGCAAATCCAAAAAGCAACGGCAATGAAAAATGTTTATGAAAATAAACCAATCTATATCCAGGATAATGAACTTCTTGTAGGTGGAGTGGCTTTTAAACCACGTGCGGGTATCTTAAATCCAGATTCTGCCTGTTCGGTTATTGAAAAAGAGTTGGATACAATCAGTACCCGTAAGTATGATCCTTTTTATTTATCTGAAGAAAATAAGAAACTGTTCATGGAAGACGTTGCTCCATATTGGCGAGGTAAATGTGTTTTAGATCGTTGGAATGCCATGATGCCAGACGATGTTAGAACTATGCGAGATGGCGGCATGCTGTACGTCGATAAAAAGTTTGTTCGTGGTTATGGTGAAAACACACCTGGCTGGAGAACACTTTTGAAAAAGGGAATTGGCGGTATCAAAAAGGAAGCTGAACAAAAGTTGGTTAGCTTAGACGATGCTGATGGAGAAGATGTTCTTAAACAAATTACTTTCTATAAATCACTCATCATCACGGCAGAAGGTATTATCGCTTTGGCTAATCGCCATGCGGATTTAGCCGAAAAATTAGCTAAAGAGACAAACGATGAAACGCGAAAAGCTGAACTACTAAAAATTGCAGAAGTGAATCGCCGTGTTCCCGAAAACCCACCACGTAACTATTACGAAGCTTTACAAAGTATGCTGACCTACGAATTCTGTCTTTTTATGGAACAAAATGCTTCTTCATATAACTTAGGACGGATGGATCAATATCTCATTGATTACTACAACAAAGATATTGAAGAAGGAGTCATGACTAAGGAAGAAGCACAAGAATTACTCGATTGTTTCTGGATTAAAATTGCAGAAATGGGCTTGTTCCAAGATGGAGAAAGTGCCGCCTTCTCAGCTGGTTATAATATGACCGTTCAAGTCACAGCAGGTGGTATCGACAAAGATAGTAGAGATGCGGTTAATGATTTGTCATACATGACGATCCAAGCAACTATGGATACAGCGTTGAAAGAACCTAATATGACGGTTCGTTATAATATGGCCAAAAACCCAGATTCCTTCTTAAGAAAAGCGGCCGAGTGTATTCGAATGGGCCGTACAATGCCGGCAGTTTATCATGATGATGCGGGTATCAAGATGCTATTGAACAAAGGTGTTCCACTATCTCAAGCATGGGATTGGACGCCATGTGGTTGCGTTGAAACCAATCTTGAAGGTCGCTTGAAATCCTATACGGACATTGGTGAGATCAGTATGGGTGGAGTTATTGATATGGTCATGAATAACGGGAGGAGTCGTAAAACAGGGAAATTAATTTCTATTCAAACGGGTGATCCTAAAACATTTAAAACTTTTGATGAATTTATAACTGCCGTCAAAAAGCAGATTGATTACTTTGTTCATACCATGGCTACGATGAATTCCTACTTAGATTACTTGAGTGAGAACTATCGCCCTGTAGCCGCATTATCGTTGACTTATCCAAACTGCATGGTTACTGGTAAAGATTATGCGAACGGTGGTGCAACATTTAATGTTGGTAATGGTATCAATATTATTGGACAAGCTGATATCATCAATTCTGTTGCGGCTGTCAAATCATTAATCTTTGATGAAAAAAAGATAACTATGGAAGAACTGTGTGAAGCCTTAGAGCATAATTTTGAAGGATATGATGAGATACAAGATCTCTGCATGTCAGCTCCTAAATACGGCAATGATGATTCTTATGTGGATAAGTTTGCCAGCAAGATTTACACCTACTTAGTTGATCAAATTGAAACCTATAATTCTCCATTCGGTCATTTGACGGCAGGAATGTTACCAGTATCTGGTAATGTTCCAATCGGTAAAAGCGTTGGCGCTTTACCATCAGGCCGTAAAGCATGGTTGCCACTTGCAGATGGTATCGGTGCTACCGGTGGAACTGATGTCAAAGGTGCTACTGCCTTATTGAAGTCTGTTAGCAATTTACCACACGCACGTTTTACTCAAGGTACGCAAATGAACTTAAAACTAGATCCAAAGATGCTTGAGGGCGATAAAGGCTTGAATAACATGATGGTAATGTTAAAAACACAATGTACCCTGGACATTTATCATACCCAATATAACATCGTCAACCGTGCAATCTTGGAGGATGCTCAAGTTCATCCAAAAGATCATCGCGATTTGTTAGTCAGAGTTGCTGGTTATACTGCTTTCTTTGTAGAACTAGGAAAAGATATTCAAGATGACATTATCCAACGAACAGAAATTGATCAATTTGGTTAATGGAATATAAGTTTTGGTGCTCTATTTGAAAGGGGTCGTTTAATATGTATCAAGAATATGAAGGGAGAGATCTGACTGGCACAGTCTTACGAATTGAAAAAAGTTCGATTTATGATGGGGATGGGTTAAGAACAGTAGTCTTTATGAAAGGTTGTCCTTTGCGGTGCAAGTGGTGTTCTACCCCTGAAGGTATGAATGAAAAGATCGAAACGACTAAAGACGGCAAGATCACTTATGGCAGTATTATGACTGTCGAAGAAGTGATGGAAGAGGTTCGGAAAGATATTCCTTTTTACTTTCATTCTGGCGGGGGATTGACCGTTTCTGGTGGTGAAATGTTATTTCAACCAGAATTTGTAGCAGCCTTAGTCAAAGAAGCTTGCAAGGAAGGTATCAACACCGCAGTTGAAACGTCATTTTATAGCAGTTGGAGAAGAATCGAACCGATTCTATCGTGCTTAAATACAGCGTTTGTAGACTTAAAATTAATGGATGGATCAAAACATAGAGAATTTACTGGCGTTAGAAATGAAATTATCTTAAACAATATTAAAAAAGCTGGTAGCCTTGATTTACCTAATTTCAAATTGATCATTCGTCGGCCATTGATTCCCGGTGTTAATGATTCTGAGGAAGAGCTGGAAGCTCTTGGGCAATTCCTGGAGAAATTACCCAAAGTGCATCATTTACAACTGTTACCGTATCATCGCTACGGGACTGATACTTATCGTAAACTTGGTATAAATTATGAATTAGAGAACATGGAAACCCCATCAGAACAACATATGGAATGGTGTCAGAGCATCACAAATAATTATATAAAAACAATAATTTAATTGCCTATAGGAGGCGTCTTAATGTTACATTATGGTTTTATTGCAGCAGGGAATATTATTCAAGCAATGCACAGAGGAGCAGAATTAAATCCAGCATACGATCCTAGTGAAATTGGTATTTATGATATCAACGAGGCAGTTAGAGATTCTTATGCCAAAAGAGGATATGTCACTTATGACAAAATGAGTGATCTAGTCGACAATTCAGAGATACTTGTTTTAGGAGTGACGCCCAAAGTAGCAGGGTTCATTATCGATGAATTAGCTGCTAGTTACAGACCAGGACAATTACTATTGTCGGTTGTGACAGGAGTTGAACAAGACTGGTACAAAGATCACCTTGGAAAAGATAGTAAGGTTATTATCTGTATGCCAAATATGAGTTCACAGGTTGGAGAAGGGGCATTTGCTGTCTCTCGTGACGTAAATTGCAGTGACAAAGACGTCCAAAAAGCCACAGAGATTTTGAGTTTATGTGGTCTCGTTGAAGAAGTACCAGATGGCATGATGGCCGAAGTTTTACCTTTTAATGGATCAGCGCCTGGCTTTTTCTATCATGTTGCAAATCTAATGGTTGAAGAAGCCAAAGGGTTAGGTTTAGATTCAGACACGGCAGTCAAATTGTTCGCTCAAACCATGAAGGGGAGCGGAGAAATGATTCTCAATTCTGATATAAGCCTAAAAGATCTTGAAACAGCTTTACGATTGCCTGGTGGTGCCACAGTTACAGCCTTAGAAAAAATAGAATCTATGGGATTTGACGATCTCTATCGAGAGTTTGTAAACGTTTCGGTAGAACGATGTAAAGAATTAGGTCAGACCTCGAGTGTCAGTAAATCTTAAATAATGGAAAAAAATCGTAGAGGAGTTGAGCAATTAAAAGAAGGAAAAGAATTATTCAGCAGAGTAAGTTGCATCATATCGAATCAATAAAACAATCACAGATAAAAAAGGGAGAATAAAACATGAGCAATTATAATAGACCAATTCAACTAGGAATGCACACTTATACCTTACATTTACATGGTTTAGGAGAAAGTTGGGGCTTTTCTGAAGATCACACCTTTGAACAAAGCATTGATTTATTCCAACTAATGGATCGTGCCGTGGAATGGGGATTAGACGGTTTACATATCACAAATGTTGATTTAATTTCTTTAGAGCCTGAGCATCTAGCTAAAGTTAAAAAAGCAGCTGAAGATCATGGCTTATACTTAGAATACAATGTTTCCTTTAATGCACCTTGTGACCCACGTGTAAATTCAACAGTTAAAGATGCGTTGTTGAATGGTAAAGCTATGGGAGCAGATCTAGTGAAGTTTAGTTTGGATATTGACCGCCCACATCCAATCTATGGTACTTGTTTCGACCCAGATGTGATGAAACAATTGAGCAAACGCTATGATGAATTTAAAGAAAATCTTCCTTTATTAGATAAATTGGGATTAAAGATGTCTCTAGAGAATCACTGTGATCTATACGCGGATGAAGTAATTTGGTTAGTGGATAAATTAAACAATCCTAACGTAGGTGCATGTATAGATACGATGAATTCTATGAATGTGTTAGAAGGACCTGAGGAATGTATCAACAAGATGGCTCCCTATGCTAACTGCGTCCATTTATGCGACCTCAAACTAAAGGTAGATCCAGATGGACTTCATTCTATCGGTTCTCCGATTGGACAAGGTGATATTGATGAAACAAAAGTACTACGTACATTGCGTGAAAAATCTAATGTAAGTCGTTTAACATTTGAAGTAGAATCTGAGATCGGTGACGACAGTATGGAAGAAGCACGTAAAAAAGAATTGAAGGCATGTACAGATAGTATAGATTACCTTCGTAACACTCTGAATGTTGGACTAAAAAATCGTTAAGACATGCTTGATGCACCTTTAGTTTTCAACAAAGGAGGAAAATAGTAGTGGATGAAAAGAGCTATAAAGAAGCAGCCTTATCCTCAGTCCATAAACGAATCTTTTTATGTGTAGTACTTGGACAAATCGCCTGTGGGTATGCCCTAGGAATTGCCGGTACAGCTTTGACCAAAGCGACTGGTCCATTGAATCTATCCAGTTTTTGGGTGGGGCTTTTAGGAGCAGGTACCTTGATTGGTTTGTTTGGAAGTTTGATAGTAGGTAATATCGCTGATAAAATTGGTCGTCGACCATTGTTTGTTAGTCACATGATTCTTTTTACAATTCTTTCATTAGCACAGTTTTTCGTATCAAATGTGATCATTTTATTTATTCTGAGAGTGGGAATTGGTATCTCGATTGCCATTGATTATACAATAGGAAATGCTATATTGTCTGAATGGTTCCCAACAAAATATGGATCACGATTTCAAAGTTATATGATTATCTTTTGGATGAGTGGCTTTGTGGCATCTTATCTAGCAGGTACATTTATTACTGGTCTTGGAGATAATACTTGGCGTTGGATCATTATTTCATCTGCCATTCCGGGTCTAATTGCAGCGGTTTCTCGGTTGGTCATAAGTATTCCAGAGTCTCCTAGTTGGTTGGCCTCAGTCGGTAGAAAAGAAGAAGCACTTCGTTTGATTCATCAAGAATTAGGAGAAGAGTGCACTATAACGAATGAATCAGATGAAGTTGATAATGATGAGCCAGTTTCTTGGAGTGAGTTATTACGCCCAGGAGTATTTCGTAATGTGGTGGTAGGTGGTATTTTTTATGCCTGTCAAGTCTTCCCATTTTTTGGAATTGGAATTTTCTTGCCCTTGTTAACAGAAAATATGAATATTGGAAATCCAGCCGTCTCGGGTATTTTATATAATGTTTTTCAGATTGTTGGAGCTTGTCTGGGTGTTCTTATATTCAATTATATTTCTAGAAAGTTTTTCATTGTATCTACTTTCTACACTGCAGCAGCAGCCTTGGCTGTCATGATCATATGGCAATCTGCCCCTGCTTCAATCACAATGATCATCTTTTCAATATTTGCAGTCGTTTTATCTGCGGCCGTTATTTTGGAAAACCCATATCCATCAGAATTGTTTGACACACGTTTAAGAGGGACGGGACTTGGTGCAGTTATCGCAATCAGTTGTGTTGGAGCTGCATTAGGAACATTCCTTCTACCAATTATTACAAGTCATTTTGGTGTTTATGCTACATTGTTTGTTTGCTTGATTTCCTTATTGATCGGAGGCGTCGTTTGCCAGATCTGGGCGCCAGAAACTTCACCTAAATTTGTCAAAGCTAAAAATGCTAAAGCCAAGAATAAAGTCAAAAATACTAAAGCTGTTTTGACGAATGGATTTGATATTTCAGAAGAAAAAATCTGAGTGTTAGTAGGTCGAATTTCAACTAGAAGTACATCGAAAGGTGTGCTTCTTTTTTCGTGACTTGTTTAAATTAAGTATGTGGTTTAATATTTTTACGTTGTGTTTTGAATCTACAGAAAAAATAAATAGGTGTTTAAATGAAAGAAACAAAAAAAGGTAGCATAAAGGGACTGCTACCACTGGTTGTATTTTTGATCCTATATGCTTTAACGGGAGTTATTTCAGGCAAGTTCGATAGTATGCCGCTATTAGTAGGGATGATAATTGCATCGATTGTTTCATTCTTGCTATCGCCGCCTGAGGGTACCAAAAAATTATCGTTGGAAGAAAAATTTGTGACCTTTTGTAAAGGTGGCGGGGAACCTACGCTTATTATGATGGTCGTAATTTTCATCATGGCAGGTGCCTTTCAGGGTGTGGCTTCGAAGATGCATGCAGTATCTTCGGTTACCAATTTGGGCTTGAGTATTCTACCGGCAAATATGATTTTACCGGGTATTTTTGTAATTGGCTGTATTTTGAGTTTTGCGATGGGGACTTCCATGGGCACTATTACCGCCCTGATGCCAGTTGCAGTTGATGTCGCTACTAAGACAGGAGTTAATCCCGCTTTGATGGCAGGAATCGTTGTCGGAAGTGCCATGTTTGGTGATAATCTGTCATTTATTTCAGCAACAGCTATTGCGTCAGTGCAGACACAAGGTGTTGCACAGAGAGAAAAGTTCAAATTGAATATCATTACTTATATTCCGGCGATTATCATCAATATAATATTGTTGGCACTCTATCCTATTAAAACGGTTGTTTTACATAGTGCTTACAATTGGAATTTTGTCGATATTATTCCTTATATTTTGGTTATTGTGTTATCGCTAGTGGGATTGAACGTTTTACCGGTTATGCTGATTGGTGTTGTGTCGGGGGTAGTTATTGGTGTTATTCATCAAAATTTCGATTTAATTGGTTCAATGCTGTACATCCAAGATGGGATGGCAGGAATGGAAGACATTGCGATTATTTCCATTGTGGTCGGTGGTTTGGTGGAAATAATGAAATATCTCGGTGGGATTCAGTGGTTGATGGATACACTAGGTAAACAGACCAAATCTAAGCACGGAGCAGAACTATCAATTGGGATGTTGGTGACACTTTTGTGTGTTGCGACAACAAATAATACGATAGCTATTATCACAGTGGCTCCATTGGCAACTGAAATCGGGCGGAAGTTTAAACTTTCACGTGCTCGAGTTTCAGCATTGTTGTCCATGTTTGCGACACATGTGCAGGGATTGATTCCATATGCTGGACAACTGTTGGTAGCCGGCGGAATGGCCAGAATTTCGCCAATAGCGATTGTTCCCTGGGTTTGGTACTGTTACTTGATGATTGTCATGAGCTTGCTATTCGTCTTCTTAGGATGGCCAAAGGTTAAGGTAACACCTGAAAGTGGTTATGATAATTTTGAAATTGAAGCAAAATAAAGAGAGTTCTCAGCTGAGAACTCTCTTTATTTGTCATAAGAGGCAATTGAATCAAATAGGTACTTAACAAACGCTTCACGGTCAACATCTTCAAGAACTTTGATATTGTTTTTAACTTCAGCGTAAATACGACGATCAGGATAAGTCATACCACGGAATTGATCATTAGTTAATGAGACGTCCATTGAGTAGTTAGTACTCTTTGTGAATAATTCTGGTGCGATCAAACTAAGTACGGCACAAGCATCGTGGATCGGAATCTTGGTCATACCTTTTTCTAATTCGGCAGATGAATAGAAGTCGAGAATAGCGTTAGCCATGATTCCGGCCTTGCCAAGATTCTTGATATTATTGATCTCATCCATCTTCAAGTAAGCTTTATTTTCAGTGAGGTTGAGACCTGACAATGTGATTGGGACACCAGAGTTAAAGACGATGTCCATAGCTTCAGGATCAACATAGGCGTTGAATTCTGCGGCTGTGGTGATGTTGCCTTGCAGTGTTGAACCACCCATAATGTAAATGTGTTCGATGTTGGCTTTAACATCTGGAAAAGTCTTTAATAATAATGCCACGTTAGTTAGTGGAGCAGTCGCTACGATACTGACTTTTTCATCGCATTTTGAAAGACGATCGTACATGAAGGTTACAGCATTGTTGCTAGTTAGTGGATAGTCTTCACTGTTGGTGGGGAAATCATATCCATCCATGCCGGTCTTACCATGGATCTCACCGGCGGTTTCGATTTCTTTGACTAGTGGAGTTGCTTGTCCAGAAGCCAATTCAGCGTTTGAACCTAGGAATGTCAGTAGTTTTTTGGCATTAGCGGTAACATAGTCTAATTTTACGTTACCACCAACAGTAGTTACACCAATCAAGTCGGCGGCTTCAGGATGTGCCAATAGAACTGTCAGAGCAATTGCGTCATCAATTCCGGGGTCACAATCCATAATTACTTTTGTCATTAATTCCTACCTCACTTTTTGCTTGTTTTCAGCTTTTCAGGTAACTTTTGTAGAGCACGCGTGAATCCAAGTCGTTCAAATGCACCTAAGCTGGAAAGTATTTTTTGATCGTTTTCTTTCATAAACTTGTCAATGGCACCTTGTAGTTCCGTTGATTTAGGTAGAAGAATGATTTTTTTCAAACGTGAATCCGTTGAAACTTGCACGCGCTTGATCAAGTCCTTCTTTTCCATATTTTTGAGGATATTAGTAGCCGTAGAACGGCGAATGTTAAATTCTGCTTCAATATCTCTTTGAAAGATGTCTTTCTTTTCTGGCAAGCTAGTTAAAAAGTCTATTATTTGCACTTGTGTACCAGTTAGATTATATTTAGACGCAAAATCATTGATACTGCGTGAAATTTCATTTGAAGCGACCTTAATGAGATGGGCCACATTACTCGTCATAGTAAGCCTCCCTTGAGAGCTAGTATTACACTCAAATTATAGCATGTAGAAATAGTGATTTGTGGAAAGGACGGACAAAGATGGAATTAAATCAAGAATGGTTTGACCAGTTGGGATTGGCAAATGTGACAGATTGTCAATCTGTATCAGGAGGAGATATCAATCAGAGTTTTTCCATAACTACTCCGAAACAAAAATATTTTTTGAAAGTACAATCAGACAATAATGGTTCATTTTTTGATCATGAAGTAGAGGGATTGAAACTGATCGGTTCAGTTGCGAATACTCCACAACCATTGAAGTCAGGAGATTTTGGTAATAGCGGTTATTTGCTGATGAACTATGTTGAATTTGGCGAAGGCCACGACACAGAATTAGGACAGATGGTTGCCAAAATGCACGAAAAACATAATGAACAATTTGGCTTGGATCATAATATTTTGAATTCTAAGAATCCAAAAATCAATACTTGGCAAGATAACTGGGGTGAATTTTATGTTAATCAACGGTTAGAAGTATTGGTTAAAGAAGTTAAAAGTAAGTTTTATTGGAATCAATATCGTGAAGACCTGATGGAACAGTTAGAAGGGAAAATTCTTGATTACTATCAAAACCATGAGGTTATTCCTAGCCTGATGCACGGAGATCTGTGGAGTGGCAATGTTGGTTATCAAGCTGACGGTACACCGATATTGTTCGATCCCGATGTTTTCTATGGTAATCGTGAAATGGATCTAGCAATGACATTATTGTTCGGTGGATTTGGAAGAGAATTCTATCTTGGTTATGCTCAAGAGTACCCATTGGAATCAGGTTGGGAGGAACGAATCCCGTGGTACCAGACATATTATTTATTAGCACATTTGAATTTGTTTGGTGAGGGATATGGTCCAAGCCTTGAGAACGCGATGCGGAAGAGTATCAACTATTAGACTTGATCAGAATATAGACGAAATAAGGAGCTCCGATTATCGCTACTATGACTCCAACAGGAATTTCAGTAGTTGTGCTGATACATTTGCCTAGCGTATCTGCCGCAATCAATAGGCAGCTTCCAAGTGTACCTGAAAGTAGCATACGTTTGCTGCTTTTGAAACCAATAACACGGCGAGCTAGATTTGGTGTGATCAATCCAATGAAACCAATACCTCCCGAAATCGAGACACTAACTCCGGCTAAGATAACTGCGGCACCAATTAGAATTATTCGCTCACGCCGTAATGAGATGCCAAGCGATTGGGCAACTTCGTCACCAAGGTTAAAGGTATCTAGAACCTTGGACTTACTAAAAATAATGGTTGTAAAAATAATAAACCATGGTAAAAATATCAAAATAAATGACCAACTAGTTCCCCAGATGCTTCCAGTTAGCCAGTTCATGACGAATTGGTAATTTTCTGGAGATAATTTTAATGTGAATAAAACCATTAGGGATGAGAAACAACCTGACAAAGCGACACCAGTTAACAGTAAACGATTTGCTGTTATGCCGGTGTCTTTTTTATAGGCACATAAAAAGACCGTGATTGTGCTGAGAATGGCACCTAGTAATGCCATCATTGGCAACATGAATAAGTTGGCATCTTGGTTCTTGATGAAGGCAATGAATATCATTACTGCTAGTCCAGCTCCAGCATTTATTCCTAAGAAACTAGTGTCAGCCATGGGATTCTGAGTAGTTGTTTGAAGCACGTCACCGGCAATTGCTAGGGCAAAACCAACTAGAATAGCAACAATGATTCGGGGTATGCGAAAGTCAAAAATTACGATTGACTGTGCGTAGGTTCCATTACCCGTGATCAGTTGCCAAATATCAGCGGGCGTTACTTTCATTTGACCAGTGTTCAGATTAACGATTGCTAATACGATGATAATAATAAGCAATGTAATGATCCAAGTAGTCAGTTTAATTTTTTTTGTCATATGCGTTGATTGTCCTTTCTAGCAAGGTAGATGAAGAAAGGTACGCCGACTAATGAAATGATAATTCCAAATGGTGTTTCGTTGGGCGGGTTAATAGTTCTAGCAATTAAATCAGCACAGAGAGTTAAATTAGCTCCAAGAATCAATGTTAACGGCATGACTTGGCGATAGTCAGTTCCTACCAGGAATCTAGCAATGTGAGGAATAATCAATCCAACGAAGGCAACGGCACCGACTAATGCGACAGAGATTCCAGATAGAATTACAACACATAGTAGTGCAATCAATCGAATCGAGTTGATATTCTTGCCTAAACTCTTAATAGAATCGTCGCTGAGGTTTAGTAAGTTAAGACTTGGGGCCAGTAACAATGTGACTAGTAAGCCGCCGGCTAACCAAGGACCAAGACTAGTTAATTGTGCCCAGCTGACAGCTGAAATTCCACCGAAATGCCAGAAGGCAAGATCTTGTTTTAGCTGAGTGATCAATGCTAGTCCTTCGCTAAGAGCAGTAAAAAACGCGCTGATTGCCATACCAGCTAATACTAGGATAGTCGGACTCAATTGTATTTTTTTCATGGAACTTAATCCAAATACTAGAATGGCTGCCAAGGCTGCTCCAAAGACAGAAAAAACGGTCGTTTGTTGAGTTGAAAGTTTTGGGAAAAAAATAAAACTGAAGGTCAACATTAGGGCCGCCCCAGAATTGATACCTAAAAGCCCGGAATCGGCCATCGGATTCTTAGTTACGCATTGCATTAATGCGCCGCTACCAGCTAAAGCTGAACCGATTAAGGCTGCTCCGATAACACGAGGGACTCGTATTTGGTGAATTATCCGTTGATCGATATTATTAGAATGATAATTAAATAAAGCGTTCATAACGGTGTTATTGCTATTTTTATTGGCACCGTAACGAACGTTGAGAATGAGTAAGATACAGAGAAGTACAATTTCGATGCTAAATTGTAACAAGAATCTGACCCGTGAACTCAATTGGCAATACCTTCTTGCCAACGATTATAAGTTAAGATCAAAGGCTTGTCGTGATCATTAACGATAGTCGCATCGATGTTAAAGATATTACGAAGATTTTGTTTCGTGATGACCTTTTGAACTGGACCACTGACTTGAAGGACACCATCCTTGATGGCAATCAGTTGATCTGAGAATCTGGCTGCATGATTCAAGTCATGTAACGCCATGATAATTGTTCGGTGTTCTTTTTCGTTTAGTTCCTTGATCAGGAGCATGACATCTAGTTGATGAGTCAAGTCTAAGTATGTTGTGGGCTCGTCCAGAATGATCGTGTCAGTATCTTGAGCAATAGCCATGGCAATCCAGGCACGTTGGCGTTGTCCACCGGACAGAGTGCTAAGTCGTCGATTTTTTAAATCTTTGAGCGATGCTCGTTCAATCGCCCAGTCTATTTTTTCGTGATCGAGTTTTGACAGAGTCGCAAATCTTTTTCGATAGGGTATTCTGCCAAATGTAACTAGGTCATTGACTGTCAAATCACTAGCCGTGTTACTTGATTGGGGAAGAACGGCCAATTTTTTTGCGATATCACTAGTTTTTTCTTCGTCGATATTTTGACTATCTAGAAAAACTGATCCATCACAAGGATGTAGTAGATGAGCAATTGTCCGAATTAACGTCGATTTTCCGGAACCATTTGGGCCGATCAATGTGGTGATCCGTCCTTTGGGTATTTGAATGGATAAGTCGTTGATTGTTAATTTTTTCTCATAGCTGACACAAACTTTTTTTGTTTCGATAATGTTCATTGCCTAACCTCCAAGTCGTTTGGACCTCTAACTAACATAGTTTTGGTATAAAAATCATATGTAAGAGGAATATTATTAAATTTATTTTACCGCATTGTATTGACTTTTGTTAGCACTTTCACTAATAATCAATATAACTTGAGAAGTTTGGGGGAAGGAATATTTTGAAGAAAAGTAGATTTTTGAAAGCGCTGTTAATAATTACGTTATTTTTTGCGATTTTTACGACTGCGTGTGGTAATAAAAGTAAAAGCTCGGAATCAACACGTCCGTTGACTGATGCCATGGGTCACAAGGTTTCAGTACCAACACAGCCTAAACGAGTTGTTGGAAGTTATTTGGAAGATTATTTAGTTGCGTTGGGAATCAAACCAGTAGTTCAGTGGTCGGTCAAGAATGGTTCAGGGACGCAACAATACTTGAAAAAACAATTGAAGAACGTTCCTTTGATCGATTATTCGTTGCCGTATGAGGCAGTGACAAAAGCTAAACCAGATTTGATTTTGATGGGAACCAATAGCGCTGTTGAAAATGGTAAGTATGCACAATATGAGAAGATTGCTCCAACCTATGTTGTTAAGAACGGTACTGATGCTAGTTGGCGTTCACAGTTTATGGACGTTGCTAAGGCAGTTAATAAGACTACTAAAGCTAAGACAGTTTTGAAAAAATATGATAAAAAAGTTTCTAAAGCCAAGACTGAAATAAAACAAAAAGCAGCTGGTAAATCAGTCGCTGTATTATGGGTAACTAATAATTCCGCCTTTATCGTTAGTGAAAAATCGGCCAGTGGATCTTTGCTATATGGTGATTTGGGATTAAAAGCTCCATCACTAGTTAAAGAGGTTTCCAAGAAGGCCACTGCTGACTGGTCTTCAGTTTCATTGGAAAAATTGGCTAAGTTAGATGCTGACTATATTTTTCTAGTGAATAGCGATAAGGATGCCAGTTTGTTCAAGGATTCATTGTGGCAAAGTATTCCAGCTGTTAAAGATGGGAATCTGTTCCAATATGGAGACGATTCAAGTTGGCAATATAAAGGTCCGATTGCTTATAGTGAGATGATTGATCAAGTACAGAAGGATATTTTGAAGTAGAGTCATATGCCCCAAAATAATTCAAAAAAATGGATTCAACACAAATTTAAAAATTTGGTTGAATCCATTTTTATATTTTGCTTTGGAAATTGGATCACTTAAAATCATGAATGATAGGATTCAAATGATTGTATGAAAATTCTAGGCCTTTTTCGACTTCGGCATTATTTGCGGCAAATCTTCTATCCTCGTGTTCAATACTGAAGCAATCGTCAAAACCAATTTCTTTCATTACTTCATAGAATTGAGACCAGTTAATGTCACCCAATCCTGGAATGACAGGTGTCCAAAATCCCAGATCCTCAGGCTGTGTTCGATTTAGTTTCTTACCGAAGATGCCATAGTATGAAAACTTCTTTTCGTCAACAATCATGTCTTTCGCGTCAATATGCAAAATTCGATCTTTGTAGTCACGAAGAGCTTGTAGATAATCGATGTGTAACCAATCTAGATGTGACGGATCAAAGTTCAAGCCGATGCTCTTACTTGGAATCCTTTTGAACATTTCATCCCAGAGCTCAGGAGAATAAGAAATAGTGCCTGGCAATCCATCTTCTTGCCATCCAGGCATAGGACAGTTTTCAATCATTAACTTAACATTATTTTCTTCGGCTAATTGAACAAAGTGTGTGAATACTTTTTCGTATTCATCAAAATTTTCTGTTAAAGACTTTGTTTGATCTTTACCAACGAAACATCCTACTAAGGGCGTTCCTAGTCTTGAGGCAGCCTTAATAACTGCATCAAGATGTTTTGCGTATGAGTTTCTGGTTGTTTCATCAGGATCTAGCATGTTATCGTAATAAGCCAAGCTAGAGAATGTTATATTATATTTTTTTTGATTATTTTTAATATTTGTTATATCTTCATCTGTTAAGTTCTCCACGTCAATATCACTACCGGAGAAATCACGAGTATTTTGTCTTGGCCAGCATGATACATCGAGTGCAGTGAAGCCAACTTTATGAGCATACGCCATTTTTTCTTCCAACGTCATATTTTGAAGACAACCAGTTAAAAATCCAAATTTCATAATTTTTCCCTCTTCTAAATTATTTGTGCAAAGTAAGTCAAGTTACTCATAACTACTGCTCCTAGTACGGCCACAATTGTTCCAACAGTTATTAATTTCATTTGATGACTCGTCTTTTTTTCGTGAAGTATGTAGATACCACCGAAAGCACCTACGATGAATCCAAGTGAACTCAAGGTAGAAGATACTGCTTGACCAAGATTGGGGTTAGCGATTGAAACAAATAGAGCAACATTTCCGATAGCCCAAACAAAACCTGTAATGCTGTTTTTCCATGTTGATACATTGATCATATTCTTTGTTTCATGAGAAATAAGATATACGAACAAGAAACCACCGATTACCATTCCGATTGACTGTGGGAAAATAATTGAAATCATGTATTGTACACCATGATCAGCGTTGATAACTGAACTGGAGACGTTCAACCAACGTTGTAGTAGTTTGGGAGCAATGAAATATCCCATGAATCCTAAGGTTGAGAATGTTAATGGAAGATAACCACTCAATGAATTACTTTTTTCAGATGTTTTGCTAGTTTTATCTTTTGTTTGAATCCAAGTAGCGCCAATAACGATCAAAATAATTCCTACAATGCCAGCAGTCCATGTTTGAATGTTTTGCCATTCTCCGAGTATGGCTGCTCCTAACAAAGCGTTACCAACAATTTGACTGGTCATTGATAACGGAACTGCACGTGAAACGCCCATTGACTTGATTGCAACAAATTGAAAACCTTGACCAACAGTCCATAAAACACCAGAGATAAGACCAATAATAATTATTTTACTATCCATTAAATAGCCATGAGGTAGTACCCAAAATAAATATGTTAATATCCCGAAAAGTAATCCCCCAAAGGTCAACCCTAATGTTTGTTGAGAAGAGTTACCTCCGAATTTTGTTGATAATAATCCAATTGAACCCCAGCAAAGTGACGGTATAAGTGCAATTAATATAGCCATTTATCTATCCCCCAAACTTTTATTTTGTACCACTAATTGAGACCCGTTTTCCTGTCTCATTCGATTCAATACTTGCAAATACGGCCCTCATCGAATTGATTACAGATTCAGCGTCAGATTTAGGAACTCGTTTTTCGATCAATGAATCGATGAACTCATCCATAACGCCAGACTTAGTTTGATTGTCATTTGTTTGAATTTGATCGATATCATAGAGAATCTTTTCACCATTTTTCTTGATGACTACGATTGAATATGTTGGATCATCATAAATTTTCATAATTCCTTCTGAACCATAGACAATGGTTGAATTATCTTCTTCACCATAGTAAGTCCAGCTTGATGTTACAGTTCCTATAACGCCGTTATCCAGTTCATAGATACTGATGGCATTGTCATCAACACCGATTAGTTTTCCGGTTGAATCTTTTTTGTCTAACGTTGTTAACCTAGCTGAAACATTATTTACCGCGCTATTCAATAGATACTGAACTAGATCAATCTTGTGTACGCCCAGGTCAAAAATTGCGCCATATTTAGATTTATTTTTATCAAAGAACCAAGTGTTAGGACCGCCATCGACACTCCATGTTTCTGGTCCGCCATGTCCAAAGGTTGATTTAAATGTTAAAGCTTTGCCAATGGTATTTTTTTCAAGAAGTTCCTTTGCACGAATATGAGTTTTAGCAAAACGCTGATTTTGATCGATCATTAAAAGCTTATGGTTCTTCTTGGCAGCCCATACCATGGCCTCACTGTCTTCAAGACTAGTTGCCATTGGTTTTTCGCACAGAACATTTTTTCCAGCATTCAATGCTTGAATGGAAATACTTGCGTGCGCAGAATTAGTAACACAGACACTGACAGCATCGATGTCATTATCTGCTAACATAGCTTCAACGCTTTCATATACCTTTCCACCATATTTTTTGGCTATTTCTTCAGCGCGTTGTTTGTTGAAATCAAAATAGCCTAGGATATTTGCGTTTTTATTTGAAGCATATTCAGGTATGTGTCTGGTTTGTGCAATTCTTCCACATCCTATGATTCCAATATTGATTTGTTTATTTTCCAATTTTATTCCTCCCAATTAAGTTGACTTAACAAGAGTTATAATATTTTACAAACGCTTACATTTCAATATATATTTCATATACTGAAATATTTCATTAGGAGATTTTTACATTTGTGCAGTCAAGAAGCTTGATGACAGACAATTGCATTATCCTTTCACAATGTTATGATATTGCTAATTTATGAAATTTACTGAAATATTTTATTAAACTGGGAGTGAATCAATTGGTAAAAGTTAATGCTTATGAGGTCGCAAAAAAAGCCCATGTTTCTCCCTCCACGGTATCAAGAGTACTCAATCATCGTTCAGAAGTGAGTATTGATACGGCACAAAGAGTAGATGAGGCCATCGACAGTTTAAAATTTAGAAAGAAAATTGATGATTCGAAAAAAGATTTGATTATTGTTAATGTACCAGAGTTAACAAATCTGTTTTATACTGAAATTCTTGAAGGAACCAAGGCAGCGGCTAATGCATCGGGGTTTAAATTATTAATTGATCAAACAGAAATCAATATTGAATCAATTGATGATTTTATAGAGTATTTGGATGAATTAAATGTGTATGGAATTGTTTTGCTTAATCAGTTATCTACCAAGCTTCTTAATATTTTGTCAAAACATACGCGCGTAGTTCAATGTTGTGAATACAATATTGAATCAAATCTTCCGGCGGTGTCGATCGATGACAGTGCTGCCGCAAAACTAGCGACTGAACAGTTAATTGCATCTGGAAAAAATAAAATTGCGATTCTTAATGGACCGTCTAGTTTTAAATATTCCATCGAAAGAGAACGTGGATTTAAAAAAGCTTTGGCCAATGGTGACTTAAAATTTAATGAGGAGTGGAATGTATCATTACCGGCTATCAGCTACGATATAGCGTATCCGATAGTTTCCCAAATGCTTAATTCTATCAACAGGCCAAATGCATTTTTCTGTGTGTCAGATACGCTCGGGGCCGCAGTTATTTCCGCTGCTAGAAAATATAATCTCAAAATACCTGAGGATATTTCGGTGATAGGATTCGATAATACGATTATTTCAAAAATAATTAGTCCGTCACTGACCACAATCAATCAACCAAAATTTCAAGAGGGTTATTCAGCGATAGAATTATTAAGGAAGAGCAATCAGAAAAAGAATCATTTGTTTTTAAAGACTGAACTTATTGTTAGAGAGACTACATAAGAAGATATAACAAGTAATTGATACCACAAATATAATTATCATTTTTATGTCTATATTAATTTTGCGAGAAGCTATTTTTGTAAAAAAACTTACTCTCAACTATGATGTGAATGTAGAGAAAAATAGAGGGAGATACGAATATGACTAGAGTATTAGTACTTGGAGCTAACGGTAAGATTGCCCGTAGAGCAACACAAATATATTTGGACTCAACTAACGATAGCTTGAGATTGTTCTTGAGACGTCCCGAGAGATTGCGTGATATCGATAATAAGTTAGTCGAAGTAGTTGGCGGGGATACCACAGATACAGAAAAATTAGTTGCATCGATGAAAGATGTTGATGTTGTTTATGCTAATCTAGCTGGTGGCAATATTGAAGACCAGGCCAGATCAGTTGTAGAAGCCATGCATTCAGCTGGAGTTAAACGACTAATTTGGATTTCAACCTTAGGGATTTATGATGAAGTTCCTGGCAAGTTCGGTGAGTGGAATAATAGTACACTTGGTAGCTATATCACAACATATGCTGCAGCCGCAAAGGTTATTGAAGATTCTGATTTGGAATATACGATCGTTCGTCCAGCTTGGTTGACCGATAAGGACGAAGTAGATTATGAAACTACTCAAAAAGGTGAAGCCTTCAAGGGTACCGAGGTTTCTCGTAAGTCAGTTGCCCAATTGGTTGTTGATATTACACAAGCACCTGATAAGTTCAATCGTGAATCAATTGGTGTTGATAAGGCCGGTACTGATGGGGATAAGCCTGCTTGGTATTAGAATAGAGTTTTTTTTGGAGCATGTCCGGTTGGACGTGCTCTTTTTTTTTGTTATTTTTTAAGTATTATAATCCATTATTTTGATGCAATTAATCTATAAAAATACATAAAATAGGTGAGGCTGAATAATGCAAAAAAATTAAGTATGAAACAGAAAAAGATACTACTCAATATAATATTACAGAAAAGACAGTGGTTAATTTTCCTTATTGATGATATGGATTGCTTGAACTGAAGTTCTGAATTGAAATTTTTGAAGATTGTCGGTGGTATTGATGATTGTTTTGGTTTGTTATTAGGATAAATTAAAACTCTTGATATACCTGTTATCTGATAAAATGAAAGAGAATACAAAAGTAAATTAATGTCTATCTTAAGTAAATAGGGTATGAAGATTTATTTTTCTTTAATTGGAGGATATCATGGGGAAAGAGACTGACGAGTTAGAGTTTGAAAATAAGTTAATTGATTACTTGGTAAATCTAGGTGGGACTAAACAGTGGGACTACTGCCCAGAAATAAAAACTAATGATGATTTATGGGGGAATTTTAAAAGTATTATTGAGCAACACAATCAAGATAGGTTAGATTCACCACTTTCAGATGCTGAGTTTAAACAGATTAAAATGATCATTAGTCAGCTAGAAACACCATATCAAGCTGGACAATTCTTATATGGGATGAATGGGATTTCGCAAGTAGAGATAGATCGAGATGATGGACAGCATGTTTATTTGAAGATTTTTGATCAAGATAATATTGGTGCCGGTGATACAATTTATCAAATCGTGAATCAAATTGAACGTCCTGCAATTATCCCGGGACGAAAAAATCGTCGATTCGATACAACCTTATTGATTAATGGTTTACCTATAATTCAAATTGAAGAAAAAGCAGATGGTCATGATGCTAAAGAGGCTCTGAATCAAATGCATCAGTACATAGAGGAAAATCAATATTCTGATATTTTTTCAACACTTCAAATATTAGTTGCGATGATGCCCCACGATATTCGCTATATGGCTAACACAACGGCTGACAAATTTAATACTGATTTTTCGTTTAAATGGCAGAATGCAGAAGATAATAAGCCAGTATATGATTGGAGAGAATTCTCTAATAATATGCTGTCTATACCCATGTCCCACCAAATGGCAACTAATTATATGATTCTAGATGGTACTCCAAAACATCAGATGATCAAGGCCATGCGACCTTATCAAGTTTATGCAACACAAAGGGTCATTAGAAAGCTGCGTCAACATACATTTGGAATTGATGATCAAGGTGCTGGCTATGTATGGCATACAACTGGGTCTGGTAAAACTATAAGTTCATTTAAGGCGGCTTGGTTGGCTTCAAGATTGCCTAATGTTGATAAAGTTGTTTTCTTAGTTGATCGTGTCGCATTAACGAATCAAACCGTTGATGAATACAAGGCATATGATCCGGAAAATACAGAAGACAGTAATGGTGGTGTCGTGACGGATACCTCTAATCGCTGGGCATTGGAACGCAAATTAAATAAAAAGGGTAACGGTATTATAGTTACTTCTACACAAAAGATGGATTCGCTGGTTCGTGGAAATGACTTCAAAAGAATAGATAAAAATATTGTCTTTATTGTCGATGAAGCCCATCGATCTACTTCTGGTGATATGTTGAAGCGTATCAAAGACGGGTTTAGAAAATCTGCCTGGATTGGTTATACTGGTACACCCGTATTTGAAACCCATCCAACAACTAGTGAAATATTTGGTGATTTGATTCATGCATATACGATTCGGGATGCAATTGCTGATGGAAATGTACTTGGATTTAAGGTTGATTTTGAAACTACATTATCTGATTCGGTTCTACGTGATCAATATTTACCTGAATACTTTAAAATGCGCTATCCAAAAATGTCCGAAGAAGATATTGCAACTAAAATTGATAATATGGCTGATGAGGATATGGATGATACAATCAAACCCTCAGTTTATGATGAAAATTCTAAACATATCGAATTAGTAGTTGATGACATTATAAAAAACTGGAATAAACGTTCACGTCACGGCGAATACAATGCACTGTTTACCACTCACGTTGGTGGTGGAAAGGCATCAACACCAATGGCAATGATGTATTATAACGAATTCAAAAGAAGAAATGCAGAGTTAGATAAGCCATTGAAAATTGGAATCACTTTTAGTCAAGATACTTCGAATGGTGATAAACAGCTTAAAAATAACAATAATCTACGTGAAGTCATGGATGATTACAATAAAGAATTTGGGACTAGTTTTGATGATACTCAGGTAAAAGAATATACTGCACAAGTTGTTTCAAGATTGAATCGCACAATTGATGATGGTAAGTACTTCGATATTGTTATTGTGGTTGACCAACTTCTAACTGGATTTAATGCACCACAAATGAATACTTTATATGTTGATAGAACTTTACAAGGAGCTGCTTTGATTCAAGCTTATTCTAGAACGAATCGGGTGTATGACATGCAGACTAAGCCATTCGGTAGAATTGTAAACTATCGTTGGCCACACCACACAGAAGAGTTGATGAAGAAAGCTCTGGCAATTTATGCAAATCGTGATTCTGCAGATATTCAGATAGAATTAATTGATTCACCAATTGATGTAATAACAAAACCATATGAAGAAGTTAGAGAAGACCTTAAACAAGTTGTTGATCAACTAGCTGATTATTCTAGTAATTTTACAAGAACACCGGATATTAATAATCCAAACAAAGTCGAAGAAATGTATTCTACTTTGAGAAAGTATAATCATTTGATGGCCATGGTTAAGCAAGATGACAAGTACAATGACGAGCATCCTGAAGAGCTATTAAATGAAGTTGGAATAGACATAGATACCGAAGAAATTCTTACAACTACATTAACTAATGAAATAAAAAACAAAATTAGTGTGATACATAATGTTGATGTATCACAGATTGATTTGAAAATGGAACATATCAAAGCAATACGTGTTAATTATGATTACCTAGAAGAATTAATTGCTGACTTAATGAATCAATATCATGATAATGATTTAGAATCGGCTAATAAAACAGCTAAGGAAATCAAAACTATTTCAGATAAAGTCGATGACCGTAAATATGCTGAACAAATTAATCAATTTACTAAAGATGTTATGGACGGGAATGTTGAGCACGACAGTTATCCAGTTAACCAGAAGGATATTAAAAAACTGGTATCAGGTCACAATGATATGCGTTTGAGGAATGATATTTTCGAATATAAGAAAGACTGGGGATTAGCCGATATAGACTCCTCGCAAATGATTAATGAAATTGTTACAAATCATGTTAAATCGGCCGATGATTTGAATATAAACGGAATTCTGGATGAAATTGTAAAAGAAGGAACTTCTGTTTATCTTACTGACGCTGATTCAGAAGAAGTTAGAGAATTATCAAAAATAAAATATAGAACTCATCTGAGGAGAAGCTTTAAAAAGTTTGCTGATCAAATGATTGAGAAATATTAGGAGGAATTATGACTAAAGCACAAGAAATTACGAGCCAGATTTGGGAAATGGCTAATAAACTCCGTGGTAATATGGACGCTAATGAATATAGAAATTATATTTTGGGATTCATGTTCTACCGTTACTTGTCAGAACACCAAGAGCAACGCATGCTTCAAAATGATTTGTTAGACATTGAAGAAGGACAAAGTGTTAACGATGCTTATATTGAACAAGCCAGTGGGGATGACTTGAACGATTATCTTGAAGATCTAGCTGATTCATTAGGTTACGCAATCGCACCACAATATACATGGCAAACTATTGTTAACAAAGTTAATAATAATTCACTTGCACCATCTGATTTTCAAGATATGATAGATGGTTTCAATCACAATGTTGATTTGAATACCAATGCTAAGCAAGATTTCCATGGTGTCTTCGCAGACATGAATATTATTAATTCACGTTTGGGTCAAACGACTGCCGCACGTGCTAAAGCATTGACTGAAATTGTTGACTTAGTTGATGAAATTCAATACAAGGATGACGATGGTCACGATATTTTAGGTGACATTTATGAATTTTTAATTGCTCAATTTGCTGGTGATTCCGGTAAAAAAGCTGGTGAATTCTATACACCTCACCAAGTATCGGAAGTTTTATCTAAGCTAGTAGTTCAAGGATTAGATCCTGAAGAAACTAAACCGAGCGTCTATGATTTTGCTTGTGGTTCTGGTTCGTTGTTATTAACAGTTCAAGAACAAATTAAAAATCGTCGCTTATTCTATTATGGACAAGAATTGAATACAACAACATATAATTTAGCTCGTATGAATTTGATGATGCACGATGTTTCATATATGAATATGGATTTGAAAAATGCTGATACTTTGGAGAGTGATTGGCCTGATGGTGTTGACTCACAAGGTATAGATCATCCTAGAAACTTTGATATGGTAGTCGCTAATCCTCCATATTCAGCACATTGGGATAATAATGATAATAAAATGAAAGATCCGCGTTTTAAAGATTACGGAGGGTTGGCTCCTAAAACTAAGGCTGACTATTCATTCTTATTGCATGGTTTGTATCATCTAAGTTCTAAGGGAACAATGGCAATTGTTTTGCCTCATGGTGTTTTATTCCGTGGAGCTAAGGAAGAAAAAATTCGCCGTGCACTTCTAGAGAAAAATCAAATTGATGCAATTATTGGATTACCTGCAGGATTGTTCTATTCAACTGGTATTCCTACTGTTGTTATGGTGTTGAAGAAGAATAAGACTAACAAAGATGTCTTGTTTATTGATGCAAGTAATGATTTTGAAAAAGGTAAAAATCAAAATCTTCTTCGTCCACAAGACATTGATAAAATCGTTGATACTTATAATGATCGAAAAGATGTAGATAAGTATGCACATGTTGCAAATATGGATCAAATTAAAGAAAATGATTTTAATTTGAATATACCGAGATATGTAGATACTTTTGAACCTGAACCAGAAATTGATTTAGGAGATATAACGAAAGAAATAAAAGAAAATAATAAAAAAATTGAAGAAAATAAAAAGGAGTTACTTTCAATGATGAAAGAACTCACTTCTTCTGATGAAAAGATTCAAAATGATCTTAATGATTTCATTTCTATGTTAGATGACGAGGTGAAACATAATGGATAAACGTGTACCTGAGGTACGGTTTAAAGGGTTTACTGATGATTGGGAACAACATCAGTTGGGAGAACTAGTTAATAAATTATATAATGGTCAAACTCCCTCTAGATCAAACAAGGAAAATTGGAATGGAAATATAAATTGGCTATCAAGTGGGGAATTGAATCATGGCCTTATAACAAAAACAATAGAAAGGATAACGTCGTCTGGACAAAAACAAGCAAATTTACATCTAATTCCGTCCGGTACGTTCATAATGGCAATTACTGGTCTTGAGGCAGCTGGAACTCGCGGAAATTGTGCTATTCTCGGGATTGAAACAACTCTTAATCAGTCATGTATGGCTTTGTTTCCAATTAATGAAAAATTAACGGTACCTTTTCTTTTCCAGTGGTATCTGAAATACGGAGAACAATACGGAATAGAATATACACAAGGGACAAAACAGCAAAGTTACAATGCCGAAATAATAAAAATATTACCAATTTCTATTCCTTCAATAAAAGCACAAAAAAGGATCACAAGTCTATTGGATACAATGGATAAACTTATTACTCTTCAACAGGATAAAATTCTGTTGTATACAAAGCTAAAACAAAGTATATTGGAGAAACTATTTCCTTCATATTCAAAAAAATCACCTGATATGAGATTTAATGATTTTAATAAAAATTGGGAACAGCGTAAGCACCTAATAACTGACCGTATTGAAAAATAAAAAATCATCCGTACTCTCATTTGAGAATGCGGATGATTTTGT
>NZ_RHOP01000041.1 GCF_003946575.1 Companilactobacillus jidongensis | reverse complement strand
GCCGAGTTTACAATTGAAGTGCAACACCCAATGAACTAGACCAACTATAGACAAAAAGGCCATGAAGACCTATTCTTATAATCGCCAAGAAAATAAGAGAGTAGGTGCCTTCATGACCCAATCCCAGAGTACCATGTCTAGCCATTATCGACAACTACAATTTGATGAGCGTGGTCAAATCGAGGTCTTGCATAACCAAGGCTTATCTATCCGTATGATTGCCGAGATCGTCCGCCGCAGTCCCAGCACCATCAGTCGCGAATTACGGCGCGGTCTGACCACTCAAATTGGCCCTAACCATAAGTCCTATCAAGCCTACTTCGCCGAAACTGGGCAAGCTATCCGAAAGAAGCAGCGCGCGAACAGTCGGCCAATCGGTATGTTAGCTAAAAGTCCACAGTTCTTCGCCAAGTTGACGGTTGCACTGCGGCAACGACCAAGGGTCCATAGTGTCGACAGCTTTGTTCACTACTTTAAAAACCACTATCCAGAATTATCATGTCCATGTACTTCAACCGTCTATCGCTATATCGATCGCGGGGCCACTGAGCTTAGAAATTCTGATCTACCAAAGAAACTCAGTCAACGACTAAAACGCCCGGGCAGGCACCATGATCGATTGAACAAGCGGATATTAGGTCAATCGATTGAAGAACGGCCAGTTGAGATCAACGAACGCCAAGTACTTGGTCATTGGGAAGGCGATCTGGTCAAAGGTAAACGCGTGGAAAGTGAACCTGCATTACTGACCCTAACCGAACGGGTCAGTCGCTATGAGATCATCCTTAAGTTGCCTGATTACCACGCGACCACATGCCTACAAGGACTACAGAATACGATTGACGACTATGGCGCTGAATATTTTAAAAGCGTCACCTTCGACAATGGTAGTGAGTTCGCCCAACTTAGCCAGGTTATTGGACCTGACGTCTATTTTGCCCACCCCTACTCGCCGTGGGAACGTGGCACCAATGAGAACCAGAACGGTCTGATCCGGGAATACATTCCCAAAGGTAAGTCAATCCATGAAATCTCGATCACTGAGCTCCAAGGAATCCAAGACGCGCTTAACCACCGGCCACGTCGGAGCTTGAACTACAACTGCGCCAGTGAACTATTCATTGATTTAGATGATTAACTATACCAATTTATAAGAATAGGTCGATACTGTTGCACTTGATTTGACAATTTGGG
>NZ_RHOP01000040.1 GCF_003946575.1 Companilactobacillus jidongensis | reverse complement strand
GGTCCTATACTTTCTGGTATTGATGAATAATCAATACCAGTTTTTTTATACTCTTTTAATGCAAAAAAAACATCACTGTTCTAGTGTTATGATTTAAGCGACCAAACCCAATCAAACAGGAGAAAACAATGATGTCCCAAGACAATTCTATACTATGTGCATTAGACATAAAAGACAATAATATAAAAAATGTTTCAGTTAGTGACGCTACGATCGAAAATCGTGGCGTTATGAAGCACATTAAATTAGTAAGAGCTGATCTGTCATACATTCTACACAGATGTCCTAATTGCGGTATGAATACTTTAGTTAAAAATGGAAAAAGGGTTACTAATGCTCGTTTGGCCAGCTTTAACGGAAAAGAGTATCATATGATACTCAATAAACAGAGATACTTGTGTAGGAACTGTGACTGCACCTGCGGTGCGCACAGTGACTTTTTAATTAAGAACCACACAATGACCAACCAAGTAAGAGACAGGATCTTTGATATGGCAAGGGAATCATTTACACTATCATCAATTGCCAAAATAATTGGGATTTCACCCAGTACAGTAAGTAGAGTTTTATATGACAATATTACTTTACCCAGCAGGTGTAATCGGCTTCCTGAAAACATGTGCTTTGACGAATTTCACTCAGTTGGAAAAATCTTCACGTTCATCGCTATTGATGCGCAAACACATCAATTAGTAGAACTAATTCATGATAGATTATCTAAAACAATAATTGAACACTTTATAAATAAATACAGTCTTTCAGAACGCCAATCGGTTAAAACTGTGTCTATCGATCTGAATGCCAATTACCAATTAGTAGTGCATAGAATTTTCCCGAATGCACAAATAATAGTCGATAGATTTCATATCGTTCAGCTATGTAGTAGAGCCCTAGATCAAGTACGTATAAATTCACTGAAACGTATTAGTGATAAGCATTCACGTTTGTACAGAGCCCTTAAATCGAATTGGCGTCTTTACCATTTGCCTTTGGCAAAGGTAGACGACAAGAACATAGAATACGTTTTTGGTATTAATGAATACACGACAATTCAAAACGTAATCGATATTGGATTAGATGGGTTTCCTGTATTCAAAGAAGTGTATGATACTTACCAAAATATCCAGCAGTCCCTTGAAAATCAAAATATAAAGTTACTAAGTGAAACTATTCATGGATATAAAAAGAATGGTACCGCTATGGATACATCAATCAGTACGTTACGTAAGAACTTAAAATATGTAGAGAATAGTTGCATAATGCCATATTCCAATGGTCCCTTAGAGGGGACCATTGGAAAGATAAAAAAGCTTAAACATAACAGTTATGGTTTTAGAAATCTTGACCATTTCCTTAAGAGAATCACGTTAATTTGTGCATAAAAATAGGCATCCTCAACGAGGATGCCCAAGGCTCAAAATCATTCATCAATACTATTTGACAAAGAACC
>NZ_RHOP01000004.1 GCF_003946575.1 Companilactobacillus jidongensis | reverse complement strand
CGAACACAGAAGTTAAGCTTCTTCACGCCGAAAGTAGTTGGTGGGAAACTACCCGCGAGGATAGGAAGCTGCCACGCAATTTTAAAAGGAGGACTGTTCATTCAGTCCTCCTTTTTTTTGTCGTCAAATTGTAATATAAGAAAATACAAAAACTCTATACTTATTTTTAATTAGGCGTAAAATAATTTAATGATACAAGTATATTAAAATTCTTTTTATCTAATTAAAATTTATATTTATTGTCAAAATCTTCACTGATATTACTTAGATTGGGAACTTAAAGGAAAAAATGTAGAATAATACTCAAAAAGTATTATGCTTTTTACCTTTATACAGTAATTAATTTATTAATTTTATTAATAAAAACAAGTGTAATTTTTTACTATGATATAATTTATTTAATCTGGGGGTGGCATTATTGGATAGTTTTACTGACTTATTTTTATCTAAATCGGAAATAGAAAAAATTCAATTGTTTAATAAGATCAAGTTGATTAGAAGTACACAATTGGCTAGTGCCGATCTAATCGGTACGTATCGCAAACGAGATATTGTTGTAAAGGACATTAACCTTCGTAAGGCTGCTTATCAAATGAATAAGAGCTACGGAAGTGTCTACAATACCTTCTTAGGGATTCAAGAAGACTTTTATGACATCTTGGGTAAGAAAGATTACTCAGTTGAAGAAATGTTTACTGTGACGCGCGACGGTTATCACGCTTATTTAACTACTAGATCTGACGGTTATCTTTTCTTAGACGCAATTGTTAAAGGAAAAGAATCATCATTCAAACAATTCTATACAGATCTTAATAGTAGTAAAGCTACGGTATTACGTCACTTGAAACCTGTCCGAAGCTATTTAAAACGTTTCGGTGTCCGTATTGCATACGAACCTATGCGCTTTGTTGGTGATGAGGAGGCCATTCGTCTCGCAATCGCTGCATTATACTGGAATGCGACAAGAGGATTTGTATGGCCATTTGAGGACTTTACAAAGGAGACTGCTTTTAAGGTAGTTGACATTGCTCTCGATAAATATCGTATGAAACCAACTAATCAAATAACTAAACTTTTCTATGCCTATGTGGTTATGGCTCATCTATATAGAATTATTGATGGAAACCATATGCAGAACATGGATGCTCTTAATGTAATCAATTATCCTTTCCCTAATATTTTTGAAGGCGCTAGTGCCATGCTTGAAGGTGACACTGGTAGTCCAAAGGTTAGAGAATTGAAGCGTGCTATCAAAGAGGACGTTAGTTATGAGGAGCAAATGTTCCAGTCGGCTGACTTCTATATTCTATTGATGTGTGTTCCGACAACATTTGAGGTTTCGGATGAATATCTTCAATCAGTTTCTAAACAATTGGTTAGATATAATCCATTATTTGCGAACTTCATCGATGATTTCTTGGAATTAATTCCTATTGATGTAGAACAGACTATTTCGGATATGGCATTGTCTCACAAAGAATTTTTGCGTTACAAATATAATTTAACAACATGTATCATTGGTGTTTTAGCACTTGATCGTAACTATATGGAAATTTTGAATCTTTATTCAGGATTCGGTGATGCTATTAGTAAGATCAACGATGAGAATCTTGAGAGCAAGATCAATTCAACGGTTCAACACTTAATGCTGCGTGACAAGTACAATTCATTAAAAGGTAAGTCAAAGGCCATTTCTGAAGCTATCTATGCCATCGCTTATCGTTTCTTCTCACTATATAATAAGGATATTCAAGTTAAAATCTACTTAGAATTAGAGTCATTCTTCCTTGTTTACTCTGATCTCTCAGTTACACTGCAATCATTGCCTTATGCCAAAATCGTCAGTGATCCAAGAGATGCTGATATTATTGTCACGGCTAATAGTGATAACTTACCTGATGATCAAATGCAAAATGATGTCTGCATCTATCGCTGGATGTATAATGGCGTCGATGGACAAATGGGTGGACTATTAAACTTGATCTATAAAATCTGGACAGAAGAGAAAGTTACAAAAAATCCAAATCTTTAATTTCATTTTTGTTGCTTTTTTTCTGAAAACATATTATGATGTATCTCGTGCGATGAGTCGAGAGCCGTCGAATTTGGACGGCACTTATTAGGTAGGGTATCAAGCAACACTCGCAGGATTAGTGAGCGATATCTTCAGAAATTGTGTGAACCGATTTCTGGTTACTCATTAGAGTACTACCGTTTAAACCATGGTTGATTATGCCATGGTTTTTTTATTGCTAAAAATATAAAAAAATTTATCGAAGAGGTGAAAAAGATGCGTGCTCAAAGAATTTGGTTATTGATATTGAACATTACTTTTAATATGGTGATGGGATTTATTCTGCCAGTCAATACGATTTTTATTCATAAAAACTTACATGAGTCATTAACGACTGCTGGCTTGGCTTTGATGGCTTATTCAGTCCTAATGATGGTCGGAAATGCTATCGGTGGAGTGATGTTCGATCGTTTCTCCAGACGAGGAACATTGTATATTGGCTATGCGATTGCGATTGCTTCGCTTGTCATTATGTCATTTCATCATGTATGGCCCACATATGCGTTCATGCTGGTTGTTTTAGGATTTGGAATGGGTCTGTCATATACGGCAATTAACGCTTATACGGCGTTTGTGGCTGAACAAATGGTAGGAGATAGCCGAACGATATTTAACATCATGTATTTAGCTGCTAACGTTGGTATTGCAATTGGATCAACAGCAGTTGGATTTATTTTTAAGCTCAGCATCTTTTTTACTTTTTTTATTCCAGTTTTGTTATTCTTACTATGTATTATTATTTTGTTGTTCCGAGGAAATGTGCTTGATCAAACTAATGAAGAAGAACTTGAGAGAGAATCACATCACAAGTACGTTAGTTCTGATGTTGAAGATCCTAAAATCAAAATCGGTGCGAGTAGATTCAAATTTAATTTGGTCATAATTTGTTTGTCGATCTTTGTTGTTTGGTTAGGTTATTCTCAATGGGACAGTAATATTTCAATCTACATGATCGATAATGGCTTCTCAACACGTCAATTTGGACTTGTCTTCACATTTAATGCAGTCTCACTACTCATTATTCAACCAATAATGAATCGTGTTGCATCGAGAGTATTTAAGCTTTTAAAGAATCAAATTTTTGTCGGAACAATTATCATGGGATTATCATTTACGTTATTACCAGGTGCTAAAACATATGGTATGTATATTTTGAGTATGTTGGTACTAACAATTGGTGAATCAATTGTTTTCCCAACTATTCCAGCTTTATTGAGTAAGATGTCGACCAACAAGAATCGCGGAACTTTCCAAAGTTTTTATAGTATCTTTGGTTCACTAGGTCGTGCTTTGGGACCTTATGTTGGTAGCTTGGTTATTACAATGATGTCGTTTGCACATTTATTTTTCGCTATTACGATCATGATGATCATTGTGGCATTTGCTATGGAGAGTGTTAAAGAATTAGATTAGAGAGAGTGGAGCAAAAATAATGACGATTATAATTTCAATCATAATCATAGTGTTACTTCTGGTCGTTCTAATTCTGAACGCTCTTTTTTTATATCTTCAGAAGCGTGGCTCTAAGGCTTTGGGTGGAACGACGCCACAGATAAAGCGTGATCCGGGCCTTGATGAACGGACAGCGGAGTTCTTGAAGTTAAAAAAAGAGACTTGGACGATCAAATCAAAATTCAATAGTAATAAACTATACGGTTGGTTTACTAATAATGACTCTGATGTGACAGTTATTTTGGTCCACGGTTTTGCAGTTGACCATACGTCGCTAGACATTCACGCCGAACTATTCAATCATCTGGGTTATAATGTCTTGCAGATCGATAATCAAGCTGCCGGCAAAAGCGAAGGCAAGTATATGGGATATGGATACATCGAAAGTCGTGACCTACTAGATTGGATCGATGAATTATTGAGTCACAGGCCAAATGATAAAATTATTTTGTTTGGGGCTTCAATGGGTGCTGCTACCGTTATGTTGACAGCAGGCGAGTCATTACCGGATAATGTGAGAGCGGTCATTGAGGATTCCGGATATACAAGTGCTGAAGATATTCTCAGTTATCACTGTCAGAAGCGCTATAAGATCAAGGGTAGATTAATTATCAAAGGAGCCTCGATCGTTTCAAGAATTCGTGCAGGCTTTTTTTATGGTCAGGCCGACTGTCAAAAAGCTTTAGCAAGAAACAAATTACCAGTATTATTTATGCATGGAAAAAATGACTTTACGGTACCATTCGAGATGGAAAAAAAGTTATCCACCTGTGGAAACTTTTCGAGAATGGTTTATGATAGTTTAGGTATTCATATTCGAAGTTATTATATTGATTCAATCAAATATCAAGCAACTGTGGAAAACTTTTTAGCTCGTTATCTTTAGGAGGAAATTATGAAAATTCAAATTAAGGATTTTATTGGAAAAGTTACAGAAGGAACTTTTAACCAAACTAGTTTAGAAATTAGCAAGGATGATTTATTGCAAGCATCACCCTGGGCACTAAATAAAGCCAAAGACCAAATGGAGAAGGATCTTTCTGAAAATAAATTGTCTCAAATAATGATCCATGTTGTTGATTCAGAATTTCCAATTGATTTTTATGTTGAAACTGGTGTGATCAATTTACCTTTTGATGATGCTAAAAAAGTCACGCATTTTTTTGATGATGATGATGAAGTTGAAACAAAGTTCTATCTATCAACACGTTGCGATTATCTGAATGCATCAAAATTTCATATTGATTTAATTTCAGAAAATGACTTGAATGATGCAGAAATTACACAAACTATGAGTATAATGAAAGAGAACTATGAAACTTCTGCTGAGAATTTCAGTAACAAAGATGAAGATGAGGCAGAAAAGAAAGAAGATTAATTATGAATTCAATGTTGCTACTATTAGTTATGGGAATAGCAGCGGGTTGTCTTGGTGCCATTTTGGGTATTGGTGGAGGGATGATCATCACGCCAGTTTTGACGATTATGATGGGTCTTGATATTAAATATGCGATCGGTGCCAGCATTATCTCTGTTATTGCTACGAGTTCTGGATCAACTATCGCGTATTTGAAGGATGACATGCTGAATCTTCGTGTGGCAATGTTCTTAGAGATTGCTACCACAGTCGGTGCTATTATGGGTGCCTTATTAGTGGGGGTATTCTCCAGTACTTTCTTATATATATTATTCGGATTCTTTCTACTGTATTCGACTTATAATATGATTCGCAAGTTGATGGATAAAAAAGGCGAATCGATTTACACCGGCGATGACAAGATCGTTGCCAAACTTAATTTGGCCAGTACTTATTATGATAAAGCTGAACAAAAACAAGTTGATTACTCAATGAAAAATGTTCCTGGCGGTTTTATCATGATGTGGGCCGCTGGTCTTGCCAGTGGATTGTTAGGTATTGGTAGTGGTGCATTCAAAGTTATCGCTATGGATACAATCATGAAGATGCCACTCAAACCTTCAAGTGCAACTAGTAACTTGATGATGGGTGTTACAGCTGCGGCTAGTGCAACAGTTTACTTTTTCAACGGCTCGATCAGACCAGATATTGCTGGACCATTGGCAATTGGTGTTTTGATCGGTGCTTTGATCGGTGCACGTGTCATGCAAGTATTGAAGCCTAGAATTATTAGAATGATTTTTGTTCCTATTATTTTATATATGGGAGTACAAATGGTTCTTAAAGGATTTGGGGTGAACTTCTAATGCCTGATAAAAAAACAGACGCTAAAACAATGCATGAGGAGACACGTCAAGTTGAATTGGTAATTGGTAAGATTCTTCGTATCGGCGTTATAACCTCTGCAATCGTGATCATGATTGGAATTATTATGTACTTCATCAATGGTGGCGGTGGCTATACGACTGGTTTTCCCAAGCGATTTGTCGATATTTTTTCTGGCATCGTAGCAGGCAAATCATATGCGGTTATTATGTTAGGGATTTTTCTATTGATCCTAACTCCAGTTCTTCGTGTTGTGGTTTCAATTTATGCCTTCTACAAAGAGCATGATAATTTATACGTTATTATTACAACTGTTGTTTTGATTATTTTGATATTCGCTATGTTAATGGGATATCGCAGTTAGTTAAATTTTAGGTTCTGAATGATGAAATGTATCATTCAGAACTTTTTTATTGCAATAAATTATTCGTAGATATATTATATCCATAGATTAATAAACTCTATGAACTGGAGAGATAAATATGAATATTTTACTGATCGGTGGTAATGGTTATATTGGCAAAGCTTTGACTAAGGATATTATAAGGAAAATTCCTAATAGTGAGGTGTTCGTTTCTACTAGAGGTAATGCCCTAAAAATCAATAATCAAAGAATTCATTTGGTACATAGTGATCTACATGATGTAGCTGGCACTTTGTCACAGTTGCCAAAGCAAGTAGATGTCATAATTGATCTAGTTGGTGCCCCCAGCCAAGATCTAAATAAATTGAATGCGATGAATAAAGAACCAGTATATTTCATGATTGAATTGAGTGAAGTCTTAAACACGAGTATCTTAGGATATATAGGCGGCAGATTAGGTCCTAAGAGTTTTGTCAGAGTAAAAAAAGAAATGATTCAGAAAATAAAAGATACTGGTAAAAAAGTAGTTTTGGTAGAACCAACTTTTGTTTATGGTGCTGACAGAGCTGATTCACTAGTTAGAATGGTTCCCTTATTCAAATTCATGGGATTTTTCTCTAAAAAATTTAAACCCGTGAAAGTTGAGTCTGTGTCTGATAATTTGGTAAATCAAATTAACGAATTGAGGTAACAAAATGAAAATTTCAAAACAATTTGAAGAGGCAGTGTATGTCTTATTGATTATCGCGTCTCAAGAGAATGGCGAATCTTTGAAGAGCAGTGACTTGAGCAGTTTGTTAGAAGTGTCAGATTCCTCACTGAAGAAGTTGCTGCGGAAGTTAGTTGTAGCGGGATTTATCGACTCATATGCCAGCAAGGATGGTGGTTTTAATCTAATCAAACCAATTAAGGAAGTAAGTTTGGGTTCAGTTTTGCAGGCGATTGAGGGTGAACCAGTAGTTGATTACAAAATATCTAATTTAGCTGAGAAGATTTTTGATGATCAAGAGCATATTCAAGCAAGTAAGGATATTGTTATGAATGCTATCAGTAGTGCATCGGATGGGTTATTAAAAGAATTGAATAAGGTTAAGTTGAGTTCTTTAGTTCCGAAAAATCAAAAATACAATTGGACCGTTGATTGGAAAAATAAAAGATAAGAAAAGAATTCCTATGGGAATTCTTTTTTGATATAAACAGACAAGAGCGAACGTCTGTTTTATAATGTTAGATGATTTGAATTTTGTTCAGAAAGGAGTTCGTTATGGCGACACGTGTTGGCATTAGGCAATTAGTTGAGTTTGTCTTACGCAAAGGTGATCTAGTTGAGAATAAAGATAGTCAAAATACGGCTCTAGCTGGGGCAAGAATTCATCGTAAACTTCAGAGTGGCCGTTCGAGTGATTACGAGAGTGAAGTTTATTTAAAAAAGGTCGTTACAATGAATGGTCAGGATTATGTCATCTCTGGTCGAGCGGATGGAATTGAAACTAAGGACGATAGATTATTGATCGAGGAGATAAAAACTTCTGATCAAGCATTTGAAGATATCTCAGATAACACGCATGACTTGTACTGGGGTCAAGTTAAAGTCTATGGATATTTATTGCTACAGGACGATCCAGAGGTAAACGAAGTTACTTTGGAACTGACCTATTTTCAAGTTACCAAAGAAAAAATAACTCGGACCAAAAAAAAATTTAAACGGACTGAGCTAACTAAATTCTTTAATGATCTAATCAAAGAGTATGAATATTGGCTAACCTTACGTGCTGACATGCGTCGGGACCGAAATGATTCTATTAAGAAATTGCCATTTCCATTTCCGGAATTTAGAACGGGCCAACATGAGATGGCTGGAGCAGTTTATAAAACTATCAGCTTACAGAAACGCTTATTTGTGGAGGCTCCAACGGGAACGGGGAAGACCATTTCAACACTTTTTCCAGCTGTCAAGGCGATGGGTGAAGATAAGATTGAACGATTGTTTTATTTAACGGCCAAGCAGAACACCCGTCATGTTGCTGAAGAAGCAATTGATCTAATGGCCAAAGATGGATTGAAAATTAAGAGCATTACACTCACGGCCAAAGACAAGATTCGTTTTCCTGAGGAGCAGGACGTTGCCCCGGAAGATAATCCGTATATGGTCGGTTATTATGACCGGCTCAAACCAGCACTAAAGGATTTATTGACGCATGAGAACTTAATAACCAAAGCTGTCATCGAGGAATATGCACATAAACACACGGTCGATCCGTTTGAATTTTCGTTAGACACATCGTTATTTTGCGATGTGATTATTTGTGACTATAATTACTTATTTGATCCGTTAGTGTATTTACAACGATTCTTTACTGAGCGAAACTTAGAAAACTTTTTTTTGATCGATGAAGTTCATAATTTGGTCAGTCGTGCACGGGACATGTATTCGGCCGAAATCTCAGATTCAGCCATAACGCCGTTATTAAAAAAAGCCAAAGCATCTAAGACTCAAGCAAGCGAAGACTTGCAGAAGGAATTAAAAAAAATTCGTCGAGGGTTTAAGCGCTTGGCTGATTCATTGGAGGAAGAGCAAATAACAGAACAGATGACACCTGATCCACCAGAGTCGTTATTACGAGTTTTACGAAAATTTACTGATTTTATGACTGATTGGATGGCACAACAAAAACCATCTGATTTTTTGACTTCTGTTCAGGATTTTTTCTTTGATTGTTTGACCTTTGTTAAAATCGGCAATCTTTATGATGATAGTTATCAGACACGGATAGTGATGGAGAACAAACATGTGACGGTCAAACAGCTTTGTTTAGATCCAAGCGACTTCTTAGATAAGTCGTTGAATATGGGATCAGGTGCGGTTTTATTTTCAGCCACGTTATCACCAATGTCTTATTATCAAAACGTTTTGGGTGGGGAGAGTAATAGTTTGGCGTATCAATTACCCTCGCCATTTCCGCCCAAGCATCAAGCTATTTTAGTAACACAATACATTCGAACGACTTATCGTGAACGTGAAAATAGTGAATCAGCAATAGTTGCTAGTTTGTACACACTGATCAATGCAAAGGAGGGAAATTATTTGTTCTTTTTCCCGTCATATGGTTATCTGCAGCAGATCAAAGAAGCTTTTGAAGCTGTTCATCCAGGAGTTAAGACAACCGTTCAAGCCACAGCCATGAATAATGAAGAACGACAGAATTTTTTAAATCAATTTCAAAAAGATCCAGAAGAAACACTGGTTGGATTTTGTGTTCTGGGAGGAATTTTTTCCGAAGGAATCGACTTGCGTGGCGACCGCCTGATAGGTGTTGCTATTGTAAGTGTCGGTTTACCAGGACTTAGTCCCGAGAATAATTTGATCAAGGATTATTATGACCAGGAGAATGGCAAAGGTTTTGCCTATGCGTACCAGTTGCCAGGGATGAACAACGTCTTACAAGCTGCGGGTAGATTAATTCGTAGTAGTCATGATACCGGGATAATATTGTTGCTGGATCAGCGCTTTGCCAGTCGGCGTTACACGGAATTGTTCCCACCGCATTGGCAATACTATCAACGAATTAGAACACTTGACCAATTAGGTGCAACTATCGATAATTTTTGGAACCAGACGGAGGATACTGATGAAAACAAAACTGACTCGTAATTTGGAAAGCACGCTGTATCAATATTGTTATGAGCAAGGTGCATATGTCGTTGAAGAAGTGTCCATGCCGGATAAAAAAGGTATCGTTGATACTTTGAGTTACCAGCAATTGCCAAATGGTGAAATTGAATGGCGTTGTTATGAATTGAAGGTCACTAAGTCAGACTTTCATTCCAAGGCTAAGTTGTCATTTATTGGTAATTATAATTATTTCGTCTTACCACAAAAGTTATATGAAGAAGTAGCCGCAGAAATACCGACGCATATTGGTGTGATGATCTATCGAGCTTTTGATAAAAAAGCAGTTGATCTAGCACCACAAACTTTGCGGACACCAGGCTTTTTGACGATTGCTAAAAAGGCCCAATATCAAGAACTGCAAGTGGAAGAGAAACCATTGACAGCTCATTTCGTTGCTTCGTTATTTCGAGAAGTTGATAAAGCTAAGCGGGTTGAAAAGGGACTTCAGTTATATTCTGATGATCAGTTATTCAAAGAAATGAAAAAGCGTGCTAAAAAGGGCTATGATATCTATAAACCAGAGCACAATGTCTATGACCGCTTCATTGACGATATGCAGACTGATGCCATCACGGCGTTACAAGAAGAACTTGATGCTAGAAATGCGGAATATCAAGAATTGAAGTTAAAACTACAAGCATTGCAACAGCCAAATCTGGAGGATAAGATATGATTTACTATCCTTATTTGCGTGGTCGAATGTATGATCTATTAGCATTGAAAGAATTAGTCGAACGTAAACAATTGGGTTCTCAAATAATTCCGATTATTGAACCAGTTAGAGATTCCAAAGAATTGCAACAGACTGTAGAAGTCATGTGTGACCAGCAGCAACCATTTAGCATTGTTGCCAATCCTCAAGTTAGTTTGTACGGCTTGAACGGTGATGCCAAATTGCATCCATTACCTAATTTAGCTGAAATTCCATTTTTTCATCCAAGCGCCATTTTGGCACCCGATTTCAGTAGTGATTTTCTGAAAACAACGAGTGAACAAACTAGTTTACTGATAGCTAAAAATTATCCTTTACTGAAAGCTTATGAGAATTCACGTCTCTTAAATAAAATTGATAATGTTTTGATCCCAGAAGAAGCTAGGTTGCACGGAATAGTCGGGAATAAGGCAATCTCATTGACTGACCCGCTGTCATTTGTGGAGCATGTAGCCGATTATGCTAACTTGGATGATGAATACTTCCAGCCGGCTAGTTGGTGGAGTCAGGCTGATGACTATCATGGTTTTGGAGATTACTCAATGGTCGGTAGTTATTACTTTGACAAAGGAATGCCATCACGTGCTATTGCCATCCATATTATTTATGTAACGGCAGATGGTAGTCTGAGGATTCATCACTTTGTTTCGGATAGTAATGAAACTATGGGTGGTCAAAAGAATAAGTTCTTTGAGGCATTGAACAAATTAGTTCAATGGGTACCTGATAATCTTCGAGGTTTAAATGATACAACGGCATTACAGGAATTAATGTTGTATCAAGACCAGGATAAGTTTCCGGGATTAGGAAACGTTAAGAAGTTATCTTTGATGCATCATTTTCAACTTATGCATCGATTGTTAGACATAAAAAAATAAGGTATCGCCCATCGGCGATACCTTATTTGCTTACTTTAATTTTTTGATCTTATTGAACAATACGCCGCCATTATCAGGAGCAGCTGGATTCTTGTTCAAACCAATATCGTAATCTGAGTCTTTCATTGCTTCAACTTGTCCCATCAAGTAGCCATTACCAACTTGTGAGAAGAAATCATGGTTAGTTGTTCCAGTAGAAATACCGTTCATAACGATTGGGTTAACGTCTTCAGCATTACCATCGGGGAATAGTGGTGATTGTCCCAGGTTCATCAGAGCCTTATTGGCGTTATAACGAAGGAAGACCATAACTTCTTCGGTCCAGTTAGTTCCCTTGTACAATTCATTGGTGTATTTTTCTTCATTGTCGTATAACTCATACAACAGATCATACATCCAATCCTGCATCTTTTCTTTTTCGTCATCGGATAGTTCTTCGAATCCTAATTGGAATTTATATCCAATATAAGTACCGTGAACCGATTCATCACGAATGATCAGCTTAATGATTTCAGCAACATTAGCTAGCTTATTATTGCCCAGATAATAAAGTGGAGTGTAGAAACCTGAATAGAATAAGAAACTTTCTAGGAAGACACTGGCAACTTTCTTTTGTAGAGGTGAGCCGTTTTGATAAATAGTATTGATAGTTTCGGCTTTTTTCTGTAGGAATTCATTGTGATCGGTCCAGTCAAAAATTTCTTCGATCTCTTCCGCCGAGTTCAAGGTACTGAAGATTGAGGAATAACTCTTAGCATGAACTGATTCCATGAATTGAATATTGTTGAAGACAGCTGTTTCAGCTTGGGTGCGGGTGTCCTTTAGCATAGCCTCGATACCGTCTTGTGACTGCAAAGTATCAAGTAATGTTAAACCACCGAAGACATGTCCGACAACGGTTTGTTCGATGTCACTTAGGGTTCTCCAGTCGTCCATATCATTAGATAGTGGGATACGAGTGTCTAACCAAAATTGTGAAGTTAGTTTTTCCCAAGTAGCCTTGTCAACTACATCTTCAAGTTTGTTCCAGTTCATGGCTTTATAGTACGTGTCAACCATTGTAAAATCCTCCTAAATTGAGCAGCTTTCGCATTCGTTGCTTCCGATTTCATCGTTGTTCTCGGTAAATGTACGAACATAGTACAGTGACTTGATACCCTTGTAGTATGCATAGTTACGTAAGATGCTGAGGTCACGAGTAGTTTGCTTAGGTTCAGTCTTCCATTCATAGATACCTTCAGGGATGACTGAGCGGACAAATAATGTCAAACTCATTCCTTGATCGACGAATCTTTGTGCTGAAGCATAGATATCGATAACTTTACGCATGTCAGTATCATAAGCTGACTTGTAGTATCCAATTGTGTCGTTACTTAATAGTGGGGCTGGGAAGTACAACTTACCGTTCTTCTTCTCTTGACGTTCTTCAACTAGACGAGTGATCGGTTGTAAACTAGCACTAGTATTGTTGACGTATGAGATCGAACCGTTAGGAGCAACAGCTAGACGGTAGGCGTTGTATAAGCCATCACGTTGTACATCAGCTTTAAGATTAGCCCAGTCGTTTTGATCAGGAATCTTGATCCCATAGAATAATTCTTTAACTAAGTCAGACTTAGGTGCGAAGCTTTCAGTCAGATATTTGTCAAAATAAGTTCCGTCAGCGTAGGCTGACTTTTCAAAGTTGACGAAAGTTTCGTTTCTTTCTTTGGCGATATGGTTGCTTTCGACTAAAGTCCAATAGTTAAGAAGCATGAAGTAAACACCAATGAATTCTATTGATTCGGGTGAACCATATTCGATATGTTGTTTAGCAAGATAGGTGTGGAGTCCCATGGCACCGAGACCAACGGAATGACTCATTGTATTGCCATGAGCGACTGAAGGCACAGCGGTGATATTAGAGGCATCACTGACGAATGTCAAAGCACGAAGCATTGAACGAATCGACTTGCCGAAGTCAGGACTATCCATCATATTTAAGATATTAGTAGAACCAAGATTACAACTAACGTCTGTTCCTAATTTTACAAATTCTTGAGCATCATTTAATTCTGATGGAATTTGTACTTGTTGGATCTCAGTACACAAGTTACTCATAATGATCTTACCGTCGATTGGATTGTCGCGATTAACAGTGTCGATATTTAGAACATAGGGATAACCAGATTCTTGTTGTAGCTTGCTGATTTCATCTTCTAGTTCACGAGCGTTGATTTTATATTTTTTGATACGGTCATCAGCGACCATATTGTCATATTCTTTAGTGATGTCAACGTATGAGAAGGGAACGCCATAAACACGTTCGACTGAATAAGGACTGAATAAATACATGTCGGCATCATTTCTGATCAATTCGTAATACTTGTCAGGCACGATGACACCTAAAGAAAGAGTTTTAACACGAACTTTTTCATCCGCATTTTCTTTTTTGGCAGATAAGAAATCAATAATATCAGGATGGAAGACATTCAAGTAAACCGCACCGGCACCTTGACGTTGGCCTAATTGGTTGCTGTAACTAAAACTGTCTTCAAGTAACTTCATAACTGGCAAAACACCAGATGATGAGTTGTCGATGCCTTTGATCGGTGAACCGGATTCACGTAGGTTAGATAGCGTGATACCAACACCACCACCGATACGTGATAGTTGTAAGGCAGAATTGATTGTGCGGCCAATGCTGTTCATGTCGTCAGTTACTTGTAATAGGAAACAAGAAACATATTCACCACGACGCTTACGACCAGCATTCAAGAATGATGGTGTCGCAGGTTGATAACGTTGCATGATCATTTCATTAGCAAGCGTTGTAGCTTGTTCTTGATCACCATTGGCAAATAACAAGGCATTGAACAAGATACGCATCTCGTAATTCTCAAGATACATATCGCCATCGTCAGTCTTAATAACGTATTGATTGAAGAACTTATAAGCAGCCATGAATGACTTAAATTGGAAGTTCTTGTCTAATAGTGATTGATAAAGTTGGTCGATGAATTCAAATGGATATTCAGCGATAACTTCTTTTTCGATGTACTTATTATCGATCAAGTAATCAATGTGATCTTTAAATGAATCAAATTTCATAGTATTTGGTTCGACGTTTTCGGCGAAGAAAGCTTTAACAGCTTCTAAATCCTTATTCAATGGAATTTTACCATCAACTGGAATATTGATTTCGTTATTTAGTTTGAAGTAACTTACTTTGGTTATGTCTAGATTATTTAGTCCCAAGGTTATTCACTACTTTCTTGAAATTTTCTACGTCTTTGTGAGTACCGTTGAATTCAAATTCGAAGACAACCGGAACGTCTAGTCCGTGAGCGATGTCTCTGGCTGTGTGATTGTAAAGAGAATTGAAGTTACGATTCCCACCACCAGCTAAACCAACACAGTTTTTAGCATTGTCCTTGTATTGTAAGAAATCAACGACTGGATCCATCATGTCATCGTCGTATGCCGGAACGATGAGAATAAAAGACCGACCCATTTCGTGAAAAGGATCGGCGTCAGATATTTCGTATCCATTTAGACCGGTCTTGTTGACGAAGCGCCGTGTTTGGCCGGTAATTGAGTAATAGGCTATTTCGACCATTAGTTGGCTAGTTCTTTCAAACTATCTGGGCGAAAACCGACGATGGGGTCACTATTTGCAGGCATAACTACAGGTACACTTTGGAAGCCTTGTTCTTTTAACATATCAAGGTATTTTGGTTCTTGATTGATGTTGTGTTCTTCAAAGTTAATGTTATGTTCTTTTAAGTATCTCTTTGTCATTTTGCATTGCATGCAGTTGTTTTTGCTATATACGATTACGTTGTTCATAATATCTCGCTCCCTCGAAATGTGATTCATTCACTAGTATAAAACATTCAATATACCAATACTAGTAATTCTTCTTATGAAAACACAAAATATAGTATTATATTGTAATTGGTATACATCATAGTGTGGCTGAAAAGACCAGTCTGACGGTTTTTGTCTAGAGAATAATATTCTGATTTTTATTATATTTGGTTCTTTCGTGGTAAAATTACCGTAATGACTATTATATGTTTTTCAGTTAAAATTACAATTGTTGAAAGGCAATAAGTTAGTAGGGAGAAGATTATGAGTTCTTGGAATTTTGTGGGAATTATCGCTTGGGTCGTAGTTATCGCACTATTGATCTTCGTGGTATTTAATATTAGAAATCGACATTTAAAAATATTGGTTGTCCAAAAAAGTGGTATCACCTGGAAGACGATCTTAGTTGATCTGTTGGAAATAGTCGTGGTCATTTTTGCGGTGAGTGCAATGTTGTATGTAACATTGTTCTCAAGAGTTGATTTGAAAGATAAAAACGACATTGCAATGTCATATAAGTATGAACCGATGATCGTACAAACTACTACTGATGGTCAAGGCTATTATGTCAAGATCGATAAGAAAGATAAACACAGTGATAATGATGTTTATCAATATTGGGTAAACAATTCTACTTATACGGTCTCAAGTCATAATGCGACTATTTCAGATGCTACTCTGCCGTTCAACGTATCAGGGATGCGCATGAACTGGCCAATGGATAAGATCAAGAAGATGGATTCAAAGTATCAATATGCTTATGTCATTACAGCACATGCTAAGTATAAGAATAACTTTATGAATGGCTTAGGTCTCAGGGCGGGACGTTTTGCAGTTGAATACCGTGTCCTGAGAGTACCTGCGCGTTCATTTATTGATGTAGAAGCACAACAAGAATAACAGAAAAGGAGCTATGACTTAATTGCCATAGCTCCTTTAGATTTACTTGATTTTTTTGATACTTACAACGATCTTATTATTTAATTCCATTTTGTTTGTATCATCTTTAGGATCATTCTTTACGATTTCCATCAAAACGGAATGTTCGTAGACTTTTTCGACTTTACCTTCGAATGGATAATCCATATCTTCATCTACTTTGCACTCGTAAACTTCTCCAACTTTTAAATCTTCTATTTTCATATGTATAAATCTCCTAGGATTTTTTACTTAACAGACTAGTATAATAATATAGTAGAAGAAATAATTCAAATAATAGGATACATTATGGACAAAAAAATTATCGTAATTACCGGCGCTAGCGGCACTGGCAAGACAACTATCAGCCAATATTTAAAAGAAAAATATAATATTCCTCCAGTTCTGACACATACAACAAGGGCTCCCCGTGCAGGAGAAGCCGACGGAGTGGATTATCATTTTGAAACGGATGAAACTTTTTTTAAAAATCATTATCTAGAGCAAGTAGAATACTCTGGCTTTCATTACGGATCTTCAGAAGAGAGCCTGGAACAAACTTGGAAAATGGTCAATGTTGCCAGCATTGTGGTAGATACTGCTGGGGCCATTTCTTACAAAAAAAAGTATGGAGACACGGCAATTGTGATCTTCTTAGAGGTTGATATTGATACTGTGGCACAAAGAATGCACGGCCGTGGTGATGATCCTAAACGATTATCTAAGCGAATTAATAGTGACGAATTCAAACGGGATCTCAAGATTCCGGATGAATTAAAGGGTAAATCATACGAAATTGTTAACAAAGACATTGAAATGACTGAAAAAAAGGTCGATAAAGTAGTAAATAACCTCAAATTCAAGTAATTTGATTATTCACAAAAAGACTATGAATGCTGATATAACAGCATTCATAGTCTTTTTATTTTGTGAACAAAAAAGTGTAACATTCTTATACAATTGCTGTAACAATTCTGCAACATTCAGAGTGTATTATAGTCATCGTTGAGTGATAAGAAAATAACTTTTAAGAAAATTTAAACAATTAAAAAAAACAAACCATTACGGGGGATTTCAATTTTGAATACTAAGATTAAAAAAGGTCTAATTACATTTACAGCAGCTGCTTCATTGGCAGTTACAGGATTGGGTGTTTCAAACGCTTCTTCTACAACAGTTAAAGCTGACACTGTTACACCAACTGCAGTTCGTACAAACAGTATGACAATCCTTTATTCAACTGCTTCATCAGATGCTAAGACAACTGGTCGTGCACTTGCTGCAAATACTGACTGGTCTGTTGGTAAATCAGCTACAGATGCTTCAGGTAACACATTCTATTACGTTGGTAAGAACGAATGGGTTAAGGCCTCAGATGTTACAGATATGTCAACAATCACAGAAGCTGCTACAGATGATTCATCTGCTTCAACACAATCAGATGCTGATGCTGTTGTTAATACTGCAAAACAATACTTAGGTACACCTTATGTATGGGGTGGTAAGACACCTTCAGGTTTCGACTGTTCAGGTTTCACATCATACGTATACCAACAAGCAACAGGTAAGAGTATCGGTGGTTACACAGTAGCTCAAGAATCAGCTGGTACAACAGAAGCTGTTTCACAAGCTTCAGTCGGAGATCTATTGTTCTGGGGTAGCCAAGGTGCTTCATACCACGTAGGTATCTACCTAGGTAACAACCAATACATCGCTGCACCACAACCTGGCGAATCAGTTAAGATTTCAAGTATCTCAAGTTACTTCATGCCTTCATTCGCTGTTAAGGTTCTATAATACAAATTCAAAATTAAAATCGCTTAAAGACTGCCTCGGGCAGTCTTTTTTTTGTTCAATTTAGTATAATGAATAAAACTAAATACAAATGAGGCGTATTATGGAAAAAATAATCGAAGCAGCAATAAATTTGATCGAACCGAAAATGACAATTAGTTTTGGTGGTGGAAGTAACGTTGGTCGATTGTTAAAGGAAGTCGCACAGCAAAAATTAGATATTACTGTCTGCACGCCTTCAGAAGTTACTAAAAAAGCTTGCCAGGATCTCGGATTAAATGTGTCTGAATTAGATCAAATCAAACAAATTGATTTAGGATTTGATGGTTGTGATAGTTTGGATGAGAATTTAAATGTCTTGAAGAGTAACGGCGGTATACATGTATTCGAAAAAATTTATGCCCAAAGAGCCCAAAACTATATTATCTTAGCACCCAAGGAACGTTTAAAGAATAAGCTAGATCCAAATGTTTTCTTAAGTCTTGAAGTGATTGAAGCCGCCATACCACAGGTCATCGAACTAGTGACTGAATTAGGTGGTCAAGCTATTGTTCGTCAATCAAGTGACCTTGCTGGTATCGTGAGGACTAGATTAGGTAATGGTTTAGTTGACTGTACCTTTGATAATTGGGACGATATTACTGAGATAGATCAAAAGCTGAGTTCGTTCAATGGAGTGGTTGCTACATCATATTTCCATGATTTTGTATCAGTGGCCTTATTGTCTGATGGCGACAAAGTAATTCAAAAGGGAAAATTAAAGTAATGCCTAAAAAAATAAAACGTGGCAAAACACGTTTTATTTCTGAGTTTTTTTATAGTTAAACAATCTCAATTAATAGTGAACATATCTTGCCATCTTCATCGAAGCGATAGTAATCAAATCCATGTAAAGCAAAGATGGCACCGTCACTTTTGAGACCAGCTACTGACCATTCGGTCTGATAATAGTTTTCGATATTTTGAGTTTTAAAAATATGTTTTAATTTTTTGTTGCGATTAAAGAAAGTCCTAAAAAATGCAGCCACTTCTTCTTTGTTTGTAGCCGTCACATTACAACCAGAACGAATCGCAACATTATCTGAGAATAAGTCAATAATATCATTGACTGCCTGATCATCATCTGTAGCAAAATCGGATAATTCAAAATATTTTTTTATCGTTTCTTTATTTCTATCCATAATTTTATTCATCATAATAATAGAACACCTTCTTACACTGGTTTGAAGATAAGTATAATCGGATTCTGTGAAAAAGCTAACAAAAATCCTCGAGAAAATATTATATTTTCTTGAGGATTTTTATGAATATTTTAATTAGTTATTTCTTTGATTTTAGATTGTATTTTCGTCTCATTATATCCCAACAGGATTAGAAACATCACAGCATATAGAATTAATGGAATAATTGCGAAGTTTAAATTTATTGCCGAAATCGTCGAAGCTGACTGAGTTTTATTTGAAACGTAACCAGTTAGTTGCAATGATTCGGCAGTAATTAATCCACCCAATCCTAAGCCTAGATTAACACCAAAGTCGTCAGTTGAAGCTAATACGCCCTCAGCCTGAATTCCCATGGCAGTACCATAACGAATCGTGTCAGCAATCATGATTGATACAAGCCCAATTATGAATCCATTGCCGATAGAATTGATTAAGATTCCAACAAACAATACCGGCATATTCTCCATATAGGCAGCAAATGTAATAATGATTTGTCCGACAAATGCCATTGCAATACCTGAGAGCATGGTATGTTTCTTACCGATTTTGCCAGAGACAAAGTAAATCGAAACGACACCGATCAAGGCTGTCAGAGTGAAGCTATTGGCAAGTGAGACCATCGCTTCATTTTTCAAAACATATTTGAAGTAGTAGATAATGGTCTGATTCTTGATAGCAGTTGTCATCCAATATAAGAATATAACAACGGAAATAACCATCCACGGCTTATTCTGCTTCATCATACTCCAAACCTCTGAAAGTGGCTGGTGGTTGATCTCATCATTAGTATAACGTTCTCGTACATGGAAAAAGGTATTGAGGATCAATACTAATGAGATTAATCCAAACAAAGCAATCGTCAGTAAGAATCCTTTTTGCTGGTCTCCCTTACCGAAGAAGGCAACTAGTGGAATGGTGACGGTCGCAACAATAATTTGAACTGAGCTACCAAAGAACTGTCTGATGACACCTAATAAGGTAGTTTCTTTTTCATTTTCAGTCATTGTTGGCAAGATAGAGGTAATTGGCAAGTTAACGGCCGTATAGAAGAATCCTAAGCCCAAGTACGTTACGTAAGCCCAGATAAGTTTGCCAGAATGTGGCAAGAATCCTGGTGTGACAAACGTTAAAATAGCAAAGACAACATATGGAAAAGAGAACCAAAGAAAGAACGGTCGACTTTTACCCCATTTGGAATGTGTGTGATCGATCATCACGCCGATAAGTAGGCTTTCAAAGACGTCAGCGGTACGTGCCACGACGAATAGAATGGCCACTTCATTAGGAGTTAAGCCGAAAACGTCAGTATAAAAGAACAGCAGATACATTGTCATCATCTGGAAGACAAGATTATCTGCGGCATCACTTAGTCCATAGCTGAGTCGTTCAGGTATAGATGTTACCCATTTATTCATTTCACACCTACTTTTGTGCGGTTAGGCGACGGTAAATTTCTGCTCCAACAATATCATTGGTCCACATCCAAGCAATGTGTCCGAGCGCTTCAGAGATGTGTTCTTCAGTTGGCTGGTCTGCGGCTGATGGAACGGTCTTCATCATCGGCATAATACCGATATGAAAGGCAACCCAAATAGCTAGACCAAAGATTGAACCAGCACCTACTCTGATATAAGGCTTGTATTGTGCTAGGACTTCATAGATGATAGCGAACGAAGTTGAGAAGCCGAAGTGCATCAAGTAACTGACCCAAGGCAATTTTTCACCAGAATAAGTATAAGTGGCGTGAGTTAGTTTTTCAGGCATACCAAATTGTTGCAGCAGCTTCTGTGGTGGGTTAGTAGAGTTTCTTTCAGCAGTTCTTGGTGGCAAAATATTTTCCCAACCAAGTTTGACTAATCCAGAAACGACACCAGCAGCTGTACCAGCAATAATCGCAGCCTTCAAGTTGTGCTTTTGTTCATGTGATAATTTCATAATGTGTCCCCCTCAGGTCGTATTTTCCTTCATTATAAAACAAGATTTACGATAACTCAGGTGATAGGTCTTGAGACATCATAATTTCTTCATACTTTATTACTTATTTATTCGTACTTTCCAAGTTATTTATTCATAATTGGGCGTTATTATTTAAGCATAGTCAAATAACAAAGAGGTGACAGGATGCATCGATAATCTTAGTACTCAGATACAACCCCGTATAAAAATTTTCTTAAAAACTCACAAAACAAAAACACAATACACAAAATAGATAAAACCCTTAAACAATTTTATTTAATCCCCTAATTAAATAAAACCCCTATATAAAAAGCATATAAACGTTAAAAATATATTTCCCCCCTGATATATATTTTTGCAGAATCAAAAATAGGAACCCTGCCTCTACTGCAGGATTCCTATTTTTTTTAATGCATTTGTGTACGAATGTTTATGGTGGATCCACTTAACCAATTCATGACGTAGTCATCCACATGGACGTGCATATCTTCGTGCCCGTATTCTGGCATGATCAAGTGTTCCTTTTGGCAATTCAAACGATTATAAATTGCAAATTGTGTTGAGGGGAAGCAGACGTTGTCTTCTAATCCAGTAATTAATTTGACGTTTCCTTTAATTCTGTGAGCCATATTTTTGATATCTATATAAGATAGAGTATTAAGAATCTCTTGTTCAGTCCGATGGAAGGGATCAGAGAACTTAAAGTATCTAAAGAATTCATCGTATGGTTCACTTTGATCACCTAGTTCAAGGATACGTTTGAAGTCCGATAAGAATGGATAGATGGCTACAGTGGAAGTGATTTTGGAATTCAAGGCTGCAGCGACGAGGGATAGGGCGCCACCTTGAGATCCACCGTAGCTATATAGTTTATTTTCATCTACGAATGATTGTTCTGAGATGATTTCAACTAATTGATAAACATCTAGGTAGACATCTTTGAAGAATAAATTATCTTTTCCTTCGATAGATCCACGAATAACTTGTCCTTTGACCGTGTTGCCACGGAAGACCTTGCTATCGGTGGATTTACCCGACTGACCTCTAGTGTCCATTGCGACGATACCTAGTCCTGCGGCTGGGAATTGTAATAATGCTGACCAGTCAGAGGATTGTCCCATATATCCATGAAAATTAAAGACAACTGGAACTGTCGAATCTGATTTTGGGAAAATACATTTAGCGTAGATAGACGCACCATTTGTTCCTTCAAATGTTAATTCGAAGCAATTGACCATAGGCAAGTTGAAATCCTGAGGTACTAATTGGTATTTATATGTGGTTGATAGTTTTTTGATATTGTTATCCCAGAATTCATCAAAGTCCTTGGGCGGATCGTTTCGACCTGTGTATGTTTCCATATCTTTTAACGGCATAGTATCTTGCAATGAAGTTCACTTCTTTCATTAAAAATTATAAGCTTAAAGTTTTGTGAATCCAAGAATCAGCCAGATCTAACCAGACGGCTACACGGCTATTTACGTCTTCATCATGTTGATATCTTTGGGTCGCATTTGAAGCTAATCCGATTCCGTGGATACCTTCGCTAAAAGTATTGAAGACATGATATTCGAATGGAACGTTAGCTTCTGATAATGCATAAGTGTATGCCAAAGTGTTTTTGACTGGTACAACTTTATCAGCCATAGTGTGCCAAATGAATGTGGGAGGAGTTTTTGCTGTTACTTGTTCATTTGAATTCCAATATTTTTTATCAGAACTGATTTTTTGAGCATCATCAATAGTTTTAGGAAATCCCATTTGAAGACCAACAACTGGATAACCAAGTATTTGGGCGTTGGCTTTGATCGACTCATCAAAGCCTAAGGCTCGCATATCGTCGGCAGCTAAAGAATTCATTAGTGCAACGAGATGTCCACCAGCTGAGAAACCTAAAGTTATGATTTTTTGAGAATCAATGTTGTATTTAGAAGCGTTTGTCTTGAAGTATCTGATTGCTTCTAGGCCGGCAATTATTCCATTTGGATAGAAGGGTGTATTGCTCGCATTAGTCATGAGAGGATAATTAACAATTGCGGCCTGATAGCCTCTTGCTAGAAAGGCTTCAGCAATCGGTTCGGATTCACGTTCTTCCAAGGCAACAAATCCGCCACCAGGAAAAATCAAGACTAGTGGCCAAGTTCTTGGATCTGGATTCTCATCAAATTGCTTTTTGAAGAAAATATCAACACTGAATGCGACGTTTGATTCACTTTTTAAGTTTATTCTTTTTTGTAGCATTTAAGCTGACCTCAAATTTTATTTTGCACTCTTAACGTATTTTTCGTTAACAGTTGATGCAGTCAAACCTACGATATTATGAACATATTTCTTAGGTGCAAAGAAGCTGAAAATATATGAGAAGAGGAATGAGGTAATGAATGCAACTGTAGCAACGATCAATGATGAATCATTAGTTTGTTGTACATAGACTGTTACAGCAATACTTGTAATCAATCCTAAAATGACACCGAATGTATTGGCACGTTTGGTAAAGATACCAACGGCGAAGACACCAGCAATAGGAACACCGAATAGTCCAGTAACAGTAAGGAATAGATCCCAAGTCTTAGAAGCATTACCAATTAATAGGTAAATTGACATTGCTAATCCGAATAGTCCAGTGATGATGATAACGATACGAGCAAGTGTAACGTCTGAGATGTTCTTCCATTTGTGATCGAAGAAACGTTGTTTGAAGTCGGTAACGAAACATGAAGAAATGGCATTCAAACTTGAAGCAATTGTTGATTGAGCAGCCGCAAAGATACCAGCGATGATCAATCCAGCAATACCAGCAGGCACTTCAGTGATAACGAAGTAAGGAACCAAAGCACTAGTATTAAATCCAGCGGGAAGTGAACCATTGTTTCTGTAGAAACTGAATAGAACAGTACCCATACCGAAGAATAGAGGAATTGTGATCAAAGCAAGAAAGGCGTTTGTCCACAATGATTTGTTTGTTTCTTCTTGTGTAGCAGTAGTTTGATAACGTTGAACAACGTCTTGACTACCAGTATATTGATAAACTGTGTTAAAGAATTGACCAGCGAAGATAAGAGGTAAGAACTTAGTTAGATCGCCGATATTCAGATCTTGTGATGATAGGATCTTGTGGTTGGCAATAGCGTCAGCAGCAACGGTTCCGAAACCACCTTTGATGGAGAAACCACCAATTAGAACAACTAGTAAGGCACCACCAAGTAATAGGAATCCTTGGATGACATCACTCCAGATAACACCTTCGATACCACCCATGAAGGTATAAATGATACATAGGCCACCGACAACACAGGCGATTAAGATTGGATTGATATTTGATACCGTTGTAATAGCAATAATAGGTAAGTAGATAACGATAGCTACACGACCAATGTGGTATAGCATAAATAGTGCAGAACCTAGAACACGGATAATGGGACTGAAACGTTCTTCAAGATATTCATAAGCTGTAGTAACTTGAAGTTTTCTGAAGAATGGAACGTAATACTTGATCAAAATTGGAACGATAATGATGATACTTAGTGAACCAACACCATAGGCCCAGTCTTTTAGATAGGCTTGTTCAGGCGTTGACATAAATGTGATAGCACTAAGTGTTGTAGCATAAATACTAAAACCAGCAGCCCATGCGGGGATACTACTCTTTGCTTTAAAGAACGCATCGGTATTCTTGCTGGCTTTTTTTGTAAAGTAAACACCGACACCAAGCATTGCTAACAAATAGACTACTAAGACAATCCAGTTTAATGTACCAAAACCGACTTTTGTCATACTTTCACCTCATTAATTACATTTCCTACAATTTTATTTTGTTTTGTGGCTCTTTGAATAAAGAATTTTAAGATCAATGGTGCGATGATTGTTGTCACAACTGTTACCACGATCATTGCTGTGTAATGATTTGGATCAATCAATTTAGCTCCGAGAGCAACATTAGCGACAACTAATGCCATTTCGCCACGGGAAACCATTCCGGCACCAACGATGTTTGATTCACTCCAAGTGAGATGGAATAATCTGGCACCCAATGCACCACCAAGTTGTTTTCCAATGATTGCGATAATAATAAGTGAAACGATGAATACAATGTCACTGTGTAATCCCTTGAAACTAATATTTAACCCAATACTTACGAAGAAAACCGGGATAAATACTGCGTAACCGATCGGCTCTATTTTGAGAGCTAGATTCTTTTGGAATGAAGTTTCTGACAAAGCAATACCAGCAAAATAAGCACCTAGAACATCGCTCATGCCTAATGAAACAGCAATAGCTGCAAAACCAAAGCAAAGAATCAATGCACCAGTTGCTTCGTTTTCACTGGTTTTTAATTTACTGAAAAATGACATGAATGGAGGAACAAACCATTTTCCAAGAACAAACATCAAAATAAAGAAAAGCAATTTTGTAGAGATCATTAACCATAATGGTTGGTCGCTACTTCCAGCTGAACCAAAGAAGGCAACACAGATACCTAATAAAATGACACACATAATGTCATCGGCAACTGCAGCTCCAAGTATGATGGCTCCTTCTTTGGTGTTGAGACGTCCCATTTCCTTTAGAACCTGAACGGAAATACTTACGGATGTTGCACTGAGAACTAGTCCGATAAAGATTGAAGTTGTCCAGGCAAAGTTGAAGACTAAGGCACAGAGCATTGCTGCAGAAACAGTCGGGAGGATAACTCCCAAGGTTGCAACAGTTAGGGCTGGTTTCCAATATTTCATCAATAATGAAAGATCGCCTTCAAGTCCGGCAATGAACATCAGTACAATGACTCCAATTTCGGAGAAGTATTGAATGAACGTTGTTCCGACAAGGATATGAAGGACAGCGGGTCCAGCGATAATACCAACAAGTAACTCACCAATGACACTTGGAAAATTCAAGATACTTGATAGATGTGCGCCTAGTTTTGTCAAAATCAGAATGATAACAAGCTGAACTAAATAGGTCATTAATGCGAATTCCGATCATTCAAAATAGTATTAACTTGTTCAATCTGATCATTTAGTTTGTCTGATGGGATGTCGTATTCTAGGAAGACAGGAATATCAGTATTCAAGCTACGAAGCAGTGATTTCCAATCGGTTGCCCCGTCACCTAACATGACAGTTTCTTTGTCTTTGATGTCCTTTAAGTGGAATACAGTGATCTCGTTTTTGAATTTGTCGAATGCATTGCTTGGACATTCAGAAATCCAATACCAGTTACCGGAATCAAAAGTGTATCCCAATGGTACTTGAGCATCTTTTAGTTTTTTGAGCTGTTTATCGAACTTATTAATTGTTCCATCTTCGTTTGGTTGATTTTCAATTGTAACTTTGACTTGATATTTGTTTAGTAGATTTGTTAGATTTTTTAATTGTGTGTCTGAAATATCTTCAGAATCACCCATACTTATTTTTAGTTGGCAGATATGATGGTCATCAGCCATTTTTAAATATTTTTCTAAGTTAGAGTTAACTTCGTTAGTGTTAAACAATTGTTCAGGAATTGAATAGAAGAATTTCCAATTATTGTTTTGACACAATTCGGCTATTTCTGATAATTCTTTATCCTTTGTTTCTTTTTTAAATAATTCCCCTCGGACCTCAATATTATCGATAGGTGATCCTGATAATGTTTCTAAACATTCAAGTTGAGATTTACCAGTTTGAACTTCATTTAAGAAAATTGCTGTATTAACTGAAACGTGCATATTTTTTCCACCTTTCAAAAAAAAACCGTCACTAATAAGCACAACTGTGTTTACTAGTAGCGGTTAGATGGACTGGATAACTATTACGTGAAAAATATAACATGACTCAATAAAAATGTAAACGCTTTTTTGATAATTATTACAGATTTATTTATATTCGGTAATTTATATCTTAAAACTACTATATTAAGACCGTGATTAATGTGCATGTTTAATATTTGTACTTTTTGATAGTGATATTTTTATCGATCGGCTTTTAAAAAAAGTTCAATATTTTTTTATTTCTTTAGAAAGCGGTTACAACAATATTTGTGGAGTTAAACGATAATTATTATCATTATTTGCTATTGAAATATATATTATCGTATAGTACATTTATGTCAGCGGTAGACGACGACCGAGTAACTATTACACAAAATTAAATAAATCGAGGGATAATGATGAAAAAATTATATTCAGCATTAATGACTGCATTCAATGATGACGGAAGTGTTAATGAAGCTGGCACTAGAGAAATGATTCGTTACAATATCGATGTAAATAAGGTCGATGGATTGTATGTTGGTGGTAGTACTGGTGAAAACTTCAATATGAGTCACGATCAAAAGGAACAAGTATTCAAGATAGCTATTGATGAAGCCAAAGATGATGTAGATCTTATTGCACAAGTTGGTTCACTAGATCTCAATGAATCTAAGTATTTGGCCAAATTTGTTACTGACTTGGGATATCCTAAGATTTCAGCTGTAACTCCTTTCTACTATAACTATACTTTTGAACAAATTAAGAATTATTATAATGAAATTGTTAAAGATGTTGATAACAAACTTCTTATCTATTCAATTCCTGCTTTAACAGGTGTTTCACTATCAATGGAACAATTTGGTGAATTGTTCGAAAATCCAAAGATTATCGGAATTAAGTATACAAATGCTGATTTCTACCTATTAGAAAGAGTTCGTAATGCCTTCCCTGACAAGTTGATCCTGTCAGGATTTGATGAAATGTTACTTCCTGCACTTGCACTTGGTGTTGATGGAGCCATTGGTTCAACATACAACTTGAACGCAAAACGTGCTAAGGCTGAAATGATTGCTTTTGATGATGGTGACATCGATAAAGCACGTCAACTTCAACATGACAGTAATGACTTGATCACAGCACTTATTAAGAACGACATTTATCCATCATTGAAACTTGTATTTGAAGAAATGGGTGTACATGCTGGTGTTACAAAGGCACCAATGGCTAAACCTACTCCTGAAATGCGTGCAGGTGCCAAAGAAATTTACAACAAATACTTAAAAGAAAACTAAGAAGTGATTTAAGATGAATGATTTTTTGGACATAGTCAAAGGAAAATTAGTAGTATCATGTCAGGCACTAGGTAATGAACCACTGCACAGTTCGTTTATCATGGCCAGAATGGCACGTGCTGCAAAATTAGCAGGATCAGTTGCTATTAGAGCCAACTCGGTGGTTGATATTCAAGCTATTGAAGATGAAACTCACCTACCCATTATTGGACTTAGCAAAGTAGATTATGATGATTCTCCAGTTTACATCACACCAACGATCAAAGAAATGCGAGCCGTTGCCAGCGCCGGAGCTGCTGTTGTAGCCTGTGATGTAACTGGCCAACCAAGGCCACATGGCGAAAAGTTAGCTGATATTGTTGCTCAAATGCGCAAAGAATTCCCTGATACTTTGTTAATGGCTGATACGGCTACACTTGAGAACGTTAAAGAAGCCAACGAGTTAGGTTTTGATATCATTGGTACGACAATGCACGGATATACACCTGATACAGAGGGATTGAATATTGCTGATAATGACTTCAGTTACTTGAAGGAAGTTCTTTTAACCGCAAAACACCCTGTTATAGCTGAAGGTAAGGTGGATACTCCTGAAAAGGCGCGCCGCTGTATTGATCTAGGATGCCACGCTGTTGTAGTTGGCGGAGCAATAACCAGACCGTTGGAAATTGCTACAAAATTTATTAATGCAGTTAATGAATAATACAAAAAAACCGTTACTTGTTAGAAAACAAGTAGCGGTTTTTGTCTTTAATCGAATTTGTTATCAAGGACTGTTTCAACAGTATGATTTAATCTAGTTCTATAAGTGTCATTCTCTAATAACATAGTAGTAATAATATCTAACGCATAGGTTAGGGCAAATTGAGAGTTGATGAATCTAGTGTTATTTACGAAGTTACTATTTTTCACTAGAACTGGGTAATCGCAGATCTCATACATTGGACTTTTCTCAATGCCAGTGATTCCAATGGTTTTAGCATGGTTATCTTTAGCCATCTGCAGAGCGTTATTTAATCCTTTGGTATTACCAGATGATGAGAGAGCCAAAATAACATCATTTTCGTTCACGATGCTGCTAGTGATGTACATCAAGTTACTTTCCGTCATTGGAAAGGCCGCAATGCCCATACGTAGTAAACGCTGAGTCATTTCTAATGCGGTATAACCGGAACTTCCGATTCCAAATAAGTAAACACGACGGCCGTTGGAAATTAGTTCGACTATTTTGCGTAGTTGTTCAATGTCCAGGCGTTCCCAAGTATCGCTTAGGACGTTCTTGTAGAAGCTGTAGACTTCATCAGTAATGGAACCGGATTTCATTTCGGTATTCTCAGTATTATGATCACTGGCCAATTTTAGTTTGAGATCATAGAAGTCTTTACAATTCATTTTTTTAACGAAGCGAGTAATAGTGGCGTTACTTACGCCGGTAGTTTTGGCGAGTTTGTTGATACTCATTTGTTGGACACTCTCGGAATCCTGGATGATTTTAATCGCAACTTTGCGTTCTTGTCTTGATAGAGTGGGCAAAAGATCTTCAATTAGTTTTAAAGTATTCAATAGAACACCTCCGTGTGTTTTAAATATAGCACATTCATAATAACTATCATAATTATAATATGTGATAATAGTTAACAAATAGAAATGAAGGTATAACTCATGGAAAACAAAAAATTCTTGGCATTTGATATTGGTGGAACGACTATTAAATATGGCATTATTGATGATGACTTAAAGATTAGTGATACTGGCAAGGTCGATACGGAACATAATAAAGATAATCATATTATCGAAGCTCTGAAAAAACTGTCTGTTGAATTTCAAAGCAAATATAAATTATCAGGGATTGGTGTTAGTACAGCGGGGATAGTCAAAGATGGTAGTATTTTATTTGCCGGTCCCACAATAGCTGATTACAAAGGAACGAAGATAGAAGCATCTTTGAACCAATTGACAGGTTTGCCAGTATTTGTAGTTAATGATGTTGATGCTGCATTGTTGGGCGAGAATTTAGCTGGAGTAGCACAAAATAAAGAGTCAGTTTATTGTGTTGCCCTATGCACAGGTATCGGTGGAGCATACTTAGATCATGGAAACCTGTTGAGTGGGGCACATGCGTATGCCAATTCGATTGGATATATTTTATATGATGACAAGAGCAAGACATATTATGAACAACGTGCTTCGACTTTGGCATTGGAAGGCAAATTGAAACAATGTTCTATTAGCGTCATCGATGCATTTGAAAAGGCCAAAAAGGGTGAAGAACCATACTTACAAGTAATTGAAGATTGGGCAGATGAAGTTGCCAGTGGATTGGCTGAGATCGTTTTGTTGTTTGATCCTGAAACCCTAGTTATTGGTGGAGCAGTCTCTAAACAAGGAGATTATCTTTTGAATCTACTACAACGCCATATGGACAAGAAGATTCCAGCTGGACTATTTAAGACAGATTTGGCAATTGCCAAGTTGGCTGATAAAGCCCAGATGTACGGTGCTGTATCACATTTCATGATGTAATTTGAAGGGTATCCTCACAATTCCTTCACAAATTGTTATTTAATTATTCGTACTTTCCTAATTGTATATTCATATTTGGACGTTATTATTTAAGCATAGTCAAATAACAAAGAGGTGAACGAATGGTAATGATAAAGCAGTTCAAGAGCACAACCCTTCAAAACATAAAATAGATAAAACCCTTAAAAATAAAAAATCCCTATATAGTATTTAATCCCCTTATTTAAAAACAACCCTCATAAATTACACAAATGAAAATATATTTCCTCCCCGATATATATTTTAAAAATGAAGTTAAATACAAGAATTTATAAGAAAGAGAGATAAGATCATGCAAATAATGTGAAAAGGAACTCGTGCCGGAAGACGCGAGCCTTTTTGTTTTGTATAATTGATTTATATAGTTCAGTAATTCTGATTTCGATGATTTGGAGGGCGTTGTAATGGGATTAATAGATAACTGTATTTACGGTATTGATTATTAATGACATCGTCCTCACAATTTCTTCACAAATTGTTACTGGTTTATTCGTACTTTCCCAATTATTTGTTCATAATTGGGCGTTATTATATAACCATAGTCAAATAACAAAGAGGTGAACGAATGAAACGGTAAACCTGATAGTGAAGCAACCCTTATAAAACAATTACACAAAATAGATAAAACCCTTAAAAACATATATTAATCCCTATAAATTAAAAACTTCATTTAATCCCCCCTTAAATTAAATGAAACCCCTCATATAAAAAGCATATACACATAAAATATATTTCCCCCCTGATTTATATTTTAAAAATGCAAAACTCACATCTTTAGACGATGTGAGTTTTTTTGTTTTGGAATTATTTGTAATGACTATAAGCAGAATAAATTGTAACTACATGTAAACTTTCATCGACTTTATAAACAACTCTATGTTGGAAATTGATTCTTCTAGAAAAAAATTCTTTTATTGGCGGGATTAATTTTTCGAACGATTGTGATATTTCGAAAGGATCATTACGTAAGGTTTCTATTATTTGCAAAAAGTTTTTTTCTAAATGGGAACCTTTGATTTTTTTTAAGTCTTTTTTAGCACCGCTTTTGATTTTGATTTGATATTCTAAAGGTTCTTCCATATGTCATCAAAATCCTCGTTGTCATCATTTTCACGTTGTTTAATTTGATCGATTGTACCGTTGCTAGCGAGAAAAAGAGTTTCCTTAATGGCATCCCAGTCATCTTTGCCAATTAAAATGGCACCTTTCTCATCAATCTTAGTTGGTTCGATGGTTATCGGTTTTCTTTCAGCGTTGACCTCTTTGATTAATTCAAAGAGATGTTGTCTAGCACTTGTAGGTGTATAAATTTCTTTCAACATGCGACCCTCCTAACGTACGCTATAATGTACATACAGTGTATTATGATTTATTTAGCTAGTCAATAAAAATGACCATAATTTAAATTACGCACTTTTAGGCGATTAATAACTAAATTTCTTTCAAGAAGGATTAAACCATGATTAAGGATGTTGTTATCATTTGTAATAGAACAGGTGCAATAATTAAGTAGTAATATACAGACACTTATGGGAGGGGATTCCATTATGAAATCATTAAAAAATAAAGATTTAAAATTTTTCTTTACAATTATCATAATTCTGTATTTGTTAGACAATTTAACTAGTGGTGGGAATACTTGGATGAGTCTAAAATTAATTGTTCAAGTTCTGTTAACGGGATGTATTGCCACAATAGCGATGCATTATTTGATTTTTAAACGATTTGATGAAAAGTAAATACGAAAAAGCCACGCAACTGGATTGATTGCGTGGCTTTTTATTACGGAATTCTTGTGAATTCCAAGGTTGTGAGGATAGAGGTTGGATTGGGACCTCTTTAAAGAATAATGGTGTTTAGACCCCGATCTGTTACTTAAACGATGCTGCAGTGGCAGCATTGCAATACAAGAAGTGACCGGGCAGAACTTCTTGTAATGATTGATCATCTGAGAATGGTTGTGAGTGATCGAAGTCGATACGTTCACGTGTCTTCTCGATGGCTGGATCAGGAACAGGAATGGCTGACAGAAGACTTTGAGTATAAGCATGTAAGGGATGATTATAGATCTCATCAGAGTCAGCTAGTTCAACGATCTTACCATGGTACATAACGGCGATACGATCACTGATGTACTTGACCATGGATAGATCATGGGCGATAAACATATATGTCAATCCTTGTTCCTTCTGGATATCTTGCATCAAGTTGACAACTTGAGCTTGAATGGAAACATCCAGTGCAGAGATCGGTTCGTCGGCGATTACGAATTGTGGTTCAACTGCCAAAGCACGGGCGATACCGATACGTTGACGTTGGCCACCGGAGAATTCATATGGGTAACGTGTCATATGTTCTGGGTTCAAGTGAACCATATCCAATAGTTCACGAACTCGTTTGTCACGCTCTTCATCACCCTTAACTAGTCCGTGAACATCAAGGCCTTCGGCGATGATATCCTTAACCTTCATTCTAGGGTTCAAAGATGCATATGGATCCTGGAAGATCATCTGCATTTCACGACGGAATTCTTTCATTTGGGGACCATGACTCTTGATCTTACTGATGTCTTGGCCATTAAATAAAATTTGTCCGTCAGTTGGGTTATAAAGTCTGATAATACTACGACCAGTCGTACTCTTACCAGAACCAGATTCACCAACTAATCCAAAAGTCTCACCTTTGTAGATGTCGAATGAAACATCATCAACGGCTTTGACTTCGTTAGGTTTGCCAATGTTGAAATACTGTTTCAAGTTTTTAACTTGAACGATTTTTTCTCTTTCATCTACCATTATTTAACACTGCCTCCTAACTCTTTGAATTTTTCAAAACGTTTTTTGATCGATGCCGGTGGATCGACCTTTGGTGCATTGGGGTGCAACAGCCACGTGGCTGCATAATGATTCTTGGAAACTTTGAAATATGGTGGTTGTTCCTCTTCGTCAATTTCCATCGCATATTTATTACGAGGTGCGAAGGCATCGCCCTTTGGTGGATTCAAAAGGTTAGGTGGAGTACCGGGAATTGAATTCAGACGGTTATTTTCACTAGTTTCTAGTGTTGGCATTGAATCCAGTAATCCCCAAGTATAAGGGTGTTGAGGATTGTAGAAGATGTCATTAACAGAACCGTATTCGACGAACTTACCAGCATACATAACAGCAACTCTATCGGCGATACCAGCCACAACCCCAAGGTCATGGGTGATGAAGATGATTGATGTACCGATTTTTTGTTGTAATTCTCTTAATAGATCAATAATTTGTGCTTGAACAGTAACGTCAAGGGCAGTTGTTGGTTCATCAGCGATAAGGATCTCTGGATAATCAACAATCGCGATGGCGATGACGATACGTTGTCTTTGACCACCTGAAAATTGGTGAGGGTAGTCTTTCATACGTGCTTCGGGATTAGGAATTCCAACCAGACGTAGAACTTCTTCAGCTCTGGCCATAGCGTCTTTCTTAGAAACATTGTTGTGGATCAATAAAGGTTCCGCAACTTGTTTGCCAATTGGCATAGTTGGATCGAGTGATGTCATAGGATCTTGGAAGATCATCGAGATTTTGTTCCCACGAATATCATCCATTTCCTTTTCACTTTTTTGTAGGAGATCATCCCCGTGATAGAGGATACTTCCTTTTGCGATATCAGCGTTCTTAGCTAATAATTGCAGGATAGAACGAACGGTAATTGACTTACCAGAACCAGATTCACCAACGATAGCTAAGGTTTCACCGGCGTTAAGATCGAAACTAACCCCACGAATAGCTTGGACAGTACCATTGTATGTCGCAAAATTAACATGCAAATCTTTTACTTCTAGAATTTTATCCATTGCTTATTCATACTCCTTATTTAATCGTCTGACTGTGGATCGAAGGCATCACGTAAGCCATCACCAAGAAGGTTTGTTGCAATCATGATGATACTCAAGATAATAGCTGGTGCCCACATTTGATATGGTAAGAATCTGAAGGCTTTTTGGCCATCAGACAACAATGTACCTAATGATGCGTTTGGTGCGGGAATACCGATACCAATGAAACTCAAGAAAGCTTCAAAGAAAATCGCATTCGGAATTGTAAACATTGTTTGAATGATAATTGTTGAAGATAAATTAGGAATCAAGTGTTTTGTAGCAATCTTAGTAGATGATTCTCCAAGAGTCCTGGCAGCTAAGACGTACTCTTGTTCCTTCAACTGGAAGGTCTGAGCACGGATCAGACGCGCCATTGTGACCCAACCAGTGATGGCAATCGCAATAACGATTGAACCAAGTCCTGGTTTCAAGATGATCATCATCAAGATAACAACAATCAAGTTAGGAACAGAAGATACGATTTCAACAATACGTTGCATAATTGTATCAGTTGTACCGCCTTTCCAACCTGAGACGATACCGTAAGGAACACCGATGATCAAATCAACAAGTGTAGCTAGAACGGCAACGATAAGTGAAAGACGAGTACCATAGATGATTCTTGATAGTAAGTCACGACCAAGATAATCAGTACCTAATAGGTAGAAGGAATCTTTTGGTGCACCAACTTGTTTGTAGGCATCGACCATCTTACCACCCATGTTTTGATAACCATTGAATCCAGGAATATTTAGATTTCCTAATTTAGGTGGCAAGTTAGAGAGAGTAACTTGTTGAGCATTAGGATTGTGGGGAGCAACTAGTGGAGCAAAGATTGAAATCAAGACGATAATTGAAAGCAGTGTTAAACATACAACAGCGACTTTGTTTGAGAACAAGCGACGACGAACATCTTGTAAGTATGTAAGTGAAGGTGTGCCGATTTTTTCTTGTTCACTATTATTTTCGTCATGAATTAATTTAAATTTTTCTTTTGGTACATCAGGAATTTGTTCCATATTATTCTTTACCCCCGTTTCCTAATCTAATTCTTGGATCAATAAATCCGTAGAGAATATCGACAATCAAGATGATAACAACTAATAGGAATGAATAGAAAATTGTTAGTCCCATGATAGTTGGGTAATCATTGGTTGTAATTGACTTAACGAATTGTTCACCAATACCAGGAATTGAGAAGATGTTCTCAACAACCATTGAACCAGTCATAACAGAAACAGCCATAGGTCCGATGATCGTGACGATAGGAATCAAGGAATTACGAAGCGCATGCTTTGTAACAACTTTCCAGGCGGAATTACCTTTTGATTTGGCTAATTCGATATAATCACTGCTCATAACATCGACCATTTCAGTTCTCATAAATCTGGCAACATTACCTAATGGTAAGGCTGCTAGAGCAAGTGTTGGTAACACACTTGATTGGAAGTTATCCCAGAGAGCAACTGGGTAGATGTGCCATTTGTAAGCCAAGTAGAATTGTAGTAAGACGGCTAAAACGAAAGATGGAATTGATAGACCAAGGATTGAGATGAATGTAGCAAGTGTATCAACCCATGTGTTCTTACGAATAGCAGCTACGGCACCAAGTAAGATACCGAGAACAGTACCTAAGATCATTGCTTGAGCACCAATTTGCATTGATGGAGCAAGACGTTGACCAATTAAGGTTGTAACAGGTTCATTGTTGAATTGGAAGGATGTTCCAAGGTTACCTTGAAGCAAACCACCCATATAACGGACATATTGAACAAAGACTGATTGATCCAAACCATATTGAGCTTTAACGATCTTCAGTTGATCTGGTGACATACGATTCTGGTTAGAGAACGGTGTACCAGGAAGCAACTTCATTAAGAAGAATGTTAGAGTCGCAATGATGAAAAGGGTCAAAAACAGGTAGAAAATTCTTTTGAGAATATATTTAGCCATATTTAATCTCCCTAACTCCTAATTATTTTTTGTATGCAGTGACAAGGTTATAACTACCATTTGGTGAGATTCTGTAATTTTTAACATTCTCTCTGGTTAAGTTAGCTTGGTAGTATTGGTATAGCGGAACGGCACCGGAATCTTGTGCGAGAATCTTAGCAGCTTGTACCAAGTCTTCCCATCTAGCGTCTTCGTTATTGGCATCTGTTGTCTTACTCTTCTTGATCAAGGCATCGTATTCAGGATTTGAGTACTTACCATTGTTCTGAGGGTTACCAGTTGTGAAGATGTCTAGGAATGTAACAGGATCTGGATAATCGGCGTTCCAACCAGTAACAACGATATCGAAGTTACCACTTGTTGACTTATCAAGACGTGATTTGAACGGAACATTTTGTAATGTGAGGTTCAATCCTGGTAAGTTCTTCTCAAGTTGTCCTTGGATATATTCGTTTTGTTTCTTAGCACCATCGGTGTCATCGCCTAATAATGTGAAGCTAAGATTCTTTTGACCGGTTTCTTTGATACCTTCCTTCCAAAGCTTGGCAGCAAGTTTTGGATTGTACTCGGTATATTTACTTACCGATTTCAGCTCTGGTTCTTTTGTGAAATCAACATTGTTCTTAGGTGCGTATGACATTCCTGAAGGAACAATAGTACGTTCAATACCACCTGTTTTACCTAAAACATTATCGGTCAATTGTTTACGATCAATCGACATTGAAATAGCTTGTCTGATTTTTTCATTCTTAAAGAACTTGTATTTCTTTTGGTTGAATTCTAGATAGAAGTTACTTGCCATCTTATCATTTGAGAATGTCTTGTATGTAGATACTTGACGAGCGGTATCACCACTAATCTTTTGTAGACGGTTGATACGGTTGGCATCGTAAAGATTCAATCCAGTATTATTATCTTTAACAACGTAGTATTTGATTTGGTGTAACTTAACAGCTTTGGCATTCCAGTATTTGTTGTTCTTAACTTCAGTCCAACTATTATCTGAAACTGACCAATTCTTCAACATGAATGGTCCATTGAAGACCATACCAGCACTCTTCAATCCATATTGTTTACCAGCTTTTTCTACGGCTGGTTTGTATTGAGGATAGAATGTTGAATTACCCATCAATTTGTTGAAGTATGGAATAGGATCTTCCAAAGTAACTTGTAATGTGTATTTGCCAAGTGCTTTGATACCTAGAGTATCAACGGGTTTCTTACCAGCATTGATAGCATCGGCATTTTTAATACCTGTATAAATATAAGCATATTGTGAAGCAGTCTTAGGATCGACCGTTCTGCGCCATGCGTAGACAAAGTCTTGAGCAGTAACGGGTTTACCGTTAGACCACTTAGTATGTCTCATTTCAAATGTATAAGTCTTACCATTATTAGTAGGCTTAACAATCTTTTTCGCAATAGCGGGTTGTAGATTTTTACCATCATATCTATATAGACCCTCCATTGTATCTGTTAATCCTTGAGCACCGATAACGTCCGTGTTCAGTGACGAATCCATTGTTGCAATAACATCACTGGAACTGATCGACAAAGTATTTTTGTCATCTTTTTCAGTGGATGATCCGCAACCACTAAGTACTAGCGCAAGTGCCAAAACTGGCAACAGGGCTAGTAGATACTTCTTATATTTCATTACACAACCTCCCTAAAAACTAAACAACAATATTATTAGACTACACCATTAAACATTAAATACAAAGACTCTTTATTAAAAAATCTCTAATGTTCTCTAAAATCATAATACATCACGGATTAAATTGCAAAGAAAAACAGAAATATCTATAAAATAGATATTTCTGTTTATGATTTTTTAATATTAAGTTGGTAAAAATTAAAAAATATGCTTATGCATTTACTTTGATGAATCCCTCATATTGTTCAAGCTCATTCGGACTGAGATTGGCTTTTAACAATGAGCCATCGTTAGTGAATTCCTTACTGATAATCTGTGAATTCTTCAATAATTGTTCAGTAACTTTTTGCTTATCATACGGAATCAATAGTTCGACGGTTTTATAACCAGAGAAGAGTTTGATTTTGATCAACTCAACTAGTTTTTGGATAGACGAATCGTCCAAAGCTGAGTAATAAATATTGTCGCCTTCAATAGTAGGGAAAACTTGATCAGGTTTTAAGTCAGCTTTGTTGAAGGCATAGATCATTGGTTTGCCTGTAACGCCGACTTCACGAAGAGTATTCTCGGTAACCTCGAGCATATTCTTCCAATGTTCATCACTAACATCTATTACTTGTACCAACAGATCGGCATCTTTGGCTTCTTTAAGAGTTGTCTTAAATGATTCAATCAAGTTGTGAGGTAGCTTGCTAACAAATCCAACGGTATCTGATAAAAGAAAGCTGGTATTGTCTTCGAGGTCGATTTTTCTCACACTAGTATCCAGTGTAGCGAAGAGCATGTCTTTTTCGAAGACTTTACGATCATCTGAATTTTCTTTGTTGAAGTTAAGAAGACCATTCATAGTTGTTGATTTACCAGCATTAGTGTATCCAACTAGGGAAACTAGTGGCAGACTAGTGTTAGTTCTGCGACGACTTTGAACATTGATCGTCTTATCAACTGTTTTGAGTTGGTCTTTCAAGTAAGTGATACGTTTGCGAATGACACGACGGTCTAATTCAAGTTTTGTTTCACCAGCACCACGGTTAGCTAAACCGCCAGAAGACGACTGTTGATCCAGCGGATTACCTGATGGATGAATTCTTGGTAATTGATATTGTAATTTAGCAATTTCGACTTGCAACTTAGCTTGTCTAGTATGGGCACGATTTGAGAAGACTTGGAGAATCAATTCTGTTCGATCCATGAAACTCAACTTAGTTTCTTTTTCCAAGTTTCTGATTTGGGATGGTGTTAATTCATCGTTCAAGACAATTGTTGTAACATCATCAGCGTTAGCTATTTCCTTGATCTCGGTAACTTTACCAGATCCGAAGTAAGTCTTTGCACTGACTGAATCAACGTTTTGCTTGATAACGTCAGCGACTTCCATATTGTTGGCTTCAACTAGTGAGCCCAATTCTTCCATTGTGTAGTCAAAGTCAACTTGCTTGTGACTAACTCCGGCAACGATAACTCGTTCTTTAGCGTTTATTGTATTTTCCATAGATCCTCCTGGTGGCACTTATACCCCAGGGTATTAATGCCATTTAATTATTTAAGTGTGTTTAGGTTGGCACTTTTTAATCTCATGATTTCAAGTACGTCCTTTCGATAATATGCTTATATCATAACATTTAAGTCCTAATTGGACTATATAATAGGTAGGAAAGTGAATTCAAAAAAGCATATCGAATTCGATATACTTTAATATTAGTTATCATAAATACTATTTCGGTGTCCGATATTTATGGCAGTAACAAATAACGTATCATCTTCAATTTCACAGATGATACGATAATTACCGACTCTGTATCTCCATAGTTCAGATAGATTTGATGTTAGTCCTTTACCATGTGATCTAGGGTCAACACTATTGTCAATGCTAGTGTATAGCCACTGCAGTATCAATTTGGCTTGGTACTTATCCATTTTTTTTAATTGTTTTTTGGCGTCCTCATTTATATAAAGGGCATATGTCATTCGTCAAACCCTAATTCCTTAATTACTTTAGAAATTGGTTCGGATTCTCTTTTCTGTTCAAGCCATCTTTTATGTGCAAATTGAGCAGTCATTTCATCGTATTCATCCTCTAATTCACTTATAGAATATTTCATCATTAATTCTGATAATGTAATACCGTGAAATTCAGCCATTTCATTTAACCATTTTTTTTCATCATCTGAAACTCTGATAGTGATCATAGCCATAGTAATAACTCCTCTGTGTATTGTGTAGTACATTGTAATACACAATATTTATTAATACAAATCTTTTGTTCAGGACATAAAAACATGTAGTTCAGGATAAAACTAGAAATAAATTTGTTTTAGATGATAAAATTCTCGTAATCGAAACAAGTTGGGATGATTTGATGGAGAAGAAGTGGTTTAAATGGGTAGGAAGAATCGGAATTCTTGTGTTAATAGCGGTTCTAGTTTTTGAGGCATCGTGGATGAAAGTCTGGTGTACGGATGTATTCCTGAAACTGGGTGGTTATGATCTGTTTGAATCGCTAGTTAAGTCAGTCCATATCATTAAACATTTTTTGAATTAAGTGTTCGGATTGATTTGCCAATTTATATAAGTGCCTTAGCCGCGAACATAATCAAAAATACCATGAAGCCAATGAAATATATCTTTGCAGTTTGTTTGTAATATTTATCTTTCTTATCTAAGTATTTGAAATACATGACTAAATTACTGAACAACAAAAAGATAAATAACTTGTCAGTCAAAATATTCTTGAGTGAATCGCCGAATAACAAACTGGCAACGGCGTATAAGCCTGTCAGTCCTAATAATAAATGTAGTATTTGTAGTTTTCTAGCCGGTGTTAAGTTGCTATTAAATATGTCCATAATTGTCCTTATTCTTTAAATGCAAAATTAATTCTCCGATACTTGGTATCAAAAAGAGTGGATTGTGAATGAAACCCATGATCAACAAAACAATATTCCACGACTGATTCTCTTTGGTCATGTGCTTGATAGCGAAGTATGTCAAAACTTCCATGATTATTGCAAAAATTACAAAGTAAAACGACATAATAAATTTTAAAAAGTTATCTGGTATAGCAGTTGGATCTTTTGGATAAAAGTGTGAGACTAATCCTACACCAATGATAAGTATTAGTTCGATACCAAAAATAATCCAAGCAATTCGCTGAAATGTTTTGCTGTTCCTATCCATAAAATCTCCCCATTTCTTATATCTTATTCCAACATACCATACAGCTGAGTATTTTTGGGTGATATATCCTGAGGTAGGTATTTTGATGTCATGAACTACATTAGAGTTCTAAGTTTCTTGGCCTTTCCAAGTGAGAATGAACGAACCAATTCAGGTCCAAAGTGCATTTTTCTACGTCCGAAGTCAGCTTCACTAATTGTTTGAGGATTGGCAAGACAAGACCTGTTAGCGCGGAAGAGTGACGAATACTTCTTCTCGAGTTCGTTCAAATTACCGTAAAACTCATATTTACCAGTTCGAGTGTACAAGTCTAAACGATGAGGAACGTTAGAAGTCTCCACGAATAATACTTCAGCTAAGTTGATATGATAGATTTGATTGCCAACGGAAAAGGCAAAGCAGCGATTCTGGCAAGTCATGATGCTGTCGATTCTTTCTTTCGCTAATGTCAGCGTGTCGTAGAATTCTTGACGGAATTCTTCGGGGTCCTGATCCTTAGCGATGAAACCTAAGGCCTCAACTTTACGCTTGAATGTTACTGGTGCCATTTCATCATGTGTCGTTACGAAGATTATCTTTGCCTGAACATCGATTTTTCTGATTTTAACTGCCAAGTCGATACCATTTAACTCACTCTTCAAGTCAATGTCTAAGAAGTAGATGCCGTTAGAAGTAGGATATTCTTGCAAGTATTCCAGAACCTCATCAGGGCTTTGAGTCTTGAAGGCAATCTCGAATGGATCACTATGGAACAACATATAATTATTGACGAGTACCTCGAATTGTTGTAATTGAACCATATCGTCTTCACAAATTATAATTGGATAAGCCATGTTTTTTCCTTTCTAAATCAGAACTAATTGAAGATGGAACCAATCAGCGTCTTCACTATATTGAACTAATAAATTAGGATATTTTTTCTTGATATCTTGCACATTGGATAATCCTAATCCAGAATGATTTTTCTTGGTTGAATAACCGGTTTGACTGAGTGATGCAACTTTTTCAGGCGTTATAACGGTGTTGTCGATAACAAAAGTTATTTGATCGTCCTCAGAAATAATTGCCAACTGAATTTTGCCTTTAGCTTGTTTCTTAGTAGCTTCAATAGCATTGTCGATGGCGATACCTAACAGTCTAACTAAGTCGAAGATATTGATCGAGATATCATTGATCACATTACGACATTCAAAATGGCAGTCGATATGACTATGATTGATCTGATTTAATTTACTGATGAAGAGACTCTTCAAATATGGATTTTGCACATTATTTAAATCTTTATATAGTTTCATAGAGGCATTGTTAAAATAATCATCAGAATAACTTTCGAATTTGTTAAGTGATTCTATCAGAGCGTTATCGCTCGCGGAGTCAGCCACAGTACGTAAACTCAAAAGTAAGTTTTCGTAATCGTGTTTAAATTTGCGAACGCTCAATTGATCTCGTTCCAGTTGATCGGTATACATCTTGAGGTTCTTAAATTGTTCTTCGGATAGTTGTTGTTGGTAAAGGCTCTTCTGATGCTTGGTCTCCAACAAGAATATCAATAATAGTACGATGATCTGGATCACTATGAATAATAGGATACCAATGATCAATTTGCGATAAGCTTGGAAGTGATTGATGAAGTTCATAAATATCGACAGGACTACGAAAAAGTAGGTCAGAAGTAATGTCACAACTGAAGTTTTTGCAGTTCTCTTGAGGAAGCCAACTAAGTCGTATTTGCGATAGAGGAAGATGACACCAAGTGCTAGAGCCCACTCGATAGCTGAACTAATTAAAGTAAAATTCCACCCCTGTGTGTCCTGGGTTTGCACGAATAACATAACGATGGCAGACATGACAATATCAACAAGATAGATAGTGATGCTCGAAATCAGTGCTGCATCTAATAGGAAGTAATTGGGCTTGACGTGATGCTCAAATATTAAGTAAATGCCGACTACAAATAACAAAAAGCTCCAGTCATCAGCGAGACTGTCAACAATCGCATCCGCAATCAATAAGACCACGGTAGCTGTGATCGTTTTGAAATTTAGTTTTTTTCGATCGTGATAAATGGAGAAGAATATCGCAAATACCATGATCCATGATAATAGTGTCCCCAGCAGGTAAGCTCTTGTTTCTACATAAATCATCCTAATACACCTCTCTAACTAGTATATCAGAGGAAGGACGACACTAATTACTGCAATGAAATTATTCAAAAAATGTAAGAACATATTGTAACGAATGTCACCGAATCTTACGTATGCCAATGATAAAACAATACCCATTAGAAGATAAGGTACCAGTTCTAAATTGAAACTTTGTTCGTGCATTAGGGCGAAGACAACTGAAGTGATCGTCACATAACATAATATCGACTTAGCACTTTTGACAGTAGGGAAGAATAACTTGGCAAATAAACCTCTGAAAATTAGTTCTTCAAAAATCGGTGATAAAATCACGGTGGTCAGAACAGTATTAAAGGTATTGGCTTTTAGTGCTTCCGTGATCAATTTTTGATTGTTGGATTCGGGTATGTAGTCAGTTAAATATGAAATTGCGACTAAAGCAATAACAAAAAGGATCAATTCAATTACTGGATGCCTAGTTGGATTAATATCAAAGACAAAGTTATCGTTTAAAAAATGCCAGAGTCGGCGGACTAAATAGTAGGAAGCAACTAATCCCAAAATGGCAAAAATTGCGTAAATAAAAACATTCGGCGCAATTTGACCCAGAAGCAGTGGAACCATGGCTACTTGGTATAGGATTAAATAACCTAAGATGGTGCCAATCTTACTTAATAAGCCCTTTTGCATAGTTTGTCCTCCTGATAGTTTGTAATTGAATTTTAATTTTTATACTTTTAAAGTAGCACTATCAGTAATTGCATGGAAATAAATATCCCCAACACCTTGTTTGTAGTCTTGAACAATGGTGTTAGGGATATTTTAGTCTTTTCTAAACTTCTTAATACAATAATCCCATGCTTTAACAGCAATCATCATGAGCATGGTAGTTCTAAAGAGCCATTGATAGTTCATGTTCAATAAGGGTATTCCGTCCATGAGATTTGTGATTAACTCAATAATACAATTGATCAACATTATTAACAAAATATTGCCAAGTGCGTTTTGACTTTCAACAGGTTTGAGTTTTCCATCTACGAATTTGAACATATAATCTTCCTTCATGATGATTGAGATAATTGTTATTTATCATACTTTGATAAATACAGAATAATGTATAACTAACCATGTTTGTTCAAAACATCCTGAATCATATATTCTGATGTCCTGAAACCATATTCAAGTTATCAAAATACCCAGTTCAGGATGTTTGACCATATAAAAAACCTCTTCCAGATATAATTATTGGAAGAGGTGATCATATGCGTGTCTTAAACATTTTTAAAAATATTATTATATTTGTTATTATGTTGATTTTGACAATTGTTATTCAAATAAATCAAGCTTTTCTTATATCCAAATCCACTAACATTATTGGCTTGATAATAGTGTTTTCGATTATTTTGATGTTACTTCTGAAGCTGATGAAAATATGGAAATTAGAGTTAGCTAGTAGCCCTTTCAAAGTGAAAGATATTTGGCTAATATTAGGGGCAGCGATTGTTAGTGAAGTTACTTCCATGTCATTATCCTATGTGGGGTTGCTTATTCATTCCGAACAAGCATCTTCAAATAGATTGATTTCGGAAAGAATGCTGTCGACTAATATGTGGGTAGTACTGATTGCCGTGATGTCAGTTATTTTTATGGGACCAATATTGGAAGAAATCGTTATTAGAGGGATGATTTATCAATTCATCAGTAAAAATTCTTCCATTATGATTGGTTATATACTGACCGCAACTATTTTTGCATATCTTCATGACGGTTGGTCTTTTTCTTTTATAATCTACTTCATTGATAGTTTGATATTGACATATGTTTTTCAACATACAGGAAATATTTATAGCAGTATTGCTTGTCATCAGTTTATGAATGTATTAACTACCTTGCAATTGTTTATTACTTTCTTTATATTTATTTGAACTTTTTTATAATGAAATTCCATAAATAGATGAAAATTATAAGAAAAAAGGTTATATAAAACATACGTTGATAATTCAGATCCAATAGATTATTGCCATCTATTAGGCTAATGGCCATATCGCAAAAATAGTTGATACATACAACCCAGAATAATGAAGATATTGGATTGGGAACTTCATGTAGTTTTAATTTGCCATTTACAATTTTGAACATATTATTATCCTCCATTTATGACGTCCTTACTTTAGGTAAAGGATAATATATATTTGATTCTGTATGTTTAAAATGTCCTGAACAATGTATTTTAATGTCCTTATATGCATTTTTTTTTTTGTTAATGATATAATTTTTCGTTCAGGGTGTTTTTATATGTATTTTGGGTCAATATCAAATATTCCGGCTAAATTCATAGTATTCTTTGGTTGTTCTAAAAATAAAGGAGGTCTTTATCATGACTAGCATTAAGATATTATCAAACCAGGATCTGCAAAAAACTGTCGGAGGTGGTAAATCCCCATACTATGAACCATGGAGAACTCCAGGAAAAATGAACCCAGATTTAGGATGGACTGTCAGATGCTCAGCAGCCACGGCTGCAGCCATTTTGAAGAAAGATCCTACACAGCTAATTAGTTGTATGTAATTTATTAAGGGATTAGTAATCATCTTGTTGATTGCTAGTCCTTTATTAGTTTTTAACCCTAAACAAAACACCTTCTGTATTGGATATATACAGAAGGTGAAATTAGTTAATTAAACACTCATACTTAAAGTGAATTAAAAACAGTACAATACTCATTTATAAAATTGAAATAAAATACGCAATTGTACCTATTATGGATACTTTTTTTGATTTACCTTGTCTTCTTAGACGTGAATATACGGAATAAAATGTACAGAAAAATAATGTTAGAGCAATCAATAAAAGAATTACAGCTAATAGTGCGATGATTATGATACCTTTGTTGCGCCTTTTTGAATTTCACATGTCGCAAGACCAGTTCCAATACCCCAGGCAATAGATAAAGGTGAACCACCCAATGCTCCGGTCATTCCACCAGCTATACAATATAGTACAGCTTGATGAGGTTTGCATTTGCCACCAGAAATGTTTTTTAATGCGATTTCATTTAATATTTGTTTTTTTGTCATAATTATATTTCTCCTCTTATTATGTGTGATCGGCTAAACACTGTAGTAAACTTCCGCCTTTTACTTTACTTAAATCATCCAATTCGATAAGTTGTATTACATTCATATTTACACGCTACTTTAATTTTTTATTACAATTACAGCTTAATTTGTAAGAGGATTTGAGTGTCGAAAATAACCTGAAATACCCACTTTCCGACCCTAAACAAAAAACTAGTAACTGCATTTAAGCAATTACTAGTTAGTCATAATATCTTTCAACTTTTTCTTTTTCAAAGGAGTAACGTATCTACTTAATCCTTCATCGAATACCATTTCTCTAGTATTGAAATCAACCTGTTTGATAGATTTTGGATTAACTAGGCATGATCGATTGGCTCTAACTAAGAATGAGTATTTATTTTCGAATTCTTTTAATTTACCATAGAATTCAAATTTTCCGCTCTTTGTATATAGTTCTAATTTGTGAGAGTTAATAGGTGATGGTTCTATAAACAATATTTCTGAACTTTCAACATTGTATGCCATATTATCATAGTGAAATGAAACTATGTCGTCTTGGTTCTTGATTACTTTGACTTCGTCGATCCTTTTTTGTGATAGGGCCAGTATATCTTGTATCTCTTTGCGAAAATCATCAGGATCTTGATCCTTTGCGACGAAGCCAATGGCTTCTACCTTTCGCTGAAATGTTTGTGGTGCCATTTCATCGTGAGTTGTAACGAAGACTATTTTGGCTAGAACGTCGATAGTTCTGATTTTTTCAGCTAGATCGATGCCATTAATAGATTTGTGTAAATCAATATCTAAGAAGTAGATACCATTTTGAATAGAATATTTTTCTAAATATTCAGTTATTTCGTTGGGATTATCAGATTTAAGAACAACATTAAAAAATTCATTGTGAAATTGAATATAGTTGTCGATAATTGAACCCATTCTTTGCAATTGCACAAAGTTATCTTCACAAATAATAATAGGGTAACTCATGTGAATCTCCTTTATTTTATGATTAGTTCTAATTTGAACCATCCGTCAGATTTTTCATATTTGGAAGTAATGTTATCAGGATACTTTTTCTTTATTTCTTGAATATTTGATAATCCAAATCCAGAATGACCTTGCTTGGTCGAGTAACCTTCATTCATTAATTTATATACAGAACCATTTGATGGGGAAGTATTATTTATTAAGAATAGTAGCTGGTTGTTCTTTTTCACGATATTGATACCAATCTTTCCATTAGATTGATTTTCAGTTGACTCGATAGCATTATCAATTGAAATACCTAGCAAGCGAATTAAGTCGAAGATATTTATAGTTAGGTTATCAATTTTGTCACGACATTCAAACGTACATTCTGTTTCATTTAAATTAATTGCGTGAAATTTACTGATAAGAAGGCTCTTGAGATATGAGTTTTCAACGTTTCCCAAATCCTTGTACTGATTAAGAAATTGTCCCTTGAAGTAATCACTTGAATAATCATCAAATTTATTTATTGTTTCGTCTAGTTCAGGAATTTTAGAAGTGAAGGATCGTAAACTTACAATCATATTCTTGTAGTCATGTTTGAATTTACGAAGTTTTAATTGTTCTTTTTCTAGTGATTGAGTATATAATTCTAAATTTTTAGACTTTTCTTCTATTATATTCTGTTTATATTTTTCCTTTTGTCTTTTTCTATCGTAAATAAATAGAAAAATAACAAGGCTACTTTGTAGTGCAAGGAACAGAATTATTTCGGTTATTAAATTTTTGTAGGCTTCGTACTTTTGTACTAATGACATAAAGAATGATAGTGTGATTAACAGGTAACCCAATATCGCTAAACTTGAAAGTGGACTTATTTTTTTTAATAAACTATTCAGGTTACTTTTTTTGTACATGTATATAAATACATTGATTAGTACAAAATGTAACAAACTGGATATAATCATGTATTTATATCCAACGATAGATGAACTTCTATATGTAACTATTGTCAATATTGATACGAGTATATTGGATAGCTCAACTATTAGTATAGATATAACAGTATTATCAATTAAGAAATAATCATTCTTTTTTAATTTTAATAAAAAATAAATAGATAATATAAAAAACAAATTTGACCAATCGCCAAATAATACCTGTAATAATGTAACAGGTATTATTATAGGTATTAAAAATATTTTTTTTCTAATATTTATGTAACCACTAATTTGTGTTAAGAATAAAAATGTGTACATTAGAAATGTAGAATTTATAAATAAATCTATAATGTATGCCTTTGTTTCCATAACCAGCATCTGAAATTACCCCTCTAAGGTACTTACGATAATTATATCAGATGTAATCAGCAATTCTTAAATAGGGAGAATAAACATTTGGCTGCATTTTTCACAGGACGAACAGCACTCTTGTAATCAGTTCCACCTTTAATTGAATTTAGTGTTTTTTCGTTCAGTATTTTAATCTTTGTCATAGTTATTTCTCCTTTTCTTTTTATAACCAAATTATGCCACCATAAAATAAGCTTTGATAAAAACACCCTGAACAATACAAAAAAATGGCCTCAACTAATGTTTTCTTAAAAAATAACTGAGTTGAGGTCATAAAAGTATATGGTTCAGGGTGTTTTTTAATGCCATTCTATTTCTGATGATAAATTTGAATTATACATATCAGAGGGGACACAACATGATTAACAAAAGAATATATATACCTCAAGTTGATGAGAATGATTGTGGTGTAGCAGCTTTAGCAATGATTCTGAAAAATTATGGTTCACAGTTTTCGTTGGCTAGATTACGCGATTTGGCTAGAACGGATATTGAAGGTACCACAGCGTTGGGAATCGTTAAGACGGCGCAGAGCCTTGACTTTGAGACGCAAGCAGTTCAAGCAGATATGGATCTTTTCAGTATGGATGATATTGTTTATCCATTCATCGTTCATGTTGTTAAGAAGCAAATATTGGAACATTACTATGTTGTCCTAGGAAAGGGCAAAGATTATGTAGTTATCGCTGATCCAGATTCTACAGTAGGAATCACAAAAATGTCATTTGAAAAATTCCAATCAGAATGGACAGGAGTGGCGCTGTTTTTTGCTCCAAACTCCTCTTATAAGCCAAGTAAAGAGGACAAGAACAATTCTTTATTTTCATTTGTGCCGGTACTTTTTAAACAAAAACGTTTGGTTATTAATATAATTTTGTCTGCGCTGTTAATTACTATCATTAGTATCTTAGGTTCGTATTTTTTGCAAACAGTTATTGATACTTATATCCCTAATAGTATGAATAGTACATTATCACTGGTAGCCACTGGATTAATTGTTTTTTATGTTTTTCAATCTATTTTTAGCTATGCACGAGATTTTTTGTTGAGCATTTTGGGACAAAGATTATCAATTGATATTATTTTAGGATATGTTCATCATATTTTTGAACTGCCCATGGAGTTTTTTGCGACGAGGAAAACCGGCGAGATTGTCTCCAGATTTAATGATGCGAATAAGATTATTGATGCACTCGCTAGTACAATTATTTCTATTTTTCTTGATGTGGGAACAATTGTTATTATGGGAGCCATTTTGGTAATTCAAAATAGTACTTTGTTCTGGGTAACACTTGCATCATTGCCAATCTACATTGTTGTTATTTGGGTCTTTGCTAAACCGTTTGAGACTCTCAATCAAAAGGAAATGGAAAGTGGTTCGGTCTTGAGTTCATCCATAATTGAGGATATTCATGGTATTGAAACTATTAAGGCACTTAACAGCGAGGATCAACGATATCGCAGGATCGATAGCGAGTTCGTAGATTACTTAAAGAAAAGTCTGAGTTACATTAAGATGGATACGTTACAACAATCTATTAAGCTGTTTTTACAGTTGATTCTTAGTGTCATAGTGCTGTGGATAGGAGCAATTTTGGTGACGAAGAATCAATTATCAGTCGGTCAGTTGATGACTTATAATGCCTTGTTAGCTTATTTTATTAACCCTCTACAAAACATTATTAATCTTCAACCAAAACTTCAAACAGCTAAAGTTGCCAATAATCGGTTGAATGAGGTTTATTTAGTTGCCTCGGAATTTACAGATAGTCGCTCTGTTATTAATTCTGAGCAATTAGTTGGTGAAATAAATATTGATCATGTTGATTACAGTTATGGATATGGTGAGAATGTCTTGAATGATGTGAACTTGAAAATAAAATCCGGTGAGAAGATAACTGTCGTTGGGATGAGTGGTTCTGGCAAATCTACTATGGTTAAATTACTAGTAGATTTTTTTGAACCCAGTGATGGGAAAATACGGATTAATGAGCACGAAATTAAGAATATTGATAAACATACGTTGAGGCAATTTATTAATTATGTCCCACAGAGTCCATATGTTTTTTCAGGATCTATTAAAGACAATCTCTTGTTGGGTAGTAGAAAGGATATACAAATACAAGATGTTATAAGTGCTTGTCGTATCGCCGAAATATTTAATGATATCGAAAAAATGCCATTACAATTTGAAACTGTTTTGGATGAAAACGGAAGTATTTTGTCAGGTGGTCAAAAGCAAAGAATCACTATTGCTAGAGCATTATTATCGCCAGCCAAGGTATTGATTTTTGATGAATCAACCAGTGGATTAGATGCCATAACTGAAAATAAAATCATTAGTAATTTGATGGACATTAATGACTTGACTATTATCTTCATTGCCCATAGGTTATCTATTGCTAAAAAAACTGATAATATTGTTGTTCTTGATAATGGGGAGATTGTAGAAAAGGGTACGCATGAGCAGTTATTACATAAGAAAGGTTATTATTTTAACTTGTTGAATAATTAGGTAATAAAAACTTATGGATAATAAATTCTTAGAGAGTAGTGAATTCTATAATAAAAGGTTTAACAACTTTTCTACATTGGTAATAGTTCCCGTGACGATATTGTTGTTGTTGGTATTGTTATTTTCTTTCGTTGGAAGAAGAGAGATAACTATTGAATCTATGGGTGTTCTAGGAACAAAGAGTGATGTCCCACTAGTTCAATCTCCAACTAATAGTGCGATTAAGAAAAATTATTTGGTGGAAGGTAAGAATGTCAAAAAGGGTGATTTGCTAGTTACTTATATGAACAAAAATAACCAAATTAAACTGAACTTGTTAGATGATCAAAAGGAAACATTAAAAAACCAAATTAGTGCGTTAGATTTATTCCGACAGGGGGTATCACAGAATGCTGATACTTTTGAGGGGAATGATACCTTTGGTTATCGTGAACTATTACATAATTACTTGAATCAGAGAAGTATTTATACAATTGAGAATCAAATGTTAAAAGATAAGTCAGCCTATTCGAATAATAAAATTTCCGATTTGTCTAAGCTTTATCAGAAGACAATTGATAATAAAGCTCAAGATATAGAAGCCTATCAAAAATTATTTAATGCTATCCAAAAAAATGAATCTTATCCTTCATCAGCTAAATTTGGTTATATCTACGATAATTATGTGAGTGAATTAAATGCTGGTTCAGATAAGAATAGTGTTAGGGGCTCTTACCTCAGTAATCTACAACAGCAGTTTGATAGTATGACGGATGAGTTAAATTCCGCCAAAACTCAAAAGGAATCATTGAAAGATTTCAATGACACTGATTATAGTATTGAAACAAATAATGAAAAAATTGAGTCGTTACAAAATGACCAGCAAACAAGTATCTCTGAACAATTAGTTAAAGTTAATTCAGACTTGAGAAGTGTTAATTCCAATATTAAGGAGTTAAAGGAGCTTTCTAAAAACTATCGGATTACTGCGTCTAAGTCAGGAGTAATTCATCTTAATGATGAATCAACCAAGGGAGCTAAGTATATTGGTGCAGGAACTGAACTGGCACGAATATATCCTAAATTAAATGGTAGAAGCAAAGTTAAATTGCAAAGTTATATCTCTTCTAAGGATATTTCTTCAATTAAAAAAGGACAACGTTTGCGATTGGAGATAGTACGCAATGTACCTAGGCCAATTGTCATGGAAGGATCTATTAGCAACATAAGTATTGCACCTGTACCAGTCAATAATGGATCATATTACGTTGTAACATCGGAATCCGAGATTAACGAGAAAACCTCTAAACAATTACATTTTGGTATGACAGGTAAAGTTAATGTGATCACTGGTAAAGAAACATTTTTTAAATATTATTCTGATAAATTGTTGGATAAGAATTAATTTGAGTTATATTTTATTAAAATTTCAAAATAACTATTCTGTTGTGTATACTCCGATTTACTTTTAAGTATATTAACTTAGAATTTAGTTCAAGATATAAAAGTACCTATTTCAGGACATATTTATTCATATGATTTCTAAATGGCTAAGCTATAGGTAAATAATAATTAGGCGGTGTGGATATTATGGTGAACAAAGGTGAAGTTGTCCAAGCTATGCAGAATTTTAGTTCAGCGTTAAACAAATGTCACAATAATTCAGCAACGGCACAATTTGTGAATGATACTCTGATCGACCTGAAGAAGAAAGACGGAGCCGCTTTTACGGGTGCGCTGCAATATTTTTTTAACAAAGTGATGGTTGTTAAATTATCAGATGGAATTATCTTCAATGAAACCGAGAAAACTTGTTGGCATAGGGTTTCTTCCTTAAATAATTTGGGAAATAACCTTTGGGGAGCAAGTTTATAAAAAGGGGATGCTAGTTATGAGGGAAGAAGACAGACGAAAGGCGTTAATAGCTATGAAAAATCTGACTCTAGCATTAAACAAGTATCATGGTAATTCACTAACAGCAGAGTATGTTAATGAATCACTGATAGATCTACAAAAGGATCAAGCGATGGCATTCGCTGGTTCATTTTTATACTTCCTCCAGAAGGCTTCTAATTTGAGAATCTCTGAAGGTATCGAACTCAATGAAATAGAAGAAGCAAGATGGCGGGAGGTCTCTAGTCTCAAAACTGTCGCCAATGGTCTTTTCTTTGGTATGGGATTATGAGATAGATTTATCTTTTTGGTTATCCATTCCGGAAGTAAAATACCCTATTTCAGGATATATTTATCTGTTTTGAATCCAAAGAGCTATATTGGAACTGAAATTTAGTTTGAATAGGGGCATGAATGAATTGGAAAAACGTGAAGAAGCAAAAGAATTGATCCATGGATTGTATAATTATTTGATTAAGGTTCCAAAACCATCAACGGGACTGTTGAATGTCACTGATGTCCTGTTACAGGTCTATACAAAAATAGATGATATTAAAGATATTGACCCACTTATCAGTCGTTTGGTTAATTATATTTATATAGAAGGTTTTGGTAATATAACTTTGCCGAAGGAACAAGATAATCAACTGATTGAGTTAGCTAATATGGCTAAGCGAGCAGGTTGGAACGGTCGTAATCGGGCTAATTTCACTGACAAATCTCAGTTTTATAGTTATTTTGATAAAAACAAAATGCCACGTAGATAAAGAGGCTGACAATAATGGAAGAACAAAGACAAGAACTTGTTAAGCTACTTGATACGGCTTATCAAGTAGTACAAGATGCTAAGTTTGCAGATTTCAGAGAAAAATTAGTTCAATTCTCCAAGCAATTAAACAATAATGAAGATTATATAAAAATATTGTTAGGATTAAGAACAGAATTATTGCAAGCTGACTTATCTTTGAAGATAAAAGATCGTATTTCAGGATTGCCAACGGCATATAGTGATATTTACAATTTTGTCGTTCCACAATTAAAAGAAGTCGATGCTGGAGTCTTAGCTAAATATACGCACTATGGATTTATTCCACTCAAATTTGGTAGTACGGTTAAATATTAGTAGACGGAATGTCCATTCAGGAATTCAATCACTACGATTCAGGACATTTTTTGTTTAGTAAAGATCATTCCGTATAAAATAATCTATAAAGGAGTGATAATTTTGTCAGAAAAAGAATTATTCGACTTAATCAACAAAACATACTCCGATCCTGAGATCGAACGGGACCGTGAAATTCGAACTAGATTATTGAAGCTAGCTCGTGATCTGGACAGTGGTGAGAATTACAAAACTGTCTGTGTTAAATTAAGCAATTATATCTCATATTATTTAGCATCACATTGGTTGTGTGCGCCTAAGGCACTACTTAACTTATCTCAAAGCATTGAATGCAAGGCCAAGGATTATCGTGGTTCAACTGCGAATAGCGTTTGGATCAGTGGTATGGAAGAACGTATTACGGTCGAGAGTAACTAATTCAAAACTTAGTAATGATTTTTGACAGCGTAATTAAAATATACTTTATATTTATGATCTGTTTTGTTTGTAATAGTCGATAAACACTGAAATCCACGTAGGTATGTGTTACACTACACTAATATATCAAAACGAATTTGAACAAAAATCAACGTCGCCGTTACTTGACACGTTGTTTTTTTACGCGTAAATGCAGGAGGATAGTTAATGTTAAATGTCAACAATGTCAGTATGCAGTTTTCCGATCGGATGCTATATGACGATGTCAATCTTAAGTTCACACCAGGCAATTGTTATGGTGTAATTGGTGCCAATGGTGCCGGAAAGTCTACATTCTTGAAGATCATTGAGGGCAAACTCAAGCCAACTACTGGGGTAGTATCAATGGGCCCTAATGAAAGAATGTCTAGTTTGAACCAAGATCACTTTGCTTTTGAAGATAACTTAGTTATGGATACAGTGATCCGTGGTCACCAGAAGCTCTACGATATTATGACTGAAAAAGACGCCATCTACTCAAAGGCTGATTTCACTGATGCCGACGGAATTCGTGCAGCTGAACTCGAAACAGAATTCGGTGAAATGGGTGGTTGGGAAGCCGAAGCTGAAGCTTCTCAAATGCTTCAAGCATTAGGTATTGAAGAATCACTACATCAAGTACCAATGAGTGAATTGACAGAACCTCAAAAAGTTAAGGTCCTACTTGGACAGGCTTTATTCGGTCATCCGGATGTCTTGCTTCTTGATGAGCCTACTAATGGTTTGGATGTGCAATCAATCAGTTGGTTGGAAGACTTCTTAGCTGGTTATGACAACACTGTTATCGTTGTATCCCATGACCGTCACTTCTTGAATCAAGTATGTACACACATGTGTGATGTTGACCGTGGTAAGATCACACTCTTCGTCGGTAATTATGACTTCTGGATGGAATCAAGTGAATTAGCTACACAATTACAGGCTAATTCAAATGCCAAGAAGGAAGAACAAATCAAACAATTGCAAGAATTCGTGGCTCGATTCAGTGCCAATGCTTCGAAGTCTAAGCAAGCCACTTCTCGTAAGAAACAGTTAGAGAAGATTACTCTCGATGACATCAAGCCTTCAACTCGTAAGTATCCATTCATCAAGTTCCATCCGGAACGTGAATTAGGTAAGGATCTAGTTAGTCTTGATGGTATTTCGAAGTCGATCGAAGGCGTTAAGATTCTTGATAACGTTAGTTTAACGCTTCGTCCAGATGAAAAAGTTGCCTTTATTAGTCGTAATGACTTAACTACTACTATCTTGATGCAGATCATTGCCGGCGAGATGGAACCAGACGAGGGCCAAGTAACATGGGGTCAAACAGCTAGCACAACTTATTTACCTAAAAATGTTAATGATTACTTCGCTGAAAACAAATTAGCAGTTATTGATTGGCTGCGTCAATATGCGTCTAAAGATGAGAATGACAATACTTTCTTACGTGGATTCTTGGGTAAGATGCTCTTCTCTGGAGACGATGTGAACCGTGAAGTTGACGTCATGTCCGGTGGGGAAAAGGTTCGTGCGATGTTATCTAAGATGATGCTGAGCAAGGCCAATGTACTGTTATTAGATGATCCAACTAATCACTTGGATCTAGAATCGATCACAGCATTAAATGATGGACTAGTGGACTTCAAGGGTAGTATTCTCTTCACGTCTCATGATCATGAGTTCATTCAAACAATCGCTAATCGTATTGTAGAAGTCAGTCCTAAGGGCATTGTAGACCGCTCTGATACTACATATGATGAATTCTTGGGACATAAACAAGTTCAAGAACAAGTTGCTAAACTATATGACGCTGAATAATGAATATAAAAAACGACTCGAAAATAATTTCGGGTCGTTTTTTGCTCGAGTATCATTTAATATCTTAAATCAAAGATTTATTGTAAAATGTAAGAAGTAAGACGTAATACTTAAGAGGATGATCAAAAATGGATAAAATAGTGGAACATTCAAAGTTGTCAAAAATCTCTAGTAAAGGTCAAGTAGTGATACCTGCACCAATTAGAAAAGCTCTGAAGTTAAGTAGTGGTGATGAACTATCCGTTACAGTGAATGCTGATAATGAAATAGTTTTGAAAAAACAGCCAACAGCACTCGATTGGCATAATCTAGTCAAGGATCTACCAACAGAATTGGTAGATGTAGATGAGGATGGACATTATGATTCAAAAAAATCACCTGATTTTCATGATTGGATGGTTAATGGTTGATGAGTGAAATCTTAAGACCGATGGATTTGTATATTGCCAATGTTCCATTTGATGAGGTTTCAAAGTCCAAACTCAGACCAGCATTAGTAGTTGACGTTTCTGAGAATTATGTTTTGGTATTTAAAATAACATCTAAGTATGAAAATAAATCTACTAATATTAAGAAAACCTATTATCCTATACAGTATTGGGAAGAAGCCGGACTTATGAAGAAGTCGTATGTCGATATCCATAAGAATTATAAGATCATTAGAAGCGCTGTATTCAGCCGGCCCCCCATTGGCAGGTTAAAAACTACTGATATAAATGATTTATATTTATTTGTTCAGAAATATAAAGATAGCATTTGATTAAAAACGACTCGAAAATAATTTCGAGTCGTTTTTTTGTTTACATGAAAGGTCAACTTACGAATTTGTAAGTTCAAAGTAAGATGAATCGAACGACGTTTGTGGCAATTTTTTTTATGATAGATATATCAAATGGAGGTACAAGAAATGCAAAAAATCGTTGAAGTAAAAAATGTTGAAAAAATTTATGGTAAGGCTGACGAAAAACAATTCAAGGCTTTGTCGGATGTAAATTTTGAAGTTCAACCGGGAGAATTTGTTGGTATCATGGGAGCTTCTGGTTCAGGTAAGACAACATTATTAAATATTTTGTCAACTCTTGATACGCCAACAAGTGGTTCGGTAAAAATAGCCGGACAAGATATTACGACATTAAACAACAATGAAATGGCCGACTTCCGTTCTAACAAAATCGGTTTTATCTTCCAAGATTTTAATTTATTGGAAAACTTAACAGCTTATGAAAACATTGCTTTGCCATTGGCATTACAAAATGTGGCACCAAAAAAAATCAAACCAGCAGTTACTTCAATTACTGAAAAACTAGGTTTAACTGAAATCTTAAATCACTATCCAACCGAATTATCTGGTGGTCAAAAACAGCGTGTTGCGGCCGCTCGTGCATTGGTACACGAACCAAGCATTGTCTTCGGTGACGAACCAACTGGTGCGCTTGATTCTAAGAGTGCTCGTGCATTGATGGATACAATGACGAAGATCAACCAAGAAGACAACGTCTCAATCTTATTGGTTACACACGATCCTTTCTCAGCTAGTTACTGTGACAGAATCTTGTTCATTCGTGATGGGGAGATCGGTCAAGAATTGAAGAAGGCAGATAATTCTCGTGGAGAATTTTATCAGGAAATTTTGGATTCATTAGGTACATTCGTCGAGTAAATTTTAGAGGGTGGAGACATTTAGTTTTATCAAATAAGGAGATTAAATAATGTTAAACAAACTAGCCCTAAGTGGCATACGACATCGAATGCGGGACTATACGGTATTGTTCTCAGGTTTGATGATTGCTTCAGCAATTTTTTATATGTTTTTGTCATTAGCTATAAATAAACAATTTTTAAGTTCCAACTCACCAGCCGCTGCAACGGCATTTATCTTTGGTTTCGGAATTGTCTTGCTAGCGATAATTACAATTGTCTATATAAATTATGCGAATACTTTTTTGTTAAGTATGAGGCAAAAAGAATACGGGATGTTCATGATGCTTGGCGCCAAGAGTAGTAAGATCTCCAAAATGATTTTTGTGGAAACCTTTGCTATCGGAGCCATCTCAACCATTATTGGTTCACTCCTTGGTATTATTGCTACGAAGTATGTCAGTCAATGGATGATCACGGCGCTAGACATGCAGATCAAGCACTTTAATAGTTTCTATTTACCAGCCCTAATGTGGACTTTTATTTTCTTCATTGTATTATTTGTTTTTTCAGCACTACGTAATTCAGTTTCACTTCGTCGAACAAAGGTTTTGACTTTGTTACACAAAGATAGTCAGCCAAGTAAGATCAAACGTAACGGTGGAGTAAAGGCAGTTCAAGCAGTTCTAGGAATTATTTTTCTAGTTATTGGTTATTTCGCTATGTGGTATATCGGTAAGAATGCTGGTTTTATTTTCATCGGTGTTCCGATTGCTCTAGTGACTATCGTGATTGGTACTTACTTTACGATCAACTCTGCGATTACGGCAGTTATTTCATTACTCAAACGCAATACTAAGTATTCACAAAAGGGCTTGAATAACTTCACACTTTCACAGTTGAGTTTTAGAATCGGAGATTATACGAAAATTCTCTCAATGGTATCGATCATGTTTGCCTTAGCTCTTGGAGCTATTACCGTTGGGCTAGGTTTTCAAAAACAAATTGATACAGTTGTTAATGGTCAAAATTACTATGATGTAGCGGTTCATAACGCCGATACAGCACAAAAAAATCGTATCAATCACTTGAGTGGTGATGATCAATTCAATTACTCATATAAGACCGATGATAAGAACAAAATTGTTTATTATCGTACTAGTGAATTTAAGAACCAGCCATTTCATTATGAAGCATTTAATATGAAGAGCATGATTGCGACGACAAAGACGAGTACTAATGTCACTAATCCTGATGTCAGTTATTCGATGCAACAAAATATGTTACCGAAGTATCGGATGAGTCAGATCAAGGCTGTTAGTGATGCGAAGTATAACAAAATCCAAGCCGCATCTAATACTTTAACTTTGGTTAAGACAACATCGTTCAAAAATAATTTGAGTAAGATCAGGACTATCTCTAAAGAAGAAGCCAAACGTTATCCTGAACTGAAACAGGCTGGCGGAGATAAGTATACTGCGTATACCATGATCAATGGATTCTTCTCTGGATTAGAATTCATGGGCTTCTTCCTCGGAATCGCCTTCTTGGCAATGTTAGCAAGTTGCTTGATGTTCAAGATCCTTTCAGGTGCGAGTGGAGATGTTAAGCGTTACAACATGCTCTACAAGATTGGAACTCGTCAAAAGGTGCTTCGCTCCACTATCAGTAAAGAGATTGCCGTCTTGTTCGCAGTTCCCGCTGGACTTGGTATTGTCCACGTATTATTAGGATTACAAATGTTCAAGGGTATTCTGTTCCAACCATATACACACATCGAAATTCCCTTCGGAATCTTCATTGTCCTGTATCTGTGCTATTACTTCTTAACGAGTTATTTGTACAAGAAGATCGTTTTAAAATAAAGTTTGACCAGTTTTCCTTTCGGGGTAACTGGGGTCGGCGGGTATTCCCCCTAACGTATACCTTTCGACCCCAGCTCCTCCGAAGAGAGGAGCGTTAGTTGTTTAAAAACGTCGAAGAAACCTTCCCCCTCTGAGACGCAATATTATATGGAAATCCCTCAACAAGATTCCTGAAACACCCTTCAATATATGTAATGAGAATTCCCGTTCTCAAAAGTGTGAGAGCAGTCACACACCCAATATTCGTCACCTATTCTTAGGTGGCGTTTTTTTTTGTAAAGAAAGGGTTAAGTTAATAATTTAGCGGATAATGAATATATTCATAGCGTTAGACTAGCGATGTATGATAAAGAGTTGCTTGATTAAAAAAAATATAATTTTAGTAAATTTTTTTAATTTATGATAGAATTAATTACTTGATAATTTTTTAACAAACATATAGTTCGTATTTTGAGATAAAGAGTATATTGGATAATTTTTTTTATATGGCAATTTGTCATGGAAGAGTATTGACATATAAGGATTACAGCGTAATAATCACGTTGTGTTAAAGCCGAACATGTTCATTGTTTGGACGTTTTATGTTGCTAAATTCGTATTTAAACATTAAAATTTCTTTAATGATTATTTTTCAGGAAATTTTAAGATAGATTTCAGAGGGAATAGAAGGGAGAAAGTTTATGTCATCAATGATCGAATTCCGTGATGTACAAAAGTATTACGGCAAGTTTCACGCACTAAAGGACATTAACTTAAAAATTGATAAGGGAGAAACAGTTGTTTTGATCGGACCTTCAGGATCTGGTAAGAGTACTTTGGCCAGAACTGTTAATGGTTTGGAAACAATTCAAGAGGGACAGTTGATCATCAACGGTCATGATATTGCGGATAAATCCACTGATATTAACCGTATTCGTACTGATGTCGGAATGGTTTTTCAACATTTTAATTTGTATGCCAATAAGGATGTACTTGAAAATGTTATGTTAGCTCCAAGAATCGTTTTGAAGTTGAATGAAGAGGAGAATAAGAAAGCTGCTATGGCTTTACTAGACCAAGTTGGTTTGGCAGATAAAGCTCATAACATGCCTTCTCAGATCTCTGGTGGACAGGCACAACGTGTAGCCATCGCTAGATCACTTGCAATGAAACCTCGTTGCATGCTATTCGACGAACCAACTAGTGCGCTAGATCCAGAAATGATCGATGATGTTTTGGGTGTTATCAAGTATGTTACTAGTCAAAGTGAAATGACATCACTTATTGTTACTCACGAAATGGGCTTCGCTCAAGAAGTTGCCAACCGTGTTATTTTCATGGCTGATGGTCAGATCCTAGAAGATGATGAAACAGAGAAATTCTTCAAGCACCCTTCAAACGAACGTGCCAATCAGTTCTTAGGTAAGATTATTAAGCATTAAAATAGGGGGTATTTGATATGAAAAAGAAGTTTAAATATTTAACACTGCTAATCACGTCTTTGCTCCTAGTGCTGACTCTGACAGGCTGTGGTTCACAGTCTTTGTCTTCACAAAATGTTTTGGAAAATGACAAAAAATCTAAGACCATTACATGGGGTGTTAAGGCGGATACTAAACTACTTGGATTGACTGATGTTAAAGATGGTAAAGAAAAAGGATTTGAAGTAGATTTGGCTAAGGCTTTGACTAAGAAAATGCTTGGCAAAGATGCAAAAGCTAAATTTGTTACCGTTACATCACAGTCACGTATTCCGCTATTAAAGAACGGAAACATTGACGCTATCATCGCTACGATGACCATAACGCCAGATCGTAAGAAGACGATCGATTTTTCTAATTCGTATTTTGATGCTGGACAATCGATTCTAGTCAAAGATGGTTCTTCAGTTAAAAAAGTTCAAGATTTGAACGGTAAGACAATTATCGGTGTTGTTGGTTCAAACTCAGTTCAAAATGTTAAGAAGTTTGCTCCAAAGGCACAAGTTCTTCAATTGCCTGATTATGCGCAAGCATTGACAGCATTGAAGTCAGGTCAAGGAGATGCGTTGACGACTGATAATGTTATTTTGGCTGGTATGGCCGTTAATAATCCTGGATATGAATTAACAGGTAAGGCCTTCACAACTGAACCTTATGGTATTGGTATCAATAAAGGGCAGGGAGACTTCAAGAAATCTGTAAATAAGGCCTTAAAAGAAGTTCAAACAGATGGAACTTACAATAAGCTTATTATGAAGTGGTTTGGTAATGTTCCGGGATTCAACTATAAGGAGGTGCTAAGAAAATGATAAAACTACTAACAGATAATTGGTCAGCGTTTATTTCTGGATTCGGTTGGACCGTTCTATCCAGTGTCTTGGCACTGTTCTTCAGTTTGATTATTGGTTCATTGTTTGCCATCTTGGAAGTTATGCCAAGTAAAACAGCTCGTGTGATCGGTAATATCTATGTCGAAATATTCCGTAATATTCCTTTATTAGTTATTACGATGTTTTTCTACTTGGTAATTCCGTTGTATGTCGTGAAGGTCAATGGATTCACAGCTGGAACAATCGGACTGACAATCTATACCTCAGCCTTTATCGCTGAAACAGTTCGTGCTGGTATCAATTCAGTTGATAGTGGTCAAATGGAAGCGGCTCGTGCTCAAGGTATGAGTTTTTGGCAAGCAATGAAGAATGTTGTTTTGCCACAAGCTTTCAAATTAGTTATTCCACCACTAGGGAATCAATTTGTTAACTTGGTTAAGAATTCATCAGTTCTAGCCTTCGTTGCTGGATTTGATTTGATGTACCAAGGGAATATGATTGCATCACAAACTTTTGATACTGTAAATACATATGTTGTTGTCGGTTTATTCTACTTAGTTATTACATTGCCGATCAGTTATTACATGCAACATCTAGAAAGAAAATTAGCTTAGGAGGGGGCCGTTATGCAAAATTGGATAGACGCTTATTCATGGATCAATATACGATTCCTGCTCCAAGGGCTATGGATTACGATATTGATCTCAGTTATATCAGTAATATTGAGTTTTATTATTGGATCAGTTTTAGGAATCATACGATATGCTAAGATTCCGTACTTTTCGAGGATCATTGGTTACATAATCGATGTTATTCGTAATTTACCATTACTTTTGATTATCTTCTTTACGTATTTTGGATTGCCTGCATTTGGGTTTAAGCCGGATACAATACCAGCAGCAATTCTGGCGATGACGGTTTTTGAATCGACAATGATTGCTGAAATAATCAGATCTGGTATTTTGGCGGTCGATATTGGTCAGATGGAAGCATCCCGTGCGATGGGTATGAAAATGGGACAGGCTATGTGGCACGTAGTTTTACCGCAAGCATACAAAAAAATGATTCCAGCTTTGGTTAGTCAATTTATTTCATTGATCAAGGATACTTCATTGGCAACGATTATCGTTGTGCCAGAGTTGATGCAACATGGTCAGGTTGTTTATGGTCAAGATCCTAATTACATTATCCCAGTCTTTGTTGCGATGGCTATAATGTACTTTGTCGTTTGTTATGCTTTATCGTTGTTATCTAAGGTTATTGACAGGCGAATGGCTTAAAAAAATTAGAATGCGCAAGCATTCTTTTTTTGTGGGGTTGTTTGTTGTTTGCCGCCTCCGGTTGAAAGTGATCAGTTGGTATTAAAATAGTTAGTGATGGTACTTAGCTGGAGGTGGAGAGATTTTTACCAGCCGTGAAAGTGGTGTAAGCCACAGGACGAGCTTTAAGATTTGCGAAGCAAAGCTTAAAGTCGAGGTCCCAGACCGCACTTTAGGCTGGGACCGTTCCCCACGGCAGGTAAAATATCTCGGAACCGGAAGCGGCAATAAATTAGAAAAACATTAGAGAGATCTCTTGACTTATAATTTAATTACTGATAATATTCAAGTCAATCAAATAAACAAATATAAGTGTCTGAAGCAAGTAATACTGCATCTGTGTGTAAGAAAGCCGGTGGTTAATGCGAACCGGTCAGGGTGTACGTCATGAAATACCGGACATGACTTGGTTTTTCCAAGCGGGTAAAGAGGACCGTTACTTCTCGAGAGTGGAGAATATTTTATATTCTCAATCTGGGTGGTACCACGGTTATTAGTCGTCCCTGTTGCGTAAGCAATAGGAACGACTTTTTTTGTATCTAGGGTTTGGAAAGGGAGATTAATTATGGAAAACAAGGTCAGCTTCAGAGAGGCAATTTCAATTTTAATTGTAATGTTAGTAGTTTTAGGATTCAGCGTTATCAAATTTGGATTATCACCACAGACACCAGTTCTAGTGGTAATTGGATTATTAGTCCTTTGGTCCAAAGTTCGCGGGGCTAGTTGGGATGATATCCATGCTGGAATTATTGATGGGGTCAAGAACGGTATCGTACCAATTTTTATTTTTATTCTGATTGGTGCATTGATTGGTACTTGGATCGCCGCCGGAATCATTCCATCAATGATGGTTGCCGGATTCCATATGATTTCAGTTCAGTGGTTCGTTCCTTCAGTTTTCATCGTTTGTGCAATTATCGGAACTTCTGTCGGTAGTGCCTTCACAATTATTTCTACTTTGGGTATCGCATTATTCGGTATGGGAACAACTATCGGTGCTAATCCAGCGTTGGTTGCTGGAGCAATTATCTCAGGAGCAATTTTTGGAGATAAGACATCACCACTTTCAGATTCAACTAACTTAGCTTCTGCGATTGCTGAAGATGACTTGTTCGCTCATATTAAGAACTTGATGTGGACGACAATTCCAGCTTTTGTTATTTCTCTTATCCTCTACGCTATTCTTGGTAATAACGGTTCTTCTAATGCTAGTTTAGGAAATATCAATACAACTTTGAATGTTTTGAATAGCAACTTTGTTATCTCTTGGTGGGCTATTTTACCAGTTGCACTATTGTTCGTATGTGCTATCTCCAAGGTTCCTGCCATTGCAACTTTGATCTTGAATATTACCGTTACGGTCGGTATGATCTTCATTCAAAAACCAAGTACACAGATTAAGGATGTCGCAGGTTTCATCGAAAACGGTTTTGTTTCTAAGTCTGGTAATTCAGCGGTTGACGCTTTGCTTACTCGTGGTGGTATCACCTCGATGATGGGTACAGTTTCATTGATTTTCTTAACCCTTTCATTAGGTGGCCTGTTAATGAAGTTTGATGTTATTCAAACAGCCATGACACCACTCGCTGCAAGACTTAAGACTCCAGGTTCAGTCGTTACAGCAACTATTCTTTCAGGTATCGGTGTTAATATTTTTGTCGGTGAGCAATACTTATCAGTTATCTTGCCTGGTAAAGCTTTCAAATCAACCTTTAACAAACGTGGTCTCGATAATTTAGCTCTTAGCCGGGTACTTGAAGATGGTGGGACAGTTATCAACTACTTGATTCCATGGGGTGTTGCCGGAGCATTCGCAGCCAATACACTAGGTGTTTCAACATTAGCCTTCTTACCATTCTGTTTCTTCAGTTTACTATCACCAATTCTCTCTATTATTAGTGGTTTCACTGGTATCGGATTGAAACGTCTGGATAAAACTAGCAAAACAGCTGACAATGACGATGCAATAACTGCATAATAAATTAGTGGTTTTCAGAAATATCTCATAATAATTACTGAAAAAAGTAAATATTATGAGATATTTTTTTGCCTTTTTTGACCTTACAAAAATGTAAGATTACGTTACTCTAATCCCACTAAAACAGTATATTTATTAGGTAAAATTAAATGTATAATGGAACAAGTCTTTTTGAAAATAGGGAGGAAATATGAAAAAGATCAAACTAACAATTTGGGGAATTGCCATCGTTATGGCAATTGTTGCTTTGGCCGTTATTCTTGGCAAAGGTAATGATGACCAAGCAGATAAATACAACACTTACATGGTAAAAGCAGAACAAACTGATAACTTCACAGGGGTTGTTCAAGCAGACCAAAAACACGCCGTCAGTGACGAACCAAAAACTGACGATGAAACACTTGCATCATCAAATGTCAGAAATGGCGAAGAGGTGATCAAAGGACAAGTTCTCTTCACATTCTATCGAGACATGTCTAGCGAGATTGCTTCAGCTAATTTAGAAATCAGACAAGCTCAATTAGCGATACAACAATTGAATACAATAACTGATAAGAATACTGATTATCAAATTGAATTAGCCAAGGAGCAAGAGGCCTTGGGTGACGCTCAAGATAAGTTAAATAAATTAACTAAAGAACAAAGTCGGACGGTTTTAGCACCAACTGCTGGAACTTACTTCAAAGACAGTGAAGGCCGTAGTTTTGTTTACGGTACACCAATCATTGAAGGTAACGTCAATGAATTCTCACTTGATAAGATTCAAACTGGCAAATCAGTGACAGTTATCAAGAATAATGGTGACAAGATCGATGGTACTTATAGTTCTAAGGACAAGATTCCATATAACAATGGTGCGGTTTCTTACTATCATTTCCAAGTAAGTACTGATGAAACTTTGACTTACGGAATGCATGTCCAGATTCAAAATGCAACTCGTGGTTTCAAGATTCCTAAGGCTGCCATTAAGTCAGATGATACGGTTTATGTTGTCAAGAATAACAAGAAGCAACGTCGTGTACTTGACCTAACTAAGTATGATAACAAGTATTACGTCAAAAAAGGAATCAAGGCTGGCGATAAGCTGGTCTTGTTCTAGGGCGGTGATTTCATGTTAAAGATAAGTAACGTGGGAAAGTCATACGGCCAATTTAAAGTTTTACAAGATATTGACTTGGAAGTTGCGGATGGAGAGTTCTTGGCTATCATGGGACCATCTGGTTCGGGTAAGTCGACTTTGATCAATATTCTGGGACTTTTGGATCAAGATTATACGGGTGAATATTTATTAAATGATAAGAGTTACAAAGATACTTCTGATAACTTTTTATCCCGTATTCGTGGGGATCAACTAGGATTTGTTTTTCAGAATTTCAAATTACTAACGACTTATAATGTTTATGAAAATATTGAAATACCGTTGGTATATAGTAAGACAGAACAGCATAACAAGCTTGAACGTGTTGAAGCTGTAATCGAACAAGTTGGATTGGCTGGTAAAGAAAAAAGCCGTCCCTCAGAATTATCTGGTGGACAGCAACAACGTGTAGCCATTGCTCGTGCAATTGTTAATCGTCCTAAGCTGATTATTGCGGACGAACCAACAGGGGCTTTGGATACTAAGACTAGTAAAGAAATTATGGATATTTTCACTAAGCTGAATCAAGCTGGCACGACGATCATCATGGTTACTCATGATGAAGAGGTTGCTCAATACGCCATGCGTACGGTCTATATTCGTGATGGAAAACTATATCATGACGCAAAGGATGTGTTTAAGAATGATTGATAAAATTATGATTGCATTCAAGTCGATTGGTAAAAATAAAAATCGTAATTTCTTAACTATGTTAGGAATTATTATTGGAATTGCCTGTGTTATTGCTATCTTAGCTGTCGGTGATGGCTTCACTAAGACGATGACAAAAGGGATGGGAACGCACAATGACAAAGGACGTGTCACGATTAGTTTTGAAGCATCGTCATATGATGATGTAACGAGTGGCTTCACCAAAAATGACATTAGTACTTTGGAACGTGTATCTGGTGTTGGCCACGTCAAGCTAGATAGTAGCAATACTGCTGCTACTGCCAAGATTCAATATAAAACTAAACAGGAATCAACTGACTTGAATAAAGCGCCCAAACATTTGAAGTTGTACAAGGGCGTAGGAACGACGATCGATAAGTCAGATATGAGTAATATTTTTATTTCACATGATTTAGCGTCAAGAATTTTTAAGGGTGAATCAGCATTGAACAAACCTCTTATTATAGAGGGAAATGTCTTCATTGTTCGTGGAATATATAAGGTCAGTGATTTTAATTATCGTCCTGATATATATGTTTCGAAGGATGTCTTCAAACAATTATTCGCTAATCAAATCACAAAAAATATTGCGCGTATTTACGTACAACCAAATGTTAATAAAAAGGCCGTTGGTAAACGCGCAGTTAAACAGATGAAGAAGTTTGGTGAGGATAAGCAAATGGGTAGTTACTCTGTTTCTAATCCAGACCAGATCAGTAAGACCTTTACCAAGATGATGAACTACATTACTTACTTCGTGGCCTTAGTTGCCGGGATCTCACTATTGATTGCTGGTATCGGTGTTATGAATGTAATGTATATCACTGTCTCAGAACGACGCAAAGAAATCGGCATTCGTCGTGCCTTTGGTGCAACATCCAATGATATTCGCAGTCAGTTTTTGATAGAGAGTGTGGTACTTTGTGTCATCGGTGGGTTGATCGGTATTATATTCGGTTATGTACTGGTGGCCATCATCAATGCCTTCTTACCATTCAAGGCGATTGTTACCGGATATTCATTAGCTATTTCCTTGTCAGTTTCGACCGCAGTTGGATTGATCTTCGGATTCATTCCATCTAATAAAGCTGCACAGTCACCACTGGTTGGATTACTGAAGGAAGAATAGTTAGCTTAAAAAGGGGATTAATATGAAAAAATTATACAAATTAGATGGCTGGACCTTGTTTGCAATGTTTTTGATTTTGGCATTCATGGAATTGATACAAATGTTCTTGTCTAATCAAAAAATTGGCGGTGCTCCAGCGATGGGCAAAGCACTAGAATTAGGAATGTATGCTGTAACGATTATTTTTAGCTTTGCGATTTACTACGGCGTTATGTACTTAGTATTGAACAATAACGAAACTGGATTTCAAAAGGTGATTTTTGTGAATATCGTGATCGGATTAACAGTGGCATCATTGTTAGCTATTATCGCGGGTTTAATTACCGGTAAGTCACTTAATGTTTGGATCAAGATAGTAATTGGTTTAATTGGAAATGGCTTAATTGCCTGGACTAATTGGAAAGAATTAGATGTTTCCCAAAATAGTAAGATTAAGATAAGTGTTTGGACAGCAATTTGTTTTGTGGTTTCTTCACTATAATATTATAACGGCGTTATGGGCTTGGACAGAAATGTCTTAGCCTTTTTTATTGTCATAATTGTATTTGGTTATATTGAATCTAAATAGTGATGAAATTGTCAGTCATGCTATGATGAGAGTAAACATAACCGGAAAGGTCAACGATTATGAAGCAGATGGTAATTTTTCTTGTAACAGGGATGTCAGCACTGTTTTTAGCAGGTTGTCAGGCTACTGAAAGTTCAGATAAGGATAGTGCTAAAGATAAGGAAGAGTCAGTGCAACAGGTTCAGAAACAGACTATCGACAAAAATAAGACTAAATGGGATTCTGAGGTGGCCAAAGCTAAGAAGATAGATGTGACCTCTATTGATGAGTCATCATCGTATATTTTTCCCAGTAGTATTAAAGAGTTCAAAGATTACAAGAGTTTGTTAATTAAAGGAACGGTTGTGAATTACAAGCAGTTATCTTATATTCACAATGAAGCATACACTAAGGCGTCGATTAAAATTGATGCAGTACTGTTAGGTAGTCAAAAAAGTCTTGAAGGCAAAACTGTCGATCTTATATTGCATGGTGGTTTAACTAAGTCTAGCGACTATTTGTTTGGAATGAATGACTTGGAGTATAACGGCGTTGCAGTAGTTCCAAATTCGGATGAAGAATTGTATATCCATGATACTGATGCACCACTGCCGGCCATTGGGTCGAGCATCATTACAGACATTAACTATGTTGAATATGACGACCATGATAGTACTGATTTTGCGAATGCTATGCGAGTTAACAAAATCAAGAGTAAAACAGTCTATCGTCCTAATGCTGAACAATTCACTCTTTGGGTTAAAGATGTTGGTGCCAAAGAATATGTTCTGAATAATGAAAACCAAAGAAATAATTCTGATCCTAATGACCTATCATCAGAAACAACCTTTACCAAATCGATAAATGATACTTATAACAACTAAAAAGTCACCCGTGTTTACTATGTAGGTTCTTTCTCAACTTTGGTTATGAGAAAAAGAGACTGTCTTCCACTTGAAATAACTTCAAGTGGAAGACAGTCTCTTTTTGACGAATTTGAAATTAAATACACATACGGGTTCTTTTATAACCAAACTTGAGAAAGAGCCGAATTCAGGGTATCCTGTCCCAATTCAAACTATTTTTTCAAGAAAGTAAGCACGTTCTTCTCATTTGACTTCATGTGTCCTGCTAAGAACGCAATTATAATTGCAACAGCAGAAAATAAAAATTCCCATACCGACCATTTAAAAACTAGTGTTAAAACTAACATAATTAAAACTGAAATTAACATGACTCCATCTCTAGGGCCTAATTTCAAATACGGATACATCATCATCAGATGTCACTTCCTTTATTGAATAAGCTAAACTAGGATTTATTGTGGATGTATAATTTTTAGGTAGCTTTTTGTTTCCTTCTAATCGCAGCATTATCGGAGCCTTGAGACAATTAGGTGCATAGTCATTGCCAGAAGTTCTGTCGAAGCTAACTGAGACTATACACTGAATTACTTACGAAATTAAGGATACCCTGTGTAGCGGATGGGACAGGCAGATTCCGTAAAGTCTTGGCAACTGTGCGTCTATCTCTGGTAGGAAGAAGTCTAGGAATAATGCAACATCCATTTAAGTTCTAAGAACAGTATAACATTTCTTTCATTTTTATGAAAACCTTTTCACAAAAATGCTTTGGCAAGTTCAAGCTGACCCCGAACAACCCCTGAAACTTTCAGTGACAGTCTAAGAAGCTGTTTAATGTCTTTGAAAGACACTTGAATTTCAGATAAAATCCTTGAAAAAGAGGACTTACTGATTATCTAAACAATGTCGTCTGTAACCGACTTGAGTTGCTTTGCGTTCGGTTTTGTTATGTTTTGCTGGCAGTTGTTGTCATGGAGGCGGTAGTTGGGAAGCAGCACGTGAAAAAGATCCCCGTATTTACTATGTAAATGCGAGGATCTTTTTTAGATTATATTTAGAAGTTAAACGTGCTTTGTTACGCACTCTTTTGTATTTAATCAGTAAATGATTGGTTTAATTTGTTCAAGCCGCTGTCATTAAACTTAATATCATCAAGTTGTGATGATTTATCATGCATAATATTTGTGATCTTATCAGTCATTTCATCAACCGTTGCTTGATCAGAATCTTCTGGGAAGATACCCACGATCAAGTAATCGATCGGTGTCTTATCATTACCCCAAGTAATAGGATCCTTGAATGTTAAAGTCATGGTATGAACGTTATTCTTTTTTTCACTTGTAGCAAACATGAAGACAGCACGGCCTTCAATGATGATATTACCAGCAGCAGCACTGGCAAAAATACTACTTTGAATGTTTTGCTCATCAATATTGAATTCGTCAGCGGCTTTTTTAGCAGCTAGTTTTAAAGCACTTAGTTGGTTGTTATCCTTTAATTCGATATTTGCAGTTGTGTGGTTCTTTCTAAAAATTTTAAACATAATATATATCTCCTTTGCATTTTTATAAATTCAACGAAGTGGTTCGACATGTCTTAACTTCTCTACATAAATTATGATATTCTATCGAACCCGTTTCATAGCAAGGGAAAAGTTCAAAAAAATTTTAAAGATTTATTTATCACATGATATACGAAACTAGAATGGCGTAACAGCAGTAATCGTTGGTATGATTCTAATAACAAATATAAAGGAATAGATATGAGTAAATTTGCTGGAATGATAATAATGATGATAACTTTTATACCTTTGACGGCATGTTATCAAAATGAAACTAAGTGCACAAATGACACAAAGAGAATAATGGATACTCGTATCACCAAATTTGAAGTTACAGACACATCTATTTTTGACATTATTTATACTAATATTATCTTTGATTTAAATGACCCCAATAAAGGTGACAACAAATTAGGTGATAATTCTGATATAGTTATTATGCGGGATAAAGTATTTTTTCAAGTTGGATATCGTGATATCAATATTCAAAAGAATAAACATAATAACAATTTAAACCGTTTTGGCGGTGAAGTGGGGAAGAATGAAAAAAATCTGGGGAGTTTTGGTAATTCTGTTGGCAGTCGTGACACTGATCAGTTGCAGTAATAGTGCTCACAAGGCCTATAATAGTAAAACTGAAAGTGAAAATGTTTCATTAAAACGTAAAGTAAAAGTTAATAAAAAGCATTGGAATAAAATGACTTCGGCTGCAGTGATTGAGTATTTGCCTGGTAGTACTAACTTTGATGATGTTTTTCCAAGTACTTGGCATGACATGAAAAATGAAAACAATTATATAATTGAGGGTACGATCGTCAATTATGAAAAAATGGAACATCAACCATTGCTGGTTGAAACTAAGGCAACGATTCATGTTGATAAGGTTTTGAGTGGAAGTAAAGTCTTGGAACATCAGTATATTGTTACAACTGTTCCTATGGGTTTTGCTTTTTCGAAGGATATTAAATCAAGCGTTGAAGGTAGTTCAGATCAAAAGAATACAGAAGTTCTTTATCGACAGACTAACTTTCCATTACCAAAGATAGGTAGTCAAATAATCACTGGAATTAAGTCTAATAAGAAAAAATTTGATCAGAATCGATCTTTTAAAAAAGAAATGGCAAAATACGATTTGAGTGGTTCAGATTCGTATTTAATAACTGAGCCAAATTATAATTTTTGGATTAAAAATGCTGATGGTAAGTTTATTATCAATAATCTTGATATCAGAAACATGAAACAGGATAATCCTAATTATGATAAGGTATACAGTCTTGTAGAGTTGACTAAACAATTAGATAGTAAGACTAAGTAGTCCATGATATTATAGGTTCAAAAGGGGTGAGGACTATGATGTATTCTTCAACATTGATAGTACTTTTGCTTATTGGTCTAATTTGGTATATAGCTTCGGGTAATAATAACAAAGTAGTTAATAATAAACTCGCGCCCATCTTAATTGGTGTTGCAGTGGTAGCGGTGTTGGCTATTGCAGTCATGCCGATGATCGGTGGATTTGGTATGTTCCACGGAATGGGTGGTTATAGCATGGGAACGCGCTGCTGGTAATGATTACACAATAATATAAATAAAAAAATGAGATCTCAATTATGAGGTCTCATTTTTTTGATGCAGAAATTTGATATATCAAGCTAGTATTTGTGTACAAAAAACGAATTTGTAACTTATTTTGGTACTCATAAAAAAGATAGAATAAATTTCGAAAGCGGTTACACATAGGGAGGCATAAAAATGAAAGAAGTTACACCTAAAGGAGGATTAGAGAATTCTACCAAGCGAAAAAAGAGATCTAAGTTTTGGCAAAAATTCTCTAATAATGGACCATTCATTATCTTTGCGTTGCCGGGTGCTATTTGGATGTTATTTTTCTTCTACATTCCAGTATTCGCCAACGTTGTAGCGTTTAAGGATTTTAAATTTTCCCCAGATGGATTCATGGCCAGTCTTACACAAAGTAAATGGGTCGGATTCCAAAATTTCAAATTCCTGTTCTCGTCTAATGCAGCGTGGTTGATCACAAAGAATACATTGCTCTATAACTTAGGGTTCATTACCTTGAATCTGATAATTGCCGTATTCTTTGCCATTGTTATGAGTGAACTGAGACATAAGAAGTTGGTTAAAACGTATCAAACATCAATGCTTCTACCATACTTCTTATCATGGGTCATCATTGCCTACTTCGTGATGGCATTCTTGAACCCTGAAAAAGGATTGCTTAACTCAATGCTTCACACAGATATCAATTGGTATGCGGAACCGAAATATTGGCCATTCTTTCTATTGATGCTCGGAACTTGGAAGGGTATTGGATATAACAGTATTTTGTATTTTGCGACAGTAATGGGAATCGATCCAACGTACTATGAGGCTGCGATGGTCGATGGTGCTGGTAAGTGGCAACAGATCAAGAACATCACGATACCACAGTTATTACCATTAATGACTTTAATGACAATTTTGGCCGTTGGTAATATCTTCCGTGCTGACTTTGGACTGTTCTACACGGTTCCACAGAATTCCGGAGCGTTATATAACGTTACATCAGTTCTGGATACATATATTTATAACGGATTAACTGCTACAGGTGATATCGGTATGTCTAGTGCTGCCAGTTTGTATCAATCAGTTGTTGGTTGTATCTTACTTGTTTCCACAAATATGCTTGTGCGTCGTTTTGACGGCGATTCAGCACTATTCTAAGAGGTAAAAAAATATGAATAAAAAGAAAGCTATTGAGGATGTTACAGTACGTGCCTTTGGTAAAAAGACAGATTTATTCTTCAATATCATCATTGGATTGTTCGCAATTACATGTATCTTACCGTTGTTTTTCGTTGTTGTGATCTCATTGACGGATGAGAATACTTTGTCCCAATACGGTTATCAGCTCTGGCCTAAGAAGTGGAGCTTTGCAGGTTATGAATACTTGGCAACAATGGGTGGAGAGTTGATGAGATCGCTCTGGATCTCAATTATCGTAACGGTCTTTGGTACGATGATCAACGCAACCTTCACTTCAACATACGCCTATGCTATTTCGAGAAAGTCATTCAAGTACAGAAAATTTTTCACTATCTTTTGCTTGATAACGATGTTGTTCTCACCAGGTATGGTTGCCAACTATATTGTTGTTACTAACTTGCTTCATCTAAAAGATACTTTGTGGGCTTTGATCCTGCCAATGGCGGTCAGTCCTTTCAATATTATTGTTATGAGGACTTTCTTCAAACGACAAGTTTCTGAATCAATCATTGAATCAGCTCGTATCGATGGTGCGAGTGAATTGAGAATCTTCTTGCAGATTGTTATTCCGTTAGCGATTCCTGGTATTGCAACGATTAGTTTATTCGCGGCTTTGGGGTATTGGAACGATTGGTTCAACGCGTTGCTATACATCTCAGACGACAAATTAGTTCCATTACAATACTTGTTGATGAAGATTCAAGCCAACATTGAAATGCTGACACAAAATGCCGGAACTGGTGCACAATTTGCCGGTGGTCTAGCAGCTGTTCCTAAAGAAGCAACACGAATGGCAATGGTTGTTATTGCGACACTACCAATTGCTGCAACATATCCATTCTTCCAAAAATACTTCGTCCGTGGTCTTACTATCGGTGGTGTTAAGGAATAGGAGTCGAGCATGAAGCCATTCAAGTGTACTAATTTAAGTGCAACAGAGATCGAAGATATTGAATTCATTGTTAAACAACAAAATATTGACTTGGGCCAACTTTCCAAAATAACTTTATGTCTAACACCAAATGATAAGGCAAAAGATGAGTTCAATCTGCATCGTTCAAGTAGATTCTTGAAAATAACAGCCAATAGTCTGAATGGTCTCAAGTATGGTTTGTGTGAATTAAAGAATACGGCATATAAGCAAGTGAACTTGCATTATTCAGCACAGTTAGCTGAACGAGCGGTAATGATCGATTGTGGTCGGAAATATTTTTCAGTCGTTTTTTTCAAGAAATTGATTGAAGAAATGTTTGTTAACAAATTTAATACACTTCAATTACATTTTTCGGATAATGAGGGTTTTCGAATCGAATCGGAGTTGGTTCCGGAAGTTGTTTCAGCACGATTTTTAACCAAAAAAGAAATTCGCAAGATAATCGCTTATGCCCACAAATTTGGGATACAAGTTATTCCTGAATTAGATAGTCCGGGTCATTTGAAACAAATCTTATCGAAGTATCCCCAGTTTCAATTGCCAGATTCTAACGGATTGAATATCTCGGATGAAGCGGCAGTCAACTGGTTCAAACAAATTTTACGTGAGTATTTTGAATTATTCTCTGACAGCAAATATTTTCATATCGGTGGCGATGAATTTGTGGAGTTTGACAAGATAAATAAATATCCACAACTGGTGAAATACGCACATGAAATTATTGATTCTGATGCTACTGGAATAGATACGTACCTACAATATTTGAATCAGATAGCGGAATTCACTAAGCAACATGGTTTTGTTCCACGAGTATGGAACGATGGATTATATAGGGCTGAGTATCCTGATTCGATCGTGAAGTTAAGTTCAGATTTTCAGATAACTTATTGGACAAAGTGGAATCAGAATATGGCACCGGTACAAACGTTTCTTGATCATGGTTATAAGGTAATTAATTATAACGATGGATACTTCTATCATGTATTAGGTGAAGCAGCGTCATACAAATATCCAACGCCACAAAAGATTTCGTCGTGGCAAATAAATGAGTTTCCTGAATATCAGTACGTTGAAGATATGAGCAGTGTTTGGGGTCAGTCGTTGAATGTCTGGTGTGATGTGCCAGATGGGCAAACTGAAGCTGAGGTACTGTCTGCTTTGACCGAAGATATGCCGATAATTCACGGTAAGGAATGGAGCGTTAATAATAGGTGATTTTAAATTAATAGGTGGGTGAAATTATGAGGAGATCTTTAAAATATATTTTAAGCTCGATCTTGGTTCTAGCAGCAGTTTTAGGATTAAGTGGCTGTAGTAGTAACAAGAAGGAGTCTGCTAAGGATTCAGTACCAACAATATTAATGTATCAAATTGGTGATAAACCTAAGAACTACGATACTTTGATGGCCAATGCCAATAAGATTCTAGAGAAAAAAGTACATGCTAATTTGAAGATTCAATATATCGGCTGGGGTGACTATGCTCAAAAAATGGCAGTTATCGTTTCATCAGGTGAGAATTATGACATCGCCAAAGCTGATAACTATGTAGTTAATGCTCAAAAGGGTGCGTATGCTGATTTAACTAAGTTACTTCCTAAGTATGCTTCAAGTGCATATAAGGATTTGGATGAAGCTTATATCAAGGGTAACAAGGTCAACGGCAAGCTCTATGCTTTCCCTGTTAACGGTAATGTTTTTGCACAACAAACACTTGCACTTAACGCTAAGTACTTGAAAAAAATAGGGATGAACGCTGACGATGTGAAGTCTTATGCGGACCTAGAACCAATTTTAGCTAAGTTCAAAGAAGATGATCCTAAAAAGGTTCCTTTTGCAACAGGTAATATGTTTAGAGTTGCTGGAAACTTTGACTATATTTTAAGTTCAGAATTACCATTTGCAGTTGACTATAGTGAAGGTGCCGATGGCAAAACTATCATCAATCCTTACGACAGTGAATCAATGAAGAGTAATTTGAAAGTGATCCGCAGCTATTACAAGAAGGGTTACATCGACAAAGATGCTGCTACTAATAAAACTGGCTATCCACTAACAACTGATAATTGGTTAGTTAGACAAGAAACACAAGGTTCATTAGGTGTTGGTAATCAAGCCTTATCCGAAGCTGCTGGTAAAGAAATGGTTTCTAAATCAATCACAACTCCAGCAAAGACTAATACACAAGCTCAAATGTGTGACTTCGTTATCAACAATGCTTCGAAGCACAAGATTACCTCATTGAAGGTCTTGGGTGAGATCAATAGCAATCCTAAGTTGTTGAACGGCTTAGTCTATGGTGTTGAAGGCGAGTCATGGAAGAAAGTCGGTAATGATAGAATCGAACTATTGAAGGGTTACAAAGATGGTTATCACATGTCAGCCTGGAATACTGGTAATGCTGATATCGTGTATAACACCAAAGATGTAACTGATGAAATGTTGGAACAAAAACGTGTTGATACTGAGAATGCTATTCAATCTCCAGCTCTAGGTTTCCAATTTGATTCATCAAATGTTAAGACCGAGATTACTAACGTTGCGGCTGTCATGAACAAGTACATCGCAGATATTAATACTGGAACCGTTGATCCAGATAAGACGATTCCTAAGCTCGACAAAGAATTGAAGAGTGCCGGATATGATAAAGTTCTGAAAGAAATGCAAAAACAATACGATAGCTTCTTACAAAAATAACAGGGGGACCATTCAATGAGGAAATGGGTTAAATATTTATTTGGACTAGTGCTGTTACTATCAGTAAGTGTTGTTGCTGTAGCATGTGGGAATAAAAAGAATTCATCAGGTGATGGCGATACTCCAACATTATTGATGTATCAAATTGGTGATAAGCCAAAAAACTATGATACTTTGATTGCTAACACTAACAAAGTGCTCGAAAAGAAAGTTCATGCCAAATTGAAGATTCAATATATCGGTTGGGGTGACTATGCTAAGAAGATGCCAGTAATTGTTTCATCTGGTGAGAACTATGATATTGCCAAAGCTGATAATTATGCGGTCAATGCGCAAAAGGGTGCCTATACTGATTTGACAAAGATGATGCCAAAATATGCTCCCAAAGCATACAAGAATCTTGATCCTGCTTATATCAAAGGTAACAAAGTTGACGGTAAACTATATTCTTTCCCAGTTAACGGTAATGTTTATGCTAAGCAAGTAATTACTTTTAACAAGAAGTATGTCGACAAATATAACTTGGATATCGACAATATTAAGTCATATGATGACTTAGAAGCAGTCTTCGCCAAGTTCCACAAAGCAAATCCTAAGATTCAAACATTTGCTCTAGGACAAACTTTCAGAGCTACTTCAGACTTTGATTATCCATTAACGGATGTCTATCCATTTGCAGTTGATGTAGTTGATGGTAGAGAAAAAATCGTTAATCAATATGATTCAGAAAAAATGAAGAGTATCTTCAGAACTCTCCACAAGTACTATCAAGAAGGCTATATAGCTAAAGATGCCGCAACTAGTGTAACTGACTATCCTATCAGTGGTAACACATGGCTAGCCCGTCAAGAAACACAAGGACCTTACGATTATGGTGATAGTTTACTAACTATTACAGCTGGACAACCATTGGTATCAAAGGCTGTTACACCAGCTATCAAGTCAGCTGCTCAAGCTCAAATGTGTAGCTTTGTTATAAGTAGTTCTTCGAAGCACAAAGAACTTGCTGTTAAGGTACTTGAAGAAATGAATACTAGTCCTGAGATTTTGAACGGATTGGTTTATGGCTCTGAGGGTGAAGCTTACAAGTATGTTGACGATAAGAAACGTGTTAAATTACTAAAAGGATACAAAGAGAAATATCACTTAGCAGCTTGGAATACGGGTGATAACGGCGTTATCACACCAACTGAAAATGTTACTGATGAAATGATCGATACACGTATCGCTGATACAAAGGATGCAATCAATTCACCAATTCTAGGTTTCCAATTTAAGACTGATAAAGTAAAAACAGAATTAACGAATATCTCTAACGTAATGAACAAATATATCTCTGGCATTAATACAGGTACATCTGATCCGGATAAGGTAATTCCTAAGATGGATAAAGAATTAAAAGATGCTGGATATGATAAAGTTCAAAAAGAAATGCAAAAACAATATGATGCATTCCTAAAAGAGAACAAGTAGAGATCGATTAGAGATTGTGGTTATTTCACAATCTCTTTTTGCTTTGAGATTAAAAATTAATATGTATACTAAAAGTGTAAATATGATTAAGGGGAATTCACATGGTTTCAAAATCCATTCAAGTACTCTTTATAAGGATATATACGATCATAAAATTGAATCTAATTTTTTGGGTTTTAGCATTTGCCGGCGGGTTAGTCGCGGGGATTGGTCCAAGCTTATTGACAGTCAGTGAACTGTATTATACTAATGAATTTGACTATCGAGAGATAACTTTTAATACTGCATGGTCCAAATTTAAGACTAATTTTAAAAAAGGAAATACAATTTTTTGGACATTCACAGCTGTTGAAATATTCTTGTCGTATAGCTTGTACACGTCGGTTCAATTACATGGTTTGATTTTTATTGTCAGTGACTTTGTGATTATTGCCATGCTATTATTGGCGTTTTGTTTATTCTGGTATGTAATGAACATTCAGAGTGGTTTTACGATCAATTATCTTAATTCATTGAAATTGGCATTTGCACATTTCTTTTATAATTTTTTTGATAATGTCAAAGAAATTTTTGGATTGGCCATAATTATCGGTGTCACATATCGTTACAAAGGCTTGATCCTTTTTGCAAGTATTAGTGCCATGATCCTGATCACACACGCAATTGGCAAGAATTGGCTCAAACATGTGGATGAAGTTTATAAATAATGAAAAAATTTATTAAAACCTTTTTAAAACACCAATATAACTTGCATCAGATAATGTATCTCTATACCAGAATTTTGATGGCCACCGTAACGGTCGTTGCCCTGATTTTGTTAGGAGTTGCAGTATCTAATATTAAGTTTCAATCTAATCAGTCATTATTGATTGGATTGTATAATTCCGCTGATACGATGGGTGATCAACAAGCTGAAGTGAATAAATTTGCCCGTGATTTATCTGATAATCCTAGCCGGGTAGCTAACTATCGAGATTTTTTTGCAATGAATTCAGAGGACTATTTGAGTAAGAGTCAGGAAGAGTTTTCTGGTCAGACATTCTATTATTTACCCACGGTTATGTATGACTTCTTTGATCAGAATGGCAGTTTTCAAAAGATCACTTTGAATGAAAATTCATCAAAAGACAGTATGGTAGTCACACCTAAGGATATCGGTGGTGTACGGATCAAGGCCAATAAGGTTCGGGCTGAAGGGTTGTACTATACAGTGCCACTGGTCGATAAAACATCACTGACTAATTTTGGTTCAGTCGTCGTTAATGTTTCTCCACAGCGGATTACACAGCGGTTTGATAAATTGAGTTTTAATAAAAGCTTGCAGTTTATTGTTTTGTCAGATACTGGTCAAATTCAATATGGTTATCATCTTGATGAGCGCCTGAAGTCTAGAAAATTAAAGAATTATTGGTTGGGTCAAAGTGCACAGTTTATTTCAAAAGATCTCAGACAAAACTATTTTATTAAAGGATTAGAGATGCCAGGTAATCGTTATATTTACACTTTGATTCCTAAACAAAATGTTTATCTGAAGATGTTTATCTGGTCAGCAATAATAATTGTTTTGGCCATCACGATCGAGTTATTTCTTAAATGGAGTTTCCGCTGGGTCTTCAAGTATTACAACAAAGAATTATTGTGGATGACGGATTCGATGACAGCTATTTCCAATGGTGAGATCAATGCCCGGTTGCATGTTCCTAGGCAGGCAGGAGAAATCAGAACGCTGGCGGAAGGCATCAATACGATGCTTGATGCAATTGATAAATACGTTTTGCAGATCTATCAATTGAAGTTGGCGCAAAAGGATGCCAATCTGAATGCTTTGCAATCACAGATCAATCCGCATTTCTTGTATAACACTTTGGAATATATCCGGATGTATGCCTTGAATGAAGGCGAAGAGGAATTGGCTGAAGTTGTCTTCAACTTCGGTAGTCTGATGCGAAATAATATTAGCCAAGAAACCAATGTGCCGCTAGAGCAGGAATTTGATTTTGCGGAAAAATACAGTTACTTGTATCAGATGCGTTATCCAGATCAAGTTTCGTATCAGTATTCAATTGCGGACGAAGTCAAGAATGTAGTGGTGCCGAAGTTTATTATTCAGCCGTTAGTTGAAAATTACTTCAAGTATGGTTTGGACTTGACTAAGATCGACAATGCAATTCATGTTTCAGCAATCAGAGAGGATGATCGTTGTGTGATCAAGGTTGAAGACAATGGCAAGGGGATGTCAGATACGGATATTAAACAGTTGAAGGACCACTTAGATTCAGATATCGATACACTGATGAAAAATTCTAAGTCAGTGGGAATTGCGAATATTCAGGCACGAATGCAAATCAAGTTTAATAGAGAATTTGATTTGGATATTTATCGGAACAAATACCAGGGAATCACAATACAAATGTCGTTCAAATTGAGGTGATTATATGTACTCGGTACTCTTAGTTGATGATGAGTATATGATTTTGAAGGGTTTAGAGAGAATCATAGATTGGTCAGAATTTGGTTTTAAAATTAGTAATACCTGCAAGAGCACAGTTCAGGCCTTAGATTATTTGGAGAATTCACAGGTTGACCTGGTGATTGCGGACGTTAATATGCCAACAATGACCGGTTTAGAAATGATTGAGGCAGCTCAGCACAAAGGTATCTCGTTTGAATTTGTTATTTTGTCAGGATATCAGGATTTTGAATACGTTCAACACGGCCTGCAGATGGGAGCAGTCGATTATTTATTGAAGCCGATCGATGCCAATAAGTTGAAAGATGTTCTAGTCAAGATCAAGACCAAGCTTGATGCAGACAATTTATTTAAGGAGCAACTTTCGAAGATAACTAATATAACGATGCAACAGTTGTTGTTGAATGAATTGAATGATGATGAGAAAAAAGATTTTTTAAGTAATTATAATTTATCTAATGAAGTGATCAATGCTGGTATTACAGTGATTGCTTGTAATCGACTGCAGAGCTTCAGTAAGATATTGGATTTTTGTCATGGTAAAAATCAACCGTTGTTGTATTCAGATGATGATACGTTGTTTATTGCCTTTATCGGTAATAATGGTAGTTTGATCAAGTTCATGCGGAACTTAGAGAACCTTCAGTACATAACGGGTGAATCCTATATGACAGTTGGATCGCGAGTAAGCGATTGGGCGAGTTTGACTGAGAGCTTTGAGCAATCCAAAAAACTCGGTTCACTCTATAAGTTTTATACACGTAAGGATAACTTTTTGAGTAATCAAACTAGAATGGACTGGCTCAATCAGGCGACAGTGCCGAAGTTTACACTGACTGAGATCCGGACGGCGATAAACAATAATGATTACGAGACTTCAATCAGCATCTTGAAGCAGATTTTTTCAGAATTTTCAAAGAACGCCATTAATCCGAGTTATGCACGACAAATGGCCTTCTTGATTTTTTTAGAGATTCACAAGAAGATGGATCTTTCGGATAAGGAATATCAAGATATTGTCGTCAGAATAAATAAGTCTTCCAGTTGGCAAAAACTGGAAGACCTGTTAACATCCATGATCGACATGTTGCTTGATCAGCAAAATCAAAACGATTTTATGTCATTGAATGTTCAGAAGACGATCGAGATAGTTAATCGAGAATATCAAGATGATATTAATCTTTCTTTGATCTCAGAGCGACTGCAGTTGAATACGAATTACTTGGGTCAGTTATTTAAGAAGGAGATCGGCGAGAGTTTTGCCAGTTATTTGAATCACTATCGTATCCGTAAGGCCAAGGAACTGCTGAGTGACAGTCAACGTAGTGTCGCTGACATTGCCTTAGATGTGGGTTACGTGAATACCGGATATTTTTTCAAAAATTTTAGAAAAATATCAGGACTATCTCCAAAAGAGTTTCGTCAACAGAGCCATGAAATGTCTAATTAATGATGAGGATAGTTAAATGAATAATTTGGGATTGATCGATATTGGTGGTACATCCATCAAGTTCGCTATTTGGCGAAATAATGAATTAGAAAAATTACCCGCTGTAGATACGCCAGATAATCTAGAGGATTTCTACGGGATACTAACGAGTGTAGTCGCACAGATGAAGCTTGAAGCGCAGATCGTTGGTGTAGGTGTAAGTTCCCCAGGTGCCGTCAATAAGACTACTGGAGTCGTCGAAGGAGTCTCTGCGGTAAAATATCTGCATGACTTTGATATATTGAGTGTTTTAACTGAAAAATTTGGCTTGCCAGTCAGTATGGAAAATGACGCCAATTGTGCAGCTCTTGCTGAATTAGATTCAGGTGCCGGCAGGGATGTCGATAGTTTGATATTTTTGATACTCGGGACAGGCGTCGGTGGATCTGTTATTGTGGATCATCAAATTTGGCATGGAGCTCATTTATTTGGTGGTGAATTTGGTTTCATGTTGATAGATGGACACAAGACATTGAGTAATCTAGGAACGGCCGTGAATGTGGCTACTAGATATAACGCCGTGAATGGGACACGGTGTTCTGGTAAAGAGGTCTTCCAGTTAGCTAAGTCTGGAAATACAAGTGCACAAAGGGAAGTTCAAACAATGTATCAAGCGCTTGCCAAAGGAATCTTCAACTTGCAGTATTCGTTTGATCCAGAACGAATCGTGATTGGTGGTGCAGTGTCAAATAATCCTGATTTGATTCCAGCAATTGAAGCTGAAATAGATAAGCTCAGGGATGCAGTCAAAGTTGCTTCGATCAAGCCAGAATTAGTAACTTGTGAATTTACTGATAGTGCTAATCTACGTGGTGCGATGGTTGATTTTTATCAGACCTTTGAATAACAAAAATGGAGCTCACAGTCGTGAGCCCCATTTTTTGTTATGGCAATAGAGTTAATCGATTAATTATTTTACTACCAGCAGTTATTTGTTCATGCGTTATATAACGCTCCGGTGAAGATTTGTCATTAATTGACTCAAGGTGATTGAATTGATTTTGCGGCAGATTATTCTTGGTGATAATGGTTGTCTGTTTATTGTTAGCTAGGTTGAGTTCTACTCGATCGAATTGTGGGATACCAACAATATACTGATCACTTCCAGGACAGACAGGATAGAATCCCAATGCTGAGAAAATGTACCAAGCGGACATGGAGCCATTGTCTTCATCACCAGGATAACCGTCAATTGTATCGTTAAACTTCTTCATCAGTTGTTTGACTAAGATTGAAGTATATTCAGATTTGTCAGTGTACATGAATAAGTAAGGAATGTGGAAGCTAGGCTGATTAGATAAGGCAAGTTGACCAAAGTTCAACTGTGCCATCTCAGTCATTTCATGAATTTCGAATCCATAACCACCAACACGGTAGGCAGGAGCCTGATTGCACAATTGGACTAAGGTGTCCCTCAATCCTGTTTTATCTTTATAAAGATCTCGTAAGCCATCAATGTCGTGAAAGACAGAAAAACTATTTTGCCAAGAACTACCTTCAGTGTAATCAGTCCCCCAGGACAGTGAATCGAATGGTTCTTTGAATTTACCATTCGATAACTTAGCACGCATCAGGCCAGTTTCTGAATCGAAAAGATTCTGGTAATTCATTGCTGATTTGAAATATTTCTGTTGGATCTCCGTTTCACCGATTACTTGGGCAACTTGGCTGATACAGAAGTCGCTGTATGCATAATCGAGCGTGTTATTGACACTCTCTTTGTATTTGTCAGCAGGTAAATAACCATAGTGATCGTAGTCGGTTGCTCCTTGACGTCCAAATTTGTCATTAGCAGTTGTCTTTGTGGAACTATCGATCATGGCTTTTAAAAATAATTTTAGTTTATCAATTGATAATAGGCCTTTTATGGCAGCATCCGCAACCACTGCATCGATCAGCGTTCCGGGCATCATGCCACGTTCATCTGGTGCAAGCCATTTGGGCAGGAAGCCACTTTCGAGATAACTGTTATAGAAACCATCTAACATCTCTTTGAAGGTCTCAGGTATCAGGATTGAGAAGAGCGGATAAACGGTCTTGCTGGTATCCCAGAAGCCATTATTCATGTATAGGAAGCCAGTCTTAATGTTTTTGTTATAAATATCAAAATGAACTGGTTCGTTAGTTTTATTTAGTTCATAACACCGTTGTGGAAATAAAAATATTCGATAGAGATTGTGATAGAAGGTAGAGATATTTTGCTTATTTGGGTCATCTATCTCGATCAAATCAAAATATTTTTGCCACTCGGCAGCGGCCGATTTCATTGAGATTTCAAAATCTGATTCAATTCGAGAAAGATTCAATTGAGCTTGTTCTTGACTGATAAATGAGGCGGCCAAGGTCATATTCAGTTCATCAATATCACCGAAGTTGACTAAGAACAGATCATACATTTCAGTTTCAAATTGTTGAGTAGATTTGATTTCGGCATCAAAGTTAAAGCGGACGTGTTCAACAAAATTATCACTAAAATCAGACGTGTAATTTTGGACTGTGACTAATACCTGATTATTTTTAACAGTAAAACGACCAGCCTTAGGTACTTTCAAAAGAAAGCCGTTGTCATGGCTATGGAATGAATAACGAACATTAGCTCCATAAGTACTGGCGGTCAGCTCTGATGTAACGCCATAACGCTGATCCTTGATACGTAAATAATTAGGCTGGAAGATGGCCTCATCAGAATTGTAGGAGCCGCTGATGGTATTTAGGTCAGTGATGTCATTTGACTCACTAATGGCTGTGAAAGTTAGTTGCTGAAAGTCGCCGATCCACGGACTAGGCTGATGTGTCAGCCTGATACCAGAGTAATTATGATCAGTGGGTTTGAAGAACCAAGAGGTATCTTCATCAGTTGTTTGAACGCAGAAGTAATTCATGCCAAAAGGCACGCCAGTATAAGGCAAGGTATTTCCATGTGAAAAATCAGAGCTGTTGTTAGTACCGTGTCGGGTGTCGATATTTTCGATGTTCATTTCAGAACTCCTTATTTAGTAGATTGTCGACGGATCAATTTAACCGGAATAGTGATAGTGTCAGGAACGTCAAAATTTGGATCTTGAATTTTATTAAGTAAAATTGCAGTTGCTTTTGCACCAATTAAATTGAAGTCTTGATTGATTGTAGTCAGACTAGGATAGCTGAGCGAAGCAGCTTGGATATTATCGAAACCAACGATCGATACATCTTTGGAGATATCAATATCTTGCTCATGTAAATAGTTGATGATATTGATTGCTGTAACGTCATTTTCAGCCACGATTGCGTCGATTTTTTTGTTAGAAACATAATTAGCAATAGTTTTGAGATCACTCTTCTTATTGAGGGTTATAAGCGGAATATCAGTCGCAATATTTTGCTCCTTGAGTGTTGTTAAAAAGCCTAAATAACGTGAACGAACTGAAATTTCAGAAAGAGCTGAGTCCGCAACAAAGCAGGGGTGAAGATTGCCTTTGAGAACGGCAGTGGTTGCTAACTTACCTCCCGCCAGATTATCAGGCATAACACATGGCAGTGGAAAATTCAGGATTTTCTTATCAAGTAAAACGACTGGAATATTTCTCAAATAAAGAGAACTCAGGACGTTGATATTCTCACTCACTTGATTCACGTAGTAAAGAATACCGGCGACATTAGTCAGACTATTAACATAATCTTTTTTGAATTCTTGATTACTGATAGTTTTCAAATGATATTCAGGCGTGTTGTTGATTTCTTTAAGCACGCCACTCATGTAGTCACCGAATTCATAATTATTGGCAAATGGTATTACCAGAAGGATTTCTTGAACGTGAATATCTTGAGAAATCGAATTCTGAATGACAATTGTACCCTTTCCTTGTTTTCTAGCGACCAATTTATCTTGCTCCAATTCGTTAAGAGCCCGTTTGGTAGTTATTCGACTGACCTGATATTTTTCAGCTAGTGATATTTCACTAGGAAGAGTGGATCCAATTGGATATTTTTGAGAAAGAATATCTTTTTTTAATGATTGATATATCAACTTATACTTAGGTTGCATGGCTATCCGTCCTTTACTTTACTGAATATAACATAAAAAAAACAAAAAACAACTAGTAATCTGTCAACGCTTGCATTATACTTTCACTAAAATATGATATACCAACTTATGGAGGTAAATAATGAAATTAACGCAACCGATTAAGCATTTTATGGAAGAGGTATCATATGTGTCCCAAAAGACGCCCGATTGGTCCAAAGTTTTTGAAGTTACTTACACTAATACTTGGGAAACTGCCATCAAGCCAATGCCGAAAAATGGGACTTTTGTCCTAACTGGCGATATTCCTGCAATGTGGCAACGTGATTCGACTTGCCAAGTACGACCATACTTGGTCATGGCTCAACATATTCCCGAAGTATCCGATTTGATATATGAAGTAGTGAAGAGGCAATTTTTCAATATGAATCTTGATCCATATGCTAATGCTTTCAATGAGGAAGCTAATAATGCTGGTCATCAGAAGGATAATACTGTGATGACGCCGTGGATCTGGGAACGAAAGTTTGAGATCGATTCATTATGTTTCCCAGTTCAGTTGTCATATCTATTGTATAAGAATACGGGCCGAAAAGACCAATTCGATGAAAATTTTGTTAGTGGAATTAAAAAAATGTTAATGGTTTTTGAAATTGAACAGCATCACGATACATCTGACTATCGTTTTGAACGTACTTATGATCGTCCCGAAGATACCTTGGTGAATGATGGAAAAGGTAGCAAAGTCGGTTATACCGGAATGATCTGGTCAGCTTTCAGACCCAGTGATGACGCTTGTGTTTATGGATATTTGGTTCCAGCCAATATGTTTGCAGTTTTAGCTTTGGACTATATTCAAAAAATCTTTATGGAGATCGTTCCTGATGATGAAATTGTTCAAAAAGCTAACAAAATTCAGCAAGAAGTTCGTGCTGGTATCGAAGATTATGGGACAACGACCAACGCTGCCGGTGAGAAAATTTACGCCTATGAAACTGATGGTTTAGGAAATCATCTGATCATGGATGATGGGAATGTGCCTAACTTATTAAGTACACCGTATCTTCACTACACTTCTATGGATGATTCAATTTATCTGAATACAAGGAAGACGATTCTAAGCAATGAGAATCCCTATTTCTACGCTGGAACATACGGTCAAGGACTAGGTAGTCCGCACACACCGGCGAATTATATTTGGCACATTGCTCTAGCGGTTCAAGGTTTGACACAAGCTGATGAGGCTGAAAAAGCACGATTGTTACAAAATATGGTCGATACAACGGCTGGAACAGACTTGATGCATGAAGGATTTGATGTGGATAATCCTAACAATTACACACGTGAATGGTTCTCTTGGGCAAATATGATGTATTGCGAACTATTCCTCAACTACTATGGATATCAAATTAAGGAGTAACTTCAACATGAATAAGAAAAAAGTATTTGTTGTATCACACAGTCATTGGGATCGTGAATGGTATATGGGGTATGAACACCATCATATGCGCCTAGTAACCCTGATGGATGACTTATTAGAACTTTTCAAAACTGAACCAAGATTCGATAGCTTTCATCTTGACGGTCAAACTATTATCTTGGATGATTACTTACAAGTTCGCCCTGAACGAGAGGCTGAAGTCAGACATTATATTGAAGAGGGAAAGCTAAAAGTTGGTCCATTCTATATTCTTCAAGACGATTTTTTGATCAGTTCCGAGGCTAATACACGTGATATTTTGATTGGCGCTCAAGAATCAAAGAAGTGGGGTAACAAGGTCAACTTAGGCTACTTCCCAGATACATTTGGTAATATGGGTCAAACAGCACAGATGATGAAGCTATCTAATCTTGATTTTGCGGCTTTTGGACGTGGGGTTAAGCCAACGGGATTGAACAACCAAGTCTTTGAAAATGAGAATTACAGTTCGCAATATTCAGAGATGTGGTGGAAGGGACCCGATGGTTCCAAAGTGTTAGGTGTGTTATTCGCTAATTGGTACAGTAATGGCAACGAGATTCCAGTAGACAAGGTTACTGCTAAAAAATATTGGGATCAAAAACTTCAAGATGTTGAAAAATATGCTTCGACTGATAACTTGTTGATGATGAATGGCGTTGACCATCAGCCGGTTCAAAAAGACGTGATTGAAGCATTGGATGTAGCTAGTGAGCTATATCCAGACTATGAATTTATTCATTCTAACTTTGATGACTACTTGAAGGCTGTTGCTCAAGATATTCCTGAAGACTTATCAGCTATCGATGGCGAACTAACTAGTCAAGAAACTGATGGTTGGTATACATTAGCCAACACGGCTTCGAGCCGAATTTATTTGAAACAAAAAAATACCCAAGTTCAGCGACAACTTGAAAATATTACTGAACCGCTAGCGGCTATTGCTTATAAAAATACGAATGATTATCCCCATGATCAATTGAAATATGCGTGGAAGACATTGATGCAGAATCATCCGCACGATAGTATTTGTGGCTGTTCGGTCGACGAGGTTCACCGAGAGATGATGACTAGATTTGAAAAGTCGAGAGAAGTCGGCGAGTTTTTGGCCAATGACGCACTAAATATCATTGCTGATAAGATCAATACGAATGTCTTTGCAGTAGGCAGCAAGCCTTTTGTGGTTGTTAATACTCAAGGCTATGAAAAGAGTCAGATGGTGTCAATTGAAATCGAATGGGATCGAGCACCATTCTCAGAAGGTACACCAAATGACCAATATGAATTGATGCAATCTAAATTAGCTGAATTACCTGAATTAGAAGTAGTTGATAAACATGGTTATGGCATTCCTTTTGAACTGGTTAAGTCAGAGGTTCGCTTCGATTATGATCTTCCGAAAGAACAATTCCGTATACCATATATGGGATTATTCATTACGATTCGTGTTCCAGTTGAGAGTTTGCCTGCTTTATCTTGGACGACTTTGGCGTTACAAAAGAAAACTCAAGCAGTCATCAAGAATGATCACAAGTTATTCGATGTTGAGAGTAATACTTTGGAGAACAACTGGCTCAAGGCAACCGTCAAGTCTGATGGTAGTTTGACGATCCTTGATAAGAAGACTAATCGTATCTATGATGACCAAATGATTTTTGAAGACACTGGTGATATTGGTAACGAATATATTTATCGTCAGTCAGCGGATAAGAAGACAATCTATTCAACTGATTTTCAAGCTGAAGTCGAAGTTCTGATCAACAATGAATACGAGGCGAAGATCAAAGTATCTCAAGATATTTGTATTCCTGTTTCAGCTGATGAAAGATTAGAATACGAACAAAAATCAGTTATTGATATTACTGAACGAATTGCTAGACGTGCTAAAGAATGTCGCACGATCAGAGTCTCAACGGTTATTGGAATAACTAAGATGGAGGATCAACTGAAGTTTTTGACGACTTTTGATAATACTTGCCTGGATCATCGTGTGCGAGTACTGTTCCCAACACAATTGGACACAAATACACATAACGCTGAATCGATCTATGAAGTGGTGGAACGCAGTAATCAGGTGAGTGATTCGTGGAAGAATCCTACCAATCCACAGCATCAACAGGCCTTCGCAAATGTACATGATAATCATGGCGGCGTTACAGTCGGCAATTTAGGATTGAATGAATATGAAATTTTATCTCAGGACAATACTATTGCCGTGACCTTATTACGATCAGTTGGTGAAATGGGTGATTGGGGTTACTTTGAAACTAAAGAGGCTCAGTGCCAAGGAATGCAAAGCTTTGTTTATAGTCTGTCATTCCATGATAAAAGTATTGCGAGTCGAATTAATAGTTATATGCAGGCTCGAAATAATCAGGTTCCGTTACAAACGGTTCAAACCGATATTCATGATGGTGAATGGAAGTTGAGTCATGCGGTTTACAAAGTTTCAGCTGAAGACTTTGCAATTACATGTTTCAAACAGTCAGAGGATGGAGTAGCCGATATTATTCGTGGATATAACATGACAAATGAGTCAGAGGATATTAACGTTAATGTCGAAAAAACAAAGCTGCAGACTGTCAATTTGTTAGAAGAACCACTAAATGATATATCTAAAGAAGTGCTTAAACCTGCTGAAATTAAGACTTTTAAAATTGATTGGTAATATTTTTTGAACAGATTGACTATAAAATATACCAAATTTTGGATACTTTACCGTTTTTATGAAAACGTTTCTATCATATTCTTGTTACCGTAAAGAATAATAAAAAAGGACGTTAAAAAAATGGTAGAAATCGACTTAAATCACATATATAAAAAGTACGCTAATGCTGAAGAAGAGAATTCTTATGCAGTTTCAGATTTTGATCTTCATATCAAGAATAAAGAGTTCATCGTCTTTGTTGGACCATCAGGTTGTGGTAAATCAACGACATTACGAATGATTGCGGGATTGGAAACAATCACTGAAGGTGAATTGAAAATCGACGACGAATTGATGAATGATGTTGTTCCCAAAGATCGTAACATCGCGATGGTTTTCCAGAATTATGCGTTGTATCCACATATGTCAGTTTTCAAGAATATGGCGTTTGGTTTGAAATTACGTAAGTATGAAAAAGACGATATTGAAAAACGTGTTAAATATGCTGCTGACATCTTAGGATTAACAGAATATTTAGACCGTAAGCCTGCTGCCTTATCTGGTGGTCAAAGACAACGTGTTGCACTAGGTAGAGCCATAGTGCGTGATGCACCAATTTTCTTGATGGATGAGCCGTTATCAAACTTGGATGCCAAGTTGCGTGTCAGTATGCGTGCCGAAATTGCTAGATTGCATCAACGTTTACACACAACAACTATTTATGTTACTCATGATCAAACTGAAGCGATGACTATGGCTGACAGAATCGTGGTTATGTCAATGGGTGAAGTTCAACAGATCGGTACACCACAAGAGGTTTATGTAACGCCTAGAAACAAATTCGTAGCTGGATTTATTGGTTCACCATCGATGAATTTCATTGACGTAACTTATAAGGACGGAGTTATTACTGATGCTGAAGGCTTAAAAATTGCTGTTCCCGAAGGGCGTGCTAAGATACTTGAGAAGCAAGGGTATAACGGCAAACAAATGACATTAGGTATTCGTCCAGAAGATATTCACGCTGAAGAGGCCTTTAGTGAAACTTGGCCTAACTCAGTCGTTGAAGCTGAAGTTGTTGTCTCTGAGCTTTTGGGAGCTACTTCAATGTTGTATTCAAAAGTTGACGGAACTGAATTTGTTGCAATCGTTGATGCGCGTGATTATCATAAACCTGGAGAAAAAGTTAAACTGTCATTTGATATCAATAAAGCTCATTTCTTTGATATCGAAACTACTCTAGCAATCCGCTAATCCAAGGAGGCAATTTATGGTAATTGATCAATTGTTGAAAATGTATCCCAGTGCAAAGGTGATCTCAGTACCAAATTGGAAAGATAAAACAATCGTCAATTACCGAATTGTGGACCAATGGATTTCGATCGAAAAGAATGAGTTAGATAGTCAGCAGATTGAGTTGCTTGAACTGTTGAGCGATCATAATGAAGATGAGACAACTAATCACTGGTGGCAGTTTCTGAATCTGCGGAGTAGTAATATTCCGTTAGTGTCCAAAAAAATTGTCAAAATCAAAGTTATTCAATTTCATACCACTAAGTTAGAATCAAGAGACCTTGCACAGCAATGGATCAGAGCCTTTTCATCTTTTTTCAACAAGGTTATTGATACGTTTTGGGTAACGTCAGAATATGGAATACTTATTTTGAGCGATTCAGAAATAGCACTTGATAATACTGAATTGATTTCTATGATTCAGTTGGTCGATGAAGACTTTGGAACGAAGACGGAAGCTTATGTGGGTCAGAGTTGGAACTTGAATGAAGAATTACCAGAAATATTCGAGTTAGAGAAATGTATTTTTGAACAGAATGATGGTGATGCTGTTAGCAATTTATCTTCCGATGTTATTTCGTTCATGTTCAATCAAAAATTAGCTAGTGAAAAATTATTTATTGTTTTGAAAAATACTATTACTTCTAATTCTGAATACATTGCTATGATCCGTTCGTTGTATTCGAATCAAAACAATATTGCTAAAACAGCCAAAGATTTGTATGTTCATCGCAACACGCTTTTGTATCGCATCGATAAATTCAATCGAGAAACAGGATTGAACTTGAAATCGATGGATGATCTAGTACTCTGTCACTTACTACTTTGTTAACGAGAAAGAGGTCAATATGATTAAATTCCCAGATAACTTTTTGTGGGGTGCTGCTGCCTCAGCACCACAGACCGAAGGCCACAGTTTGACTGATGGTAAGTCCGCAACGACGTGGGATGAGTGGTTTAAGCGGGATCCGGAAAAATTCAATAATGGTCAGGGACCACAGGATACATCTAACGTTTATGAAATGTACAAGGAAGATGTAGAAAATATGCCCAAGGTCGGTCTGAACTCCTATCGGACATCGATCTCTTGGGCGAGACTATTGCCAGATGGCAAAACCTTGAATCAAGAAGCAGTTAAGTTTTATCGTGACTATTTTCAAACGATGCTTGATCAAAATATTGAACCCATCGTTAATTTGTTCCATTTTGATATGCCATGGTGGTTGATGGAAGAAGGTGGCTGGGAAAACCGTAAGTCAGTTGATGACTTTGCCTTTTATGCTAAGACCGCCTTTGAACAGTTTGGTGATCTAGTCAAGACTTGGTCAACATTCAATGAACCGCTGGTTCATATCGAATGTGGGTATTTATATCAATATCATTACCCAGCTATCGTTGACTTCAAGAAGGCTGTTCAAGTTGGTTATCATACGTTAATGGCACATGTCTGTGCAGTTAGAGAATTCCGCAAAAGCGATCTTGATGGCAAAGTCGGAATCATTCTAAATGTCTTACCGGCATATAGCAGAAGTGATAGTGCTGAAGATATCAAGGCAAAAGAAGCGGCTGATCTATTGAATACATACAGTTTCTTAGATCCAACGGTTCTCGGTGTGATACCGGAAGAATTGATTTCGTTATTGAAGGAAAATAATTTATTACCATACGTTGATGCCAGTGATAAGGAATTAATTGCTGAAAATACGGTCGATTATATTGGTATCAACTACTATCAACCGAGACGTGTTAAGGCACCAGTAAATAGTGTTAAACCGGCACAGATGCCAAGTGATTTATATGAGACCTACGATTGGCCAGATAAGAAGATCAACCCTTACCGTGGCTGGGAAATTTATCCTAAGGCATTATACGATGTGGCGATGATGATGAAAGACCAATATCATAATATTCCTTGGTTTGTCAGTGAAAATGGAATGGGAGTCGCTGACGAACAACGTTTCATGGGGGATGATGGGATGATCGATGATCAATATCGGATCGACTTCATGAAGGAACATTTAGAGTGGCTCCATAAGGGTATCGAAGCTGGTAGCAATTGCTTTGGTTATCATGTTTGGACGTACGTAGATTGTTGGTCGTGGCTGAATGGATATCGTAACCGTTATGGATTTTATAGCGTTGATCTTAACAATGGTTTCAAACGAACAGTTAAGAAAAGTGGTTTATGGTTCAAGCAACTTTCTGATAATAATGGGTTTTAACCGAAAGATAACAGAGGTATTCGCAGATTTTAAGCGAATACCTCTGTTTTTGGCATATAATATAATTATTTATGAAACTGCTTTTAGAAAGGAATTTATCATGACACCAGCTGAACAAGTTACTACGTACTTAGACAATCTAGGAATTAAATACAAAATTGTTGAACATCCTGCTGCATTGACGACTGAACAAGCCGATGAGTATATCAAAGGTATGGAAGGTGTTCGTACAAAATCAATGTTCTTAACTAACAAGAAGAAGCGTAATTTTTATTTAGTTATTATGGATGATGATAAACGACTAGATATGAGTGAGTTTGGAGAAATTGTTGATAACAAACGTATTAAGATGGCATCTGAAGAGAGTTTAAAAGAAAAGATGAATCTCAGTGCCGGTATGGTTTCAATCTTTGGTTTATTAAACAATACCGAAAAAGATATTGAGGTCTTCATTCAAAAGAAAATCATTTCCGAAGAATGGATGACCTTCCATCCCAATGACAATACTAAGACATTATTTATTAAGACTGCTGATATGTTCACGTTCATCAAATCAGTAGGATTTGAATATCAAATCATCGATATATAACGTCGTTATAATATTTAGAGACTGCCATATTCAGGCAGTCTTTTTTGTCCTAAAATTTGTTAGTAAAGCTAAAATAAGTTCACTATCAAAATTTGTGAAATCGCTTACTATTATTTTATGAGATGACGAGTGGGAAAGTCCAAAAAGGAGGATGTCTTAAGAGGGGCCTATTCATAACATCTTAAATTAAGGTATTACAAAAAATGGTGAGGATGATCATATGAGGATTAAGAAAAATATAATCAAGAAAACATTTTTCCGCAGTTTGATTTTTGTAATGGGATTGATATTAGCTCTTGGAGCAGTTGGGAATACTGCTCAAGCAGCTGTAAGCACAACTAATAACGATAAACACTTTATGGTTTACTATCGTGCCTGGCGTGATAAGACTATGCAAGGTGTAAATACGAGCCTGCCAGACGAAAACTGGATCACAATGAGTGATATTCCTTATGGTATCGATATTGTTAATGTCTTTAGTTATGTACCAAAAGGACAAGAAGCACAGGCACAACCTTTTTATGATGCATTAAAGAATAAATATGCTCCAGAATTACATGCACGTGGTGCCAGATTAGTACGTGGTATTGATTATGGTGAATTATTGAAGATCAAATACGCCGGAGACTTCCCAACGGATGAAGAATTCGACGCTTATGCTAAACAAATGATTGCTGAATTCGTTGATTCAATCGGCATTGATGGATTGGATATCGATATGGAAACAAAACCATCTGCAGATGATATCAAGATTTCAGATGGTGTTATCAAAGCTCTATCTAAGTATTTAGGACCAAAGTCAGGAACTAACAGACCCTTCTTATACGATACAAACGCTTCTAATTTAGCACCATTTGAGAATGTTAGTGACAGCTTTGATTTCTTAGCATATCAACAATATGGTAGCGATAATGTTCGGACAGCCAAAGCAGTTAATGACTATTCAGGCGTTTTGGCAGCTAACAAATTTGTTCCAGGATTAACTTTCCCTGAAGAACAAGATCCAGTTAACCGTTGGTATGATGCTACAGAACCATACTTAAACAGTAACTTCTATAAAGTGGCAAATTACGCCGATCAAAATAATCTGGGTGGAATGTTCATCTATGCGCTTGATCGTGATGGTAGATCTTATGATACTTCAGACTGGTCGCACATCAAACCATCTAACTTGATCTGGACTAAGACAGCTATTATGCAAAGTGGTGGTGAAACAGTAGCGAATGCCAAAGAATATGCTGATCACTTCTGGAATCGTGTGAAGTTTACAGCTGATACAAAAGATGATATTACAGCTAAAATTATGAATTCTAAGACGATCTATGATGTGAACAAAGTAATCCTTGGTAAGGATTACGGTCAAGGTATCAGTTCAACGTATGATCCAATTCTCGAAAAGGGTCTATTGTCTATTAAAGATGCGGAATTGATTTCTCAATTGAATACTGCTGATAAGTACCTAGAACATTCAAAAGATTACGACAGTACTAAGATTGCAGAACTCAAGTCTGTTAGAGATGAAGTTGCTAAGAACTTTGCTGGCAAGACATATACACAAGTACAAATTGATTCATGGGCTTCACAATTGGCAACTGCCAATAATGGATTATTGGGATATTCAGAAACAAAGACTAACGGTGTCGTTGATACTAAATCAGCAGCCGACTTAAATAAATCATATGTTGAATTGTACGATATCAACGGTAAGACAATTTCAAACCGTGGGTTACAACCAAAAACTGCTTGGTCATTTGATAGAAAACTGACTAATAACAAGAATGGTAAGGTATACTACCGTGTTGCAACAAATGAATACGTTAGTGCAAGCGACGTTAGTGTTAGAAACGGCAATTCGGTTGGTAATCTAGCTAACATTGAAAAGATAAACGATGTGGTAAACATCGATAAGTCACAAGCAAGCTATGCTTTATATAAACAAGACGGCTCGTCTGTTGGTAACCGTGCCTTAGCTGGTGGAACAGGCTGGATTGTTTCAGCCAAAGCAAGTAGTGCTAATGGCGACGTATTCTACAAGGTTGCTACTAATGAATGGTTGATGAGTGGTAACGGAGTTTCATTCAAATAAAGATTTCAACATATTTACTCCCTGGATATTTGAAAATCATAAAATGATAATGGCGTCCATAAGTCGGACGTCATTTTTTGTGCCAATAATGACATATTGTAAATAGGATTGCTTGAGGTAGAGTCACATAAATTAATAGTGAATGCTTATTGTATTAAGACTTATGCTGTCAATCAAAAAGAGAAACAACTAATAAAAATATATTTATGTATTTATGAACTTGTAAATTAAAAGTCATTTTCACTGAACATCTGCAAATAAACGACTATAATAGGGATTGTACAATGAAAGTTGTATCAATTAGAAAGGAAGCTTTAAGTATGGCTGCAGTAGTTGAAAAAAGAAGTTTGTTAGATGAAAAAATGAGTGAAGTTTATGACTGGAGCGATTCAGATCTACCAGTTCGTGATGCCCTTTGGGATCATTTCATGGAAGCATCAAATCATAACACTGATAAGACTGAAGCAGAAGTCAAACCTTACAATGATATGAGTAACGACGAATTGAAAGGTAAGGTTGAGGCAGTATTGAAGGCTTAATCATACGACCCTTGATAATTGTTAACAGACCGTAAGGTCTGTTTTTTTTACTCTTTTTTTAGTAGTAAAAAATATAATAGGATAGTCCCAATAACTAAAATGATTGCAAAGATAGTAATAATTGTGAGGAGAGATATTTGGGCGATTTTAGTCAAATAGAACCCAATAACTAGATAAATTATGGCTATAGTTTTGATCCATGGTTGATATGATTTTAGTTTTGAAATGTTGGGATACCAAATGAATTGTTTGACAGTCGCTATAAAAATAATGATAGTTGTGGTTAATTCACCAATTATCAGAAATGATGAATCTCCAAAGTAAAAAAGTGATCCATATAGTAGTGCGGACGTTATCGTAAAGAAATAGGTCCAATTATTTTTAGTTTGGGGACGAGATGATTGAAGGATTTCTAGTAGTACAAAAAACAGTGTGATTACTAAAAGAAGTAAATCTCCAAGCGCCATAATATCACCGCCATTATAATAGGTTTGTTTATAATATTACTAGGGATACTTAGTAAATAAAATTCGAGTTCAGTATAATTTGTTATTTAAAATTTCATCAAAAAAGGATAGATCCCGCGTGAAGTGTAATAGAAATGTTAGTCATTTCTTTACAAGACATGTTTTGAGGAACTATCCTTTTTGGTTTTTAAGGTAATGAAGTGATTGTTTTATAATTTTAGTTATACGAGGCTTATTCTGAATCCAAACCGTGTTTGGAATAGGCATAAATAAATACAATAATACTAAGTATTAACCAAGTCATCAGAACCGTTATATCCTTGAAATCAACTGTATATTTTATCGTAAGCATATTATTTATAAAATTTATGATAGTTCCTGAATATGTATACGAAGCAATGTTTTGAATTGTTTTGTTAATCATTTGGAACATTGGTGTCATAGTAAAAATCAAAAGAATAGGCATGCTAAGGTTACCGGCTTGCATTTGATTTTTTGAATAGATACCGATTATGTATCCAATTAGTATACTGATGAACCCGCTCAAAGTTGTATAAATAAGATAAATAGGCCAATTGATTTTATCCATTGATACACCTGCAATTGGAACCAAAATTATATTTACTATAATTATCATGATTATTGAGGGAATAATACTACCGATTATAAATTCGGCACCGTTGACTGATGATGTCATGAGAACCCTCAAAGTGTTCTTTTCTTTTTCTTCAGCAAGGGGGTAACTTCCCGTCATAATTCCACCCATGATGGCATTGAATAAGACACCGAAGCCTAGTAAGAACGCACCGGTCATAACTTCTTTTGGCATCGATATTTTCATAATAAGTACGAATCCAACGGCGAGCATCGGAGCAACCATTATGGATACATTAGTAATAATTGACTGCAGTTTTAATTGAAAGATAGCGTTGATTTTTCTAAGTGATAAGTTCAAATTAATTTCCTCCCAGTAACTTCTAAAAAGACTGTCTCCAGTGTTGGTTCACAAGAATGGATCGTTACTAGTTCGTTACTAGTCATCCACCAATTTATTTTTTGAGTTGTTTCCATGGATTGTGACAAGGTAACTTCTTCATTATTTTTAAGTAGAATTTTGTAACGCTTTTTCTTGTTGTGATTTAAACGTAATTCTCTCGGAGTTCCTGTTTCAACGATTTTTCCATCATTTAACAAAGCCAGATGATCGCAGAGTTTGTCAGCTTCCTCCATATTATGTGTGGTTAGAAAAATAGCAGTCCCGTTATTCTTTAATTCAATTATTAATCGATGAATTTCAATTTGAGTGCTAGGATCTAATCCGCTAGCAGGTTCATCTAAGAATAATACCTTTGGTTTATGCAAAACTGCGCGTGCTAGAACTAGACGCTGACGCATGCCTTGAGATAATTTCCCAGCTGCCTTATTTCTATCCTCAAATAGGCCAACACGTTTAAGAATTTCATCAATTCGTGATTTATTAATACCTAATAACTTAGCAAATATTTCTAAATTCTTATATACGGATAGTTTGTCATATAAACCGCTGTTATGAGTAACAATTCCAATTTGTTCATATATAGCTTCGTTTATCTTCTCAATCGGAACACCAAGCACGGATGCTGATCCAGTGGTTTGTTTGAGTTGCCCGGTCAATATTTTGATGGTTGTAGTTTTACCTGCGCCTGATGGTCCTAAAAATCCGAAGATTTCTCCAGCCTTTATAGAAAAACTTAAATCCTTTAAAGCACTATGATCTTTGAAATGCTTCGATAGATGTTGAACGTTAATTAAATCTGTTTGTGTCATTGCTTTCTCCTTTATGTTGCTTGCAAAATTTATATTAGGAGAAAAATGAACAATTGTATTAAAAAATCGCCCAACTGTGTCCGATAATCTCTGAGTTGTACGTTAAATTTAATATTATGATTCAATTAATTTTCGGAGATCTTCCATTTTGGTTCTGGATAAGGGAAGTTTTTCTTTGTTAGAACCTTTCAATATCAATGTATAGCTGTTTCGTGAATAACTAATTAATTCTGATATGCGTTGAAGATTGACCAGATATGAGCGATGACAGCGGTAGAATCCAAAATGTGCCAATTTTTCTTCCAAATCATTCATGGTCAATGAAGATGGATAATATTCATCTCCAATACGAATATTGCTTACCGAGTTGATACTTTCAATGAAATCAATCTCATCTGGACTGAAGAAGATAGTTTTATCAGCCATCTTACAAGCAACTTTAAAGACATTCTGAGGGTGGAATTTTTCGCCGCTATCGTCATTTGTCGTATCATCCTCCTCGGCAATGTCGATTTTTTCTAATCCAAGTTTATCGTTATAACGGTAAACTTCATCACTTAGCAGTAATAACTCCTCCATATAGTAAGAAGTAAACAAAACTGTTATATGGAAATTTCTAATAAAATCAACGGCTTTGAGATATAGTTCGATACCCTCATCAGTTAAATTAGTCAATGGACTTTCAATTAGTATTAACGATGGAGCAGATATAAACATACGGAATAGACTTATTCTCCTTTTTTGATCAGAGGATAGGTTTTTTATTTTAGTATTCCAAATGTCTTCAATAGAAAACTCTTGGAGATAGTTCAAATATTTATTATCAGCGTTAGAGATTTTTTTGAATAATTTAATATATTTTTTAACGGTGAAGGAGTCATAAAAGCCGTCAGTTTGTAATTCATAAATAATTGAATCAGTGTTTTTGACTATTGATCCGCTGGAAATTGGAATGTTGCCAGATATTAATTCAAATAATGTTTTGCTGGCTGAGGGTGTTATTTTAATACCAATTTTAGAGTTGCTGTCTATATTGAGATTGATATTTTTCAAATCTGTAACACCGTTACTTTGTTTGGTAACATTTTTAAGTGATATTAGTGACATCGTATATTTACTCACTTTCTAAATTTTATGGAATTACTGTATTAATTATATAGTTTTTGTATGTATGAATAATAAAAAAGACAAACTTTAGATTTGCCTTTCGGTAAATCCAGAGTTTGTCTTCGATTTGATGATAGACTAGGTGGTCTATCTCACGTTTTCTAAATTAGAAATTCATCAATTGATTCAAGAGTTCTTTGGCGGACGCATTCAGACTATCTTTTGATTTGTCATAACCAAGGTGAGTGTAGATCTCACCGACATAAATTTTGTCTGTATATAACTTTTTGAAAACTTTGTCGATGATTGGACGAGTCTTCTCTTCTTCTTGTACTGGTCCGAAAGGATTGGCGAAGAAGGTAGTACTCATACCCACTTCATCAGTTGTACCAAGGGCTTTTCTTTTACCATCGATAAAGGTTGCTTTAGCTTGATCTTCATCGGGGAACTGGTGTAAACCGATCTCTGCATCATAGTTGTTAGCGTAGACCCACATGTCAATACTGTGATGTTCCACCACACGCTTGTAAGTATTTGCCGGTAAGATAACACGAGCATTCTTCAATTCAGGATTCAAGTAAATACCACGATCCATATTGTTGAAGGCAACGGAACTACTTAAATCATCTAGTCGCACAAAAGCACCGGTTTCAGTTCCTTGAGCGTAAACATTGCCCTCTTCATCAAAGGCAAAACTACCCATGTCATCGAAGATGGTTTCGATGTCGATGATTTTATCGTCAGCTACTTCTTGCAGAGCTTCGATTGATTCAGATTTTCCGGCACCAGAATCTCCGAAGAAGACAACTGACTTTGTTTTACCATTTGAGAAACTGATACGAACCATTGAACCATGAATTGGTAGGCGGTCTTCGTAGATCATGTGTAAGTTATGAAGTGTTAGACACATCTTCTTCATGTAACCGAAGTATGTTGTCTTATCATTATATGGAACTTCACCGACCCAGATATCATTTGCTTCATCGTGATAGTAGTGGCAAACATCGCCTTCAGTTTCGTCTAGTCCGAACAATAAAATTTCATCTGGCTTTTGCCCCTTGATACTAGCTTCATCGGCAACATCAAACAAGTTGGCTAGCGCAACACCACTGACAAAGTAATCACGGTGGAAGTAAATATAAGCAAGACTTTCACCGATACGTGCGGGGAAGCAGAACCAATCTTCTTGTTTGCCATCGAACTTAGCAATCGGATTGCTATCAACAGCACTGAAGACACCCTCACGTTTGTTTGATTTTGTGTGCATCATCATTGGTGGACGAAGCATCAATGTATCTAAGAAACGGATACTCTGGAGGCTTTCGTAGCCAGCAGGGATTGGCCATGCAATTGATTGTGTCAAGACACAGGCATTTGTACCAGCATTTATCTGACGGTATGTACGATTAGTGAAACCTTGGATTTTTTCTTCAATGGCACGATAGAGGTGCAAAACGACTTCATTGAAGTGATTGTCGATGTCCATGAAATCACTTGTGACAATGTCACTATTGTGTTTGTTGATAAGAGAAACTCTAAAGTATGAACGGTAATATGAATAGAGATCTTCAATACTTTTTAAGATGAGATCATTATCATATTTTCCATAAACATCTTTATTATCAATTAAAATTGCCTTCAAGGTATTAACGTAATCTTTTGGATCGACTCCCTCGTAGCTATTGGTCAACGACTTTTGACTTTCGTCTAAGTATAGTTTGACTAAGTTAAAAAAGCCTTCGCTATTGATCAGTTGGAATATATCTTGAATATATTCCTCGTTATAGTTGATAACTGCTACTGAACGATCAGGGTTCATATAAAACGCCCTTGATTTTACAGCATTTGATGTTTTAACCATGTATATAAGTTCTCCTTTCAAATTGTGAGCTTAAATAACATTTTAAAACAAATTTGATGAAATAGACACAAGAAATTAAATGAAGATTAAAATTTTCTAATAAAAGCTTGTTAGATAAGCTTTTTAGGTAAAAAAAACTTTATTATGAATATAATCAAACGATGGCTAGGCACAGCGTATACAGCGTTATAAGAAAATTATCAATAAATTGATTTTTAAATTAAAAAAGTTGCAATATAATTATAATGGTGTTATATTCTTCAACATAAATTGATCAGTAGTTCAGTTGGTAGAGCGCTTGACTGTTAATCATGAGGTCGCTGGTTCGAACCCAGCCTGGTCAGTAAAAGAGAGTCCACAGTGAGTGGACTCTCTTTTTTTTTGTTAATTTTTACTTTCCTCAACTAAGCCGTCAAAGAACTTTTGCAGTGAAACTTTACCTCCAGCGCTGCGATTGCCTTCCAAGAACTGCATTTCATTTCTCACGTTGCGATATTCGTACAGCATGTTGGAGTACTCGACGACGATTTCATCGCCGAGATTATCAATTGAGATATTTGCTAGATTAGTTAGACCAGTTTTGACTGAACGACGAATCCTTTGTAGTAGAACCTTTCGCTCTTGTTCGTTGATGTTGTATTCATCGGCTAAATTAACTTCACTGAAGCTAATTTTTTTTGTCGTCATAATCTGACAAAGTGACATAATGTCAGATGCACCTTTTTCAGAGGATATACCTAGATAAGTCAGAATAGATCGGACTTTTTCTTTTTGTTTGTGACCATCGTCAATTGGTGCAGAAGGAGCGTTACCGCCAATTAGTGACTGAATGCTGGAGAGCTTTCGCTCCATTTGGATATTTTGAGTAACTTTTTCAACAACAGTTTTTACTTCGATCATGTTGATTGGTTTGTCGATGAAGAATTCTATTCCTGCTTCATAGGCTTGCTCGCGCAAATCATTATCACGGACTTGGGAAATCATGATGAATTTGAGACTGTTCTTGGATGCTTTGAGTTTTTTGATTAAGTCGATACCACTGATGTGCGGCATCAAGAGATCAACGATAACAATATCCACATCCAACAACATTATTTCCGACAGAGCTTTTTTAGCATCAGTCGAGATACCAACTACGTTATTATTCATATTCTTATCAATGATACGATGCAGGATCATTGTGATTGATTTGTCGTCATCTACGATATAAAAATTCATTCGGCTGTTTCCTCCTGAAGTAGTTTGTTCTTATTGAGAGTAACTTTAAAATTGGTTCCCTTATTCAATTGTGAATCAACTTGGATCGTCCCGTCAAACTGTTCTTTAACTAATAAGGCAACGTGCGATAGACCAATTCCGCGGTAAACATCACCCGATTCATTGAATTTGGTTGTGAAGCCAGGTTGAAAGATCATATCTTTGGTTTCTTCGTCCATACCGATCCCGTTATCGGAGACGTTTAATATAACTTGGTCGTTCTTGTCTTCGACCGTTAGTCGGACTAATCCATTGGCCTTATCATCTAAGGCATCAACAGAATTGAAAATTAAATTTGAAATTATCGAGACTAAGTAATAGTGGTTAGGGATGACTAGGTCGAGATTATTTTTAACCTCGATCACGACATTAGGACTCTTTTGTTTGATCGATTCACGAATATAGTTAGTTATGACTTTGAGCACATCGCTGAGCATCATTGGCATATCGTTGTCAGAACCGAAGTAATCCCCCAGTCCTCGAATAACATTTTGATAGTCTTTTTTTATTTCGTGAACATCACGAGCAATGTCTAAGGCCATATCTTGTTGTTTTTGGTCAGTTCCTTTGTCCTTGAGATCTTGATTCAAAAGATAAGCGTTCTTCATAACATTTTCGATCTCGGAAATGTTTTTTTTCATGAAGTAGACCTCGCTTTTGACGGAAGCAGCGATCCAAATGAATTGATAATAACGCTGTTCATGCTTTTCTTGGCGGACCATCAAGGTAAAGTAATGATAAAGAAATGCCAATAGACAACTAATAATCGTTCGGACTAGTGCAGTAATGAAGATGATCTGGAATAACTCGTATGTATAGTGGGAGAAATCGGTCAGTAAACTGATTTCGAAGAAGTTAGCGACATAGTCACAGATCAGAATAGTCAAAAAGAATGAACTATTGTTACGGACACCACGCCGCCAATATAGGAAGTAATAAATAATTCCGTAGGTAAGATAGAAGACCATATCGGTTACCACGAACTGGATGATCTTCTCAATGCTGCCGTCATGACTAATGTATAATAACAATCCTCGAAAAATTGGCGAAGCCATTGCGATACAGAATAATAGCTGGATTGGATTGAGGTCGTCATTGAAATATAAGAATATCGGTAATAATAATGCTGCCAGCGTCAAAATAAAACCTGGTGCATAAATTTGAAAATTTACTTGTGATGCTAGTGCGATGGAAGTGGCGGCAATAACGGTTCTGCGCCATCTTCCGTGCATAATAAAATTGTTGTTACTAAACAAGTGTAAACACCTCCAAAAAATAATTTATAAATAAAATTGAAGTTCTGTGAAGTTTTCTGAATACGCTTACTACAATGAACTTGTTAAATATCGAAGGAGGAATTCACAATATGTTCAATTTGCGTAATCGTAGTTTTTTGACACTATTAGACTTTACACCAAAGGAAATGGGATACCTACTAGATCTTTCAGCAGATCTTAAGACAGCTAAGTATACAGGTACAGAACAACAAAAGCTTGCTAAGAAGAATATTGCTTTGATTTTTGAAAAATCTTCAACAAGAACTCGCTGTGCTTTTGAGGTTGCCGCCCATGATGAGGGTGCTCAAGTTACATATCTTGGCCCTACAGGTACTCAAATGGGTAAGAAGGAAACAGCTAAGGATACAGCCCGTGTTCTTGGTGGAATGTTTGACGGAATCGAATATCGTGGATTCTCACAACGTACAGTTGAAACACTAGCTAAGTATTCAGGTGTTCCAGTATGGAACGGATTAACTGACGAAGATCACCCAACACAAGTATTGGCTGACTTCTTAACAGCTAAGGAATGCTTAAAGAAACCTTACAACGAAATGAACTTCACATACATGGGTGATGGTCGTAACAACGTTGCTAATGCTTTGATGATCGGTGCTTCAATCATGGGTATGACATTCCACTTGGTATGTCCTAAAGAATTGGACCCAGCAAAAGACTTGTTAGACAAGTGTGAAGCTATTGCTAAGAAGACTGGTGCCAAGATCATGGTTACAGATGATATTGACAAAGGTGTTCTTGGTTCAGACGTTATCTATACTGACGTTTGGGTATCAATGGGTGAACCAGATGACATCTGGAAGAAACGTATCGACTTGTTACAACCATACCGTGTTACAAAAGATGTTATGGCAAAGACAAAGAATCCTAACGCAATCTTCGAACACTGTCTACCTTCATTCCACAATGCTGAAACAAAAGTTGGTCACGAAATCTATGAGAAGTACGGTTTGAAAGAAATGGAAGTTTCTGATGAAGTCTTCGAAAGTGATCAGTCAGTTGTATTCCAAGAAGCTGAAAACAGAATGCACACAATCAAAGCTGTTATGGTTGCTACATTAGGAGATTAGGAGAAAACAAATGTCAAAAATGGTCGTAGCTCTCGGTGGAAACGCCCTAGGCAAATCTCCTGAGGAGCAATTAAAACTAGTTAAGAATACCGCTAATTCACTTGTTGGACTAGTTGCAGCTGGTAACAAAGTTGTTATCAGTCACGGAAATGGTCCCCAAGTTGGACAGATCAATTTAGGAATGAATTATGCTGCCGAACATGGACAAACTGCAGCTTTCCCATTTCCAGAATGCGGCGCAATGAGTCAAGGTTACATTGGCTATCATTTACAACAAAGCCTTCAAAATGAACTTCACAGAAGAAAAATCGATAAGGATGTCGTTTCCGTCATTACTCAAGTTGAAGTAGATGCCAACGATTCGGCTTTCCAAAATCCAACTAAACCAGTTGGAGTGTTCTACGACCAAGCTACTGCGAAGAAATTTGAAGATGAGAAAGGTTACACATTCGTTGAGGACGCTGGACGCGGATATCGTCGTGTTGTAGCATCACCACTCCCAAAGGAAATCGTCGAATTGAAGAGTATCAACGATCTGATCGAAAATGATAACTTAGTCATCGCTGGCGGTGGCGGTGGAGTACCCGTTATCAAGAATAGTGAGGGACTTCAAGGAGTTCCAGCTGTAATTGATAAGGATCGCTCAAGTGCTTTATTAGCAGATAAAATCAACGCAGATACTTTAGTCATTCTAACAGCCGTTGATTACGTATATGTAAACTTCGGTAAGGATAACGAAAAGAAACTGACAGAAATCAATAGTGACGAAGCCAACAAGTATATTGACGAAGGCCAATTTGCTGCCGGTAGTATGTTGCCAAAGATCCAAGCATGTTTGAATTTTGTCGAAGGAAATAATAACCGCAAGGCATTGATTACATCTCTAGATCATTTGGATGATGCACTTGCTGGAAAAGTCGGCACAATCATTAAGAATTAATTTATATGAGAGGTGGCCAGTCCACCTCTCTATTTTTTTTGAGATATTTACAGGAGATGAAATTATGGGAAATGTAGGCGCAGTTAGCGAAACACCACAAGCACCAAAGAAAAAACGATTTAAATTAAAGATGCCAGGTGCCTTCGTCATACTGTTTATTTTGACAATCGTTGCCGTTATAGCGACCTGGACGATTCCTGCTGGAGCATATTCAAAGATGGTTTATAGTTCTTCAAGTTCTAACTTGAAGATCACTAGTCCTACCGGTAAGGTATCCAGCGTACCAGCTACACAAAAGGAACTTGATAAACTTGGAGTGAAAATTGATATTAAACAATTCACATCTGGTGGTATCAGTGATGCCGTTTCAATTCCAAATACGTATCAAAGATTGAAACAAAAGCCTGCTCAAATTGGTGCGATCACTGAAAGTATGGTTCAAGGTACGATTGAAGCCATTGATATTATGGTCTTCATTTTCGTACTGGGAGGTTTGATCGGAGTTGTCAAAGCCAGTGGGGCGTTTGAATCCGGCTTGATGGCACTGACCAAGAAGACTAAGGGACATGAATTTTTGTTGATCTTCATGGTTTCCATTCTAATGGTCCTTGGTGGAACACTTTGTGGTATTGAAGAAGAGGCGGTTGCCTTTTATCCGATCCTAGTTCCTATCTTTATAGCAATGGGCTACGATTCGATCGTATCAGTTGGTGCGATATTCTTATCCAGTTCGATCGGTACTTGTTTTTCAACAATCAATCCATTTTCAGCCGTTATTGCTTCTAACGCTGCCGGTATTCCCTTTACTGAAGGTATCGTTTGGCGTGCCACAGGTTTGGTAATTGCTGCAATAGCGCTTGAATTTTATTTGTACTGGTACAGTAAAAAAGTTAAAGATACGCCTACATTTTCATATACATATGATGATCACGAAGAATTCAACAGCATGTGGTCGGTTGAATCTAGTGATGAGAAGAAAGGTAAAAAGACATTTTTTACCAGCCGTAAAAAGTTTATCTTGATCTTATTCGTCGCGGCATTCCCAATCATGGTTTGGGGTGTTATGTCACAAGGTTGGTGGTTCCCAACAATGGCCTCATCATTCTTGGCATTTGCCATTGTTATCATGATTCTTACTGCCACTGGCCGTTATGGTATTGGTGAAAAAGGTGTTGTTGATGCCTTTGTTAATGGAGCTTCTAGTTTAGTCGGCGTTTCATTGATCATTGGTTTGGCACGTGGTATCAATATTGTTTTGAATAATGGATATATTTCAGATACTATTTTGCAATCATCATCATCGTTAGTCTCACATGTCAGTGGACCAATATTCATCATCGTTATGATGTTTATCTTCTTCGTCCTAGGATTTATTGTGCCATCATCATCAGGATTGGCTGTTCTATCAATGCCAATCTTTGCCCCATTAGCTGATACTGTCAATATTCCTCGTTTCGCAGTCGTTACAGCTTATCAATTTGGTCAGTATGCTATGTTATTCCTAGCACCAACTGGATTGGTTATGGCAACATTGCAAATGTTGAATATGAAGTATTCACACTGGTTGAGATTCGTTTGGCCAGTTGTTGCCTTCGTATTGGTCTTTGGTGGCATACTTCTAGTCATGGAAGTTGTTTTCTCATAAGTAAATTCAAAGTCATGCATGAAAAGTGTATGGCTTTTTTGTTTGTAATAGTAAAATATAATTAATTAGATACAAGGAGTCTTATGCGAAATGATAAATAGACCATTGATAAGTATTACAAATGTTATTTGGAGTTTTGATCTTGAATCAGATTCATTATTGATTCTGCTGCTAAAACGTTCTGAAAGTCCATATAAAGGTAAGTGGGGCTTACCGATGACTTATTTGCGAGAGAACGAAAGTGCGGATGAGGCTTCTTTGCGACTGGTAAAAGAAAAGATTGGCGTTAAATTATCTAGGATCAATACTGAACAGCTTCAAACCTTTACCAATGTGAATCGGGTTAAGGGAGAACGCACATTGTCGTTGACTTATATGATCTATTTACCAGATATGCCCAAGTTAGTTGCTGGCTATGGAGCTGACGATGCAAGATGGTTCAGAATTTCTGCTAACAATCACAGTTATCAGTTGCGTAACGGCGATTTAGAATTCAAAACTCTATCTGAAAAAATTTCTGAGGAGAAGTTTTATTCGACGACCGATCACGTGTTGGTTTCTGATCATGAGTTGATTTTGCGAACGGCCTTTACAAGAATCAGCAATCGTTTGGATTATTTGCCAACAATCTTGTTAGTACTTGGTCCAACATTTACTTTAAGAAGAGCACGGATGATCTATGCAATTTTTCTACGAGTCAAACTTTCTGAAATTGATAATTCAAATTTCAGAAAGACTCATAGTAACCTGTTTGTTGACTCTGGCTATGAACATAAGCCACGCTCAGGTCGTCCAGCCAAAATTTATCGATTGAAATAAACTTGACAGCATTGTAAGCATGATGTTAAGCTTTTTTTATCTTTAAAGGTATAAAGTACCTAAATCAATATATTGATTGTCAAAAATAAAATTATTAATATTCCGGAATGTTAATAATCATAAAAAGGGGACAATATGCAGGATACGTTGATTCAAAAAAGTACCAAAAAAGGACGCAAGCTCCTATTAGTTATTGGTACAGCTTGGTTGTTTGATGCGATGGATGTCGCATTGCTGTCATTTATTATGCCATTGATCAAGACTGAGTGGAGTTTGACTCCAGCTCAAGTCGGTTATGTTAGTTCAGTTACATCGCTAGGTATGGTGTTTGGTTCAATTTTCTGTGGTTATATGGCAGATAAATTTGGCCGAAAGAATGTGATGATCGCCACTCTGATAGTTTTCTCAGTTGGTAATTTGTTGTTAGCATTTACTACTAATGTTAATCAGTTCATGCTGGTAAGATTCATTACTGGGATGGGACTAGGTGGAGAACTACCGGTTGCGGCTACGATGTTAGCTGATAATTTTAAGGGTAAGACACAAGCCAAGATGTTGATCATGGCCGATAGTTTTTGGGCCATTGGTTGGATCTTAGCAGCCGTTATATCTAATGTCATCACACCTATGTATGGCTGGCGTGCGAGTGTTATTGTGACATTTTTTGTCATGATGTATGCCTTTGTTATGCGTCGTCATTTGCCAGAGAATTATGAAAAAAAAGAAAAGGTTAGTTTGAGTGAGCAATTTGCCGGTATTTTCAATCATGAAGTTATCGGTAAGACTTTGGCTTTGAGTTTTCTCTGGTTTGTCGTAATGTTCTCATATTATGGGATGTTCTTATGGTTGCCTAGTGTGCTGGTATTACGTGGCTTCTCAATTATTCACAGTTTCCAATATACATTATTGATGAGTTTGGCACAGTTACCAGGTTATTATTTAGCCGCTTGGTTAATGGGTAAAATCAGTCATCGTGTTATTTTGACATTCTATCTCATTGGCACGATCATTAGTGCTTTTGTTTTCAGTATCGCTGCTAGTGAAGGTGTTCTGTTAGCAAGTGGAGCCTTCTTGTCGTTCTTTAACTTAGGTGCTTGGGGAGCACTAATTGCCTTTACACCAAGTCATTTCAAAGCCGACATTCGTGGAATGGGCGTTGGCTTCTCACAATCGATCGGTCGTATTGGAGCAACACTTGGTCCTTATCTTATTGGTATGTTGATCGGTATGGGCTTTGGGATTCCGGCTGTGTTCGGAATGTTTGTTGTAGCCTTGATTCTCGGAGTTATCGTGCTATTAGTAGGCACTTCTGAAACTTACTAAATGAATATTAAAAAAGGCCGCTGGTTGGCGGCCTTTTTATGTGCTTTTAATGCACTCTAATCAAGCATCTGATTATAACTAGTAACACGATTAAATCCATCATCACGTTCAAGCATTGTCAAACTGGAATTACGTGGGCTTTCAGTTACATCGAAGTCTCCAGCGTTATAACGATCAGTGATTGAACGAATAGTTGTTCCATGTGAAACCAACAAGATCTTATCCCCATCTTGGGCAATTTCGTCTAATTTCTTGAACCCACGATTTAAGCGAGTCCAGTATTCTTCAGCATTTTCAGCATCGTGGAATGGATCAGCTTCTTTCATGAAGTCTTTAGTAGCATCTAGGCCATGTTTGGCAATGATTTCACTAAAGGTGGAAGCACCGTGAGGTTGTCCCACCATGAACCATGCTTCGGGAGAGTTCATTCCTTCGAAGTAGCCGTAGAATTGCTCTCTGAATTCCATTAGTTTTTGAGGTTGAACTTTGTCTGCATTAACGTTAGCATCCATGATCAACTTGCAGGTATCAATTGCACGACGTGCATCAGATGAAAATGCGGCTTTGAAATCAACGTCTTTCAAGGCTTGAGCAGCTTTTTTAGCAACCTCGACACCATCAGGGGCTAGTGGTGTATCTGACCAGCCTTGCATTTTGTTGTAACGATTAAACCAAGTTCTGCCATGGCGAACCATGTAAATTTGATATTTTGCCATTTCTTCCTCCTCAGGATTTCATAACATAATCTTACTACAAATGGCCGGTCGCTTGCTATTAATGAAGTTTTTGATTGTAACTAGTAACGTGGTTAGTTCCATCGATACGTTCGAGCATTGTTAAGCTGGAATTACCTGGTAATTGATTTAGTTCGTAGTTACCATCTTGATATTTGAAGGCGAGTGAAAGGATAGTAGTACTATGAGTCACTAACAGAATCTTGTCGCCATCATGGGCAATTTGGTCGATCTGTTCAAATCCACGATCCAATCTGTTCCAATATTCTTCAGCACTTTCAGCATCGTGAAAAGGATCAGATTCCTTAACGAAATCCATTGTAGCGTCAAAGCCGTATTTATAGACGATCTCTTGATAGTTTTTGGCATTGTGTGAATTAGAAATTTTATCCCAAGCTTCATCAATGTTGTCACCTTCAAACGAACCATAGAATTGTTCTCGGAATTCAGTCATTTTTTGTGGTAATGGTTTATTCACATTTGCTTTAGCGATGATCTCAGCTGTGTCCATCGCACGTCTAGTATCTGATGAGAAGGCTGCAGCAAAGTCAACATCTTTTAGAGCTTTGGCGGCACTGTGAGCAACTTCGATGCCATCTTGAGTCAACGGTGTATCTGACCAACCCTGAATTTTTTGATAACGATTGAACCAAGTCTTTCCGTGACGGATCAAGTAGATTTGATATTTTGACATAATGTCCTCCTCAATATTTCTATATTTATTTTACAATACGGAGCCAAAATTTTAGAACTTTGTGTCTCCATTGTGTAAAGTTAATATTAATGGAGGTAGTTTGTTTATGAAAATTGCAATTATTGGTGCCAATGGTAAGGAAGGTTCTCTTATCGCTAAAGAAGCCGAGGTTCGTGGAATCGAGGTTACTTCAATCGTTCGTAGTGCGGAAAAGTCAGTTACTGATAAATATTTAGTTAGAGATGTTTATGATATTACAGCAGCAGATCTGAAAGATTTCGATGCAGTTGTCGATGCATTGGGGTTCTTTGGTGATTTGGTCAAAGAGTACCTGCCATCAACCAAACATTTGATTGAGATCCTAAAAGGTTCAAATGCCAGATTATTAGTAGTCGGTGGAGCTGGTTCATTGTACATGAACCTAGAACACACTGAACAATTGTTCCAAAGTACGGGATTTCCAGATGCAGTTAAACCATTGAGTGAGGAAATGGGTAAGGCATTGAATTTGTTAAGGGATAGTGATATTAACTGGACTTACATCAGCCCAGCGGCTGACTTTGATCATGATGCTGAGCGCACGGGCAAGTACGTTGTTGCTGGAGAAGAATTAACGTCAGATATTAAAGGCCAAAGTAAGATCAGCTATGCTGATTATGCAATTGCAATGGTCGATGAAATTGAAAATGAGAAACATCAAAACGAACGAATCAGTGTAAGGTGGTAATGGGATGAAAATTTTAGTAACTTACATTAGTATGAGTGGACGCAATGAAAAAATTGCTAAACATTTAAGTGATTATCTGAGTAAATCAGCTGAAGTTGATTTAGAACAAATGGTCGACGCAGATGCTTATTCAATTCCCGAATATGATGCAGTTATCGTTGTTACTTATACTTATGGTGATGGGCAAGTTCCAGATGAAGCACAGGATTTTTATGAAGATCTACTTGATGTAGATTTAGAGCGTACGAAATTTGCAGTTCTTGGTTCAAGCTCAAAGACTCACATTCACTTCGGACGTGCGGTCGATTATTTCACTATGCAATTGAATTCAGCTAATGGTGAGCAAGTCGCTGATTCAGTTAAGATCAATGAGGATCCTGACGAAGATGATATGAAACGTGTTGAACGTCTAGGGGATTATGTAATAAAGAGTATTGAATAATAATTTTTTTAAACTCATTGCTAAATTAGGTGATGGGTTTATTTTGTATGGTTATAATTACTGTTATATCAACCTCATAAGTATTATTAATAAGTAATATATAGTTTGACTATGACTCCGCTGACAACTTATGATAAAAACATCACAAGCAAGCGTTTACACGATTTTTGACGCTACACAATAATTGGAGGTTACACACATGACAGATTTCAGAATTGAATCAGATACTTTAGGAGAAGTAAAGATCCCAGCTGATGCCTTATGGGGAGCTCAAACAGAACGTTCAAGAAACAATTTCCCAACTGGTGAGAAGATGCCACTGGTAATTATCAAAGCTTTACTTCAAATCAAGAAGGCTGCAGCAATCTCTAATAAAGAGCTAGATGCCATTGACCCTAAGAAGGCTGACTTAATTGTTGAAGCTATCGACAAGTTATTGGCACTCGACGACGAAGATCTGAGAAAAGATTTCCCATTAGTTGTTTATCAAACAGGTTCAGGTACTCAAACAAATATGAATACTAATGAAGTTGTTGCTCACATGGCAGCTAAAATCAATTCAGATATTGAAATCCTACCTAATGATGATGTTAATAAGGGCCAAAGTTCAAATGATATCTTCCCAACAGCTATGAGTATTGTGGCTTCAGTTGCTGTTGATAATTTGGAAGACTCACTTCAACATTTGATTGATGAATTAAAGATCAAACAAGAAAAATATTGGAGTGTTGTAAAAATTGGACGTACTCACTTGCAAGATGCTACTCCATTAACATTTGGCCAAGAAGTGAGTGGTTGGGCAAGTATGCTTGAACATGATCTTTCATACTTAAAGGAATTGAATCCAACACTTGGTGAATTTGCTATGGGTGGAACTGCCGTTGGTACAGGCTTGAATGCTGCTCCTGGTTTCGCTGATATCATTGCTAAGAAGATGACGGAAGTTTATGGTGTAAAGTTCACAGCTGATACAAACAAGTTCTACGGTTTAGCTGCACATTCAGGACTAAATGTTGTTCACGGTGCCATTAAGACTCTAGCCGCCGATTTGATGAAGATTGCTAATGATGTTAGATTCTTGGCAAGTGGCCCTCGTTCAGGTTATGGTGAGTTACACATTCCAGCTAACGAACCTGGTTCATCGATCATGCCTGGTAAAGTTAATCCTACACAAGCTGAAGCTGTAACAATGTCAGCTGTTCGTGTTATGGGTAATGACGTTGTTGTCGGCATGGCATCAAGTCAAGGTAACTTCGAATTGAACGTCTACAAACCAGTTCTCATCAGTGCTTTCCTTGAATCTGCTGAACTTCTAACAGGTACAATGACAGGTTTCGCTGACAAGATGATCCATGGTCTAACAGTCAATGCTGATAGAATGGAAGAATTAGTTGACCAATCATTGATGACTGTTACAGCTCTATCACCACACATTGGTTATCACGAAAGTGCCACAATTGCTCAAACAGCTGAAAAAGAAGGAACAACTCTTAAAGTAGCTGCTGTTAAGTCAGGCTTAGTAACTGAAGAACAATTTGACGAATGGGTCGACCCACTTAAGATGACAAATATTTAGAGGATTAGGAGAGGCGAAAGTCTCTCCATAATTCTTTTTAAAAGAACAGAATAAGGGCAGGAAAGAAAAATGACAAAAAAACACAGTAAAATCAAAAAGGCTAATAAGAGAAAACAAACTGCAAAGTTTAAATTTGTACCAACTGATATTAGTGAATTACAAGACCACTACGATCTAATCATCGTAGGTTCTGGGGGGACGGGACTAACAGCTGCGATTCAAGCACATGAATTAGGATTATCACCAGTGATCCTAGAAAAGATGTCAAGTATTGGAGGAAATACTACTCGTGCATCTTCAGGTATGAACGCTAGTGAGACTTCAGTTCAATTGGATCACAAGATCGTTGATAGTATGGATGATTTCTACAATGACACCTTCATCGGTGGTGGTAAGAAGAATAATCCTGAACTATTGAAGTTCTTCACAACTCACGGTGCTCTAGCAATCGACTGGTTGGCAGGTCATGGAATTGAGTTAGATGACCTTACAACAACTGGTGGGATGAGTGTATTGAGGACACACCGTCCAAGTTCAATGGCACCAATCGGAGGCTTCTTAGTTACAGAGTTATTGAAGCAAGTTGCTAAAGAAAACATTCCATTGTTTACTGATGTTTTAGTCAAAAAATTATTACAAGACAATGGTACGATCGATGGCGTGGATGTCGAGATCAATGGTGAAAAATCAACTATTAAGGGTGATGCCGTTATCTTGGCCACTGGTGGTTTTGGAGCTAACCAAAAACTACTTACTAAATATCGTCCGGATCTTGAAGGATACAATACAACTAATTCACCTGGAGCAACTGGTGATGGTATCACATTAGCCAGTGCTGTTGGTGCTAAGTTAGTTGATATGGATCAAGTCCAAGTTCATCCAACTGTTCAGCAAGATACTGATCATCCATTCTTGATCGGTGAGGCTGTCCGTGGTGAAGGTGCCATCTTAGTAAACAAATCAGCCAAACGTTTTGTTAATGAGCTAGATACACGTAAGAACGTAACAGCTGCAATTGATGCTTTGAAGGAAAATGGTGCATATTTGATTCTCAATCAGGGTGTTCGCGATCGTGTTAAGGCTATTGAATTCTACGACAAAGTCGGATTAGTTGTAACTGGTTCATCTATCGAAGAATTAGCTGATAGTATCGGACTAGATGCCAAGACTCTTGAAGCAACAGTAGCTACATGGAACAAAGCTGTTGATGGTCATAACGATACTGAATTCGGCAGAACAACTGGTATGGATCGTAGTATCGTCAATGGACCATTCTTCTCAATTCACATTGCTCCTGCCGTTCACTACACAATGGGTGGCGTTAATATTGACGCTGAAACTCACGTATTGGATGAAAAAGGTCAAGCTATCAATGGTTTATTTGCTGGTGGAGAAATTGCCGGAGGATTACATGGTAACAACCGTATCGGTGGTAATTCTATCGCTGAAACAATCATCTTTGGTCGTCAAGCGGGACAACAAGCATTTAAATTTATTCAAAACCTAGAGAAGACAAGTAAGTAATGTAATAAATTGTTATAATTTATTTTGTGATCTGGGTTGGATTCAATTCATTATGAATTAGAAACTAATCGAGGTGTGGTAATAACGCAAAGTGGGTTAAGTAATATGAATACACGTGATTTGTCGTACTTTCGAATTCTAGTTGAGAAACGTAACTATACTGAAGTTGCTGAAATGTTCGCAGTTTCGCAGCCTACGATTACGCAAGCTGTTAAGCGACTGGAAAAAGAATTTAATTCGAAACTAGTCCATGTTGATCGAGTTCATCAAAAAACAGAGATAACTCGCTCGGGCTATTTACTTTACGAAAAATCGAAGATCATCCAAGAAAACCTTGATCTAGCTCGTAGGGAAATCAAGGCGGCTGATAGCAAAAAAATCAAATTTGGTTTGCCACCAATAATTGGAACGTTGTACTTCCCACAGGTTGTCCAAAAATTGGCACAGGAGTCGCTCTTTCAAAGGTTAGATATATCTGAAAGTGGTTCGTCAGAATTGCTAGATGAGCTCGATAACGGTAATGTTGATATTGCTGTTATTGCCACGATCAAACCGATTGAAAATCCAAAATATCAAGTTGAGTACTTGGGCAGTCGTCCCTTCAGCGTAATTGTCAGCGCTAAAAATCCTCTTGCTCAGAGTACAGAACCAATTGATTTTAGGCATCTAATGAAAGAAAAATTTGTCAGATTGACTGATAAATATGTTCATTCGCAGATGTTAGAAGATTATTGTGATTATTATGAATTCAAACCAGAAATTGCGTATGATACGCCTGATATATCTTGGTTCAAAAGCTTGATCCGAGCTAATGTCGGAATCGGTATTTTAGTGGCAGACGAAGTGAGTCCATATGATCAAGATTTAGTCTGCCTAGACATTGCAAATCCATTACCAGAGAGTTTTAATATCTCGGTGGTTCATCGAAAGAGCTATATTTTGAAACCAGATGAGCGTGAGTTAGTCGATATCTTGAAACAAATGAATATTAAAAATACAGAGGGCGGTTACTATTGAGGTAATCGCTTTTTTGATACAATTGAATTGAAAAAATTATAGGGGGAAAAGGGGATGCAAATATCTAAACATGCTAAACGAATCATCTGGACCAGTTTGGTTTTTTTACTGTCAGTTACAGCGTTATACGGAATTATGGCGGAAACTGATTTTGGCAGTAATATTATTCAGGCAGCACAAAAAATCAAGTATATCGGTAAGGACAAGTACGATATTGCCAAGAAAGAACACGATGCGTTGTTGGCTAAGAAGAAAAAACTAGTTAAGCAGGAAAGCCAGACGCAATCACAAGTAACTGATATCAAGAAACAAGAAGATGATGCAAAAAAGGTTGCGTCAGAACAGCAAGCGGCAGCTGAAAAACAACAACGAGAACAGGCTGAAGCAGCTGCTAAGCAAACTCGGTCCAATACCGCTACATCTTCAAGTAATAATACAAGTTCTCGAGGTGATATGAACACAGCCTCGAGTGGTCAAATAGTAGGCAATATAAATTCTCATATTTACCACGTACCAGGACAGCGTGGCTACAATATGAATTCTAGTAATGCAGTTTATTTCCAAACCGAACAAGACGCTATCAATGCTGGTTATAGAAAGGCTAAGGTATAGAATATGAAAAATTTAATTAAAATCTTAGCCGTTATAACGGTAACCATGTCGTTGACCGCTTGTTCTGAAACAAGCTCGACTGATAGCAATGACAATGATAAGACAGAAGTAGTAAAAGATTATTCATATCAAAAGAAAGCCACCAAATTAGAAGCAAGTAATAAAAAATTGAAGAAGTCGATTTCTAAGTTACAAAATAAAATTACTTCGGATCAAGATTATTTGAGTCAACATGATCAAACTAATTACAGTAATAATAATTCACAGACTTCTTCAATTGAGGATTTGGCTAATCTAGAATATACCGGAACTCAGGAAATCGTTGTAAATGACAACAATCCTAATTTTTCACAAGATGATTTGTCGACTAATAATGGCGCATGGCAAGCTTACGGTGATCTCGATAATTTGAACCGTGTTACTGCTGCGAATGCTATGTTGAATGCATCACTTATGCCAAGTGCCAAACGCGAAGGATTAACTTGGACGCCAACTGGTTGGCATAATAAGCGAATCAATTCGGGATGGTTGTACAATCGAAGTCATTTGATTGGTTATCAATTAACCGGACAGAATAATAATCCTAAGAACTTGATGACGGGGACGCGTTCACTGAATAGTCCAGAGATGTTGGCGCATGAAATGGACATTGCTTATTACTTGAAACAGAGTAGTAGTCACTATATACGATATCGCGTAACACCGGTATTTAGGAATGATGAGTTATTGGCACGTGGTGTACAGATGGAGGCTCAATCCATTGGTGATGATGCAGTACATTTCAATGTTTATATTTTCAATGTTCAGTCAGGAGTTACTTTGAATTATGCTGATGGAACTAGTCAAATTGGTTAAAAAATAATTGTTAAACGAAAAGATTGAATTTCTAAATTATCAGAAATCCAATCTTTTTTTGCCCTAAAATGAGCATAGGAATGCTGATATATGGCCACTTTGCCTCGTTTAGTAAAAATATAGAACAAGTTTTATGAAAGCGTTGACACAAATTACACATGGTGCTTTAATGTAGTTGTGGTTGTTATAACAATATAACAAGTTGAGGAATTCCTATGGGTCATACAATGCCACTGTATCAAAGCATGTTGAACGAGTTGATGCGGCAAATTGAATCAGGACAGCTACCTGAGAATAGTAAGTTGCCGTCGGAACAACGATTGGGAGAATTATATAAGGTTTCTAGAATTACTGTCAGACGTGCCTTGACAGAGTTAGAGAACAGAAAATATATATATAAGAAACAAGGTCAAGGGTCTTTCGTGATGTCGAAAGATGAATCTGATCCAGGGATAAGCTATTTAAATGTTCCGAAGATGATCGAGAAGATGGGAGCAAATCCGAGGATAGAGTTGGAAAAGTTCAGTATCAACGTTGATGGCACTGAAAAGCGTGCCCGTGAAGAACTGGACTTGAGCGAAGATGATTATCTTTACTCATTGCAATATCTATATTATGCGGATGATGAACCAGTTTTCAGTGAAAAAGTTTTTTTGCCATTTGATAGTTTTCCAATGATTCATAAGAACGAAATTATTGATAAAAATTTGATTCCGTTTTTAGCCAAAAGGTACGTGATGCAAGCTGAATTTCATTCTGAAACTGAGGCCAGCTTAATAACTAGTAAGAATCGCAAGATATTCGATTTGAATGTCGGTGATCCGATGGTAAATGTCACGACCAAAGGTATCGCAGACGGAAGATTTGTTTATTATAGTCAATCGATCGTCGTCGGTGACTTGATTATGTTCATAGTTAAATAAATGAAAGAGGGAATAAACATGGGTGAACCAAATATTGTATTAACAAGAATTGATAACAGATTAGTCCATGGACAAGTTGGTGTTGTTTGGACTTCATCTGTTGGTGCTAACTTATTGCTAGTCGCTAATGACGACACAGCAAATGATCCACTACAACAAGAATTAATGGCCGCTACAGCTGACAGTTCTGGTGTTGGAATTCGTTTCTGGACTATCGAGAAGACAATCAACAATATCCATCGTGCCAGCGCTAAACAAAAGATTTTTGTCGTTGTTCGTACACCAGAGGATGCTCGTAAGTTGCTTGAAGGTGGAGTTCCAATTAAGAACCTTGATATTGGTAACATGCACTTTTCAGATGGCAAGAAACAAGTTACTAAGTATACATACATGGATGACAAAGATAAGGAAGACTTGAAGGCTTGTGCTGACAAAGGTGCCAGCGTATACGTTCAAGAAGTACCAGAGGACAAAAAACAACCATTGGAAGAAGTGATCTAGATGCAAGTTACGTTAATGCAGGGACTATTAATTGGTCTTTTCGCAATTATTTCTGGTATTGACTTTTGGTGGGAAGGTTTCTATATCTTCAGACCAATGATAGTTTGTACCATTACAGGATTAATTTTAGGAAATCTTACTTTAGGAATTGTTGCTGCCGGACTTACTGAACTAGCATTTGCTGGTTTAACTCCGGTTGGTGGAACACAGCCGCCTAACCCTATTATGGCTGGTATTATGACTGTTGTTTTAGCTTATACAACAGGTAAGAGTCCAGCTACAGCTATTGGACTAGCACTACCATTCAGTATTTTGATGCAATATATTATTTTATTCTACTATTCAGCATTCTCAGTTTTGACAAAGAAACTTGATACATACGCTGAAAAGGGTGAAACAAAGAGATTTACTAATTTAGCTTTACTACCAACATGGATCGTTGGTTTGACATATGGTATCATCGCATTCTTGTGTGTCTATGGTGCACAAGGTCCAATGAAGTCATTAGTTAACGCAATGCCAGTTTGGTTGAGTCATGGATTTGAAATCGCTGGTAGTATCTTACCTGCCGTTGGTTTTGGATTATTACTAAAGAGTATGTTAAAAGCACGTTATGTTCCATATCTACTTATCGGATTTACAGCTGCCTGCTTTATTAAGTTTGGTAACTTGATGCCTGTTGCTATTATTGGTGTTGCTCTAGCATTGATTGAATACAACAGAAGCAAAAAAGATGCTGAAAATGACAAGAAGTTGAAGACTGCTATGGAAAATTCAAATGGAGGCGACGATGAAGATGGAATCTAAAAAATCAGAAACTCCAACAAGAGGCAAACTAACTAAGCATGATGTTGGTATGCTTGGTATTAGATCTATTTTTAACCAGTCAGCAATGAACTACGAAAGAATGCAGGCTGATGGCTGGACCTTAGCAATGATCCCTTCACTGAAGAAGATCTATAAGGATGACAAGGAAGGCTTGGCTAATGCCATGAAGTCTAACTTGCAATTCATTAATACTAATAACTATGCTGCTCCTCTATTGATGGGACTTGAAGCCTCCCTAGAAGAGAACGGTGAGAAGCGTTCCACAATCGATGGTTTGAGAATCGCCTTGTTTGGACCATTAGCTGGTATTGGTGATGCCATTACTTGGTTCACAATTCTACCTATTGTTGCTGGTATTACAGCATCATTCGCTAAACAAGGAAGCGTCTTAGGACCACTGATCTTCTTCCTTGTCTACGTTGCAATGTTCTTCGCACGTATTCCTATCGCACGTTTAGGATACACAACAGGTACAAAGGCTATTTCTAAGATCCGTGAGAATTCAGCCATCGTTTCACACGCTGCTAGTGTCCTAGGTTGTACAGTTATCGGTGGTTTGATCGCTACATATGTCCAAATCACTGTTAAGACAAAGATTCCAGTTACTGCCGGTCATACAATTTCGATTCAAACACAATTCTTTGACCGTATTTTCCCTAACATCCTTCCATTGGGTTACACTTTCTTACTATATTGGTTGCTCAAGAAGAAGAATGTCAGTCCTGTTATGTTAATTTTGGTTACATTTATTTTAGCTATTGCACTCTCATGGTTGGGGGTTCTATAGTATGAAAATTATTGTTACTGGACATGGAAACTTTGCTTCAGGAATTCATTCAACTGTTAAGTTATTAGCTGGTCAATTACCAGGAGTCAGTTTTATTGATTTTACTGGTGATATGAATGATAAGAGTCTCTCCGCAGAATTTACTAAAGAAATCAAAGATGATGATTCAGTAGTATTCTTCTGTGACTTATTGGGCGGCACCCCCTTTAAAGAAGCTGTCAAATTAAGTATGAGTAGTGATAAAGATATCCAAGTTACATGTGGTTGTAACGTTGGATCATTGATGGAGATAGGCCTCCAACTATCTTCATTCGATGGTAATGCCACGCAGTTAGCAGATAAGCTCGTGGAAACAAGTAAGTCACAAACTCAATTATTCGTCCATCAGGAAAATAAATTCGAAGCCGATGCTGAAGACGACGGCATCTAATCAAACGTCCAAGAACTCCATACCGATTTGGTATAGAGTTCTTTTTTGTTCTGAATATGTTATATTTTTAACAAAGTGACAAGTATTCCAGAAAGGAAATAATCATGACTCAACAAGCAGGTACAGGAAAAGGTAATTACGAGCAAATGTTTATCAGAACCCTCAAAGAAGGTGTTGTCCCTGCCACGGGTTGCACAGAACCGATTGCTATCGCTTATGCGGCGGCTAATTGCATGTTATATCTAACTAGCAATGACATTCAAAAAATCGATGTAAGCGTCTCTCACAACATTATGAAGAATGCGATGGCGGTGATCGTTCCTGGTACTGGCAGACCAGGATTAATTGTAGCAGCGGCGGCTGGTGCGATTGCCGGTGACCCTCAGGCTGGTTTGAGTGTTATTTCCAAATTAAATGAGACGCAGTTACCTGAGATTAATCAGTTAGTAGATTCTGGTAAAATTTCTACGCGTGTTGCCGATGTCAGAGACAATCTGTATGTTGAAGTCACAATTTCTGATCCTACAGATACAGTTAAAGTTTATATTGCAGGCGATCACACCAATATATTTTTAATTGAGAAGAATGGGAAAACCATTTATTCTAAGGATCGCCCAGCACCACAGGCTATTTCAGAAACTAAACAATTCTTACAGACAGTCAAGCTCAAGGATATTTGGGATTTTGCTTTGACAGAACCACTGGCCAACATTGTTTTTATGCGTAAGGCAGCTAATTTTAACTTGGCTTTGGCAGATGATGGATTCGAACACGACTATGGCGTCAAAGTTGGTAAGTCATTACAAAAGTCAAAACTTCAAAGTAATAGTAGTTTGACAGAACAAATAATCTCTTACTCGGCAGCCGCTTCGGATGCTCGGATGGGTGGATCACAATTACCAGCAATGTCTAATTCAGGTTCGGGAAACCAAGGTATAACAGCAACTATTCCGGTTTGTATCGTTGCTAAACATGAGAAGTCTGGCGAAGAAAAGTTGATCAGAGCTTTGACGCTTTCACATCTAACGGCATTGTACATTCATGCGTTTTTACCGGTGTTATCAGCGTTTTGTGCAACTGATTCTGCGGCTATGGGTGCTGCAACCGGCTCAATCTACTTGTTAACGAATGATTACAAAGAGGCTTGTTCAGCTATCAAGAATATGATTGGAGATGCTGCAGGGATGGTCTGTGACGGTGCGGGATGTTCCTGCGCGATGAAGGTTGCGACTTCAATTTCATCAATGTGTCGTGCGGTTGACTTGGCGATTCAAGGGGTAGAGATACCAGCAACTAATGGTCTGGTGCAAGAAGATATTGATGAAACAATTCGTGGATTAGGTAAGTTAGTTACGAATGGCTTTGGTCAAACTGATTCAGCAATTCTGGATGTAATGATGAATAAATAGAACTAAAAAAACAATCTCTTATGAGATTGTTTTTTTAGTATCTAAAGACTTTCAACAATTGACCATTTTAACTCAGTGTTATATTTACCGGCGACTAAATTATTATCGTTCATATGTAATAAAATCCCATTTTCTTTGGCCCAACCGATTGAAGGAACAGAATTACCCTCATTGGTTGTTTGGATTACTTGATCCTTTCCCAAAATATCGTAACCAATGCCATCTTCGTAGTATTGAAGACTACCTAATAATTTCACATCGGCAGCATTGGTAAAATCACTAGCTTGCTGCACACGAACCTCGGCAGAATTCAAATTACGTCTCTGGTCATCAACTTCAACGACATTTTCAGGTTCATTCAAATTATCAGGTCGATAAATTATTTCATTGGCAGAAAAGGGAGTTATGGTACCAAAATCTATATCCTTGACTGTCATTTGAATTTGGTTAGTTAAGTAGGTAATTGCTTCCTCATCACCATCACTACGATAGTCATCAGCAGTAGAAACTTGCCCGAGTACGTAAGGTGTTGTTCGTTGAGTTTCTTTTTCATCGATAGCTCCGACTGTGGAAGTTACTGCGACGGTATGGCTTTGTTTAGTACTGAAACCCAGATTTTTGACCACTAATTCTTTGGTTTCGCTTTTAGTATTATCAACTATTTCATAGTGATCATCAGATAATTCCTGATCATCCACAACGACGGAATTTATGGTAGAGCTTTCTCTAATCGGTAGGTGATATGTCCCATTTGTCAAAACTCCGGTGCCACTATTATTAGTGATCGTGGCACTTTCGGTTATCTTATCACCAGCGTTGACGCCAAATAAATGAAGATCGGTATCTAGTTCATCGTGGTAATCGCTGTTGATGAGACTATTTTTGATCTTGATATCTGGGGCGCCATCAGGAATAACTGTCAGAGTGGCTTTGTTAGTGGTGTAACTCTTATTCAGTGTTCCCAATTTAACATTGATAACCGCTTGATATTTACTTTGGTTGTCATCTTCCATGGTAGTGGCATCAGTCGTTACTGAGAGCGCACCGTTGGTCTCATCACCCTTGTTGATCTGAACTCTGGAACCATCGGGATTATCTCGATACCATTTGACACTGTACTCATTATCTCCATCACTGGTATCGCCACCTTCATCACCGTCATCGCCATCGTCACCATCATTATCCAATTCGCCAAGGTTACCCTCGATAGAGAATGTGGCTTTGTCACCAGCCTTAACGGTTTGATCTTCCAAACCTTGCCCAATTTTAACTTCTTTAGTGGCTTGAATATCATCTCCGACAGGATTATGGAGAGTACCGATAACAGTTACAGTACCATGTACTTCAGGCTTGGTTACGGCTGTTAATAGTCCCGTATCCTCATTAATAGTAGCTAGGGAAGTATCGTCGACACTCCAAGTTACTTCACCAGTATAGTTTGAGGGAACAACATCAGCGTGAGCATAGGTTGATGTTTGAGCCATATCGAATGAGGTACTGTAAATATAATCGTCGTCTGTTCGGATGGTCATTTCCTTACCATCGGTAGGTTCAGGAACAGTATGGACAGCTGCTACTTGAGAATAAATTTTCTTGGCAAAGTAGTTCCAGATCAATCCTTGCCATTGAACTTGTAATTGGTAGTAGGTAGTTTCATCGGCTGTTTTACCAGTGATAACTAGATTTTCTTGGGTACCACCGTTTGCTTTACTGACCTTGGTCCATTCTTTATCGCCAACTTTGTATTGATACCATTGGTATCTAGCTTTTCTAGTAAATGAAGCAACAGCATAAACTGCCGAACGGGCGGAATCAGTCCGCAGTGTAGTTGTATTATCGACAACAACATAGCTGTTTTCTTTTGGTTGTAATGCGAATCCGGTTGATAGCCAGATTCCAAAGAACTTTCTAACGTCTTTAGTAGGTTTGTGGTAGTATCCTACGTCTTCTGCATTTGGTTCAGTGTCTGTATCTTCAGCTAATACATTCTTGCTAAAAGATTGAAAACAGGCGAGAGCTAATAGGAGGGCGAACATTGTTAGGATAAACTTTTTAAGCCGCATAAATCCTCTCCTTACTTATATATTGGTATAAGTTTAACATTATGTATACATCATAATAATTCATTTTATACAAAAACTATTTTAATAATATGGGTCAATTATATCTAAGAAAACACAAAAAAAGACGACCTCATCTGAGATCGTCAAATTGTCAAAACATCGGATTTAAATTTAAATTAGTCTTTTGAAACTTTGTCTTTCCATGAAGTAGCTGTTTCAGCTAATACTTCGTTCAATTCATCAATATTCTTCTTACCTTCAGTGTTCATCCACTTCTTACCGGCTTCTTCACCATCTTTAGCAAATGGTTCTACACCGTTTCTCCATGTAGCACGTCCACAAAGAACACCATTGAACTTAGCACCGGCTTCTTTAGCCATCTTAAGTTCTGTTCTGAATGCTTCAGCAGTAACACCGGCACTCAAGAAGATATAAGGCTTGTCAGTAGCATCTGATTGTTCCTTGAAGTACTTAACAGCTTCTTCTTTAGTATAAACGGCTTTGTTATCACCATTGAATCCTTCAACGTAGTCAAGGTTAATAGGAACTTCAACCTTCAAAACATCGATCTTGTATTCAGGTTTTGAGAATTCTTTCATTGTTTCAATAACTTTATGAGGCTTTATCTTAGCATATTCAGCAACGTCACTGATCGAGTCATCGTATGTAACTAGTTCAACGAATAGAGGAATGTCTTCTGCGGCACATTCTGAACCGATTCTTTCAACAAAGGCTTCTTTGTGATCAACGATTGTCTTATCTTCATCTGGATCGAAGTAGATCAAGAACTTGATTGAGTCAGCTCCGGCTGCCTTGAGACGACGTACAGACCATTCTGGGATCAAGTCTGGCATTCTACCAGCGGCTGTTGTGTCATATCCTGTCTTTTCGTATGAAACTAGAAGACCTGAACCATCAGCACGAACCTTAGCTGCTGGAAGACCATATTCTGGGTCAAGTAGGATTGATGAAGCATAAGGTGTTAATTCACTAGAAATAACTTTCTTGAATTCAACGATATCATGTTCGTTGGCTGGCTTGCCTGAAGCTGCGGCTAGCATTTTCTTTAGTGAGCCACGTTGATCAATAGCAAGTGCGGCGATAACTCCGTCTTTGTTAGACATTTTCTCGAGTGCTGCATATTTCTTTGGTGTCATGTATTTAATTCCTCCGATTTTTTTAAACAAATTAGTAGTTAACTACGTTTACCTTTTCAAAATAATCTTTATATTGATTAATGTCAATATATCCAGTCTTTTCTTGAAGGGTATTCAAGATTCCAACAGTCATTGCGCGTTTCATAACGTCTTCTGGACTTTCTTGATTTACGATACCAGCGGCAAGACCAGCAACAGTAGAATCACCTGAGCCGACAGGGTTGACGGCGTGGATCTTAGGTATGTTTACTTTAAAGAATTTATCGATGTGTTTTACGAAACAACCCTTTGAGCCAAGTGATACTACGATCCAAGGAATATCTTGGAATATTTCTTCGGTTGCTAATTTTTCCTTCAAGTCGTCTAAGTCGACAACTTCTTTGCCTATAAGTTGAGCTATTTCGTCTTGATTAGGTTTGATCATAAATGGTTTAACATCTGCTTCGAGCGCTAATCTCAAAGCTTCGTTAGAACTGTCTAGAATCACGGGTACGTTATGCTTTGCCGCAACTTTAACCATCTTAGAGTAGAGGGCAGTTGACAAACCTTGAGGTAGACTTCCTGAAATTGTAACTAATGAGAATCCACTTACTTGGTCTTCAAAATGTTCCAAGAAGCTTTCTTCGTCAGATTCAGAAAGGCTAGGACCCGATTCAAGAATTTCAGTTTGATCTCCATCGTCATGCAAAATGGCGATACAGTTACGAGATTCTTGATTAATTTTCATAAATGCATGATCGACTTTGTTTTCGTCGAGCTGATTCAAGATATATTGACCGATCGTTCCGCCAATAATACCAGATGCTGTTACGGGAACATCTAATTGTTTGAGAACTCTAGTAACGTTTAGACCCTTACCACCAGCAGTCTTTGAAACTTCTTTAACACGATTGACCGTGTCGATCTTCAAATGATCTAATGGGTAAGAGATATCAACAGAAGGGTTCATTGTAATTGTAAGAACTGAATTACTCATATAAAGCTCCTTTTTCCACGCTTTACTCTCTAGTCGTGGTAGTATCCTTCATTCCATAACTTCATTTCGTGATCGAAGAAGTGAGGATTGTCATGTTGTTCTGGATTGTCTGGTTCAAGAGCATCGATCTTAGCAACAAGGTCGTCATCCTCACCTTTGTAATCAGCAGCAAGATATGTTTTAACGATATCTTCAGCCAAATGTTCACCAACAACAGCACCACCAAAACTAATAACATTAGCATTTAGATGTTCCTTAGCATACTTAGCAGTAGTTGTATCATTAACTAGAGCTGCACGTACACCTTTGTTTTTATCAGCGGCAGTTGAGATACCAACACCGGTACCACATAGAACAACACCATAATCAGCCTTGCCATCACGAACCAAGTTAGCAACACGTAGTCCGTATATTGGATAGTGAGTTCTTGTATTATCATATGTTCCGACATCGATAACTTCGTTACCCATAGCCTTTAACATATCTGAGATTTGCATTTTAACATCTGTAACAATATGGTCGTTTCCTAGTGCAATAATCATAAAATATTCCTCCTGTTATCAAATTGAATTTTTTAATTAGATTAATTTTTCAAGCATATCTAGACGGATTTGGTGACGTCCACCTGCGTAATTTACACCTAAGTATGAATCAACGATTCCTTCAGCTTTTGTAGGTCCAACGATTCCGGCACCCATTGCGATAGCCTTTGCACCATTGTGTTGTGTTGTCATATGAGCTGTGTTCTCTTCAACAACGTTAGCTGTTACCATGCCATGAATCTTGTTACTTGCCATAGCTGAGCCTGTTCCATATTGATCGAACATAACACCACGATCAGCTTTTCCATCAAGAATGTAGTGTGCAAGTTCAACTGATGAATCAACGAAATCAGCAGCTGGCTTTTCGCTTAGGTCAATAACTTCATAACCCTTGCCTTCGCCTTGTAAGTAACTCTTGATATGTTCCTTCAATTCAAAACCTGCTTTATCTGAAGCTAGTGCAATTTTCATAAATTAATTCCTCCTATTATCATTGATAACTCTTACATATTGTTGATAGTAATCTAAAGTTTCATAAGATGTGTCCTTGTTGGTAATCAGATAATCAACATCGTCTAAGCTGTAGAAAGTATAAAAATCATTTCTATTCAACTTATACTTGTCAGCTACGATATATTTTGTCTGAGAATTGTTTAAAGCAACGCTTTGGATACGACCTTCTTCAGTGTTAGCGGTCATGATCTGTGAATTCTGGATCCCGTTGACACCTACAAAAGCCTTATCGAACTTCAGTCCACTAACAGCATTACTTGCTAAAGCACCTATTAATGTTCCTGATCTGCTTCTGTAAATTCCGCCGGCTAAAATCAATTCACATTGAACGTCAGCGTTTCTAAAACTTTCAAAGACAGGAATACTGATAGTGACAATTCGCAAAGAATTAACACCCTTAATATAGGGAGCAATTAATTCCGATGTTGTACCAGGGCCGACAAAGACAGTATCGAAGTTGCGAATTTCATTGGCTGCTAACTTGGCAATTTCCTGTTTTTCCTTTATATGAACTTCACGCTTCTCAGCATGTGAAGCTTCCTCTAATGGAGAAACATTAACTTTTTGAGCACCACCGTGAATTCGGATCAATTTACCGGATTCCGATAATTCCTCAAGATCTCGACGTATCGTCATATCGGATACATCTAGTAAGGAAGTTAAGTCATTAACAGTAACGATGTCATTCTTATCCAATTCGGATATTATCTTTAGAAAGCGTTCCTTTTTTAACAAAAGACCACCTCTTTTTGTTTACTATTGTTCGTTACAAACACAATTTAGCATCTATAATGTTTATTGTCAATGCTTTTTGTTTGAAATTTTAAAGCCTTTTCATTTTGATTAAGTTGCTAATATAGGAGGAAAGTAAGCAAAATCATAAGTTTATCAATAATTGTTGACAATTTTTATGATAGCGTTTACTATTGCCTTGTAAACAAAAACAAACAACCAATAGGCAGGTGGTGGCATTAATGAGCAATTTGGCTACTGATCCACTATTTAACGAAAACGAGGTATTCATCTCGAATGCTTCCAACCAAGAAGAGGTTTTTCGTGAAGTAGCAGAGTCATTATATAAAAAGGATCTAGTAACGGAGGATTTCATTAATAATTTGTTGGAACGTGAGAAAAACTATCCAACCGGGATCGATATGTCAGTTGTATCACCAAAGATACCAAACATCGCAATTCCACATACGGAGAGCGAGTTCGTCAAAACACGAATGATCGTCCCAATCAAATTAACTAATTCGATTTCTTTCCACAATATGATTGATCCATCGAAAGAATTCGATGTTAGGTTTTTGTTCATGATTTTGAATGATGATCCTGAGGGACAATCAAACATCCTCGCTCAAATCATGGACTTCATGGCTCGTACTTCCGAGAACGAGCTCGTTTCATTCTTTAAGGCTAGCGATCCTAAGGATATTTATTCATTCTTGAATCGTAAGTTTATGCAATATGCAAAAGATAATGATTAACCAAAAGGAGAGTGTTTATTATGTTCAAAATTTTAGCTGCTTGTGGTGCTGGAGTTAACTCAAGTCACCAAATCAAAGATGCATTGGAAACAGAAATGGGTAACCGTGGTTATGATGTCCAAGCTGATGCCGTTATGGTTAAAGACATCACAGAAGATATGATGAAGAACTACGACCTATTCACACCAATCGCTGCTACAGATTTGGGATTCACATCAGATGTTCCTGTTGTTGATGCTGGTCCTATCTTATACAGAATGCCTGCTATGGCTGCACCTGTATATGATGCCGTTGAAAAGGTTATTAAGGAAAGCGGCAAGGGCTAGACATTAGCTCCAGGCGTTTGATCGAGTTTTATAGTTTCATTGGCGTTAGATCTACCGACATAAAATTCTAGGGGGAAACAGATATGTCAGGAATAATTAGTTTCGCCAATGCGGTGTTCAAACCATTAATTGACTTAGGTGCTGCACCTATGATGTTAATTGTTTTAACAATTATCGCGTTGGTATTTAGAGTTAAGTTTTCTAAGGCTTTGGAGGGTGGTATTAAATTAGCCATCGCTCTTACAGCTATCAGTGCCGTTATTGGATTGTTGACAACAGCCTTCCAAGACGCATTGAATGCCTTCGTTAAATCAACTGGTATTCAATTATCAGTTACTGACTTAGGTTGGGCTCCATTGGCTACTATTACATGGGGTTCTCCATATACATTGTTCTTCTTACTTATCATGGTTATCGTCAACGTTATCATGATCGTGTTGAACAAGACTAATACATTGGATGTTGATATTTTCGATATCTGGCATCTAGCTTTCGTTGGTTTGCTTGCAATGTTCTTTGGTGCAAACTTACTAATCGCTACAATTCTTGTTATTTTCATTGGTGTTTTGAAGATTATCAACTCAGACTTGATGAAACCTACTTTTAACGATCTACTTCATGCTCCAGCTTCAAACCCTATGACAACAACACATATGAACTACATGATGAACCCTCTTATCATGGTGTTTGATAAGATCTTTGATGTTATCTTCCCATGGTTAGACAAATTTGATTTCGATGCTGCTGATTTGAATAAAAAGATCGGTTTCTGGGGAAGCAAATTCGCCATTGGTGTTTATCTAGGTATCTTTATCGGTTTACTTTCGCACCAAGGTGTTAAAGAAATCTTTACACTTTCATTTACTGCTGCTTTCTGTTTGGAATTATTCTCACTTATCGGTTCATGGTTTATCGCTGCTGTTGAACCATTATCACAAGGTATTACAGACTTTGCCAACAGAAGACTTAAAGGTAGAACAATGAACGTTGGACTTGACTGGCCATTTATCGCCGGACGTGCTGAAATCTGGGCTGCCGCTAACGTTCTTGCACCTATCATGTTACTAGAAGCTTTAGTATTACCTGGAAACAAGATTTTACCTCTTGGTGGTATCATCGCCATGGGTGTTACACCAGCCTTACTAGTTGTTACACGTGGTAAGATTGTTCGTATGATCGTTATCGGTGCTTTGGAATTACCTGTCTTCCTATGGGCCGGTACATTAGCTGCTCCTATGGTTACTGAAACAGCTAAGAAGCTTGGTGCATTCCCTAAGGGTCTTGCATCAGGAACAATGATTTCTCACTCAACAATGGAAGGTCCTATTGAAAAATTCTTGGCTTACCTTGTTGGTAACGCATCTAAAGGACAAATCACATTTGTACTTTACGCTGCTCTTGCATTAGCTGCATACCTATTGATCTTTATCTGGTACGCACGTCAAATGAAGAAGAGAAATGCTGTATATGCTGCTGCAGAAGCTGCAAAATAATTACAACTTAGTCATATAGAAATAATTTAAGAGTCCTCAATGAGGGCCCTTTTTTTGTTTTGAATACTTTTTTGATAAAAGAATTCATATTTTCCTCATCGTCAACTATTAGCACACTTATACCCTGATATAATGTAGATGATTATATACATTATGCTATATGTGTCTTATTAAAAAATGAGGGAATAGAAATGAAAAATAAAAAGAGGATAATTTTACCCTTTTTGGTAATTGCACTGAGCTTGTTAGTAGCAATAGTTAATACTATCGGTATCATTGCGGCTACTAATGCTGATTCTGTAACCGCTAAGATAAATAATGTAATAACTGATAACGATGACTACAATACAACTGTTGACTTTCAATTAACCAATAGCGGCAGTCAATTGATCTTGTATTCACCTGATTATGATAATTTGGATATAGATTATTTGAAGATTGAGTTAGGTGATTCTAATGTTATTACCAATAAGGACAGTCATTACGTGATCGTTAATTTGAAAAATAAAATGAATGATAAATATGCTGGTTCATTTAATGTAGAGATGAAAGAGTCTGAGAATGATAATTTGATTGTTCGTGATATGAGCAATAATAATTTAGCTGTAAAGAGTCTTACATCAATTGATTCAGCTAACGAAATCAATTCAGGAAACGTTGATATTTCAAACAAACCAGTTTTGAATTTGATCAATGCCGGAACAGAGGCTAGTCCGGTAAGTACTGGAACTAGTTATGAAGTTACTGGTAATTGGTATGATTATGATAGTCAAAACGTTGATTTATATTATAGTTTGGATCAAAACGATTCATCGAAAGCTTCAAAAGTTTCTAGTTATACACAAAGTGAAACAGAAGGTCAGAACTTAGTAGTTCATTCATTGGATGAAAAAATAAACTTAGCTGGTCAATCTGGAAATCATACTCTGTATTTTTGGATTAAAGATTCTGATGGTAACTGGTCTGATGTGGGTGGAAGTGTAGTGAATATCGCTGCTAGTAAAACAGTGTATTCTGGATTCAGTCGAGCTAGTGCTTTGATGGCAACACGTGCTCTGACACTAGCGTCAGAGCCTATTACAACCGGTCCTAGCGGGATTACTATGACTCTTGATAATCCCGCAAATAATACTGCGAGTGCACCAACAGTCCCAATTGGTAGTAACTATCAAATAAGCGGAACTTGGTACAGCAATACCACGACAACTTTCAATTTATATTGTCAATTTGATGCTTCAAAGAATGGTTCACTTAATTGGCACTATGTTCAATCGTTTACGGGATCCTTAGGACAGGTTCATAAATTTACCGCTACCATTCAGGGCTCATTCATAGATACATATCCTTCCGGTCCACATAGAATATATCTAAATTCTACGGTTAGCGGCTCTTCTAGCGATACTAATACAGTTATTGTCATTCCACTTGAACAATCTTTGGAGATTGTTAGTCCTAGTGCGGATACTTCAGCTGATAACCCATATGTTGCTAGAAATAATAACTTGGATGTAAGTGTTTTATTAAATAGTAACGGAGTAGGAACTTTCAACTTTGTTATTGATGGAACCAAAACAAATATCTTTACTAATGCCGGGATTATTCACAATTATCCCGCTGAAAAAACAATTGACTTAAGCACGCTTAATACATCCAGTGGGGGATCTGCTAATGATAGTTTAATACATAAGGCCCAGTACCAGTATGTTTCGGGGCAAACTGGCCAAGTCTCCTCTTCGGTTGATTTTTATTTTATAGTAGGTTCTGACTTCAGGATAACTGCCCCAACAATCGATTTTGGATCTCATGATCCAGGATCTGGAGATAATAACGGTGATGTCACAGCGGCACCAACCTTAAGTGGAGATTCACTGACGGTATATGACGGGCATATGCCTTCTTCAACAGGCACAGAGGGTAAAATACAATTGAATTTGAGTACTAATAAGTTTGTTAATACAACTAACAACAAAACGTTAGCTGCGGACTTATATTGGAACGGTACACTCATTAGTGATGATTCAGATCCAGTCACGGTCGGTTACGTTGATCCACCAACCGTGGATAGTCCAGCATATAAAAATTTTGACAGTGAACTTAAAAATAATATGAGGCTGAAGTTCAATGTACTTAATAACAGTTCAGGCCAGTACAAGTCGATCTTTACTTGGACGGCAGTCGAGAGCGTTACAAATTAATAATTATGTTTATAGAACTCTTCGGAGTTCTATTTTTTTACCCAAAAATACAATTGGTATAGTCAGATAAAAAAACTTGTATTTTATATATTGTGATTTTTTCACTTCTCCAAAAAATCAATTTTCAGAAATAAAATATGGGTTATATATTCTTTTACAAATAACCGTTACCGACATATAATAGCACCGTAAACAGCTGTTATATCAAGGATACACAACGTATATGTATGGTTTGTAAATAATATAATTAATTTCATGAAAAGCAATACAATAATTGTAAACTAACTTATAATGAAAGTATAAAATGAATAATAGTTCATTTTTTCACATTTTAAGCAAAGGAAGTGATCGATTTGGTATTGGAACATGTATTAGCCGAAAGTGGTTATTTATTCAATACTGGTAAGTCTTTTAGGAGTTATGAATTTCTAGGTTGTCATGTTTTAAATGATGGTATAACTACATTTACTGTTTGGGCTCCACACTCCAAATCAGTTGCGGTAGTTGGTGATTTCAACCAATGGCAAGATTCTGAATTGACCAAGGTTGGTACAACTGGAATTTGGCACGGTGAATTCAACGGAGTTGATCCTGGTTCATTGTACAAGTTGGCAATTACTGGACCAGATGGCGAACGCCATCTAAAAATCGATCCTTATGCTAAAGAATTTGAAAAAAAGCCTGGGGATGCAGCGGTAGTAGTCAAACCTGTCGATAAAAAATGGCATGATAGCCTGTGGTTAGCTCGACGAAAGCGCAGTGATGCCAAGAAACGTCCAATGAATATCTATGAATTACATTTGGGCTCATGGCGTAGACATGAAGATGATAGTTACTACAGTTATGAAGAAATCGCTGATGAACTGATCCCATATCTCAAAAAAATGGATTACACGCATGTTGAATTGATGCCAGTAATGGAGCATTTATTAGATGCTTCATGGGGGTATCAACAATTAGGCTACTTCGCGATAACTAGTCGTTTTGGTGGAGTCGATGGATTCTTAGATTTAGTTGATAAGCTTCATCAAGCTAACATTGGTGTTTTCGTCGATTGGGTCCCAGGGCACTTTATTCGAAATTACGATGCACTATATCAATATGATGGCACGCCCACGTATGAATATCAGGATGAAAATCGTGCCAATAATCGTGGCTGGGGTGCTTGGAACTTTGACCTTGGCAAAGCTCAAGTTCAGAGCTTTTTGATCTCGAGTGCGCTTTATTGGTTAGAACAATGTCATTTGGACGGTTTAAGAGTGGATTCAGTATCTAATATGCTCTATCTTGATTACGATGTTGGCAAAGAAGGTCTGACTAATCAAAAAGGTGATAATCGTAACCTTGAAGGAATTGAGTTCTTACAACGTTTGAATAACGTTGTTCATCAGGAGCATCCTGATGTTTTGATGATCGCCGAAGAGTCGTCGGCCTATTCAGGTGTCACAGATACAGTAGCCAATGGTGGGTTAGGTTTTGATTTCAAATGGAATCTTGGTTGGATGCATGACACATTGAAGTTCTTTGAGATGGATCCACTATATCGACGTGATCACTTTGATCTATTAACATTTGCGTTTGTTTATATGTACAACGAAAAATTTATTATGCCATTTTCACACGATGAAGTTGTTCACGGTAAAAAATCACTGATGCATAAGATGCCAGGTGATCGATACAATCAATTCGCTAATTTGCGAACATTGATGACATATCTATTGGTATTTCCAGGTAAGAAGTTGACCTTCATGGGATCTGAATGGGGGCAATTTCTCGAGTGGCGTGATTGGAGCCAGCTAGAGTGGGTGGATCTCAAAGATCCTCTGAATCACAAGATGCAGGAATTTATGCAATCACTTAATAGTATTTATCGTGACAATCGTCCCTTATGGGAACAGGACTATGAACCAGCAGGATTGATCTATTCTAATACAGATGATGCACAGAATTCGACGATGGGATTCATTCGTCAAGGCAAGCGTAAGCATCAATTTGTAGTTGCGGCTTTTAATTTTGTACCAGTTGAACGCAAAGAATATCGTATCGGTGTTCCCTATGCAGGTGAATATGAATTATTAATTAACACTGAAGATGTCAACTATGGTGGCACTTGGACGAAGCCAGAAATCAAATTTACGGCTGACAAGACACCATTCAATGGACAACCTGCAAGTTTTACTACAACACTACCAGCAATGGGAGCGTTATTGATTCGACCAACCAAATTGAAGTAGGGGTGAGTCACTATGACAGAAAAAAATGAAATGTTAGCAATTATTTTAGCCGGTGGGCAAGGTACACGTTTGGGTAAGTTGACTAAGTCCACTGCCAAACCGGCAATTCCGTTTGGAGGTCGTTACCGCATTATTGATTTTACTTTGAGTAATTGTGCCAATTCAGGAATTGATACTGTTGGTGTTGTTACCCAGTATCAGCCACTGGAACTCAATGCTCATATCGGTAATGGTTCGAGCTGGGGGCTAGATGATCAAAACGGTGGTGTAACGGTGTTACAACCTTTTTCATCTAGTGAAGGTGAGAAGTTCTTCGAAGGAACTGCACATGCTATTTATCAAAATATTGAATATATTGATCAGCAAAATCCTGAGTACTTATTAGTTCTATCTGGGGATCATATTTATAAGATGGATTATGGTGCCATGTTGGAATATCACAAGGCTAAGAAAGCATCATTAACAGTTGGAGTTATTCCGGTATCAATGGAAGAGGCCAAGCGATTCGGTATGATGAATACGGATGAAACTGATCGTATTATTGAATTCGAAGAGAAACCTGAACACCCAAAGAGTGATAAAGCTTCAATGGGAATTTATATTTTTAATTGGGCAACTTTGAGAAACTACTTAACAACGAGTTTTACAACTAATAATTCGCTGGAAGACTTCGGTAAGAATGTTATTCCAATGTATCTTGCCAATAATGAGTCAACTTATGCTTATGCCTTTGATGGCTATTGGCGTGATGTTGGTACGATCCACAGTTTGTGGCAAGCCAATATGGAATTCCTTTCACCACACAACAGTCTAAATATTGGGGACCACAATTGGCGGATAAATTCGAAAGCCCAGGTTTTACCACCAATGTTCTTAACTAGTACAAGTAATGTAAATAATTCAATGATCGTTGACAGCTGCTATGTTGCTGGTGAGGTCGATCATTCGATTCTTTCACAACGTGTATCGGTCGGGACCGGTAGTCGCATTGTGGACAGTATGATCATGCCCGGAGCGACGATCGGTAAGAATGTTGTCATTGATCACGCATTGGTCGGTGAAGAAGCGGTTATTGGTGATGGAGCGGAAGTTAAGGGTACTGAAAAAGATATCGCCGTGGTAGGTTATGGCTAAGTTCTGGGGGTTAAGAAATCATGAAACATAACAGTGTAAGTGCCGTTATCAACTTAGTTGAACCATGGGAAAAACTAGAACCTTTAACAATTGCTCGTCCAGTGGGAACATTGCCATTTGGTGGTCGGTATCGTTTGTTGGACTTCCCACTATCTAGCATTGCTAACGCAGGTATCCAAAATGTCATGATCGCCTCGCCACGTTCAGGACGCTCTGTTTCTGATCACATCCGTAGTGGTAATGATTGGAATTTGGACACGATCCGCGGCGGATTATTCAACTTCCCATACAATGATTTGTCATTGATAGCACCTGAGAAGAAAGATACTTTGCTACATCATTATTACGATAATGCCATTTTATTTCTCAAACGTAGTAACAGTGAATATACTGTTGTTATGGGGACTAGAAATATTTGTAACATTGATCTGAAGGCATTGCTGCGCTATCACAAAGAACGTGATAATCGTGTTACGACCGTCTACAAGAGTGTCGATGCGAGTGAGGTCAAACCCACAAACACTGTTTTGCAGTTGACTGAGAATGGCATGGCAACTTCAGTTGTTCAGGCTTCTAAGACGTTTCCATCTAGTGAAGGTAAATTAGCCAAAGACTTGAATATTTACTTGATGAGTACCGTCGATCTAGTTGATATTTTGAATGAAGCCAATCAACGTGGCGATTTGATCAGTCTGGAACGCTTGATGAAACGAGCCGTTATTCAACACAACGCTAATGCTTTTGAATACACCGGTTTCTATGCCAATATTCACGATATTCCTAGTTACTACAAGGCTAGTATGTCGATTCTTAAGGAAGATAATTTCAGAGCGCTGTTTTATAGTCAGCGTCAGATCTATACTAAGGTCAAAAATGAAATTCCGACTTTCTTCGCTAAGAGTTCGCAAGTTAAAGGTAGTTTATGCGGAACTGGTGGTTATATCGAAGGGAAAATTGATAACTCGGTTATCTTCAGAAATGTCTTCATTAATCGTGATAGTTTGATTCAAGATTCGGTTATCATGCAGGGAACCAGAATCGGTGTCGGCACAACTATTGAAAATGCTGTGATAGACAAGAATGTTGTGATCGGTCCGAACCTTGAATTAAAAGGAACACCAGATGAACCACTGGTAATCGGCAAAGGTAAGAGAATATTCAGACAGACGGAGGTCACTAATGAGTAAAGTTTTATTTGCGGCCGCAGAAGCAGCACCATTTTATAAGACCGGTGGCCTAGGGGATGTCAGCTTGGCATTGCCAAAGGCATTGATTCAAGATGGCGTTGAGTTGCGGGTGGTAATTCCATATTATAAAAAACTTTTTCCAGATAAATATCGTTCAGAGATTAAAGAGTTGATGTATTTCCAAGTTCAAGTTGGCAATCAATCCAAGTATTGCGGAATAAAAACTTTGAAACTTGATGGCATACAATATTATTTGATCGACAACGAAGAATATTTTGGCCGCGACGGTATCTACGGTTATTGGGATGACGGTGAGCGTTTTGCCTTCTATCAATTAGCCATCTGTGAAATGCTGGAAAAGGTCAACTATATTCCTAACGTGATTCATTGTAATGATTGGCACACGGCGTTTATTCCGGTGCTGTTGAAAGATAAGTACAACTGGATCGATTCGTATCGTCATATCAAGACAGTTCTAACGATTCATAATATTCAATTCCAGGGTATCTATGATCCAGTTGTTTTAGAGAGTTTGTTTGGCATTGGAACAGAAACCTTCGATGAGGGCTCTGTTGAATATTATGGTAATGTCAATTTCATGAAGGGTGGAATTTATTACGCAGATGCTGTAACGACAGTATCTCCAAGTTACGCCCAAGAGATTCAGACGCCAGAATTTGGTGAAAACTTAGATGGTATCCTCCAAGATAATTCGTATAAGCTCCAAGGAATAGTCAACGGAATTGATACCCAAGTTTATGATCCAGCCACTGATCCTAATATTTACTCACACTACCAAGTTGACGATATGACTAATAAAACAAAAGACAAACACGCTCTACAAAAATCTCTAGGACTTCCACAAGTCGATGTACCAATTTTTGCGGTAGTATCAAGATTGACCAGACAAAAAGGTATGGATCTGTTACTAGCGGCATTAAATGATTTCTTACATAATCATGATGCTCAAGTTATTGTTTTGGGTACAGGTGATCCAGACCTTGAGAATGGATTCAGAGGCTATCAAGATGCTTTCCCTGATAAATTTGTAGCCGCAATTGAATTTGATGTCAAACTAGCACAACAGATCTACGCCGGCAGTGATGTTTTCGTAATGCCATCAGCGTTCGAACCTTGTGGATTATCACAAATGATGGCTATGCGTTATGGAAGTATCCCGTTAGTTCATTCGGTTGGCGGTTTACGTGATACGGTTAAGCCATATAATCATTTCACTGACGAAGGTACTGGGTTTGGTTTCGATGATTATCGTGCCAGCGTTTTGGGCAAGATGATGAATAAGGCGTATGACATTTATCATGATGATCCCAAGACTTGGCAAAAGATAAGGTTCCAGGGTATGAAACAAGACTTTGGCTGGCAAAAATCGGCACGAAAATACCGCCAATTGTATCAAGAACTGTCTGATTAATTATCCTAACGATTGATGGGAGTTATAAATATGAAATTAGATGAAACAAAATTTACTAAAGACTTCGTTAATGAAGTCAAAGCCACGTACGCCATCGACGTTAAGGACTCTTCACCATTGGAACAACTAATGGCTTTGGGAAATTTACTAAAACGCTATGACAGTAGTAATTGGAAAAATACTTCGAAAAATTATCGCCAAAAAGATGCAAAACAAGTTTATTATTTTTCAATTGAATTTTTACCTGGGCGTTTAATGAAATCTAATCTGCTTAATTTGGATATTTTAGATACTGTTAGATCAGGTCTAAATAAGCTAGGATTGGATTTCGAAAAAATCTGTCGAAGTGAGCCAGATCCAGGTTTAGGTAATGGTGGATTAGGACGTCTAGCAGCTTGTTATTTGGATTCTATGGCTAGCTTGGGAATGGCCGGTAATGGTAACGGTATTCGTTATCGTTATGGTCTATTTAAACAAGTTTTCATGAATGGATATCAAGTTGAATTACCAGATGATTGGTTGAGAAACGGTAATGTTTGGGAAATCAGGCGTGAAAACCGTGCTTGTTTAGTAAGATTTGGCGGTCATGTTTGGCTTCAAAAACAAGCGGACGGACATTTACGACCAGTCTATGACCAGACAGATGATGTCCTAGCCGTACCATATGATGTTGGAATAGTTGGTTATCATAACGACGTTACAAATACGATGAGACTGTGGTCAGCCGAACTACCACCAAGTGCTGATCAGACTTTTTATTCACAAGCACAACGTGACCGTATCGATCAAATAACTGAAGTCTTGTATCCAGATGATTCGAATGTTGCTGGTCGTTCACTAAGACTTCGTCAAGAATATTTCTTTTCGTCAGCAGGTGTTCAAAGTATTGTTCGACATTATTTTTTGGATCACATAACTTTGAAGGACTTTGCTCGTAAGGTTTCGATTCATATTAACGATACCCATCCGACATTGGTGATTCCGGAGTTGATGCGTATTTTGCTAGATGAATACGACTGTCCATGGGATAAAGCCTGGCAGATTACTGTTGCGACAATGAGTTACACTAACCATACGATCATGCAAGAGGCCTTGGAGACTTGGCCAATTGATATGTTCAGAGGTATGCTTCCAAGGATTTATCAAATTGTTGAAGAAATAGATCGTCGTTATCGTAAGCAGAAGTTGCCGATTTTTGGTGAGAATACAGTCGATAACACTGCTCCATTGGGCAATGGCTCTGTCAGAATGGCTTATCTAGCCGTGATCGGTAGTCACAGTGTCAATGGTGTAGCACCGTTACATACTGAATTGTTGAAAAAGGATGTTTTGAAGGACTTGTATCGAATCTATCCTGAACGTTTCAATAACAAGACTAACGGAATTGCTGATCGTCGTTGGTTACAGTTGGCGAATGAACCTTTGTCTAATCTAATTGACTCCAAGATCGGTAAATCTTGGCGCTATAATCCCAAAGAAATTCAGACCTTGTCAGCTTTCAAAGATGATGATGATTTCTTACAAAATCTTGAAGATGTCAAAATTGAAAATAAGAAGAATTTGGCAAAATATGTCAAAGAAGAACTTGGCATTACGATCAAAACTAATGCAATCTATGACGTTCAGATCAAACGACTTCATGCATATAAACGACAGTTGTTACATGTGTTTGAAATCATTCGTGAGTACTTAGATATTAAGGATCACCCACAAAAAAAAGTTGTCCCACGAGTGCATATCTTCGGTGCTAAGGCTGCCCCAAGTTATCATTATGCGAAATCCGTTATCAAGTTGATCAATGCTGTAGCCGATCTAGTCAATAATGACAAGGCAGTTGGTGACAAGCTCAAAGTCGTCTTCATTCCTAATTATGGAGTGTCATTAGGTGAATTGATCATTCCTTCGGCAGATATCAGTGAACAAATTTCCACGGCTTCTAAGGAAGCTTCAGGTACCAGCAATATGAAGTTGATGACTAATGGCGCCTTGTCTTTAGCAACTATGGATGGAGCTAATATTGATATCGTTCAAGCTGCTGGAGCTGAAAATGAGTATACTTTTGGTTTAACAGCCGATGATGTCTATGGTTACTATCACCGTGGTGATTATCATGCCAGTGAATTTTCGGATAAGAATCCTGAATTACAACGAATATTGTCAACATTGGTTGATGGTACTATTCCTGGCGTCTCAACTGAAGGACAGGAAATCTACGATTCATTGATCCGTTACAACGATGAATACTTTGTCTTAGCTGATTATGCGGGATATGTTCAGCAACAAAAACAGATCAGTCAAGACTTCACTGACCAAAAGGTTTGGGAACAAAAGTCGTTAGCAAACATTGCGGCTTCAGGAACATTCTCAGCTGATTACGCTGTGGCAAGATATGGCGAGGATATTTGGCAAGTTCCATATGATCGTATATTGAAGTAGATATAGGAGAAATTTTAATGAGCGTAGTTATTGAATATGACTCTTTTCAGTTAACTGACAAGTCTCCGTTTGGCGCTATTCAAAAACTGTCAGCTGTACATTTTAAGATCAAGGCTCATTCAAGCGATGAGATTCAAAAAGTTATTTTGCATGTTGCTCAAGATGGACATTGGGATACAGAACATCAGGAAATAATGAATATGCATGCACCGTATTATTGTGCTGAATTTATTCCCAATAATGCTAGCTTGTATTTTTATTATTTTGAAGTGATCACGACTGGAGAACAGTGTTTCTATGGTTGTTTGGATGGTGGTTTCGGCGGTGAAGGTGTTATTTATAATAGCCGTTCTGATGTTCAGATGTATCAGTTAACCGTTGTTGATCATGTGGAGCCAATTCCGGATTGGTACCGACATGGACTGGCATACCAGATATTTGTTGATCGTTTTAACAATGGTAATCCAGATGGACATGTTAATAATCCGAAACCTAATAGCTTTATTTATGGACAGAAAGCGGACTTACCAATGTATATCCGCAATAAAAAACAAGAGATTATTCGTTGGGACTTCTACGGTGGTAATCTCCGTGGTATCGAAGCAAAACTTCCGTATTTGAAACAACTTGGTGTAACGGTAATTTATCTGAGTCCAATTTTTGAAGCCATGAGCAATCATCGTTATGACACAGGGGACTATTTAAAAATTGATCCTGTGTTAGGAACGTTAGCTGACTTTGATCATTTGGTTTCAGCGATACACGAGGCCGGAATGTATTTGATTTTGGACGGTGTTTTCAATCATGTGGGAGTCAACTCGCGTTATTTTAATCAGAGTGGTTATTACAATACGATTGGTGCCGAACAGTCAACAGACAGCCCATATTATCCTTGGTTCAACTTTACAAAATATCCCAAGGAATATGACAGTTGGTGGGGTGTGACTGATCTACCAACTGTCAACAAGAATAATCTGGACTTTCAAAATTTTATCTATGGCAGTAAGGATTCGGTCATTGATTACTGGACGTCACGTGGCATTGATGGTTGGCGACTAGATGTGGCAGATGAACTACCAGATGAGTTCATCATGGGAATCCGTCAAGCACTGGATCGTTATCCTAATAAAGTCCTGATCGGCGAGGTTTGGGAAGACGCTTCTCACAAATTAGCTTACGGCCGTCGTCGTCATTATCTTGAAGGTGGAATGTTGCAGGCAGTGATGAATTATCCATTGCGCAAATTGATCATGCGAGTGTTGACCGGTGACCTGAAACCATCAGAGTGGTGGCTTGAATTAATGACGCTGAAAGAAAATTATCCGAAAACCGTCTTTAATTATAATTTTAATAATATCGGTAGTCATGATACGGAACGAATCCTAACAATGTTACATGGTAATCATGATTGGCTACAACAAGCCTTTGGGTTATTATTCACGATGCCCGGAGTTCCTTGTGTTTATTATGGAGATGAAGCTGGTCTTACTGGTGGCAAAGATCCTGAGAATCGTGCATACTTCCCATGGAACCATGCTGATAAAGTGATTCAAGCTGAGGTGCAGAAGTGGTATCAATGGCGTCATGATCATTCGTGGATCAATGAAGCCGAGTTCTCACCATTTTATTTAGTCGATTATGGTATTGGTTATACTTATTGGCAAGGAGACAAAAAAATATTAATAGTCTTGAATACTTCGCCTAATTCACGTGAGATACAGGCTAATGATCTGATGTTAGATATTGTTCCTAGTAAGTTTTCCGCAGAGGTTAAGAAGTTTTTGACCGGTAAGACTTTGGAACAATCAGGCATTAAGATATTTGAAGATTTTTAAACAAAAAAAGTTCAGAATGAAGAATTAACTTCGTTCTGAACTTTTTATTTAGTCATTAAAATTGTCATTCTCAACATCTTTGATGAATGTCTCCAAGTGATCGAAGTAAACGGGAGCATTGTCGATCATATGATGGTGTCCACCATTTGGTGTAGTAACTAAGCGTGCATGAGGAATTTCCTTTTGCATGATTTTGGCTGTGGGAATTGGCATGGTTTCATGTTCACCGAATGTGATCAAAGTTGGGACTTTGATTTCTTTAAGGTGTTTTCTGAAGTGCCAGTCTTTTAATTTACCAGTAATAACAAATTCATTGTCACCTTGGAAAACACCGTAGACACCAGTAGCGGTTGTGTCGATCAAGTGTCTGATCGATGTTGGTTGTTTGCGGTCGATGTATTCTGCATTTAAGACATCGACATAACTTTGATATGTAGCATCAGAAAGATTGTTTTCAGCTTCGATTTTTTCCATGTACTTAACTTTGTCAGGACCAAGTGTGTCCAAACGACATTGGTTAATGCTTTCTACATAGTCACCAATTTCATCGACCATACTTGAGATGATGGCCCCCTTTAAATGTTGGCCATATTTAGCAGCGTACATTTGAACCAATGCTCCGCCCCATGATTGTCCAATGAGGTAGAAGTTATCAAGTCCTAATTTTTGTCTAACTTCTTCAACTTCATCAACGAAGTATTCATAAGTAAGATATTTGTCAGCGATGGCTTGGTCGCTGTAGTCGGGTTGGTCTGAGTACCATGATCCTAGTTGATCATACATTGATACTTGAACGCCAAGGTCAGCGAGTTTTTCACCGAAGTTTTCGTAGTATTCGTGATTTCCACCAGGTCCGCCGTGTAGGCAAAGCAATTGGATGTCGCCGTGACCTTGAGTGTTTGTCCATAAATGGTAGCCATTATCGAGAGTGATAATTGTTGTGCCTTGTTTCATATAATTTCACCTTCCTGAATGTAATATTAATAGTATATAACCTAAGACCGGGCTAGTCCAAATGTTTTGTAATATTTCTTTAATCAATTTAATTTAAATCTACTTTAGTAGTGACTATTTATTAGATATAGATACCTAACTAAGATTATTTGTAAGCACTGACATAGATATATTGTATATTATATAAATTATAAAGATGGCTTTAATATTAAAATTGTGGCATCGGTTTCTTAAATTGGTTCAATAAATTATGAAAGCTATTGATCAAAATCAATTATTTGTTTAAAACCCTATTGTTACAATGTATTATGGTGACTATGTGAGTTAAAATATGATAAGATTTATATGCTTGGGGGCGATACGATGAAGAGAAAATTAGTCAAATTATTAACTGCAGTCATGTTGCTCGGGGGAGTAACAACTGTTGTTGAAAACAATTTACCAATGGTATCAACTACGCAAGTTGCACAAGCTTCGTCGGATACCACAAATTCACAAAATATTTCATATGATGTTTATCAAAGTGGCACTGATAATGTAGACTCCAACAGTGTTTATTTCACAAAGACAGCCAAAATATCGCAAAATGGCGATGGAACATACAAAGTTACACTAACCATGAGTTTGCCAAAATTGAAGTCATTATCAGTTACTTCAATTGATGGACAAACACCAGATGTATCAGCCAATTATGATGACAATGGTACGACAAAACAAGATGTTAGCTTCACGGTTAATAGTTTGGATGAATTGAATAACAAGATTGCAGGTACATTAGAGTCAAAGACCAAAGCATTAGGAATTGAACTGACAAAATCTAATGTTGATTTTAAGTTTGATACGGCCACTGCTAGCGGAGCTACTAATAGTAGAAGTACGTTATTGGATAACTTGAAATCAATCACTGATGCTACAAAGGCCAACAGTCAGACGACTACTACAATGCCATTGATATCAGATAATACTGATACTTCAAAGAACGTTATTATTGAAGATCCAAAGTCAACGACGACTATCACTAAGAGTAAGGATGGCCAAAGCATTACTTACAAAGTAGTTAAGAATGATAAGAGTGGGTCAGAGGCAGCCAATTACTTAACCAATACAGCGACTATCACGCCGAATGACGATGGAACTTATAATGTTGCTATGACGATTGCTTACAATAAGAAGTTAGGCGATTCAGCGGTCAATATTAATATGATCAATAATAAGACGATCGATCCAAGCAACATTTTCAAGTACACCAAGGGTGACAATGATTATTTAAAATTCAACTTTAATATTGATAGTTTGGATGACTTGAGTAAATTGATTCCGGGTCAACTCAGCTTGAACAGCCCTGATTATGGTTTGGATTCATTGCTCGACTTTAATTTGGACTTTGATGGATTGTCCTCATTAGATCTATCTAACCTAGTCAATACTTCGGACCTGTCTAACATGATGAATGATTTGAAGAACTTGTCTAATGATTTGAAGTCACTGCAAAATGGTACGGCATCAGCCGCAACTGATACTAGTTCAGCTAATGATATTGCACAGACGTTGCCTAAGACGGGGAATGACCAAGGTTATCTATTAACAGCAATTGGTTTTACAGTTTTGTTGTTATGGTTCATCCTTCTTCGTGGGACTTATTTAAAAAATTAAAAGAGTAAACCGCCGGTTTGCTCTTTTTTTGTACTTTTTTGCAAAACTTGACCTTAATCAAGTTGGACTCTTTCCAAACCTAATACAATGTATTTGTGCTTAGGAGGAAAGACAATATGAAATTTAATATATGGGTTCAAAAAAATCAAAATAGAATGACTGCGGCAATCGCAATTTTAATTGTTGTGAGTTTCGCCGCAAAGTTTTTAAACATACCGATGGTTGAAACACCAGCCATGATCATCGCAAGTATCGTCGGAGCTATCCCAGTATTCTTACATGCTTGGACAGCCTTAATGAACAAAGTTATCAGTATTGAATTATTAGTTTCAATTGCTGTCATTGGTGCTTTCGTTATCGGAGAATACGAAGAATCAGCCGTAGTTACATTCCTGTTCTTGTTTGGTAGTTACTTGGAACAAAGAACTCTACAAAAGACGCGTTCCTCTGTTAAGAATCTTACAAAAATGGCTCCAACAACCGCTGAAGTTGTGGATGAAGCCGGAAATATTTCTACAGTTGATGTTGATGATGTTGACGAAGGGGACCACGTAATCGTTAAGCCTGGTGGTCAAATTCCTGTCGATGGCAAGATCATCGAAGGTAAAGGATATATGAATGAAGCTTCAATCACTGGGGAATCAACTCCCGTTGAAAAAACAGTCGGTGACAAAGTTTTTGCTGGATCACTAACTGACAACGGAACAATCACCGTTGAGACAACTTCAGTCGGCGAAGATACCACTTTCGGAAAAATCATCGAACTGGTTGAAGAAGCCCAAGATAGTGCTTCGCCAGCGGCTAGATTCATTGATAAATTTGCGACATATTACACACCAGCTGTGTTAGTCATTGGTATTCTGGTTTGGATCTTCACACAAGACTTCCCATTAGCAATCACAGTTCTAGTTTTGGGATGCCCTGGTGCCTTAGTGATCGGTGCACCAGTTTCTAATGTTGCCGGTATCGGTAATGGTGCTAAGAATGGTATTTTGATGAAAGGTGGAAATGTTGTAAATACGTTCTCAAAAGTTGATACATTGGTACTTGATAAAACTGGTACTCTAACAACTGGTCAAATGAGTGTTTCAGAGTTAACTCATTTTGGTAATGAAAAAGAATCGGATATGGCACTACTTAGTGCTGTTGAAGGTACGTCAGATCATCCGTTGGGTCGTGCGATTGTTAAGCACATTGATTCTGAAAATGTCAAAGCAACTACAGATCTACCAGAACTAGATACCGTTAAGGGTCAAGGCTTACAGAGTACAGATGGCAATATCTTAGTTGGTAACGAACGTCTTATGAAAGCTAATAACGTTGTTATTAGTGAAGATGCTAGAAAAGCAATCGATGCACGTATCAATCAAGGTGATTCAATCGTCTTGATGGCTGTGAACAAAGAATTGAAGATTGTTGTCGGTGTTAATGATCAACTCAGATCAGATGCCTTTGAAGGATTGACTGCACTTAAAAAAGCCGGTATCAAGCGTGTTGTAATGCTTACTGGCGATAACAAGATTGCCGCACAACATGTTGCGGACAGACTACCTATTGACGAAGTTCATGCAGAATTATTACCTGAACAAAAAGTTGATTTTGTTAAGAAGTTTACCGATGAAGGACATCATGTTGCCTTCGTTGGTGATGGTATCAATGATTCGCCTTCACTCGCTACTGCTGACATCGGAATTGGTATGGGTACAGGTACAGATGTTGCTATCGAAACAGCTGATGTTGTTTTGGTCAAATCAAGTTTTGATGCACTTGCACATTCGTATGTTCTAGCTAAGAAGACAGTCGCAAATACCAAAGAGAATATTATCATTGCTGTAGGTACCGTTGCACTATTGTTAATTGGTCTATTAGTAGGTGTTATTCATATGGCAAGCGGGATGTTTGTCCATGAATTCAGTATCTTAGTTGTTATTCTCAATGCAATGAGATTACTCAGAATAAAATCTTTCAAAAAAGCTCCAAAACTTGATTCAAATCAAGTTAAGGTAGCGTAAAAGCAGCTATGATATGACTTGTAAGTTAGTTAAAGATATTTAGGAGGAACTTAAATATGGCAAAAGTAGTATTACAATTAGGCGAATTAACATGCCCATCATGTATGACAAAAATTCAAAAAGCAGTTTCAAATCAAGACGGAGTTTCAGATGTCAAAGTTATGTTCAATGCTGGCAAAGTAAAAGCTGATATTGATGAATCAAAAGTAACTGGTGAAGATTTAGGTAAAGTTATTACTGAATTAGGTTATGAAGTTAAAAAGATCAAAACTAAGGAGATTGCATAATGACAGAGTTAACAATTGACGAGAAGTTTGCGGCAGAGCAAAAACAAGCTGATGCTGATCATCATAAACCAACCGCAGGCGCTATGACGGGTCACATCGTTTCTAATCACGCTTATATCAATGTTAAATTACACCAACTAAAATGGTTCGTTAAAGGTCCCGATGCCGAAAACTACAAGGCAGTTTTGAATGATACAATTGACGAAAATAATGCTTGGTTTGACAAGGTTGCTGACCAATTGTTAGATGAGGGTGAGTTGCCACCATCAACAATGAAAGAATACGCTGATTACACAATGGTCGAAGAAAACGGTGCTAACAAGTATTTGGACGCTGAAGGTATGATTCAAACAGTTGTAAATGATTTCGCAACTGATAATATGTTCGTAACGCGTGCAATTAAGTTGGCACAAAATGAAGATCGTCCATATATGGCTCAGGTTCTCGTTGAGTTACTTGGTTGGAACAATCATCAAATCCGTATTTATCAAGCTTTACTTGGTAATGATGCTCGTGAGGGATTTGAAGACGATGAGGATGACGAAGACTAGATATTAGTTGATAGAAGGGCCTTGTGGTCCTTCTATTTCCAGTTCCGAGATATTTAACCTGCCGTGGGGACCGGTTCGAGCCACGGTCTTGAACCTCGACTTGAAGCTTTTCTTCGAAAATCTCCAAGCTCGCCCCGTGGTGTAAGAACGGAAATTCACCGTTCTAACGCCACCTTCACGGCTGGTTGAATATCTCTCCACCTACAATTCTTGTACTGGAACTTTGAGTTTGGAATAGAATTCAGAATAGTCTTTGAGCAAAATAATAGTTAAATACTTCTTAAATTAGTAACGTTATAAATATCGATAACTTAAGCTATATTAGCCGGAGGTAGGAAGTGATGTTGAACGGTGGTTTACCGTTCTTACAGCACAGGATGTTTTTTGAAATCTGTGATTTGCAGAGTTCCAAAGCAAGACTTCAGACATTGGCTGAAGTCGGTACCACATCAGGTACAATCACTTCCTACCGGAGGCAAAAAAAGCAAAAAACCAACAATGAAAAGGAGAACGACATGGCACATCTAGCTCATAATCACACAGCTGAGGATTGTGTGGAATTGGTAACAATTTTCCAATCACTGTCCGAAGAAGATACAAGTACAGTTGCTTCATTAGTTTCAGACAAACACTTTGAAAGTGGCGAATACATTTATCAAGCTGGCGATTCTGCTGATGCCTTGACGATTGTTGCCCACGGACAAGCTAAAGTTTTTCAATTAGCTTCTAACGGTAAAGAGCAAATGTTGAGAATCCTACAGACTGGTGATTTTGACGGAGAAGCCGCACTTTTCAGTAATGAAGATCGAGGCAGTTTTGCTCAGGCTTTGATGGATACGGATGTTTGTCAGATCAAGCGTAGTGATTTTCAGAAGTTGATGAAGTCATCACCAGAGTTGGCCGTTAATATGGTCAATGCTTTCGGACAACGGATCGTCCAACTTGAACAACAGACAACTGAAGCCGCAACTTCAAGTGTCGAAAGCCGCTTGGCTAGTTATTTGTTGGAAACAAGCGCCGGTTTGAAACAAGAACAATTTGAATTGCCTTTGAAGAAAAAAGATATTGCGACATATTTGGGAACAACACCGGAAACGATTAGTCGCAAGTTAAGTTCGTTGGCTAAAGATGAATTGATCGAGAAGAAATCTAATACCTTGATTAAGATTCTTGATGCTGATGGCTTGGCTATGGTTGAGTGATTCACGATATTGTATAAATTTAAATAGAGCTAAACCTAATCATAGGTCTAGCTCTTTTTTGATAATTTTATAGTAGTCATCACTTCGGTGGAATTACTATTAAACATAGACGGTATAACACCTTGTAGGTGTTTGCCGTCTTTTTAATGATCAGTCTACATATTAATCATCAGTTAGTTAGAACTTAACTTTTATGAGTGGTCGACACTTTGTGACCAAGGGGATGTATGCAACATCCAGTTGATACCATATTTATCAGTGAATCCACCCATTTTACCACCCCAGAATTGCTCTGCGAATGGCATGGTGATGTTGACTTGCTCTGATTCTTCAAGATGTTTATAGAATTCGTCGGCGGCTTTGGCACTTTCGGGATCCTCACTATTGATGTCTAATAATAGTGAGACTTGGCCGGATGGATCGGCGTTACCAGTGAAGGCATCGGCGCATTCAATTTTCATACCAAGAACTGTGAATCCGGCGTGCATGGTCATACTTTCTAAGTCAGCTCCTTCAGGAATGCCGAACTGTTTGGCTTGTTCAGCTTTAGGACTTAGACGATAAACTTCAGTAGCACCGAAGACATCTTGATAGTATTCAATGGCTTCTTTAGCATTTTTAAAAGCTAAATATGGGTAAATTTGTGATTGCATTGGAATCATCTCCATAATCATTTTTATGACCAAATTGTACCAGATAAACTATACGAAATGTCTAAAAAATGTAATATTTATTATCTAATGATGAACTGTATTATATCAACGTTTATGGGGACCTCGAATAAGTTATAATTTTTGAATTATCTTTATAAAAATGGTAATATTATTTAACTAAAATTTTCGAGGTGGACATGACGGAAAAATCTAAAGTTAAACAATTAGATGAAAAAATGATTGAACAAGAACATCTTGACGATGTCGTTCAAAAAATCAAAACTTCTGAAAAAAAGTTACAAGAACATATTGATATTGCAGAAGACGATTTGAAGGTTATCAATGGAGCTTTTGATGACATTCATGTTGGTATGGATGGCGATGCTATCTCAATGGATTCAGCACTTTCTATTCATGCGCAGCAACAAATGCTCGATGAACGTAACAACAGTTGGCAACAATCTAAGCAGCGTTTGGGGATATTGAAGAAGTTGGAAAAGAATCCTTTCTTTGCCAGATTGGATTTTCAAGAAAAGGGTGAACCAAAGCGTGAGACCATCTATATCGGTCTGAGTTCTTTTACGGACAAGACTGATCACTTCTTGATCTACGATTGGCGTGCACCGATTTCTAGTATTTATTACGATGGAAAACTTGGCGATGTTGAATATCAAACTCCAGATGGGTTGCAGAACGTTGACCTATTTTTGAAGCGCCAATTTTTAGTTGAAGATGGTAAGATTCAAGCCTACTTTGATACACAAGAAACCATCGGTGATCAAATGTTACTTGAAGTTCTTGATGGTAAGTCATCGACCCATATGAAGGGGATCGTTAAGACTATTCAGGCGGAACAAAACAAAATTATTCGTGATACTAAATCGAAACTATTATTTGTTCAAGGAGCTGCTGGGTCAGGTAAGACGTCAGCTATCCTGCAACGTATCGCATTTCTTCTATATAGATATCGTGGAACCCTGACTTCTAGTCAAGTAGTCATGTTCAGTCCGAACATGTTGTTCAATGATTATATTCAAGACGTTCTACCAGAAATGGGTGAACAAAATATGGTTCAGATGACGTATGCACAGTATTTAGCACGTCGTTTGCCTAATATTTCAGTTGAGAATCTCTCACAACAATTTGAAAAACAAGAAGATCCAGTTAAGAAAAATATTTCGAAGTTTGTTTCCGATATTGGCTTCTTCAAGACGCTGACTAACTACGGTAAGTTACTTAACCAAAGTGGCGTTAGCTTCAAGAATATCAAATTCCAAGGAAATATCTTCATTCCTAAAGAAAAAATTGCGGAAATATATTATAGCTTTGGTCAACAATATAACCTTGGTAATAGGCTAGATGCGACAGTTGAACGTCTTCAAAAGATGTTACGTCGCAAAGTTGGTTCAGAGATGCGATCAAAGTGGGTCTCAGAACAGATTGAGGATTTGAGTCAGGAACAATTGAAGATGCTCTACAATACTGCTGATCAAGAGTTCAAAAACGGTGACGAAGAGCATAAGTTCTTAGCCCGTAAGATTGTTATGGCCGCAATGCAAAAGGTTTACAGTCAAATCATTCATTTACGATTCTTGAATGTTTCAACTAATTACTTGAACTTCTTGAAGGCTGTACCTAAAATCACTGATTTGAAAAAACATGGCATCAGCGATGAGCAATGGCATCAGTACATTGATGATTTCGTTGACCTCTTCAATCACAAACAAATTTCGATGGATGACTTGAGCCCGTATTTATACTTGTACGATATGGTGACTGGTAAACACGGCGAACTTGACATGAAGTTCGTCTTCATCGATGAGATTCAAGATTACACGCCATTCCAACTAGCATACTTGAAGGATAAGTTCCCAAGAGCTCGCTATACGATGTTGGGTGACTTGAATCAATCGATCTTTACAAAGAAAAATAGCCAGACATTATTGTCAGAAGTTCAAAGTTTATTCAATGCGGATGAAACACGCGTCGTTCAATTAACACACTCATACCGTTCGACTAAGCAAATCACTGATTATACAAAAGCTATCTTAACGAACGGTCAAAAGATCGAACCATTCAATCGTGAAGGTGACTTACCAAATCTATTGATGGCACAGGACGAACAAGAATCCTTGCAACAAGTCGTTGGTCAAGTAGATTCAAATAATAAGAAAAATTATACAACGGCTATCATAACCAAAACGTTAGAGGAATCGGAAAAGGTTCAGAAGATGCTGGAAAAAGCAGGAGTTGAATCAACTTGGATCAGATCTGAGAACCAACGTTTAGCCACAGGTACGATTGTTTTGCCATCTTACTTAGCGAAAGGGCTAGAATTCGATGCGGTCATTATGTGGAATGCTTCGAAAGATAGATTCGATGAGGATGAGCAACAACTAGTCTATACGATTACATCTCGTGCGATGCACAGATTAACAATTGCGGCCATTGGTGGATTAACACAATTGTTGGAACATGTACCTGAAAAATACTATACGAAATAGGATACTAAGTTAGAATTAAACTTAATAGCTGTATAATTAAGTATTATGTAGGTTTAGGGGGTATTTAATTGTGGCAAGTCGAAAAGACATCGCATATGATTATATTAAAGAGTCAATTCTTTCTAATAGGCTGATTCCTGGTTCCGTAATTAAAGAGATTGAATTATCTGAACAATTAAAAATGAGTCGAACTCCAATAAGAGAAGCAATTAGAGAATTACAAGTTCAGGGTTTAGTTGAAAGTTTTCCAGCCAAAGGAACTGTTGTTACTAAACTTAATGAGGAAGACGTTAAGGAAATTTTCGAATTAAGGATAGCATTAGAATCTATGGCATTAGAGAAAAGTATTGATCGAATTCTTGATAAAGAATTGGATGATGTTGAGATGATTTTTGATGAAGCAGTTAAAAATTTTGACTGGGAAAAACTTCATGAAGCAGATCGAAGATTACATGGCTTAATTGTAAATAAATCCGGTAGCAAGCGATTGATTCAATTCCTTGGTATTTTGAGTATTCAAATAGAACGCTTGCGCAGATTAAGTACACAGGACCCTAATCGTAAAGATGATTCATATAGAGAACACATGGAAATTATCAATCAGTTACGAGATAGAAATTTATCCGGATGTAAGGATGCGTTGGCAGTGCATTTAAATGCAGTATGTAAGTCAGCACTACAGTTTGTTGATTATCAAAGTGATTTCTATTCTTAAAATTAAAATCAAAAGGACAACCAAATTTTTTGGTTGTCCTTTTGATTTATTCGATATTACATTTTATGGACGTTAATTTATCATCAACCCAAGGTCTGTTGTATTTACCTTTAGTTTTGATTACTTTTTTTATGTTTGCCTCTTTATTCATTACAGAGTGGGCCTTTTCCGCTAGGTATTCTGCATCTTTAGGATCTATGAATATCAGTCCATCTGAATCTCCAACTACTATGTCACCAGGTTTAACGATTTTGCCACCGAATGTTATTGGAACGTTTATTTTTCCAGGTCCGTTTTTGTATGGACCATTTGGTACAACACCCTTTGCATAAGCTGCAATTTTCATGTTGCTCAATTCAGCCTTGTCTCTGACACAACCATCTACGACAACTCCTGCTAATCCACGACTCTGACAATATGTAAGCATTATTTCACCAAAGATGGCATTTCTTGTACCACCTCCAGCGTCGATGACGATTACGTCACCAGGTTCAGCTAGATCCATTGCTTTATGAAACATCAAATTATCGCCTTGAGGAACTTGTACAGTAAATGCTGATCCTAAGAGGGGAGTGCTGTTCATTGGCTTAATATCTGAAGAAACTGCGGCCTGACGATTCATACAATCATCAATATTGGCTACAGGAATACTTTCAAAAAGTTTAATTAAATTTTTGTCAGGACGTTTGAAATCACTGATTATTTGACAACCGACATTTTTATCCATAATTGTTCGTTCCTTTTTTAGTTATTTGATGTATTTATAATTACTTTTTTTAATGATTTATTTTTTTTCATAATTCTATAAGGTACTGAAATAATCAATGGATATAACATTATTGGACCCACAATCATTGTAAAAATTGTATATCCATAATTTACGATATTTAAAACTCCAAAGAGGCTAAATAAAGCACATATTATGACGAAGAAGACAGCAATTATTAATTTACGAGTTAATGCAGTACTATTTTTTATTAATCCTTTGAGTGGTAATTGAAATCTTTCGGATACAACAAAAATAAAATGCATTGAGGTACTTAACATTGCTGCAATCGATAGGACTACATAGAGTGTTTGTCCTAATACATTAAATTTTCCAAGCGTTGTAACTGCCCACAATGTTGGAACGGACTGTTTTAGAACTCCGGGCATTCCTGATGCAAAAATAACTGTAAAAATTATAGTCATAAAGGTACAAAGAATAGAGGTTAATAGTGATACGATCAAAACGTCTTTTTTTGTTTTTACAATTCCCTTTGAAGCAGGAACACAGGCATCGTATCCATTCATGAAGAATACAACAATAGTGAACATGCTGAAGATTGCAAATGCTTGAGAATTATACCCGAAGTCTTTAGGAGTGGCATTACTAGATATGAAAGCATGCATTCCTGGTAGTGCAGGACCTAAGCATTTATAACCAATGTAGAGTGAAATCAGAACTATTAAAACCGACAGAATTGAACTGGCTTTTCTAATGAACCCAGCCCCCCAAAGTGAAAGAGCAACAACAGCAGTAATAAAAAGAACTCTGGTCAATGTTTTATTTACACCATAAATACTGTAAATTAATTCGGCTACAGTCGATATCTGCAAAGCTAATGAAATTATCACAACGACGATAACTTGAAGTTCCTTGATATTTCCAAAGAACCATTGAAGATGTTTACCCTGATAGATTTGGTTGTAAGCTTCTCGATAATTATTAGGTTGATATATTCTATTTATTTCAAATAGCAGCATGCAAAATATAAAACAAAGTAAACCAGTAATAAGAGGCCCCGTGAATACGCCAATTGGTCCCTTATTAAGAAAATAGCTTACAGTTTGTGCACCAGAAGCAAAACCTGGTCCAGAGTATGCTCCAAACATTACGGCACTCAAACTGACTATGGAGAAAAGATGCATTCGTTTACTTTTTGAATCCATGATGATGACATCCCCTTATTTTTGCTTTGATTGTAAATGAAAATATCCCATTTTTGCTCGCGCTTCTTTTAAGGTACTTCCATTTTTAACTAATTGAATTATCTCTTGTTCTTTTCTTTGAATACCCTTAGCAATTTCAAGTATCTTTTCAGCTTCTTCACTAGGAATTACAACAACACCAGTGTCATCTCCGATGATAATGTCATTAGGGCGGACCTGAACTGATCCAACGGATACAGGTTTATTGATAGTATCTACTTGAACACGCTCCTTGCCTGTTACCATGTAGTATCCTTTGCTATATACAGGATAATTAGTATTCAATATTCCAGGGATATCGCGGCAAACACCATTAATTACTGTGGCTGAAATATTATTTGTGTTGGCAACATTTGTCATAATATCTCCCCAGACTGTGCAGTCAGTTCTGCCAGCATTATCAATAACAACCACTTGGCCTGGTTTAACATCATCTAGAAAGTCACCGACAGTTCCTTTTTTCATTCCGCATGGTACATAGTGTACTGTGAAAGCACGACCACAAAATGGAATATTTCGTTGAATAGGCTGGATACCATAAGCAGCACAGGGAATACCAAGACTGTCCATTGCATCAGAAATACTAGTAACATCTTGTTGTTTTAGTTCAGTAATAATTTTTTCCTCTTGCATTATAATTTCCTCCAAAGCATTAATGTATTAATTAAATCATACACGTTGTCGACAATTGATATTATAAAACGTTTTCACTAAAATATCAATAGAGCTAATTTTTAAAAATTTAAATCAAAAGAAGCAGCCGTCTTCGTGACAGCTGCTTCTTTCATTAGTTTGATCTTTTCAATGTGAAGGACTGGTTGGAAGTCTTCCAGTCTATTTTGATTGGATGCAAATTTTACATAAATTTTTAATGGAACATTCTGTTTAGTTTTTCCTATAAAGAAGGACCCTTGATCATCGCTACCTTGAAGATCAGTTAGCTTTTGTAGTTTCAAATAAGGATGATTTCGTAGATAAGTCTTTGTTTGTTGATTGTCTCCGTATTTGGCAGAGTCGTTGCTATCTAAGACAGTAGTGGCCTCGCGGAAAGCACGATCACGAACAGCTACATCGGATGAAAACAGCAGTGTCACTGGGATCAAGGCGATGAAGAAGATAGTAACTATGGTAGATACTATTATTTTGTTCATAATATACGCTCCATGGTCGTATTCTTCCGACTACATGCTACCACGGATACGTTACGGTGGATTATTTAAGTTTTTTTGGGATTTATAAGTATTTCTATGTTTTGCCGCCTCCGGTTGAAAGTGATGAACCGCTGTGGGATCGACTTCAGCCGGAGGACGGTCTGAAGTTTCGCTTTTGAACTTCGCATGAACCGCGAATTTCAAAAACGTCCTGTGCTGCGCCATCACTTTCAATCTCCGTCTAGTGGAGACCCTAACTAATGAATATATTAAGAAAATTATGGATCGAATCAATTCATATTATTTAATTCAGGGAGAAACTTAGCGGGAGGTGGAGAGGTATTTAATCAGCCGTGAAAGTGGCGTAAGCCACAGGACGAGCTTGGAGATTTTCGAAGAAAAGCTTCAAGTCGAGGTTCGAGACCTTGGCTCGAACCGGTCTCCACGGTAGATTAAATATCTCGCAACCGTAAGCGAAAATAGAACAACAAAACCAACAAAAAAGCCGAAGCATAAACTTCGACTTTAGCTTAGAAGCGTTAAGATAACCCGGTTCAATCGCTTAGACAGTTCAAACAATTTTTCGTAAGTTGGATCATCTTGGTTTTCTTCAATATTAGTTTTGAGTTGCTTGAGTTCAAATGGAGTGAAATAAGTCTTCAAGTCGTGACTACCATAAAGAGTTGCCAGTAAAGCAAATGTTTCAGGTGAAACTTTACTGCCGGAATTGAGAAATTCTTTTCTGACATCGCTGACCAGATCCTCTTTGACACGATGGTCAGGCAGGTAGTTGTTAGTTTTGAACACCACACCAGTTACAGCCTTAGTGACATCAACTTTGTCGACCAATGAATCACCGATTTCGTTGTAGATCTGCTTGGTAATATTTTCTTTCGTTGCCATGGCACGAAGCACATGTGTAACGCTTCTACCCTGATTTTTGTTGATGATCTGGAAGAATTCGTTGAGATACTCCTTATCATCGGGCAAAACCTTGTTAATGATGACACTGTTATCAGTTAAATCGATAATATCGTTTAAAGCTAAGTCGAAAAAAGAACTTTCAGCTAAATAGGCCCTACGTCTAGTATTCTTAAAAATTCGTACACTGCCTTTTTCATTGCACGATAAAATAAAATATTTTTGGGGAATATTTAAATTCATAAAGTGCTCCTTCTAATTCGACACTAGTTCATTTTGTTTGACTAGCGTTGCCTTAATTTCTGGTACAAGTTTGCTTTCAAGTAAGATATAACCATCTTTGGTGAAGTGAAGTCCATCTTTTTGCAATAGATCATTAACCGAAGATCGATTAGTCATCTGATGCAATAGATCAATATACGATACATTCATTTGCTTAGCGAGATGTTCAGTTACTAATTCAAATTGTAATTGTCTAGTCCAAGGACGAGTGGGATTCTTGACCCAGTCGGTATACGGTGGAGAAAGCAAGATTACTTTTGAAGTTCCAATTGTTTCTATCATAGTCGATAGATTCGTTGAGAACTTACCTGGTTTGATCTCGTCAGTTGTAGAAATATCGTTGGCACCAAATCCTAAGATAACTATATCTGGTTTCAAACTTACGATATCTTGTTCAACACGTGTCACAGCATTACTGGTTTTGTACCCAGGGATGGATACGTTAATGACTTCGTCTTTGGGGAAGTTTTTCTGGATAGCGTCAGTGAGTATATCACTCATAACGCCGTCATGAAATCCCGCCATGATCGAGTCTCCAAATAATACTATTTTTTTCATATATTAGTTCCTTCTAAAAAGTTCTATACTATATAAGAATACCAGAAAAAATGTTAAGTAGGTTTAGTTATATGCAAAATTTATCTAACTATAATGAATTTTCTCGTGCACAGTGGGAAACGTTCCACGGCGAGTACAACAAGCAAGCTATTACTGATGGCGAATTGCGCAAAATAAAATCATTGGATGATGAGATTTCAATTGATGATGTGAAGTCGATCTATGCACCGATTCGACACTTGTTGCATATTTATTTGAAGAATTATCGTAAGTTGACCAAGCTCAAGAGTGACTTTCTTAATAGCAATAATAAGAAGGTCCCCTTTATTATTGGCGTCTCCGGTTCTGTGGCGGTCGGGAAGAGTACGACGGCCAGATTACTGAAGATCATGCTGGAACGTGCCTATCCGCAGTATAATGTCTCTCAGATGACAACTGATGGGTTCCTGTATCCTAGTAAGATACTCAAGGAACGTGACTTGATGGACAAAAAAGGATTCCCAGAAACATACGATATGCCTAAACTATTGAAGTTTTTGAGCGACGTCAAGACAACGACCGGTCCGATATCTTATCCGCTATACTCACACAATATTTATGACATCATCCCTGATCGTCATGAAGAAGTGAATCAGCCGGATATTCTTATCGTTGAAGGTATCAATGTCTTGCAGTTAACGCAGACTTCGAATATTTATACGAGTGACTTCTTTGACTTCTCAATTTATATTGATGCGGAAGTTGATGATATCGAAGAATGGTTCCTGAATCGTTTCGAGACGCTGCTGGACTTAGCGCGCAATGACCCCCACTCTTATTACTATCAGTACACACAAGTATCCGAGAAGAAGGCCTTGAAGATGGCACGCAATGTTTGGGATAATATCAATTACGTTAACTTGCGTGATTACATCAAACCGACGATGACTCGAGCTGATTTGATCCTGCACAAAGCTGAGAATCACCAAATAGACAAAATACTTTTGAGAAAATACTAAAAAAGCATTTCCAAAGTATGACAGAGAGTCGTTTTTCATATACAATAGAATAAATTAAAACTAGGGGGATATGGATTTGAGCAAACAATGGCCAGATGCGGACAGCATTATTGTTTTGGATTACGGTAGCCAATACAACCAATTGATCACTCGTCGTATTCGTGATATTGGTATCTATTCAGAATTACTACCTAATACAATTACTGCCGCAGAGATTAAAGAAATTAATCCAAAAGGTATTATTTTGTCAGGTGGACCAGATTCAGTTTATGACAAAGATGCCTTCTCAATTGACCAAGACATTTATAAGCTAGGGATTCCTATGCTTGGTATTTGTTACGGTATGCAATTGATGTCATACAACTTGGGCGGAAAAGTTGAATCTGCGGACAATCGTGAATATGGAAAGGCTGATATCGAAGTTACTGATTCAGAATCTGCCTTATTCAAGGGATTGCCTGAAGAACAAGTTGTTTGGATGAGCCATGGTGATTTGGTACGTGAAGCACCAGAAGGATTCACCGTTACAGCAACAAGTAAGAATGCACCTATTTCATCTATCGCTGATGTAAAACGTAAGATGTACGGTGTTCAATTCCATGCCGAAGTGCGTAATACAGAATATGGAATGGATATTTTGAAGCACTTCGCCTTCGACGTCTGTGAAGCCGAAGCAAATTGGACAATGGATGATTTCATTGACCAACAAATTCAAAAAATTCGTGATACTGTAGGCGACAAGAAAGTTCTTCTGGGACTTTCAGGCGGTGTCGACTCATCAGTTGTTGGTGTTCTATTGCATAAGGCAATTGGTACACAGCTAACAAGTATCTTCGTTGATCATGGACTTCTACGTAAGGGTGAAGCCGATCAAGTTATGGCTAGTCTTGAAGGCAAGTTTGGCTTGAACATTATCAAAGTTGATGCTCAAAAACGTTTCTTAGACAAGTTAGCTGGAGTTTCTGATCCAGAAACAAAACGTAAGATCATTGGTAATGAATTTATCCAAGTCTTCGATGAAGAAGCAACTAAGTTGAACGGAATCGAATTCTTAGCACAAGGTACTTTGTACACTGACGTTATCGAAAGTGGTACAAGTACTGCTCAAACAATTAAGTCTCACCATAATGTTGGTGGACTTCCAGAAGACATGCAATTCAAGCTTATCGAGCCATTGAGAACCTTGTTCAAAGATGAAACTCGTGAGTTAGGTGAAAAATTGGGCATGCCTCATGACCTAGTATGGCGTCAACCATTCCCAGGGCCAGGCCTTGGAATTCGTGTTGTTGGTGCCGTTACCGAAGATAAACTGGAGATCGTTCGTGACTCTGACTTTATCCTTCGTGATGAAATCAAAAAAGCTGGATTGGATGAAGAAATTTGGCAATACTTCACAGTATTACCTGGTTTCCGTTCAGTTGGTGTTATGGGTGATGGTAGAACTTACGATTATACAATCGGAATTCGTGCCGTTAACTCAATTGATGGTATGACAGCTGATTTCGCTAAGGTCGATTGGGATATACTTCAAAAAATCTCAGTTAGAATCGTAAATGAAGTAGATCACGTCAATCGTGTAGTCTATGACATTACATCTAAGCCGCCAGCTACCATAGAGTGGGAATAGACAGAATCGACTTATAAACGCCGGTATATCAACGTTTTAATGACTGCCTAACCCGTTCGTGCAACTATCGTGCAACTTCTGGTGCAAGTCCAGCGGTAACACCGTTGTTTTGAACCTGCGCCACGTCTGATTTTGCGGTCGAAATTTCAACTAGACCATTCAGCCGTTTGGCGGCCTCAAAGTTCATATTCGGATATAAATGCCCGTAAGTTCCGAGCGTCGTCTGAATATCTTCGTGACCGAGGCGTTTTTTAATCACCAGTGGGTTTCTCATCCAGACTGATTAATAGCGAAGCATGTGAATGCCGTAAGGCATGAACGTCGTTGAACGATAGAAAAAAAATCAGTTTTGCACTCAAGCGCTTGTGCTTTCTTCCAATCGGAGAGAAGCTCAAGCGTTTTTGCGTCTAGTGGAATCGTGCGTTTGCTGGCCTTAGTCTTTGGCGTGGAGAAGGAGTAGTTCGTGTAGTTGCGTAGCCACAGGGTGAAGATTCCGAGAAGTTACACTATAATTGGACGTAGTGTAGAAAAAAGGAGTAATCAGATTGAAAATTCAAAAAATAGTAATCAAAAATTTTAAAATTTACCAGGATCTGAATCTGGAAATAAGCCAAGTGAATAACATACTGGTCGGTGATAATGGGTCTGGCAAAACAACCCTTCTTGAAGCAATATATATGGCATTGAATGGAAAGCTGAATTCATTGCCTATTGACAAGGAGATCACACCTTCTTTGTTCAACGCGGAATCGCGACGACAATACCAGGAATCCGTGCAAGCTGGTAACCATTCCGTTCCTCCGGAGTTGTTGATAGAAATATACTTTGAAGACGAGGATTTATTTGCGGCCTATAAGGGGAAAAACAACTCTTTAAATGAAGATTTGCCAGGAATTAGATTACTTGCAAAATTTGACTCAGATTTTACTGAGGAATATACAAGTCGTCTCATTGAAGCCGGATCGTCAAACGGGATTCCCATTGTTGACATTCCCACAGAGTACTATTCTGTATCTAGACGGTATTTTCAAAGCGATCCAGTCCAACAGCGAAAGAATCCGTTTAGGGCGTTTTACATTGACGGAACCAGAAAAAGCTACGCAAATTACGTCGGTAGGTATGTCTACGCGAACCTTGGGGAGACAATGTCTGACGATGAGACTTCAAAAATTCGTACAGTATATGAATCTATCCGCCAAGAGTTAAAAGATCATGAAGTAATTCGAAAATTTAATGATGCGAACCAGGATACACTGAAACTAGCTGGTCGTAAGGTTGAACTGTCAGTGAAAGATAGTCTTCCAGATGATTGGTTGCAGGAGATTACTGTAAATGTAGATAGCTTTCCTTATGACAGTATCGGTTTTGGATTGCAGAAGATGATTGAGCTAGAGCTGGCTGTGGGCCGATCATCGAGTTCAAGAGATGGCGTATTGCTGTTTGAGGAGCCTGAAAACAATCTTTCGTATTCGAACATGTCGAAACTCATAAACGTTTTAGAGGCGGGGAGTCAAAGACAGAAATTCGTCTCAACGCATAGTAGTTTTGTGGCTAATAAACTAGGATTAAATAATATATTGCTTTGTCAATCAGGAAACATCGAACCTTTGGCCCAACTTCCTCATGACGATTTTGCGTACTTTCAAAAGTTACCAGGCTATAATACGCTGCGGGTGCTTCTTGGATCGAAAGTTATTCTAGTGGAAGGGCCTACGGATGAACTCATCGTTAATCGAGCCTATCGAGATCAATACGGTAAATTGCCGATTGAAGACGGAATTGACGTTATCGTTGTTGACTCACTAGCATTCAAACGCTATCTATCCTTGGCTACCCTAATACAGAAATCTGTTTCGGTCATTACTGATAATGATGGAAACATGGATATTCTGAAGAATAAATATGAGGAGTATATGCAGGACAGTTCTATGGTTAATTTTTATGTTGAACAAAACACTAAACTGAATACGCTTGAACCAAGCATGATTCATGCCAATGTGGAAAAAGGATCACTGGAAACATTGAACGCGGTTGTTCATGAAAAATCGAGTGAAATGGGTGGTAGTGCGGATGGAGCAACCAACACTGATACTCTTGAAAACTATATGAAAAATCATAAGGCGGAATGGGGGTTACGTGTTTTCAATAGTTCTGAGCAAGTTGCCTTTCCGCAAAACATCATGGAGGCTATAGAACATGAGCACAACAAATGAAGGAATTCTTGCATGTGCTGGAGCAGGTAAGACGTTTCATCTGTGTGATTTAGCCACACAATCGTCACAGGGCTCTCTTCTCATTACCTACACGAATCAAGGTAAGAAAAATATTTTGTGTCAGCTTCAGGAAATGAACTTGGGGGTGGTGCCAAGCAGAATTCGAGTAAAAACCTGGTTTGAATTTCTCCTGCAGGATATTATTAAGCCATATCAGTCAACCTACCTTGAGACAGTTGCAGGTGGAAAGCTTGAAACAGCTAACTTCTTTACAACGATTGATTTTTCTCAGACATACGGATTCAGAAACTATAATAAAAAAGGAACACTTGGCTATTACCATGCAGGCGCCGGCAGGCTTCGGCACAATGAGACAGTGGTTCTTGCAACTCAATTACTAGACATGGAGGGAGAGGCCATTCTCAAACGGTTGTACCAACAGTTCCATACCCTTTATTTTGATGAGGTACAAGATTTAGCGGGTTCAGACATAGATTTATTACGGACTCTAATTGATTCTCAGCTCAGTGTTGTTATGGTTGGAGATCCCAAACAATATACTTATCAAACACATGAGGAGAAAAAGAAGAATATCAATGTAACAGGAGTTAATATATCCAATTTTTTTGAACAGTTAAAATATGCTGGAAAGTTGGATATTTCCTTTCAACAGACAACCCGGAGGTTTGGTATTAAGCTAGCAAAACTTGCAAATTCTGTAGACCCATCTGGACAATTGCTCCAAGGAAATCCCAATGTTGTTAATTTGAAACATGAGGGAGTTTTCCTAATACGATCTGAGGATATTGAAAAATACAACGAAATATATTCTCCGACGTATTTGGTCTACGATAAGAGGTCAGGTAAAAAACTGCCGAAAGGTTTACCGCATATCAATTTTGGAGACAGTAAGGGTATAACGAGGGATCACGTTGTTATTCTCCCTAATGGGCCGCTAAAAAAATTCATGATGGGTCAACAAATATTGAAGCCTACCAAGTACTACATTGCTGTCACTAGAGCAAAGTATAGTATCGCATTTATTTCAGATAAACCCGAAAAGGTGGTTGTGGTACACCCTGATTGGCAAATTTGGAAATCCACGGGGCTGTCTACTGATTGAATTACAACTTCCCATCAATTTTCCCCACTGTCATTTGTTGTGTTGATGTACGTCATAGTAACTCCTGTTTCAGTGACCGTAATATCGAACCAAAAGCGTTTCTGAAAACGATCAGCCAGTTGGTCCGCCGGTGATGACTTGTTCTTTGACCGTGGTTGAGGCAGTCGCCATCGTGACGGATTGCCCCGCATAGGCGAGCTTGAACACGTGCTTTGGGGAATCGAGAACGTAGCCAGTCGGCGCCTTCACTTCTTGCCAGTAGTAGTCGAGTTCCAAACCAGAGACAGATGCGGTGTTGTTTGCAACCGTGACTGTTTTCACCAACTTGTAGTCAGAAGCTAGGTGCTGTTCAGCAGGTAGCCAGCAGGCGCATTTTCTTCGATAGCGTAATAGCTTCCGAGTTTGAGGCTCTGCAAAGTGCCCTTGCCGTTCCCGTCGATCGTGCCGGCTCTGGTGCCAGCACTGGTGTAGATGTCGTAAGTTGCACTGTTCAGCGTGTAGTAGGCGTTGAACATGCTGGTGCCGAACTCGCGGCCAATCCTGGTGAGGAAGACGTTGCCGAGATGTTCCTTGTTACAAGGATAACCTCGATGGTTTTATTCGGTTCGATATTAATCTCTTTGAGTTCACTTTTATTGACGTAACCATTTGGTGCCGTGACTTTGTTGATCTTGATCTTAGTGCCAACCTTGAGGTCATTTAAGGCTGCATAGCCGTCAGCACCAGTCATGACTTCCTTAGTGGTGCCATTGTACTCGAACTGGAGTTTTGCATATGGCAATGCATTATGCGTGTCGGCGTCAACCTTCTTGAGCCACATACTGTTATCAGTCCAATGCAGGCCATTGAGGAAAGATGCAGGTGCCAAGTGTTCGCTCAGGAATTGACTAAGGTGTTGCTCAAGGCGGCGAAGATTGAAGTTCGCCGGATCGTTTTCATCAATGTAATTCCTTCAATCTGAATTCTAAATATTGTTATTTCTTGTTATTTATAGGCGAGCCAAGTATCACTTCAAAGGTTGCAAGCAGTAGTTCACTATCAACTATAAAATAAATAGACCATCCGGACATTGAGAGATTTACGCTTGCTGTTGATATGACTTTTCTCCAATTTGCACCGTGTAACTTTTATGCTACTTCCAAAGCTGTTTTTTGCGAAAAAATGTTGATTTTTGAAATTAAAAAGCCTTTAATGGCGTTCATTTGGTCTTCGATAGGTCTTGAATGAGAGTAGCTGGTTAGATACATTTTGAGTGTATTAAAGCTGATATAACAAGCTTTACATTTAAGGTGTGATCACTAATTCGATACTATTTCTAGTTAAAATATGCATATTTAATGCCTTAGCCTGATGTCGGGTTAAGGTATTTTTTTGGCCTATACTATAAATAAAGAAATTTCAGTGTACACTATTATTAATAACAAAAATTATTATATTGGAGGGGGAAAATATGAATTTCAAATGGTGGACCAAATATAATAGTTTGGAACTATTAATGATTACCCTGGGGTGTGCCATCTATTCTTTTAGCTTGGATATGATTTCTATTCCCAATGGTTTGGCCGATGGTGGGTTAAGTGGTATTACGTTGATCATTCGATATTTTTTGCACATTAATCTTGGTGTTAGTACTCTGATCCTTAATATCCCGCTGATACTGATCGGTATTCGTTTCTTAGGTAAACGCGCTATGTTCTATACGCTTTATGGGACGGTTTGTTTGTCGTTGTTTTTAATACTATGGTCTAAGCAAACTATCATTGATCCATTGCCATTACATCATGATTTATTGTTGTCATCCGTTGCGGCCGGGATATTATCTGGATTCGGTATTGGATTGGTCTTTCGCTATAATGGAACTACTGGTGGTAGTGACATCATTGCGCGCGTGGGGCAGGTAAAATACGGTGTGTCGTCTGGTAAAGGGATTTTAATTATGGACTACATAGTATTATTCTTGTCACTGTCGTATTTGGACTTTTATCACATAATGTATTCGTTGATCGTTAGCTTCGTGCTAGCGAGGGTAATTGATGCCGTACAAGAAGGTCCCAATCGTGCCAAAGCACTGTTTATTATTTCTGATAAATATCAAGAGATCGCTCAAATCATTGATATTACGCTCGATCGTGGTTGGACATATCTGAACGCTGAAGGTGGCTATCAAAATGATGAAAAGAAAATTATTTATCTGATTATTCAACCACGTGAGGTGCCGCAATTAAAGCAATTGATTCGATCCGTTGATTCCAAAGCTTTTGTTACAGTTCTTAATGCTCATGAAGTGATCGGTGAAGGATTTAGCTATGAGCGAAAGAGATACCACATTGGGTTGCATAAACAGTAGGAAAGTAATTTAAAGGCATCTAAATCATAATTGATTTAGGTGTTTTTTTAGATATTGTGAATAAATAGAATTATTTTCCGTAATTTCCTTTATAAGGCAATTTAATTCATTAAAAAATTAAAAGATAATTAAATTGACGATACGTACTAAATACGTATAATAGAGATTGCTAATGGGAGTACATATGGAACATACAGCAAAAGAAATATTAAAGTTATTAGGTGAACATGATTTTTATGAAATACGTATAATTGGTGATCATCATAGATTGACTGATGGCAATGGTAGGTTCGTTACGGTTGCATATTCCAGATTAAAGGACAGTATCCCCCCGAAGACATATAATTCGATTTTGAAACAGTCAGGGTTGAAATGAAATGAATCCAATGACAAAAATATGGAGAATAAAAATGAAAAAAAGATTAGTGGTATATCCAGCTATATTCGATGATTCGGAAAATAAAAAGGGTGTATACAGTGTGGAGTTCCCCGATGTACCTGATGCGTTAACATACGGTAACAGTTTGGCCGAAGCACTTGATAGAGCGCCAGAAGCATTAGGATTATCATTGTATGAGTTAGAAACACTTCCTAAATCATCTGACATAAATATAATTAGAGAGAAAAATCCGCAAGCAATTGTTAATTTGGTTAGTGTAGATCTTGAAAAAATCAGACTAACAGTCAAAGTTCCTTATGTAAGAAAAAATACTACTTTGCCTGCGGATATTGCCCAACAAGCTGAAGAGAGGAATATTAATTTCTCGGAAACTTTGCTTGAAGGACTAAAACAAAAATTAAAGCCCTGACCAATGTCAGAGCTTTTTTTAGTATTCCAAAATTATTCAAATAGCTGCCCAGCATCTTTCAAACTATCCAAAACTGCAACGGCATGTTTAGCTAACTCCGGTTTTGGCTGCAACAGGTCAGGCACGATAACTACGTCGATTCCAGCAGTTAATCCAGCACGAATTCCACTTTCAGCATCTTCAAATACAACGGCTTCTTCTGGTTCGGCATGAGTAACTTTCAAAGCATGCAAGTAAATATCAGGGGCGGGTTTATTATTCTTCACGTCATCGCCACTGATCAGATCGGTGAAATAATTCTCGATCCCAACATTGTGCACGTTAGTCATCAGGATTTCACGTGTAGAAGATGAGGTCACATATCGAGCAATACCATGATCCTTTAAAAATTGAAGAAACTCGATTGCGCCGGGCTTAAGGGTTACTTCACCAGCCACAACTTTGTCATGATAAAGTTGCATGGATTCATCAAACATTTTCTGTCCAAGTTCTTTATCCCCAGCCAGTTCTTGCAGTCGACGATTAGTATCAGGGAATCCTTTGGCAATGTAATGCTGATTGTCTTTTTTTGTGAACGGAAAACCATACTTTGCCAGCACGGTTTTGCGTGTTGAATAGTACAATCCTTCTGTATCAATCAATAATCCGTCCATGTCGAAGAATACGAACTTCTTGTTATGTAAGTTTGTCATCAAGCTTTTCTCCTTACCATGTTATAGCTTAATTCTACCTCAACTTGATTTTAGGCTGAGGTTATTTTTTACGTCAATAAGAAAAGTAATCCAATAAGATTATAAAAATGTAGTTCAATTGGATTATAAAAAGATGTATACTTTAGTCATTGTTAAATAAAAGGAAGAACAAGGAGATTAGATATTATGAAATTATTTTCAAAATCAGTAGTTGTTGTAGCTGCTTTAGCAATGACAGCAACCGGGGTAATGGCAACAAGCTCAATACAAGCAGATGCTGCTAGTGTTGCAACTGTAAAACCTGGCGTTACAGCCAGTCTAGTTACATCAAATGGTGTACTTATCACAAACCGCGCCTTATCACCAAACACACCATGGGCAATTGGTAAGACAGCCACAATCAACGGCGAATTAATGTATCAAGTCGCAACTAACGAATACTTGAAGGCATCTGATTCAACACTTTCAGGTCAAGCATCACAAAATACACAAAGCACATCAAAAGTTAAAGTAGCCACTGTTGGTAATGCCGATGCTCCATTGTACTTTACAGCTACAAAGGGTGATCCAGCACATTACACAACACTTCCTGCTGGTTCATCTTGGAGAGTACGTCGTGTTGTTACAAACGGAACCGATACATATTACGAAGTTTCAATGGGTGACTTTATTAAGTCTACTGATTCAACTTTGAATGTGACTCCTACTAACGTCGAAACTTATTCAGGATTCGAACCATATCTAGGAATTAAATAATTCATGAACGCAAAATAATCCTGGCAAACAATATGTCAGGATTATTTTTTATTATTTTAAATAATGAGGGGAAAAATAATGAAGCAATACTTTGAAGGCTCTAACAAAAAGAAAACGTGGCTTATAATTGCTGTAATCGTAGTAATTATTGCCTTGTTCTTTGGTACTAGATCACATAAGAGTGGCAATAACATCAGTGTTGGAGTTGGCACTCCTAAGAAAGTATCTTTTGTTCAGCAAGCAAAGAACTCAGGAACACATGTATGGGTTCAAACTTGGTCAGAGAGTGGGGAAATTACTAAAGATGATATCGTTAGCACTATTTTTGTAATGAAAAACGGTAAAACTCAAGCATTTCAAATTTTTGACGGCAACATTACTTTAGGAAAAATAAGTTCTATGAGTGATGCTGATACTATTAAATTAGCTAAAGATCAAGATAAGAAATACTCTACTACTGGTGCTATTCAAGAAATTAAGAATTATCAAAAGGATAAACCTAGCGTAGGTCAGGAAGCTGACTTTGATAAGGGAACTCAGGCAGTCGCCGATGGTAATATTTCAATATATTATTTGTCTGGTTCAAAAAGGGACAGCGGAGAAACTATTGACCGCCGTCAGGACAAAATTATTAATATTTATCCTACATACGATGAAGCTGAGGATAAAGAGAATCCTCAAGATGGTACGTCAGCTCAGGGAGCTAACTTAAATAGATTAGCCATGCAACCAACAAAAAATAATGGAGAAGAAGGCACTGATAGTGGTTTTGGAAAAGCTATTATTAAGCATATAGAGAACTCCACATATCACGAACCTAAGTCCCAAGATATTTCGGTTAAGAATTACACAGATAATTCTGGTAATAAGATAGTAAATCAGAAGATCAAATACACGGCAATTGATTTATTTAATTCCAGTAAGGCTATCGATAATACATATAAAATAGCAAAGGAAAATAAAGCTGATACTTTTAAATTACTTACTTACGCCAGCAATGGTGATTATGGTGGAAAAATAAGTGATATTGATAGTGAAGCTGTATATGGAATCGGCAACGATAATGATGATGCCGATTTTGCAAAATATAAATCAGACATAAAACAAATGGATTCTGAAGGTTATGCAATTTATCAGAAACTATTTGGTAACAGTCATTCAGAAATAACAAAGGGTGTTTATGGGAATCATGAGTGGAATAAAGATTTAACAATTGGTGATCCCACAAGCCAAAAAATTTATAAATCACGCTATATCGGCTATACCATCACTTCTGATGGTGGAGGTCATATTCTAACTAAAGCTCAAAATGATAAGCAAAAAGCAGTTCTAGCAAAGTAGATATTTATGTATTAAATAAAAAAAGCGATTCGACAATTTGTCGGATCGTTTTTTACTTAATCATTAGTTTTCTGACTCAACTTAATAACTTCCAGCAATCTCTTACTAAGTCGTTCACCTTGTTCGTTCTCAAGATTATTTAGAAATTTAGTCAACTGTCGTAAGTTAGGACCGAATTTTTCAGAGGTTTTAATATCCTCGCCATTCATCAATGAATCCATGGTTACGCCGAGCGCTTTGGAAATTTTGTTAAGCGTGTTGGCACTCAATTGCTTGGCCACACCACGCTCAATTTTTGAAAGGTAGTTAATAGTCAGATCACTAAGTTCGGCAAGTTGTTCTTGTGTCATTTTTTGTGCATGACGTTCTCTAGCAATATTGCCGCCTACATTAATCTCCATAATTGTGACCTCTTTGTTTTTATTGTCTTATTTTTAAGGGTAAAGAAGAAATGATATTGTTTTAAGTTCCTATGAGCACTTATTTAATATAATACCATAAGAATATGTTCTGATAGTATATATTGAATTATGATTTAATTGGATTATAATTTAAGATAATATCTTTATGAGATACAGTCAAAAAGGGGAAAATAATGAGTAAAAAGAATCTTACAGCGTTGTTGGTGTTACTAATTGGAGGCGGATTTATTCTTGGGGGATGTTCGGCGGGGAACGTTTCAATTAGCGATAATTCCACGAAGAAAGAACAACCTAAAGAAACTAAAGCTGACAAATTGAAAGAAAAAGAAAATGCTAAGAAGGAAAAGACTGAACAAGCAAAAGAAATGGAAAAAAAGAGAGGTAAAGAATACACATACGGATTACCAAAGGGTCCTTCATGGATGTATATCTATGACAATGGCAAAAAAACCACCGGTCATTTAGATCCTAATAAAACTAATATTGTTAGATTGCATGAAAATGACGCTCTTAAAATTGGTGGTCCATTGCCACTAGTAGGTGAATTATTTAGTAGAGAATTTACAGCCGCCGGCAATTCAACCGAGGCAACAATGGATGATTCTGATAAATTTGATAAAGAATTCAATCTTGAACGAGTCTTATCTTACAACAGTGGAAATGGTGTTGAGATGATTACAAAATTAACACATTTAGATAATCAAGGTGTTAGCGATATGGCCTTTGGTGATTTACCTAAGTATTTAGATGCTGCAAGTACCAATGATCCTTCTAAACTACCTAATCAATCAGAAGAATTACGCAATTCATTAGATGGAACGAATAATCTTCGAGGGGACTCAGCGGCAAATTATCAAGTGATGGAACAATACTTTGATAAGAAGTCGGCCTTATACAAAAGTGATACCGACAATAATTTTGATGCTGAAAAGGCAACATATGTCGTAATTAAAAATAATAGTGAAACAAGTACTATCGGTGTAACAAACTTGTATGTTCAAATATTTGCCAAAGTTAAAAAGACAGATACAGATCAACATGAATTCAGAACGGACGATGGTCCCAAACTTGGAAGTACTAAGACAGAAATGGAAGATTACCAAATGGAATATACGTTAAGGGATGGTAACTGGGAACTAGTTAACGTATTTAAAGGAGAAACTTCCCCTTATTCAATGGATACTTCAGGTTCTAATTGGATTATTAAGAAAAATTAGGAGGGAAGAAAAATGCATTGTAGTAATTGTGGAGTTGAAATACCAGAAAATGCTGAATTCTGTCCTAATTGTGGGCAAAAGGTCGAAAGGGTTTCTAGTGCATCCAATGAGACAGTTTCAAAAAACAAACGAACTATTAAACCGCATACTAAAAGGAAAACGATCATAAAATTAATTGTGGCTGCGCTTGTGGTCTTGGTGGCCTTTCTAGGTTACCGGTTTATCTATTTACCAACAGTCGTAAAAACTGACGTACAAAAGTACGGTTTCACAGTCAATGGTTATTCAACTCAGGCAAATGTCTTAAGTAAAACAATCGTCATTACAGCAGATGAGGCGAAAGTTTATAACTTAGTTGCGGCATCAACGAATAATAATTATTCAACGGCTCAAATTGGTGCTGAGGAGGAACTCGTCAAGATGGGCAAGGCTCTGCCAGGCAGTTGGACGATTCAAATCATTCAGACTACGCATAGTGATGTACCAAGAATCATGTGGGAATATTCTAATAACCAGGAGAGTGTCCGTTATCAAGATTCCAATGAATTCAGACAAGCCAAGCAAGCTGCTAAAGAAGCAGCTGAGAAAAAAGATGCTAGTGACCAAGAAGTTCAATCGGCGCTCGATGGTTTCATAGGTTCAGCATCACGTTGGTAAATAATAGGGGGCTCGAAGATGTTTTGTTCAAAATGTGGCTACAAAGTTGAAAATGGCGTTAAGTTCTGTCCTAAGTGCGGACAAAATTTACTAACTAAAAAACCAGTTAAAGAGAACAATACTACCGAAAAAATCACAATAATAAAAAAATACGGTCATAACAAAAAAGTGATTATCGCTCTTACGGCTGTGATAATAGTGCTGATAGCTTATTGGGTGGTATACGTTCCGATGACGGTTAATTCCGTACTGAGTCGAGAGAATTTCACTTCTCAAAATGATTACAAGGTGACGACTAATCCGGTGACCAAGACAATTGAGATCAATGCAGGTGAAAAGGGCGTTTACGATATTGAGCGAGGTCTGAACAGCTCGCACTTCGATACCAGTCCAATTGCGATTGAATACCGGTTGAATAGTGTAGCGCAGGCGATTTCTTCGAAGACACTAGGTAATTGGAAGATCAGTTTAACGCAGAGCAAATACAAAGATACAGCGCACTTGTTGTGGCAGTTTACTGGCAAGAGTGAGACTCACCGTTATCAGAACACTAGCGATTGTCGTAAGCAACATCAGCTGTGGGTCCAACGGGATGAGAATACTGCAGAGAATGATCAAAAAAATAATAGCGATGCAAATACCGCAGGTGGACTGCTGGGATTGTTTTTCTAATACAATGGGGGAATTGATTTGAAAGAAGCAACAAGTACAGTTTTTTGTACAAACTGTGGAATGGAGAACAACGCTAAAGCTAAGTTCTGTACTAAATGCGGGAAACCATTGGTGGCGGTTAATGATGATGGAACAGAGACTAAGAATGAATCTGTTGAACCAAAAAAATCTATCTTTGATTCAGCAACGTCACGATTGAATGGTTGGACCGGTGGAACTGGTGCAGTCAAAGTCAGCTGGAAAGATTTTTTCGCAGAAGTACTAAAATCGCATACGGAAGATGAAGCGGAAGACATTTTTATTGCGGGAACTAAGAAGACGACGCCAGCGTTGTCAGAAATTTCGGATGAAAAAGTACAGCCGTGGTTGTTCTCGAGAATCCTGATCGTAATTATTGTTGCCGGAATACTACTGTCGATATTAACTAATTTGAATCAGAGTATGGGCGATTTAATGGCTACGGATGTGATAATTAGTATTGCCGTGCCAATGTCGGCATTAGTATTATTTTTTGAAATTAATATTTTCAAAAATATTAGCTTTTATCGAATTGGGAAAATCATGTTATTGGGTGGAATTCTATCCTTGATTTTGACCATTATAATAAACAATTTAGTTATAGTTTCTAATTTGGATTTTATAGGGGCTCTTTTGACTGGAATAATTGAAGAAACGTCAAAATTATTAATTGCGGCCTATTTTGTTAACAAATTGAATATCAAAAGAATATTTAATGGTTTATTGATAGGTGCAGCAGTAGGTACAGGTTTCGCTGCATTTGAAAATATTCAATATATGTTTGAGGGTAACCAGTTAGCATCGCTTAGTTCAGCATTGATTAGAACGTTCTGTTCAATTTCAGATCATACTGAGTGGTGTGCAATTGCGACCGCAGCATTAGTAATTGTCAAAGGCTCAGAAAAACTGACTACTAGTACATTTACCAATATTCGTTTTTTACGTTTTCTAGTGCTAGTAATTGTTATTCACATGCTATGGGATTGGTCGATGTTTGATAACCTTGGTTATATTAGATACGCAGTTCTAGCCGTGATAACTTGGGTAACAGTCTTCGTAATGATTCATGCGGGATTACGCGAAGTTAAAAAATTACAATTATCTGTCCAAGATGAATAGTAGATAAAAACAAACCTCAACCTTAATTGGTTGGGGTTTTAACTTTGAAATGAATTATTCAATGCCTCTTTTATTCGACAAATAATGACTTGTATGCACATTAAGTGGTAGCATTATAAAAAGTATCTATTTTAATTTTAATTGCCAGTTCAAAAGGGGGATTTGAATATTGACGCAATCAAAAACAAATGTAATTGCGGTGACTATCGCGATTTACATTGCTACTTTTGTCAGTTCTGTTGAGGGAACAATTCTATCGACGGCCTTACCCACTATCGTTGGTGATTTACACGGAGTCTCACTAATGAATTGGGTATTTTCGATTTATTTATTAGTCACCGCAATGGTGACCCCAATATACGGGAAGTTAACAGACCTGATTGGTAGAAAGCCTGTCGTCCAAGTGGGCCTAGCCATTTTTACTTTTGGTTCATTAATGAGCGGGTTATCTAATTCCATGCTTGAACTAGTATTTTGGCGCGCGATCCAAGGAGTTGGTGCCGGGGCCTTGCCGACAGCAACTGTGACGATTATTGCAGACTTATATCCATACGAAAAACGACCACAAATTTTGGGACTCAATAATTTAGTCTGGGGAATTGCAACTCTGTCAGCACCCTTGATTGGTGGAATTGTCGTTAATACCTTAAGTTGGCATTGGGTGTTCTTCGTCAATATACCGTTGCGCATACTTATCATGGTATTATTTCAAATATTCTTACACGAATCTAAGCAGCACAGTAAGGTTAATGTCGATCTTTGGGGAAGTTTTTGGTTGATGATCAGCGTGTTGTTTTTAATGTTGAGTTTTCAATTTTTGAGTTACAAAGATATAGATTGGCTCAGCGTTGCTGCATTTATTGTAGTTAGTTTAGTTACCTTTTGGCAATTTATCCGGCATGAGCGTTATGCGGAGAATCCAGTTGTCTCATTGAAATTATTTAAGAATAGACCGTTCATGGTTCAAAATTCAGTAGCAGCTTTGATAAGTGGTTACTTAATGGCGATAACAGTCTACATACCGATTTGGGTACAAGGTGTATTGGGAACGCCAGTGTCTTATGCTGGATTTGCGGTAACACCACATTCAATATTCTGGATAATCGGGTCCTTCGTAACTAGTTATTTGATAACTAGGTGGACGCCACGTAAAATTCTGAGATTTAGTTTATTGATCGTATTATTCGCGGGTATTCTGCTAGCATTTATTCCAATGATGACAGAGTTCGGCTGGTTCCTTGTTATAACTGCCATCAGTGGTTTTGGATTCGGGATAACGATTGTAACAACGACGGTAGAATCACAACATTTGGTTTCAAAAAACAACGTTGGTGTGGCTACGTCATTTAATACACTGGCCAAAACATTGGGTCAAACTTTGATGGTTTCTATTTTTGGAATTATGTTGAATGTTGGTATACAACATGGTATTTCAACTCATCAAGGGACTAATTTGACGATGGTCAACCAATTGATCAATCCAAAAACTGCGGCAGGTCTGTCTGCTGATGACTTACCGGTCTTGAGACAAGTATTATATGGTGGATTGCATTGGATCTACTTGCTGGGACTTATGGTTATTATTTTAGCAATTCTAATTAATACATTTGGCTACAAAAACAAACCTCAACCTTAATTGGTTGGGGTTTATTATTATCCATTGAGATCAGCTGTATCTAATCTGATATAGGGAGTTTCAACATGTACAGCGATTATGTAAGTGTTATTTGATAATACTTTGTAGCATTCCCAGACGCGTTCACTGGGTGAGGTGTTGGCAAGGTACTCTGTGATGTCGTCGAAGTAAGGACTTACTTCTGAATTATTGAGTATCACGTGTTGTTTGATTTTTAGTTCCCGCAATTGAGCACCATTTAGGACTAGTCCAGTTTGGAGTTCAAGATCCTCAGTGATTTCTTCGATTATTTTGGAAAATCTAATGTCTAATGTCATGATTTCTACTAAATTGCATCTTTAGAAATGAATTGAGTATTAGGATTTGTACCGGTGTAATTGTAAAGGACATTCTGTGCATTCAATGTGCTGTCATTCCAGTCAGCATCGAAAGAAGCGTCACTGTCAGTAATACCCAAACCAACTGTAGGACCAGAATAAATCAAAGCGGCACGGTGACCGAAGTGACCAGCTTGTCCTAAGGCAGCGTAATTACCTTCTTCATCATACCAGCCCTTTAATAGGTAGTAAGCAGCATCTTTATCAGACTTAACGCCAGCATAGTTCATGTACTTGAAACCAGTACTTGATAGATTTTCTGATGTGTCTTTGGCAGCAGTTGAGTGATCCAAGTTGCCGCCATTTTGTTGAGCAGCACGTTGTTGAGCGTAGTTGATCATATCAGCGGATGAATGTACTGGAGCCGTACCGTTAGCCTTGTGTAAGGCATTTAGATATTGAACAAAATAATTGTTGATGTTGGCAACATTTGGCTTGTACGAGCCGGTATTAGTGTTGGTATTCGTTGAACCACTGTTGTTATTAGTATCGCCAGTAGTGTTGTTATTGGTATTTGTATTAGTGTTAGTGTTTGTATTTGAACTAGTATTGGAATCATCGTTACCAGTTACAACTGTTGAACCATTGTATCTTGAAGGATTATGACCATATTCAGTACCGTCTAATAGTGCTGGGCCGAATGAGTTAACGTGATCAGGACTTGGCATCTGACTTACTTCGGCGTGTTCACCCTCGATCCATTCGTGTGAACCAATCTTGAAGTAATAAGGACCATTATTGACTGTAACAACACGGCTGACTTTCCATTGAGAACCTTCTGGAACAGTCTTAGAAGTTGGCAAACCAGTTCTGTCATCATAGATATTGGCATCACCAGCATTAATCGTTACTACAAGTCCATCATTACTTTGACTAGCTGGTCCAAAGCTGCCAGTAGCAACGGGATCATTATCTGGTGTAACACCGAAGTCAGCATCGTAGGTCGAATTTAGTTGATGATTTAGCATCATGTTTTCTCCAAATGCCCATTGCGTCTTAGAGATCTTATAGAATGTTTGTCCGTTTTTGTTTGAGATAGCCTTAGAAACGATCCATTCGCTGCCACCTTCAAGTGTTGTCGAACTAACACTATTAGTTGCGGTATCAAAGACTCTGTCAGAACCCATGATGACACGTCCAACCATCTTGTCCTTGTTAGGATCTACGGCTGTATATGGGTCAATAAATGAAACGTCATTATTCTTTACGTATTCATTAGTAGCAACTTGTGTGTAATCTTCACCATTTAAAGTTATGACCTTACCAGTTAGCCAGTCAGTATTAGATGCTAGTGAACGATTAGTTACTAGATTTCCTTTTTTGGTATAAATACGTGTAACTTTAGAAGTACGTGCGATCGGTGAAGCTGATGCTTCGACTTTTTGTGATGTAGCCAATACGCCAGTTGAAAGCAATGTGATTGCGGCCATACTTGTGACTGCTGATTTAATAAATAAATTCATAATAAAATCCCCTTTGATTTCTATTTGATAATTTAACGTTTGTTTTTCTCACGTCATTCCATACGCACGCCCCCAAGCGTATATTTTTGACACTAATCCATTACAAATTAGGCAGGAATTCACTATCTTCCGCAGACAAATCATAGAAAAAGACTTTGAACGGGATATGCAATTTTTGATGTAATAAAATTATTTCTTTTTGCGTATATCCTAGATCTTCGTTCTTCCTATGAATTGTTGATGTGGACTTACTTAACAGCAATGCAATATCCGATTGTTTGATATTGTGGATCATTAAGTATGCTTTGAGATATTTATTACTGTACATATATAAATTTCCACCCTTTTACATATTGAATTAAGGAATATTTCCTTAATTCAGGATTACAACTTATATATTAATTTATTTTTGCAAATGTTTCAACAGATTATGAGGAAAATAACAGATTTTACGGTAAAATTGCATATATGATAGATAGAGGTTATATTTAGCGTATGATTGCAATCGGAAAGTATTTAAAAACAAAAAGATTCTTTAAAGAGCTGACGCTTCAACAGGTTGTCGATGATGTTAGAGAACAATATGGCTATTCGACATCGACTTCGGTTTTGAGTGCGATTGAGACCAACAAAAATAAATTCATTGATGGTAAATTATTATTTATCCTGGCAGATCTATATGAAATTGATTTGAATGAATTTAAGAATATTATTTTACAGGATGTGAAAAAAAAGGGAGAACTCGATTAGGAGTTCTCCCTTTTTAGCACGGTTCAATGATCATGAACTTATTTGCTTGAGTGTCGCTTAGCAAGACAGTTTGATAAGGTGCAATAGTTTGCTTGTTAAAATTATCAACTTGTCCAGTTTCAATTATTTTGAATGAACAACTCTCTGCATTAATAGTTGTTTGAAATTTATCATGTAATTTCAAATTTTGAAATGTCCTGACTGATGCAAAGTGAATACTGTCCAATATAAATAGATCAAATACCTTTTCCTGTTTCATAATATGTACTACCTCTGAGTTTTTATTTGTTCCGAGGTATTAAAAAAGACGCCTGTGGCGTCTAGTTTTTTGGATTAGACATAATATGTCTAATCAGTTTAGTAAAATGTTCCAGTAATCGTGAATTGTGTCATTACATACTAAATTTCATTCGATAATATGTATACAATGACGTAAAATATGGTAATATTCAATAGGTGATTACATAAAATTAATAGGGGAGAAATATTATGCAAGACAATCAAGACGCAAAAAAAGAACATGTAATTGTAAATAATTACACGACGGATAAGGCACAGTCCAATCCAATGGGAACAGCAGGATTTATTTGTGCATTAGTCGATTTGTTTATAGGCTGGGTACCATTTATAGGCTGGTTATTATGGATTGTTGGGGCAGCACTTTCAATTGTCGGTATTTTTAGAAATCCTAAGGGATTAGCAATTGCCGGTGCTGTTATTTCATTCATTGATGTCATTATCATCTTAGTTATTGCATCAAGTATCGCTTCAATTAGTTCGATGTTTTAAAAATTGACTCTTGTATATCATATACGAGAGTTTTTTTTATTATTAAGTTAATACGACATATTATGCCGTATTGGAATGCTAAAGTAACCTCATAAATGTTCAACAAGAATACAAAGGGGGAATTTATATATGGAAGCAGAGGGGGATATATTTCAAAATATGAAGAAGTTACAAGACTTGAAGTTCTTGATTTATGAACTAAGTCATCGTCGTGTAGATTTTCATAATTTTAATATTTTGACGTTGAATCATTTACCAGATCCAATTAAATTGGATGAGGAATATAAGGTACTAAAAAAAGACCACACAATTGAACAAATTGCATGGTCGATCGTCAAAAAATATAATTTATAGATTTTTTAGCTTCATAATTAATTTGGCTATATCTCGACGTTTGTCTTCTGGAAGTGTCGATAAGTAGTTGATTAAGTTCAAGGTATCAGGATCTTGTAGATTCTCGTTGAGAAAGAAATCTGATAATTGTAGGTTTAATGCAACTGCGATGTCATTTAGCTTTTGCATCTTAATGTTATCTAGCTTGCCACGTTCGATTATCGAAATCAAACTAGGTGATGATCCAGATTTTTCGGCTAATTGTTCAATTGTCATGTTCAGCGATTTTCGTTGTTTGCGAATTGTTATGCCGATTTCTTCAAGCATGAAGTTCCCCCAATCAATGATTGTTATATGTATGAAAGATTAACACATATGCAATTATTTTTGGAGGGATACAAGCGATTTATAAATAATCGTCTTGATTATACGTAATTGTATATATATAATTAAGATGATTTAAATATATACATACATATAAAGGGGAAATGTATTATGAGAAAAAGTACTATGGGTAGTCTAGTAATTGCTGGATTCGCAGCCGTTTCAATCGGTGCCTTCAGCAATATGACAAACGTATCAGCCGCAGGGGTAACAACAACACGTAGCAGTATTGTTAGAATTTACAGTCCCAATGGTAACTTAGTTAAGAACCGTGCCTTAGGCCCTAACACAGCTTGGAGAGTTGGTAAGACTAAGGTTATCAACGGTGAAAAAATGTATCAAGTTGCTACAACAGAATATGTTAAAGCTTCAGAAACTGATTATGATGGCCCAGCTAGTTCAGTTGTAACTAAAGATGACTTTAAGGGTACTTGGATTGGATCACAATCTGTTTTAGGCATTTCCAAAAATCCTTCTCAAATATACTTCAATGCCGGTGGTGTTTCTGTTGGAGATACTGAACCAGCCAATTACAGTATAGTATCAATTAATGGTAATCAAATTACCATTACATATAGTTATCTATGGGAAGCTAAGACAGGTATAGAAACATATACTCTAACTGGTAACAAACTAGAATCAAACTCTACTCATGAAGTTTGGTACAAACAAGCTAATTAAAAATAAATAATCTGGGGAAAACAAATGAATAAAAAACTAATTGGTAGCTTAGCAATGGCAGGATTCGCTGCTATTTCACTAAGTGCCGTAAGCAACTTAACAGACGTATCAGCTGCAGGTGTAGCAACTACTGGGAACGAAATTGTTCGCATCTACAGTCCAGATGGAGCTTTAGTAAAGAATCGTGCTTTAGGACCTAATACACCATGGAGAGTTGGCAAGACTAAGACGATCAACGGTGTATCAATGTATCAAGTCGCAACTAGCGAATATGTTAAATCTAGTGAAGTTACTTATGATGCTAATGCTGGCAAGGTTAATACAAACTCAAATAATAGCAACGTTATTTTGACAACAGATCGGGCTGGTTCTATCGGTTATAACGATAATGACGGTACAGTCGTTCATGATTCAGCTTATAGAGGAGGACAACCTCTAATTGGATCCTTTAAGGTAAGCAAAATAGTGAGAAATGATTTTGGTACATTCTATCGAGTAGCTAGTCATACGTGGATCAACGGTAATCTTGATGGTACAGCTAAAGAAGGTGTATCAACAGTAACTGGTGATCAAAGTAATATTCAATATGATAAGAACTTCAGTCCTGTTGGAAATACGGTTCTTGGCAAGTCTGCTAGCGATATTCGTACAATGTTAGTAAATGATTATAAATGTAATCCTAGTGGATTAGCACAAATATCAGATCCATTACTATTAACAACCTATGCACAAGCCGTGGAGTTCCTAGATCAAGGTGATGAAGGTTGTGTAGACATTCTTAATGATATCAATCCTAATGTTGGTGGAATTTTTCATGGAATACCAATGTAGTATTTGATTATTTAGTTTTTAAAATATGCGAATCAATAAAGTGTATCTTTGTTGGTTCGCTTTTTGTATCTAATCAAATAGTGTTGACCTTATTAGTTCCTTTTTATACACACTATATGGTATCATATGTGAACAGCAAGGAACTGTGGAGGTGATAAGTATGATAACTCAGACAGAAATAATCGATGAATTTTTGAAACAAAATCAGGGACAAATAAATACTAAAGAAGCTAAGGAAAACGGTATCTCCACCAAAATGTTGAGTTGGCTATATAGCAAAGGTAAGTTGGATAGGATAGCTCGAGGAGTATATGTAAAACCCTATGAGTTTGGGGATGACATTTCTGCACTGCAGTTTAGGTTTTCCAAAGGAATTTATTTCAAAGATACTTCCTTATTTCTTCATGGAATGATTGATCGTACACCTGACACATACGAAATGAATTTTCCTTTAACTTACAGCTACAGTGCCGATTTGGATGTACCGCTAAAAATTTATCGACAAAAAAATGAATTGTACGATATTGGAATCGAAGAAATTAAAAGTCCTGGTGGACATTATGTATTTACCTATAATGTTGAAAGAACTTTGTGCGATATTTTGAGAAGTAGAGACCGTTCTGATTCTGAAACCATTAAACAAGCTATGAACAGCTACGTAAAGATATCTGGCAAGAAACTCGATAGATTAGTTGAATATTCAAAAATTTTTAAAGTTCAAAAAGAAGTTAGTAATTATATGGAGGTTCTACTTTGAAACTCGACTTTTCTGATAAAAAGCAATTTTTGTATAATGTTAGGAAGATAGCCAGAGAAAAGAAAGTAACGCCACAAATAATGTTGCAGGAAGTAATACTGGATGACTTATTGGATCGAATTTCATATTCTGAATATTGTGATAATCTCATATTAAAAGGTGGGTTTTTAATTGGATCTATACTAGGTATTAGTACCAGATCTACCCGTGATATTGATACTTCCGTTACAGGTATTTTAGTCAGTAAAGAAAAAATGAAAGAAGTATTTACGGAGATTTGTGTAATAAAGGTTCCAGAAGATATTATTAATTTAAAAATTAGAAAAATTGAAGATATTCGTGAAGAAGCAGAATATTCTGGATATCGTATCTATATTGATGCGTCTGTGTATTCCACAAATGTAGATATTAAAATAGATATTTCTACAGGGGATGTAATTACAGAGCATGCGATTAGTTATGGCCATAAATTATTACTAGAAGATAGAGTAATTAATATTATGACTTATAATATTGAAACAATCATTGCAGAAAAATTAGAAACTGCTGTTAGTAGAATGGAGCTTAATACCAGATTGAAGGATTTTTATGATTTATATTTATTTTGTAATAGCGGTAAATTGGAGATTGATTTTAATTTACTACACAAAGCGCTATTAGCTACAAATAATAATAGGAATACTGGTATTATGTTGGATAAGTATTATGAGCGATTAAATGTTTTAAAGAATAACAAAGAAATGAATAAAAAATGGAAGTTATATCAGGCAAGAAATATTTATACCCAGGGAATAGATTTTAAAGATACATGTGATGCATCTATTAAATTGATTTTGAGAGCTATAAAAAAATAACACATTAGAATTAGGAGTTTTAATTTCCTATATTCTTAATGTGTTATTTTTATTCGTAATATTTAATAGTCTTCTCTAGCTCGTCTTTAACAGCACTAATAAGTGAAGCAGGTGACTTCACACGAACCCGGGATCCTTGTCCCATAATCCATAAGACTAATCCTTGAGTATAAGCATTTCCCTCAATGAGGACCTCGTTATCTAAAGTCTGTTTGACCTTAGAATTAGGAAAACGATCAAGGGCGGTTTGCGGATAACCAGAAAAATATAATTCGAAGTGGACAGAATTACCATAATTCAACAAGTAAGTATTATTACGTTCAGAACCATCGTCCTTTTTTAATTGTTGAGGCAGCTTGATTTTTTTGGACCTCGAAGCATGGTATTCTTCGAATCGATCAAGTCGGCAAGGGAAACTCTTATTGGACTCTTCGTTATACATGATGACGTAAAAATAAAACGTATCAAAGTAGATACTTACAGGTAGAGACAGTCCCTGTCGTAGGATTCCAGTACTGCTATTATATTTGTAATCAATTGCCAGATTATCATCGATGTAGTCTGAGAAGTCCTTGATACGTCCTAGTAGGTTGTACTTTGATTTGACAGGTATATATTTTGCGACGGTACTATTGGTCAAACGGGCGGCTTTATCGCGGTCTTCTTTTGATAACTGACTGAGCAGACGATTACGCAATTGAGCAAATTCCGGCTTGTTGAAGGAACGAGTCCCAATGACTATTTTTAGTAGAGCAAGGATTTCTTCAAATGGAATATCAGTATTCTTGATAATGTAGTAGCGAGCGGGATCAACTTTTCTGACAAAATTGACATTTGTGCCACTATCTTCGATATACTCCCTAATGGATTTCATATCTCGTTGAATGGTATCAGGAGTTCTGCTGTAGCGAGATGCTTCTTCGTCACGATAAAGTGTTTCACCTTGAATCATGCGGATGAACATTGAAGCAACGCGGTCATTTACACTCATATTTATTCCTCCAGAGATGGGTAATCTAATGATACGATGTAGGAGAATAGTTGACCTATTGTCATATCGTACATAATCTTATTTTGACTGTCTTTTTCAATAACGTCAAAAACAGATTCGATCCAGCAATTATTTTTGTAGTCTTTTGTTAATGTACTGTTGTATGCAGTTATTTTTTTATTTTCAAAATCAATATGGCTGATTTGACTGAGAGTCGATTTGCGACGTAACTGACGTTGAATGGACAAGTGGTGCTTATCAGCAATATCAATTAAAGCATTGGTTAGCTTGTGTTGATCAGCGTTCAGTTCAGGATCATATTCTTTGTGGTAAATGTAAGTTAACGCAGAATCAATATCGTCGTGAGCTATCAATGTAGTTAGTTCTTCACTGTCAGGGCTGTAGAAGTAACAGTCATATGCAGGATTGGAATCATTTTTATCCGGGTAATCATAACCTATATTATCGACAGCAGCTTCAGCAGATAAGTCATTCATATCAGAATGGCAGTATTTCAAATACATCAATTTTGCGCCGGCTAATTCATCAGGAGTCATAGTAGGATATAATATTGATTTTTTTATGTTATCGTTACTAATCCCTAGACTGATAGCGTATAGTACAGCGCTGACAGATTCAGGTGACACGGAATCGAACTCTGGTCCCATAAGTGGTAAAACACTGCATAAACCTTGGATTGAGTCTATGTGCGGTATTTGTTTCATTACTTTATTGTATTCAAGGTCAACCATGAATGTGTCATTGTCTTCTTCGACAGGTACTAGCTGTGGATAATGAGTCTGCTTCTCTTTTTTTAATGCTGCAATCAATAAATTATCGTTCAATATTTCATAAGAATCTGTAGCACTTTGTGTGAAAGTGCATGCGGTATATTCATAATTGAAATCTCGTTGATTTAGGTTATCCACGAAGCGGACAACGAAGTCGGGGTGAAATTCTGAATGATAAAGTAATGGAATTTCATTAGAATTATAACGGTCATTGATGGAGTTTTCGAGATCATTTATATCTAGCATACTAGATTCTATTTCAGAATCTATTTTTATCGTCTCAAAGCGATTAACATGATGGCTCAAGCGCCAACTTTCATCAGAGAATAATGTGATCAAGCTGTCTTTGACCAACGTTACAGGTGACGAATACTCATATGTGTACAGATTTAAACCCATGTTATTTTTCAGTAGTTCATTGATATTATTGTTTTCATCAGTCATACTGTTCGCTCCCTCTATTTAATAATAATATTTTATCAATTCAATACGACATATTATGTCTAATTCAAAAACACCTTTGGAACAAGATCGTTCGAAAGGTGTTTTTTGGTGATTGTTTATTTAGTGATTTCAAGAATCTTGGCATGTGTGTTTTCAGCATTCCAATGACCATTGGCGCCTGAATAATGAGGAATGGTTACAACATTTCTCTTAGCATGTGCCGACAAGGCTTCATATGAAGCACCACCTAAGGCAACGATTGTGGCATCTTTTGGAATATTCAATTCATCGAGATGAGCTTCAAGAATATCGACATCGCTTTGACTAGGATTTACTTTTTTACTGTTACTTTCGATAACAGGTGTTAGGTCAGTCATGAAGGCACCCCACATGTCAGTGTTGTAGAGAGTGGCAGCTAGGCGATAATCCATACTCTTCTTTGCACCGTGGAAGTTTAAGAAGTTAGTATTAGGATCTTGTTTCACTGCAGCATTACCAGGATTTAGACCAACGAGAACATATTTTACTTGTTTCAATTGTTCGGAGATATCACCAGTTAAGGCATCGTCTGGGAAACTATCAGGTTGATAAGATGCACCGAATAGTTTTTCTCTTTCGATGTCGCTTTTACCGGCTAATGATTCAGCAGGTGTATTCCAGATAGCCCAGCTATCAACAGTATTGAATGGTAATGCATTAGTATTGTTTGTCATAATTTAATCTCTCCCTTATTTGATAAAGCTATTTTATTATTTTGATACGACATAATATGTCGTTTTAGCTATTTTAGATTAATAATTTAAGATTCTTTTATTAGTAGTGATAATAGGTAAGTCACTAGTTCACCGAATGAAAGATCATAACGCATTGATTCTTCAGTTGAGCTATCGAAGACTTCGAAGACAGTCTCGTGATTGTATTCCGGATCAGCTATTTGTGTGTTGCCAATCAGGTCATCGATGGTATTGTCCTTGATGATGAAATGTTCGACGAGATAGCTGTTGTCTTGTCGCCTTTCGCTTCGTTGAATATAGACGTGAGCTTTGTCAGCGGTTTTGACGATCCAGTCAGATAGTTTTTTGGAATCATCTTTACTTGCATCAGGAAGGTCATAGGAGACTTGTATGAGAGCATCACGAGCATCGCCTTCCACAAATGGACCACCATACTCGAGGTCATTCTTAGAATTTACGAATTGAAACTTCTTTATTAAGTAATTGTCGCTTTTTTTAATAGGAATATTTGGGAGCAATTTGATGTCGGAGATAGACCTAACCACTCTGAAGCCAGAACAATAGTGATTTTCTAATCTCAGACGTGTGTCGGCGTTAGCGGCAATATCACTAGATATTTTTGGAAATAGTAATATTTGTTTGATATTGTAAGGTTTTATTTTCAGTACTAGACTCAGTAATGCTGCACCAAGCATTTTTTCAGGAATTTGTTTGAGAACGAGGTTATCATCAGAATCAACAACATCATAAAAAACATGGTCCCAAGCGAATTTTTTGGGCACAGGTTCTTTTTTGAACGAAAGATCATGATTTTTTAAATCAGGAATTACGTTATCGTAGACACAATCCCATGATTCATCGAGTTCCTGATGTGATCCAACGACTCGCAGTCCCATCTTATCGATCTCGTTAATTAGATCAATAACAATTCGTAAGTTAGGCGTGCCTTGCGGTAGGATTTTAGATTTTTTTTCGGCCAGTCGCTTGAAGAACTGAGATCTGAAATCATCTAGATCAGCGCCATCAATATATAATTCACCATATTCATTAAACAGTTGGAATCGAGCTTCACGTTTGGTTAAACGTCGTCTTTCATCTGATAACAAAGTGACTGACGTATCATCAGAAATTCTGGTTGGTTCACTGTAGTTGTAGATCAACATGTTAACAGCCCAGCGTTTTTCGTCTAAGTACTTTTCGATATCGAGGTTTATTTCTCCTGCCATTTTATTCGCTCCTCTTGTTTGATGAGACTATTATAAAATTTCAATACGACATATTATGCCGTATTGACAATACTTACCACTTAAACATCAAAAATAACCACTCAGTCATAATATCTATACATGGTAACTTTGATGTGGTGTAATGAATCTAACGAAAGGGTTGTTGGGGATGAAAATAAGAGTGGACGTATCTTCGGATTATCCGGAAAAAGAGATTGTTATAAAATCTCCATCGGATGATGACGAATTAAAAAATTTAGTTAAACAAATCAAAAAGTTACAAAATGAATTCAGTCAGCTCAACGGTTACGTTGGTGAGACGGTTTATTCGTTGGAACTCAAGAATATTTTGTTCTTCGAAACTAATGATCGAAATGTTTATGCCCACACAACTAACAATGCCTTTTTGATTCACCATCGTCTCTATGAGTTGGAAGAGAAATTACCGGATAATTTTTTGCGAATATCGAAGTCGTCGATCTTGAACTTGGATGAAATAAGTTCACTGACTAGGTCAGTGACTGGTAACTTGGTTCAATTCAAAAATACCTATAAGACGCTATATGTTTCAAGACGATTCTTGAAGGAATTGAAAAATAGATTAGATAAAAAGGAGTTTTGAAGATGAAAAATAGGAATGGAATATTCTGGGGTTTGTTCTTGTTGCTGAGTGCGGGGATCTTAGTAGTCAGTCAATTACATTTGATCACTTACACATTTAGTTTTTGGACAGTGGTGGCAACGATTTTTCTTGTGGCGATTTTAATTAAGAGCTTGGTGTATTTTATGGTACCGGGAACGGTGTTCTCACTGGCATTCTTGGCAATACTGTATGCCAAACCATTGCACATCACGGCAATAGTTCCTTGGACGGTTATTGGGGCCGCAATTTTGATCTCAATTGGTTTGTCATTGATCCTTCGTCCGTTCTTGATCAAGCATCATCCTTGGATGAGATATAATCATCATGGTAGTTATAATTGGCATCAACAAAGAAGATATGATCACAACGTTGACGTTGAGACAGTCGATGAGTCGGATATTAATGTCAGCGTCAAGATGGGTAGTAGTGTTAGATATGTAACGTCACAGGATTTTAGGCAAGCTAATATCGATGTTACGATGGGTAACGTCAAGGTTTATTTTGAAAATGTGACAGTTCAAGATACGGCAACAATTAATGTCGACGTATCACTTGGTGGTGTTGAGTTATATGTTCCTAGAGACTGGAATATTGTTAAGCAAATTGATAATAATAGTATGAGTGGTATTACTGAAGAAGGTACGCCGGTTGTTACTGAAGATAGTCCGACCGTTACGTTGCATGGGTACTCTTCACTGGCTGGAGTTAAGATTTGTTATATATAATCAAAAAACAATTACAAATTTCAATTTTGTAATTGTTTTTTGATTGATTAGCTTTTTTAAAAAGTCAATAATTGTTTTCATAGGAGGACGTTTAATTGAAAATTACAGATGGATACATGCCATTTCACGAATACAAAACTTACTACCGAGTGACTGGTGATTTGAATTCAGGTAAGACACCATTATTATTACTGCATGGCGGGCCGGGTTCGACTCACAATTACTTTGAGGTGTTTGATCAATTAACTGAAAGGACTGGACGTCCCATTGTTATGTATGATCAACTTGGTTGTGGTAAGTCAGATATACCCGAAGATAATGGATTATACACTGCGGCTACGTGGGTCGATGAATTACAGACATTGCGTGAATATTTAGGATTACAACAAGTTCATTTACTTGGTCAATCTTGGGGTGGGATGTTGGAGATTATCTATATGTGTGACTATAATCCTAGCGGTGTTAAGAGCATGATCCTTGCCAGTACTTTGTCATCATCACAACTTTGGGCGCAGGAACAGCATCGGATGATCAAGTTTATGTCGTCAGAAGATCAGAAGGCAATTGTGCAGGCTGAAGCTACTAATGATTTTACGGCTCCAGACTACTTAGTTGCTAATGACCATTTTATGGAACAACACGCTTCTGGACCAGTTACGGATGAGTCACCTGAATTTTTACGCCGTGACAAGATTTTTGGAGATTCAGCTTATGAAACTGCCTGGGGACCAAACGAGTATTATCCAACTGGTAATTTGAAAAATTATGATTATACGAATAGATTAAAGAACGTTGATACACCAACATTGGTAACTAGTGGAACGGATGATTTGTGTACGCCGTTGATTGCCAAAACCATGTATGATCAATTGCCTAATGCAAAATGGATTTTGTTTGCGAACAGCCGGCACATGGCTTTTATTGATGAGACGGATGCTTACATGAAACGATTGAATGAGTGGTTGGAAGAAAATGATTAAAAAAATAAGTTAGAACAGATTTTAAAAATTTGTTCTAGCTTATTTTTTTACCATTCTTCGGGTACATACATTGATCCTGGTTTAGCACCTTTATAGGGATTGTTAATTTTGGGAACCAAACAGTATCCATTAGACATTTTTGCTAGTATCCATGTATCGTTTTTATTTATATCTATATTTTTTGGTAATTTGAATGCTAATGAATCTTTGTATTTTACGACTTTGACTTCATACATCGACAAATCCCCACTTATTTTTTATTTAACGATATTAGTCTTGATTTTCTCCAGAGAAATCTTACGATCCACAAACTTCTCGCTAGTTTGTCCTAATGTAATGGCAAAAACTGGATTGAAGAATTCTGGAACTGTACCTTCAGGAATTGAAGCAATGCAGGCCATATTGTAGTTAGCACCGATTCCTAAATCTTCGGCAGCAAGTTCCATATTGTGGACGATGGCACCGGATGAAATATATTCCATGCGGCTAGGGTTCTTGGCTGAAACTACAACAACAGTTGGTGCATCATAAATGTTGTTTAATTTTGATAGCACATTTGGATTTTGAATGACAGTTAAACGGTAATCATCATAATTACCCATACCAACAGGACCAGCGTTGGCGGCAATGAGAATTTTGTTCAATTGTTCATCAGTTATTTGACCTGAGTATTCACGAACAGCTTTACGTGAATTGATCATATTCAATGTTTCCATGACAATAACACTCCTTTTGTTTACATGTATATCATAGTATATTTTGAGTAAAAATGAATGATAAGTTTAACTTATCAATTGACCCAATAATCGGAATTGGTAAAAACTTCACCACCTTGTAATATAAACCTCGAAAGTTAACAAATGGAGGATATATACATAATGAACAATGAAGTTATCGTATTATTTGGTGCCGGTGCTATCGGTGAAGCAATTGTTAGAAGAGTTTCAGCCGGTCGTAAATTATTATTGGCTGATTACAGTGAAGATAAATTAGCAATGATGAAAAAAGAATTACAAGAAGCAGGGTTTTCAGTGGAAACTATCAAGGCGAATCTTTCTTCAAGAGATTCAATCAAAGAAGTAGTCTCCAAAGCACAATCACTTGGTGATATTATGGGGCTGGTCAACGCTGCTGGTGTTTCGCCATCACAAGCCAGTGCCGAAGAAGTTTTGAAAGTTGATCTGTATGGAACTTCAGTTTTATTAGAAGAATTCGGAAAGGTCATGGCACCAGATGGAGCGGGAATTGTTATTTCTTCTCAATCAGGACATCGTTTACCGGGATTATCAATTGAAGATAACAAGGCTTTGGCAATGACGCCGACTGAAGAATTGTTGAGTCTACCAATTCTACAAGCAGATGTTATCACAGATTCTCTAGCCGCATATCAATATGCGAAACGAACCAATGTCTTACGTGTGGCGGCGGAATCAGTCAAGTGGCAAGCTCGTGGTGCCAGAATCAACGCCATCAGCCCTGGTATCGTTATGACACCACTTGCCCTAGATGAATTGAACGGTCCACGTGGTGCTGGTTATAAGAAGATGTTCGAGTCGATGGTAACCAAACGTCCAGGGACACCAGATGAAATTGCGAGTTTGGCAGAATTATTAATGGATCGTCGCAGTGCTTTTATTACCGGAAGTGACTTCCTCGCTGATGGTGGAATTACTGCACAGTATTGGTATGGCAATGTTTCAGAAGTTAGAAATTAGACAGTGGAAGAGTCGGAAAAATTTTGAATATGAATCTTAGTTAAGAGCTAGGTTCAGTAATCAAAAATCAAAAGGAGATACAAATTATGAAAGCAGCTTTATTCGTCGAACCAGGTAAAATGACAGTTACAGAAACACCAAAACCAACAATCGAGAAACCAACCGATGCGATTATTCGTGTCATTAGAGCTTGTGTTTGTGGATCAGATCTATGGTGGTATCGTGGTATTTCCAAACGTGATCACAACTCATTAGTTGGTCATGAAGCGATCGGTGTGGTTGAAGAAGTTGGATCAGATGTGACTGATATCAAAGAGGGCGATTTTGTCATTGCCCCATTCACACATGGATGTGGTCATTGCGCCGCCTGTCTTGCAGGCTTTGATGGTGATTGTTTGAATCAAGAAGCCGGTGGTAATGGTGGCTATCAAGGTGAATACTTGAGATTTACCAATGCTAACTGGGCCCTAGTTAAGGTTCCTGGCAAGCCTGAAGATTATTCAGATGAAATGTTGAATAACTTTTTGGCCCTAGCTGATGTCATGGCTACCGGCTTCCACGCTGCCAAAAGTGCGGAAGTTAAAAAGGGAGATACAGTCGTTGTCATGGGTGACGGTGCAGTTGGCTTGAGTGGTGTTCTTTCGGCTAAATTACTTGGAGCCAAACGGATCATTGCCATGAGTCGCCATGAAGATAGACAAAAGTTAGCCAAGGAATTTGGTGCAACTGATATTATCGCTGAACGTGGTGACGAAGCAGTCGCAAAAGTTATGGAATTAACTGGCAGTGGTGCTGATGCTGTACTGGAATGTGTCGGAACAGAGCAATCAGTTGATACAGCGGTCAAAGTTGGTCGTCCGGGTGCAGTCGTTGGCCGTGTCGGTGTCCCACAAAAAGCCGAAATGAATACTAATAATTTGTTCTGGAAAAATATTGAATTACGTGGGGGGATTGCCTCAGTCACAACAGATGACAAGGAAATTTTGTTAGATGCAGTATTGAATGGTGAAATTAATCCTGGAAAAGTATTTACTAAGAGATTTGATCTTGATCAAATTCAAGATGCCTATGAGGCAATGGATAAACGTGAAGCTATTAAGTCATTATTGATTATTAGTGAAAAATAAAAAAATATGAGAGTTAGGGAAGAAAATCCCTTAACTCTTTTTTGATATAATTGATGAAACTAACATTACGAGGCTAATTATGTTTCAACAAATGCAATATTTTATATCAATCGTAAAAAATCACAGTTTCACTCAAGCAGCAGAGGAGTGTAATATTTCGCAATCCGCTATCTCGCAACAAATGAAAGAGTTGGAGAGTAGATTGGGGATCCAATTACTCAATCGTAAAGGTCGCAGTTTCGAAGTGACTGAAGCTGGACAATATTTTTATACGCACAGTCAAGATATTTTGGAGAGTGTCAGTCAGTTGATCGAGAATACCGTCAAAATAGTTAAACCTGAACAGGTGGAATTAAAAGTTGGATATTTGCGCAATTTTGGTACAACGGAATTTTTAAAAACAGTTTCACAATTTTCTAAATCATTTCCACAAGTGAAGATAAATATTACTAGTGGTAATCATGAACAGTTATATGAGCTACTAAAAAATGGTCAGGTGGATGTTAATTTTGCGGATCAACGCAGAGCACTCTCAAATGAATACGTGAATGAATTTTTGACTGACAGTAAGTTCATGTTGGCAGTCAGTCGTTCAGCTTTCGCTGATGAAAGGACACAAATGGATGTGTCAGAGTTAGCTGATATCCCATGTGTACTAATCGCTGATAAAGAACAGCGTGAAGTTGATGAGTCTTATTATCGAGAGATATTAGGAGTTAAGAGTGAGTTTGTTTTGGCAAAAAACTATGATGAAGCACAGATTATGGTGGCTTCCAATCAAGGTTATCTGATCGTAAATGATCGTACACAGAATCAACTTGATGCTGAGATTATTAGAACAGTCAACTTGTTCAATGGTAAACAACAGATGATTCAGAAGTATTATGCTTATTGGCAGGCTGATAATTCAGGTTATTATATCGAATCGTTTGCGGAATTACTCAAGAAAAGTTTTTTGCATAAGTAACACTTATTAATAACAACAAAATTACAAATAGCTCTATATCAAACAGCATAGTATTATCTAAGTTAATCAAGGAGATAAATTATGACTGATAAAGAAAAAATCGTTGAATTATATCGAACAGAAAATAGGGCTATGGTCGCAAAGGACATCAGCAAGTTAAATGAAATTTTGACGCCATCAATGGAATTAACGCACATGACTGGCTATGTTCAGAAGAAGCTGGATTGGATCGATCAGATTCAGAATGAACAGATGAAATACTTTGATTCAGTGGAAGATAATATCAAAGATATTAAGATTGATGGTGACAAGGCCAGTCTAATCGGACAAAATCAAGTCAGAGCTAGCATCTGGGGTGGTGGGGTCAATACTTGGCCTCTACAAATGAAGATGTACTTTGTTAAACAAAATGGTCAGTGGCTGATTTCTAACCAAACAGCCAGCACATATTAAATTTATTTCCCTCAAATATTGGTAACGATTCGTTTTAAATTGTAAGATATTCTTGGATATGGATTACAAATAAAGAATAATTGGGGGAAGTAGTATGAAGGCAACAGTATTTAGAGGACCAGGTAGAGTTGAAATTGAGGATGCACCGAAACCGACACTTCAAAAGCCAACTGATGCGGTAATCAAAATCATTCGTGCTTGTGTTTGTGGATCGGACCTGTGGTGGTATCGTGGACTCGCCGATCGTCCCATTGGATCAATTGTTGGTCACGAAGCATTAGGTATTGTGGACGAAGTCGGTTCAGACGTTACAGACATCAAGAAGGGTGATTTTGTTATTGTGCCTTTCACCTGTGGCTGTGGTCACTGTCCAGCATGTTTGGCTGGATTCGATGGCGACTGTATGAATCAAGAGCCCGCAGGTAATACTGGCTATCAAGCTGAGTATTTGAGATTTTCTAACGCTAATTGGGCCTTGGTCAAGATTCCGGGTCAACCTAGGGATTACTCTGAAACGATGCTCAATTCACTATTAACATTGGCCGATGTTATGGCAACAGGTTATCATGCTGCTAGAACAGCCGAGGTTAAGGCTGGCGATACAGTTGTTGTTATGGGTGACGGTGCAGTTGGATTATGCGGTGTAATTGCGGCCAAGTTGCGTGGAGCCAAACGAATTATTGCCATGAGTCGTCACGAAGACCGTCAAAAGATGGCTAAAGAATTCGGTGCCACTGATATTGTCCCTGAACGTGGGGATGAAGCAGTTGAACACATTATGGCTTTGACAAATAATGTTGGTGCTGATGCAGTTCTTGAATGTGTTGGAACAGAACAATCAGTTGATACAGCGGTCAAAGTTGGTCGTCCAGGTGCTGTTGTTGGCCGTGTCGGGATCCCACAAAAACCAGAAATGAATACTAATAATTTATTCTTTAAGAACATTGGATTACGCGGCGGAATCGCAGCCGTTACTACTTATGATAAGGAAATTCTTTTGGATGCAGTGTTAAAAGGTAAAATAAATCCGGGAAAAGTATTTACTAAGAAGTTTGCATTGGATGACATTAAAGCAGGTTATGATGCGATGGATAAACGTGAAGCTATTAAGTCACTTGTTATTGTCAGTGAAGATTATAATGTATAGTAATTTTAAGCACATAGGTATTGGTGATTTAAATTAAAAGAGGACTAAAAATTCCATTTGGAATTTTTAGTCCTCTTTATTTAAGATTCTAAACTTGTGTATGGATGGCATCGGCTGTTTCTAACATGTGGTAGGTTGCCTCAAACACTGGGCAGACATCATTAGGAATAGCGTAGTTATTAGTTGTTTTACGTAATTCAGCAAAGTTACTATCCAAGTTATCCTGGGACTCGAGTGCCAGTTGTAATTTTACATATTCATCACGGACATTGAATACTTCGGGGTGATTCTTTCCATGAGCGTTGGTAATTGCTTTGGTGTAGAATTCTAATTTTTCTTGGCGTTCATCTAAGTAGTCTTGAATTGCAGTCATTGTAGGAACCTCTTTTCATTTGATGCTTTTATTATAGGAGGTGACAGCAATTTTGAACTTGATATAAATCAAGAAAAATTATTTTCCAAGTTTATCCAATGTATCGAAGTCTACTTGGCTCAATTCAATATTTTGTGCCTTGATGTTTTGGACAACGTGGTCAGTTGAACTAGTACCAGGGATTGGTAGGATTACATCGGAGCGTTTTAGTAACCATGCGAGTGCGATTTGAGCGGGTTGAGCATTATATTTCGTAGCAATAGTCTGCAACTCTTGGCCTTTTGCAAGTTCACCAGTTGCGAGCGGGAACCAAGGGATGAAGGCCATGTGTTGTGATTCGGCATAGTTTAGAACATCTTCATCTGTACGATCAATCAAGTTATAACGATTTTGAACAGACACAATTGGTGCAATTTTTTCGGCAGCTTTGAGTTCATCAACTGAAACTTGGCTTAATCCGATGTGCTTGATTTTGCCTTCTTGTTGCATCTTAGCAAGTTCACCGACTTGTTCCTCCAAAGTATAATTTGGATCAACACGGTGTAATTGTAATAGGTCAATGTGATCTAGTCCAAGTGACATCATATTTAATTCTACTTGCTGACGAAGATAAGCTGGTGCACCAACTGGAGCCCACAAATCAGGACCTTGGCGAGTGTTACCAACTTTTGTGGCAACCATAACCTTGGCATCTTGTCGCTGTCGCAAGGCTTCTCTAACATACAAGTTTGCGTAGAAAGGACCATAAGCATCAGCGGTATCAATGAAGCTTACTCCATTATCGATAGCAGTAGTAATAACTTTGGCGGCATTTTCAGGGTCGCTAGATGGTCCCCAGACACCCTTGCCAGGTAGTTGCATGGTTCCGTAACCTAAACGGTTGATATTCAAGTCGTTGTCAAAAGAAAATGTTTTATTCATTTATAAGTCTTCCTCTCGTATTTCTATGCTATAACTTACACCTTGAAGTTGACTTTAATGCAAACATTTTTTGAAGGAAATTTGAATATTCATTTTGTCTGGATTATTTTAACTAAAATCTCTATGATGTTGCCACATTAAATATATTCCTCCAATGAGAAAAACGATGGAGTATTTGAGTAAAAAGAAAATTTGCCACATGAAGGCCACAAACATAAAAGCAGCGGCACAAGCGATGATTCTGCTTGTACGTTCGTCACCACTATTAAAAATATTCCAGCCATTAAAGAGATAATATCCTCTCATAATAATCGCAAAACTAATAAAGAACAGGACAAAACTTCCGCCAACTAATTGATTCCAATTGGCAATTGACTCTCCAGCCCAAAGGTGGAGTCCAGTAAAGATGTCAGTGTATATCATTGTTGTTTCCTTCCTCATATTGAAAAATTTCAGTCAATGGTACTTGGAAATAATCTGCGATTCTAAATGCCAACAACAGAGTAGGGACGTAGTTGCCTTTTTCCATGACAAAAATTGTCTGTTTGGAAACTCCAACCTTGGCAGCTAATTCTTGTTGTGACAGTCTTTTTAGTACTCGATGTTCGTAAACCTTGTTCGAGATGTTGTCACCGAAGTCCTTTTTCATCTATCTCACCTCACAAATTTATTGTAATGTATAGTTTTATAAAAGTAAAGTAAACTTATACGAATTCAAATGTCTGTTTAAAATTAATTTAAAATGTCATAATGTATTTATAAAATAATTTGGGTGAGGGAGAGAGATTATGGCAGATAAAGAATTTACACTGGATGAATTGAAACAGTATGATGGTCAAAACGGTAATAAGGCTTACGTGGCAATTGACGGTGTTGTCTATGATATGACTGACGTTGAGCCATGGAAGGGTGGCAAGCATCATGGTAATGTTGCTGGACAAGATTTATCAGAAGTAATTCCTCATGCTCCACACAAGAAGTCAGTTTTGCCGAAGTTGCCTGTTGTTGGAAAATTAGTTAAATAAACTGAAGGATTGATGAAAATCAATCCTTTTTTATGTTTTCATCATATGAGAGAAAATTTAATAAAAGTCGTATAATGAAAAGGAATATAATTTTTTAATTACGGAGGGACTTATGACTGGAATTACACATGCTTATGATACATTTAAACCCACACATTACGATATTTTTATAGATATCAATCGTGGAACTAAACAAATTTCTGGAAAATCCGTTATTGACGGTGAAGCTAAACAGAAAGATATTTTTATTCAACAAAAAAATATGGAAATTGAATCTGTTCAAGCTGACGGTAACGATGTTCCTTTTGAAGTTGATAATAAAAAAGAAGCTATCAATATTACTTTGCTAAAAACTGGTGAAGTAACATTGGCAGTGACATACAAAGCTCCTCTAACAGACTCGATGATGGGAATTTATCCTTCATATTATGAAGTTGCTGGTGTTAAGAAAGAAATCATTGGCACACAATTCGAAACAACTTTTGCTCGTCAAGCATTCCCAAGTGTTGATGAACCAGAAGCCAAAGCTAAGTTTGATTTGGCTATCAAGTTCGATGAGCAACCTGGCGAAACAATTTTGGCAAATATGCCTGAAGTTCGTAAGGAAAATGGTGTGCACTACTTTGACACGACTGTTCGCATGTCAACATACCTTATTGCCTTTGCCTTCGGTGATCTTCAAAGCAAGATCACAACAACTAAGAGTGGCGTAAAAGTTGGCGTCTTCGCTACTAAAGCACACAAAGCTAACGAACTCGACTTTGCTTTGGATATTGCTAAACGTGCCATTGAATTCTATGAAGACTTCTATCAAACACCATATCCACTACCACATTCATGGCAATTGGCACTTCCTGATTTCTCAGCTGGTGCGATGGAGAACTGGGGTCTAGTAACTTATCGTGAAGCCTACTTAACGCTTGATCCAGACAATACTTCACTTGATACTAAGCAATTAGTTGCTACAGTGATCACTCATGAACTGGCTCACCAATGGTTTGGTGACTTGGTAACTATGAAGTGGTGGGATGATTTATGGTTGAACGAGAGTTTTGCCAACATGATGGAATATGTTTCAGTTGATGCAATTGAACCGGACTGGCATGTTTGGGAAATGTTCCAAACTTCCGATGTTCCTGCGGCGTTGCAACGTGACGCTACTGATGGGGTTCAATCAGTTCATGTTGATGTTGAAGATCCAGCTGAAATTGATGCATTATTCGATAGTGCCATTGTCTATGCTAAGGGTGCCAGAATGTTAGTTATGATGCGTGCTTTGGTCGGTGATGATGCTCTTCGCAAGGGCCTGAAGAACTACTTTGCTGCACATCAATACAGTAACGCCCAGGGTAATGATCTTTGGTCAGCCGTTGGTGAAGCAGCTGGGATGGACATTGGTGGAATCATGAATTCATGGTTACAACAACCAGGTTATCCAGTTGTCAGTGCCTCAGTAGTTGATGGTAAATTAACATTGTCACAGCAACAATTTTTCATCGGTGCTGGCGAAGATAAGGGCCGTCAATGGCAAATTCCTCTAAACGGTAACTACGATGCTGTGCCAACAATCATGAGCGACAAGGCTATTACACTGGGTGATTATGCTGAATTACGTCAAGCAGCTGATAAACCATTCCGTGTTAATGTTGGTAATAATTCACACTTTATCGTTAAGTATGATGATACTTTGTTACAAGATATTTTGGATCATCATGAAGAATTAGATGCTATTTCACAACTTCAAGTCTTGCAAGACTTACGTTTGTTGGCAGAAGGAAAACAAATTTCTTATGCATCAATTGTTCCATTGTTGCCTAAATTTGCGGACAGTCATTCAACAGTTGTCAACGCTGCTCTGTACCGTGTTGCCAATGATTTGAAGAAGTTTGTAGCTCCTGGTTCTGATGAAGAGAAACAACTACAAGTATTGTTCGACAAGTTGAGTGCCAAAGAAGTCGCAAGACTTGGCTGGACTCCAAAAGACGGCGAATCAAATGACGATCAATTGACTCGTCCATACGTTTTGAATGCTGCTTTGTATGCTAAGAACGCTGATGCAATTGCGTCAGCACATGAATTATTTACGGCTAATGTAAGTGATCTGGCTGGTATGTCAGCTGACATTCGTCCTTATGTTCTGCGTAATGAAGTTAAGAATTTTGGTAATGAAGACTTGTTCGATAATCTATTAAATGAATATCGTAAATCTTCAGATGCTAGTTACAAACAAGACCTATGTGTCGCTTTGACAGCCACACCTGACGCTAAGTTGATTGTCAAATTGATTGGTAAATTCGAAGATGCTGAAACAATCAAGCCACAAGATTTACGTGCTTGGTATCGTGGTGTCTTGGCAAATGATGACGGACAACAAGCCGCTTGGGATTGGATTAGAAATGATTGGCAATGGCTTGATGATACAGTTGGTGGAGATATGGAATTCACTACTTACATCACTGTCACAGCAATGATTTTCCACACACCAGAACGTTTAGCAGAGTTCAAAGCATTCTTTGAACCTAAGTTGAATACACCTGGTATGACCCGTGAAATCACTATGGATATCAAAGTTGTTGAAACTCGTGTTGCATTGATTGAAGCTGAAAAGGCTGCTGTTAATGCGGCAGTTGCTGAAATTGTTAAATAGCTTTCCATGTTTTATATATTCTAATTAAAATAATAGAGCTCTAGAAATCTTTATATTATAGGATTTCTAGAGCTCTATTTAAATTGTTATATTTAGGGTTATTGTTTTGTTTTCCAATGTTGTTAATTCATACTAGTAATTACAACTTGTCGGAGTGGTGGCTATCTTCTGGAAAGAGAGGTAGAAGCTATGATAGTGAATATTGTGGTGGATATTTTGAATGAAAGGAATAGCGATGTATATTTTGCTAGTGTTACTTGTAATGCTGGGCGTACTAAGGGTAATCGTTACTTCAGTGGAGCAGCTGTTGATTGCGGTCATACGTCTAGTGTTGGTTTACAGGGTACTAAAAAAGACGCTAAAAAAATAAGCCTCGAAGACTTGGCGGTCTAGGCTTATTCTTTAGTTGAACACCTGCCACCACTTTGGTGGAGTTGTAACGGCAAACCTACTGTAAGGGTTTGTCGCTTTTTTATTACAAGCACATTTTAACAGGTATTAAATCAAACCTCAATTAAAAGCAAAATTCTAGTTACTATTGCCAAAGATAGAAAGAATACTCAAGAAGATGTTAATGAAATCCATTACCAAACTAATTGAGGCAACTAATGCGATAGCACCAAGGTTTTCAGAATCTTGAGCATTGGCATAGATGCGTTTGATATTTTGTGAATCAAAGGCGATGTAGAACAAGAATACAATGATAACAGCAATGTTAACTAGTAATGCCGCAACAGTACTGTGGAAGATAACCAGGTTGATAAATGAAACAACAATGATTGAAATTAATCCGATCAATAAAGTTCTATTCCAACTTGTTAAGTCCTTCTTAGTGAAGAAACCAATTCCGGCAGCTACTACGAAAATAACTGATGTTACTGCAAGAGATTGAACGATACTTTGAGCTGTGTAAATGTAGAATACTGGAACACCGAAGACTGACATTGTTAGTAAGAACAGAACATAACTGACGAACGTCATAGCATACGATCTTGTCGCAAAGCGATTTGCCATATTTATGAACGCAAAGGCGACCGCGATTATTACTAGTGAAAAGATAAGAGCATGCCCACTCATCATATTCATAATTGTATATGAGAGTGAAGTGTTTCTAGCAATAGCATTAGCTGCCAAAGTCCAGAAAGCCACACCCAGTCCAGTGTATAAGTACACCAGAGAAGTGAATCGAGCCAAACCAGTGGCTCTTGCTTTGTCTATTGATTGCATTTATTGCCCTCCTTTTGGTATTGAATATTGTAACAAATCTTGGGATGGATTGCAGGTTTGAGAGATATATAATGTAATTAATGTTTAGCATTAAGGGGAAAATGAAATGGCTAATTATAAAAGACAACCGTTGAGAAGATATATTTTGGATTCTTTACAAATTCTAGGAGGTAGCGCATCAAGAAAAGCAATAAAAAATGGAATAGTGGATGATAATACTATTTCATATGATGATGCATTTGGAGAAGTAATTTCCTCAAATGGTAACAAATATCATCCTTTTGACTTTGACTTTAATTTTGGATTGAAAGAATTAGTAGTAACGGGTTATATAGAGGAATATAAAAGAGGACAGGATATTGTTTTAACAGAGAAAGGCCGTTCAAACGATCATTCAAACTTTCCAAATAAGAAAGAATCCCAACAGATAAGAGACTACTGGGATGAAAAAGATTTGCTAAGAGCAAAACGAAATAAATCAAAATTGGAAAAAGAAAAAAATGATAATGACAAAAAAATAAAAAAAATCCAATTGAATACTGATGATTCCTCTGATGATCCTTCGGATACATGGAAAATAGAAATATTAGATCAAATTAAACAATTTTCACCTAAGAAATTTGAAAGTTTTTCCAGACTTTTGATTTCAAAAATGGGAGTTATTTTTGATAACAAAAAGGGAGTAATGATGTCCGGAGATCATGGAATAGATGGATATGGTTATTTTAAATCTGATGAATTTAGGACTAGTCGTGTGGCCATACAGTGTAAGAAATATACGGATGGGTCGGTTTCAGAACCAGAAATAGATAAATTTAAGGGTGTCATGCTTAGCATGAATGTAGACTATGGCATTTTTATAACAACGAGCTTTTTTACACTGCAAGCTAGATTAAAAGCGGTACAAGGAGGTAAAACTGTTACATTGATTGATGGTCAAGGTATTTCAGAATTGATTGAAAAATATCAATTGCATGTTACGCCAGTTCGAACGTATTCTATTGATGATTATTACTTTGAAGAAAATTAAAAAAGAATTGTAGAATCCAATTTAATAGATTTCTACAATTCTTTTTAAATACCATTTATTTTACTTTCAGCAATCTCCAACTTCTTATCTAATTCCAAAGAGCCGTCAATAACCAAATCAGCACTATTCATAACATAATCTTGAAAATCCACAAACACAGGGCGGGCTTTATCCAGATATATGTTTAACCAGTCAAACACAGCCGATATATTTTCTCCATCAGAGTAGTCACGTAGAATGCCACGTGCTAGCGCAATATCCAAGGGAGTGTTGATATATATTGATAGGTCAATATAAGGATTAAGATTCTTATGCCTTTTAGCAAAAGGAAAATCTACTAAGATATATTCAAATTTATCTAGCTTTTCTTTCAAATCGTCAAGCAGGTCGGAAATATCATATTGATTTACAGTTTCTTTAACGGGTGTAAAAATATCGGGTGCTGATGGTAGTGCATCAATACTGTAATCATCAAATGACACTATCGAGCAATTGTTTAATTGCTTTTTAATTGCATTGATCAATGTTGTTTTACCACCAGCAGTTACGCCACTAACGACGATGACTTTACTCTTCATTATTTGCCACCATATCTGTAACTGATCCAAGTAAGTACACCGGATCCAATAACAATCAACACAATAGCAGCCGCATGCCAATATTTATTGCGCATGAATATTGCAATATACTCACGAATAATGGCATTAGGCAAGAAGAACTTAGCAGTGTGAGCCCCAATTCCATCAGCCTTTAATCCAGCTTGTTTGGCAACCATCCCGGCACGGAAGGTGTGATATCCATTGGTTACGAAGATTGCTTTGGAATCATTATTATCGTTATCTTCATCAATTATTTTTTTAGAATAGATCATATTTTGATAAGTATTTGTAGACTCTACTTCAGCCAATCCGTCAGTTTTTGGTAATCCCTGTTTCAAGGCATAACTTAACATAGCGGTACCTTCAGGGATTTTTTCGTCTCCACCTTGTCCACCAGAAAAAATCATCTTGGCAATTTTACCAGTTTTCTTGATTTGCTTACGGTAGAAAGTTAATCCCCGGTCTATACGTTGTCCCAATAGAGGTGAAACTTGGTCTCCATTCAATAATCCGGCACCAAGGACGATGATGTAATCTTGATTATACTTGGGATGATTGAATTGGTATAACACAAGCATAGTCAGGTAATTGTAGAACCAGAATAGTACGTAAAATAGAATGAAGTTAACAGTTAAAGTAATGTATTCTACGGCAAGAGCTGGCAGATGTGTTGATAGCCATCCGGAAAAGAACGGCAGAATCAAAATTGCAATTCCGAGTACCAGGGTCAGCATATTTGCCAACGAATGACTCTCACGTTTCCAAACAATCCAGGCATTCCACAATAATAACAAGGCCTGCAAGGCAAACGCGACACCCACAAATAGTAGAAATATTACAAATATTGCGACACTAACAATAATAAGTGGATGATTATCTGTTCCCAGAATTGTCATTGCGGTTACTGGTAAAAAAGAATATAGGAATAAGTTAAACCAGATTCCATTGCTTAATCGCCTTTTTTCATGATGATAAGCTACGCCAAAGCTGATTCCAAAGAATATTGGAATCAGCCACAGCCAATAGAGTACAGCAGGTATTGGAACCCATGCTTGTTGATTCATAAAAATCCCTCCCTGAATTTTTGTAATCCTCAATTATATTAAATCCTATTTTGTAACAATTTCAACTGTACTCCTACCATCGCCGACCTTCTTGATCAGAACTTGTTGGCCGATAGTAGCCTTCATAGTTTCAATGTGACTGATCACACCGACCATACGGTTTTCTCCGATTGTTTCTAGGGCTGTCATAGCTTTACTTAAGGTCTCATGATCGAGTGAACCGAAGCCTTCATCAATGAATAGGGCATCGATCTGTACACCATTGGTAGAGGATTGTACGACCTCACTTAATGATAAGGCAATCGACAAGGCAGCGATAAAGGTTTCACCACCAGATAGGGTGTCGGATGAACGCATCGCTCCAGTTTCATTATCATAAACGTTAATATCTAAACCATGATCAGTACGTTTGTCAGATCCTTGACTAGATAATTCAAATGTATAACGATTGTTTGATAATAGATTGATGAAGTGGGAATTGGCATAATCTAGAACTTTACGCAGATAGTTTTGAACAACATATGTTTCTAGCTTTAGTTTGTCATCATTGCCATCCTTACCGGTGATAACGTTATATAGACTAGTTATTTCGGTGAGTTTTTTAGAGAAGCTACTTTGATCAGTAACAATTTTTTGAATCCGTTTAAAGATTTTAGCAGTATTATCAAAAGTCAATTTCAATTGAGCCGCTCTAGTAACAGCAATGTTATTGGCGGTTTTTTGTTCAGCTAAGTTTTGTTTCAATATTTCAAGATCAGGTACTTTAACGTTAGTTAATGAGACAGATATTTTTTTGATATCGGCGTCTAGCATTTCTTTTTCTTTGTTGTATTGAGAAATATTCTTCTGAATATTTGTATATTTATCAGCATTCAGTTCAGAGATCCAATTATTCAAAATATCGTAATTATTGGTTTTGGCATCTTCGGAATTGAGAGCTGTTGTTAGATTATCTTGTAGTTGTTCCATTACTGCAGCTTGCTTCTTAATTTGCTTTTCAATATCCGCAAGTTGGGTCTTACCAGTCTTTAAAGATATTTCACTCTGATGTACTTTGTCTTGAGATTCTTTTAACTCCTTATCATAGTCTCTAATTTCCTGATTCAACTGAGTTTTTTCTTCATTTAGATCGGAACTATTTTTTTCATTTTCAGTATCGATATCTGCAGTTACTTGTTTCAAATCAGCAGAGTAGGTGGCTTGTTTAGATTTGTTTTCCGTCAGATTTAACTGAATTTTTGTGATTTGTTGATTATTATGATCTAGTTGTTCTGTCAAATTCTGAATTTCTTTAGCTAAATTGCGTGCCTTAGTGAGGCTGTTTTCGATGTCATTAATTTTTTTATCAAAAATATTTTTAACATCATTCATTTCAAATTTATCAGGAAAGTTCAACTCAGAGGTGTCTACTAGCTTTTGATATTTATCATTCAGTTGTTTTGTTACTTCAGCTAATTCAGTTTTTTTATCAGCTAGTGTTTTGTTGAATTCATCTAAGTTGTCCCGAGCAATTTTTAAACTGTTTTCAGAAGCAGCATAAGCTTTTTGAGATTCATCAACTTCTTCCATAGATTTCTTTAGTTCAGTTTCATCAGCTTTAACAGTCAAAGTGGCTGTGGGATGTTCTGTAGAACCACAGACAGCGCAGGGTTCGCCAGCGACTAGTTCTTGTCGTAATTGAGCAATCATCAGTGATTGTCTAGTACCGATTTTTTGTTGATAATCTTTTTTAGTCGCATCTAAGTGAGCTTGCTTCTGTTGATATTCATCATTTAATTTAACAATTTTACGTTCGAATTCGGTGATTTCTGTTTTCAAACTGTCCTGTTGGTTTTTAACAGGAGAAAGAATGTCGACTAAAGTTTCTTTTTCATGTGAGACGGCATCTTTTTGTTTTTGTAGATTTTCAATAGAAAGCAAATTAGCTTGTTTAGTTTTGATTTCATCAGTCAGTGAAGCAGAGATAGCAGTTTGTTCGTCGATCTTTTTATTCAATTCTGCGATTTGTGGCCTGATTGTTTCAAGATTCTTAATTAATTCTTCATAACGGATTACTGCAGGAATTAGATTAGCTAGTACATCTAGACGTTTATGTTTGGCATCGAATTCATCAGATCTGTCAGTTAAATCAGTTAGCTTCTTTTGAACAGAATCAAATTGAATTTGAACAGTTTCTAACTGCTCTTGCAGAGTTTGTTCATCGTGAGAACTCTGTGCATGCTCGCGTTTAGTTCGATCTAAATCACGTATTGTGTCTTTGAATCCATTGGCCCAGTCTAATTCTGAAATATGCTGTTTGTAGTGGTTTATTTCTGAAGTTCTATCGACAATATTTTCTTGATAAGATTTTTTTAGTTCAGCTAGTTGTTCGAATTGTTGCGCAATACTATTAGCTTTTTGTAGTTTCTCATCAGCGGTATCCATTGCTTTTTTACTTTTATCAGAAGCAGTTTGGGATTGCGCCATAGCGGTCTTGCGCTTGTCTACGAATTCTTTGAGTAAGGCAACTTGTTGATCGTCAGCGACTTGCCCTAGAGATTCTAATTCTTCATCACTTAGATTCATTGAGTTGATTTGAGTTTTTAACTCAGTTTCGAAATCTGAACTTTGTTGTTTGACGGCATCGTAGTTTTCTTTTAGTTTGTTGGTAAAGTCACTAAATATTTGTGTACCAAAAATTTTTTTGAGAATAGTCTCTTTATTGTTAGTAGGAGACTTCAAGAATTCTGAGAAGTCATTCTGTGGTAGTAGGATGATTTTTTTGAATTGATCAGCTGAGAGATTAAGAATATCAGCTATTTCATTGCCGACATCCATGGGTTTGCTGGCGATACTTTGAATTTCAACACCACCAACTTTGTCAACGATACTCAAAGTGGCGGTAGTTTTTTTCTTGGTTGTACCAGTTCCTTTATTTTTTTTAGCTAATTCTTGTTCAGGCGTGCGAACTATTTTGTAGAGATTATTCCCTTGTTCAAAGTAAAAAGTAACACTAGTGATCTTATCGTCAGGAGCAAATTGACTACGCATTTCTTTGGCATTGCGGTCACTGGTGGTGCTGCCAAATAAGGCAAAGGTCATCGCATCAAAAATTGTGGATTTACCAGCACCAGTATCACCACCAATTAAAAATATCGGGGCTTCTTCCAAGCGCCTGAAGTCGATGATGGAATGTTCATGTGGTCCAAAATAATTCATTTCTAGATAAACAGGTTTCACAACTATTCTCCTCTCTCTAATTCAACAAAAATATCGTCAACTAATGCTTTTTGCGTTTTTGATAATGGATCTCCAGTAATGGATTCAAAAAATTGCCCGACAACTGCTTCATTGCTCAATTGGCTGATATTTTCTGAGGTGTTTTGTTCGTCTGACTTTTTTGCAATATTATCGTAATCGAGTTCGACAACTGTTCCATAAATATTTTGTAATTGAGCACGCACATTAGTTGAAGTATGTTGACTACGATCGAAATCTTTTATAGTTATCGCGAACCAGTCTTTTCGCACAGGTTGCTTAGAATAAAAGTCAGGATCTAATAAAGTTTCCCAAGTTTCTTCAAGTGGAATTAGGTCAGTGCCGGGTAATATTTCTCGGAAGTCGGTTTTAGTAGCTTCTTCATTGGTATCAACAATGTAGACGCCCTTTTTTAATCCAGGTTTGGCTTCTTTAACATTGAATTTTACAGGGCTACCAGAATATCTGATATTGAGACTAGGAGAAGCATTTTTTGTGTGAATGTGTCCTAACATAACGTAATCAAACTTATCGAATTGTGAAGCCGTTAGAGTTTGCAGTCCACCGACCTTAGAAGTGGTTTCACTAGTTAAGTCAATTTCCTTATCAGCACTAGCTGAGACTGCGAAGTGAGTAATTAACAGATGCTTCTTGTTAGGATCAAATTCAGCGTATATATCTGCTAGAACTAATTGCATGGCATCCCCAATTGTCTTAATATCTTTAACCTTTTCTTCGGCCATGCCTTGTTGTTGATAATAAACGCGAGCATCCATGGGATCGAAAAACGGTAACATAAATATTTGTGTATCCTGAGTCTCTACCGGTGTGAAAGCTTCTTTAAGCAAAGTATTAATGTGGAAATTATTGAATTGCATCCAATCACGACCGTAGTTTAAACGCTTGGCACCGTCATGATTTCCTGAGATAGCAAAGATAGGGAATTTGTTATCAATGTTTAATGATTTGAACATTTCATTCAAGGTAGTAATAGCGTCAGTTCCTGGAATAGCACGATCATAAATATCTCCAGCAATAACAACGCCGTCGACTTGTTCGTCTTTGGCAATCTGTAAAATTTGTTTGAAGGCATACTTTTGTTCGTCCAATAATGAATACCCATTCAGTGTACGTCCAATGTGCCAGTCAGCAGTGTGTAGAAGTTTCATATTAATTCCTCCATATTAAGATAATTGTAGCAAATACTGCATACAATAAATTACGTTTTCCAAACAAAAAGAGCCAGAAATTGTAAAATTTCTGACCCCTAAAATTATAAGTTATTCTTTGACCTCAGTTTGTGCATGTTTCAAAGCATCACTAACGGCTTCCTTAATAGCACGGCTAGAGGCAGATGCACCAGAAATGGCATCCACATCAACAGAATTCTTAGCCACGATATCTTTTGGCAATTGCTCAACAGCTTTTTTACCATAATCGTCAGACTCACTCTGCTTCAGGATTTCAACATTCTTAATATCATTATTTTCATCAACAGTTACACGAACAACTATTTCATTGCCCATGCCAGCGGTTGATTTACCCAAATATTGATTAGGTCCAGTTTCGAAATTATCTTCTGCAATATCTGAACCTAATGTACCATTACTTTTGTGTTCATCGTGTTGGCTAGCAGATGTTTCAGCATCATACCCGGTTAAATCAGATGTAACGCCTTTAGCCGCATTTTCACCAGCAATTTTACCAATGATCAAGTCTTCAGCAAGATTGCTACCACCATTATATTTACGTCCCATCATACTGCCTAATTCACCGGCAGCATATAAGTTAGGGATGACTTTTCCATCTGCATCAACTACTTCAGCCTTTGCATTATGAACAGGACCACCAACGGTATTCAATAGTCCTTGAGCTAATGGAACGGCATATAAAGGACCATCATCAAAGGCAGTCAATGTTTCTGAATCACGATTGAAAGCATAGTCACGTTTTTCTTTTGCAAAGTGATTGAAGTCATTGATCGTACCTTTAATTTTGTCAGCATCAACATTCATAGCCTTAGCTAGATCATTTAAATTATCAGCCTTAATAACTATCTTCAAGAATTCAGGATATGGGGCATTCTCATCACTTGATAATTCATCATATTTCTTCTGATCGAAGACAACATATGGATGTAATTGAGCATTTGGGATTCTCCATTGTCCATGATCTTGAATGTGACCGTGTCTGTGGATTTCATTCTCATCAAAGTAACGTGTTCCGTCGTCTCCGACAACAAAGACACTACCTTGATGGAATGCTGGCCAATCAAATGGCATGAATAAAGCACGTTGTCCTTCTTCAGGTTTAGGTGTTAGCCCATGGAAAATACCATAAGATTCATAATTTGCCATGTTATACATCTTAGCTCCAACATCCTCAGCCATTGAAACACCGGCACCCTTATTATAGAGAGAACCGATTGGGTGTAAGCTTGTTTCACCCAAGTATGTTTCGACCATTTCAGAGTTATTTTCAAATCCACCAGTTGTCAGAATGACACCATGATTTGCTTTGATATCTAGTAACTTACCATCACGTTTTATTTGAACTCCAATAATTTTTTTGCTGTTGGAATCTTGAATCAAATGGACAGCAGGTGTGTTATACAAAACATCGATTTGGTCTGAACGATCCAAAACTTGTTGTCTCAAATTTTTCCAAAGGGCAGCATCTGCCACTCCTTCATGAACTGCAACTAATTCGTGAGTCTTTGAACCAGGTAGTTCAGGATATTCGTGAGCCATAAAGTTTAAGCCGGCATATAGTGGAGAATCTTTGTGTTCGCCCATGATGAATGGTTTAACACCAAGGTATTTCTCTAGAAATTCAGGAATCTTATATAATCCCTCAACATATGTATTCATCAATTTCTCGTCATATGAAAGTGGATAAGCGAGTTGTTTATAGTATTCTTTCAAGTCGTCAAGACTGTCACCGGATGAAATAACTTGTCCAGCGTAGCGAGTATTACCGCCTTCATGACCCTCAGGAGCTGAATCGACCAGCAATACTTTGGCACCATTATCTGCTGCAAATCGAGCAGCAGTAGCACCGGCACCACCGAAACCTAATACGGCAACATCATAAGTTGCGTCCCAACTTGTATATTTATCTTTAAACATTTCCTTCACTCCTTTTTCCAATGTTTCTATGATTAGTATAAATCTATTTATAATTTATGATGCCGATTGTAGAATTTTTTGAAATGTTATACTACGGATATGCAAAATTATGATGAAGAATTAAATAATTCAAAAACAAATTATTTCGTGATTGATTCGGGTTCAAATGTTAATCATGACGACATGGATTTTAAAATTTACAGTTGGCGTAAGGATTTGAATAAAAAATTACGGCCAGGGGATTTATTTATCTACCGCAGATCTGGTGGTGGTTCAGAATATCGTAATCAGTTTTATTTATTCGGTGCTGGAGAAATTGGTCAAACGATTCAAGATAATAAGAAAACTTCCCGGGCTATTATTAAAATAGAAAAGCCATTTGTCTTTAATCGCAAACTATTCAAGTCGGACTTGGAGACTTTTGATTGGCATTTTAAAAAACATAGTGGATTGTGGAATAATTTCTTCAATATGAACGGAATTACCCAAGTTACTAAAGAGGACTTTGTCGGATTGATCGAATACCAAAATGAATTGTGTAATGATAATTCGATTTTGACTGAGAATGAAGAAAAACTTGCCGCATATATTTATCAGAGTGAGCAAATGGGTGAATTCTTCGTTGAAGATGAGATTGGAGAAATGGATACATTTAAACCCGCATCAAAAGTGTTCATTGATTTGATTGAAGCAAATTATAATTATAAGTGTGCGATTACCAGTGAAGATAATATCGATAAATTGTCAGTCGTGCGAATTGTTCCATGGAATTCTAATAAGAATGCACGGATGGATTTCAAAAATGGACTTTGTTTGGTTGATTGGTTAGCGGATGCATTTGAACAGGGACTAGTGACTTATTCTGATGCGGGTAAGATGATTATTTCAAAGCGGATAGACAGTGAATTATTTGAAAAACTTTCTAAGTATCAATATAAGAAACTTTTAATGCATAAGCGTTATTCTCCTAAAAAAGAGTATTTGGAATATCATCGAGAATTTGTTTTTAAAAATTAAAATAGGACTCACTGAAGATATTCATTCTTCAGCGGGTCCTATTATTTATCTAATTACAAAATTTGAATATGGTTTTCATAACACTTGTCGATCATATCTTGTGGCCATACACTAGCTTGAACTTCACCAACGTGAGCCTTGCCAAGCAGCAACATACATAGACGTGATTGTCCGATACCACCACCAATTGTGTAAGGTAGTTCACCGTTTTCGAGCATCTTGTGATATGGAAGTTTTAGACGATCTTCAGCATCAGCATCTTTTAGTTGAGTTTTCATTGATTCTTCGCTGACACGGATACCCATACTTGATATTTCAAGAGCCATTTGGAGGGGTTCGTACCAGAATAAGATATCACCATTTAGCTTCCAGTCATCGTAGTCAGGAGCACGGCCATCATGACGTTTTCCTGATTTCATTTTGCCACCGATTTGCATTAAGAAGACACAACCGAGTTCCTTAGTAATGGCATTCTCACGTTCTTTAGGTGTCATGTCAGGGAATCTATCTTCTAATTCCTGTGTTGTAACGAAGTGAATTTCGTCTGGTAAGTGATAAACAGCTTCAGGGAATTTGTACCAAACTTCGTGTTCCATGTGTTTGATAACTTTGAAAATATCGCGAACAGTACTCTTTAGAGTATCGATATTACGTTCGTCTTTAGAGATGATTTTTTCCCAGTCCCATTGGTCGACGTAAATCGAGTGAATGTTATCCAAATCTTCGTCTTTACGAATAGCATTCATATTTGTGTAGAGACCCTCATGCATTCCGAAGCCGTAACGTTTCAAAGCAACACGTTTCCACTTAGCAAGTGAGTGAACAATTTCAATAGTTTGGTCAGGCATATCTTTCATGTCGAATGAAACAGGTGTTTCAACACCGTTCAAGTTATCATTTAGACCTGTTGATTTTTCAACAAACATTGGTGCTGATAGACGTGAAAGGTTTAATTCCTTACCGAATTCATTTTGGAATGTTTCACGAATGTAGCGGATAGCTTTTTGTGTGTCGATGACTGATAGCTTTGGATCATATGATTCTGGAATTGTTAATTGCATAAGATTATCTCCCTTGATTTTTGATTAATTGATGAAAGACAGGTAACAAAAAAAGTCTTCCATCCCTAATAAAAGGGACGAAAGACTTTCGCGGTACCACCCAAGTTGCTTATCTAAAATAAGCCACCTCAATAAGAGTACAAAATTACTATACTCTGCCGATGGTAACGTACCGGTTACGTCTAAACCTACTTTGGACAAGCCATTTCAGCTAGAAACATAAGAAAGTGTTATTCAGATGATTCAAGCACTGGTTGGGTTCTCACTAATCCCAATTCACTGTCAGGCTGAAGGATCTTACTCTTCTTTCTTGTCGTCTTTATCTTGTGACACTTATAATAATCATTTGTTTTAAAAAAGTAAAGCTTAAATTAAAAAAATACTAATAAATTTCAAATGTTTGTAATTTATTTATGTGCACAAAGTCTGTTATGACAGTCATACCTTAAATTTTAGAAGTATTAGTATAATCAAATAATTTTATTTATTATAGATATTTTTCAATCCAATAATATCATCATCAGACAATGTTTTAACGCCTTGATTAGTAGGGTACATAATCGAGCTAGTTTCAGTACTATGGTTCAATCCTAAAGCGTGGCCTAGTTCATGCATGGTGACTGAGTCGCTAACAGATTCAGGATAGGTCATATTGATCTTGGCTGAAGCATGATTGATGGCCGCCTTGGAGGGATCATTAGTCTTATAAGTCAATTCAGGTCCACCGGTTCCAAGCTCTAATGTCTGAGCACGTTGTCCTTCATCTTTGTAGTAAATCGAGAAGGTTACTGTGTTGACGCTAGAATTACCTTTACCTTCGATCAGTTTGACTACACCAGTTTGATTGTAAGCATAGATGGCGTCATTGAAGGCTTGTCGTGCCACCTTGGGTGTTTTTTTAGTGAAGTGGTAGTAGTAGGTATTACCTAGAACAAATTTATTTACCATCGAGAATGCTGGAGTACCGTTGGCAGATCCAGTTTGTTTATCTTTTGATGTGGCTGTTTCTTGTTTGGTAGAATTCTCGGTGGCAGTGTTAGTAGAGTTAGTCAGTGATTTGATTTTTGGGGCATACTCGTCAAAGGTTGACTCTAAATAATTTTTTGATTTGGATAAATTAGTAACGATTTGTGCTTGCAGTGTCGTGGGTAAAACATTTGTATATTCAGCTAAAAATATTCCACCCAAAACAAACAACGGCACTAATGACGTAATGTGTCTTCTCATGTATAACTTCTTTCCTTAGACATTTGTCTACATAGTCTACAAGCAAAGTTCATGATTGTCTATTGATTTAATATTACAAATATTTAACAAATATATCCTTGTACATATCGATAAATTTAAGATACATTTCTTTATTAACATATTCATTAACTTGGTGTGGAGTGTCGTTTCCTGGTCCAAACATAACGAAAGCAAAATCATCTGGTTTATCACGTAAAAACATTGCGGCATCAGTTGTTCCGGCGATGCCGTATTTACCAACATCTAGGCCAGTATGTTCTTTAGCCACTTGTCTAGAAATTTTTAATAGTTTGGAATCCTTGGCAGCTTTAACAGGATTCAATTTCATAATGACTTTGATATTCAAATGATAGTCGTTATTTTCAGAATTTAATTTGTCTACTAATAATCGGATGTCATTCAAAACTTGGTCACTAGTGTATTGGGGTAGAGTTCTAGAATTTATTTCTGCCTCAGCATGACCAGGGATGGCGTTGACTTGAGTACCACCTTTGATAGTAGTGACGTTAAAAATAAAATTACCCATAACCGGGTCGCTCTTACCAGTGTTCTTAAACTGTGAATTAGCTTGGGACAAGAAGTTCAGCAAATGGTCAATGGCATTATTACCAGAGTCGGGCATGGAACTGTGAGCGGCTTTGCCCTCAGATGTAACTTTGAGATCGAGTGAACCCATATGTGTATAAACAAAATTGTAACCGCCTGGTTCACCGATTAATAAAGCATCGGCATCATCCATATAACCCTCTGATGTTAGCTGGTCAGCACCGTATTCGCCAACTTCTTCCGCAATAGTGGCCAATAATCTAACGGTACCAGATGTGGGCTGATTATTTTCGTGAAGTTCGATCATAGCGATGACTAATGCGGAGAGACCACTCTTCATATCAACGGCGCCTAGACCATAGAGGTTACCATCTTTTTCTGTTAATTTATGTGGATCGGTGTTCCATTGCGTGGTATCTCCGGTATCAACCGTATCCATGTGACCACTCACGGCTAGAACTGGTTTGCCAGAACCAATTTCAGCTACCAAGTTATAACGAGTATCAGAATATTTGATCATCTTCGATTTGATGCCATGATTAGAAAATAAGTTTTGAAGATATTCCGCAACTTCTTTTTCATTATTATTGGCAGTATTGATAGCAACTAGGTCAGATAAAACTTGAATTTTTTCTGTTTCGTCCATGATTGGACTCCTTTGAAATACTGATATTTAAATATTTATACTATTCTATTCTAAATCTTATAGAGTGTGGAAACCAAATAATAACGGCTTAATTTTGATATAGGTGAGATGATGTAAAAATAGTCCCTATGAATTCTGTTTAACAGAACTCATAGGGACTATTTAAATTAATCATTCAAATTATATCTAAGTTTCATATGTTCAGAACCCATGATGACCATATCACCAAGTAATTTAGTTTGTAATTTCAAAGCCGTGTCAGCCAGTTTATCATTAGCATCTTCAAGAACCTTAGAAATATCTGCACCATCAGCTACTGTGTCAGTGTCATTTTGAATCTTGCGATATGCACTCATGGCGTCGAGTTCGTAATCGTTACGCATGTCGACGTATAAGTCATAGTCAGTGTCACCAAGTAGGGCAGTTGTTGTGCTTAACCAGTACATATTGTTCAAATCAAATGTTCCAGTAGCATCTTTGTACGCTGCGGGAGTATCGTTGATATTTGTGTAGAATGGGACAACAGTATTGAAGGTATTAGCACCGTAAGCTAGCCATTGAACACCGGCAATTTCAGCAGGTACATTGTTTCTAACTTGGAGGATATGAACGTTATGGTTACGGTTGATACCGATAGGACGGAATAACTTCTTATCGGCTTCAGAACCATTACCATAAGGATCATATTTAGTGTTTTCAAAGTGAGAACTTAGTACGAATTTAACATCTTCAATCGAAATTTTACGATTTGCATGACAGATGAATGGCAAATTTTGTTCCATTGGATCTTGTTTGATTTCAGGATTGAAGTATTGTTGACCATACCAAGTACGAGGATTGTTGTAGACAGTGTCCTTGATCGTTGCACTACCAAAGATATGACGAAGATTGTATTTTCCATCTAAGTCAGGATTAAGATTATACTTTTCGATAATGTCCCTTAAGTCAACTGAGTTCATAGTGTCATCGGAGTCAAAATCGAAATCATCAATGTTCATCCGATTTGGAGCAACAACATATGCATCATCAGGAATACGTTCGGCAGCCCAGTGGTGTCCACCGATTGTTTCTAACCACCAAACCTCTTGATTATCTGAGAAGGCAATACCGTTGGTTTCATAAGTTCCGTATTTTTCAATGATGTCACCAAGACGTTGTACACCTTCACGAGCGTTGTGAACGTATGGTAAGACTAGTGTTACCAAATCTTCCTCACCAACACCGCCAGCAACTAGCGGATCAGCACCAAGTACGCGTGAATTAGTCGTGATCGTTTCAGTCGCTGACATCGTGACGTTTTCGCTATTGATACCAGCTGCGGGCCAGATACCATTGTCTAAAATGGCATTAGGAATTGATGTGTAACGCATGGGATCGTTAGGCAATTCAATTTCGACTTTGCTGATAACTGATTGATAATGTCTAGGTTGATCTTGTGGTTGAACGACTACGAATCGCTGAGGATCAAGTGCTTCATGGCCGTCATCATTTCTTGAGATAATGGTTGATCCATCGATGGAGGCGTCTTTACCAACTAGGATGGTTGTACATGAACCTTTGATTCTTTTTTTCATTATGAAAGGACACTCCTTTTTAAGATTATTAGATACCATTATAACCTTTTTAATAAATCTTCAAAATCAATTGATATGGAATGGATCTGCCAAATGCAGATTCTTTTTTTCTCGCTGCATGTATTTTATTTGTGTATCAATAATATTTTCAGCATTGCCGGATGAATAACGGTCAATTTTCATATTTATTTCTTTGAGATTATTTTCAAGTGTTTGTTGTTCAAGGATGACTTGGCGTTTGTGTTTTAGTAATAAATCTTTTCGTTTGTCGATCGATTTTGTACCTTCCATGCAGTAATCGATGTACAGTTTAATGTCACGGATTGGCATGCTGGTATCTTTTAAACAACAGATAGTCTTGATCAATGCCATGTCTGAAGAGGTGAAAATACGATATCCAGCATCGTTTTTAGATACAAACGGTAGTAATCCGCGTTTGTCGTAATATCTGATTGTAGAAATCGATAGATTAAAGTATTCGGCGACTTCTTTTATAGAGTAAGTTTGTTCCATTTTATAACTCCTTGAAAAAAGTATTTGCCATAAACCATAGTTTAGGGTTTATTCTCATGTTAATGAAATTATATGAATATTTCAATTAAAAAACATGGAGCAATTATAATGACAAAAACAGTATTAGTAACAGGTGGAACAGGATTCTTAGGAATACAATTGATTCTTCAATTATTGCAACAGGGATACGTAGTTAGAACAACGATGAGATCAATTAAGAGTAAGAACAAAATAATAAATACATTGCAGGATAATGGAATCACAAAATTTGATAATCTACATTTTTATGAAGCGGATTTAGCTAGTGACAACAATTGGGAAACAGCTATGATGAATGTTGATTATGTATTCAGTGTTGCTTCGCCAGTTTTTTTCAACAAACCAGATAATGAGGCAGACGCGATTCGTCCAGCAGTTGAAGGCATCGTGAGGATATTGAGACTTGCGAATAAGGCACATGTCAGACGGGTAGTGATGACATCTAATTTTGGAGCAGTTGGTTTTAGTAAAAAGGTTCATGACGTAGCAACGACTGAAAATGATTGGACCGATGAAAATCAATCAGGTATGTCAATCTATGAGAAATCCAAATTATTAGCTGAAAAAGCTGCTTGGCAGTACATAGAACGTCCAGATGTTGATTTGGAATTTGCGACAGTTAATCCTGTTGCAATATTTGGTCCATCGTTAAATGGTCATTTTTCTGGTAGTTTTGATCTTCTGACAAATTTATTAAATGGTTCTGAAAAGTTCCTGGTCAATATACCGTTGAACATTGTTGACGTTAGGGATGTAGCTGATATTCATATTCGAGCAATGATAACCCCAGAAGCAAATGGACAAAGATTTATAGCCTCTGCTGACGGACAAATTTCAATGTTAGAAATAGCGGAATTATTAAAAGAAAAATGTCCTGATATTGCCGAAGGTATTCCGTCGCATCAAATGCCTAATTGGTTTATCAAAATGACGGCTTTGTTCAATAACCAAGCTCAAGAAGGAAAATTATTCTTGGATATGAATCGAAATGTTAGTAATCAAAAAGCTAAGTCGGTGCTGGGATGGCATCCTATTGCTGATAATAGTAAAATTATTTTAGATTCAGTCGACAGCATGACTGAACATGGAGCTTTATAAGAGGGATAAAAGATGATTACATTTAAGAGAGCATTGCTCCATGTGGTACAAAAATAAAAAATTAACTGCATGGAGATAAATATGAAAAATATATATGATAATGAAGATTTTTTTGAAAAATATAGTCAAATGAATCGTAGTCAAAAGGGCCTGACTGGTGCTGGCGAATGGAGTACCCTAAAACCGATATTACCTGATTTTAAAGGTAAATCCGTTCTGGATCTTGGCTGTGGTTATGGCTGGCATGACCGTTATGCGATTGAACAAGGAGCCGATGAGATTGTCGGAGTCGATATGTCTGAAAAAATGCTTGAGGTGGCTCGAGATAAAACAGCGACTGATAAAATAATTTATGTGCATGATGATATTTCTAAAATCAATTTTGCAGATAACAAGTTCGATGTTGTAATTAGTTCCTTAGCATTACACTATATTGAATCTTTTGAAGAGGTTGTTCAGAAAATAAGTAAGTATCTCAAACCAAATGGGACCTTTGTTTTTTCGGTTGAGCATCCAATTTTTACGGCTCAAGGTAGTGAAGAATGGAATTACTCTGCTGACGGTAAGATAAAAGATTTTCCAGTTGATAATTACTTCTATGAAGGTAAAAGAGAAACAGATTTCTTAGGCAAAGTAGTGGTCAAATATCACAAAACTTTAACTACTTATTTGGATGGTCTGTTGACGAATAATTTTCAGATCAGTCGGGTCGTGGAACCAATGCCACCGAAAGATATGATGAATATTCCGGGAATGAAAGACGAAATGCGTCGACCAATGATGTTGATTGTGTCGGCCATTAATAAAAAAAGAGTGTAACGTAAAAGGCCCTTGTATTTACTATGTAAATGCAAGGGCCTTTTACAGTTATATCACAGCTTTTTTATTTTGGTAATTCAATGCCAGCTTTATTTAAGGCAATTAAATATTTTTTCATCAAAAGATTTTTAACGTTAAATTGTTCGCCATGTTTGGTATAAGTAACGACTTGAATTACTAGCGTACCATCGTTTAAGTTGGAGAATCCTAAAATAGAAGGTTCTTTAGTGATTTTTAAAACTTTTAAATCGAGTTCTTTACTGACATGTTCAATAACTTGTTTGATATTGTCGAATGGAGAACTACTGGAAACAGGTATCTCAATTAGTGCTCGCATGTCATTTCGTGATTGATTACTGACGACAGTAATATTACGATTGGGGATGAAGTTCAATGTCCCATCGACACTTTTCAACTGGGTCGTTCGAATTCCAACGTAAGTAACTGTTCCTTCAATGCCGTTGACATTTATGTAGTCGCCAACACTGATTTGTTGTTCTAATAGGATGAAAAATCCATTGACCATATCAGAAACAAATCCTTGTGCGCCAAGTCCAATCGCCAAACTAAAAATTCCAGCACCGGCGATTAGTGTTCCAACAGGGATGCCAATTGCGGAAAGGATGGCATAGATCCAAAAAAATAAGAGAATATATTTAAAAATATTCAAAATGATCGTGTGTATCGTATCCATTTTATTCTGTGGAATCGGATTTTTGCTTAGTTTAAGATTACTATTAAAAATGTGCTTAATTATTTTTTTCCCGATCCAATTTATTAATAGTAATACAACTGTTAGCAGGATTAGCTGAGTCACAACTCCTAGGGCGTGCTGAGCCATTCCTTCCCAGTTGACTTTGAAGAAAATATTTTTTATAAAGCGATTTATGCTAGCGATAAGGTTCACAGCGAGACTTCCTTTCAATGCTTATTATTATATCTTATGAGGTCATAAAAAATAAAATTCCAATAATTTAAATAAAATATATAAATTTGTATATATAAATTCTGAAAGCGCTTGCCTATATTGGAAAATAATATTAAAATTATATTTGTGAAGTATTATGCAATTTACACCAAAATATAAATTAGCGGGAGGCTATTTATGAAAATTGAGGCTATCGTGGGTTCCAATAAAAAATTATCCTACAATCGTAAATTATTACAATTTATGAAGGATCATTTTGCTGACGATGAAATAAATATTAATGAGGTCAAAGATTTTCCCATGTTCAATGAAAACTATCCTGAAGGTGAAGAAGCTCATGATCCTGAACTAATTACAGAATTGGCCAAAAGAATTGAAGCAGCCGATGCTGTGATTATTGGTTGCCCGGAATATAATCATTCGGTCCCATCAGCACTAAAGAGTGCCATCGAATGGTTATCATATCGTATTCATCCACTACATGGCAAACCAGTCATGATCGTAGGTGCATCAATTCACCCTCAAGGTTCCTCTCGCTCACAAACACACTTACGTGAGATATTAGATTCACCAGGTGTTTTTGCAGAAGTATTTCCTGGAAATGAATTTTTCTTGGGAACGGCTAAAAAGGCATTTACTGATGATGGAGAATTGATCAATCAAGGAACGGTTGGTTTCTTGGAACAATGTTTTACCGGATTCAAAAAATATGCAGAAGAAATTAATGATTTCAAAAAGGTCAAATAATTTAGGAAGGAAGAATACTCTATGAAACTTGTTGCTATTGTCGGAACAAACGCTGATTTTTCATATAATCGTAAATTATTAGAATATATGAAATGGCATTTCAGAACAGCCGCCGAAATCGAAGTACTAGAAGTAAAACAATTACCACCATTCAACGAGGACCTGCCTTACAGTGAACAAACTGAGGTTTGGAGATTTAATAATAAGGTCAATACTGCTGATGGTGTGATTATTGCAACACCAGAATATGATCACTCGATCCCTGCAGCATTAAAGAGTGGTTTGGAATGGTTGTCATACAAGCATAAGACTATGAAGGAAAAACCAGTCATGATTGTGGGTGTTTCTTATGGGACACAAGGAACATCACGTGCACAACAACAATTACGTCAAATGTTGCTATCACCTGACTTGAACTCGGATGTTCTTCCTGGTAGTGAGGTCTTGATCGGTAATGCCGCAAAGACCTTTGACAAAAATGGTTTTGTGACAGATATTAATATTGTTCATAACTTGGAAGATAGTTTTGCAGCATTCAATAAATTTGTAAAATCAAATATGCGTTACTTAGAAGAGGGAGACGTTAATATGGCACAACCAAATATCAGTAGTGAAGCAAAAGTTCAATTCCGTACAGGTAGTTTGAAAATTAAAGAGATCCAACAAATCTTTAATACATTACCATTTGAAATAGATTTCATTGATGCTACAGATCACTTTTCATTTTATTCAGATAAACCTGATCGTGAGCACGTTCGTTATCCGAATGAAATTGGTGAAACTGTTGAAGAATGTCATCCACCAAAGGCTTTGCCAGGTGTTAGAGCCATCTTAGATTCATTCAAACTTGGCACACAAGACCATGTTGAACGTTGTTTACCATTGAATGGCCACAAAGTGTGGATCAATTATTTCGCAGTTCGTGATGAGAACGGAAGATACTTGGGAACAATGGAATTCACTGGTAACGTGGGTCACCTTGTTAACCTAGTTAAAGATGGTAAGTTCGATGGTTTCCCAGATGCTACATCAGGTGCTTCAAAGCATGATGATGACGCAGAAGCTACTGGACCAGCTGCTGCAGATACAGAAGCTGATGCTACAACTGGTGCTTCAGAGCATGATGAAGAAAAAGAAGATAAGACTGAATAATTATGATAGCTGATTTAGCACAACATCGTGTCGATAAATCTGGTTATGCGTTAGGAACAACTATTAACTTGACCACTTTTGGTACAATCGATGATCGTGGGGTTAATGAAGCTTTTAAGCTGATCCAAACATATGAAGATTCATTGACGGTCAATCGCAGTCATTCAGAGGTGATGGCTATTAATCATGCTGCCGGAGTGGAAGCTGTTCAGGTCTCCAGTGCGACGTACGATTTAATTAAAACAGCGATTGAATATAGTCGTCAGAATTTTGGCTTCAATACAACGATCGGTCCATTAGTTAAGTTATGGAAAATTGGATTTGTGGGTGCCAATCTTCCTAATGACAATGACATCAAAAAACGGATGAACATTATTAATCCTGATGATGTTAAGTTAGACGACAATCAAATGTCAGTTTTCTTAATGAAGTCAGGAATGGAGTTAGATCTTGGCGGCATTGCCAAAGGCTATATTGCGGATAGAATTCGTGATTTGTGGCGTGCTATGGGTATTGGCAGTGGGATTATTGATCTCGGCGGCAATATACTCTTTGTTGGCAAGAGTCCCACTCATGATGACAGACATTGGATCGTTGGAGTGCAAGATCCTACAAGCAGTCGTGGTGAAACAATCGGTAATGTTCGCATTGGCGAATGTTCCGCTGTCACAACTGGAATTTATGAACGTTATTTAGAAATAAATGGCAAGAAGTATCATCATGTCATTGATCCAAGAACTGGATATCCTTTGGACACTGATTTAGCAGGTGTGACAGTTTTTGTAAAAAATTCCATCGAAGGTGAATTGGAAGCCAAGCGCCTGTTCTTTGCCGGAGGGCCAATTCCTGATTGGGGAGTTGGTAATGACGACATTTATGGTGCTGTTTTGATTTATAAAGATGGAAGTTTCACTACTATTGACGTTAGTATAATATAATTTTTGAAAAGTATGTCTTTAATTAGATGTACTTTTTTTATCGTTATAACGATAAAAATGTATAATGGAAACTAAAAAAGTATCGGTGCAACGAAATAGAGCATCTTGAAACATAGTCTTTTGGAGAATGAGGTGCTATATTGACGTTAGAACTTGGAAATAATATTAAGCAATGCCGGGTTGAACATGAAATGACACAAGTAGATTTGGCAAATAAATTAAATGTTTCACGACAAACTATTTCTAAGTGGGAATTAGAACGCAGCTATCCTGACATAGAATCATTGATCATTTTGAGTAAGACATTTGGTATCAGTGTAGATTCATTGTTAGGACTACGCGAAAAGAAACGTTCCAGGTTCAAAAAGGAAAGAGCTGAAGCTGAACGAGTGACTTTACTCTTTAAGGAGTATTTGAATATGAAAACCAGAGATGAAAAAGTTAAAACAATGATGGATCAAATTAGTGCGGCATACTCTGATCCTGATGTTAAGCAGAATGCTGATGCTAAGAAGATACTTCTTGATTCTGCCAAGGAATTAGAGAAGTCAGAAGACGTTGATTTGGTTTCAACTAGATTGTGTAAGAAGATTGCCGCTTATTGTTTTTCACATCCCAAGGAACCGTTAAGGGCTTTGGTCGTATTGCATGAACAAGTTAAGCATTACGCCGTGAAGTATGATGCTACAGCATTGACAGCCATGTTAGCAGGTACTATGTGGTTTTAAAAAAATGGATTCAGATGTAATTCTGAATCCATTTTTTTTAATTCTCGAAATGTTCAACGGCACTTTTTAGGGCGTCACAGAGGTCGTAATACAATTCATCTTTGCCCCATTCAAAAAATCTATTAGGATCAGAAGTATCTAATAGTGCCAAGGCTGCCTTGACCTTTAAGTCATCTCCGAAATAATCGACGTGAGAATTTTCTGAAATGAGGATCTTCAGAACCTCACCAGATTCTAAGTCGTGTCGTTCAATACCTATTTTTGCCATTGTGATTCTCCATTTATTATTTTGTCGTTTTTACGACATAATTAAAATTTCGTGATTTTAGAGATATTGAACGGATTTTTTTAAGGTACTACATAGTTTGATGTAGGAGTCATATTCTTCTTGAGTTGTGTAGTCGAGATCTGATAGTGAATTTATTAGTGCAATAGCGGCCTTGAGACGCAATTCATTGGTAAAATTATTTTGTCCTGTGGCATGGATCATTAACTGATCATCATTGATTACGTCGTGATTGATGATTTCTAGCGTGTGCATGAAAAAACTCCTTTATATAAGTCCTGAATTAAGATATACCTGATAATTATTGGTATAATTTAAATTACGAGAAAAATATTAAAATGAACTTCGAAAGGAATAAAAAATGTATCCACAATTAAATTTAGACAGTGCTACAGGCACAAAGGTTACTATTAAAACAAATCACGGTGATATCAAGATTCAATTATTTGATGAACTAGTACCTAAGACAGTTAAAAACTTCGTTGAATTGGCTAAGAAGGAATATTATAACGGCGTTATTTTTCACCGTGTGATTCCTGATTTCATGATTCAGGGTGGCGATCCAACTGGTACTGGTATGGGTGGCGAAAGTATTTATGGTGATGCCTTTGAAGATGAATTTTCAAGTGAGTTATTCAACTTGGACGGAGCGTTATCAATGGCAAATTCTGGCCCAAATACTAACGGTAGTCAATTCTTTATAGTTTCGAATCAAAATCTTCCTAAGCGTATGATCAAACAAATGGCTCCTGCAGGTTATCCAGAGGAAGTTATTGCTGCATACAAAAATGGTGGAACACCTTGGTTGGATCACAGACATACAGTTTTTGGTCAAGTTATCGACGGTATGGATGTTGTTAGAGAAATCGCCAAAGTAAAACGCGACCATAATGACAAGCCTAATGATGCTGTTGTTATGGAAAGTATTGAAGTAGCTGAATAATTTACGTAATAAAAAAATCGTTCTCAATTCAAATTTGAATTGGGAACGATTTTTTAGTTTAAGTCTTGTGGAGAAGTTTTGGCAGCATGTTTGAGTAGGAATGGAGCAATCAAGGTGGTTAGGATAACCGCTGCAATGATAGCGGAGTAGTAATCTGAGGAAATCAGTTTGGATTGATAACCAATTTGTGCAATGATAAGAGCCATTTCTCCACGAGAAACCATTCCTGCACCGACCATGTACGATTCGTTCATATTGAATTTGGATATGCGAGCACCAAGTCCAGCTCCGAGTAACTTCGAAATAATTGCCACGATAGTTAGAACTACAATGAACCAGAGGTCATGTTCAATCCCGTTTAGAGTCATATTCAAGCCGATACTTACGAAGAAAACAGGAATGAAGATGGCATATCCGATTGGTTCGATACTACGGTCAACTTCTTCACGTACTTGGGTTTGTGAGATGGCAATTCCGGCAAAAAAAGCACCAACAACGGAACTTAATCCGATCGAGTCAGCAATGTATGCCATACCAAAGCAGAGAATCATTGCCATAATAGTAGGGCCAACGGGGATAAATAATTTTTCACCGATTTTAGCCATGTACGGAGCTACAAATTTAACGACAAAGTAAATTGCGACGAAATAAATTATTTGTTCAGCAAATGTTATTAGGAGGGATGGTCCTCCAGATGAAGTTTTTCCACCTCCGAGCAGACTGACCATAACACTTAAAATAACAACGGCTAAAATGTCATCAACTACTGCGGCACCAAGGATAGTTGCGCCAGCTTTTCCATTCAAAACGTTGAGTTCTTTTAAGACTGCTACAGAGATTGAAACTGAAGTGGCAGCAAAAATAACACTCAAGAATAAACTCTCAATAGCATTCATATGAAACATCATACCGACGCCATAGGTTAGTGCTACTGGTACGATAACTCCGAGAATCGCAACCAGAAAACTAGGTTTAAGATATTTCTTCAGCAATTTCATGTCGCTTTCGATACCAGCGATGAACATTAAAATAATTACTCCCATTTCTGAGAAAACGTGAATAAACTCAGTTGGTCTGACCCAATTGAGGATTGCCGGACCTAGTATGATACCGACCAATAGTTGTCCGATGACGGCCGGAACACCGATGCGTGATGAGTAATGACCTACGATTGTTGTGGTAATTAGTATTAGGACTAAGATTCCTAAGAAACCCATAAATTATATTTCTCCTTTAGAGGATTAAAAAAAGCCCCAAAATAACCCTCCTCACACCCCTGAGCAGGAATCACCTTGAAGCTTTCGCCAACCGATCTATCATATTTAATTTATAACATAATAACATATTGTTTTTATTGCTGTATAGCTAGTTGCTTAAAAAATATTGGCACAGAAATTTCTCAATATAAAAACTTTACACAAACAATACATTAAGTATATAAGAAATATACATTCGTTCCCTAATATATATTACACACAGGAGGGAAAGAATTGAAAACAAAATATTTTAAGCAATTTTTAGCTTTGGTTGGATTAGCATTGATGGCTGTCATTTTTGCAGGCTGCTCATCAACTTCTAAGACTTCAGCTAATGCAGTGACACACATTACTTACTGGCACGTTAACGCTCAAACTCAAGGTGGCGCGACGGTTGATGAACTAGTTAAAGAGTTCAATAAGACCCACAAGAATATTAAGGTTACCGCTAAGTACAATCCCAATATGTATAAAGGATTGATGCAAAATCTTCAATCGGCTCAAGCCTCAGGTAAGGTCCCTGACGTTACCCAAGTGGGTTGGGCTTATGATAATTACTTCTCTAGTAACTTCAAATACATGACATCAACTGATGCGGCTAAGAAATTCGACGGTAATGACAAATTTATTACTGATCATTTTACAACGAAGACTTTGTCATTCGCTAAGGATGCTAACAAGAAGTTAGTTGGTTTACCTTATTCATTAAGTACCCCAGTTTTATTCGTTAATAAGGATTTATTAAAGCAATACAATATTGATGTTAAGTCATTAGACACTTGGGAAGGTGTACAAAAAGCCGCTAAGAGTATCAATGAGCAAAGTGGCAAGTATGGATTGTACATCCAAGAACCAGGTGATACCTGGGCACAACAAGCTATTATGTTAAGTAATGGTGCTGATATTCAAAAGAACGGTAAGGCTGCATTTGCCAGTGAAAATGGCGAAGGTGCGTACAAGCTTTATCAAGAAATGGTTACAGATAAGACTGCGCTTCACACGCCATGGGCACAAGGGATGGATTCATTCGTTAAGGGTGACGTTGCCATGGCATTCACAACAATTGCCCAAGCATCACATATCAAGAAGGGTGCCAGCTTCAACGCAAGTGCTATCATTGCTCCACATTTCGAAGGTCATAAGACTACTGTTCCAGTTGGTGGTTCAATGTTGGCTATCACTGCCCAAGATGCTACACAACAAAAAGCCGCATGGGAATTTGAGAAATTCATGTTCAAAACTAGTTCATCAGTTACTTGGAGCAAGGGTACAGGATACTTACCTCCAACTAAGGATGCTCTAGAATCAAAAGAATTCAAAGACCATGTTAGTGAGAATCCAATGTTAGTTCCAGCGGTTAATACACTAGACAAGGCAATTCCGTGGACTTCATTCCCTAAGAATGGTTTACAAGCAGAACAAGCAATGATCGATGCCCGTGACAAGATTTTATCTGGTAGTGATATTTCATCTACATTGAAATCGGCGCAGGAAAAGATAAATGCACAACAATAAAAAAATTCTACCGTTTATATATTTATTACCCACGGGAATTTTACTAACTATTTTTATGGTTATTCCAATTATTTATACTTTCTATTTAAGTTTCTTTGATTGGAATCTTATCGCGCCAACGAAGGATTTTGTGGGGATGAGAAACTATATCGAAGTCTTTACTGATCCGGTTAATCAAAAAGTATTAATGAATACTTTCTTTTATATTATTTTATTACTAGTTTTGAATTTTATAGTTCCATACGTAATTTCTTTAATAGTTAAATTTTTTATTAAACGAATGCAGGGTGCATATAAGATTATTTTCTTTATTCCCAGTTTGTTCTCATTGGTAGTAGGAGCAATGATTTTTTCTTGGCTCTTGAATCCAGTTTCTGGACCAGTTGCGTTCCTATTTAGAGAAAGTGGTTTTGTACTTCCGAATTGGACTAACTCAGGTGGACTAGCAATTGTAGTGATCTGTTTGATTACTAATTGGAAAGTTTTTGGATATAATTTCATTTTGTTATTAACAGGGTTAGGTTCAATACCGAAGAATATCGTAGATGCTACGACAATCGATCGAATTCCTAAATGGCGTATGATTTGGAATATTGTTTTACCAATGAATAAGAGTATTGCCATTTATGTTTTGATTCTGACTATCGTGCAAGGACTTCAATATGTTTTTACGCCAATTAACGTTATTACAACTGGTGGTCCTTACTATGGATCTTCTAATGTTTTGTATCACACATATTTGAATGCATTTGTTCTATATAAGACAGGTAATGCTTCGGCACTTGCCATTACAACATTTTTGATTTTTTTAGTACTGCTCTACTTAGAAATCAGATTTGTGGAAGGCAGGTCAAGATATGAATAGGAAGAAGAATGCTTTATGGCATTTACCTTTGATGATTATTGGAATTATCGCATTGTTACCGGTAGTCTTCATGATTTCCAACTCATTTAAGACATTGCAAGAGTCATATCAGTCGATTTTGAGTTTGATTCCGAATAAACCAACGACAATTAATTACACTACCTTGAATCATCAAGTGAACTTGGCTCGGTTGGCCTGGAACACATTTTTCATGGCAACATTAGTTACTTTGGGTAAGTTATTTACCGGTTTATTAGCTGCCTATGCTTTTCGATATTATCAATTCAAACATAAGAATTTAATTTATCTTTTGTTTGTTGCAACGATTTTTGTACCATTCACTATTGTGATGATTCCCAATTATCTTGTTATAGCCAAGCTGAATCTTTTGAATAGTGTGATAGGAGTTGCGTTACCACAATTATGTGATGCAACGGGTATTATGATTTTTTTGAAAACGATGGAGAAGATTCCAGGAAGTTTGTTTGATTCATTAAAGATTGATGATATTCCAAATCGTCGAATTTTCTTTAATATTGTTTTACCAATTTTAAAACCAAGCATTATCAGTGTTGGAGCCATGTTCTTCATTAACTCATGGAATGAATATGTTTGGCCAACGTTGATTTTGAAAGACAAGAGTAGTTTTACTTTGCCATTAGCGCTTCAAAATTATATTTCTAGTGAGGGTGGGACTAATTTTCCATTAGCTATGGCATTATCATCAATTATGATTGTTGTACCATTGATCATTTATTTGATTTTCCAACGTTATATTTTGAATAGCATCAGCAATAGCGGACTGAAGTAAGGGGTAGAGAATGAGCGATAATAACGCAACTATTGAATTAAAAGAGATTACTAAAGATTTTAAGAATACTAAGGTTATCGATCAGCTGAACTTAAAAGTTGCGGCAGGAGAATTTTTAGTTCTATTAGGTCCTTCTGGATGTGGTAAATCTACTACTTTACGAATGATCGCTGGTCTGGAGTCTGTAAGTAATGGAGAAGTTTTAATTGATGGGGATGATTTGAAAAAAAAGGCAAACGATGGTCATACAATTGCGATGGTTTTCCAGGATTATGCTCTATATCCGAACATGACTGTTTACCAAAATTTGGAATATGCCTTAAAAGTTCATAAAGTCGCCAAAGATGAAAGACAGAAACGTTTAGAATCTATTTTGGAAACGCTGAATTTATCTGATTACAGGGATCGTTTACCGTCAGAATTATCCGGTGGTCAGAAACAGCGTGTGGCTCTGGGCAGGGGAATGGCTAAAAAAAGTAAAATATTTCTTTTGGATGAGCCGTTGTCTAATATCGATGTCCAGTTACGAGAAAAAGCTCGTGATGAAATTCAAAGCCTTCATGATAGAAATAAACAAACTATTGTTTACGTGACACATGATCAATTAGAAGCTATGGCTTTGGGGGATAGAATTGCTGTGATGAATGATGGAATCATTCAAATGGTTGACACTCCCGAAAATATTTATAAAAATCCAACTAATTTATTTGTAGCCAAATTCATTGGTACTCCACAAATAAATGTGCTGCCAGTATGGTATCAAGATGGATATTTAACGATGGATGAAACAAAGTTGGTCAAACTAGATCGAATAAATAGTATTGATCCAAAGGATTACCTTTTAGGAGTACGTCCCGAGCATATCAAAGTTTCAAAAAACTCTGAAAGTGAATTCTCTGTTCCTACTAAAGTAACTAAGATTGTTGATTACGGACGATATATTCAGTTGACACTGGATCTAAATGGTCAGCATGTCATTAAAGCAGTAACTAAAGATATAGATTGCAAAATTGATGACACAGTTTTTATTAGAATTGATGAACGGACAAGTATTATTTTTGATAAAGATTCTCAAAAAAATATTTACTGGGACAGGGTTTAACTTTTATGAAAACTAATGAGTTAAAAATAGTTCAAATAACTGATACTCATTTAACGCCAAGAGATGCTAAACCAGCTAACCATCAGCGAGTTGATCCATACATTAAACTACAAAATATTTTTCAAGATGTAGAATTAATGCCTGATCGGCCAGACATGGCTGTTATAAGCGGTGATTTAGTTCATGAAGGTGTTGAGTTTGATTACCAAAAATTAAAAGACATCATTGATTATCAGAGTCAAAGGTTACATATTCCCATTTATGTAATATTAGGCAATCATGATCGAACAGAGGCCTTTTATCGTGGCTATTTAGAAGAAGAACCACAAGAGAAGTACTATTACGGTATTGCAACAGGGTTATGTGATATTTATTTTATTGATAGTACTTACGGTGACATTGAGCAGGGCTATATCAATAATGAACAACTGGATTGGCTCAAGCGGTCGCTCCAGAATTCAGATAAGAAAATGTCGTTGATCTTCATGCATCATCCAGTCGATGGTCCGGCAGTAATACATATGCGTTACAGTATTTTACAAAACAGTGAAGAATTATTAGATATTGTTCAAGGTAGCAGTGTCAAAGCTATTTTTTCAGGACATATCCATTTTCCAACTGAGTTTAATCGTGAAAACATTTTATGCAGTACTGCTGATTCGAGTGCGTATCACATTAATTGTGATAATCATCATAATCACTTGGTAATGGATGCAACCAGTTATAATATCATCACGGTTGCTGATGACAAAGTAGGTGTTGAGACCAGATCGTTATTGGTACATGATGAAATTATTAATCAAGTTCCGATTGATGATACTGACTTCGTTGACAGGAATATGTTTGTATAAATTGATAGATCGTATCTACAAAGGTAGGTGCGGTCTATTTGTTTGTTAAAAATAAACGATTGCGCTAGAATTATAACGATTCAACGACAAACTAATAAGCGTTACGGAATCTTAGTCCTTACTAGGCTATGGATACGTGACGCTTTTTTTAGATTTAGGAGGTTCTGGATTGTTTAAGATTATCATGCAGCACATTCATGGAAGAGCCAAATTATTCTTTTTTATGTCACCACTAATAATGATGGGTGAGGTGTTTTGTGATTTACAACAACCAACCTTGATGTCGCAGATCATTGACAATGGACTTGCTAAAAACGATTTACATTACGTTATCAATCATGCACTATTAATGCTTATGTTCGCTATGTTGGGATTGATTTTTGGTGCTACAGGCGGAACCTTAGGCAGTTATGCATCTTTGAAGATGGGCCAACAATTACGCAGTCATATGTTAGAAATATCGTTGATAGATCGTAATCCGGGTGGTTTGGAACCGGCAACTTTGATTACAAGAATTACTAACGATGTTACTCAGATGCAAACATTAGTTATGATGATGACAAGAGGTATGGTTAGATCCCCAATGCTTTTATTTGGTGGCATTGTTATGTCGATAATTATATGTCCCGATTTAGCGCCGATCCTTTTTGTTATCATGCCAATTTTAGTTATTTTTTTATTGATAGTTGTATTGAAGAGTATTCCAAAATATACCAAAATGCAGCAAGCAATTGATACCGTTAATAGAATTATGCGAGAAAACTTACAGGGTGCCAAAACTATAAAGTCCTATGTTTTGGAAAATCACCAAATGAACCAATTTAAAGATGAAAACAATCATTTACGCCAAACCAGTCAAAATGCGGCAATGGCAACGGTGATCTTGTCACCAATCATTCAATTGATGCTTAATCTAGGCGTAGTTGTGGCATTAGGTTATGGTGGTAGTTTGGCAATCAGTAAAACTATTAGTAATGGTCAAATCATTGCTTTCGTCAATTATATGATTCAAATTACTAGCGCAATGATTCAGACCGTAAATATTATTACTTCATTCTCACGTGCAATAACTAGTTCAGCTAGGGTGCAAGCGGTACTTGATGAAGAACCAAAAAAGCAAGTTACAACTTCTTCGAACGATAAACCTGTAGACGACAGTATTTCATTTGATGATGTAACTTTTGGTTATCAGACTAGTGAACCCATCTTGGACAAAGTGACTTTTAATGTTCCAGATGGTGATTGGCTTGGAATAATTGGTGCAACCGGTTCAGGCAAAAGTTCATTGATAAAACTATTAACTAGAAGTTTTGACGAATACGATGGGATTATAAAAATTGGTGGAGTTGATATTCAAAAAATGAATCTCCAAGACGTTCATCAGAAAATGACGGTTGCACTACAGGATTCGTTATTATTTTCAGGAACTGTTCGTAGTAATTTAACTTATGGCAATGAGTCTGCTACTGATGAGGATCTAGATGTTTCATCAGATATTGCTGACGCATCAGAATTCATTGATAAATTACCCAAACGCTATGATTCCGTTGTAGAACAAACTGGTAAGAACTTTTCTGGAGGTCAACGTCAGCGACTTAATATTGCTCGGTCAATTGTTCCAAATTCGGATATTCTGGTGATGGATGATGCCACCAGTGCTGTAGATCAGGAGACCAATGCCAGAATTAAAAATCGTCTTGAAAAATATCGTAAGAATAAGACAACAATTATCATTTCACAACGTGTTACTAATGTAATGGATTGTAATCAAATAATAGTTCTGATAAATGGAAGAATATCAGCAAGTGGTACGCATAAAGAGCTATTGAAAGAATCAACGTTTTATAGGCAACTGGTTCAGACACAGTTAGGTGGTGGCATAAATGGACATGCATAGACGTGTTCCACGGAATATTCATCCTGAAAAGGTTCAACTTAACAATTGGAAAGATACAGTGAAACGGGTTTGGAATTATTTGGATGCTCGAAAAATCAAACTTTTTATTGTCTTTTTATTAACTATCGTTACTACAGCGGTCACCATTGTCGGAAATCGTATAAATGGTTTGGTAATAGATGACTACATTTCTAAAAATCAATTGCATGCATTATTAGTTATTTGTTCAATAATGGCAGTAATGTATGTTGTTTCGAGTTTTTTTACGTACTTTCAAAATTCAATCATTATAAAAGTTGCCCAAGATACTAGTGCCAGAATTAGACATGACGTCTTTACTAATTTACAGCGTCTACCAATGAAATATTTTGACACTCATGATAACGGAGATGTTATGAGTCGCTTGACTAATGATGTGGATAATATTAATACAGCCTTGATGCAAACATTCGTTCAATTATTCACGGGAATAATCAGTGTTATTGGCATGGGAATGGCCATGCTGATTTTGTCGCCTTTATTGACTGGTATTACTTTGTTGAGTTCCGTTGCTACATACTTTTTTTCAAAAGCTATTTCCAAAATCACTCAAAAAGCATTTATGACACAACAACGGGATCTGGGTAGTTTAAATACTCAAATCGAAGAGTCAGTTTCGGGCAAACAATTGGTGCAGTTGTTTGATCACACAGAAAGCACTATGTCAGAATTTGATCGAACGAACGGGGAATATACTAAAGCTGCATTTAAGGCGCAGTCACTTTCTTCAATAATCGGCCCATTCAATAATATGACAAATAACGTTGCTTATTTATTGATAACAATGGCTGGCGCAATATCAATATTATCCGGTAGTAAGGCAATTACGGTCGGGACAATATTTACATTTTTAATTTACTTACGTAATTTCACTGGTCCAATCAATAATGTGTTGAATTTAATCAATACATTGCAACTATCTTTGGCCAGTGCAGAACGTGTTTTCGAATTGATTGATGAGGAACCAGAACAAGATAATAGTGACGCAGTGGCTGTGAAGCAGACTGCGGGCAATGTTCAGTTTGATCATGTCACATTTGCTTATGACAAAAAGACCATTCTAAAGGATATCAATTTAACGGCTAAACAAGGAGAAGTCGTAGCACTCGTGGGACCAACTGGAGCAGGTAAAACTACGATTATGAATTTACTGACCAATCTTTATCCGCTTAAGAAGGGACGTGTTTTGCTTGATGGCAGGGATGTTACTGCTATTCATATGTATGACTTAAGGCGCTTAGTCACTGTAGTGCAACAGGAATCATTCTTGTTCACGATGAGCATTCGTGAAAATATTCGGCTAGGTCGCCCATCAGCAACTGATAATGAAGTTGAAGAAGCGGCGAAACAAGCTAACGCTGATACATTTATTAACCAGCTTCCTGATGGATATGACACAATATTGACTGAAAATGCTCGTAGTTTATCTCAAGGCCAGCGACAACTATTGAGTATCGCTCGGGCTTTTGTGACTGGTGCACCAGTCTTAGTGTTGGATGAGGCAACAGCTTCAATTGATAGTAATACTGAAGCTGATGTGCAATTAGCGATGACTGCACTAATGCGAAATAAGACTAGTTTCGTAATTGCTCATCGTTTGTCGACTATTCAGCGTGCTGATCAAATATTAGTTATTAATGATGGGAAGATAATTGAACAAGGAACGCATCAGAGCTTGCTAGCCAAGCATGGATTTTATTCTGAATTGTATAATAGTCAATTTGATATAACGAACTAGTTATATAGAAGGTAGATGAACTAATGATAAAAATCAGATCGGCTATGGAAAGTGATGTTCAAGCATTATTGGATATTTACAAACCGTATGTTTTAAAAACTGATATTACTTTTGAATATGATGTTCCCTCAATAGAAGAATTCACCAAACGTATCCGAAGTATTTCACAGGTATATCCGTACTTGATTGCTGAAGAAGACGGTCAAATCCTTGGATATGCTTATGCAAGTAAATACAATGATAGAGCCGCATATGATTGGACAGCCGAGACAAGCATATATTTGGATAGTGAAAGCAAGGGAAAAGGGATTGGAGGGATGTTGTATCAATCTTTGGAAGCTGATCTTACTAAACAAGGGATCGTTAATCTTTTTGCCTGTATTACTGGGAATAATCAAGGTAGTGTCAACTTTCATAAGAAAATGGGATATTCAGATATGGGTAGATTTGAAAAAGCAGGCTTCAAATTTGGAAATTGGCTGGACATTATTTGGATGCAGAAAACATTGAATGAGCATGTGCATGAAATGAATCCAATAAAAGTTTTTAAAAAAATTGAATAAATGACTTGCCTTAAAGTTCACTTCAAGGTTTATGATGCATTTATTGATTGGAAACAATCAGTCTTAAACCTATTAAAGAAGGTATTGTAATGACACAATTAACAGAAACTTTTAAATTATCTAATGACGTAGAAATTCCTCAAGTAGCATTTGGCACATGGCAAATTCCAGCAAGTAAGGCACATAAGGCAGTACTTGATGCTTTGACAGTTGGCTATCGCCATATCGATACAGCACTTGCCTATGCAAATGAAAAAGAAGTTGGACAAGCGGTTAGAGATTCAGGAATCGATCGTAGTGAGATCTTCGTAACTTCAAAATTACCAGGTGAAACCAAAACATATGAAGGTGCTCTCAGAGACTTCAATACGACTATGAACAACCTCGATATTGATTATTTGGATCTATACTTGGTACACGCCCCATGGCCATGGGGACAAATGGGTTCCAACTATGACAAAGAGAATCTTGATGTTTGGCGTGCAATGGAAGAAATTTATGAAACCGGCCGTGTTAAGGCAATCGGTGTTTCTAACTTTAATGTACATGATTTACAGAATGTGATGAGTATGGCTAAAGTAAAGCCAATGGTTGATCAAATTCAATATTATGTCGGCTATACAGAACCTAAGATCACCAAGTTTTCAAAAGATAATGACATTTTGGTAGAAGCATATTCACCATTAGCTACTGGTGGTTTGCTAAACAATGCTGATATCAATGAAATAGCTACGAAGTATGGTGTGAGTGTGCCACAACTAGCTATTAAGTTTGTAATTCAAAATGGAGTATTGCCATTACCAAAGGCAACACAACTTCCACATATTGAAGCTAATGCGAAGTTGGACTTTACCATTAGTGATGAAGATATGAGAACCTTGAACCAGATGCCAGATACAGCACCAATGGCATTTCATAACCCTACACAAGAATAATCAATGTTGGCATTCCTTGAAGGAATGCCTTTTTGTTTGGAGATATCTATATTACCGGTAGGCTTGTCTCAACTGTTGGAAAAAATCATATGATGCAGCTGGCACATAAATTGAAACAAAGTATGCTGCGAGAATTATTGACATACTATAGTAGCATTTTGTACAATAGTTACTGAAATCGCAACTTCAAACGAGTATCAATAAAAGTATTTTCAATAAAAATGAAAAAACTTTTAAAAAGTACTTGCAATGATGATAACCAACTAGTAATATATTATTTGTTGTTGCGACAGAGCAACGGCGACAACGGCTTGAGAGCCTCCAACTCGATAGTCGTTGAAAAATTATTTTAAAAAGTTCTTGACATCATGTTGGGTTCTTGATAAACTAATTGAGTCGCTTGTTAAGAAGTT
>NZ_RHOP01000039.1 GCF_003946575.1 Companilactobacillus jidongensis | reverse complement strand
GGTTCTATACTTTCTGGTATTGATGAATAATCAATACCAGTTTTTTTGTACTCTTTTAAAACAAAAAGAACATCACTGTTCTCATGTTATGATTTAAGCGACGAAACCCAATCAAACTGGAGAAAACAATAATGTCCCAAGACAATTCTATACTATGTGCATTAGACATAAAAGACAATAATATAAAAAATATTTCAGTTAGTGACGCTATAATCAAAAAACGTGGCGTTATAAAACATATTAAGTTGATAAACGCGGAGTTATCATATGTCCTCCATCGATGTCCTCACTGTGGTATGAAGGCATTAGTTAAGAATGGTAAAAAACGTACTAACGTTAGATTAGCTAGTTTTAATGGAAAAGAATACCATATGATACTCAATAAGCAACGGTACTTGTGTAGGAACTGTGACTGCACCTGCGGTGCGCACAGTGATCTACTGATCAAGAACCATACAATAACTAATCAAGTAAAAGACAGAATTTTAGACTTAGCTAGAGAATCATTCACACTATCATCAATCGCTAAAATAGTTGGTGTCTCACCAAATACAGTAAGCAGATTGCTTTATGACAATATTAATTTGCCCAGTAGGTGTAGTCGGCTTCCTGAAAACTTATGTTTCGATGAATTTCGCTCTGTTGGTAATATTTTCACTTTCATTGCCATAGATGCAGAAACACATCACTTAGTAGAACTTATTCATGACAGATTATCAAAAACAATAGTCGATCATTTTATAAACAAGTACAGTCTTTCAGAACGTCAGTCAGTTAAGTCCGTATCGATAGATCTTAATGCGAATTATCAAATGGTAGTTCGTAGGATCTTCCCAAATGCACAAATAATAGTTGATAGATTTCATATAGTTCAACTATGTAGTAGAGCCTTAGATCAAGTTCGTATTGGTTCGTTGAAGAATATTAAGGATAAACATTCTCGGTTGTACAAAGCCCTTAAGTCTAACTGGCGTCTATACCATCTGCCTTTGGCAGAGGTAGACGACAAGAATGTAGAATATGTTTTTGGCATCAATGAGTACACAACAATTCAAAATGTGATCGATATAGGACTAGATCAGTTACCAGTATTTAAAGAAGTATATGATACTTATCAAAACGTCCAACAGTCACTTGAAAATCACAACATAAATTTACTTAGAGAAACTATTTGCGGTTATAAAAAGAATGGCACCGCTATGGATACATCAATCAGTACGTTACGTAAAAACTTAAAACATGTAGAAAACAGTTGCATAATGCCATACTCCAATGGTCCCTTAGAAGGGACCATTGGAAAGATAAAAAAGCTTAAACATAACAGTTATGGATTTAGAAACCTTGATCATTTCCTTAAGAGAATAACGTTAATTTGTGCATGAAAATAGGCATCCTCAATGAGGATGCCTATGGTTAAAAGTTATTCATCAATACTATTTGACAAAGAGCC
>NZ_RHOP01000038.1 GCF_003946575.1 Companilactobacillus jidongensis | reverse complement strand
AAGAATAGGTCTTCATGGCCTTTTTGTCTATAGTTGGTCTAGTTCATTGGGTGTTGCACTTCAATTGTAAACTCGGCGGATTTTATAAGTTCTCCATTGTACGTATTCAAGGATTGCAGACAACTGGTGTCGATATTATTCAAGCCATTCAACGAGGAATGGATGATTTAGACGTTGAATTTGCAAAATTTTATAAATAATAGATTGAAAAAGTCGGACAAATGTTCGACTCTTTTTTACACACTATTTAATAATTTTATTTTTAAACATTCTAAATATTAATTTTTAATAATTACATTTTATTGTTGTTCATAAATTCACAATCATATACAATGATGGTAATAAATAATATTAATAATTTAATTTTTTCGTGATAAATTTCGTAGGATAAATATCTTTAACTATTTATGTCAAAAAAATTTAAAGGGGAATGATTATGGAGTTCAAATTTGTTAATGGGGTGAATGCGCTAAATATTGATATGATTGCAACGGTAGCGTTAGCGGGAATATTGTTGATGATTGGATTTAAGATCATAGACAAATTTCCTATATTTTCTAGATTATGTATTCCAGCTCCAGTGATCGGTGGTTTTATTTGTGCGATTATTGTCTGGATTCTTAGGGGGACAAATGTACTACAAGTGAATATGGATACAACACTGCAATTGCCATTCATGTTAGCTTTTTTTACATGCGTGGGATTCAGTGGAAGTTTCAAATTGTTAAAGAGTGGTGGAAGGCCATTTTTGATTTTTCTGGTTTCTTGTTGGATACTGGCACTGATCCAATGTGTTGTGGGAGTTGGACTAGCATCAGCACTGAAGATAAATCCTGTGCTGGGAATTATGGCAGGAACCGTGTCTCTAGTTGGTGGACATGGTAACGCTGCCGCATTTGGACCAGTAGCTGAAAATTTAGGCGTACATGGTGCAACGACGGTAGCGATAGCCTCTGCAACCTTCGGCTTAGTCGTGGGTAGTGTTATAGGAGGTCCATTAGGAAATTATTTAATTAAAAAAAATGATTTAAAAATTGAAACTGAGGAAGACACAAATGAAACTTTAACTGAGCAACATACTGATACTAGTGATTTTGCTGAGAAAACATTTTTATCTCATTTAACTTTAATTTTTTTGTTTATGTTCGGTGGAATAGTTATATCGGATCTTGTTTTGAAAATGAATATAAAAAATTTTGCATTGCCTAATTATGTCGGGGCAATGTTCCTAGCAATAATTTTTAGAAATATAAATGAGAAGAAAGAAATAGTTAAACTGGATTATAAAGTTATTGATTTGATTTTGAATATAGGACTTTCTTTCTTTTTGACTATGGCGATCATGACGTTGCATATTTGGGAATTAGTAGACTTGGCCTTGCCTTTGATAATAATCTTGTTAGTCCAAACGATAATATTATTGGTCTTCTCAATGTTTGTAGTTTTTCCAATGCTTGGAAAAAACTACGATGGTGCTGTTATGACTGGTGGATATGCCGGTTGGGGACTTGGTATTGCAGCGACTGCAGTAGTTTGTATGAGTGCCATTTGTGATAAATACAAAGTGACTTCAACCAAAGCGTTCTTAATAGTCCCACTGTGTGGTGCAGTATTCGTTGATGTTGTAGCAATACCGACGATTATTTTCTTTATTACAAAGTTTGCTTAGTATGATTTTTTATTTAGAAGGACTAAGGATTCTTCCTTTTTTATTAGAATGTGTATGTGCCCAAGTATGTAATAGTTTAAATTTAGGTGTTACTTCAAAGTATGTTAAAAAGGTAATTGCAAATAACAGCATTGTAAAATATGGTTCAAGAAACAATATATCCCAGGTGTATATTCTATTGTCTGTATAAGTGAAATAAAACATTAATAAACCACAGAGGTATATAACTATTAGTACAAAGTTTTCCATCCTAATAAAATGTTTAAGTTCAGTGACTGTTTTTAATCTGTATGCCTTAATTAATTTATAAATTGCAGAATTAATTTCTTCAGTTGTATCAATATCATCTTCGTTCACCGGAAGTCTATGCCTACCCAGTTTAAATGAGTAATCCCAAATCAAGGCCTGTAATATTGCAGCAAAATTAAGTAGTGTAAATAGTCCCATGACTGAAAAATGTTCATTGTAACTATAAGTGAAATTAAAAAACAAAAAATCTGGTTCGTAGTCTGGATATGGAACATATCCGAATTTGTAGTAAGGGATGAAGCAGCTCAGAATTATTAAAATTAAAAAACTGATAGATGCAACGGTTATTCCTATGTAGGGTATTCTTCCGCCCTTAAAGAATAAATACTTTTTTGAATATGGTTCATAAACAACGTGAATATCGTTTTTTGAATTATATATGTTGACACGTCGATGCATAATTAATCCTCCCCAAGCCATTCTTTAATTATGCACTTTTTTGGATTGAAAAGTAACTATGAATTGAGTAAAAGAAATGTAGTGGTTTTACATCTGACCAAAACTATTTTCTGGATCTAATACTAATGATTCGGATAATAGAACTTCACTATACAGGTCATATATATACTTGGAATCAATCACATGTTTCAAAGCCATCTCATATAAATATTGGGTTTCATGATTGAAAGCACCCATCAGTGCACGGCGTTCTTGGTAAGCACCTAATAACTGACCGTATTGAAAAATAAAAAATCATCCGTACTCTCATTTGAGAATGCGGATGATTTTGT
>NZ_RHOP01000037.1 GCF_003946575.1 Companilactobacillus jidongensis | reverse complement strand
AGTGATGTTCTTTTTGTTTTAAAAGAGTACAAAAAAACTGGTATTGATTATTCATCAATACCAGAAAGTATAGAACCTGAATAATCTATATTAAAGATTATCCACAGATTTTTTGTTTGATAAATTATTTTAAAAAAATACAATGATTATCCACTAGCTTATTTCTTAGAAATTTAATGCAAAATTTGGTTCTTTAATTGCGATACTTGGAATTGAATCAGAAGCACCATACGACATACTTACGTCTTGACCAGCGGTTTCACCATTTAATTTGACCCATTCATTACTGGATACACGTCCCCAATAGACATTCTTACTATTAACAAAGACTTTGCTTACTTTCCAAGAAGAACCATTTGGCAATGTTCTAGACACCGAGTCAGTAGATGTATCATAAACTTTTTGATTTCCTATTATAGTAATAGTTATCGAATTATCAACAGGTGCATAGGTACGTTTGATCCATTGATCAGTGGCAACTCGATAGTATCTGACACCATTTATAACTTTGATTTGGTCGACTTTCCATGATGTTCCAGCTGATAAATGATTACCAGTCGCAACTCCACTATCATTCACAATTGCAGTTTCATTAACTCCAACAGTTACAGTCGTATCAACTTTGGCAACTTCTACATTAGAATTATTGTTTGAATTGTCGTTTGTTGTCTTAAATGCGATGGCCAAGGCATATTCGTTAGTAGCAACTTTATAATAATTATTACCCTGAATACTTACTAGCTTGCCTAATTGCCATGATGAACCTGCGGGTAGTACAACACCTGTTGCATTGCCGTTGATATCAACAACTTTGGCGCTGTATCCAAGTGTTCCAATAGTTTTGTTTTGAGTAGCTGCAGAAGAATTATTGTTTGTTGAAGTTGAAGCATCAATTAATGCTGAACCTGTTGAAACAATGTACTCATTACTACTTACCTGATAATAAGTTTTACCACCAATTACAACGTTAGGATTCAACACTTTCCAAGCTGATCCAACAGGTAATGTTCTGCCAGTCGCATTGCCACTAATATTGTAAACAGTTCCCCCACCTTGTTGAATAGTTGCAACTGGATCGTCCAATGTTAATCTACTGTCAGTCGCAACATTATTCTGTACTTTATTATCAGGTCCAACTATATCAATGCCATCTGCAGCAACATATTCATTATTTGCAACTGAATAGTAAGTTACTCCATTTTTGTTAAAAGACGAACCCAACTTCCATGAGGTAAAGTTTGGCAATGAGCTATTGATAATTAAATCACCATTACTATCATAGAGTGCATTTCCACCACGTCGAATTGTCCCTGTCAGTCCACTTTCAGCCGCCTGAACAGATACTGTTGAAGCCGGTATTGATTCAAGTGCTGCTGGAGCCATTAAAATAAATAGTGATGAAGCTAATGCAATTCTTTTTTTATTCATTATATTTTCTCCCCTAAACAAACTATGTGCGGTTTCAAACGTTTAGCCACGACTTGTTTGCACTTATTTGTATTATCAACCTGATACTAATATAAAACTCATAATATAATCAATTGATTTTAGAAATATTAAATATTATTTAAAGTTGTCATTTTCAATACGCCATCATCATCAATACTGATTTTAAAATTTAATCATGACCTTCCCGTTGGGATGCCCGTTGGCAACATAATTAAAAGCCTCATTAATATCCTCTAACTTAAATTCAGTTGGATCAATGGCAGGTTCAATCTGATTATCTTCCACAATCTTGGTAATTTTTTTCAATTGTTCGCCATCGCTTCTAACAAAGATAAAACGATACTGTGCATGTGATTTTTTGGCTTGCTTATCTATTTTATTACCTACAATAGAAAACAATATTGTTTTAAAAAATGAAAAATCCCGATCTTTAGCAAATTGACGATTAGGACCCATTATCAATGACAACAATCTTCCATTGGGTTTCATAACTTGTAACTCATGATTAAATTCCTTCTTACCAATAGTGTCGATCACATAATCAACTGGTTCCAGATGCTCCCAATAGTCTTGCTTACGATAATCGAAGTATTGTTCCACTCCCATATCGATTGCCGATTGTTCTGAGCGAGCATTCCCACTAACCATGACCTTTAGTCCCATTTGTTTAGCAATTGGAATCGCCATTTGTCCGAACGAACCTGAACCACCAGGAATCATTACACTTTGCCCAGATTGTGCCTCTAGTTCTTCAGTCAAACCTTGATATGCTGTTAACCCCGTTAGTGGAACTGCAGCACTATGGACAAAGTCTAAATTGGTTGGTTTCAATGCTACAGCGTGACCGTCTATCGTCACATATTCGGAAAATGCACCAATTCTATCTAAAGGTAATCGCGAATATACTTCATCACCAATGTTAAAATCTTTAACATTCTTTCCCACTGCCTCAACAACACCTGATAATTCATTTCCCATCGTGACCGGCATTACGTAATTTTGAATTATTTTCACACTACCCGTTCCAATCAACATATCAACAGGATTGACTGCAGCCGCCTTCACTTTGACTAATATCTCGTTATCCTCAGGTTCGGGAATGGGTATGTCCTTAACAACTAATTTAAAATTCTTATCATATTTCAATAATTGGGCAGTTTGCATCTTGAAAGTCTCCTTTAAATATCATTAAGTAACTTTATTCCAATTTTGTAACTGGAATGATTTTATGCCTTTTAGTTACAAAAATCAAATAAAGTTACTTTGTGATGATTTGTGTTAAAATAAATTAAATCATAAAAGGAGTTAGCACAATAACAATGGCTCAAAATACTAGAGATAAAATACTGAACACTGCTGAAAAATTAATCATGGATACTGGTAATTCTGAAGTAACACTGGATCAAATTGCATCTGAACTGGGCCTCTCTCATGCTGCAATTTATAAACACTTCCGCAATAAACAAGCACTATGGGAAGCCGTCGCATCTGTTTGGTTCAATCGTGAAATTATCAATAAAATAAAAATCTCGTCATCTATCTCACAAAAAGAGCAACTTCATGATTGGTTATGGGCATTCGTAAATGCGAAAAAAACAGCATTCAATACAGACTCCAAAATGTTTGCATTAAATACTGAATATATTGATAATAATCCATCTGCACTTCATAATGTTCTAATTAGTGCCTACAAAGAAATTGATTCAATTATGAATTACCAAGATTTTACATTTGAAAAGTCAGAAATGATTTTAGCAGTATTTTCGATTTTTACATTACCTAATTTTAAAGATACATGGAATGAACCCGATTATAATAAAAGATTTGAAGTACTATGGAATTTGATAAAAGATGGTATTTAATTTTTGTACAACGGTCATGTTTATAATTGCTGTATCAAAGAACACCTGATACAATGTACTTGAAACAAATAAAAAGCAGACCGAAATGATGGTCTGCAATGGCAATTCCGCTAATGCGGTGGCCAATTTATCTAGTGGAGTGAACCGATAACGGCCAAGTTAATGGGGTTCACTTTTTTAATATCCAAATGATAGATTTTACCTGTACAATTATTTTGAATGTAATTATCAATGACGAATGAGTCACTTCTAAGATAGCTCTTAGACAAAATAACGCGTACAGAATATTTATCAAAAAAGTTAACAAGATCTCTCCTTTCAATTCAGATTAACACTATGAACTTATCCATAGCGACACCTCCTTTACTTAATGTAGAGACCACCGCACCAACAAACTGCGTAAATTTTATTATCCTTGATT
>NZ_RHOP01000036.1 GCF_003946575.1 Companilactobacillus jidongensis | reverse complement strand
AGTGATGTTTTTTTTGCATTAAAAGAGTATAAAAAAACTGGTATTGATTATTCATCAATACCAGAAAGTATAGGACCATTTTTGTACACTATCTTTTTGTTTTGTATGTGTTTTCACTAATATTTAGATATCTATTATTATACTTATCAAAAATGTACTAAAATATAAATGTAAAAAGTTTGGTGGTGATATTTTGATGGGTAAATCGAAAGTGTTTTCGGTTTTCATGGTTATCTTTTATGCCATATTGCTTTTTCTTGTGATTGCTGATAAGAACATGATTGCTATGTATATGATGGCTATTGGGATGTTATTAGAAGCGATTGTGAATGCTTTTGGGGTTTTCAAAAAGTAAGATAAAATTTGAATAGAAGGCGAAGACATTGGGAAAAACAAAAGTTTATAATGATTATTTTTTTGATGAGCCGATATTTGACTTACACGATGGCGGCTACAAACCATTGGAGGTTGCTGATGTACCAGATAAACCTCTGAATGTTCCAGAACTATTAAAACCTGACAAGGTTGAGGGCAATGATGTTTATTACACATTAACTGCTCAAGAGGGTGAAACACAGATTTTACCTGGTAAGAAAACTAAGACTTGGGGTTATAGCACAAGTATTCTAGGTAAGACAATTGTCTATAAGAAGGGTGTTCATTATCATGTTCACCTAGTTAATGATTTGCCAGAAGTAACAACATTTCACTGGCATGGATTAAATGTCACAGGCCCCATCGTTGATGGTGGTCCACATGCACCTGTTTATCCTGGTGGTAGTCGTGATATTGATTTCACACTTGATCAACAAGCCCAGACTGATTGGCTCCATGCTCATCCATGTCCAAATACAGCTCGTCAAGTTTGGAATGGATTAGCTGCATCGGTCGTTGTTACTGATGATGAGGAAGCAAAATTACCATTTCCAAGAAATTATGGTGTCGATGATATTCCAGTTATTTTACAAGATAGAAGTTATCACGACAATCAATTAGATTATAAAGCTGATTACGATATGGATGGTACATTGGGCAAGTATGCCTTGGTCAACGGCACTATCAACGGAGTATTCGATGTTACAACACAACGTGTACGTCTTCGTATTCTTAATGGAGCCAACCGTCGTGAGTTCCGTCTACATTTTGATGATGATCATGAATTCACACAAATCGCTTCTGATGGTGGAACATTACCCGAGCCAGTTCACTTCACTAAGTTGATGTTGACATGTGCTGAGCGTGCCGAAGTTATTGTAGACTTTGGTGATAAGAAGCCTGGAGATGTTGTTACATTGATGACAGACAATATTCCAATCATGAAATTCAAGATTGGTGAATATAAGCGCGAGGATGTTGAATTGCCAGAACATATGGCCAATATCCCTACACCAGAACCAACACCAGGAACACAAATCGTTCACACAGTCATGTCTGGTATGGATGATCAAGTTCGTCTTGATGGAAAATTATTCGATATGCAAAGAATCGATAAGAAGCAAAAAATCGGTGATACGGTCATTTGGGATGTCACAAATACCAATGATATGGATAAGGGAATGATTCATCCATTCCACATGCATGGTAATCAATTCTTAGTATTGAGTAGAAATGGTAAGGATGTTTATCCAAATGAACACGGATGGAAAGATGTTGTCGGTGTAAATGCCGGTGAAACAGTCAGATTAGCCGTTAGATTCACTAAATTTGGAATCTACATGTATCATTGCCACATTTTGGAACACGAAGATACCGGAATGATGGCACAAATTGAAGCCTATGATCCAAATGAAAAACATGAATTTCATTTGATTTCTATGGATGAGATGATGAACCCAAAGTAGAGCGCATATAATTAAAACGAAGTCAGCAGAGAAATAATCTCAGCTGGCTTTTTTATTATCTATAAAAGTAATAACATGAATATATCAAAAAAAGAGGGTGGATTCGTGGAAGACAACAGTTTCAAAAAAAGAATGGGATTTTTAACATTTGCGATAATCCTCGACGCGGCGGCCAATGCCTTGATGATCGATAGTAACGTCGGTAGTGCCGTTTGGATGGCATCAGGTGTCAATATATCTCATTTGATAAATGTTCCTTACGGAACAACTTTATTCGTCTATGCAGTATTGGTAACTGTTGCTAATCAAGTGTTGATTGGCAAGTTTGATGGACATATTTTCATTTCAAACTTATTATTCTCGCTGCCATTCAGTTATTTAGTAGGGTTCTTTTCTAATCTCTATTTACCATTACATTTAGATCAATTGAATGTAGTTTTGAGAGTTACAATTGATATTATCGGATTAATAGGTGTATCAGTCGGAACTTCGATTTATCAGCGTTGTAATTTGATCCAGCATCCAAATGACGAATTGGCATATTTGTTGAGATTCAAATATTTACATGGTTCAGCAGGTTGGGGACAATTGATAAGTTACACACCACCCGTTACGATAATGCTGATCTGTTACCTTAGTACAGGTAAATTATTATCTGTTGGTATAGGAACATTATTGGCAGTTTTTATTCAAGGAATAATAATTGGTATATCGGACAAAATCGTTGTCCCTTCATTAAAACATCATTACGTTCTTTAAGTTCATATTAAAATAATGTTAAAAGAATATGAAAATGCAACTAAAAAATTCAAAAAGAGTTAAAATAATTTGAGTGAATACTATTGCACCTGAGGGTCAGATGTTGTACTATGATTTTTAGGGACTACCAGATTCAAAACAACTGATTCCTTCCCGAAGGTGGAGCCATATGGTTTCATCTTTTTTTATTGGAAGAAACACAAAAATGCACTGAGCAAACTTATCAAGTTAGGTTACTCGGTGCATTTTATTTTTAATTAAATGTGAATGTCTCATCTTCAACGGTGATTCTATTACGTCCGGATTCTTTAGATTCATATAAGTAATGATCGACACGTTTGAATAAGTCGTTAAAATTTCTATCAGCAGGTTGCAATTGCGATATACCAAACGAAATGCGGATGGTTAAACTTTCACCATTGTATTCCAACGGGTCATCAAGTATATGATGACGAATATCTTTGATGATTTTAACTGACTCATTATCTGTTAGACCACGAAAAATTATAATAAATTCTTCGCCACCGTAGCGAAACAGTTGTCCACGAGTAGTTTTTTGGAATAATTGATGTTCAAAACTACTTGCGACGTAACTCAATACTTTGTCACCGGTCATATGACCATAGTTATCATTGAACTTTTTAAAATGATCAATGTCGAACATTGCCACGGTCAGTGGGATGTCCTTATCTTTGCTGTAGACTTTAAAAACCTCAGTAGAAACCTCATCGAAATTAGCACGATTTCTAACACCTGTTAGTTCATCGTAGTTAACTTTTTCGGATAGGTTATTATAGTCATTGAATGAATTTCTGATCCACTTTGCGACAAAACGGATCAACGACATGTAAATTATGAATCCAATTAGGATATAGATAGTCTTGATTGGTGAAAATCGGTAGATTGGCCAGATGATCATCCACCAGATACCGCCATAAATAATTTGTAATGCCATGTATTTCCATTCATCATTCAATAAATTGTTCTTATTGTGAGCGATGTATATTACGGTTACCGCCATAGCAATCAGAGCTAGGATGAAAATAACATTGTAACTTGTATCTCCCTCAAATAAATGGTGTCCAAAGATATAAAGTGGAGCGATAATATTGACGAATTCAATTACAGTGTTCTGCATTGTGTACAGAGAATATAAAAGAAGTGTCATTTGAGTCGTCGCATAGAACCAGTTGGTTGAGCTTCCAGCATTAAGTGCTTTGAATATATGCTGTACTAAAATCATACTGATCACCACAACCGCACCTTCAGTTAGTCCTAGAATGATATCGTAAGACCTGTTCTTGTGTCTTCTGGAGATGTCCTCAAAACTATATGACATAACTGTTAGTATGGTTACGAGGCCAACAGTTATCAGGCCAATAATTATCGCATTAATGTTTGCGTCCACATTTAAAAGCTTTGGAAATACACCAGCTTCTAATATTGTTGACATTCCGCACCTCTCTTTTTTGACGTTTAACAATCGTGTTTAGTAAACGATTGTGGTTACTTCCAAGTATACTACATAATATTAATAAATTTATAATCAGAATATACAAAAGGGAGCTGAGATTTAATTGTCTCAACTCCCTTTTTTCGGTTCTATACTTTCTGGTATTGATGAATAATCAATACCAGTTTTTTTGTACTCTTTTAAAACAAAAAGAACATCACT
>NZ_RHOP01000035.1 GCF_003946575.1 Companilactobacillus jidongensis | reverse complement strand
GCGTGGCAGCTTCCTATCCTCGCGGGTAGTTTCCCACCAACTACTTTCGGCGTGAAGAAGCTTAACTTCTGTGTTCGGCATGGGAACAGGTGTATCCTTCTTGCCATCGCCACCACACTATTCTTACTCGTACCTTCAAAACTAGATACTAATCAAATGAATTAATTAAAACACTTCAAACCACTTACTCGGTTAAGTCCTCGATCTATTAGTACTGCTCAGCTCCATGTATCGCTACACTTCCACCCGCAGCCTATCTACGTCATAATCTCTAACGGATCTTACTTCCATAAAGGAATGGGAAATCTCATCTCGAGGGGGGCTTCACACTTAGATGCTTTCAGCGTTTATCCCTTCCATACGTAGCTACCCAGCGATGCGCCTGGCGGCACAACTGGTACACCAGAGGTATGTCCATCCCGGTCCTCTCGTACTAAGGACAGCTCCTCTCAAATTTCCTACGCCCGCGACGGATAGGGACCGAACTGTCTCACGACGTTCTGAACCCAGCTCGCGTACCGCTTTAATGGGCGAACAGCCCAACCCTTGGGACCGACTACAGCCCCAGGATGCGATGAGCCGACATCGAGGTGCCAAACCTCCCCGTCGATGTGAACTCTTGGGGGAGATAAGCCTGTTATCCCCAGGGTAGCTTTTATCCGTTGAGCGATGGCCCTTCCATATGGTACCACCGGATCACTAAGTCCGACTTTCGTCCCTGCTCGACTTGTCAGTCTCGCAGTCAAGCTCTCTTGTGCCTTTACACTCTATGAATGATTTCCAACCATTCTGAGAGAACCTTTGAGCGCCTCCGTTACATTTTAGGAGGCGACCGCCCCAGTCAAACTGCCCACCAGACACTGTCCCTCACCACGCTAAGTGGTGTAGGTTAGAGTTTTCATATAACAAGGGTAGTATCCCACCAATGCCTCAATCGAAACTAGCGTTCCGATTTCAACGGCTCCTACCTATCCTGTACATGTCACACAAAAACTCAATATCAAGCTACAGTAAAGCTCCATGGGGTCTTTCCGTCCTGTCGCGGGTAACCCGCATCTTCACGGGTATTATAATTTCACCGAGTCTCTCGTTGAGACAGTGCCCAAATCATTACGCCTTTCGTGCGGGTCGGAACTTACCCGACAAGGAATTTCGCTACCTTAGGACCGTTATAGTTACGGCCGCCGTTTACTGGGGCTTCAATTCTCAGCTTCGCTTACGCTAACTGATCCTCTTAACCTTCCAGCACCGGGCAGGCGTCAGCCCATATACGTCATCTTACGATTTAGCATAGACCTGTGTTTTTGATAAACAGTTGTTTGGGCCTATTCACTGCGGCTGGCTGTTACACCAGCACCCCTTCTCCCGAAGTTACGGGGTCATTTTGCCGAGTTCCTTAACGAGAGTTCACTCGCTGACCTTAGGATTCTCTCCTCGACTACCTGTGTCGGTTTGCGGTACGGGTAGTTTATTTCTAACTAGAAACTTTTCTCGGCAGTGTGAGTTACTGTGCTTCGCTACTTAAATTTCGCTCCTCATCACAACTTGTCCTTAAAGGTAAAAGCATTTGACTCTTACCAAGACTTGTTGCTTGAACACACTTTTCCAGCTGTGTGCACACATCATCCTCCTGCGTCCTTCCATCGTTCAAACAAAATAAACTAGTACGGGAATATCAACCCGTTATCCATCGATTACACCTCTCGGTCTCATCTTAGGCCCCGACTAACCCTGGGAGGACGAGCCTTCCCCAGGAAACCTTAGTCTTTCGGCCGATCAGATTCTCACTGATCTTTCGCTACTCATACCGGCATTCTCACTTCTAAGAACTCCACTGCTCCTTACGGTACAGCTTCAATGCTCTTACAACGCTCTCCTACCACGCATCTTACGATGCATCCACAGTTTCGGTATCATGCTTAGCCCCGGTACATTTTCGGCGCAGAATCACTCGACTAGTGAGCTATTACGCACTCTTTGAATGAATGGCTGCTTCTAAGCCAACATCCTAGTTGTCTATGCGTTTCCACATCCTTTTCCACTTAGCATGAATTTTGGGACCTTAACTGGTGATCTGGGCTGTTTCCCTTTCGACGGTGGATCTTATCACTCATCGTCTGACTCCCGGGTATAGATTGATGGTATTCGGAGTTTATCTGAATTCAGTAACCCAAGACGGGCCCCTAGTCCAAACAGTGCTCTACCTCCATAATCCTATTCCCCGAGGCTAACCCTAAAGCTATTTCGGAGAGAACCAGCTATCTCCAAGTTCGTTTGGAATTTCACCGCTACCCACACCTCATCCCAGCATTTTTCAACATACATGGGTTCGGCCCTCCGGTGTGTTTTACCACACTTTCAGCCTGGACATGGGTAGGTCACTTGGTTTCGGGTCTACATCTACATACTAAAGCGCCCTATTCAGACTCGCTTTCGCTACGGCTCCGCATTTTCTGCTTAACCTCGCATATAAACGTAACTCGCCGGTTCATTCTACAAAAGGCACGCCATCACCCCTTAACGGGCTTTGACTACTTGTAGGCACACGGTTTCAGGATCTATTTCACTCCCCTTCCGGGGTTCTTTTCACCTTTCCCTCACGGTACTGGTTCACTATCGGTCACTAGGGAGTATTTAGCCTTGGGAGATGGTCCTCCCAGATTCCGACGGGGTTTCTCGTGTCCCGCCGTACTCAGGATCCCGGCTAGAGTAGTTCGCATTTCGCTTACGAGGCTTTCACTCTCTTTGGCCAACTTTTCCAAGTTGTTCAGCTATACTTACTTTTTTTCTCATATCGCCAGTCCTACAACCCTAAAGAGCAAGCTCTTTAGTTTGGGCTCTTCCCGTTTCGCTCGCCGCTACTCAGGGAATCGAATTTTCTTTCTCTTCCTGCAATTACTTAGATGTTTCAGTTCATTGCGTCTTCCTCTTAATATGCTATGTATTCACATACAAGTAATCATCCATTACGATGATTGGGTTCCCCCATTCGGAAATCCCCGGATCAAAGCTTACTTACAGCTCCCCGAGGCATATCGTTGTTAGTTACGTCCTTCATCGGCTCCTAGTGCCTAGGCATCCACCGTGCGCCCTTTATAACTTAACCTTGACAAATGTCAATAAATTGACTTGTCGCGCAGTTTTCGGTGTTTCTTTAATTCATTATTTCTTAGTATCCAGTTTTCAAGGTACGAGTT
>NZ_RHOP01000034.1 GCF_003946575.1 Companilactobacillus jidongensis | reverse complement strand
TAGACCTCTCAAAACTAAACAAAGTTTTAACTTGTGTATTCCGTTGTGCTTTCGCACATTTCCTTAGAAAGGAGGTGATCCAGCCGCAGGTTCTCCTACGGCTACCTTGTTACGACTTCACCCTAATCATTTGTCCCACCTTAGACGGCTAGCTCCTAAAAGGTTACCCCACCGGCTTTGGGTGTTACAAACTCTCATGGTGTGACGGGCGGTGTGTACAAGGCCCGGGAACGTATTCACCGCGGCATGCTGATCCGCGATTACTAGCGATTCCAGCTTCATGTAGGCGAGTTGCAGCCTACAATCCGAACTGAGATCGGTTTTAAGTGATTTGCTTACCCTCGCGAGTTCGCAGCACGTTGTACCGACCATTGTAGCACGTGTGTAGCCCAGGTCATAAGGGGCATGATGATTTGACGTCGTCCCCACCTTCCTCCGGTTTGTCACCGGCAGTCTCACTAGAGTGCCCAACTAAATGCTGGCAACTAGTAATAAGGGTTGCGCTCGTTGCGGGACTTAACCCAACATCTCACGACACGAGCTGACGACAACCATGCACCACCTGTATTCTTGTCCCCGAAGGGAAAAACTAATCTCTTAGTGTTTCAAGATATGTCAAGACCTGGTAAGGTTCTTCGCGTTGCTTCGAATTAAACCACATGCTCCACCGCTTGTGCGGGCCCCCGTCAATTCCTTTGAGTTTCAACCTTGCGGTCGTACTCCCCAGGCGGAGTGCTTAATGCGTTAGCTGCAGCACTGAAGGGCGGAAACCCTCCAACACTTAGCACTCATCGTTTACGGCGTGGACTACCAGGGTATCTAATCCTGTTTGCTACCCACGCTTTCGAACCTCAGCGTCAGTTACAGACCAGAGAGCCGCCTTCGCCACTGGTGTTCTTCCATATATCTACGCATTCCACCGCTACACATGGAGTTCCACTCTCCTCTTCTGCACTCAAGTTTACCAGTTTCCGATGCACTTCCTCGGTTGAGCCGAGGGCTTTCACATCAGACTTAATAAACCGCCTACGCTCGCTTTACGCCCAATAAATCCGGACAACGCTTGCCACCTACGTATTACCGCGGCTGCTGGCACGTAGTTAGCCGTGGCTTTCTGGTTGAATACCGTCAATACGTGAACAGTTACTCTCACGCATGTTCTTCTTCAACAACAGAGTTTTACGATCCGAAAACCTTCTTCACTCACGCGGCGTTGCTCCATCAGACTTTCGTCCATTGTGGAAGATTCCCTACTGCTGCCTCCCGTAGGAGTTTGGGCCGTGTCTCAGTCCCAATGTGGCCGATTACCCTCTCAGGTCGGCTATGCATCACGGTCTTGGTGAGCCGTTACCTCACCAACTAACTAATGCACCGCGGGTCCATCCTAAAGCGATAGCAGAACCATCTTTCAAACATAAACCATGTGGTAAATGTTGTTATGCGGTATTAGCACCTGTTTCCAGATGTTATCCCCCACTTTAGGGCAGGTTACCCACGTGTTACTCACCCATCCGCCGCTCACTCAAATGTTTAATCACTCCGGTGCAAGCACCATCGTTCAAAAACCAGAGTTCGCTCGACTTGCATGTATTAGGCACGCCGCCAGCGTTCGTCCTGAGCCAGGATCAAACTCTCATATTAAAAGTTTGTGACTCATTAAATACTAGCGAAAATTGACTTCGTCAATGTTTCATAATTCTTAATTCAAAACCTTAAATTAATAAGGCCTACACAATTGTTTGTTAAAACTTTGTTCAGTTTTCAAAGGTCTACTAGCTGTTAAGAAGTGAACTTCTTAACAAGCGACTCAATTAGTTTATCAAGAACCCAACATGATGTCAAGAACTTTTTAAAATAATTTTTCAA
>NZ_RHOP01000033.1 GCF_003946575.1 Companilactobacillus jidongensis | reverse complement strand
AGTGATGTTCTTTTTGTTTTAAAAGAGTACAAAAAAACTGGTATTGATTATTCATCAATACCAGAAAGTATAGAACCCAAAAAAAACGACTTTCCGTCATCATGACAGGAAGTCGTTTTTGTTTTAAGCGTTAAGTTCAGGACCATTAGTCCGTTTAGCGATTGCCGGTAAGATCAATCCCAAGAGAATGAAGATGATGGGTGTAGCGATGTTAAGTGCTAGTTGGAACCACCATGAAGATGGGTCTTGCGCCATGTTCATTTTTGGAACCATACCCATGATGCAGGCAAATGCTGTTAAGAAGAAAGTCCATAGTCCAAATCCGAAGCCTACGTAACGATTCTTAACAAACATGTAATCTGACTTGTACTTGTCTAATTGTCTTGTCAAAAGCATGTATGCGAGGAATACCCAGAGATAACGCATAGGCATGACGATTGAGTTAAGATTTAGCATCCAGTTGTATAAGTCATTCATGCCCTTGATACCAAGTGCGGGCACAATGATCAAGATAGATACTAGAACAGCTGTCATATAGTATCCATTGATAGCAATACCATTCTTGTTTTTCTTGCTCAATGCTTTAGGGATGTACTTCTTATCAGCATCGTCTAACAACATACGCAGTGGAGCATCGATCGAGATTGCTAGAGCAGCAGCTGAGGCCAAAGTATTCGTGAGAGCGAAGGCCCAGACGAACAAGTTACCAACGTGGAAACTATTACCTAAGAATTGGAAGGCTTGATAAGCACCATTAGCCATCAAGTCAGCTGGAATGTGATTTGAATCAACGATCATTCCAATCGCAAATGAACCAAGTACGGCTGATACAGCAACCATTGCTGCTAAGATGATCATCCCTAGAGGGAATTCTTTTGAAGCATTCTTAGTCTTATTAACATAAGGTGAAATTTTTTCAGATCCACCAACGGCGAAGACTAACATCGAAATAGTCGTGAAGTACTGCATGTCGAATTTCGGGATATAAGTATGAATATCAGACATGTTTGGTGTAGCGATTTGAACATGAGTGATAAATGGAGCACTGACGCCTAAGATGATAAATAGCATCGACATCACAAACATTGCGATACCGGCGATACTACCAATATTGTTCAGTGTGGCAACACCCTTACTTGCTATCCACACGAACCCTAAGAATATCACGAGGCTGAGTCCCTGAACCACAAGTGGTGAGACTGTATTTACGAATGAGCCGTTACCCTTAAATAACCAGCTCAAACTGATCATAATGATCTGTGGTTTCTGTGCTAAATATGGAACGTGAACGACCCAATAAGTCCAGGCGGCGAAGTAAGCAAGCTTGTTATTAGATAACATCTTAATCCATGAACTTACACCACCACCGGAGTTTTGAAAAGCCGATCCTAATTGTCCTACCATTAAGGTATATGGGACAAAATACAAGAGCATGATCAAAATCCAAGATGTCACAACAGCTAAGCCTTGATTGGCAAAGTTATTGATGACATTATTCAAACCCCAAACAGAAGTGAATCCCACTAACGCGATATTCCACCATCTGAAAGTTTTTGCATTATTCTTTGTTTCTGGCATGAAAATATCCTCCTACGAAGGAAGATTATACAGTAAACAATTTGCAATTAAACCCAAAATTTAACGTTTTATTTTTCTAAAATAGATAACTCCTTTAGCCAGTGAGATTAGGTATTGTGCTGAGAATAATCCGACGGCCAAAAAGGAAGCAATTAAAAATGTGGTGATTGCCTGTTCAAGTGAATCGATATATTTGTTCTGGACCATATAGAGGATCGTGCGGTAAGCATTTCCCCCCGGAACTAAATTAACCAAACAAGGGATGTAGATGATATTCTCGGGTAATTTGAATTTACGTGATAGATAGTAGGTCAATAGGCCGATCGTCAAGGCCCCCACAAAGTTAGCGAATAAAATATTAACGTGGGCCCAGTTCTTCAAGACCCAAAAAATCGTCCAACTCAGACCACCAGTCACACCGATAATTCCGGCGGCACGATGAGGGGCATTAGTTATCAACGAAAAACCAATCGCTGATGCAGCACTTAAAACAAGATTTAATAATAATGCAATCATAATGGTGCCTCCTTAGAATAGAATCAATGCAGTGGCGATTCCGAAACCGATACTGCTAGCAACTAGTAAAGCATCGAGTAGTTTGACCGCAGAACTTAGAGCATGTCGCATGACGAGTTCTCTGATAGCATTGGTAATGGCTACTCCGGGAACTAAAGGCATGATTGCGCCAATGATGATGTTATGATACTGGTCAACTAGACCGAAATGACTTAATAATATAGATAGAAGGGCAATTATAAATCCGGAAATAAACAAGTCAGCGTAAGGCATATTAGATAATTTGGCTAAGTAGTATGAAACTCCATATCCAATCGTACCGACAATGAAGCAGTATATGAAGTAATAAAGTGGCATAGTAAATAGAAGCATTGGTGCCATTGAAACGAATCCAGCACCGATAGCTTTCATATAAAAGGGAAAATCCGTTGTATGTTTGTCTTGATAGATTTTTTCGATTTCTTCAGTAAAAACCTTCGGATTGATCGTCTTTTCGGCTAACTTACGTGACAGCGTATTGATGTCATCGATCATCTGTAAATTGGTTCCACCGAGCGTTGATTTAATAAATTTTGAATTTTGTCCATCAACTTCGACGAAAACAGCTGTGACAGTAACGTAACAGTGAACAACGTGTCCAAGAGATTTTCCAATTCTTTCTATTGTATCTTCGATCCGATATGACTCAGCTCCGCCACTGATCAGAAGATACCCCGTCTTCAAGCACAACTCTGATACCCGTTGAGTACTAGTCTTTCTCATTGCTAGTGACCCCCTATAAGCAAGGATATAAAACAAAATAATTATCTTTTTTAAAATTATAACGTCAATACATTATTCTGTAAGTAAATTTGACAGTTTTGATTAAACTTTTATAATGGTGTCTAATGCATTTGTATGCTTAATTTAGTATCGGGTAATCAAATTAAGCTGTATAATTGTATTCTAGCTATATATAATGGATTATGATAAGTAGTTTGTAATTTCGGATACACTAATTGGAGTTTAATATGGACAATAATAATAATATGTCTAGAGAACAAAGAAAGATATCTAGAAACAGCGCCCTGTCTAGCGGAAATGGCGGTGGTGGCGGTAAACATCCTTTCTTAAAGGTAATGGGACTGACACTTCTAGTAGCGCTCTTTGTTGTTGGTGCTTACGGATTCAGATTGTATGCTCAAGCCCAAAATTCTCTGGGAAACACGTACAAAGCCCTAGATGGCAAAGCACCTTCAGCTAAGATCAGTAATAAGAAGCCTGTTTCGATCTTGCTTTTGGGTGTAGATACAACTGATAATGGTGTCAGAGATACTGAGACTGATTATCGTGGTAATTCCGATACAATGATCGTTGTAACGGTTAATCCTAAGACAAATAAGACCACAATGGTATCTGTACCTCGTGATACGATGGCTCAAATTTGGAAGGGTGTTGGGAATAATACCAACAAGATTGCTAAGATCAACTCGGCTTATAATGTTGGGAACGAAGAGAGTGCAGTTGTAACGACTGAAAAACTCTTGAATATACCAATTGACTACTATGTCAAAGTTGATTTTAACTCACTGAAGAAGATCGTTAATTCTGTGGGTGGTGTAGATGTTGATGTACCATTTAGCTTCTCGTATGGTGATACTGGTGAAAAAGTATCACACTTCAAGAAGGGAAAGATGCACTTGAATGGTAAGCAGGCGCTGGATTATTCTCGTATGAGATATGAAGATCCAGAGGGTGACTATGGTCGACAGAAACGTCAACGTCAAGTCATCACTGCTATTATTAAGAGTGCAGCTTCAGCCAAGACCTTTACTCGTTATCAAAAAGTTCTAGATAGCATCTCTAACTCAATGACCACTAATTTGAGCTTCACTGACATGCAATCAATGTTCTTGAATTACAGTGGTGCAGCTAAGAAGATCGGCTCAGATTATGTTCAAGGATACGGTTCAATGATCAGCGGCTCATCATATGAAATTGCACCAACTAAGGAATTGCAACGAGTATCTAATAAGTTGAGAAAGTCACTTGATTTATCACAAGAAACTTTGAGTAATCAAGAGACTAAACTTAACAAGTATAATGAGAAACGTGGATTCTCATTTGAATATACTGGAACTCAGACACAAAATTACGAAACCAAGATTATAAGTTCCACAATATCAGATGGTACTGGAACTACTGGCAGTACTACAAGTGGCGGAGGAACTGAGAACAGTTTTAGTGGATCTGGTTCTGGTCCGTCTAACTATTAATAGAAGATAAAACCAACATGAGGGCTGAAACATGTAATTGTTTCAGCCTTTTGTTATGGTGTTAAAGGATATAAGGAGATTTAATATGAGTGTTTTAGAAGTACATAACTTGACGCAACAGTTCTTAGATAAGAGATTGTATGACGATGCAAGTTTGCAAGTAAATAAAGAAGACCACTTGGGGATCACTGGTCAAAACGGTGTTGGTAAGTCGACCTTCATCAAGATTTTGACTGGCCAGATCGAACCAGACGAAGGAAAGATCACTTGGCAGAAACATTTAACTATCGGTTATTTGGATCAGCAAGCTAGATTAGTTGAAGGGATGTCTGTTAAAGAATACTTGCAGACAGCTTTTAGCAAACTATATGAAGCAAATGACAAATTAGGTGAAATCTATATGAACGATCCTGATGAAGAAGATCTCGAAAAGGCCGGTAAGCTCCAAGAAATCTTAGATGCTAATGACTTCTATGAATTGGATACAAAGATCGAACAGGTAGCTACTGGTCTAGGACTAGATGCTATTGGTTATGATCACGATGTATCAAAACTCAGTGGTGGCCAACGATCAAAGATTATTTTGGCTAAGATCTTATTAGAGAAGCCGGATATGATTCTTTTAGATGAGCCTACTAACTATTTGGATACTAACCACATTGAATGGCTTTCTGAATATTTAAATAATTTTGAAGGTGCCTTCATCGTTATTTCACATGATTACAACTTCTTGGATAAAATCGTTAACTGTATTGCTGACATCGAGTTCGGCAAGATCACCAAATATACAGGTAACTTGAAACAAGTTCAGAAGCAAAAGTCTGCCAATAAAGAGACTTACATGAAAGCCTATGTTAAACAGCAAGAAAAAATTGCGAAAACAAAAGCTTATATCAGAAAATTCAAAGCCGGAACTCGTTCTAAGAGTGCAAAGAGTCGTGAAAAGCAACTGTCACATATGGAAGTCTTAACACCACCAGGTAATAAGAAAATTGGTAGTTTTGGTTTTCCATACGCTGAAATACCTAGTACAAGAATGTTATTAGAAGTTAATGATCTGAAGATCGGTTACGACAAAGCGTTATTTGAACAAAAATTGAATTTCTCCATCGTTAGTGGTGAGAAGATGGTTATTAAAGGATTCAATGGGATTGGTAAATCTACCCTGATCAAGACTCTTTTAGGTAAACTCAAGCCTATTGAAGGTAACTTTGATTTCTCAGAGGTGACTAAGGTTGGATATTTCAAGCAGGATCTTGTTTGGAATAACAATATGGAAACGCCGTTTCAAATCGTCAGTCGTGACCACCCGGATAAGGATGGCAAAGAGATAAGGCGTGTCTTGGCTAGAACTGGATTAACTAATCAACAGATCATGTCTAATATGCGTTCGCTCTCTGGTGGGGAGCAAACTAAGGTTAAATTGGCCGACTTAATGTTTGATCCCACTAACATACTTTTCATGGACGAACCAACTAACCATTTGGACGATGAGAGTAAAGCTGCATTACGAAAAGGGCTTAGAAACTATGATGGATCAATGATCCTGGTTACCCATGAAGAGGATTTCTACAGCAGTGATTGGATCGATAAGGTACTTGATATCGAAGAAATCAAAAAAAACTAACTTATTTTCAAAAAGTACTTGCAAAGGTCGTACTTGAATAGTAATATATATCTTGTTGTTGCGACAGAGCAACGGCGACAACGGCTTGAGAGCTTCCAACTTGATAGTCATTGAAAAATTATTTTAAAAAGTTCTTGACATCATGTTGGGTTCTTGATAAACTAATTGAGTCGCTTGTTAAGAAGTT
>NZ_RHOP01000032.1 GCF_003946575.1 Companilactobacillus jidongensis | reverse complement strand
AGTGATGTTCTTTTTGTTTTAAAAGAGTACAAAAAAACTGGTATTGATTATTCATCAATACCAGAAAGTATAGAACCAAAATTTATTTTTTGCCTCGTGCTATTTCTTTAGCTTTTTGTTTAACAAGAATTGTTTCAATTAAGTCTTGCAGGGTCGTGTCGTTGAGTTTTCTCTGAGCAGCAATTTTAGCTTGTTCATAATAATCACCTAAGACGTCTTGAATATTTCCACCAACAATACATTCAGGATTGGTTTTTTTATCTAACTCGAATAGTGGTTTGTTGCCTTCGGTGGCAAAATAAATATCAAGTAAGGTTATATCTTTTGGTTCACGAGCCAATTTAGGTTCTGCTGATCCCTGTTTTGTTGCAATTAATCCATGTTCACGAAGTACACCCATCAAGCGGCGAACAACGACTGGAGAGGTTTCAACGCTGCTGGCGATGACTTCGCTGGATAATCTTGTACCTTTATATATATCTATGAATGCTAATATATGTATTGAATCGCTGAAACGGGTCGAAACACGCATCAACTCACCTCCGTTAATTGTAACTATATTAATTACAATTAATAATATGATTATATTTCTGTTTAGTCAAATTCTATCTCTCATACCAGACATGTAATGCAAATCAATTGACAATTTATATCAATAATTATATTGTAATTGTAACTTATCGAGTTACAAAGATTGTAGTACAAAAGGATGCATATATGATTGAGTTTAAGAATGTATACAAGAAGTATGAAAATAACGATAATACGGCCATTAATGATTTGAATCTCCAAATTGAAGACGGGGATTTTTTTGTGTTGGTCGGACCAAGTGGTAGCGGTAAGACAACAACACTTAAAATGATCAATCGGTTGATCAAACAAACATCGGGTGAAATTACCATTGACGGTAAAAATATTGATGATTTTAATTTACAAGAAATGCGTTTACAGATGGGATATGTTTTACAAAACATCGCCTTATTCCCTAACATGACGATTGAAGATAACATTACGATTCAACCGGAGTCACTCAAGTGGTCCAAAGAAAAACGTCATCAAGTAGCCTGGGACTTGTTGGAAAAAGTAGGTCTTGATCCGGAAAAGTATGCCAAAAGATTACCGAATGAATTATCAGGTGGTGAGCAGCAACGTGTTGGTATTGTTCGTGCTTTAGCATCTAATCCAAAGATTGTCCTGATGGATGAGCCTTTCAGTGCCTTGGATCCAATTTCTCGTAATCAATTACAAGAATTAGTTTTGAAGTTGCATGCAGAAATGAATATGACATTTATATTTGTTACTCATGATATGAATGAAGCTGTTCGATTAGGAAATACAATCGCAGTGATGCGCTTAGGTCATTTGGAGCAAATTGGTACACGTGACGAGATTGTTCATAATCCCAAAAATAACTTCGTTAATGGATTCTTCAAGAATCAACAAAATGACGATAAAAAGTTGAAACTGATTATTGATAGTCAAGATTGTCAGGAAGTAGACAAACAACAGGCTGATCTCAGCGAAGAGGATAATATATCAGATTTGGCTGGCTTATTGAAGACCAAGGATTATGCTTTGGTTAAGAGTTCTAACGAACGTGTCTGGAAGTTGACTACTCAAAGTCTCTTAAATTATTTAGCAAGGGATGGTGAGTAGAATGTCAGGGATTATTCATATTTTCAAAACTCAAGGAAATGATATTCTCAATTCGATTGGGCAACATATTTCTATTTCATTGATTTCATTATTGATTGCTGCAGTTATAGCCATACCATTAGCAATTTTGTTGATGAAACATAAGCGTGCTGCTGAGTTCATCTTGAATGTCACAAGCGTTCTTCAAACGATTCCTAGTTTGGCATTATTGGGTATTTTAATTCCATTAGTCGGAATTGGTACAATACCGTCAGTCATCGCATTGGTTGTCTATGCAGTCATGCCAATTTTTCAGAACACTTATTCTGGATTAACAACGATTGATCCTAATCTGGAGGAGGCAGCGGAGGCCTTTGGACTTTCTCGCTCCAAAAAATTAGTAAAGATTGAAATACCACTTGCCATGCCAATGATTATTTCTGGTTTACGTATTGCTATGGTTATGATTATTGGTACGGCTACGTTGGCAGCATTGATCGGTGCTGGTGGTCTAGGTACATATATTCTGTTAGGTATTGAAACCAATAATAATTCACTATTGATCATTGGCGCCGTTCTTTCCGCTATTTTAGCTTTGATATTTAGTGCACTGATTCGTGGCATTTCCAAGCTATCGCTCAAGAAAATCGGAATTATTTTTGCAACGTTGGTTGTGTTGATTGGCGGTGTAGCGGGTTACCGAGTCATCGCTCAACCGAAGACGACAATTACCATTGCCGGTAAAATGGGTAGCGAACCGGAAATATTGATCAACATGTATAAGGACTTGATCGAACAAGATAATCCCAATATCAAAGTTACCACCAAGGCTAACTTTGGTGGAACTTCTTTCCTTTACAAGGCTTTGAAGTCCGGATCAATTGATATTTATCCTGAGTTTACTGGCACGGTCCTGGAATCGCTAGTAAAAACTAAAAAAGGTGCGACAGATGATCCTGAGGCTACATATGCATTAGCTAAAAAATTGTTAAAGTCGCAAGAGAATTTAGAATATCTCAAACCAATGAAGTATGAGAATGGATATGCTCTGGTTGTTAAGAAGAGTTTCGCTAAGAAATATCATCTGAAGACAGTGTCAGATTTGATTGCTGTTGAAAGCAAAATTAACGCTGGCTTCGATCCGGATTTTTATCAACTAAGTGATGGATATCCTGGTATCAGCAAGGCGTACAATTTGAAGTTTGGCAACACACAGACGATGGAGTCATCGATCCGTTACAAAGCAATTGCCAATGATAAAGTTAATTTGGTGGATGGCTATACGACTGATCCACAGATTCAGGAGTATAACTTGGTAGCGTTGAAGGATGACAAGAGTTTCTTCCCACCATATCAAGGTGCACCGTTGGTATCTGAACAACTGTTAACGAAGTATCCGAAGATTCGTAAGACTTTGAATAAATTAGCTGGTAAAATCAGTGAAACGGATATGCAGAAAATGAATTATCGTGTTTCAGTTAAGCACGAAAAAGCAGCGACCGTCGCACGTGAATACCTAGTCGAACATAATCTTTTGAACAAAAAATAAGAGGCAGAAAATGAAAGCAGTAGTTGTTAACAAGGCTGGTGATCCAGAAGTTTTAGAATATACTGATGTTCCAACTCCTGAAGTTAAAGCTGGTTGGAGTCTGATCAGAGTTAAGGGATTTGGTGTTAATCATTCAGAAATATTCACCCGTGAGGGGAAGTCACCTAGCGTAAAATTTCCTAGGATATTGGGGATTGAAGCGGTTGGTATAATTGACAAATCAACTGATAAGTCATTAAAAGTAGGCCAAACGGTTATGACATTTATGGGTGAAATGGGTCGAACGTATGATGGCAGTTATGCTGAATACGTTTTGGTTCCAAATAAACAAATTTTCCCAATTACTACTAAATTACCATGGTCTGATTTGGCAGCAATTCCAGAAACTTACTATACGGCGTATGGTGCATTGATTGGTTTACAAATCCATACCGGCGACAGCTTATTAATTCGCGCCGGTACTAGTGGTGTTGGTGTCTCAGCTGCAAAATTGGCTAAAGAAATGGGGAATATAACGGTAACCAGTACGACTAGGAATATTGAAAAATCACATAGGTTGTATGACATTGGTGTTGATAATGTTGTTCTTGATGATAATGGAAATTTACAAACGACACAGAAATTTGATAAAATTCTTGATCTAATGGGGCCTAAAACAGTTCCTAATTCATTAAGTATGTTAAACAAATTTGGAATTGTCAGTTCAACTGGTCAGTTAGGTGGAGTTTGGGATTTAGATAATTTTGACCCAATCGCAGGTATACCGAATAATTGTTATTTAACTTCATTTTATTCAGGTGAGGTTGATGTTAATTTGTTGAAGGACTTAATTAAATTAATTGAAGATAAGAATATAGATGTTAGTCCAACAAAAATATTTAAATTGAATGAAGTTTCAAGCGCACATGCATATTTACAAAGTGGTCATAGTTTTGGCAAGGTTGTTGTTTTACCATGATTTATACAGGACAAATTTTAATATTTGTCCTGTATTTTTTTGCAGTGAAATGTAATGGTAACAAAATTGTAACCGGAAACTTCATAAATAATTCAAATATCATCATTACAATTAAATTTGTAATGTAAGTTTTGTAACCTGTTTACGGAGAGGGAGTTTTAGTTATGAATTTCAAAAAATACGCGATACTGTCGATGGGATTGTGGGTTTTGGGATTCGGAGTTTATGAATCACAGCCTGCTATTGCTCGTGCAGATGAGCAAACTACAACAAGCAAACTAGTAAAAACTACATTATCTAGTGGTAATAATGTTTATTGGTATGATGGATCAGTCAAGTTACCTGATGTTACTGGGGATGATTTAACTAATCCGGTTGTTGCTCATTTCAGTGAAGGTCAATCGGAAGTTGGTACTAAAAATGTAACGATTACAGTTGATCCGGTAGAAAATACTAGTTACACATTTTCCAATGAATTGGATGGCAATGGAAAGATTACATTGCAGAGCAAAGTCACGGTTGGTAATGTGACGGTAAAATACGTCGATACTGATGGCAATGAAATTTCAGCCAGTACCACAGCTAGTCACTCAGATAATCCAGCTGATTCTGATTATTTGAATTACACGACTAAGCAACTCAATATTAATGGATATACTTTTGTCAAAATGGACGAAACTAGTTTGCCTGCTAACGGTACTTTAACAGGTACTGGTGGAACGGTAATTTATGTTTATCGGGCAAATGACGCTGGAACGGTGACTGATTCAGCCAACACGTCCAATGTAACTACATCCGATAATGATGAAGCTACTGATAACAATAGTAATCAAGTCGCAGTACAACAACCTGCACAAACCGATTCTTCGGCAGCAGACACAAGTACTGGTACTAGTACTTCTACCACTGATTCCACTGATTTACTGAAGAGTAATAATGCTTCAACTAATTCAGTCAATCAGTTACAAAAATCAGGATTGTTATCTCAACCAGTTACTTCAGGGACTGATAGTTCCAGCAAGTCGAATACTGGCACAAGCGAAACTGTCGGTCAATCTGGTGCAGATCAAGGTGACGCGCCTGAGTCAAACACAGATTACTACATCACATTAGCAAGCTTTTCATTGGTTTCAGTAATTGGTCTAGTGGGAATTAGTATAATCAAACATTAAAGTATCTATTTTAAGAAAATATTATTACGATAATAGATTAAATGACTTATTGATTTTTTGGTATAATTAACCGAACTTTGGGAGGGAAATTATATGAATAAGTCTAGAGTTGAGGCATTTACAGATGCTGTTATCGCAATTATTTTAACCATCATGATTTTGGAGTTTAAAACACCAGATTCATCTAAGTTATCGGCAATTTTGCCACAAGTTCCATATATGATTTCGTATGCGGTTGGTTGGTTATTTATCGGTATTGCTTGGTATAACCATCATTATATGTTTTCTAAAACCAAAGTCGTTACTAAGAAAATCTTTTGGATCAACAATTCTTGGATGTTTACTACTTCATTTATTCCAGTAGCCACAGCTTGGGTTGGTCGTGATTTGAATGCACAAGGTCCAGAAATTTTTTATGCAATCGTCTATTTATTATGGACATTCGCGTATGCATTATTAACCTATATGATTGCCAAGGAAAACGAGAAAGCGGGTCATAAAGAAATTGCTGACAGCATTCGTCAAATGAAAATTTACCGAGCTTTGACTAGTTGGAAATTTGTCGGAGCTGAAATTATTATTTGGGTGTTGATTTTAGTTTTTATGCCGGCATTACAAATGGTTTTGATTACATTTCAAGTTTTGGCCGTCGGCGGCAATGTCAATGAAGATAGTGATAAATTGTTTTAATGAAGGAGCAACCATAATAACAATGGTTGCTTTTTTTGATACCTCAGAGTGATAAGATAAACAGTATCGTTTTAAAAAAGGAGTGAAGCATATCAAAAATTCATTACAGACTAGAACTATTGCCTTGATAATCGGTTTAATTCTGAATGCGTTCGGGAATGGATTGTGTATAACTTCCAATATGGGAAGTGGTGTTTGGACTGCAGCAGCAGTCAATCTCAACATGTGGTTAGGATTTAACGTTGGGATGATACTGTTTGTCTTCGGTGTGGCCAATGCCTTGACCAATTTGATACTGATCAAAAAATTAGATATTAAAAGATTTGTAGTTGAAATTTTATATATTTTATTCTTCAGTTACTTTGTAGATATATTTACGAGTTTGTTAACCATGGCTGGTGTTCAACATTTGCCAATGCTAGTTAGAATTTTAGTTTCGTTTTCTGGGGTAGTGTGTTTTTGTGTTGCAATTTCTTTGTATCAACGTGCTAATATTGTGATGCATCCGAATGATGACACGACTAATATTTTGCGATTTTTGTATTTAAAAGGTAATTCAACCGCTGCACAAATAATTGATTTCGTACCGCCGGTATTGATTGTAGCCGTATCATTTGTTATCACGCATAATATTTATGCGGTCAATGTTGGAACTTTGTTTTCAATTTTGTTGAATGGAATTTTAATTGCGGAGTCAGATAAGTTTATCTGGCCCAGCTTGAAACATAATTTTAAAACTGAAGATGTTCAGGGAGGATAATTCAATATGAAAGTAAATGTTACAGTTCCCAAAGTTAATGAGTATCACGATGTTGCTTTCTCACAGGTTAAAGAAAATGATACTGTCCGTGAGATGCATATGTCGTTATTAGTGCCTGAAACAGATGTGGCTAAACCAGCTGTTATTTATTTTCCTGGTGGTGGGTTCCAGTCCGCTAATTACCACAAGTATATTCAAATGCGCACAGCAATCGCCCAGCAAGGAATAGTTGTTGCAGCGGCGGAATATCGTGCGGTTCCTGATGCTTTCCCAGCAATCCTGAATGATGGTAAGAATGCTTTGGGGTATTTGCGTCGTAATGCTAAAAAATATGGAATCGATCCTACTAGAATTGCCGTAATGGGAGATTCTGCCGGAGGATATTTAGCTCAATTTGTTGGTACAACAGCAGAGAAGAGCGAGTACATGCCTGATACTGGTGAAGTTGTTGATACAACAGTTTCTGCAGTGGTTTCGTTGTATGGGATTTCTGATCTATTGACGATCGGTAAGGGGCTCAATGCTGATTTTCACGCTTCAACCACATCGACTGAAGCATTATTGGTTAATGGTGTTTCTTACGGTGAAGACACTGCTCACGCTATTACTGATGTTGAAGAGAATGCTAAGTTTGCCAGTCCAATCAGCCATGTTAAGAAAGGCTTGGCTCCATTTTTGTTGATGCATGGGGATGCTGACACGGTAGTGTCACCATATCAAGCTGAAGAAATGGAAACATGTTTGAAGGAGAATAATGTTCCAGTTGAACGAATAACACTTGAGGGCGCTAATCATGCAACCGTCGAGTGGTATCAACCAGAGATAATTAATTTAGTTGCTGACTGGTTAGTTGATAAGTTGTCCTAGTGTTTGTTTTCTGGCCGCCTCCGATTGTCAGTGACTCCACCTGCTGTGGGACCAGTCCCAGCCATAGTGCGGTCTGGGACTTCGACTTTAAGCTTTGCTTCGCAAATCTTAAAGCTCGTCCGTTTTGTAAGGTCGGATAAATCGTCGACCTAACAAAACTTTCACAGCTGGTTACATCACTGACACTCTTCAGCTAAGTACTATCGTTTAAATGATGAAGTTAAATAATAATTAAAGTATTCCGTGGAGCTAGATAGGTACGGTGAAACGGAATAAAAAAGACGATGTTGAATAAAAAACTCAACGTCGTCTTTACTTTTATATTTATCATTCCACTTAGTTGTTACTTGTAAAGTTTTATGGAAGACACTAAAATAGCAGACCCTGTTTTAACTTAGCCGTTAGAGGTCTGCTATTTTAGACTGAAATCTGCTACCGCGTCAGCGGAATTGCAAAAGGCGGACCCTTGTATGGTTCGTCTTTTTTAATACAATCACATTGTAGCAAGGTAGTTATAGACCGTCAACAAATACAGATATTGACATGTTATTTAATTAGTTTTAAATATTTTTTCACCAAATAATTCCGCAAACATATCAGATCTGTCACGATATTGTGTTGTTGAATCTGCTTGATTTGATTTGGATAATAACTGTGCTAATAGATAGTACATATTGCCAAGCATATAATGTGAATCGTGTTTGGTCGCAAATTCTATTCCTTGATCCAGCCAGGTTATGGCGTCGATATTTTTGTTCAGGGATGCTCGAGAGTAGGCGGCTAGATAAAATAGTGCAATTTGATTAGTTTCAAAATTTGCAGTATCGAAGTTATGAAAAGCAATATTCAAATATTCATTGGATGAATTTATCAGTCCTTCTTTGGCAAATATTCCAGCCAATGAAACTGAGGCTAATCTATCCAACGTTGTAAGTTTTTTTCTATTATTATCATCATTTGATAAGGATAATTTGAAATTAGTCTTGGCTTTATCTAAATTATGATCTGCTTGTAAATATGCGACGCCGAGATAATAATAGTACGCTTTGGTTTGTTCGTGATTTGAAACTGAATCGATGGTGGATTCTTGGAGTAAGAATTCTCTCAGCTTTTGATATTCATGGTTATTACAGAGTGTCGTTATCTTATTATTGAATTCTTCTCGAGAACTGATCTGATAATTGCTATCCAAACTGATACTGTCAATGTCTATCTGAAGTCTTTGGCATAACAAGATTAATATCTGTGAGTTAGGAATATATTTGCCTTTTTCAATTGAAGAGATCATAGGTTGACTACAGATATCTGCAGCAACTTCTTTTTGTGACATTTTTAGTATCAATCTTTTTTCTTTGAGTATTTCACCTAGATTATTCATTTTATCCACTTAGTCTCCATGTTATTTGACTAAAATAATGCCATATAAATTATTTTAAGGAAAGTATTAAGCCCTATTTAAGTATTTTTGTGGAAGCGGTATCATATAAATAGACATAGTTTTAACTATGTTGTATGATTGCCTATAAATCATAGAAGGACGGAGAGTGAAGCCCATTGAAGCGAGAAGATTTGGAAGGGTTGAAACTAATCCTTTCAAAATTGTACGAAACTCTTGACATGGCTCTTGAAAGTAATAAACTTGCTGGCAAGGCCATCTTGGATGTCTATAGAGAATTAGATGAATTCAATGATATGAGCGATAGGACGTTAATTTCATTGGAGGCATACTTGGGTCGACTATCATTGTTCGAGAATTTCAGATTGACTAATGAGGGAAAGAACTTCTATGAACAAATTGAAGATATAGACAGGAAGTACACTAACTCATTTTCAGTTAATAATATATTTACGGACAGTAAAAAATAAAAAGCAGGTGTATATTTATGAAAATGACAGATGATACGGAAGCAAAGAAAACTTTATCAGAATTATACACAGAAATTAATAATGAAAAAGATCTTGATAAAGATGATTATACTAAGAACTTAGTATTGAGGACTTATAATCTATTAGACAAGAACTATTCATACGGTTATCTATTTGGCCGATTGAAGGATGATACACAAGTTACTCGTACATTGCGTCAAATGGATGTAGGAAAAGATTACGAAGAAAAAATCAATTACCTTGCCAAAGGTGCTAACTACGCAATTTACTAACATTTGAATAATTAATTTAATAAACCGCTGTTGAAATTTGCCTTCAACAGCGGTTTTGCTTTGGATTAGTTACGCTTATAGTACGTGTCGTACAGTTAGGATACTTTAATTGTTATATATTTCTATGGTGGTTAAATGAGGTCGTGGATTACTATATTTATTCACTGTAGAAGGTAAGATTATGAAAAAGAAATTATGGGGTGTACTAGTAGCAATGCTAGCTTTCTTATTCATAGCTGGATGTGGAGTGCAGAAGAAAGCTTCTGCCAAAACGGCTAAGCCTGAAGAAAGAATTCAAACAATAAATTATCAAAGCTTAACTAAAGATGAAAAGAAAGATATTGAATTCAAATTCAAAGCCACAAACGATTCTTATGGCTATGCGATTGATATGATAGTCAAAAATGATACTGACAAGAATGTTAAATTCAATCTATCCAGTTTCATGATGATGGATTCAAAGGATCCAGATTTTCAAATCAATTCAAGTCTCAAGAAAAAAATTACACTTAAATCTGAAGATGAGATAAAGGTTGATAAATTATTCGAGAATCTTTCCAAGTCTGATCTTGAAAGATCAGGTTCTTACTACTATTTAAATAAGAATTATCGCTTGGCATATTTGAAAGATACAACGGGATTAACTGAACAAACTGTTGACTCAAATCAAGCAACGACGCAAACAGCAAGTTCATCAGCATCCGTTAGTGTTGCACCAAGTACAATGCAAAAGAGTGACAGTTCATCGGGATATGCACCTGTAAAGACAAGTACAGCACAACAATCTTCATCTGCCAGTGGTCAAAATATAATCACTAATTCTGAACAAGCCGTGGAACTATACAAGCATTCCATGGCAATGGCTGGTCGCAATGATATCGCGGCCAAACCAGTTAGTGGTGGATTCAATGTATACAGTAATACTGATTCATCAATCAGTGGATTTATAGCGTATGATGGTAATATCTCAGTGGATGGTGACGTTACACCATATTCGCAAGCAGCTAAACAGACATATAATGATCAGCCTGGCGATGAGCAATTTGATCCAACCAGATATTAAAAATAAAGTGAATGCATACTCAAAAATGTGCATTCACTTTATTTTTTTCGTTATAACGCTGGATATCAACCATTAGTTGCGTAAATGCTACTAGGAATTGATTGCATAAGAGTTATTACTATTTGATAATTAAAATTAAGGATGGTGTTAATTATGTTTAGTGATAATTTAAGAAAGTTACGACTAAAAAATGGAATTTCTCAAGAAGAATTAGGCGAGATAATAGATGTCACACGACAGTCTGTTTCAAAATATGAGAATGGTACTTCACAGCCTAGTTTTGATAAGTTAATTGCTATCGCAAAATATTTTGATGTTACGACCGATTACTTATTGATGTCCAAAATTGATGATAATGTTATCACTAAAAAATCTGACAAAATAACTGTTGTTTCAAAGTTCGATACTCTAAATACGAATGGTATGGTCGCTTCGTATTATATTTTTACGGTCGGCAAGGTTATTGGTAATAAGAACTCCCCCAAGCAACTCTTTGGGGAACCTATGATTCGGGATTCTTGGGTGATAAAAAAGCGATGCTTGCCTACTATCGTACATTTGAAGATGCAAAGAATGAAATGCTTGCTATTAATAATGCTATGCAACAGGGAAAAACAAATTATGAATTACAGTATTTTGTGAATGTTAAATTAAAGGGTCTTGATTATATAATTGATGATAATATGAATGTATAGATACAATTATTTTCATGTGAGGAGATCAACATGGACAACTTAGAATTATTAATTCAGCAATTACAAGCCATTGCACAATCAGGCAAGCATTATACCAAAGATGTCTTTGATAGAGAACGATATGAACAACTTGAAGAAGTTGCTAAGAAGTTAACGGCAAAATACACTGGTGCCAATGAACAGCAATTAGATATTTTTTTTGATTCTGATAATGGTTATGTGACGCCAAAAGTTGATGTTCGTGCAGTAACATTTAATAGTGAAAATAAAATTCTGTTGGTGAATGAAAAGCGTGGTAATACTTGGTCTATTCCTGGTGGATGGGCCGATATAGGATATTCTATTGGTGAGATTGCTATTAAAGAAACTCGTGAAGAGGCTGGAATACATGTCACTCCCAAACGCCTAATTGCTGTAAGAGATATGCAAAAACATAGTTATGCCCAAAAGAATCTGAGTTATATTTATAAAAATATTATTGAATGCGTGCCCGATAATAATAAACTAACAGATGTTGATAATTCAGAAACTGACGATGCTGAATATTTCACATTGGATGAAGCTTTAAAATTAAATTTATCGTTAAATAGAAATCTTCCTGAAGATTTGAAGATGGCATTTGAGTGTCACAATAGTGTGGTTTGGGAAACCGTTTTTGATTAATCACAAAGCGTTTCTTTTAGTTCGGAAGAATCAATATTTGCCAATCCCCAGTCACAGATAACATCAACGACCGGAATTAAGGATTGGCCTTTTTTTGTGAGATTATACTCAACATGTAAAGGTTGTTCATGAAAGTCATGTCTTTCCACTAGTTCTGCGTCAATCATCTGTTGAATTTGTTCTGCCAAAATTTTGTGAGTAATAGGTTTCATATTGCGTTCTAAAGTATTAAATCTTGAATGCTCATTACCGTTAAGTTGGTATAGAATTCTTATTTTCCATTTACCACGAATTAATCGCATAGTTGCATCGAATTCATTTTCGTACATTTTATCTCTCCAATAATAATTTAGTTACCAAAAAGTGCGTACTTTTAAATTTGCTATTCCAGTCTATAATAAGAAATCGTTGAAATCAATTATTAGAAGGAAGTATAAATATAAATGAAAAAATTAATTGTTATTACAGGTGCAAGTTCAGGATTCGGTGCTGCCATGGCACGTCTATTCAATGAAAATGATTATCCACTATTGTTACTTGGTCGTCGTACTGAAAAAATCGAAGCTTTGAATTTGTCAGGCGAAGTTATGATCAGACATGCTGATGTTACTGACCAGGATGAATTGGCTAAGGCTATTCACGAAGCTGAAGGAAAATACGGTGTAACTGACTTGCTTATCAATAATGCTGGAGTTATGTTACTTGGCAATGTTTGGAAACAATCATCAAAAGAATGGCAAACTATGCTTGATACAAACATTATGGGAGTATTGAATGGTATGCAAATTGTTCTTCCAGAAATGAAAAAAAATCATCATGGTACTATTATTAACATTTCTTCAATTGCTGGGTTCAAAGCGTTCCAAAATCATGCTGCATATGTTGCCAGCAAGTTCGGTGTTCATGGTTTAAGTGAAACAGTTCGTCAAGAAGTATCCGGTGAAAATGTCCGTGTAATGTTAGTTGCCCCAGGTGCTGCTGAAACGGAATTGTTAACTCACGTTACAGATGATAAGGCATTGAGTGAATACGAAGAGTGGAAACAATCAATGGGTGGAATTACTTTGGATCCTAAACATGTTGCTGAAACCGTTAAGTTTATGTATGAAATGCCACAAGAAGTTAATATTCGTGAAGTGGATATTGCCGCTACATTGCAAGACAATTAGGTTGTTGTTTTTGTAAACGCGTTTTAAATCGTATCAAGGTCGAGAAGAAATTCTCGACCTTTTTGTATTTATAAGAACTCTTATTATCCTGATTTAGTAATAATTGTTATATTTTCCTTAAATCAATAAAGAGTTGATATAAATGCAAGCAATTATTCAAGATTCATATAATGGAATTTCAGATTTGAAAATAGGAGAGAGAGCTGATCCGTCAATCAGTCCGTTATCTGTAATAGTTCAGACGAAATATACACCGGTATTGCCGTATGATTGGCGTACTGAGACTGGAGAACTTAAGAGTATTCGACCTGTAAAATTGCCGATTATTATTGGATACGGTTTTGCCGGAATAGTTGAGAGTGTTGGTAGTTTAAGAAATAATGATTTGATTGGTAAAAAAGTTATTGGTGCCTCAATGACTGGATCCTCAAGTACGATAATAGATTCCCGTATTCCACCACTGTTATTCCAAGTTCCAGATAATGTTGAACTGTCAGACGCAGCGACTATTATTGGTGGAGCAGATACGGCGCTTGGAATTATCAATAAAATCAATATTAATTCAAACGATGTTGTTTTGATAACTGGAGCATCAGGTGGTATCGGCACTTATTTAATTCAGTTATTAAAAACGCGCGGAGTAAAAGTTATTGCTGTCGGCCATAATAGTAACGTTGAATTCCTGATATCAGCTGGGGCTGATGACGTAATCGACTATACAAAAGATGTGAAAAGTCAGTTAGTAGATAATGATGATATTTCAAAGGTTATTGATACAGCCGGAAATATCAAAATATTGGATGATATATCTGCAGTATTTCCCCAAATAACGATAGTTTCAATTGCTATAAATTATTTTAATTCTAAAAATTTTAGTTTTATTCAACCTAATATTTTCCCAAAGGATTACGAAAGATTGTTAGAAATGTTATCAAATGGAAAACTACATGCCTATGTTCAAGATGTCTTTGATTTCAGGGATGTAATTCAAGCTCAAATGATATCTAAAAATACTCATTCTCAAGGAAGGATTCTTTTAAAATATTAGAGGTGTAATTATGAATATTATTGAAATAGAACATCTGTTTATGATTTTTTTTGGCTCATATTTAATGATTCAAGTTATTCGAGTCAGTTTGATTTTGATTGTTTTACTTTATTTGAAGAAACGGTTTATAAAATGAATATTAAATATATGTGAAATTATATTGCCAAACTATTTTTTTGTAGTAATATTTGTTGCGACACAAAATGAAAAAGGAACATATTATGCAAAATCTTAGTTATACAAATATTGTACTGGCCTTATTGATTTTATACGTTGTAATCAAGCGACAATTGGAACCGAGAACTGTTAAGTTTAAGCCGGAATTTTTTATTATAGTTATTCTGTTCGGAATTGCTTCAGTTGGGGATGCTGTAAACAAACAGCATTTAGATGTTTCACAAAGTAATATTTATGTATTCGGAATTCTCAGTGTGATCAGTGCAGCTATATTTGCTGCTTTAAGGGCCTGGTCATATAAGTTTTGGCTTGATGATGATGGGTTGGTTATGCGTGAAGGTAACTGGTTAACAATTGTTTGGTGGATTATTGGTATTGGAATGCATGTTGCCGTTGATCAGATGTGGAATAAGAGCTCAGTCACATTATTGCTGTATCTAGGAATTACACTTTTGATTCAACGTGGCTTGGTCTGGTATCGCGCATCATCTAAATATCCAAAGGAAATATCAGCTAATATTACTGCTCAACAAAAGGATCAAGATCGTCATAGCAAGAGACGAGAACGTCGAAGAGATAGGCATGAAAGATAATTATTCAAATTTAAAATCATCGAATGATATCAACAGAAACTAGTGAACCAAGGATATTGTGAAATACTGATTCCAATAAAATTATAGTGATTGGCTATACAATTTCTAACATTAATGATTGCTAAATAACGGCAAGTAATTCCAATTGGAATCACTTGCCGTTATTTTTATACCCACTATTTGAGATAGGGAAAATATTTAAATAGGTCCCGTGTATATTTTTTACTTTTTTTATTTTTGGCAATTGACCATAGCTTTGCCGCAGTATCTAATTTGTTTTTGATGTTATTATTCATAGAGTCAGCACAGAAGTCTTTTACCATGAATTCACGTAAATTCTGATTTAATTTCACTCCGTCAATAATTCTAGTGGATGGTGTTAATTGCAATATAGTATTTTTACTTTGATATTTGGTTACAGCAATTTGCTTCTCATTGTTTAAATATCTGAGAATACGCGTATTTAGATCATTTTTGGTTCCACTGTTATCAAATCTAATCCACGACAAATTTTTTGCAAGTCGGTTCTGTAGAAATAATTGCTTTTGAATTCTTCAGGGGTCATTTGATGGTTCTTTATTTGTTCCATAGATAAAGTCATATTAGTATCCCCAATTGTTATTTAAGTACTTTTGCGTAATGACAAGTTTATTTTGCATAGGAAATATTATTACATATATAGAACATTAATTAAGTTTTTATATTCAAAGTTATTGTTTGGTTTAATAGTAACAATCAAGGATAATAAAATTTACGCAGTTTGTTGGTGCGGTGGTCTCTACATTAAGTAAAGGAGGTGTCGCTATGGATGAGTTCATAGTGTTAATCTGAATTGAAAGGAGAGATCTTGTTAACTTTTTTGATAAATGTTCTGTACGCATTATTTTGTCTAAGGGCTATCTTAGGAGTGGCTCATTCGTCATTGATAGTTACATTCAAAATAATTGTACAGGTAAAATCTATCATTTGGATATTAAAAAAGTGAACCCGTATTAACTGCCCAGTTATCGGTTCACTCCACTAGATAAATTGGCTACCGCATTAGCGGAATTGCCATTGCAGACCATCATTTCGGTCTGCTTTTTATTTGTTTCAACTACATTGTATCAGGTAGGTATGAGTATATCAACGATATTAAATTTGATATTTCACTGAGATTCTGTATAGAATTGTATGACTGCTGAAATAATCATATCTCTAATTTTTTAACTGATACTAAGTATTGTGGATATGGGATTTAACTATTAATGGTATTATAAAGATAATATTGAACAAGGAATCATGTATATTTAAATGCCTAACTTTTGAAAATAATTGAATTGGAGGTTATGATACTTTTATGATTATCGAAGAACAAAATAAGGATGAAATTTTATCAGAGATATTTAAAGCATTATCAGAACCAAATAGATTAAAAATGATTCGTATTTTAAATGAATCTGATAGGGAAATCACTTGCGGTGAAATGAGTGATAAATTGGGATTGAGCCTATCTACAGTGTCATACCATGCCAAAACATTACGAGAAATGGGTTTAACTAATACTAGAAAAGATGCTCAAACAAAGTTTCTGTCAGTGAATCGTTCCACATTTAAAAAATACTTACCTGGATTTTTAGATTCTCTATAGGATTTATTTCTGAATTATACTTCGATAGTTATACAACTAATAAAACTAATTGGAGACCTGAAGATATGGATAGAAAAATATTACTGGTATCTATCTTCATCGCAACATTTATGACATCAGTTGAAACAACCGTGGTGACCACAGCTTTACCGGCGATTATTAGTAATTTACATGGGTTATCAATGCAGAGTTGGGTATTTGCCATTTATCTGTTAACGACTGCCATTGCAACACCAATTTATGGGAAGCTAAGTGACAGTATCGGTCGTAAATCGGTTTTTCTTATAGGATTGCTTTTATTTACAATTGGATCGTTTCTTTGTGGATTTGCAACCAATATGTATTTGTTAATAATTTTCAGAGCATTACAAGGTATCGGTGCAGGAGCAATTAGGCCAATAACATTTACGATTATCGCCGATATGTTTAGCTTTCAAGAACGCTCCAAAATTATGGCATTGAATAATACAGCTTGGGGCATATCTGCACTGGCTGGTCCACTTCTGGGTGGTTTTATCGTTGATAAATTAAGTTGGCATTGGATATTCTTTATTAATGTTCCATTGGGAATTATTATTTTCTTACTGATTTTATTTGGATTTAATGAAAACTTTGCTAAGGCTGATAATTTAAAAATTGACTATTCAGGTATCGGTTTGCTGACAGTAGTGTTGCTGTTAATGCTATTAAGTTTACAATCACTAGGCAATACTCGACTTAATGTTACGCTGTTTATTAGCGGTATTACGGTATTCATTATCTCCTTATATTTGTTTATTAAGATTGAAAGACGCTCACGTGATCCGCTGATTCCATTGGACATGTTTAAATCTCAGACGTTTACCATTCAGGTTTTGACAGCCTTACTTATGAGTGGAATGCAGATTGGATTTCAAATTTATTTCCCTATGTGGATTCAATCGATTTATCAGAAGTCGCCATCTGTTGCTGGACTTGCGATCACGCCAAGCCCAATAATGTGGTTAGTTGCTTCATTTTTCACTGGAGCATTGATTAAAAAATTTGCACCAAAGTTTATTATTATAACAATTGTGATTGTTCAAATGATTTTTTATTTAATTTTAGTATTTAATAGTGCCAATATGCCAGTTGTCTGGTTTTATATTATTTCAGGTGTAACTGGATCCGGTCTGGGAATCATCATAACTATGAATACTGTTATTGCACAGGAATTAGTTGACGATAAAAGTGTAGGGACTGCATCTTCGATGCTTACACTAGGTATAACTCTAGGACAGACGATAATGACTGGAATATTTGGATTGATATTCAATGTTTCGATTAATCATAATCTGGCAGAGTTTCCCCAAGTTAGTACAGCTCATTTGAATCAGGCAATTTCTTCAAACAGCAATGTGAGAACAACAGATATATCTGCAATAAATCATATTTTGCTTGGATCCTTTCATAATGTTTATATTGCAGTACTAGTTATATTTGTACTATTAATTTTCTTGAATTTGCGGGACAAACAAAAGCAACCTATTAACAGTAAGTGATACTAAAAGTACTTTTAACATTTTAACGGCTTAGTTTTAAAATATTAAAGTATTTAATTTTAAATGGCGTTATGCTATTAGCACAGGACGTCCGAGTAAAAAGTTGGAGTAAAGAAAATTGAATATTGAACATTTGCCATCTACCAAGATAGTTTATTTTAGACGGATTGGGGAATATGGAATAGAGAATAAATATTTAATGCAGTCTTTTAAAAAGTGGGTAAAGAAAGAAGGACTATTTCAAGATTCAAGTATTCTAGGAATAGCTCTAGATGACCCGCAGAACACGCCTGTAAATGATTGTCGTTATGATGCATGCTTGATTACTGACAAAACAAACTTCAATAATAATGTTAAACAAAGAACTTTAGTGAATGGCAGTTATGCCGTTTTTAAGTTAATTCACACTGAAAAGGTAATTAATGAGTTTTATGATAATATGGTGCAAATTATCAACAAAAATCAACTTAATGTGGATGATCGGCCAATCGTCGAACGATATCAACCGAAGCTAGTGAACCAAGGATATTGTGAAATACTGATTCCAATAAAATAGCACTGATCGATCATACAAATTTATAACATCAATAACTACAAATAACGGCAAGTAATTCCAATTGGAATCACTTGCCGTTATTTTTATGGTCCTATACTTTCTGGTATTGATGAATAATCAATACCAGTTTTTTTATACTCTTTTAATGCAAAAAAAACATCACT
>NZ_RHOP01000031.1 GCF_003946575.1 Companilactobacillus jidongensis | reverse complement strand
TGTGCATGAAAATAGGCATCCTCAATGAGGATGCCTATGGTTAAAAGTTATTCATCAATACTATTTGACAAAGAGCCCTAATACTATACTTTTTAAGATAAATAGTTCACAAAATCATCAAGACATGGCAAAATGGCGAAAAAAAAGAGCCCACAGACAAATGTCCGTTGGCTCAAGCAAACTAATTACTTAGCTGCTTTTTCATCACGACTCTTAAGGAATTCTTTAACGGCTTGAGTTTTTGCCATGCGTTCTTCACCGTTCTTAGCGTTAACGGGACGGCGGTGGCCTGTATAGCCTTTATGTGTATTTTGTGACATCTAAATCCCTCCTCCCTTATCTAGTATTGTCTTATTATTCAACCCTATTATTGTAAAGGAATCTGTCAAATTATTCAACAACTATTTTCCTATTATATAAAAAAGAACCAACTGATTGCAAGTATCAATTGGTCCAAAACCGTATCAATTGTTTTCAAATAATAAATTATGCTTCTTTAGGTTCTAATTTTGTGGCTTTACTGGATTTTGATTCTTCCTTTACAATTTTTTCAGTCTCGTATTCCTTTGAGTGAACACGGAATGCCAAAATGAATCCTAGAATGGCTAAAACTAAAGTAAAGGCGAATCCATAATGGGCACCATTAGTGAATGCCAAGGCAGTTGAATGTCCGCCATTAGCGAAGTAATTGTTTTGACCAGTACTCAAGAGAATTGTAGCAATACCAGTAGCGACAGCACCGATGACTTGTTGGAATGTATTAATGATAGCAGAACCGTCAGCTGATTGATATTCATTCAATGAATTAAGACCGTAACTTTGTGCTGGTGACATTGCTAGTGGAACACCGATCATAAGAACGATGTGAGCCACAATAATGTAACCTAATGAACTGTTTTGATTACTAAATAGGAACATAACAGCACCAATGGCTGAAACTAAGAAACCGATGCGTGTCATCCACTTAGCACCGATACTGTCGTAAGCTCGACCGGCACCAAACGAAACCAAAGCGTTGACAAAACCACCTGGCAACATAACAGCACCAGTTAAGGCAACCGCAACGCCAAGTCCGTTTTGTAGGTACATTGGTAATAAGTACATAGCTGAAAGTGTGATACCAAAGTTCAACATAACTAAAACTGAACCAGTAACAAATTCAGGTCTGCGTAACACGGCAAAGTCCAATGTAGGAGTCTTAGCGTGCATTTGTTGTCTGATGTAGACAATTAATAAAATCAGACCAGCAATCAATGAAATAACAGCAATTGAAATGCTGTTAGATAAATAACTGATACCGAAGACGATCAAACCAAAACTGATAGTTGATAGGAAAATTGCTAACCAATCAACAGCTGGTTTAGTAACTTCGAAGACATTGGTCAAATTCTTTTCCATAAAGATCAAACCGATCAATAGGAAGATAATAAATGAAACAAAGATCCATCTCCATGATGATACACCCAAGATAATACCGGAAATTGTGGGTCCGATAGCTGGGGCAAACATGATAACAAGGGCGGCTGCACCCAAGGCAGCACCAAGTTTGTTAGGTGGAAAAATTCTCATAGCGATCGAGAACATTAATGGCAAAATAAGCCCAGTGGCAATACCTTGAATCATCCGACCAAATAACAGAATTGCAAAACTTGGTGCAATTGCTGCAATGATCGATCCAACGATGAAGTCGATAAGTCCGAAACGAACTAGACCTCTAGTAGAAAAATGTTTCGTTAATAAACTTGAAAGTGGTAGGACAATGGCGATGACTAGCATATAGCCCGTAACCAGCCATTGTGCTGTACCAGTTTCGATAGAAAAAGCTTTCATAATGGATGGAAGAGCAATGTTAAGTGAAGTTTCACTGAACATTCCCACGAATCCACCAATCAAAACACCCATTAAAGCCAAATATGGATGCTCTGGGTTTGTGTTAATTTGAGATTTACTCATAGTTACCTCCGTTTTTGTTGCAACAGTGGATTAATATACCAGAAAAAAAATGTTTTCGTAAGTTTTTTCTGAAATTATTTTATTTTGATGTGAAAATGGCGGGAGTTAAGGATAAAAGTAGGAAATGAAATTTGAAATTTCACCTTTCAATGTAAAATATGGTACAATAAAAAGTACAAAAAGACGTACAAGGAGGAATGGATATGACTTTTGCAGTAACACAAAGTGACTTTAGAGAACATCTGAAAGAATACTTAGACAGCGTAAATGATGATAATGAAATTGTTTATATTGCTAGGTCAAAGAGCCGTACGGCTGCCGTTATTTCTCAAGAAAAGTTAAATTGGTATGAGAGTATTGCGAAATCTAAAGAGGACTCTCTAGAATATGCAATTGCTAGAGACCAACTTATTCGCCATAACGCTATGCAAGATGACAAAATTGTAGAATCCGACGATGAATATTGGGGACAGTTCACTAAATGAAAAAATTAAAATTCAAACCACGTGATACATTTAATATTGATTTAAAAAGATTAGCTAGTTTGGATAGAACAATTATTTCTGAAATAAGATCCGCAATTGATATTCTATTGGAAGATCAGAAATTACCAGAAGAATTTGACGACCACGAATTAAAAAGGCGTATGGCAGGTTATCATGAATTCCACATACGAGATACTCCTGTTGGTAAGGTACCAAATGATGTTAATGATATCTTGGTTATTTATACAATTGACAAAGATGAATTAATCTTAATCGCCATAAGAGCAGGATCACATTTGCGATTATTTCCCGGACAGAATAGTTCTGTAAGCTTCTATAAATAAAAATAACGACTGAGAATTTCAAAATCTCAGTCGTTATTTTTATTTACAAATTCATCCGAATTGATTCAACAATCCTATTAATAATACCTTCCTGATATCCAGCAAGGCGTTTTTCTAAAATTGCATCACGTAGCGCCGTTACAATATCATCTGCATACAAAATATTATTCATCTGATCCTGTTGCGTATAGAAGTAGTCCATGATAGTTCGATATCGTATGTAATTATCGGCGGTCAAATAAGCTGTTTCGGTAATTTTATCGAATTGTTTTGACATGAATCCACCCCCTTATGAACCTGTTTACTCATTTACATAACATCTTAACTTAAATTACGTAAAAAAAATCATTTTGGACAATAAATGCACCCAAAACGATTTTTTTATCTATTAATAGAACGAGCCATACGCGAAATAGTATGACGTTCACCACGAATAGCTTTGCTCAGCGGATAAATATTTTCCATTGGCGATTGAATACCCCAGGCTGAATCACCTATGTGTTGAATATCAACGCCGACAATCTTATTTCTAATGGCTATATTCTCAATGTAACTTGCACCAGAGCCCTCTTGACTAGTACCGATAGTACTCATGACTAGAGCATTCTTACTATGAACTAACTCTACAATTTTTTGGAGAGTTGCATCGTTGAGACCAGGAATAGTTCCCACGGCTGGCACCAAAATCACATCAGCACCCGCATCAAGGAATTGTCCAACTGATTTTTTATCAATGACCGGTTCATTAACACCAGCGCCATGCATTTTACCGGCAATGACCAATCCGGAAAAATTTTTCTTAGCGACTTTAATATTAGCCGCAATTTGTTCATTCGTAACACCAGTACCCGGATTGCCTGTTAAGACGACAAAATTGAAACCTAGACTCTCAGCTTCTTGAAGTGATCTCTCACTAGCAGTTCGACCTTCGGAAATTTCTGTTCGATCCTCTGCCATATCAGCGTTAGGATCAACCGGTTCTAAATTGACCCCAATTGGACGACCAGTTAGCTTTTGTAGATGCTTGATACTTTGTCCATCATGATGAATTACCGCATTCTCACCGTCATATAGACCGAATATAGCCGGATTGAAGACGTCTAACATGTTGAGCAAAATCATATCTGCTCCAAATGCTGCCGCAATTTCCGAAGTGGTGATTTGATCGAAACTCATTACTTGATGAGTCGCGATATTCTCACTTACTATTACTCGGCCCTCACTGGCCTTGATCGATTGTTTTAATTCTTTTCCGTTCATTTTTAGGATTTCGGTTGGGTTGGCGCTGATTAGCCTTTTTGTCATTGTTTGCTACCTCCTGCAATTATGAATATCTATCAACACTAAGTATACTTTTACATAATCAGCGTAACAAAAAAACCGATAATTAGTTTTATCGGTTTTTCAATCTAGAATTATGATTTATCAATTTTAGGATCAGGTGGATTACCCTTTCCAGTCATCATATCCCATAGTTTGCATAATCCCATTAGAATCATAGGAGCAAAAATTGAAATATAAACATTATCAATTCCAAATGGATCACCCATTAAGAACCATGCGGTAGCCAATACAGCTGTACCTATAAGTGCAACATTGGCACTTCTTGTACTACCAAAGTGAGGTAGATAAAATCCGGAAATGGCAACAACTGTAATAGACATACGTAAAGCTTTACTGAAGAATGATAATTGTAAAATCTGTGGAACGATGAATGAAAAGATCAATGGTAAGAATCCAACAATAACAGATAAAATACGTGTCATACGTAATTGTTGTTTTGGTTCTGGATGACGCATTGGAACATAAAAGTCATCAACAATCAAAGCAACTAAGCCTAACGCAACAGAACTAACACTAACAAAGACAGATGCTACTAGTGCCGTTGCAACAAATCCAGCTAAGAAAACATTCATGTGTGTTAAAAAGACTGGCAATGCATACAATCCATTCATTGTAGGGAACAAGAACTTAGCGGCAACACCGATCAAACCAATAGCAATAGCTAATGGAATAAATAATCCAGCGGCCAGATAAGATGCATGTTGTGCAGCCTTCGCATTCTTAGCTGATGAAATAGCTTGAACTAAGAATTGCGTTGAGAATACAGCACCAACAGTTGTAAGAATCCAACCTATGATAGTTCCCCAACCAATGTGACCATTTAATGTGAAATAAAAATGAGGCATTTTCGTAACCATGGGTGAAATACCATGTGTCAATACTAAAGCAAATGCTAAAGTAATCAGAATACCAATATACTTAACAAATGTGTGAATAACACTAACATAAGCGACACTCTTCATACCACCAAATGAGAAATAAATCGTACTTACAATACCGACGATAACCATAGCAATTGGAAGCTTAATGCCTAAAATCTGAACAAGAACACCAGCACCACTAATATAATTACCAACATTAACCAAGAACAATGCATAGATCATGATAATTGAAACAATGATTTTTGTTGAATGTCCATATTGCTGTTCAACGGCACTAGAAATAGTAAAACCACCAGTATTATACAAACGTTTAACGAAGAACAAACCATAGAGAATAAAACCAATAACAGCGGCTACAATGGCCCAAGATGCAGCAACACCATTGCTAAATGCCGATTGTGCAGTACCAACAGTTGATTGTGCACCAATATATTCTGACATCAGCAAAATACCTAAAACAAAAGTTGGAAGCTTATTACTTGCACGCATGAAATCTTCATTTGTGGAACCACCCCAACGAAAACTTAGGTAACCGGTAATTAGAATATATACCAGGATCATTCCCATGACGATCAGCGTATCATTCGAACTTAACATGTGCATATTATCGCACCTCCCAGAATAATTACATGACAAGATTTTTGATCTAAATTATTTGAATAAATTTGTTTTATTCAATTTTCTAAGGGTCTTGGCTAGTCACGCTTCCTAGGACGGTAACCTTGCTCATCACCTTACAGTCTCTATACTACGAAAATTTCATAGTATTCGATATAAGATTACTGTTTAAAGTTGAAGCGTTTACAAGTAAACGCTTCCATTTATTTGATATTCCTATTTTTATTGTTTATTTTTGAAACAGCTTACAAATATAACGTATCAACTAAAAAAGATCTGCACTTTGAGATTAACAAAGTACAGATCCTCTTAATGGTTATTGCATTAACTTACCACCACTTAAGTTTAAAATTGATCCAGTAATGAATCCTGCTTTATCAGATAGCATAAATGCTACAGCTTCAGCAACATCTTCTGGTTCACCTAATTTATGTAATGGAATTTTCTTCAACATGTTATCACGATATTCTTGCGACCATTGCTTAGTCATTTCAGTTGCAATAGGACCACATTGAACAGAGTTAACACGAATATGATCACTCGCAAATTCTAATGCAAAATGCTTTGTCAAATAGTTCAATCCGGCCTTACTTGCACCATAACTTGCTGCAGCATTTGGATGTGGGGTTACACCATTAGCTGAAGTGATATTAACAATTGACCCTTCCTGTTGTTCAACCATGACTGGAAGAACCATTTTACTCATAATAAAACTACCAGTTAAATTAACTTTTATAACTAATTCCCAATCTTTTACAGGTGTTTCCAAAGTCTTAGTACGTTTCATCATCCCTGCATCATTAACCAATGCATCAATATGACCAAACTTTTCTTTTGCATCATTTACTAATTTCTGTGAAAACTCTGGATCAGTGATATCCCCAGCAACTTGCATGCACTGTTGACCTAGTTTTTCAATTTCCGATTGAACTTCAACTAATTCATCCGCCTCAAGGCCTGTTAGTACCAAATCATAGCCCTTCTTTGCCAATGTCAATGCTATTTGTTTACCAATCCCTTGTGAACTACCTGTAACAATCGCTACTTTACTCATAAGAAACGCCTCCTGAATTCGCTTTCATAAATATAATAGTTTAAATTTTAAATCAACCATACCTATTTATCGTTTCAAAAATAAACATAATCCAATAATTGAATAGATAAATTTGTAAACGTTAAAATTTAAAACGTTGATTCCAAACAAAAAAGACACACTTAATTCCATGTGTCTAATTTAAAAAATTATTTATTCTCAGCCAATTTAATCGCATAATCAATGGCATTCTTCAAACTTATCTCATTTGCAGTACCCTTTAATACTTGATCAAAGGCTGTACCATGATCAACTGAAGTTCTAATGATAGGAAGACCCAATGTAATATTTACACCAGCAACACTCTTCCATTCTTTCTTTTCTTCATCATATTGGAATCCTTGCATTTTCAAAGGAATATGTCCTTGATCGTGATACATGGCAACAACAATATCATACCAGCCACCGACGGCCTTAGGGAAGACTGTATCTGGTGGTACAGGCCCTGTAACATCGATACCTTCAGCCTTGGTTTCGTTAATAGCGGGAATAATCTCATCGGCCTCTTCGTTACCAAATAAGCCATTTTCACTGCTGTGTGGATTCAGTCCAGCAACACCTATTTTTGGATGTGCAATACCCAAGCGTTTGCATGCATCGTCAGCAATTCTAATAACTTCGGCGACACGTGGTTTCTTAACAAGATCACAGGCTTGACGTAATGATACATGTGTTGAAATATGGACAACACGCAGATTATCATGAGCCAACATCATTGTGTAATTCTTAGTGTGTGTATAGTGAGCATATATTTCTGTATGACCGGCAAAATGATGTCCAGCTAAGTTCATAGCTTCCTTGTTCAAAGCATTAGTTACCGTGGCATCAACTTTTCCAGCCATAGCTAGATCAATAACTTTTTTAACATATTGAAACGCTGCATTACCAGCCATCTTGCTGACAACGCCAAACCTAAGTTGATCGATATCAACCATGTGCATTTCATATACATCAACTAATCCATACTCAAACTTTGCATCATCAACATTTTCGATGACATTTAACTTACTCTTTAAGTCTGGCAAATATTCCATTACCTTCAATAATACCGAACTATCTCCAACAATAATGGGATTACATTGTTCATACAATTTTTTATCTTTAAATACACGTAATGAAATCTCTGGACCAATACTTGCAGGGTCACCCATCGTAATCGCTACAATTGGTTTATTATTTTTCATAATCGTGACCTCCTAATCAGCTACTTTTTCTGCAAAATATTTACTATAATTCTTTTCAAGAGCCGTCTTCAAAGTGGCAATTGAGGTATCATCCAAATGATTAAACGGTGCTCTTGTGCTACCAACAGGATAACCGATCAAATTAGTACTCTTTTTGATAATCGTATTAGGGTTACCGAGAACAAAACAATTACGCAATGGACGAATAGAATCTTGAGCTTGACGTGCTTTGTCCCAATCTCCAGCCTTCCAGTACTTATAAATAGAAACCATAATCTGTGGCAATACATTAGCTACGGCTGTGATACCACCAGTACCACCAGCTTGTAATGTCCATAGAATCAATGCATCATTACCAGAAATAACTGAGAAATCTTTGTCTCTAGTGAGTTCAATATATTGAAGAATATTATCAAAATTACCACTAGAATCCTTAACACCAACAATGTTCTTAAGATCTGCTAAACGAGCAACGGTCTTAGGTGCTAGAGCATTACCTGTTCTTGCTGGAATATTATATAGAAGAATTGGTAAATCAACTGCGTCATTAATTGCCTTGTAGTGTAGATAAAGTTCCTCTTGTGAAGCTTTAGCAAAGGAAGGTGTAATAATTGATAGAGCATCTACACCGATTTCTTTTGCTTCTTTAGATAGCTGAATAGTTTCTTCTGTTGATACACAGCCAGTACCAGCATAAATTGGAACCTCACCATTTGCTTCATCTACAACTGCCTTCATAACAGTTAATTTTTCTTCATGACTCAAGATATATCCTTCACCATTTGTACCAAGTGTAAATACGCCTGTAATACCGGCGTTGATTTGACGTCTTACTTGATTACGAAGTTCTTTTTCATTTACCTTTTGGTTTTCATCCATAGGGGTGACCATTGCGGCAATAATTCCTTTTGCAATATCATTTCTCATAGTAAATATCCTCTCTAAATTTTAATTACATAACTGATTTATATATATTTTCTACTTCTTCACGTGTTAATTTTCTACGATTATGATCTAACAGACGTGTTTGTTGTAATGCTGAATCTACTAAGAAGTCAAGATCATCTGCTTTTACACCAAACTGTTTAAGATCAGTTGGAATTTCAACTTTCTTAACAATTTCTGCAATCTTAGCAATCATGAAGTCTGCCTTTTCTGATACCGACTTATTACCTTCATCTGGAAATACAAAATCACACAAACTTGCCAAACGATCAGCAATATCAGGTTTGTTAACTTCCATTACTTGCTTGAACAAAATAGCATTGGAAACACCGTGAGCAATGTGGAATTTACCACCTAATGGATAGGATAAAGCATGAACAGCAGTAGTACCTGATGCGGTGATTGCCACTCCACCATAGAATGCACCTAACAACAGTGCCTTTCTAGCGTCCATATTATCAGCATCTTCATATGCTGGAACAATATTCTCAAAGATATTCTTAGCCCCTAGTGATGCGATACCATCACTCAATACGGTGGCATTCTTTGATGTATAACATTCAACACAGTGACTCAAAGCATCAACCGCTGATGACGCCATAATTGATTTTGGTAGTGTTTTAACATTATTTACATCAAGTAATACTAGGTCAGGAAGCATTTCGTCACTAACAATTCCAAACTTAACATCCTTTTCAGGAATAGTAACAATGGCATTAATGGTAGCTTCAGATCCAGTACCTGTTGTTGTCGGAATTAATACCGTTGAACAACGCTTGCTTACTTTACTAGGATCATCGATCAAATCCTTGATACTGTAATCAGTATGTAAGACCAAGGAAATTAACTTAGCAGCATCCATAACACTACCGCCACCAATGGCAACAATAGTATCGAAGTCAAACTTACTTACCTTTTTTAATAATTCATCGACTTGAATATAAGTTGGTTCTGGTTTGATTTCTGATTCGATTTCATAAGAAATATTGTTCTTCTTAAAGTAATCCTCGATAGGTTGAACCAAACCACTCTTCATCAATCCATTATCTGTAAATAAAAGAACATTCTTATTTTCCTTTTTAGCGATAAAATCGCCTAAGTATCCTAATAAATTCTCACCTAAATAAATGCGATTAGGCATTTTCAAAAATGCATTATCCATACTATTTACTCCATTCTATTCATTGACAGTTTTTTCAGATTTTATCCAAGCTTCAGTTAATTCTACAAAGGCAATTTTTTGTCTAAAGTATGTAAAAGTTACATCAATATTTCCATTTTTAGCCGCTTTAACTGAAGGATATGAGAACTCTCTGTTCTTCTTATTCTTTGAATCATTTGTTAAAGCATACCCATCACCTTCGGCAATATTCTTCTTGAATGGCCATGTCTTACCTTCATCCTCAGAAATTGCCACAGTAATTGGAGCTCGTGGTGCACCCCAGAATGCACGTGGAACATCACTATCTTCGTCAGCATCCTTGTCTTCAAGACCGTCACTATATAATGAGGTTCTTCTTGAAGTTGCATCTTTAGCGCTAGAATCATTGAATACCATTACTAAATCGCCATCATCCAAGACAGTTGCTTGAATTGAAGCGTTGTTGTTTGGTAATTCAGTTTTTTCCGGTTCCGACCACGTCTTACCATCTTCGGAATAGCTACGATAAATATTGTCTGCCCAGCGGCTACGGAATAAGCCGATATAACGACCACTCTTAAGTTTTTCAATATCCATGTGAACACAGCCTAAGCTATTAGGAACCTCATATTCTTTAAACGTCTTAAATTCATCAGTAGATACTCGAACGGTACTATAATCATAGCTTCCATCCCAAGCCTTACCATCATTTTTTACAACACAATGGAAAATCGGTAATAACCATTCACCATTATCAGTAACAACAATAGGTTGACGAATGAAGACCCCTTGTTCACCATCAAATAGTACTTTTTGATCGTCCCAAGTTTTACCTTCATCATGAGAAATACGATACTCAACAATGGCTGTATCTTGATTACCACCATCTTGTGATGTGTACATCAACCAAATATCACCGTTAGGGGCATGGAACAACATAGGATTTTGATCTGAACGACCTTCATTAGAGGACATTCTAATTGGTTCTGACCATGTTTCTTCACCGTGGTTCATACGTGAAAGGAAAATACTAATATCTGACATTCCTTCTTGTGTACCTGAGAACCAAACACACAATGTATCGCCATTATCCAAAATCAACAAATTTGAAGCGTGACTTTGAATTCCGGATTTTGGTAACGTAAAGGTTCTCTCAAACTTAGTTGTAAGACTATCTTGTAATTCCATTGTAAAGCCTCCTATTATTTATAAATTATTTTCAGAAATTTTTACTACGTAACTTCTTAAATGCATAAGTAATTAATTCATCATTACCAAAAGCACCGGCCTTAGTAACAATATTCAAACCATCAAGATCACCTGAACGAATCCTTAATAATGGCACTCCTGGTTCAATTTCATCAATAACCTGGACTCCACCAGCCTTGCCAACATCGAGTAGACCCTTTGCAGTATCACCACCAGTAACGAATACACCGGAAATTTTTTCGTATAGAACCAATCTACGACATATCCCAGCCAAAATTGTCTGTGTGACTTTACCAACACTCTCTTTACTCAAATCATACTTTTCTAATCTTTTAATGGTCTTATTTAGTTCAGAACGATCATATGAGGCCGATGACATCACTACAACATCCTTACCTTTTTGCAATAAATCACGTGCTTCATTTAGATACGAGGCGTATGAATCCTGTTCGTATACGTCATAGATAGGAATACTAATTAAATTAACACCATTTTCTTTTGCAAAATGTAACTGTCTTCTAGTCACATCACTAACACTGCCAATCAATCCAATAGCCGGTAGTGTTTTTTCATATTGCATAAGAATACTACTCATCAATCCGGCTGAACCCACCCAGAGAACCTTTTTATTAGTCTTCTTTACTTCTTTAATAATCTTTTGAAGGTCCAAAGAATTCTCTGAATCAAAAGATAAATATTTACAATTATCACTTATTTTGAAATTATCTTTTCTAATATCCTTAATAGAATAGTGCTTTACAGTTTTTCCTAGAAAAGCTCTCTTCAAAATATCTGATATATTATCGTTATCTATTGGTTTCAAAGGATCCTTGCCGATTTCGGTATCCAAAGCACGAATCTTGTTAACATATAAAATTTCATTTTTTATAGTTCTGCCTAAGCTCGGAAGTGCGGGGGCAAATACAACCATATCTGGCTTATAGAATTCTGCTAATGTTTTGATTTCAGCACTAATATTGCCACGCAATGTTGAGTCAACTTTTTTTAAGATAACATCGAATGAATTCAAATTTACATTAGACATCATCGACTTCATCTTATTAGCAGCATCTTCAGAAGATACATTTCTAGTCTCAGTGTCTAGAACGCACGAAGATTTACTATCCTCAGAATCAATCGAAGTAACATCAAAATTAACATTAACATCAATACCATGATTAACAAGCTGTACTCCAGTATCGTTGGCACCAGTAAAATCATCAGCAACAATCAAGTAATTAGCCATGTCGTTATCACCTCCTACATTTGAGAAATGAATTATTTGATAGAAGATTGAGATCCACTTCTAATCCCATAAAACGTTTTCATTGATTACAAGTTCTATATTATTCTCAAACTAAATATAAAAATATTGAATTATTGTTCAAAAATTAAACGTTTTTAAAAAGATAATAAAAAAAAATACAACTATAATTGTGGTTGTATCAAAATAAAACATTTGTATAGAGGTGATAGTTTTGGACATGAATGTACTCTGTATTTCTCCTTACCAATCCATGCATATTTCCGTCCAGCAGATTTATAATATTTACGCTAAAAAATACCCCAATATCCATGTTTACTTCGAAAAGCTAGATAGACATGAGGGTATTCCCGCCTTAACAGATATGATAAATGAGCGACACTATGACATGGTAATCTCACGTGGTGGTACGTCTGCACTGATCAAAAAAATAAGTAAAATCAAGGTAATAGATGTCGGTATTTCACAGTATGACATTTTGAGCATTATTCAAGCCTCATCCAGAATAGACAAAATTGCACTGGTTGGGTTCCCAGAAATTACTGATCCATTCCAAAAAGTGGCGGATAGGTTTCAAAAATCCGTACCAGTATACAGTGTCCAGAATGATACTGATCTCAACGGAACATTAAAAACTATCAAAGCTTCTGGATTTAATACCGTTATAGGTGATACCAGTGTTGAAAATATGGCCGAACAGTTTAACCTGAACACCATATTCATAACTTCAGGTGAAGAAACTATCAAAAATGCCCTATTGAATAGTTTCGCAATATTAGAAGAACTTTCTAAAAATCAGGATCAAAAACAATTGTTTATTCACCTATTAAATGAATTCAATCAATTCTTTGCAGTGTTCAACTCAGATGGTTCCCTTTATCTAAAGTCTGATGGATTCTTTAATGATGATACTTTATGGGACAGATTTGAAAATACAATCACTAAAAAAATGACAAACTTTAATTACAACAATAGTTATTACAAGATTGATTCTAAAGAGTATCAAAATAAATTAATTTATGATTTACGTCGAGAAAAAATTTGGAATGACTCCAAGAATACTGATTTCGCACAACTTCTGATGGATGATGATAAGTCCATTCAGATAAGTAATCTGTATCACACTATTTACGATGACGGATTCTTTAACAAACTTGAAACCTACGCTCAAGATGACACTAATATTGTTGTGTTGGGTGAAAAAGGAATGTCAAAAAAATACTTATCAATAATGATAAGTAAATACAGTAATTACAAATCAAATGTGCCTGTTTTGTTAAATCTTGAATCCGAAAAACTCTTTAATGCCGCTATGAATGACGAAAAATCTATTCTTTATGAATCAGGAAAAGTCTGTGTTCTTGATAAATTTAATAATCTTCCATATAAAATTCAAAGAAATTTTTTAAATTTTATAGATGAAACAGGTTTTGCATCTAGAAACAAGATTATTTTTATTTTTGAACAAAAATTATCTGATGGTATAGATAAAAACTTGGAAGGATTAATTGCTAATTCTCATTTGGTAACGCTCAAACCATTAAGTGATGTAATCGGCAACTCCGTTTCGAAACTGATCACTATAATTATCAATGATTATGCCAAACATAATGCCAAAATGGTTACTGGAATATCTGACTTAGCACTCGATTATTTGTTGAATCAAACTTGGAACAATAACTTGGTGGAGTTCACAAAGGTAATAAATTCCTCGTTAGCGGCAACTGAAAGCGCACAAGTCGGAGTCAAAGACATTCAAGCGGCCGAAAAAGAATATAAAGATCTTAAATACTTATATAATCATGATCACAAAACCTCATATTCACCTATAAACTCTTACAATTCCGCCGAATCAAAAACCTTACACGAAATCACCAGAGAAGCTGTTACCAATGTTCTGTTTAAGAATAGCGGTAATAAAACTAAGACCGCCAAGGAATTGGAAATAAGTCGAGCAACACTTTGGCGTTATTTGAAAGAGGATAATTGATTGTTTCATAAGTGAACACCTTATTTCTTAAAAGAATCTATTTTAGATTGTTGTTTAATAATTAAACCAACAATTCATGTATACGTTTTCACAAAAATAATAATCTAGTTATAGAAACCTTTAGGAGGTATATAATATGTTCATTTCAAATAAATCAGATAGTACTGCAAAATTTTTAAGTAACCTTTCAGCATTGAAACCAGTTTTTAATTTTCTAAAAAATACTGATCTTAGTGCTCTTGAATTAGGAAAGCACGATATAAGTGATGGCATCTTCGCTAATGTTCAAGAATACGATACAAAAGAAGAGAAGTTAGGACGTTGGGAAAGTCACAAAAAGTATATTGATTTTCAATATGTCATTTCTGGCCAAGAGAGAATCAAGACTACTAGCAGTTCAAAATTAACTTTAAAAGATGACGAGTTGGATAAAAAAGATGCCCTTTATTATGAAAAATATCAGGGATCAACATCATTGATTGAGTTACATCAAGATGATTTCGGCGTATTCTTGCCTGAAGATGCTCACGAAGCCTGCTTGAATTTGGATACCGTTTCTCATGTTAAGAAGGCTGTTATTAAGATTCCTTTTGCTTTATTGTTTTAGATGATTATTTTAAAAGCCACAAATCCGGTATTGTTGCGGATTTGTGGCTTTGTTTGTGTGATTTAGTTTTCGAAAAAATCTTCATCGATTTCAAATAGCTCAAAACTATTCTTAATCTGGATTCCAACATGATATTGAAGCATTAATTCAGTCAACACAATAGAAAAACCTTTGGCAGTTTCAATAGCATTCTTTGAAAAACTTGAGGTTGTTATAAATACACCACGATCAGCATGAATACGTGATAATGAACCGAAGAATGCATCAATCATAGGACGCTGAACAACATTATCAGAATTGTATCTTTTGGCCTGAATATAAATAGTATTAGTACCTAACGCATCTTGGTTAATAACACCATCTATTCCACCATCGTTAGTACTTTGAGTTACTTTGGAATTACCATTCGGACCACGGTAACCCATAGCGACTAACAATTTTACCACTAAGTTTTCGAAGAATCTTGGATCCGATGCCTGTATTCTACTTAATAAATCAGATGCTACTTGATTGTTGTAACTTGTGACGGTTGTAGAAATGTTTTCTGAAATGTCCTCAAATGATTCAGGTACTTTATCATCGCTATTTATATTGTTTCTTTCATTTCTTTCTTTTAATTCATTCTTATGTTCTTGGTACTTTGGTAAACTGTGTAAAAATTCTACCGTTAGTACTGTCTTATTCTTTAAAATTTGTTTTCCCAGATCTGAAATTATATATATTCCTCTACTTGGACGTTCAAAAATTCCATCTGTATATCCTTCACTTAATCCCCAACTAGCACGGTTCTCTATTAAATTATCCATATATGAAGAATCGTACGTTGCATTACGCAACTCTTCAGGCAGACCAACAGAGTCAGAGGCCCTTTTCTTTAAATTTTTTCCAGTGTGCTCTTTCCCGTCAGATGTTAAATCTAACAAAACTGGGATCATTGCATCCCAAGTAGGTAGACCATGTTTCCCCAATTTCATATCCCTATAATCAAAATCCATATTTATTGCCTACTTTATTTTTAATTCTAGTATATCAAAACCTAACTGACTCATAAGTATTCAAAATAAATAAACATATTAAATATAAAATCGAAATTAAAATATTAAAAAGATGATTAGTTTCAAATGATCAATTATTTTAAAAATTTATCAACTTTAGCTCTTAGTGCTCATGACATTAAGATAAGCACTAGTCAATATATTCAATATGGATATATAAATTATTATTTTAAATCCACATTCAAAAATAATAATAATTTTATTAACAATAATGTACACTACTGATTGGGAACTTCGTAAGCTAGGAGAACTAACTATACGAATAACTAGAAAAAACAAAAAGCTGGAGTCTACACTACCACTTACTATTTCCGCACAAAACGGACTAGTTGATCAAGAGACATTCTTTAATAAAAAAGTTGCTAGCCATGACGTTAGTGGATATTATTTATTAAAAAATGGAGATTTTGCTTATAATAAATCATATTCAAAAGGATATCCATGGGGAACTATTAAACGGTTAAATAAATATGATATGGGAGTGCTATCAACTCTCTATATTGTTTTCAAACCCATACACGTAAATAGTAATTTTTTAGCTAGTTACTACGATTCTTCTTATTGGTATCGTGAAGTATCAATTAATGCCGCTGAAGGTGCAAGGAATCATGGCTTACTTAATATTTCAACATCAGACTTCTTTAATACAGAGTTATCTATACCTCGTAATAATTCAGAACAAATTAAGATAAGTGATTTTCTATTAAAAATAAAAAAGTTGGTTGCTCTTCAACAACGGGAAATAACTTTTCTAAAAGATGGTAAAAAAAGCTTAATGAACAAACTATTCCCATTAGATGGGAATATGGCTCCCTTAGTTACTTACACTACATCTAATGGGGATTGGGAACAGCGTAAGTTAGGAGATATTACCACAGAACGTAATGAACGTTCCAAGAATGGAGAACTTCTATCGGTTACAATAAATAGTGGTATAAATAAAACTGTTAGTTTAAAAAGAAAAAATAGTGCGAGTGATGACAAATCTAATTATAAGAGAGTTTATATAGGGGATATTGCTTATAATTCAATGCGCATGTGGCAGGGAGCAAGTGGGGTATCAAAGTACAATGGTATTGTTAGTCCAGCGTATACAGTATTATATGTGAATAAAAATTTTCTTTCCAATGATTTCCTAGGTTGTATAATTAAATTACATAATATGACTTGGAAGTTTAGAACACACTCACAAGGTTTAACATCCGATACATGGAATTTGAAGTATCCATTATTTTCTCAAATAGATATTAAATATCCGTCATTATACGAGCAAATCCAAATAGAACAATATTTAGAAGCATTTGATAATTTGATCCACAGCGAGGAACAAAAATTAAATAGATTATCTGAATTAAAAAAGTTTTTTCTTCAAAAGTTATTTATTTAGATATTATTTACACATACATTTAGGCGGTAATAATAAATTATTGTCGTCTTTTTTATAATAATGATAAATACTATATCGAAAGTTTAATAATTGAGTTTTGTTACATTAATTTGGACATCTGAAACATTATCTTCTCACCATCTTGTGTTTCCAATTCCTGAATAATATGTAAGTAAGTATTCTGAGTAGTAGTCATATTAGCGTGTCCCAACCTTCTTGCAACGCTGGCGATAGATACTCCAGCGAACAATAATAACGATGCATGTGTATGTCTTAGCCCATGAATAGTTATTACAGGTATATTGGCATTTTTACAAAGAACGGCTAGTCGATTGTTAATAGTAGAATTAAAAATTCTCCGCTTAACAAAAATTGGTTTATCTTCTGGTAGTTCTTTAGTCATTTGTGAGAATTGCATTGCCATTTTCCAATCTATTTGTACTTTTCTGACAGATGAAGGATTTTTAGTAGGTTGAAATCCGCCACTTGTTGCACGATAGTTCCAAGTTTTGTCGATACTAAGAAGTTGCTTTGTAAAGTCAAAATCTTTTGGTGTTAATGCTAATGCTTCGGCAAATCTCAAGCCGGTTTTGGACACCAGTAGAATGTACCAATCCCAATTTATTTCAGTCTCTAAATTCAACTGTCTAATTAATTGTTGTAGTTCATATTCATTTAAAAATTTAGGCTTCTTCTCACTTGGCTTTTTACCTTTAATGATAATTTTACGTGTTGGATTTTGTTTGATCAATCCTTCATCAAGAGCGTCCATTATTGCACCTTTTACTTGGTGATGAAAATCCTTAGTGGTTTGTTTCTCGTGTTCCAATGCATATCCATTAATAAGTTCTTGATAACTTCTCCTAGTTAGATCATTTAAACGTAAATTAGGAGCTAACTTAGTTACCCATTTTAAACTCATATAATATTTGTCCAAGGTAACCGATCTAATTGCGTTAACTTTATATAAGTGAATCCAATCCTCATAATATTTATAAAATAATTGTGTCGATGTCTTTTTAGGCACAGAAAAAACCTCCGAATATATTTTTGACATTTTTATGTCATTATTTATTATCCGAAAGTTATGTATTATTATTGTTTAATTATTCAAATTTTAGATGAAAAGTTTTTGAAGATAGTATTTTTTCATTTGTTGTAATTGTGATAATCTTTTTTCTTCAAATTTTATAGAATCATCAATATGTTTTAATAATGATCCAATGATTGTTTGCTCACCTCTTGAGTAAGGAATTTGAACAATGAAATTAAGCAAATCATTGGGTGAAATGCGTTTTTGACTATTTGAAGTACCAGATGAAATTGACTCTAATTTTTTGGTTGTCCTATTAGACAATAAAAATTGTTCTAGAAACTTTAAATCAATACTTTTAGATTTGAATGGAATAAATTCACTCGAAGCAACCGAATTATCAAATTTAGCATTAACTAGCCAAATTCGCTTCTGACGAACATTCAGTTTATTGATTAATAGAACATAATTAGAAATCTTGATACGGTTACTATGCATTGTTTCACCAAACACCATATCTGGATTACGGCTTCTATCATAAGCAGGCATACTGTATTCGTAAAATCTTTCATCAGGCATTTTTTGAGGATCAATACTTTCTCTTATAAAATTACCTATTTCTTCAAGTTTACGCTGTTCCGTAAGCACCTAATAACCGACCGTCTATGATTTAGGCGGAATTCGAATTATGATTATCTCATCAAACATATTGGTGAG
>NZ_RHOP01000030.1 GCF_003946575.1 Companilactobacillus jidongensis | reverse complement strand
AGTGATGTTTTTTTTGCATTAAAAGAGTATAAAAAAACTGGTATTGATTATTCATCAATACCAGAAAGTATAGGACCATTTATTATCACTCCAATTACTTTTGTTTTTCAAAAAACTATAGCATTAAATATTAATAATCTGTAGACAGAAGTAAAACACACACCCATAACTTGAAAATAAACCTAAAAATCTTCATAATAGTAACTAATTAACTTTGTAAGGTGAAGAATATGGATTTGTATTTTGTCAGACATGGAAAAACAGAATGGAATTTAGAAGGAAAGTATCAAGGTGGACATGGTGATTCACCATTACTGCCAGAGAGCTTACACGATATTAATAAATTGGCTGGAAGACTTCAACATGTGAGAATAGATCATGCATACACGAGTCCATTGCCAAGAGCTAAAACAACGGCTGAAACTCTACTCAAAGACATGAATCGCAATATTCCGTTGACAGTTGTTGATGGGTTACGTGAATTTGACCTTGGCATTATGGAAGGTCAAAAATTTGTTGAATTAGAAAAAGAAATGCCGGAAATAATTCACTCATTTAGATTTGAACCAAGCACATACGACTATGAGCGTATTCAAGGTGAATCTTTTGAACAAGTGGCTAAACGAACTAATGATGCGGTTCAAAGAATCGTTGATGATAGTCCTAATGATAGTTCAGCATTAATAGTTAGCCATGGGGCTGCCTTAGTAACTTGTATACAGTCACTGCTTGGTGCAAGGGTCGCAGATATTCGTAAGAATGGTGGCCTTTCTAATACAAGTTTGACACATTTACAATATTCAAATGGAGAATACAAACTTATCAAGTGGAACGAGACTAGTTATCTGGATAAGAAGCTTTCAAGTACAGATACGATTTGAGGTATTGAATGGATAATAAACAAATTGAAAAAAAGATTGGAAAATTAGTTAATGATTTGAATACAAACAATAAGCAATTGGGTAAGATACTCAAATTGTCAGCTTATTTGGTTGAAGTCGGAGATGTAGAACAGGCGGAGGAATTGTTACTTCGTTCTTTGACTAACTTTCCAGATGAAAAAGATTTACGTTATAATCTGGGGAATGTCTATTTCGTGGCTGCAAAATACGATAAGGCCAGTGATATTTTTCAGAAATTGATTCAAGATGATTATGGATTCGAAGCTTATTTCATGCAGGCAAAAACTTTGGATGAACAAGGTAATAAGCAAATGGCTATTGTATATGCACTTACAGCAACCGAAAAAAATCCAGATGATGTTGACGGAATAGAATTAATGGCAGATTTGTTATTAGCAAATGGCAACTTCTCAGAATCGAAGGATTACTATGAAAAAGCCAATGCAATCAAACCAAGTGCCAAGTACTATTTCAATATGGCATTGTGTGAGATGAATTTGAATCAGGATTATCAAAAGTATTTGAATAAATCTAAAAAATTAGATGAAAAGTATTATTTGAAAAATGAAAAGAAATTGTCAGATCTGCAAAAATATTTGACTAAGACAGGAGATAGCGATGGCAGAAAGTGAAAAGGAATATTTCATTGGCACTGTCAAAGCTATTTTTTTTGAGAATCCGGAGAATTTGTTCAAAATTTTTACGATTAAAATCAAAAAAACCAATACCGATTGGGATGGCACTGATATTGTTGTAACCGGAAGCTTTGGTGAGATTTCTGAGGAAGAAGAATATAAGTTTGAAGGCCGAATGATTGACCATCCCAAGTATGGTAAGCAATTCCAAGCTGAGACGTACCAGCATAGTCGTCCCAATGGTCGTAAGGAACTCGTTAACTTTTTTTCTGGGGAAGAATTTCCGGGAATTGGTAAGAAAAAAGCTGAGAAAATCGTTGATGAATTAGGAACTGATGCGATTGATAAAATATTACAAGATCCGAATGCACTGGATTTCTTAAAATTAGGTGAAGAAAAAACTAATTTGATCGTTGAACAAATTTCTAAGAATCATCAAACTGAGCAGGTACTTTATCAACTCAATAGTTTTGGATTCGGAAACGTTTTGGGCGCACGTATCTATCAGAAGTACGGTGTGAAAACTCTTGAAGTTCTGAATGAAGATCCATACAAGCTTGTAACCGAAGTTAAGGGAATCGGATTTAAGCGTGCTGATGAATTGGCAAAGCGTTTGGGAATACCTGAAGATGATCCACGTCGTATTAAAGGGGCTCTAGTTCAGTTTGTGACCGTTTTGATACAGAATACAGGAGATACTTATATCTTCAAAGAAGAGCTTTTAAAACGTGCGATAGGGGTCTTACAGTCTGGTAATCAAAATGGAACTGAGTTAGGTGAGAAAATTGCCAACTGTTTACGTGATCTAGTCAATGACGGAGTTCTTATAGTTGAAGATGATCGTGTTTACGACAAAAATTATTTTGATGCTGAGTGGTCGATCTCTCAATCATTGAAGATGATTACTGATACTTTCAAGGGTGTTTCTTGGAAGGATAAAGAATTCAAAAAAGAATTGAATCACGTCGAGAAGATGTTCAAGGTCAAATATGATCCATCGCAAGAAGAAGCCATTAAGCAATCATTGACGCATTCATTATTTCTTCTCACTGGTGGACCAGGAACTGGTAAAACAACGATTATAAATGGAATTGTTGCAGCATATGCAAAGTTGAACGATGCAACGTTGGATCCAGCATCCGAAGATTATGCGATAGCTTTAGCAGCTCCAACTGGTCGTGCGGCCAAACATATGGGAGAATCAACCGGTCTTCCAGCCATGACGATTCACCGGTTGTTAGGATTAACAGGTACGGAGGATGATGAGTTTGCTGAACCAACTTTGGATTGCAAATTATTGATCATTGATGAGATGTCGATGGTAGATACGAAGTTGTTCAGAACTTTGATTACAGCTGTGCAACCCGGAACTCAAGTTGTTCTAGTTGGCGATAAGGATCAGCTTCCGTCTGTTGGACCTGGTCAAATTTTTTCAGATCTTATCAGCAGTCAAGTATTTTCAACGACTATATTGAAGGATATTCATCGACAAGATGAAAATTCGACGATTATTCAATTGGCACATGATGTAAATGAAGGAATTGTCAATGATGATGTTTTTCAGAATAAATCGGACCGTAGTTACATTCGCAGTAATAGTCGCAATGTTCCGGAAGTCCTATCACAAATCATTAGCAAATCAAGCGAGCGTGGCTTTGATATTGCTGACGTACAAGTCTTAGCACCGATGTATCGTGGAATTGCTGGAATAGATAATTTGAATCAGACCATTCAAGATGTTGTGAATCCGATGACTCCTAAGCGAAAAGAAGTGGCAATGGGAAATGTTCATTATCGGATCAAAGACAAAGTGGTTTATCTTGTCAATACGCCTGAAGACAATGTTTTCAACGGTGAAATTGGTAAAATTATTGGTATTTTGTTAGCAAAGGAAAATACAGATCACGTTGATAAATTGATCATCGATTTCGATGGTAATGAAGTTACATTAGATCGAAAAGATTGGACAAATATTGCTTTAGCTTATTGCACATCAATTCACAAGGCACAAGGTTCAGAATTTGAAATGGTGATTTTACCATTGGTCAATGAGGAATCACGCATGTTACGTCGTAATTTGTTATACACTGCTATAACTCGTTCTCGTAAGTTGTTGATCATGGTAGGTGATAGATCAGCTTTTGAACGTTCGATTACCGATCAATCATCAGAACGAAATACTACTTTGAAGGAACGTATTTTTGAAACTTTCAAAGTTAAATCCGAAGAAAAAGAAGCTGAAATAACAGATGCCACTGAAGTAGTGGATGAAAAGTCCAAAGATTATATTTTAACTTTAGATATGGTCATGAATAGTTCAATTGATCCTATGATTGGAATGGAAAATGTTACACCGTTTGATTTTATGGAAAAAAAAGAAGCTTAGTAGGCGAATAATTCGCTTACTAAGCTTCTTTTAGTGGAATCCAAAATTTGCATTGGTCAACTGTAAATTCCATATCAAAATTATGTTGGCCTAGTTCTTCGCCGTCCATTTGACCATGTTCAGGCGCATAACTAGTTAAGTGATATGTTGCCGCCTGTGTATGCCAGACGTTTTTATCTTTCAAGTGAGAGCCATTGGTAAATAACTCCGTGAATAATTTAATAAAGGTTAAACCTGAGATCTTATGAACGATCACTAAGTCTAATTTCTGATCGAAAGGTGTCGCAAGTGGATCGATGGCTACGCCACCACCAAAGTAGGGATGATTAGTAGCTGAAACAATGTAAGCATCGTCAAAGTGTTTTGTTTGTTCGTTGACTGTGACATCTAATGGGAATGAATTTTGGTTTTTGATAACTGTTACTAAGCTGGAGACATAAGCCAATGTACCTAATTTCATTTCATTGAGTAAATCTTTTCGTTTTGAATGGTTGGTCTCATAAACGGTAAAAGCATCCAGACCAATACCAATGTTATTAACAAAATATCTTGTGCTGTCTTGTGATTTAGCTTTTCCAATATCAATTAATGATGGTTCATTCATGGCCAATATTTCTTGAATCAACACTATGGGATTCTGCTTGCGAATCTTGATTCCACGACTGAAATCATTCCCAGAACCACCGGGAATATAACCTAATGGCGTATCGGGGTGATTGGACTGTTTAACACCATTCAATGATTGGTTAAGCGTTCCATCACCGCCAAGAACAATGATTCTTGAAAATTGCTCTAAGTTATTCGCCAAGTACTTAGCTATTCGTATGCCATCACCATTACTACGAGTTGTATGGACTTGATAATTGAAATCGATACTGTCCAGATAGTCTTGGACTTTTTCCCAAGTTCGCATTGATTGACCATTACCGGCACGTTCATTTAAAATTATTTCTAATTTTTTAACTTTCGACATGAAATATTTCCCCTCAAAAAAACAACTATGTTTCCATTAAATCACAAAATATTAAATTGAGGCAATAAAAAAAGCAGATTCGAAAATCTGCTTTTTGAAAATCTAAATTGAAGTTGAAATCAACATTGGCAAGATAACAGGATTTCTAGCTGTACGTTTGTACAAGAATTCTTGTAATCCTTCAATGATGAGACGCTTTAAGGCGGCTTCAGTAACTTTGTTTTCTTCGTCATCAAATGCGTTCTTAATGAGGTGGAAGACACGCTTTTGAGCTTGATTGATCAATTCTCCAGATTCACGCATGTATACGAAACCACGTGAAAGGATATCAGGACCAGCTAACACAATGTGCTTTTGATAATCGATAGTTGCAACAACAACAACCATTCCTTCTTCTGAAAGCACTTGACGGTCGTGAATAACGACATTACCAATGTCACCAACACCTTTACCATCAACATAAACATCTCCGGCAGGGAAGTGACCAGCCACTCTGGCTGAATCGCTTGTAAGTGCTAAGACATCACCATTTTCAAGTAAAAATGAATGATCCATTGGAACATCACACAATTCGGCTAACTCAGTATGTATCTTTAACATTCTGTATTCACCGTGAATTGGCATGAAGAACTTAGGCTTCATCAATCTCAGCATTAGTTCTTGTTCCGTTTGGCCACCGTGACCAGAAGCGTGGATGTTATTTACTTTACCATGAATAACTTCAGCACCAGCTTCAGAAAGTTGGTTGATCAAGTGGTTAACACTGATTGTGTTACCAGGAATTGGATTACTTGAGAAGATGACTGTGTCACCAGGTTGAATGGTGATTTGGCGGTGGGTACCGTTAGCAATTCTACTCAATGCAGCTAATGGTTCACCCTGTGATCCAGTACATAGGATCAATGTTTCGTTGGCAGGAGTACGATTAAGTTCGTGTGGGTCGATTATCATTTCATCAGGAATATTTAAATAACCTAATTCACGACCATTAGCGATTGCTTGTTCCATACTTCGTCCGAAGACCGCAATTTTTCTACCTTGTTGCATAGCTGCATCAACAGCTTGGGAAACACGATAGATATTTGAAGCAAAGGTAGCAAAGATAATTCTTCCTTGAATTGTTTCAAATATTTGATGAATTGTTAGACCAACTGAACGTTCGGACTTAGAAAATGTTGGTATTTCAGCGTTTGTACTATCTGATAGTAAACAAAGAACGCCTTCTTGTCCTAGTTGAGCCATACGTTGTAGATTTGGAGCAGGTAAGCCAGCAACAGGTGTTAAGTCAAACTTGAAATCACCAGTTTCAACAATGATACCTTGTGGTGTATGTACAGCAACACCAAGTGTATCAGGAATTGAGTGGGTAGTTCTAAAGAATGAAACGCTCAACTTAGGAAACTTAACAACAGTATCTTCATTAATAACGTTCATCTTAGTAGACTTAAGTAAACCGTGTTCTTCCAACTTACCATTGATCAATGCACAAGCTAATGGACCGGCATAAACAGGAATATTTGGAAGTTGTTGCAATAGATAAGGAATACCACCGATGTGATCTTCGTGACCATGGGTGATGAAGAGACCCTTAATCTTATCTTGGTTCTCAACTAGGTAGCTGTAATCAGAAATTACGTAGTCGATACCTAGAAGTTCGTCTTCTGGAAACTTGATTCCGGCATCAATAACAACAAGTTCATCTTGGTATTGAACACCGTACATATTTTTACCGATTTCGCCAAGGCCCCCGATGGCAAAAACGGAAACTTCATTATTTTTAACTTTTACGGTCATTAACTAAAACTCCGTAAGTTTGTAATCTGGACTTTTTTGTTCATATTCAAGATGCTCTTCATCAAGTTCTTGAATAAATTCAATATGATAGTCCGTATTATTTTCGACAGCTTGACGTACTTCAATACTTGAGTTGGCGTCAACATAAACTGATTTTGTAGATTCACGACGGGGGTTATCTAGTTCACTTTCTTGGTACAAAACTTTATAAATCAATTATAATTTCTCCTTTAATAGAACCGCACAGTGGCGGTATTTTTACTTTTAAATCAACGAAACAAGTCAGTTTCGTCTCAGCATTTTCCAGTCCATTTGGTTGAAATATCAACAGTTAGCATAATTTTAACATATATACAGGTCTAAGTATATTGATATGAGTGTAATTATGAGAGTACAACAGTGCTTGGATCGATGTCAAATGGAGCAGTTTTATTGATCTTGTCATAGTATAAGTGACCGTTTAAGTGGTCAATTTCATGTTGACAAACGATTGCAGGATAATCTCTAACACGCAATGTTTGGTGATTACCATCAAAATCATCATATTCAATGGTAATACGATCGGCACGAGGAACAAATCCTGGCACGTCCTTATCAACTGATAGACAACCTTCACCTTCAGATAAAGCAGCGTTTTGAACTGAGTTTCTAACAATAACAGGATTGATCAAAGTGATTTTTAGAAGTGGTTTGTCAGGTTCTTCTTCATTTGGTACTAAGACAGAAGCCATCATTTTTGAAACACCAACTTGTGGTGCGGCCAAACCAACACCGGCACGTAACTGATGTTTTTCGGCAAATTTTTCGTCTTGACTATTGATCAAGTATTCCATCATGTCGTTAGCAAGTTGCTTATCCTCATCACTCAGTGGGAATGCTACCTTTTGAGATACTTTTCTTAAAACAGGATCGCCATCACGGACGATATCTTTCATTAAATACATAGTTTCCTCCAAAATATATTGATGAATTTAGTAAATCAAATAGTACGAGTACTTACATTATAAATTAATTTCCAGAAAATTTTGAGTAAATCGTAGAAAAACTTTTTTATCGGCATCCTTTTACTGTATTTGGAATATAATAAAACAAAATAATACTGTTTGGGGGAGAATGGTCATGTCGAAACAAAGATATGTTCTGATTGGAGAACTAATATTTTTCTTTCTATTATTAATGGTTACGAATGTCAGGGTACAAGCATCAGTTATGGATGGTCCTAATGTTGGTCAATATATCTATGAGCAACATGAAGTTTTGACTCAAGAACAGTATTCCAAAATTAATGATATTAATGATCAGTTGCAATCAGGAAAAAAGTATCAGAGATTGTATGTAGTTGTTTTGGATAAAAACCCAGATGTTTCGGATGATTCAAGCTATATGACTAGATATACTGGAGCGATTCAATCAGACGAATATGCGGCTGGTATTTTAAAGAGTTGGGAAGAAAAATCTGCGAAGCAATCGGGTAATGATGATCAGGCAATTGATGATGCATATAAAGACAATATGCTGATATTGTATTATGACCAAGGTAAGATAGGTTTTGTTCCGTCCGTGAATGCGGGCATGTATATGACTGATTACAAACTTTGGAAAATAACATTTGGTCAAATGGGTGGTATAAAATCTAATGCAATAAATAGGCAAGCTGATAGTTTGATCAATATATCTAACAAACTAGTTAGGCCAATTTTGTACAGTGTAAATGTAAAAGATGCTAACAGTTCCCAATGGCGGGATGTAAATGGTGAATTTATTGCAGGTATAATAATTTTTGCGGCGATTATTTTTGTCTTATTACTATTATTTTATCTTGGGTTAAATCCAGCTGGAGCGGATTATGTGCCCGATTCATATGATAATGGATTTTTTGATGGAAATAATTTTTCAAATTATCAAAATAATGACAAAAATTGATATTTTTTAAAAATATTTTCGATTAAAGAACAAGGGCAAATTGCTGTCCTTGTTCTTTTTTTCACATTCAAATAGTTAGGCTAAACTCTTAATTACATGCTAAAATTTAATATGTATGTTAGCGCTATCAGAAAAATCAATTCATTTAGGAGGATTCGTTATGAAACTTATTGATTATGGTGTTAGGGATGACGAAAGAAAGTACATTGAAGAGTGGTCAAAGGAGAACAATATTGAAGTAAAGATTGTTCAAGAACTATTGACCCCAGAAACGGTGGAACTAGCTAAGGATTTTGATGGAATTGTTGCTTATCAACAATTGCCATATGATCCAATAATCTTTGACAAGATGAATGAATATGGGATTCATGTAATTTCTCTAAGAAATGTAGGTGTAGACAACGTTCCTTTTGATGCACTACGTAAGAATGACATCAAATTGACAAATGTTCCAAGCTATTCACCAGAAGCCATCGCAGAGTATTCAGTTACCGGTCTGATGGCATTACTGAGAAACTTGAAGCATATGATCCGCAAAGTTGATGAGCATGATTTTGAATGGGCACCTGATATTGGACGTGAGTTGAATCAGTTAACAGTTGGTGTTGCTGGTACTGGTAGAATCGGTCGCGCAGCAATTAAGATATATGAAGGATTTGGCGCAAAAGTCATTGCTTTCGACAAATATCGTAATGATGAATTGGATAAACGTGGCATGTATGTGGATACGCTAGATGAGTTACTGAAACAGTCAGATGTAGTTACACTTCACCTTCCTAGTTTGGGCAAAGGTAATACGGTAATCAATGCTAAGACAATTGCTGAAATGAAGGATGATGCTATTGTTGTAAACACTGGTCGTGGCGATTTGATCAACACTCAAGACTTATATGACGCAGTTGGAAACGGCAAGTTATACGGAGCAGTAATGGATGTATATGAAAATGAAGTAGGTATCTTTAATACTGATCTTTCAGACCAAGAGTTAGAAGATAAATTGCTTGAAAAGTTGATTAAGAGCCCAAGAATCATTCTTACACCGCATATTGCCTTTTACACTACAAAGGCTGTAAAGAATATGGCAACTATTTCTTTGAATTCAATGGTGGACGAGTTAAAGACTGGTACATCCAGTAATGAAATCAATATAGAAAAATAGTTAAAATTTTCACAAACTTTTCTGAAAATTTTTTTTGTGAAAACGGCTTTAGTCTCTTGTTTTTTAGCACATCAATGTTAAACTAAATTTATATGAAAGCCCTTACAGATTCACAAAGGGTTAGTTTCTTATGAAAGGACTGTGGAGAATGGCAAACGAACCAATTGTTGATTTTGAAGCAATTAAAAATGATTTAACAAATGTACCAAAGCCAATTCAAATTTTGAATGAAAACGCTGAAGTTATAGATCAAGATGCATTCAATTCATTTTCTGATGATGACTTAGTAGAATTTATGAAAAAAATGGTCTGGGAACGTGCATTGCATAATCAGACAATGAACTTCTCACGTCAAGGACGTATGGGATTTTATGCACCTACTGAAGGTGAAGAAGCATCCGAGATGGGTACCGTATTGGCAATGAAGGATCAGGATTATTTGTTGCCAGCATACCGTGATGTTCCACAATTAATTCAACATGGGGCCACTGTTACTGAGGCATATCTATGGTCAAGAGGACATGTAATAGGCAATAAGTTCAAGGCTCGTTCATTGATGCCACAAATTATTATTGGTGCTGCATACAACGAAGCTGCCGGTGTTGCTATGGGTATTAAGAAGAACAACGAAGAAGACGCAATCGCATTTACATATACAGGTGATGGTGGTACTTCTCAAGGTGATAGTTATGAAGGTATGAACTTCGCTGGAGCATTCCAAGTTCCTGCACTATTCATCGTTCAAAATAACGGATTTGCTATTTCAACACCACGTAGAAAGCAAACTGCTGCTCCAACATTGGCTCAAAAGGCTGTTGCTGCAGGTATCCCTTCTGTTCAAGTTGATGGTATGGATATTCTTGCTTGTTACAAAGTTGCCAAAGCTGCTCGTGATTATATGGTAGCTGGAAATGGTCCAGTAATGATTGAAACACTTACATATCGTTATGGTGCTCACTCAAGTGCTGGTGATGATCCTAAACGTTACAGAACAAAGGAAGAAACACAACCTTGGTTCGACAAAGATCCACTTATTCGTTTGAGAAAGATTCTTGAAGATAAGGGTCTCTGGTCAGAAGAACAAGAAGATAAATTAGTTGATGAATACAAAGCATCATTTAAGGAAGCTATTAAAGAGGCTGACGCAGTACCTGCTGATAAAGTTTCAGATATGTTGAAACGTACCTTTGAGATTCCAACTCCAGAAATGAAAAAAGAAATTGATAAATTTGAAGCAAAGGAGTCGAAGTAAAGATGGCAAAGAAAACCTATATTCAAGCAATTACTGATGCTCTAGATATTGTCTTGGAAGACGATCCAAAGACATTGATCTTCGGTGAAGATGTTGGTAAAAATGGTGGTGTATTCAGAACCACACAAGGCCTTCAAGAAAAATACGGTGAGGACCGTGTCTTCGATACTCCTTTAGCTGAATCAGGTATTTTAGGATTAGCAACTGGCTTAGGTTTAACTGGTTGGCGTCCAATCCCTGAAATTCAATTTATGGGATTCTCATTTGAAGCAGTTGATCAAATCGTTGGACAGGAAGCAAGAATGCGTTTCCGTTTTGACGGACAAAAGACATCTCCTGTAACAATCCGTACACCTTATGGTGGTGGTACTCATACTGCTGAAATGCATGCTGATAACTTGGAAAGTTACTTTACAGGTACTCCAGGACTTCGTGTAGTTATGCCAAGTAACCCATACGATGCTAAGGGACTATTGATTTCATCAGTTGAAAATAATGACCCAGTCTTATTTATGGAGAACTTAAAGCTATATCGTTCAATGAAAGACGATATTCCTGATGGCAAGTACACAGTTCCATTGGACAAAGCAAACGTTGTTCGCGAAGGTAATGATATTACTATCGTGGCATATGGTGCCGAAGTTAATGAAGCTAAAAAAGTTGCCGACAAACTTGCTGATAAGAACATCTCAGTAGAAGTTATTGATTTAAGAACAGTTTCACCAATTGATACGGAAACAATTTTCAAATCAATTGAAAAAACTCACAAAGTTGTAATCGTTCAAGAAGCACAAAAGATTGCGGGTGTCGGAGCACAAGTTGCTTCAGCAATCGCTGAAGGTGCCGTACTTTCGCTTGATGCACCAGTTGGTAGAGTGGCTGCTCCAAACAGTGTTTACCCATTTGCACAAAGTGAAGATTATTGGATTCCAGGCGCAGATGAGATCGAAGAAAAAGTAAACGAAGTTCTTAATTATTAAGGTTTTAAGATAGAAAGGAAGGAAACCAGCCATGGCTTACAAATTTAAACTACCAGAATTAGGCGAAGGGATGGCCGAAGGTGAAATCGCTAGCTGGCTTGTCAAAGAGGGCGACACAGTTAAAGAAGATGACTCACTTGTCGAAATCCAAAATGACAAATCAGTTGAAGAATTACCTTCACCCGTATCAGGTACAGTAAAGAAAATCGTTGCTCAAGAAGGCGACACAGTAGAAATCGGAGCTACATTGATCATTATTGACGATGGTTCTCCAGACACTGGGGACGATGATGAAGCCCCAGCTGCAGATACAAAGGAAGAGGCTCCAGCAGCAATACCTGCAGCAGAAGCTAAACCTGAGGCAGCACCAGCAGCTCCAGTTGCAGATGCAACTGGTTCCGCAAATAAGGATTATTTGGCAATGCCATCGGTTCGTCAATACGCTAGAGATCAAAGCGTTGATCTATCATTGGTAACTCCAAGTGGTAAGCATGGTCAAATCAGCAAGGCTGATGTTGATTCATACAAAGCTGGAGCTCCAGCCGCAAGTGCACAACCTGCAGCTGCCGCAGCACCAGCAGCCGCAAAGGCAGCCGGTCCAGCAGTTAAACCATACAAGTCTGATGAACCAGAACTTGAAACACGTGAAAAGATGAGTATGACTAGAAAAGCTATTGCTAAAGCAATGCGTAGTAGTAAAGACATCGCTCCACACGTTACAAGTTTTGATGACGTTGAAGTTTCAGTATTGATGGCTAACCGTAAGAAGTACAAGACAATTGCTGCTGATAAGGGTATCAAACTAACATTCTTGCCTTATATCGTTAAAGCTTTGGTTGCTGTAATGAAAGAATATCCAGAATTCAATGCATCAATTGACAATACAACTGATGAAATTGTCTACAAGCACTATTACAATGTGGGTATTGCTACAAACACAGAACATGGTTTGTATGTACCAAACATTAAGAATGCTGATTCTAAGGGAATGTTCGAAATTGCCAAGGAAATCACAGAAAATACCCAAGCTGCATATGACAATAAGCTTAATGGTAAGTCTATGTCAGGCGGTTCAATCACTATTAGTAACGTTGGATCAATCGGTGGCGGCTGGTTTACTCCAGTTATCAACCAACCCGAAGTTGCTATTCTAGGTGTTGGTAAGATTGCTAGTGAACCATACGTTGATGATGATGGCAACATTGCCGTAGGTAAAATGTTGAAGCTTTCATTAACATACGATCACAGATTGATCGATGGTGCTTTAGCACAAAACGCATTGAATCTATTGAAGAAATTGTTGCATGAACCAGACATGTTACTAATGGAGGGCTAGTTATGGCTGAGAATGTTATTGAAAAAGATACTGTTATCATTGGTTCAGGCCCTGGCGGTTACGTTGCCGCTATTAGAGCATCAGAATTAGGACAATCAGTTACAGTTATTGAAAAATCAGATACAGTTGGTGGTGTATGTCTAAATGTTGGATGTGTTCCTTCAAAGGCACTTATCACAGCTGGACACAGACTACAACAAGCTAAAGACTCATCTACTTATGGTATTACTACAAGTGACGCAGTTATTGACTTCACAAAGACACAAGCTTGGAAAGACGAAAAAGTTGTTGCTCGTATGACAAGTGGTGTTGAAATGTTGCTAAAGAAGCATCACGTTGAATTGATCAACGGTGAAGCATATTTGGACAACGATTCACAACTACGTGTTATGCCAAGTGGCCCACGTCAATTCATGGATAACGGTGGCGGTCAAACTATCAAGTTTAAGAACTTGATTTTGGCTACTGGTAGTCGTCCTATCGAAATCCGTGGATTCAAGTTTGGTGACCGTGTTATTGATTCTACAGGTGGCTTGAACCTTCCTGAAGTACCTAAAGAATTTGTAATTATCGGTGGTGGTTATGTAGGTACAGAACTAGCCGGCGCATATGCTGACTTGGGTGCACACGTTACTATCCTTGAAGGATCACCACAAATCATTCCTAACTTCGAAAAAGACATGGTTTCAATTGTTAAGAAGAACCTTGAAAAGAAGGGCGTAACAATTATTACTAAAGCCATGGCTAAGAACAGTGAAGAAACTGACAATGGTGTTAAGGTTACATACGAAATTGATGGAGCACCAACAACTATCGAAGCAGATTACTGCATGGTAACTGTTGGACGCCGTCCAAATACTGATAACTTCGGTCTAGAAATGACAAGTGTCAAGACTACAGATCGTGGCTTGGTTGAGGTAGACAAACAAGGCCGTACTTCAGTTGACAATATCTGGGCAATTGGTGATATCGTAGCTGGACCTGCATTGGCTCACAAGGCTTTCTTTGAAGCTAAGACAGTTGCTGGAGCTATCTCTGGTAATAATACAGAGAACGACTATATTGGCGTTCCTGCAGTCTGCTTTACAGACCCAGAATTAGCTACAGTTGGTATTACTCAAACAGAAGCTAAAGACAAGGGCATTGATGTTAATGTTGCTAAGTTCCCATTTGCTGGTAACGCCCGTGCTGTAAGTTTGGATGCTGCTGAAGGATTCGTTAAGTTGATTGCTGACAAAGAGACAGGTACATTACTAGGTGGACAAATCGTTGGACCTGGTGCAAGTGACTTGATCTCTGAGTTGAGTGTTGCCGTAAATTGCCAACTAAATGCTGAAGACATCGCATTGACAATTCACCCACACCCAACATTAGGTGAACCAATTCAAGAAGCCGCAGATATTTTGATCGGTTATCCTACACATATTTAATGTTAATAATACTTAAGCGATGCAATTGCATCGCTTTTTTTGATATAGTGGAGGTATTGAAAAGATTTATTGGTGAAGGGGAAAAATACTAATGCAAGAAAATTACAGCTATCCATTGAATAGTGACTGGAATCAGGATGAAATCGTCAAAGTTATCGCATTGTATAATGCGGTCGAGACGGCTTATGAGCATGGAATCAAGCAAGAGGATTTCTTACAGAAGTATCGAGCCTTTCAGCAAGTAGTACCCATGAAAATGGAACAAAAGCAATTAGATAAAGATTTTGAATTTGAATCAGGATATTCGATCTACCAAGTGTTTAAACAGAGTCAAAAAACTAAGAATAATGGGAAAGTCAGGATTTATGATGGAAATAACAACTAAAGGAATAGATGAATTTGTTGTTAATGTATTAAGTGAAGTTGGACGCAGTCTGATTATTGATACAACCAAGAATAAATTAGTTGATACTAAAAAAAATCGCAATGATTTGGTAACCAATTTTGATAAGTCTACTGAACAATTTGTTGTTTCGATGATAAAAGAAGCATATCCAGAAGCGACCATTGTTAGTGAGGAAGGTTTTGGCGACGACGTTCAATCGATGGATGGTTTAGTCTTTTTCGTTGATCCAATCGACGGGACAATGAATTTTGTTAAGCGTGGGGATGATTTTGCATCTATGATCGGTGTTTATTTGGATGGGGAACCATTTATTGGTGGAATCATTGATGTTATGCGTAAAAAAATTTTTCATGGTGGACCAAATTATGGAATTTTTTGTGATAACGAAAAAATAAATTTACCAGAGAATAAAGCATTAATTGATGGATTAATTGATATAAGTGCACCAATGGCACTTAATAATTATCTTAATACTCAAGAGGTTGTTAAGAATAGTAGTGGCCTTAGAGTGTACGGTAGTGCGGGAATTATATTTGAACATTTATTATTAGGTAAAGAAGTAATGTACATGTCATATTTGGCTCCGTGGGATTTAGCAGCTGGGCGAGTATTGTGTGAAGGTGCAGGTTTGAGGGTCGCAAGTGTTGACGATACCCCTGTAAATATGCTAAAATCACAAGTCGTAATAGCTGGCACCCAGAACGTTGTTTCTGAAGTGCTTAAGACGGTTAAAAATTGTGACTGAACTGTGAATTACAATCACAGTTTTTTTATTGCAAGTGATTATTATTGTCGTTTATGGAAGGAAGAAATACTTTGACTGAAAAAAGAAGAGAAGATATTAGAAATATTGCCATTATTGCCCACGTTGACCACGGTAAGACTACCTTAGTTAATGAAATGCTAAAGCAATCAGATACATTAGATGAACATTACCAAATCCAAGATCGTGCTATGGATACTAATGCAATCGAAAAGGAACGTGGTATCACAATCCTTTCAAAGAATACTGCTGTTGATTATGACGGTAAGAAGATCAATATTTTGGATACACCAGGACACGCTGACTTCGGTGGTGAAGTTGAACGTATCATGAAGATGGTTGATGGTGTTCTACTTGTTGTTGATGCATATGAAGGAACAATGCCACAAACACGTTTTGTTTTGAAGAAGGCCTTGGAACAACACCTTACACCAATCGTTGTTATCAACAAGATTGATAGACCAGGTGCTCGTCCTGAAGAAGTTGTTGACGAAGTTCTTGAATTGTTCATCGAATTAGGTGCCGACGATTCACAATTAGACTTCCCAGTTATCTATGCTTCAGCTATCAACGGAACATCAAGTTACGATTCAGATCCTGCTAAGCAAGAACACACTATGGATCCATTGTTCGATACTATCCTTAAGACAATTCCTGCTCCTATCGATAACTCAGATGAGCCTCTACAATTCCAAGTTGCTCTATTAGACTACAACGATTATGTTGGTCGTATCGGTATTGGACGTGTATTCCGTGGAACAATCAGAATCGGCGATAACGTTACTGTTATGAAGCTTGATGGTTCAACTAAGAACTTCCGTGTTACTAAGATCTTTGGTTTCATGGGTCTAGATCGTGTTGAAGTCCAAGAAGCAAAAGCCGGAGACCTAATCGCTGTTTCTGGTATGGAAGATATCTACGTTGGTGAAACTGTATGTCCAGTTGATCACGAAGAAGCTCTACCATTGCTACGTATCGATGAACCTACACTACAAATGATGTTCCTACAAAATAACTCACCTTTCGCTGGTCGTGAAGGTACAGAAGTTACTGCTAGAAAGATCAATGAACGTTTAAGAAGACAACTACATACTGATGTTTCACTAAAAGTTGAAGATACTGATCAAGCTGGTGCTTGGATGGTTTCAGGACGTGGTGAACTTCACTTGTCAATCCTTGTTGAAGAAATGAGACGTGAAGGCTTCGAATTACAACTATCTCGTCCAGAAGTTATCTACAAGAATGTTAATGGCGTAAACAGTGAACCATATGAGGAAGTTACAATCGATACACCTGATCAATACGTTGGTTCAGTTATTGACTCAATGTCACAAAGAAAAGGTGATATGAAGAACATGGAAAGTACTGGAAATGGTCAAACTCGTTTGATCTTCTCAGCACCTTCACGTGGTTTGATCGGTTACTCAACAGAGTTCCTATCAATGACTGGTGGTTATGGTATCATGAACCACACATTCGAAGAATACAAGCCAGTAGTTAAGAACTGGGAACCAGGTAGAAGAACTGGTGCTTTGGTTTCAATTAACCAAGGTCCATCAACTACTTATAGTTTGCAATCAGTAGAAGACCGTGGACAATTGTTCATCGGTGCTGGTGTTGAAGTATACGAGGGTATGGTTGTTGGTGAAAGTAACCGTGATCAAGATATCGCTGTTACTGTTACAAAGGGTAAGAACCTTACAAATACTCGTGCTTCTGGTAAAGATCACGCTGCTGCAATCAAGACTCCTAAGGAAATGTCACTAGAACAATCAATCGAATTCTTAAACGATGACGAACTTTGTGAAGTAACACCTAAGAGCGTTAGATTACGTAAGAAAATTCTAAGCACAAATGAACGTAAGAAGTATGATAAGCAAAGAAAGATGTCTAAGAAGGCTTAGAGCGTGTTAAAGCGCGTTTTGGATAAAGTATATCTGAGACCTCTAATTTATAAATAGCAAATTAAAAGGCTGCCAAATCCAATCGGATCGGGCAGCTTTTTTAGTACCATTCGTTTTTCACATCTGTAATTTCATCAGTGGTATAATCTTAGTATTAGATTTTAGGAGTAAGAATGTGAAAAAATTAAGGAAAATAGATTTATGGATTTTGATTCCATATATTCTCCTTCTAGGTATTGGCGTTGTTATGGTATACTCTGCCAGCTTTTATAATGCTATGTCGACAGGTGGGAGTTCAAATCAATATTTAATTAAGCAGGCTATATTTGCAGGTTTTGGATTGTTCTTTTGCTTTCTTTTTTTCATGCTAAAAGAACGAGTCCTAAAGAATCAGGGTGTGCTTGGATTGATCATGGCCATTCTGGTGGTTTTACCACTAGTAGGTTTAGTCGTGGTTGGAAAACTTCACCCAAGCAGTAAGGTCAATGGTGCTTCGGCCTGGATCCCGATAGGACCATTTAATTATCAGCCGCTGGAAATGGCTAAGATAGCCTTAATTTTGTATTTAGCGCTAGTCTTGACGAACAAGGAAGCCAAGCTATTAGATAAACAATCATTTAAGACAGTTTGGAAAGAAATACAGGTTCCAATTTTGACCGTAATTGTTGTGATTTTACTTGTTTTGCTTCAACCTGACTTTGGTGGTGCAGCAATATTGAGTTTGATTACTTTGGTGTTAGTTTCTTCGTCTTCAATACCAGGGAGATTTATCGCAACATTGAATACGTCGTTAATCATACTTGTTTCAGCTGTAGTAACCTTTATTATAAAAGTTCAACCGGCATCGATTGCTAAAACGTATCAGTTTCAGCGTTTTATGGCAATGATGCATCCATTCAAATTGGAGCAGACGGCTGGTAATCAGTTGGTTAATTCATTCTATGCTATAAGTAATGGTGGATTGTTTGGAGTTGGATTAGGTAACAGTATCCAGAAACGTGGTTATTTACCTGAACCACATACTGATTTTATTTTGGCAATAATTAGTGAAGAATTAGGACTTATGGGTGACTTAGTAGTTTTAGGATTATTGGCATTGATTGTTATGAGAATAATCTTGTTGGGAATTAGAACTAAAAATACTTATCACTCACTAGTATATTATGGTGTTGCCGTGATGCTCATGGCTCAGACAGTATTAAACGTTGGTGGTTTGTTAGGATTGATACCCTTGACTGGTGTTACTTTGCCATTTATTAGTTATGGTGGATCAAGTTTACTGATATTGTCAGCGGCAATGGGGATTGTAATGAACTTAGAAGCAACTGAATTATTTAATAAAGAAGAACAAAGGTGATTTTATGTATAAAAAAGTGGAACGTCAGGCAATGTATGTCTGGGTCTACTCAATGAAGTGGAAAAAGAAACTTCAGCATTTTGGCACAGTTCATTATGTTTCTCCAAAAATGAAATATATTTTGATTTACGTTAATGCTAGTCGTGCAGCTGAAGTAAAAAAAGAATTGATTTCAAAAAACTATGTTAAACGAGTTACAATGGCTCATCGTAAAGAATTAGATGAACATTTTGTCCTTAAAAGTGATGCAGATAAAAGAGATAATTCAGAGGAGTAATTGTTAGATGAAAGTAGTATCTGGAAAATTCGGTGGTTTGAATCTCAAACCCGTTCCCGGAAATAACACAAGACCAACTTCAGCTAAGGTTAAAGAGGCTGTTTTTAGTATGATTTCGACATATATGAATTATGGCAATGCCTTAGATCTTTTTGCCGGTACAGGTAGTCTCGGTATTGAAGCTGTGTCTAGAGGCTATGAGAAAGGTTATTTGGTTGATAAGGCTTATAAAGCAATCAATACTATCAAGGAAAATGTTGAAAAGACTCATAGTGAGGAACAGTTTGTTATAACTAAGTCTGCTGCAACGGAAGCACTGAAAAAATTTGCTGAAGATAGCGTTCAGTTTGATTTAGTATTTTTGGATCCACCATATCGTATGAAGATAACCGAGCAAATAATCAAAGATATGGTTGAAAATAATTTATTGAGTGAAGATGCTATCATCGTTGATGAAACTGATTATAATGTTGATTTGAGCGATTTTGATAAGGTCAGCTTGATTAAAGAAAAGAATTACAAAGATACAAAAGTCGCTTTGTACAGATTTGGAGGCTAATATGACAGAAAGAGTGGGAATTTATGCTGGAAGTTTCGATCCAGTCACAAACGGCCATTTAGACATCATTCGCCGTTCATCCAAATTGTTTGATAAGTTGATCGTTGCAACAATGACTAATACTTCAAAGAACTATATGTTTAGCTATGAAGAAAAAAAACAGTTCATTGAAGATGAAATACAAGATCTTACTAATGTTGAGGTCATTGACGGTAATGGCCAATTGACAACTAAATTAGCAAACGAGTATCATGCTAATTTTTTGGTTAGATCTATGCGTAGTGGTGATGACTTTTTTTATGAAGCCGGGATTGCTGCGGTTAATAAAACTTTGGATGATGATATTGAGACTATCTTTTTATTAGCTGACTCAAAGTATGCTAATATATCATCATCAATGATAAAAGAAGTTGCAAAATTTAATGGAAATATTTCCAATTTAGTGCCAAAAGCAGTAGCAACTGAATTGACAAAACGATTGCGGAAGGATTAAGTCAATTGAAATTTAATAAAACCAGAAACAAGATAATTGGTGGTATTTTTATTTTTGTCATGGTAGTTGCTTTTTTCGTAATGCCAACCGGGTATTACTTAGAAGTCCCTGGTAGTGCAGAATCCACTTCACAATTTGTGAAAGTAGATGGAAAACATGATAAGAAAAAGGGCGACTTCTTACTGACAACAGTTGGGATTGTTCCCGGATCTTTATTTACAATGCTGAAGTCAATGGGAAATGATTTTGAGACTATTTACTCAAAAGAAGATTTGATGGGCGATGAAAATAGTCAACAGTACTTTCAAGTTCAAAAGTATTATATGAAATCGGCTCAGAACAGTGCCATTCAAGCGGCGTATTCAGCTGCTGGTAAACCATTTACTAAGAAGTATTTGGGTGTTTATGTCATGGATGTTATGGATAATTCTAAGTTCAAAGGCAAACTTGATGTTGGGGACACTATTACTTCTATTAACGGTTATAAATTTAAGAATGCCGATCAATTTATCAAATATGTAAAAAAGCAGAAGAAGTCCTCAACAATTAAAATTAATTTTTTGAGGGATGGCAAACAAAAATCTACAAGTGCTGGACTAGTAAAATTAAAGCAAACTAAACGCTATGGACTAGGAATTACTTTAACTGACAATACAGAGGCGAAGGGTAATCCCCCTACTAAGATTAACGCTGGAGATATCGGTGGTCCGTCCGCTGGATTAATGTTTACATTGCAAGTCTATTCACAGATTACTAATAAGGATTTGAAGAATGGTCGTACAATTGCTGGTACGGGTACGATTGCACCAGATGGAACCGTTGGGCCAATTGGCGGAATTGAGAAAAAGGTCTATGCAGCCTCATCAGAAGGAGCTACAGTATTCTTTGCGCCAGATGATCCAGTAACTAAGTTGATTAAGAAGTATGACCCAACCTACGTTAATAACTATAATTTGGCTAAACGAGCAGCTAAGAAGATTCATACAAAAATGAAGGTAGTTCCCGTTAAGAACCTTGATGATGCATTGAAATATCTAGAAAAAACTTCAAAATAAATTATTTATTGACTCAGATTAAAAATCTGAGCCTTTTTTTGGTTCTTTGTCAAATAGTATTGATGAATGATTTTGAGCCTTGGGCATCCTCGTTGAGGATGCCTATTTTTATGCACA
>NZ_RHOP01000003.1 GCF_003946575.1 Companilactobacillus jidongensis | reverse complement strand
AGTGATGTTCTTTTTGTTTTAAAAGAGTACAAAAAAACTGGTATTGATTATTCATCAATACCAGAAAGTATAGAACCTTTTTAAAAAGTAGGGGTTCCTTTTTTATTTATTCAATTTAGTTGTTTGACGGATTAAATGAAGTATGCTAAGTTTATAACATTCAATCAATCAATTGAATGTTATAAAAGATTTTAATATATAAATTAAAGAGGAAATAAAAATGAAAAAGTATGATTATATTGTTATTGGTAGCGGACCCTCAGCGTATAAAATGGTTCCAAAATTACAAGACGGAACTAAAAAGACGTTAATTATTGAAAATGAAAAGTTTGGCGGAATCTGTCCAAACTTTGGTTGTGAGCCAAAAATATTTTTGGAAGGAACAGTTACATCCGTATTGATCTCACAAAAATTGAAGGGTTTAGGAATTAAAAATCCAGCAACTATTGATTGGAAACAGTTGATTCAACGGAAAAAGGAGGTATTTAATTCTTTCCCCAACGATTCAGCCACTTCATTTCAAGAATTGGGTGCAGATACTTTACAGGGGACAGCAAGCTTTGTCGATGCCCATACAGTAATGGTTAATGATCAAAAATATCAATCTGATAAAATTATTATTGCAACCGGACAACGTCCAAACAAACTTCCCATCGTTGGAAACGAGTATGCCTTGAATAGTAATGACGTTTTTGACCTTGAAGAATTGCCTGAGCATGTTGTTTTTATTGGTGGTGGATTTGTAAGTATGGAATTGGCAACCATTTTGAGAGCTGCTGGCTCAAAAGTCGATGTAATTGAATTTGCTGATAGACCACTAAAAGCATTCAGCAAAGAACACGTCGATATTGTGATGAATGAAATGCAATCAATGGGAATACAATTTTATTTAAATAATTCAGTTAGTGAAATAAAAAAAATGTCTAATGGATACAAAGTTATTTCTCAGCAAGGGTTAGAATTAGATGCAGATGTTGTTGTAGATGCGAGTGGAAGAATTCCTAATATTGAAAAATTGAACTTGGATGCCATTGGTATAGAATACGATCGACAGGGAATCATTGTAGATGAAAATTTAGAAACATCAGTAGAGGGTGTCTATGCTCTTGGTGATGTAATAAAAAAGAATGTTCCTAAATTGACACCTACGGCTCATTTTGAAGGAGAGTATCTTGGAAATTATTTGATTGGAAAAACTGATAAAAAAATAGTATATCCTGTTATTGCTAACGCTGCATTCACATTTCCTCAAGTAGCACAGGCTGGTGTTTCTTTAGAAGCCGCTCTTAAAGATAATTCATATAGCGTAAAAGATTATGATTTGGCATCGATGGAACATGTATACTCTGGAACGAATGATATGAGCGCACGACTATCGCTTATTTATAATAGTGAAAATAAGTTGGTTGGTGTATCCGAAGTCAGTCAAACGGCCGCCGATGATGTAAATAATTTTGTGGATATTATTGGCTTAGGACTCACAAAAAATGATATTAGAAATAAATTTATTCCGGCATTTCCAGCACTTAAATATAAAATTAGAAATCTGATTGATTAGTTAATGACAAGTAAAATGAATGAAGATATTTTGGAACTAAAAGATTCTTCAAAGTTAGTACTTGCGATTCTAACTACGGATTTTTGTACTGCTGGAGAAATCTGTGCAACACAAATGATTTTATTTCATCAACTAGAGGTCAAATTATCTAAAGAGATTAATTTTGTCAAAATCAATGTGGATACGAATCCATTCATAGAGGCTGCTTGGCATATTTCAAGATTACCTACAATGGTGTTAATGAATAATAAAAAGATTGTTTATAAATTTGAAGGTCAAAATTTGGATGTTGATACAATCGTTTCTAAATTAAATAAGTTTATACAAAAGACTATGATATAGTTTTCCAAAAATAAATCCACCAATGAAATTATCAAATTTTTTTGGTGGATTTTTTATTATTATTTTTATCTAGTTTTAAAAACTAGATTGAATAGTATTCCATATTATGATAAATTGTATTAGTAATCATAAAGAGGTGCTTTTTAATGGATGAATTGCAAGAATGGTTAGATAATTTAGAGGAATTCAAGTTACCACGCTGGTCTGATCTACCAGAATTGGATTTGTATCGAGATCAGTTGTTGACGTTGATAGATAAGTACTTAGGTCCCATTTGGTTAGATGATGGGCCGATCGTTACTACATCAATGGTCAACAATTATGTGAAGAACGGACTTCTACCACATCCGATTAAAAAGAGATATACCAGAGAACATTTGGCATATTTAATTGCTATTACTTTTTTGAAGCAAGTTGTTTCGATCAGTGAGATCGAAGAAGGTATTGAACTCATGACTAAGCTCAATGGCGGCATTGACAATGCTTTTGATTTCTTCTGTGCCAAGCAAGAGAATGCTTTGAAATTGATCAATCATCGGACGGAAGATCAAAAATTGTCTGAAGGCAATAATTCTTCAGCGTATTTGATGGTTGAGATGGTAACAATGTCATTTGCATCCAAGTGGGTGACAAAGAAGATATTGATGCTAAGTGATAGCGACGGCTCGAAAGAAAAGAGTAAAGAGAAATGACAGAACGTATTGCTATATTGGTTGATTCCTGCTGTGATATCCCTGAGGAGTACCTAGAGAAGTCAGGAATCTATGAATTACCAATGCAAATTATTTATAAAGACAAAACATATTTAGACAGAAAAGATATTACTGCAGTTGAGGTTTATGATGGATTAGACAAAGAAATTCCTAAGACATCCCTACCTTCAGGTGAAAGCATCAATCAGACTTTGGATGAAATTGCTGCTGACGGCTATGATCATATAGTAGCGATCTCAGTTTCATCCGGTTTGAGCGGTACTTATAATTTTTTAAAAGTATTACTAGAAGACGACGATAGATTTACTTTCACCGCATTTGATACGAAGCAAGTTGCTGTAGCTGCCGGACTTATTGCAGTTGGAGCAAAGGACTTGGTTGATGCAGGTAAAAGTTACTCAGAAGTTATTGCTGGCGTTGCTAAAATGATTGAGAACACGGTGGTTTACTTCTGTATTCCAACACTTGAGTATTTGCGTGCTGGTGGTCGTATTGGATTGGTTACCTCAGTTGTCGGTAGCATGTTAAAATTGGCACCGATAATTACATGTAACCGCGAAGGTATTTATACTACTGCTGCCAAAGCACGTGGTATGAAAAAAGGCCAGAGATTAATGCTTGACCTGGCTAAGGATTTCATCGGTGATCATAAGGATTATCTATTGGCAGTTGGCCACGGTGCTGATGAAGAAATGGGTCAGCGTATGGTCAAATTGCTTGATGAGAATGGCATTCATGGTACCAAACAATTCTTCGGACAAGTCGGACCAGCACTTGGAGTCCACACTGGACCCGGATTAGTGGGTGTCGGTATAGTCAAACTTTAAAATATTTTCAGAAAAATTAAACGAAACTTGAAAAAGTTTCGTTTTTTTGTTGACTTCGGATTTAAAAGAAAGTAATATAGTTCGCATACGAACGAATAGGAGGAAGCAATCATGATTGATCCAAGAAAAACGATCATGTTTCAAATCAGAGGTGTCTCTCTGAAAATAGACCGTTATGTTAAGTCACAATACCCGTTATTTGATCATGACGCTGGCCATATATCCAAGTTACAAGGTATGTCCGCTGGGTATATCGCCATGAACGATGGTGAAGAAATATTTCAAAGAGATCTTGAACATGCAATGTCGATCAGTAAATCAACAGCCAGCGGGTTAGTGAAGCGTATGGTCAAGAATGGAATCATCGAAACCTCTCCCTCCAGTCGGGATGCACGCTACAAACGTCTGATGCTGACGCAACAGGCTAGAGAAAAGATGCAACAGGTCAGTGCAGCTGCGACAGAAGCAGAAAACTCACTGAGAGCAGATATTTCTGATGAAGATATGAATAAATTTTTTGAAGTTTTAAATAAAATTTCTAACAATGCTGAATAGCATTTTATTTTTAAACATATAGTTCGCATGCGAACCCATATAAGAGAAGGAGTTGCCAATGTTTAAGTTACTAAAAAGAATGAATAAAAAAGAATATGGCATGATGGCGATCAGTACATTTTTCATCGTCATTCAAGTTTGGTTAGAATTGAGTATCCCGGGCTACATGTCAACTATCACGCAGAGAATTGAGACCAAAGGTACAACCGTCAGCCAAATATTACAACCTGGTGCGATGATGATTCTTTGTTCAATTGCCAGTGTGTTAGCGGCCGTTGTGACAGGTTACTTCGTTGCTAAAATCGCTGGTGGTTTTTCCGCCCGTGTTAGAAAAGATGTCTTCAATCAAGTTATGGATTATTCGACTCAAGACATTAAGAATTTTTCTGTTTCAAGTTTGTTGACACGTTCAACTAATGATATTACTCAGATCCAACAATTCGTTGCCATGGGTCTACAAGTCATCATCAAGGCACCGATCACTGCCGTTTGGGCGATCACTAAGATTGCTGGAAAAGGGTGGGAATGGACAACTGCCACAGCTGTCGCCGTTGTTCTATTATGCTTGATGCTAACGTTGATCTTGACGAAGGTTCAACCAAAATTCAAGATGGTTCAGAGTTTGACAGATAGATTGAATCTGGTTACACAAGAGAACTTGTCAGGTATTCGTGTAGTTCATGCTTACAATGCTGAAGATTACCAAAACAAAAAATTCAACAAAGCTAATGATGATTTAACAGGAACTAACTTGTTTGCTTATCGTTTCTTAGCTTTGATGAATCCAGGAATGACTTTCATTTCTAGTGCCTTAACACTAGCCGTCTATGGAATTGGTGCAATTCTAATCAACCAAGCAGTCGGCATGCAGAGATTAACCTTGTTCAGTGACATGATCGTCTTCTCATCATATGCTATGCAAGTTATTTTAGGATTCTTGTTGCTCTCGATGATTTTTATTTTGTTACCACGTGTAACAGTATCTGCTGGAAGAATCAATGAAGTATTGTCGATCAATCCTTCAATTAAATTCGATCAAAAAACAGTAACTGCTCCTGAAACTGAAGGTGAACTAGAATTCAAGAACGTTACTTTCAAATATCCTGGTGCTGAGAAACCAGCTGTTGAGAATCTTTCGTTCAAAGCAAAACAGGGTCAAACATTCGCAGTTATCGGATCAACTGGTAGTGGTAAGAGTTCAGCCCTGAAGCTGATTCCGAGATTATACGATACTACTAGTGGACAAGTCCTAGTAGATAATGTTGATGTCAGAGATTACGCACAAGATGATCTGAATAATCGCATCGGATACATTCCGCAGAAAGCTGTTCTATTCAGTGGCGATATCAAGAGCAATATCGACTTCGGACAAAGTACTAATAAGTCAGGTCAATTGTCTGATAACGAAGCCTTCGATGCTTTGGATACTGCGCAATCGAAGGACTTCGTGGAAGAGAAAGAGCAACAATTAGCTTCAATCGTTGCTCAACACGGTGATAATTTCTCCGGTGGACAAAAACAACGATTGGCAATTGCTCGTGCTATTGCCAGAAAACCAGAAATATTATTATTCGATGATTCATTCTCAGCTTTGGATTATGAAACTGACAAAAAATTACGTGATACATTGAAACAAAAAGCTGCGACAACCACCAAAGTTATTGTGGCACAACGTATCAGCACAATTATTGATGCTGATGAGATTATTGTTCTAGATAAAGGCCAAGTTGTTGGTCAAGGTACACACGAAGACTTACTTAAGAATAATGAAGTTTATCAACAAATTGCTTATTCACAATTATCAAAGGAGGAACTTGCCTAATGCGCAGAGCTAATACTAGAGACGTCAGTATCAAAGACGGCGTTGTTGAATACGGACGGTCATATATTGGACCAGTTCTGATCGCGGTAATATTTGCCGTTTTGGGTAGTGTTGCCTCAATCGTTGGTCCAAGTCAGTTGAGTAAGATTACTGACTTGATCACAAATGGATTAGTCAAAGGAATTGATGTCGCTCAAGTTATGAAAATTGTCATTATCCTGGGAATAATCTACGCTGTCGGGGCTGCTATGTCCTATGGACAGGGATTCATCATGGCAACCGTGACACAGAAGTTTACTCAGAAATTAAGAACTAAAATTACTACTAAAATCAATAAACTACCACTCAACTACTTCGATATCCACAACGAAGGTGATACATTGAGTCGTGTTACCAATGACTTGGATACCATGGGTCAGTCATTAAATCAAAGTTTAGGAACATTGATCTCTTCTGTTACTTTGTTTGTCGGCGTTGTCATAATGATGCTCATAACAAATATTCCCATGAGTATTACGGCTATTGTTTCAGTTCTAGCCGGTTTCATTGGAACCTTGATCCTCATGTCTAAGTCACAAAGATTCTTCAACGCGCAACAGAGTCGTCTGGCTGATATTTCCAGTTACACTGAGGAAATCTACTCAGGTCATGATGTTGTTAAAACTTATAATTATACTGACAAAGCCAAGACTGACTTTGATCAAATGAACAATCATCTTTACGACGCTGTTTGGAAGTCACAATTCATGTCTGGTATCATGCAGCCATTGATGGGCTTCATTGGTAACTTCGGTTACGTAATGGTCTGCATCGTTGGTGGTGTGATGGCGATCAACGGTAACATGAGTATGGGTACCATCGTTGCCTTTATGATCTATGTACGTTTGTTCTCACAACCACTATCACAAATTGCTCAAGCATTCTCCAGTTTGCAGACAGCTTCAGCCGCAATGAAACGTGTCTTCGGATTCTTGAAGGAACCTGAAGAAGTTGATGACACAGATAAGTCAGATAAATTGGCCAAAACTACTGGGGATGTTGAATTCGATAACGTTGAATTCGGATATTTACCTGGTCAAAAAATTCTCAAGAACTTCACGATGCACGCTAAACCCGGTCAAAAGATTGCTATTGTCGGTCCAACTGGATCTGGTAAAACAACGACAGTCAACTTGCTGATGAGATTCTACGATCTTAATAGTGGAACTATCAAAATTGACGGTGTCGATATTACTGATATGAAACGTTCAGAAGTTCGTAATCAATTCGATATGGTCTTGCAGGATGCTTGGTTGTTTGATGATACGGTTAAAAACAACTTAGTTTACAATCAACCTAATGTAACTGAAGAACAGATTAGAAAAGCTTGTGAGGCGGTAGGAATTGATCACTTCATTGATACATTACCAAACGGTTTCGATACAGTTCTCGATGATTCAGTCAGCTTGTCAGTTGGCCAGAAACAATTGTTGACCATTGCTAGAGCATTGATCAGAAATGCACCAATGTTGATACTTGATGAAGCAACTAGTTCAGTTGATACTAGAACTGAAGAGCAGATTCAAAAAGCAATGGACTTATTGACAAAAGGCAGAACCTCATTCGTTATTGCCCATAGATTATCGACAATTAAGAATGCTGATGTGATCTTGGTTGTCAAAGATGGTGAAATCATCGAACGTGGTGATCATAATGAACTGATGAAAGAAAATGGCTTCTACGCTAATATGTATAACAGTCAATTTCAAGAATAGAATATGTGAAAAGGAACGGCAATTAATTTTGCCGTTCCTTTTTTTGAGGTTCTCCGATACAGAAATATTCATCTGCCGTGGGACCGGCTCGAGCCAAGGTCTCGAGCCTCGACTTGAAGCTTTGCTTCGCAAATCTCCAAGCTCGTCTTGCTTTCACGGCTGATAAATATTTCTGTACCTCCGAATGAATTTGCTTATCCGTATTTTTATCTTTAAAAAAATTGAGAATTACTTTTTTTCAAGTTCAATAGATGATTGTTCTTTGGAAATAAAAAAGTACCATACAATCTAAAAATTGTATGGTACTTCATTGATTAAATCATATTATTAACATCAACATCGCTAGCTTTAACAAATTCGTTTGTAGCAACACGGTAATACTTGTCGCCATTGATATATGTAATACTATCAGTCTTCCAACTACTATTGTTAAGTAGTGATCTGCTCTTAATAGCTACACCTTTGGCAGTATAAACAGTTGTGTATGCATCAGCGTGAGTCGTTACGACCATGTTTACTGGTGAGTAGACATAGACATCGTCAGCACTGACAAATTTATTTGTAGCAACACGATAGTACTTAGTGTTGTTGATGACATAAGTTTCACGATCAGTCATCCAACTGCTGCTTGGAGCAAGAGTCTCATTGCTGATAACGATGTTTTCAGCTTTGTAAAGAGCCTTTTCAGAATCGTCATAAGTTCTGATATGTAAGTTGAGTGCTTGATATGGATAAGCTTGGCTGACCTTTGCCCATTCATTTGTAGCAACACGGTAATAACTTACACCATCGACAGTGATAGTAGCATCGCTGTACCAGTTAGAAGCAGTCTTTAGAGCACGATTGGAAATTTGTGACATCTTGTTGTCTGAACCAAGTTGATAAATCTCAACGTCAGGTTTGTCAGAGTATGTCGCAATTGTTTGAACCTTGTGTTCAATCACACCTTCGTCAGGATTTGTGACTACTGAGCCACCACCAGATGATGGCTTTTTTGTTAAGGTAAGTGGTGTATCGCTATTGATGATGGTTCCATCAGGGTTAGTGTAAGTAACAGAGTAGTTACCGTCTGCATCTTTAGAAACAATAGCTTTGACAGTAGCGTCCTTATAACCAGGAGCAGAGACAGTGACATCAGTAGGAGTACCAATTAC
>NZ_RHOP01000029.1 GCF_003946575.1 Companilactobacillus jidongensis | reverse complement strand
AGAAAAATTATTTTTTTAAGTTCTTCTTGATTACGGTTACTATGTTATCAGATTTTCCGTTGCGTACACTTCATATTCTGTAAAGTGAATTTTCGAAATCTGAACTTTTTTGTAACCCTTAATCAGTTGTGAAACGGTGGATCTTCTTCATATAAAAAGCGAACAGACCAATCAGAATTGAAAAGCCCATAATAACATATCCATACTCATGCGCATCTCCCGTTTGCGGATAAGATGACATGTTATTTACATTTACCGATGGGGTATAATCTACATCTTTAGTTGCTGTAGATCCTGTGTTTTCTCCGGTGTTATCACTGTTTACTAGCACATTAGCATTAGAACCACCGCCACCATCCAATGAATCATCAGTGTTGGCAACAACGGCTTCAGATCTAGCTACGCCCCCGGAGCTATTAGTAGACTCAGCGATAACGTGGTTAACGCCAAAGCCACCAACAACTCCTAGAACAATTACGGCAATTGCAAAATAACCGACTATTCGCTTTTTCAATGAAAGACTTTTACTAGTTCTTTGTCTTTTTTTCATATCGAAAAACCTCTCATCAAAATCAGTCTATTATCTCCTTACCGACTACTAGTTTATCATCTATTTCTTCCCAGCAAGTTCGGATTTGTTAAGAATTTCTTACAAGAAGTGACACTACCGTTTGAGTAAGTAGTACTCGATTAGATTATCGGTATTGTCCAATATGCTAAAATCCTGGTTTGCTTCATAAACATATTTGAAATTTTGTTTGACAAGTAGTTTTTGTGGGGCAATATTGTGCTTTTCGGCCGCTGCCCACAATTCTGTCAGCTTTAATTCATCAAAACTATATTTGATCATCAACTCAACTGCCTCATTTGCAATGTGCTGATGACGATATTTTTCTTCTATTATAAAGCCGAGTTCTCTGGTCAACTCCAAACCACTCGTCATACCACGTTCATTGAGCTCAATAATCCCTACCATTAATGAGTTATCTTTCAACGCTATACAATAAGAAGTTTCTAGTTTCAAATACCGATCAAAAATATGCTGAGCTTCATTGATATCCTCGGAATATTCCATTCCTGACAGTTCATGATTACGTTTGTTCTTAACTAATCTATAGAAGGAATCGAAATCACCTTCTTGAAAATTACGTATTATTATCTTATTCCCAACTAAATGCATCTGATCTTCCTCAATTAATTAATTTTGTTAACACTAATCATATCAAGATGATATCATAAAGATATGGCAGAGAAAAAATTCTTACTAAGATTGGATGAGGAGCTCTACCAAAAAGTTGCCGAAAAGGCTGAGGCTGATAATCGAAGTGTCAATAAGTATATTGTGCATCTTTTGAAACAGAACACAAAAGAAACAACCTTCGAGAATCGCCAATTTGTAGGACAAACAATCAAAGGAAGCGAAATTCTAACGGACAGTGGATTAGTCAGTGTCAGCGGTATTTACTATCGCTACATTATCGCTGACTCCACTCCAGTTGATCCTACAGGTTTATATACAATCCTTGGAGCAACTGGTAATATCCTCACCTTGCAATTAATAAAATAACAAAGGATGGATTAAATCATGTTTGGGATAAAAATTGTTCATCAAAATCATAAGGGTCTGGTGGAATTACTGGGTAAATACCACCACAGTGTTGACGCCGGTCTGCACTTCTATGTACCTATAATAGAAAGAATTTATTCAGTCAGCTTGGCGATGAACCCATTACGTCTTCCTGACTATTCAATTATCACTAAGGATAACGCTGAAGTTCGTGCTAGTTTGACGTTAAATTATCACACAACCGATGCTGTGAAGTATAAATACGAAAATACAGACTCCATAGAGTCAATGTCGCAACTCGTTCGTGGTCACTTGCGTGATATTATAGGTAGAATGGATTTGAATGAAGCTCTCGGCTCCACTTCAAAAATCAACCAAGAACTAGCTTCGGCCATTGGTGATTTAACTAATACCTATGGTATCAACGTTGATCGTATCAATATTGACGAATTGAAGCCATCGACCTCAATTCAAGATTCAATGGATAAACAATTAAAGGCCGATCGTGAGCGTATTGCCGCCATTGCTAAAGCTGAAGGTGAAGCTAAAAGTATTGAACTCACGACCAAAGCTAAGAACGATGCTTTGATTGCGACTGCTGAAGCACAAGCCAAGGCTACACGCACACGTGCTGACGCTGAAAATTATCGTATTTCTCAAATGAATAAGATCCTTGACGAAGCAAAAGATGGATACTTTGAGAACCAAAGTATTGAAGCTTTTAAAGAACTAGCTAACTCTCCTACTAATACAGTTGTTGTACCGAGTGATAAAATTGGTGAACTTGGTAAGATTCCGGTTATTAAGAAGATGTTGGAATAGAAATAAGCGATTGGGAAAATTTCCCAGTCGCTTATTTTCGTATATCCAATATATTATCAACACTGGTACGGTCAGTCTTGATACAATTCAACTTGCTATCGTCAGGATAGCCCATTGCAATACCGACAACTAGCTCTTGATTATCAGGTATCAGTAATTCTTTTTTCAAAATATCAGGATAAGCTACCAAACTATAAGCTGGTATGGTCCCGATCCCCCAACTTGCTGCCGAAAGCATCAAGGTTTGTCCAAAAGAACCTAGGTCAAAGAGCGTGAATTCACTTGCCTTATTACTAGCAGTCAAGAACGCAATCGCTGGTGCGTGGTACAAATCAGTTCTAGCTTCTTGAAACTCTGGATCACTCGTACCTTCATCTCCAACAGCATTTTTAACCGCGTCACTCCAACGGTCAATATTAGCCAATGACAATTCAGAGCGATCAGCCCGATGCGGTGTCGTCAAGTCAGGTTCACTTGGTAAATTATTTTTATGTGCACTTTTATATGATGCTTTGATTCGATCTAGAACTCCATCTTTAGCAACATAAACATGCCAAGGTTGAGAGTTCTGCCATGATGGAGCGTGGCTGGCATCTTTAATTATTTCTTCTATTAAACTATCAGATACTTCTTCGTCACTGAATGAGCGAATCGATCTGCGCTTATAAATTAGGTTTTTCCCCAAAACAATACCTTCAATCTTATTCTTAGGACTTCAATCCATTTTAAACTATAATGGAATCATTAACACGGAAACTATCGGAAAGGTGTGAATTTTTATGGATCTAGAATTCAAAGGTAACACAGTTACTACTATTGGCACTCCACTATCTGTAGGTGACAAGTTCCCCGACTTCACTGCACTCGACAAGGATGGCAATAAGGTCAATCTCGACAGTTTACTAGACAAACCACTTCTTATCAGTGTTGTCCCTGACATTAACACTCGTGTCTGCAGTATTCAAACAAAACACTTCAATACAGAAGTTGGCGGACATAGCGAAATCAATTTTGTGACTATCTCAAAAAATACTGTTGAAGAACAATCACATTGGTGTGCAGCTGAAGGCGTTGAAAACATGAAGATGTTATCAGATATTGACCAAGACTTCGGTAAGAAATCCAACCTATTAATTCCCGATTTAGGTATTTTAGCACGTTCAGTCTGGGTTGTGGATACAAATAAACAAATCATTTACTCAGAAATCTTAAAGGTACAAACTAACGAACCAAATTACGATAAAGTTTTGGATCAAGTAGATCAAATGAACTAAACAAAAAGCCGGCTAATAGTCGGCTTTTATTGTGCTCATAATATAACCCACCGAATCACAAATTACGCAATTACCTTCTTCGATGTTTGACGAACGTTACAAAGTGCAAAATAGATCCTAACAATACAAAGAAAATAATTGTAAAACTTATATAATCTGTCCAGAAATTAGCGGGCATCAATTGTTTTAGAGGTAACTGAATTCCCATGGTGATCAGCGCCATCACAGCAATCATGAAGAATAGCTGAATATATCTTTTCAATGTTGAATCGTCCTTTCGTTTACGTTGAGAAATCTTGTGTCCGTACTTGGCGCACAACTTCAACTTACTTTCGGGTACTTCTTTCATTCCAAACGTTCCCGGCAAAACTATCTCGCCAGTTTTAATAACCCCAGCCGCTGACATAACACGATCAATCGTCTTGAAAGTATCATCAGTTACACCCGTTACAAAATTTTCTAATGTACTAACATAGCAAGATGTGATACTCAAGTAATGTTTGTCTTTGAACTGGCCAGGTATCGTGTCGCCATTCTCCTTGAAATAAACCAACTTCGGCCGCATGCAATCAAAGAAGTTCTTCAAAACTCCAGATAGTTCACGCCAATAAGTTGGTGCAGAGAAGACCCAAACGTCGCTCTCGGCTAACTTACCGGATAATTTATCGAGCATTTCGTTTTTTTCATGATACTTGTGTGGTGTGATGTCATAATCTTCGAGAAAAATTGTTTCCGTTTCAACTCCAGAATCAACATTTTTCAGAACAGCATCCAAAAGCTTGGCGTTAATCCCATGCTCTTGGTGGGATGCTAAGATTCCTAATATTTTCAATATAGTCCCTCCCCCTGATTTACCTAATATTATAGACAAATTCATATCAGTGGCAAAATATAATTAATATTGGTATGGTTACCATAACGGTAACATATCAAAAGGAGGAATTATATCAATGAAAGTCCTAATAATTGGTGCTCACGGAAAAGTCGGACATCTACTAATTGGTGAATTACAATCTAAAAATATCGATTTTGTCGCTGGTCTACGTAGTCAAGCTCAAATTGATGCGTTTGAGGCTAACAATATACCTACTCAGTTCATCGACTTAACAGCTTCACTTGAGGATATCCACAAGTCGATCAAAGATTCTGGTGCTGATGTCATTGTCTTCTCAGCCGGTGCCGGTGGTGCTGGTTACGATATGACATTACAAATTGACCTTGATGGTGCAGTTAAGACTATGATGGTCGCTGAAGCACTAGGCATCAAACGTTATATTATGGTAAGTTCAATCTTCAGTGACAATCGTGACAAGTGGGATGCTTCAGGGATCAAGTCCTATATGATTGCTAAACACTACGCTGATGAACACCTTCGTGGAACCGACTTAGATTACACAATTATTCACCCCGGCGCATTGACTGATGACGAAACAATTGGCAAAGTTAAATTGCTGGGTGATGATGAATCAGGAAGTATTCCAAGAATTGACGTTGCGAAGTCATTAGCCGCAATTATCAAGAATCCTAATACAATAGGTAAAGAATACAATATTGCTAGTGGTGATACGCCGATTGATGGTGCATTTAACTAATTAGACAAAAAAGGAAGCCCATGGGCTTCCTTTTTAGTTTGCTTTAATAAATTGATTTGTTGCTACACGATAATACTTAACACCATTAATAGTAACAACACGATCAACTTTGTAGGTTGCATTAGCGGGAAGTGTGACATTCAACTTAACTCCACGTTCATCATAAACAGGCGTTACAGAATCAGTCGTTACGTTGATATCTGAATATGAATACTCATACACTTCGCCAACCGGTACAAATTCATTTGTGGCAACGCGATAGTAATCTTGTCCATCTATAATGGCAATTCTGTCAGTTCTCCACTCTGAACTTGGCTTCAAACTACGGTTAAGTGCTGAATCAGCATAGTTGATCAAATCACCATTCTCATTATTATAAACTCTGACAAAGGTTGGATCTTGAGCAATATATACGTAAACATCACTCGACTTGGCGAATTCATTAGTTGATACACGATAATACATGACACCATCTAACGTATATTCTTCATCACTATACCAGCCAGTGTTGATTCCTAGTGCTCTGTTGGTAACTAATTCACCATTCTTATCAAACAAACTAACAATCTTTGTCGTTGTAGCTACAGTCTGATTCTTTTTAACTGTTGTTCCAGTATCATCATCTACATCTTCACCTGAACTTGATGAACCACTGCTTGAAGGATTAGACGGTGTATCGTACACAAGGTCAACATATGTAGCGCTATCTGCTCTATAGTCATCACCAGCAGATATATGATCGCTATATTCATCCATCAAACTATCTAAAGTAATATCAGAACCATATAAATCTTCAAGCGAGCCATTATAAACTCTAGGATTACCATATGCATACCACTCTGCTGATCTAGGATTGTCCAAATCTAATTTTCTATTTGTTATCCATTCATCATAGAAATAATTCTTTTTGAATTCAGCCATTTCCGAGGCATTAATAGTCCCATCATCTTTATTGTATAAGTTCGTAATAGGATTAATTTCCTTTGAACTTAGTAATTTCCCATTACCATCATAAGTATAAGCATGGTCAAATCCTGTAGTATATAATTCTTTAGTAAATACCTTCGAATACAACAATTTACCATTTTCATCTATTGCATGGAATTCTAATCTAGCAGGTTTTAATTTTTGGACGTACACATGATAAGTTTGAATATTTTCAGTATCATCTGTTAATCGATTTCTGAATATAACCGTATTGTTCGTGTATCCTGGTACAGTTTTATATCTAGAATCATAATCTAGTGGTTTCAGTGATTGAACTTTATTTCTGACGTCATGATCATCACCATATACAACGTTAGGAACAGTTCCGGCAAGACCAGCGAAAGGTTGGTCCTCTGGTGTTGTATAAACGACATGTCCATCATCCGCATCATCAAATTCAACAATAAATTTAACTTTGTCATCCGATAAAGTATCATCTTTATATCTTGCAATCATATTTATAGTATTCAGTCCGTCGTCATCGTTAGCTTGACCAGGTTGTCTTATATATTCCAAATACGAGGAAACAAATTCATTTAAATTTGTTTTTAATCCATAATCCCACTCACCATTAGAAACCATAAGGCCATTGAATGAATACATGTAATCAGCATTACTTCCATCATTTCTTACTACTTGAACAGTTGACGTATCAAGATCTAACGTTCTTCCTGAAACATAGTCATCAGCATTATACGGTGAATCTATTACTTCATTGACAGGTACTTCTATTTGCTTGTTGGAATTAGTTCCGTTTGCATCTGTACCATCTTCATTTTGCTCAGAAATATTTAATTTTTCATTACCGCTCACTTCTGGAACGGTGACATTGCACGAACTCCCATCGGCACCAATAATCACATAGCCATTACCACCTATATCCGTATAAGGTACATCAGTAACTGAATAATCAGAATATCCTGGAACAACATGCCCAACTATTCTAGATAATCCCGCAGGAGAATATTTAGTCCCGACTGGTGCCACAGCAGTCTGAATTACAGGACTACCATCATCCTTCAAAAAAGGAGTTCCATCAGGCTTCAAATAATGTATGTAATTAGTAACTGGAGTATCATCCGTAGCTTTAGTAGCAACAGTAACTGGTTGTGTAGTAACTGGTTGTGTAGCACCAGTTTGTGCAGGAACTTGAGCCACATTAGAAACATCAGTCCCATGTTCGACAGCTGGCGTAACATTTCCATCAGATGGAGTATCCACCGATCCTGATTGTATAGCTGGTATTGGATCAGCTTTTACAACCAATGATGATCCACCAATCAACATTATTCCTCCAGCAAAGGCTAATGTTGCTTTAACTGCCCAATTCTTCCCAGATTTATATAACTTTTTTCGTACTACAGCGTTAGGATCACGTTTTAATTGTTGAAATCTCATATTCCCCAACCCCCTAAATGTATACCTTAATAATACACTTTAATTAACAAATATTTTTATAAAAAAAGAGGCCATTATGGCCTCTTTTATACAACAGTTAGACAATTGAAGCATATGATGCATTAACAAATTCATTTGTTGCTACACGATAATATTTTTCACCATTGATCATAGTATATCGATCTGAAACCCAATCAGTTGATGACTTCAATGCTCGATTGCTGATCTTATTTCCTTTAGCATCAACCAAATAACCAATTTGATCATCATGAACACGAACAACATTCTTCTGCGCAACATAGACATATACGTCGCTTGCTTTGACATATTCATTAGTTGCTACACGGTAATATAATGTACCGTCTAGTGTATATTCTTGGTCGCTTATCCACCCAGTATTTTTCCCTAGTGCTCTATTTGTTATTAGTTTACCTTTTTTATCATATACACTAACTACTTTGGTTGTGGTTCCAACAGTTTGAGTTACTTTGTTGGCAGTGCCGGTATTTTCATTACCAGAACTTGAGCCACCCCCGCCAGTACTTTTCTTAGTATATATGGTATTAATCGTTATCGGAGTAGTGCCAGCAGCAGTATCACCAAACATGCCATTATTACTTGAAGTCTGTTGACTTATTGCATTAGAAAGAACTGCATTCAGGTCACTGCCATTGCCATAATCCTTAAAAGAAACGGCATCCGCATCGCCAATTTTTATTGTCGATTTATTCAAATCAATCGTTCCATTTGACGGTTCAGTTATATTTGAATATCTGTAAGATGCGTCGTTGACTGGGATCGTGAATGAATCCGTCGTTGGAGTATCACTTCCAACTGTTTGAGTTACTGAAATATCTACAGGATCTAATGGTTCAACTTCAGCTTCCACATCATAACCACCATTGCCATCACTTACAATCTTGCCTGAATCATTCAAGATTGAATCGGCTGAATATCCAGCTTGTGGATGGCCTATTTGTGACAGCGTGTATTTACCAGCAGCAATAGTTGCGAAGTTTACTGAATCACCAGCACTTCCTGGGTACGTATTACTAGTATCGCTATAAATTTTGTCTCCAGTTTTACTATCAACATATTGAATATAATAGTTTGTCTGTTCTTTCACATTAGCTGGTATCCATGTGATTGTTTTGGACGGTTGATTTCCTGTCGAATACATATTCATGAGTGTCGTTGCGTCAACCACTTGTGTTGGATCATCCTTGTTTTGCCAGCCAGTTCCTACATAAGTCTTGCCATTTTCCGTATATGTTGTGCTATTCGAAAGTCCAGAATCAGTTATAACACTCGTTGGACTCAACGTTAATGAGGATAGTTGTGTCCAACTGAGCATATCATGACTATTAACAACATTAGACATATCTATATTGGATAAATCTAATGATTCGAGACTCGAGTCACCATTGAACATATCTGAGACATTTTCCAAAGCATTCATATTACTGGGAAATTTTACAGATGTTAAACTTTTATCGCCCAAAAACATACTGACAGCCGTTTTAACTTTGGACATATTCAGTGCAGACAAATCTAGTGACTGCAAACTAGTATCATTCTTAAACATGCTTGAAACAGTTTGTATAGTCGACATGTCTAATTTGGATAAATCTAATGATTCCAATCCCGAATCATTAAAAAACATATTTGTAAAATCCTTAGTACCGGATGTTTCAAGCCTATCCAGACCTGTCACGGCCTTTAAATTAGGCATACTTGAAAATAGATCTGTTTGTACATCGGCTGTTTTTATTCCACCGACGACTTCTATTGATGTGATTTTATCAAAGTAATTACTCCAATCAAAATTACCTGTTCCAACAGAACTCACAGCTACGTTTACATTATCTGAATCACTATCACCCAATTTTAATAGAACATTGTCGCTTGATCCATTGATTTCATAGACATACCAAGAAATTTTAGAAAAACTCCATCCGTCATCACCGGTCATTCCATCAAAGTAATCATCAGATACCGTATCTTTTTGACTAACTGATGTGGTACTGCTATTATCAGACGCTTGAACAATAGTTCCACCAGTGCCAATTAACGCTAAACCACCAATAACAAGGCAAGATACAACTATTCGATTTTTAACTAATAGATACATTTTCTTTTTTTCGATAATATTCGAATTATGTTTTAAATGTTGAAATTTCATAATTAATTTCTCCCTGACATGCAATATAGTATTTTCGGAATCAAAAAAGAGCTTCAATGAAAGCTCTTTCATAATTACTTTAATTATCGTTAAATTTACCCATAATTGCAACCGTAGGCTGAATATTTATGAACGCATCCTCGTCTATCTGCAAAATTATTCTTCTAGCGAAGAACAGTTCATATTTGGTTAATACCATCGTCAGAGAACCAATTGGTTCACCAGAATATGCTCCCGTAAGGGTATGGTCAAGCGTGATGCCACGATTGATTGACTTCATTAATTCCTTCGACATTTCATCAACCTTGTGTGAATAAACCACAACGGTGATTTTCTGTTGTTGTAAATACATTTTGTCCACAATCATATTACATACATAGATTGAAACAATACTGTACAACGCCAATTCCCAGCCAAAGACGATGCCGGCAATAGTAATGATAACAGCATTAACAACAAAACTGACTTGACCAACCGTTCGTCCGGTACTCTTCTGAACAATTAGAGCGATAATATCGGTACCTCCAGTCGAAAATCCAGCTCTGAAACAAACACCAATACCAATTCCAGTCATGATTCCACCGAATATTGCGGCAAGCATGGGATCGTTGGTGATTGGATGTAGTGGTACGAATAGAATGAAGACCGATGCTGCTACGATAGCTATAATCGATAGAATGGTAAATTTTTTACCTAACTTGAACCACGATACCAATACCAATGGAATATTTAAAATGGCATACCAAAAATAAACTTGGGTATTAGTATGAGAAAACTGCTCAATCAAGTTAACGATCAACTGCGAGGCACCCATGACTCCAGCAGTATAGATTTTTGCCGGCTGCAAGAGCAATTGAATACCTAATGCGGAGCTCACTCCATAGAGTAACGCTGCCAGAATACTTTTATAATAGTTTTTGATGAATTCCATGGAATCACCCCTACATCTTTAGACTTCTAATTTTGATTATATATCAGGCAAACACAAAAGCCTACCTTTATTAATGGGCTATAATGAAACTAATAAATAAAACACAGGAGGCTTCTCATTTATGCAAAAATTAGGTTTCATTGGAACTGGTGTTATGGGTTCCGGAATCATCAATAATCTGCTCAAATCTGACTATGAAGTGAATATTTATACTCGTACAGAATCAAAGGCAGAACCTCTACTAAAGAAGGGTGCTAAGTGGTTTGCTAGCCCCAAAGAAGTTGCTGAAAACTCGGATATTATCTTCTCCATGGTCGGATTTCCACAAGATGTCAAAGATGTCTACTTCAAGGACAATGGTATCTTTGCTGGATTAACCACTGGCAAGACCATCGTTGATATGACAACAAGTACACCTACACTTGCCAAAGAAATTGGTGAAAAAGCTGAAAAATTAAATGTTAAAACATTAGATGCACCTGTATCTGGTGGTGATGTCGGTGCTCGTGACGGTAAGCTAACGATCATGGTCGGTGGATCAAAAGAAGCCTTCGACCAACTAGTTCCAATTTTTGAAATTATTGGCCAAACCAATCACTACTTCGGTTCATATGGGGCTGGTCAACATGCTAAGATGGCTAACCAAATCATGATTGCTGGAACAATGACAGGTATGACAGAGATGTTCGTCTACGCCAAAGCCGCCGGACTAGATATGGATGCCATTTTGAAGACCGTTAGCGGCGGTAGTGCCAACAACTGGAGTCTTGATAACTACGGCCCTCGTATTCTTGAAGGTGACTTTAAGCCAGGATTCTATTCAAAACATTTCTTAAAAGATCTACGAATAGCACTAGACGAAAGTGAAAAAATGGGACTTGATTTGCCTGCTACTAAACAAGCCAAAGCATTGTATGAAAAATTAGTTGATGACAAAAATCTCGGTAATGATGGTACACAAGCATTAATCAAATTATGGTGGTAAAAAAATGGACTCGCAAAATTGCGGGTCCGTTTTTCATCCAAATATTCCTAAAATATCAGTTTGAATTGCATTTATAGTTTTTATTATAATACTGTTCTGAACATGTTCGACATAATCCCAGCCTCTGGCACCATAATCCAATGTATACAATTGAAGTGTATCTATGTATCCATCAATATTTTTACCAGTATACTTAATCAAACTAGGGACTTTCACTCTAGATCTAGCATGTGTAATTGGCATTACAGCCACTCTGTTAGTGTACTTATTATATTTAGAACTTGATACTACAAGTGCAGGTCTTATTTTCATTATCTCATTTCCGCGCTGTGGATCAAAATCAATCATTATAATATCGCCTTTTTGCGGATACACTAATCGTTCAACTCACTTTCTGATATAGTTGGCCCTTCATCACTAGGTATGGCGAAATCCTTTTTACTAAATTTCGGATTATCAAAAACACTCTTTCGGTCGGGTATTAATGTTAATACCCCTTCCTCATCGGAATAAATTCTATAGCTTTTGTTACCTGCTATTAACTCCTTAGGTAGAATAATCCCCTCTGAATTACCAACCTTACGTACTTTTATTTCCTTACCAGACAAATTCATCATGTTGATGCCTCCAATCTCGTATAACATGTTATAACATGGTTCCAAAATATTTGCACATTTCATGCTCTAAAAAACGGACTCGCAAAATTGCGGGTCCGTTTTGTTATAGATATTCTGGATTTAACAACGGCTTACCATCTTTATCCACAAGCACCGTCATTCCAGACCCCATGCCAGGATATACGCCCAAGATATATTGGACACTGGTTGTTTTGTCAGTAATAACGTCCATTATCTGTGCTCCATTTGACTTAGCTGATTTAACATCAAAGCGTTCTTCTTCTTTGTTCTTATTAAACATATTGATCATCCTCCACAAATTTTGCCCAATTATTATTTTCATTACGTTGTGGTAAGCATGCTAGAACTACCATTATCAGTTCACCAATACCTGGTAAAACAATGCTTAACATCCACCAACCGCGTAAATTACGATCATGCAATCTGCGAATCGAAGCTGTCCAGATCGAAATCAAATAATATCCTAATGTCATAACCATGGCGATCGACCAAACAGCACTCCAATAAAAATCATTGATTGGCATGACCGTCACTAACCAACCGAATAACCCTATTAGAACGGTTGCGATGATGGTCATTCCTAATAATCCCCACCAAAAGTCGGCACGGCTCATACGCTTGGCACCAATAAACATATCTTGAAAATACAATTTAGTTGAATTAATTAAATTAGGTTGATTACTTTCATTCCAAATACTTTTATTTTTCATAATTTACCTTCTTATAAGTGAATACCAATTATAAATCCTAATATACCAATAATATACGTTAAAGCAAAATATAAGAAACATCTGAAAAATCTTCGCTGGAACCACAACTGGCTCAATTCCATATTCAACGTGCCATAAGTCGTGAATCCACCACAAAATCCAGTTCCTAAAAACAATAATAATCCACCCGCATGGACATGTGCTGTGAATATTCCTAATAATAAAGCGCCAAAGATATTTATCAACAAAGTTATAACCGGAAAATCCCATTTAATTTTTTGTGATAGCGCCGTTAGTTCATTGCGGAAAAATGCACCGATGCTGGCGCCAAAACCAACTAACAAAAATGTCATTAATTATTTCTCCTTCCAGCATAATCAATGAACGCACGAGTCGCCGCCCAATAATTACCGAGCAATGCACAGATGAATCCACCGATAATCGTGATCGTCAAATAAATTATTAACATCATCCAACTTCCCGATTGATATAGTCGATATGTGTCCGCTGTGAATGTGGAAAAAGTTGTGTATGATCCTAGTAATCCTGTGCTCAAAGCTAAAATAATTTTGGATGATAGGTGGTAGCGGTCTTGCAAATAATGAATCAAAAATGGCAGAACTAATGCTCCGCTTAAGTTAGCAACTAAGGTCCCATAAGGAAACCCATTGCTTGATTTTAACAATAAACTCTCTCCATAACGAAGATTACTTCCGATGAAAGCCCCTATAAAAATAATTAGGAAGGTTTTTATTTTTTGCATTTTCTCACCCCAATTATTATAGAATAGCACAAAAAAACTGGGAGTTTTTACTGTCCCAGTTTTTGACTTGTTGACTTATGTTTAACGTAACGATTATCTAAGTTCTATTTCTTATCCATATCGTGTCCACCGAACTCATTACGGAGTGCGGCAACGACTTTACCTGACATTGTGTCGTTCTCTAATGAACGATAACGCATCATCAATGCGGCTGCGATAACTGGTGTTGGTACTTGTAGCTTCAAGGCTTCATCCAATGTCCACTTACCTTCACCGGATGAGTGCATTACACCTTTGATTTCATCTAACTTAGGATCCTTAGAGAAAGCATTTTCTACTAATTCCATTAGCCATCCACGAATAACTGATCCGTGTGACCAAACTTTAGCCACAGCTTCATTGTCATAGTCAAAAGGACTGTGTGATAATACATCAAATCCTTCAGCGATAGCTTGCATTTCACCGTATTCGATACCATTGTGGACCATCTTCAAATAGTGACCACTTCCGGCTTTACCTGTGTATAAATAACCATCTTTTTCAGCAATACCTTTAAAAATGGGTTCGATGTAACTGAATAATTCTTTGTCATCGCCACCGATCATGAAGTTACCATCATGGTTAGCACCGCTCATACCGCCTGATGTACCAACGTCAAAGAATTTAATACCTTTATTTTTAAGAATTTCATTGTGCTTAAGTGAATCTTCATAGAATGAATTTCCACCATCGATCACAATATCATTTTGATCTAGCAATTCACTTAATTTGTCAATTGTTGAGTTTGCAGGCTTACCAGCTGGTAACATAACCCAGATGATACGTGGAGCATCTAAGTTCTTCACTGCATCTTCCAAGTTATCAACAACAGTTGCACCAAGTTTTGTTGCACTCTTCTTAGCATCTTCATTCAAATCGAATGCTACTACTTCATTGTTATTTCTAATTAAATTCTCAGTCAAGTTGATACCCATCTTGCCGAGTCCAATCATTGCTAATTTCAAAATAAATCCTCCTAGATTTTTTTCGCCATTAAATAGTATACGGTAATGTTCGTTCATTTAAAATAAGTTTGCATAGTAAAAGCGCATTCAGTTTTTTGAATGCGCTAATTGTTAGTGTTTGGTAGTTGCGAAAGACAACCCCAGCTACTTCACGAACCGATTCCACCAATGTCCGCTCTTATCATTATCTTCATGGACTTGTTCATTAACTTTTTCTTTGATAACAACGTCTTGGTTCTTTTCACTATCTTCTTTATAACGGTCAAATTGACTTTGTAAGCTGTCTTTTTCTTCTTTAGCATCTGCCAATTGTTGCTTTAAGTCAGCGATTGTTTGATTTTTTTTGTCTTCATTAGCTCTAAGGTCTTCAAGCGTTTTCTTTAGTTGAGCAACTTCAACATCACTACTATCAGTTTCTTCAGTACTATCATTAGCTACTGGGAATATTTGCTTAGCAGCTGAGTCTAGAGTCATCTTTGGTCTGTGACCTAGTTCAACCATTTGCTTGAAGTCTTCCATATTCTTAGTTGTATACAAACGATTATTCTGACTATTACGTTCGAAGTAATCCGTATTACCTGTAGTATGTTCAACGATCAATGAATATTTACGTAATGTAGCGACGCTGATCCCCAAACTTTCCGCTGCTTTAGCAGGAGTTAAAAATTTACTGCTCTTTGCTTTACTCAAAAGTATTTCCCCCGATTTGTCTCTATTCTTTTAATTATAAAAATAAAGTGCCACACTTTCAACCACCAAATCACAGTTGATGCATTGATATAGTCAGTAATCACTATATTTTGTCAAAATTATTGTTATACTGAAGATAGATTGTACCACTTTAGGTGTATAATTCTTCTTACTAAAGAAAAGGGGAAATGATATATTGTCAAGTTCCACTATAACAACTAATTTAATCATAATTCTAATTACGTTTGTCTTCGCATTCTTCTTCGTGGCTGCCGAATTTGCTTTGGTACAAACACGTCCAAGTCAATTGGAAGATGCTATTTCAAAGGGTGAAGGAAATCCTAAGAAATTAAAACGTGCACTAATGATGGTCAATAATCTAAACGAATATCTGTCGACCACACAGGTTGGTACTAGTATTGCAGGTATTATTTTAGGTTGGATCGGTGAAGGTACTATCGAATACCTCTTAGTCGACTTCTTCGGGATGATCCACCTATCAAACGGTAGTGGCGGTCTCCATGCTCTAGGATCAGTTATTGGTGTTCTTTTACTAACATACTTAGAGGTTGTCCTAACTGAAATTGTACCAAAGAACGTTTCAATCGATATGCCACTAAAGATGTTAATGTTAACTGTAACACCTATGCATATTCTCCACTTATCCGTTTATCCATTCGTTTGGCTATTAAACGTTTCAGCTTCTGGAATCGTCAGATTAATGGGATTGAAGCCAGCCGATTCTGAAAACGAAGTTTTTTCTCAATCAGAAATCCTTCGTCTCTCTAAGTCAGCCGTTCAGGGCGGTGACATGGATCAAAATGATGTTGTCTTCATGCAACGTGCTTTTGAATTGAATGATAAAGTTGCTAAAGATATCATGGTCGATCGTACTAGCTTGTATGTCGTTGACATCACAGACAAGGTTAAGGATGTCTTAAAAGATTATTTGCAACAAGGATTTTCTAGATTTCCTGTTGTTGCCGACAATGATAAGGATAAAGTCTTGGGTTACGTCTACGCATACGACATCGTCCGCCAGAACCAAGTTGACGGCGAAATCGGCATCAGCCGTATCTTGAGATCAGTTAATACCGTTCCCGAAACAATGCCAATTCAAGATATATTATCTAAGATGATCAAGAAACAAACACCTATCGTAGTCGTTGTTGATGAATATGGTGGTACTAGTGGTATCGTTACTGATAAAGATATTTATGAAGAATTATTCGGTACTGTCAAAGACGAAATCGATGATGTCTCTGATGAATATATCGTTAAAAATGATGATAACAGCTACAACGTATCTGGTAAAACAACACTTTATGATTTCGAACGTTACTTCAAAACTGATATGCCGGAATTCCAAGAATCAGATATTATAACTATCGGTGGTTACATCCTTGAAAAATATCCTAATATCAATAAGGATTTCGAATTCACCATGCATAATTTCAAGTTCAAAGTAGTTGAATTTGATCATGGTTTCGTAAATTGGTTCAAGGTTACTATTGATAAAAACGCTGTAACTAAACAAGATAATTTAGCTTCACTAACTGATGTTGATGATTTGAAAGAATAACTAACAGGGACTTGCAGATATTGCAGGTCTCTTTTTTTGGGCCGCCTCCAGCTGAAAGAGCTGAGCCTGCTGTTGGACCGATTTCAGCCAAGGTCTGAAATCTTGCTTTTGAACTCCGCAAAAACACGGATTTCAAAAGACATCCATGCTGTACGAACGGAAACCCTCCGTTCTACACCACCGCAACTGCCTGGCTCATCCCTTTCGGCTTCCGGCTATATTATATATTCCAACTATTTTTTCTTCATCTGACACATACACAAAAACCATTGACTCCACATACTTTATCCCAATTCCACTCACAATCCGGAGATTGAGAGCAGTGGCAGTTATGTTAGAAAGGCGATTTTCCCGTTCTTACATAACTGGGCGACTTTTGAAATTTGCGAACTATGCAAAGTTTAAAAGCGAGGTTCCAGACCGTGGCTGGGACCGGTCCTCACAGCAATCAATTCTGACCTCAATCGGAGGAAAAAACATAAAAAAAGACCGATAACCATAAAGATTATCAGTCCATAAAACTTTAACAGCCGCCACCCATAGTAACAGTGTTAGCCTTAACAGCATCCCAATCAACAATATTCACAGCACCGTCAACGAGTTCACGCGCATTCTTGAATACAATCATGTGTGTTTTAGGATTCAATTCTAATTGCATATCCTTTTGGATATAGTCATCAGCAATCTTCTTGAAATAAATTGGTCCAAGCTCACTATCCAAAGTAATTTCATAATCTGACTTAGATGTGTCAGGATCGATCGCAATAAATCTGAACTTTGTTACCAAAGCACAATTACCTTCTTCAGAATATGGTCCCAAACCATTGTCGAGGTCTAATAATAGTACTTTACCTTCATTAACGTACGGTTGTAGCTTTGCTTTTACTTCACTTGTCATTTCAATTCTTGCCATTATTTGTTTGCCTTCACAATATCATAGTCCATAATATTGACACTATTATCGATGATCTCCTTGGAGTTCTTCAATACCAACAATTGTGTCTTAGGATTTACTTCCAACTTCAATCCGTCGTCAATGAAGTCTTCGGCACTTTGTTTGTAGTAAATCTTACCAATGTCGCTATCAAGAGTGATCGTATAATCAGACATATCTTCATCGGCACTCACTGCAATGATTCTAAACTTAGTGATCAAAGCACAGTCACCTTCACCTGAAAAACGTCCTAATCCATCATCTAGATCCAAGATGATATTTTTTCCAGTGTCAACGTATGATTGTAATTTGTTCTTTGCTTCACTTGTAAGTTCAATTTTCATGTGCACGCACCTCTACTATCTATATTTGTATTTAGTGGTACTTCCCCAATCTAGTATGCTCAAAATAAACAGCATGAAGACGATAGATATATAACTTAGGAATATACCGTTGAGAATATTATACAAAACATCGCGCAAATTGTACTCTATATTGCTTGCGATGAGACCTTGAAGCGGATAATACGTCCCTGCCAACAAGAATGCCAGCAGAATGGAAGTCACAATACCAACTGTTCCAATGTGATGGAAAAACATCATACTTGATTTAACCTTGGACCATAGTCGTAAGGCTAATAAAACAAAAACTAAACCTGATATAATCATTGTCAACTTAATGACTTTTTTGAGTGTTTGTAATTCAGACAAAACTTGTTCGATCGGCCCAATATCATCTTGAATAATTTGATCCATTATACCTTTGTTGCTGTTAACCGCAGAATCGATTTGCGAATCGATATTCAGGCCATTTGCTTTAGCCTCTTTTTTGAGGTTATCACCGATGGTCTGCAAAATAACATCACCAATGGTAAGTTTGGTATCATCATTATATACATCGTCCACAGATGCATTGATAATCTTTTTTATATCTTTTTTGCTCAAATCAGCTGCCGAAAGGCTGCCGACTTCTGAATAATTATTGACCAATCGTCCAAGTTTTTGGTTAGTATAACTCCGTATCAAAGAGACATTAGCATCACTGCTAACAACTTTTTTAACGTAATCTCGATTAAATACTGTCGACAAAGTTATTCCCAAAAAGACGATTATCATCAAACAAATTGATAATAAGACTAAGGTGACTCCGTGGCGATTGTATGATAATGATTTACTCATGATTGACTACTTCTCCATAGCTAGTTTTGCAATGTCTTGCGGTGTATTCACAATCCATTCAGAATGAGCTTTACTTAATTCATCCTGTGTACCAAAGCCGTAAGTTACCCCGATGGCCTTGAGATTATTCTTGTGTGCCCCCACAATGTCACTGCTACGGTCCCCAACCATAACTAAGTTGTCAGAATTTAAGTCTACTGACGTTTTGTTGATACCATATGCTATCACGTCTGCTTTAAGAGTGCGAGTTTGTTCATCTTCACTGGCACCAAAGACGTGTCTAATATATGGTTTCAAACCAATTTGATCGATGATTTTTTTGGCGAATATTTCAGGTTTTGAAGTCGCAATGAATACTTCTTTGTTACCATCTTTCAATTCCTTCATCATGTCCACAATACCATCATATACTTGATATTGCTGCCAACCATCAATGGCATAGTATTCCTTAAAAGTATTAAATAATTCTTGTGCCTTAGGATCATTCAATTCTAGATCGTCGTACTTTTTGAACGAAGCACCTAGCGTTGGTCCAATGTACTTACGTAGAGTATCGTCGTCATGTGGAACATATCCATAGACTGTTTTATACATATATTTCAAACTCTTCATAATTCCTTGTTCGGAATTAATAATAGTTCCGTCTAAATCGAAAAATAAATTGTTCAAATTAATTTCATCCTTTTATGTTAGTGTTAAATTTAATACGTAGAAACAATTATAACATCTATCAAATATTGTCGCAGGTGTGTATATGGTAAAAGTAAAAAGGCCCGAAACATTCACAGATATTAATAGCGGATTGAGCAGCCCAGAAGTCAGCGAAAAGACAGCTGCCGGTCTGACTAATATTCAAATCAAAAAATTGTCACGTCCAATTCCAAAAATATTGGCTGACAACTTATTTACACTGTTTAACTTTGTCAACTTAGTGATTGCCATCTTGATATTCTGGACCGGTTCATATCGTAACTTATTCTTCTTAGGTCCGGTAATCGCTAATATCATTATTGGAAGTTATCAAGAGATTCGTTCTAAACTTACCGTCGATAAAATCAGTCTGGTCAATGAACAAGATTTCCCAGTCATTCGTGACAGCAAACAAATCGATGTCACTATTGATGACTTAGTGGAAGACGATATCGTTCTATTGAAACGTGGAAACACTATTCCCGCCGATGGTATCGTTCGTTATTCTAATGGCTTGCAAACCAACGAATCAAGTATCACCGGTGAAGCTGATACTATTATCAAAACTAGCGATGACGAAGTCTATTCCGGTAGCTTTGTCGTAGCTGGACAGGCTAAGATCCAACTGACCCAAGTTGGTATGCACAGTTTTATATCACAACTATCAAATGCCGTGGGTAAAGAAAAACGTAAAGTTAGTGTCTTGATGAAGATCATCAATAACATCATTAAGATTCTAACATATACAATTATTCCTATCGGACTTCTTTTGTTTTTCCGTTCATATCTTAAGAATGGTGATATTGCGACTTCAATTCTGCGAACATCAGCCTCAGTTATCGGCATGATTCCAGAAGGATTAGTCGTACTGACTTCAATTGCTTTGGCAACCGGTGCCTATAACTTGTCCAAGAAAAATATCTTGGTTCGTTCACTGAGTGCCATTGAAACTCTAGCGCGTGTTGATACCCTCTGTCTGGACAAAACTGGTACTATCACAACAGGCAAATTAACAGTTAAAGATACCTTATCCTATAACAATTACAGCGAAAAACAAGTCCAAGCTATCGCCACAAAAATCGTTGAAGTAACTCAGGAAACCAACGCTACCGCTCAGGCAATCACAAAACTAAAGATCGAAAGTTTCAGTGAAAAATCAATTGAAGTAATTCCCTTCTCATCTGAAACTAAATATTCTGGATTCATTGCCGCTGATGGCTCTAGATACCTAATGGGTGCTCCTGAGTTCATCATAAAAGATGCTAGTACAACTATAGCCAAAGTTGTTGATACGGCAGCAGAGCAAGGATTTCGAGTCATAGCAGTACTTAAAGAATCTAACAATAGTCAAACTCTCATCGGATTGTTAAAGATTTCTGATGAAGTTAGAAAACAGGCTCCAACAACCTTCTCATATTTGAAAAATCAAGGTATCAATTTGAAGATAATTTCTGGTGATAATCCTGTAACTGTTGCTAATGTCGCCAAACAAGCCGGTATCGATACTAATGATAGTTATATTGATATGAGCCAAGTTGCGGAGGAAACCGACTACACAAAATTAGTCATGGAATATCGTGTCTTCGGGCGCGTACGTCCTAATCAAAAGGCCGACTTGATCAAAGCTATGCAGGACAATGGACTGACTATCGGTATGACCGGGGATGGTGTCAATGATGTTCTCGCCATGCGTCAATCAGATTGTAGTATTGCCATTGCCGGTGAAAGTGATGCTGCTGAAGCAACGGCCGACTTTGTACTATTGAATCGTAACTTTGACTCAATGATTTACATGCTTAACGAAGGACGTCGAGTTATCAATAACGTTGAACGTGTTGCTTCCCTGTATCTGATCAAAACAATTTATTCAGTCGTCTTATCGATCATGTTCATCATCTTGGGGACCGGTTATCCATTCGAGCCATCACAGCTGACACCAGTCAACGCCCTGACCGTTGGTATTCCTACCTTCATCTTGGCGCTGGAACCTAATTACACTCCACCCGCTGGACGATTCATGCGCAACGTTATGGAAATAGCTCTACCGTCAGCGATAGTCAATATTCTAATGATAAGTACCGTTTACTTCCTGGGAAATCATATGGGCTTGAACTATCACACGACTTCAACATTGTCTGTCTTCACAATTGGTATCATTGGCTACTGCGCACTGATCTCAATCAGTAACCCACTGATAAATCGTAAGAAGGTTATGATCGGAATATCATTTGTACTATTCCTACTGTCATTCATGTTCACGGATAAAGCCTTCGGGTTACAGAGTATTTTGATTTGGCGTTATAGCTTCATGTACCTTGCCATATTCCTTATCTCCTGGCCATTATTCATGTTTATGCGGGAAGTCTTGGGACGTCGAATATTCAGTAAAATTAATTGGAAATAAAATAAGAGTGGCCTGTCGGTCACTCTTTAATTTTGAGGTGAATTACAATGTTACTACAAGAAAAAATTAATTCTACAAACTTCTCTAACAACGAACAAATTGTTGTGAACTTCATCGAGCAAAATCAAGAGAGCATAAATAATTACTCAACCACACAAATTGCTAAAGAAACTTATACATCTCCATCAGTGTTAATTAGAATTGCTAAAAAATTAGGATTCAATGGCTGGCTGGAACTAAAAAATACTTATGTGGAGGAATTAACATACTTACATAAGCATTTTAAAAGTATTGATGCTAATATTCCCTTCTCGAGAAATGATTCTCTAATAAGTATTTCCAACAAACTTGGACAACTAAAAATTGAAAGTATCCAGGACACATTGTCACTTGTCGATTCCAAAAATTTGTTACAAGCAATAAAGTTACTTGACCAATCAAAGAAAATTGGAGTCTTCGGATTATCAAATATAATTTTTCAAGCTGAAGAATTCGTACATAAGATGCGACATATTGGCTCAAAAGCAGAGACATTCCCAATTCAAAACACTATGTTCCAAGAAGCAGCAATGATGGATTCAAATTGCTGTGCTATTTTTATTTCTTATTCTGGTGAATCAGACCCATTATTTACTGTTACCGACATATTGAAACAAAATCATGTTCCAATAATTGCTATTACAAGCATCGGTGACAATCGGCTTTCTAACATAGCAGATGTATCGTTGCGAGTCACAACGCGAGAGCATTCATATACAAAAATCGCGGGATTCTCATCATTAGAATCAATTTCGCTAATTTTAGATGTTTTATACTCGGGCTACTTTGCACAACATTTTGATGAGAACTATGATTTCAAAATCGAATTATCTAAAAAAACTGAATTCAGAAATATAGATAATCACATTATTCAAGACAATTGATTATTCCTCTGTCAATATAACTTTGGACGGCTTCTTCAACAGTTTCCAGTGGCGTATGATTAGGTGAATATTCTAGCAGTTTTTTTGCATTATCAATGCTGTATTGTCCACTTCTAGCGATGTGATAATATGTGTGTTCTACTTTTGCATCATTACCAATGTATTTAGACCATTCATTCCAAGGTAAGAAATCAATATTTGGTGTCTTATCAAAGAGATTATACATTGCAGTTGCGTATCCATACAATGTCCATGAAGCATCAGCTACTGCATGGAATGATTCACCCATCGCCTGATTACGATGTTGAATGGCTCGAACAAACATTTGAGCAACATCATCAGCATGAACATGATGAAGTGTCTCCATACCAAAATTAGGTAGATAAATTTTCTTACCATCAGCAATCTTCTGAAACACTTCAGTATTATTGTTACCTAGCGGATTGATAATTGTCCAGCCCGGACCAGAAATTTGTCCAGGCATAATGATTGTTGCTGGGAAGCCATTTTTACGATACTCATCTTTTAGGAACAACTCTCCTGCATATTTGTTCTTACCATAATCATCTAAGGGATATTTGGCACAATTAGGATCAGCTGGCAATGACTCCGCACGACCATGTGCCCAAACTGAAGAGCAGAATAAGTAATGGGTTAAGTTAGTTCCTTTTAAGGCAGCAACCATTTTTTTAGTATCTTCAATTTTAAAACTAATCAAATCGATAACGATATCTGCATTAACTTCAGCAACTCTTTGAGCAAAGTCTGTATCCTTAACACGATCTAAATGTAAGTGTTCAACATGTTTCCAAGCACCGTCATTTTTTGTATAAGGTTCATGGTTACCACGACTTACTGCAATAACTTCATTTCCCAACTTAACTAATTTAGGGACCAAATATGAACCTATATGTCCACATCCGCCTAACACGATAATTTTCATAAATTAAATCCTCCTTGAACGTGAAGATATTCTATCACTTATAGTGGACAATGAATTTGCTATTAAACAACCTAGAAAAGCTTTTACAAAAAAAGTCTTATTTTAGTTATTAATTGTAAAAAAATAAGAGTGATCGAATGACCACTCTTATTGATTTGCAAATTTTAATAAAAATCAGCTTATTTTTATTTCAACATTTTTCCCCATTGCAAAAGCAAGCTTGTTTAAGGTTTCAATACTTACATTGTTACCACGTTCCGTTCGTGCCACAGTCGATTGTGGCACGTCAGCCTTCTCAGCAAGTTCTCTTTGGGTCCATCCCATATCTTCACGTGCCTTATATATGGCAACTGAACTCGCTAACTTAGTATTCTCAGCTTCATATCCTCTTTTAAATTCTGGATTCTTAAGTTCTATTTCAAGTAGTTCATCAATACTTATATCTTTTTTCACGCTATTTCTCCTTATCTGTTAAATATTCTCGTCTAAGTTCTTTGCCATGATTAATTTCATCTATTGGAGTTTTTTGTGTTTTCTTTGTAAATCCGTGAGTGATTATATAATTTTCATCTTCAATATGGAAGTATATTGCTCTTTGAATATTAGTTCCGACTTTGGACCTCAGTTCATAAAGATTATTATCTATTTTTTTGACCCACTGAAGTTTTCTCGCGGTTATCAAACCATACTTTTCTACATTAGTAATAATAGATAAAAGTTTTTCCTTATCTTTCTTATTCAGAGAATTATAGAAAATTAGAAATTCATTTTTTCCATTCTTTCTA
>NZ_RHOP01000028.1 GCF_003946575.1 Companilactobacillus jidongensis | reverse complement strand
CGACCATTAAAAATACATCATCAACAGACTGCCATTGAAAGATTCCGGGCTTGTTCGGATTAAACTTGTAATTTGCCAATTTATAATCTGCAAAACACAGTTGCTTTTCTTCGTATTTAGGATTAGTATTTTGCATGCTATATTTCAATAATTAGCGTTGGGGGCAAGCAAATATGAATAAGCAACTAGAACGTGTTTCTTTTGCGGGGGCACTTGTTACTTTAGGAATTGTGTACGGTGATATTGGCACTTCACCATTGTATGTTATGAATGCATTGATTGGTGACGCCGGTAAAATGGGAAATATTTCTCCCGATTACGTGATTGGATCGATCTCGTTGATTTTTTGGACATTAATGATTATTACAACGTTGAAGTATGTTGTCATTGCAATGCAAGCCGACAACAAGCATGAAGGCGGTATTTTTGCTTTATATGCCTTAGTTCGAAAAAATGCAAAATGGTTAATTTGGCCAGCTTTGATTGGTGGGGCGGCTATTTTGGCCGATGGAACATTAACTCCTGCAGTAACTGTGACTTCAGCCATTGAGGGATTAAAAAAACAACACCTTGGCCCTGTGGTGTTTAGTAATTCTCAACATAACGTCTTGATTATCACAACAGTTGTTTTACTCGTATTATTTATGATTCAACGTTTTGGAACAGGTGTGATTGGGAAATCCTTTGGACCAGTGATGATTTTATGGTTTGGCTTTTTGGCTGTCTTTGGAATCGTTAATCTAATCAATTATCCAATGATATTGAAGGCTATTTCTCCCTATTATGCAATTAAGGTACTCTTCAGTCCAGTTAACAAAGTGGGAATCTTTATACTTGGAAGTATCTTTTTGGCAACCACAGGAGCAGAGGCTTTATATTCCGATATGGGTCACGTTGGCAAGAAGAATATTTATGTAACCTGGCCACTAGTATATAGCACCCTATTTTTAAATTACTTAGGTCAGGGTGCTTGGATAATTAGACATGCAGGTGATACTGCTTACAGGAACTTATCGAACTTAAATCCCTTTTATGAAATGCTCCCAGGGCCTTGGCGCCTAGTTGGCATTTTGCTAGCCACACTCGCTGCAATCATTGCCTCTCAGGCGTTGATTACGGGTTCTTACACTTTAGTCGATGAAGCAATTGGCTTAAAATTTTTACCTAGAATGGTTATTAGACATCCAAGTAATATAAAAAATCAAATTTATATTGCAACTGTTAATTGGATACTATGTATAATAACAATCAGTGTAGTCTGGTTCTTTGGTAGTTCACAAAAAATGGAGGCCGCGTATGGTTTAGCAATCACTATTACCATGCTTATGACTACTGTGCTTTTGCATGAATTCTTAAAGAAACACCTGGCTAAGGGAGCAGCACTTATAATTGCCTTGTTTTTTGGTTTTATTGAGTTAATCTTTCTAATTTCAAGTTTGGTTAAGTTTATTCATGGCGGTTATGTTACGTTAACAATCATGTTGGGCATTCTTTATATTATGTGGCTTTGGTACTTTGGAAATAAACGAAGAGACCATTATGAGAAAGAAAGCGAGTATGTTTCACTTCTTGACTATCGTGATCAACTCTCTAAATTAAGCGAAGACAATACAGTACCTTTGTTCACGACTAACTTAGTGTATATGACTAAAATTAAGGGTGATTACCAAATTAAGCGTAGTACCATGTATTCTATTCTCGACAGACAACCTAAAAGAGCTAAAGTTTATTGGTTTGTTACAGTCAATGAAACCAATGCACCTTATGAAAGTAATTATACAGTTGATTTACTTGAGACGCATAATGTTGTTAACGTTCAATTTTACTTAGGGTTTAGGAAATCTCAATCCGTTAGTGTCTATTTACATCAAGTTGTAAATGATCTAGTGGAAAAAGGTATTTTAGAACCACAAATACCCACGTATTCAACAGAGCGACAACGGAAAGTCGGCGACTTTAAGTTTGTTATTATAAAGGAACAACCAGCAGATTTAATTGTCAATGATAAGTTAAGCTCGTTAGATAGAAGATTGATTGGCGGGCGCATCTATTTGCAGAAAATTACGGCCTCACCTATTTCATGGTATGGTTTGGAGTTTAGCAATGTAATAGAAGAAAGTTCTCCGTTATTTATTAATCAAGATCAGGATCAATACTTAATCCAAAAGAAAATTTATCATCGAGGCAGATTAAGTAAGACTGAAAAATGAGTATGCAGTAGTTTAAGTGCAACAACTAAGTTAGAAAAATTATATTTAGTTTTAATTAATGGTCTGATCTCAGTACTTTACTGAGATCAGACCATTTTATGGAAGTTTGTCAAATGGTGTTGAAGGATAGTTTCTATCCTTTGGAGATCTCCTCGTGTGGGAGATCTTTTTTGTTGTTTTATTAGTTGCGGCGTTTAATCTGGTGTGTTGTCTGAATATCGTACTTGAAGGCATAACAAATAAGCCTACCATCGTGACGTTATTGTAGTAGATAATCTAGGCAATCAGCTGGTAGACGCGTGTGAACATATTGGCCTGATTGGAGAAGCCATAACAAGCACGTTTGAGCTCCTTGATCTTACGGTTGATGCCCTCTATCGGTCCGTTAGAGTAGGACGATTTGGCGGCGTTAATTACTCCATTAAGATTCTTTCGTAGGGTATGCATGGCCGTATCTAGGGGCGTGCCGTTAGGCTGATAGTTAGTGATGATATTCTTGAGTTCATCAGCGTGACGCCCCATCAAAGCATCGTGGAGATCGATGTAGGTTTCATAAGCTGTTTTGAAGGCCGGAAACGTATTGGTTCCAATATCAATAGCGTTCTGTTCGGTCGAGTACTCATTCAGGCCGAAGAGGTAGCGGCTCTTTTGTGCGTCAGGGTTGGCCTTGTGGAATAGGCGCCATAGTGATTTCAGTACTTTATATTCCCGCAAATGCTTGTCGAGTTGCTTTAAACATTGAGTGCGAATGGTATCCATCGTCCGGCCCATTAATTGAATAATATGGAACCGATCAATAATGAGTTCGGCGTTAGGGAATAGTTCGTGCACGAATGCCTGATAGGAGGCGTTCATGTCCATGATGACGCGTTGAATCGCGGCCCGTTCTGCGGTGCTGTACTGACTAAGAAAGAACTGTTTGATGGTTCTATTAAGGCGGTCGCTAAGTACTTTAACTGATTTGTGAGTGTCGGCGTCAATGCAAATAAACGACATGGAGCCGTGCGTGGAACGGAATTCATCAAAGCATAGATTAATCGGTAACCGGCGGCTCGCGTGTGGATGAATATTAGCCGTCAAAATACGCTGAACTGAGTTTGTCGAAATACCGGTGAGACTGGCGATAGTCTTAGCCGGGAGTGATTTACTGGCTAGCTTCAGCACATGAGTCGCTAGTCCGTTACCGATGGCGTGGTTGGTTGATGCCACTGGAGTGGTGGCCGTACAAGTGCTATGGCAGTTACTACAACGCCAGCGTTGCTTGTTTAGCTCTAGAATTACGGGCCGGTCCATGGGTCCTGCAATGTGGACATGAGTGAGCTTGTGTCCGTTAGGGTGCGACGTATTGTATCCACAGCTGGGACAGCGCCTGAGTGTGTAGGTAAGCTCTGCCTGGATGACCAAACACTTTTTGCGACCCGAGCCCCGACCATGAAATTCATCACGAGTACCGAACACCTGAATGTTTGTGTCTGTAATTCCCAGTAATTTAAGTGTATTATCTAGTTGAGACATCTATTCCTACCCCGCTTATCTTGAGTTTCGTCGCTTAAAGCATAGCACTAGGGAGGCTTAGATGCCTTTTTTTGTTATCAAAAAGGGCCTAGTACTTTTGGAATGGAAATACTTTCCAACACCAAAAATTCTAGACCCAATGGTTCCACCACTAATCGTCAAGGTATCGTTCGCAATTTGCCAAGTGACACCTCCGTCAAGGGTGCCGCTGTTATTGTCCTCTGCTTGGTCTTGAGTGGCAATAGTTGTGATCGGTGATGTTTGGGTCGTGGAAGTGGGGCTGGTGGTAGCAAAAGCTGGCTGCATTGGCGGTGAAGGCTGGTGCGATACTGCCAAATCCTAATAGGGTTGAAGCAGAGATCATGAGTAGCTTTGATGTTAATTTCATTGATTAATCCATCCTTTTTCTATTGGTTTTTATCCGGTAAAATATTGTATTTGGTGACTAAGCGGTGAAACAGCTTCTCCCATGGTTTGTAAAATAGCGCGATGAGAAAGGCATTGGATGCTGCGTGGAACGTGTCAAATGGAAAGAAACTGGCCGCAAAAGCCAAGATAAAACTCTTGATGGTCAGCGGTGATACGTAGGCCAGGGCGTACCAGAGGTCCATGATCCAGCCAAACAAATAGCCCCAGACGCAGGCAAACACGATCATAAAAATCAGACTATGGGACAATCGGGCCTTCATGAAGAGGCCAGCGGTTAACCCCATTAAGCCCCAGGCGACCATCTGCCAAGGCGTCCATGGTCCTTGACCCATAAACATGTTGGAAACCAGTGCCGTGGTAGATCCTGTGATAAAGCCCAGTTCCGGGCCGAGACTGACACCGCTTAGAATTACGACGAAGCTGGCTCCCTGCACACCAGGAATGGCGCCCAGTGGGACCCGGGTGGCAACCGCCAACGCAATCAAAACGGCGACAAACATCAACGTTTGGGTGCTGATTGGATCGTGTTCGAAGCGCCAGTACGCGGGTAAAAGGCTACAGATTAGGCACATAAAGCTAAATAATAGGTAGTGCTTTCCCTTCAATAAGACAATGAATAGAAGAAAAATAAACATTAACAGTAACGCAATTAATAACCGATACCGGTTGAGTAACGAAGATTGTTTCAAGTAACACTCACCCCCTTTCTGGATGGTTCGCCAGCTTCAGATCGACTGGCAGTAGGGCGTCCTTAACCTGATCACGGGCAATCCGGTTAATTGGCGTGGTGAAGAAAAAGTTATCGGCAAAAAATGATTGCGTGGCAAGCAGCGTGTTGAGATAGCCATCAAACATAAACGTGCATTTGTCGGCAAATTTAGCACAGAATTCCATGTCGTGGCTGGCAATCACAATGGTCATACCGGCTTGTTGGTACTGTTTCAGCAGGTTGCCCACCTGAATTTTGGTGTAGGGATCCAGTCCCTTGGTTGGCTCGTCCAGAACCAACAGATCAGGGGTCGCCATCAGTGCGATTGCTAATCCAACCAGCTGTTGTTGGCCGCCACTAATGTCAAATGGATTTTGTTTCTCAATACGGTTCAAATGAAATTGATTAATCATATGGTCAACTTGGGCCTTAGCGTCTGGCAACCGTAATTCAGCCGCCTGAACTTCCAGCTCCTCACGAACGGTATCGGCTGTAAATTGGAGACGGGGAGTTTGCGACAGAAATGCCAGTTTGGCCATTCGCTGGTTAATGGCCATTTTCCAAACTAACTGGTGGACGAAACGAATTTTGCCGTGCTGCGGCGTCATTAGTCCACAAATCAGCGTTAACAGGGTTGATTTGCCGGAGCCGTTTTTGCCGATAATTGCCAACCACGTACCGGGATTAATCGCCAGGTTCAGGTGATGGAGGACGTTATGTTGGCCGTCGAAGCTAAAGGAAATGTTATTGACGGTTAGAATTGGTTTTTCGGCTGGGGGTAATTGCGCAACCTTGCCGCCGGTCGTCCCTGATTGAAATTGAAGATGGTGAGTCCGAATCGCCGACTGGGCATCGGCTACTGAAATCGGCAATTGGGAGGTTCGAATCTGTTGATCTAAGAAGAGCTTGGGAATTGACGGTACGAAATAGGTCAAGTGGGCATCAGTGGCCATTTTTGCCAAGCCGCTGTGGGGATCACCGTCAAAGGTCAGGTGGTGATCCTGCAGGAGAATCATCCGGTTGGCCATGGCTGCTACCGTGCTCAGCCGGTGTTCAGTCAACATAATTGTAATCCCTAATTCTTGATTAATCCGCCCTAAAACGGTGAGAAAATGCTGAGCGGTCAGCGGATCCAACTGGGACGTGGGTTCGTCCAGTAAAATTAATTTTGGGCGCAAGATGAGAACCGAAGCCAGGTTTACCAACTGAAGCTGGCCGCCGGATAATTGATGTATTTGGCGATCGAGGTTTTGATCCAAACCTAAGAAATTTGCCAGTTCGGTAATCCGGCGTTCGATTTCATTGCTGGGACAGCCAATATTTTCTAATGGGAAGGCCAGTTCTTCGATCACCGTTGCCATCACCGGCTGGGTTTGTGGATCTTGGGCCACATAGCCGACGGTTTGGGCACTCACCAACTTCGGCATGTCAGCAACCGGTGTTTCGGCAATTTGAACGTCACCAGTTCGGGCTCCTTTGGGCATGAGCTCCTTTTTCAAATGGTTAAGCAGGGTCGTCTTGCCACTGCCGGTATTACCGGCAATCACAATAAAATCGCCGGGGTCAATGGTGAAGTTGACGTCGTCCAGAACGGGGGTTGATTGATCGGGATAGGTGAACGTGAGATGGGTCACGGTAGCTAATTTTTGCATGAACGATAGACCCCCTCTGAGATTAATGGTAGTAAGAATAGGAGTGCCGTGACGACGATGGGCCAAGTATCGCCCGGCGTAAAAATGGTGGTGAAATTGGTGACTGAACGACTGGTGCCCATTGAAAGAATCCGGACGCCGATAGTTGCAACTAGCATGACGGTGGCAATCGTGATGAACAGCAGGTCACTAAACTGCCAGTGATACGAGCGGTAGTGGGTCCGCTTGGCGGCGCCAAATCCGCGGGCGTCCATTAAATTGGCGGTTTCCATCGCAGAAGACAGGGCGTCCTGCAGAAGAATTTCGAAGATGTGGAGCGTCTTTTGGGTGCGGGTCTTCAATGATCCATTAACCACGTCGACGTTGCGGGTTTTTTGCAGGCGCAAAATCCGTTTGAGCCTATCGGTGAAGCTGGTGACCAGCGTAAACGAAATGGTGACCAGTACTGCCAGCCGGGGCGCAATCGGCGAGAACACGTAGATCAGCTTGCTGGGGGTCAGAACCGCGTTTAGGACTGAAAAAACAAACAGCATTGCGATCAGGACAATTGCCATCGCAATGCCGTACAGAAATGCCGGATACGAAAATTTGAACGTCAGAATGCCCCATTTGAAATGCCAAAGAATCGGCGGAAACTTTTGATTGAGGAGCGTATTGAAAAATAGAATCATTAATAGAAATGAAACGGCGTATTTCAGTTGGCGCGCCGTCTTTCGGCCACCAAGGTAGTAGGTGGCTGTGATCGTGAGCGCGATGAACTCAGCCACCGCGACCGCCACGTGATTAAACAGCAGGAGGCAGACGATCAGCTCAGTAAAGTACAGTGTGAGCGCTACTGGATGAAGCTGCGAAAAAAACGTCATCTTTATTGGTGTGTGTGTCATGGAAAATCCCGACTTTCTAAGGTTTAGTAAGCCCTTCCAACAGTATATCATCGTTGCCAAGGGTGGTAAACGGCATATCTTGTGTGGTGGCTAGTATTATTTTGAGGCGTTTTTGAATGGTGAAATTTGCGAACTGATTCATCACCTTTTGGATATTATGTACAGCCTTTTTACACCATTTTTACACTAAATTTACCGTGACCTGCTAAGCTGTCATTTATACGGGTTCATCCGAACAAGCGAGGTGGTTAACACGTAAATAACTTTCTGAAAATCATTGAAAGCAAAAGCTGCAACATCCTTCAAGCAACATCTCGAGGCGGAAAAAGTCATCCGTGTCGGGGCTTTGCTTTGGTAAATTTTATAAGAATATTACTATCTCCCTGGTCGACAGTAGCGCTCTACTACTTAGTAGAGAGAAGCTTGATAAGCTACTAATAATTCCTGGTAATTCAGTTGGTTTTTGTGGATATTTGCCTGGAGAAGCGGCAGCTTATCATCAGCTTTGAATTGGTTGAAACGTCGATAGGTCGGGCTTTCTAGCCGTGGCGTTTTGGAATGAAGATAAATATTTGCCAGTTGGGTCATTAGAATCAAAATAAATTGTTGTTGAAGCTTTATTATCTTAACTAAATACGCTAATAATTGTGTAAGAACTTGTCTAGATCCCTTTCTGGTTCAGTTTTTGTGTTTGTGTGGTGCTTACACTATGCTGGAACTTTAGGGGGAAGGATATTTTGAAATAAAGCTAAATATCCCCACCCATCTCTGATACAATTGAAAAGGAACTAAGATTGATTATTATGAGGAGGATTTTGCAATTATGACACAATCAGATCGACTGAAGCTCCTCACCCTAGCCGCCATGCTCTTGGCGCTCTGCGTGATTGGCGCAAACGTCAAAATCATGGGCTCAGTGGCCTTTGATTCAGCCCCGGCATTCTTAGGAGCAGTGTTGCTAGGCCCGTGGTTTGGCGCAACGTTGGGATTATTCGGGCACCTGGTGTCCGCCGCGTTGGCGGGGTTTCCTCTGACGTTGCCGATTCATTTAATTATTGGCGTTGCCATGGGGATTTGCATGCTGATATTTGGTCTGGTTCGTAAATGGTTGGGCAAGGATACGCTGAAGGGCGTGCTGACTTCTGACGTGCTGGGCTACGCGATCAATGTGCCAATCGAGTTGGTGCTTCTTTATCCGCTTATGAAGCAGGCGGTTTGGGCGTTCTTTGTTCCACTGACCATCGCAACGATTCTAAACTTAATTGTTTGTGAAGTGATTTATGCGGCACTGCCCCATCGAGTGAAGGATGCGCCGTTTCTGACGCCGCAGAAATAGGGGGAGCCGATTAAATGAACCAAATGAACCCACGATTTCGTGATTTATCGGTGGTGCCAACGAGTCCCACAACAGCGCTGGTGATTGCCTGTGACAGCAGTGCGGGGATTGGTGAGAAGCCCTTGGACGCCGTTCAAATTGATTCGGCAATTACCGCGGCGTATTCACTGCGGGTACCGCTATTGGAGCTGCTGTGCTTTGGGGCCCGGCCAATTGCCGTCGTTGACACGGTTGGCAACGAAATGGTCCCAACTGGCCGTCGGGTGATTCAGGGACTTAAGCGTGAATTAACCAAGGCTGGATTTTACGATATTCCATTGAATGGTAGTACCGAAGATAATATGCCGACCCGGACAACGGCGATTGGGGTGACCGTGATTGGCCAAATTAATCGGAAAGATATTCCCACGACATCGATCGATGACTCTCTGATCGTTTATCAGCTTGGAACACCCTACGTTGGGGAGGCGGTCAAAGCCCATTTGGCAACGATTTTTTCTTACGATCAGGTTCGAACCATTCGCGCCACCCCAGCAGTGGTGGATATGCTGCCGGTGGGCTCAAAGGGAATTGCCAACGAACTGGCCCAGATGGCCGCCACCCATACCGCAAAAATTTCCGCCGTGGTTGACCTGGCGGATGCTGAATTTACACAATCTGCCGGACCGGCGACCGTGTTACTAGTTGCCGTGGTGGCCGATAAACGTCAATTATTTGAAAGGCAATTTCCCGAGCTGACCGAAATTGCTCAGCTTCACCAAAACTCAGATTAAGGACGGCATTGATTCTATGTTTGGTTCATTGATATTGTTAACCCAATTTTTCACCAGGATTCCCATTCCGTATGAAATACCGGATGCAGCGGCAAAGTTCAAGAAGAGCATCCGCTATTTTACCCTGTTTGGATTTTTGATTGGCTGCCTCGAGGCCCTCTTTTTCTGGCTGATGACCTTGGTATTTCCCAGCTGGTTTGCTTGGATCTTATTCTGGGTGGCCGATGGGGTTCTAACCGGCGGCTTTCACTTGGATTCCTTGGCCGACACTGCCGACGGTCTTTATTCATCGCGGACGGTGGACCGGATCAAAGAAATTATGAAGGACAGCCGGATTGGCACCATGGGAAGTCTGGCCCTGATCTATTTCTATGCAATTGTCATGGGTGCCGGGGTTGTCTGCAGTCAGTATTTGGCGGCCTGGCAATTCGTTTCATTGGTGGCCTGTACGACCATGGTGGCCAAGACCGGCATGGCGCTGTTATTTTACAAAATGGTTTATGCTGGCAAAACGAAGGGGCTTGGTAATCTCTGGACTGGTGTTGCCACCTGGCAAATCATGATCGCTCAGCTTTTTTCGATTTTGGTACTTGGTGGTCTGTTAGGGACTTTCGGCCTCTGCGGTTATCTCGCAGTGGTCCTGGGAGCTCTTTGGTACCGGCACTACATCACGCATAAACTGGGCGGTTTTACCGGTGACACAATTGGTGCGTATGGTGAGCTGGCTCAAGTCGCGTTTTTATTGGTAGTAACAGCGTTAGTGAGGGCTTTTGGATGAAATTATTAATGACTCGCCACGGTGAGACGCAATATAACAAAGAAAAGAAATATTATGGACGTACGGATATTGAATTGGATGGCTTGGGACTCAGGCAGGCGAGAGAGCTTGCCGATAAGCTGAAGGCCACAACGATCGATTACGCAATCCGCAGTGATTTAAAACGGACTCAGCAAACCATGGACGCAATCATGCAATATCATCCGCAAACCAAACAGATTATCGAAAAGGACATTGACGAAATGCCTTTTGGAATCTGGGAAGGTTTGAACGCTGACCAGGTAGAAGCTCGGGATCCAACAACCTGGGCGGCTTGGCTGCAGGCGCCGTTTGATGTCACCCCCGCTGGCGCCGAACCATACCGAGTATTTGAAAAACGGGTGACGACCGCCCTCGACCATTATCGGGAAACGCTGCCGTCAAACAGTACATTGTTAGTGGTTGCGCATCAGGGGGTGTTGCGAACGCTGTACCGTTATTGGACCGGCGGCGACTTTTGGTCGGTGGATTTTAAAGCGGGCTGTTATTCGGTTTTTGAGACGGGAGACGGTGGTGTGTCGTTGGTGAGTCTTAATGACTAGCAAAGCCTGAAAATGCCAGGTTAGTTGATTAATTTTAAAATGATAACCAAAAAGCAGATTTCAGTGAGTAACCAGGAATGGCATGAAAAGTTGAAATCTGCTTTTGAGTATAATTAATCATTTGCGGCCATTACATAACTAAATCTAATCCCAGGATCACAATAAGGCCAACGAATGAAGTTGGATTGAAGTCAATATTTGAGACAGGTTTTAAGAGACATTCAGAACCGCGTTTACCTTTTCGGTAGATTGTAAAATTAATCCGAACGCTGTTCGGACAAAAAAGATCAGCTTCCTTTAAAATGGTGTTTACCACAAACCCATCTTTTAGGAGCTGATCTTTTGTCTAGTATAACCTATTCCGAACGAATTAAAATCGAAACCTTTTGTGAACTAGGGCTGTCCAATATCCAAATGGGCGTTCGGCTGAACCGATCACCGTCAACAATTTCTTATGAATTATCTCGATGTCAACCTTATCAGGCTGAATTAGCACAAACAGATGCCGAATACAAGCGATCACGATGTGGTCGGAAAACTAAACTGAGCGATGAGTTAAAGCAAAAAATTCTCAACCATTTACGTCTAAGCTGGTCACCAGGAATGATTGCTCACGAATTTAAACTAGCTACTAAATCTATTTATAATTGGCTAAATCAGGGGAGAATTGATTTCTCCTTGAATGATCTACCTGAACATGGCGTACGCCAACGGCGTAACGTTGACCAACGATCCAAATATAATCAATCTTTGGGGCGATCGATTGAACAGCGTCCCATGATGATTAATCAACGTAATCGCATCGGCGATTTTGAACTAGATACAGTCGTTGGTCCTCGTGGGCATAGTAAGGCAGTTTTATTAACTTTAATCGATCGCAAATCACGGTTCCTTTGGGCATACCGGTTAAAAGATCGGACGACAGCGACTTTTAATGAAGCCCTAACTAAGTTCCTAACAACTTTTAATGGACCGGTGCACAGTTTTACTGTGGACCGTGGTACTGAGTTTAGTGGGCTAGTATCACTTGAATCACAATATGGTATTAAGACCTATTACTGTCATGCTTATACGCCAGCTGAACGTGGTAGTAATGAACGCTTTAATCGGAATTTACGTTATTTTTATCCTAAGGGGACTCGTTTTGAGCACATTAGTGCTCAAGATTTAACGACGACGTTACTCCAAATTAACCAGAGACCGCTTAAAATACTTGACTGGAAAACACCGTATCAGGTTATGCTGACCAATTTGTCCAAAAATTCGGATTAAATTTGCAATCTACCGAAACATATGATATTTTTGAAGAAATTGTGGTTGTTGATAGAAACCATAAAATATTAAAAGTAATCAATTTGTACATCAAGAATAAAGAAAATGGGAACGAAACACTCAAATCATCAGAAATAATAGAACAATAGCATATAAAATCATCCGCACTATCAAGTGCAATACTAATTACCATTGCCGATCAATTCGCTAAATGCTATGATAATTACATTCCTTTCCGGGAATACATCCATAAGAAATACCATCCAAGAAGATACCCTCATAATACCTTCTTAGATGGCTTTTTTGTATACCAATTTCTAGTTAACATAATGTACATAAAGCGAAGTTAGGCCTCTAACTACTGGTACATCAGCATTTCATTTTTGAAAGTTTGTGAAGAATAATTGGTATAGGTCAGGAATGTTGATTTAATGGGATTCAGTCTTTCCCTTTCTTTGTGAAAAACGACTATCTTTCTCTCATTTGATATTCCTGACAATTCCCACACATTTCTATATCATATCCGTAGGTTCCTTGTTTTATTAAATCTCCACAAGCCGCACATTTGACATAACCTTTCTCTTCAATTAAATATTTATTTCTTCTTTCCAAAGCTTGTTCTCTTTCATCTTCCATAATAAATAGATCTCCAATCATATATTTTTTTGTTTATTTGTTGCTTTACCCACGTTAGCTTAGAGGTTTGATCGCTGTTGAACGCAGATTTGTACCCTTAAATTTAAGGATAGGATACAAATCAATTATAGCTCGTCAGTTCTCACGAGTCTCACTTTGTCACTCATTTGCGTGTTGTGTCCAACACATTACTTAATATTGAAACTGCGTTTCAGACCAATAAAAAAACGCCCTTATTGGCGTCATAATCTTTATTTATATTTGTTTGATTATAACTATTGAGTAATACCGTCTCCACCACCTTATGATCAGTGGTTTCAACCGTTTTACCGCCCTGTGCTATTATATAGTAGCTTCGAGTCTACCAGCTAGCACCATGCTGCCCCACGCCTGCGAGTGATACAGTTATTCACGTGAGGACCTATTTTTCTTTTTGCGGTGGCGAGTAGATGGCTCCCCTGTCTATTTGTTTTCACGCTTCCCTCAACGACTGTCACTGGCTTCAATTCACCAGAAGCTGGGTTCACATTATTCCTCGTGGTTTGGCTTCCACGTTTTTAGAATCAATCGCATTGACAATCGAGGAAAACGATTATACAATGAACCTACATATTAATGTTGCTATTCAGGTTGTCACCAATTGGCGTTGGTGGCGATTTTTCTTTTATAAGGGAGTTTCGAGAAATCGGAGCTCCTTTTTTTGTTGTCTTAAATATAACGCATCTTTGTTACATCAGTCAATAAAACTTTTTATTTTTATAAAACTGTCAAGATATAATTTTATAAATTTCCAATTTTATAAAATTATAAATTTATAAAATTATAGGTTTATAAATTTATAATTTTGGAAATTTATACTTTTATACTTTTATACTAAAAATAAAATTAACTATATAGACTTGATTAATCAGCACAAAAAGTTGTATTATATTTTTATAAAGTTATATTTTTATAAGTTTATAAAAATGGAAAATTATAACTTTATAAAAATATAATTTTGGAAATTTATAAAATTATAATTTTATACTTGGAGATTAATTATGACAAAAGTTATAACAACAGGTAATTTTAAGGGCGGTGTAGGTAAAACGACCAATGCCGTAATGTTTAGCTACACTCTATCAAAAATGGGAAAGCGTGTCCTCATCGTGGATTTGGATCCACAGGCTAATGCAACAGACTTACTTCTAAATACAATGAGCAGCGTGTACCAACAGAAGCCAGTATTTAAAGAAACACTCTTTGAATCTATAAAGAGCAAAAAATTATCAGGTGCTCTAATTAGTATAAAAGATAATTTAGATTTGCTTCCTTCCTATGAAGACTTACAGGGTTATGAAAAATTTCTTTATTCAAACTTTGAAGATGACTATTCTCAAGACCATTATTTCAATACTTTGTTAGAACCAATAAAAAAAGATTATGACTATATTATTATGGATGTTCCACCTCAGCTAAATAAATTTACAGATAGTGCACTAGTAAGTAGCAACTATGTGGTAGTAATTTTGCAAACTCAAGAAAGAGCCTTAAAGGGTGCTGAAAAATATATTGAACATCTTTTACAACTTCAAGATGATTATAATCTAGACCTAGATTTATTAGGCGTACTTCCAGTACTTCAACAAAATGGTTCAGACTTAGATTTAGATATAATTACTGATGCAATAAATAGTTTTGGTGAACAGAATATATTTAAAAGTAGAATTAAACAAATGGCGCGGTTAAAGAGATTTGATAGAACTGGAATAACTGATAATGTTAAAGATATTAATGATAGACGGGTTCACGACGTTTACAAAAAGGTAGTCAATGAGTTAATTGAACGCATGAATTTGATTGAAATGGAAGGAAAAGAATAATGACAGATAAAATTGGATTAGAGGCATTTCGAAAAAATAAAACTAAACGGCCTATTACTATTTCTCCAGAAAACTCTGTAGAAGAGAAAAGAAGTATGCCTAATAAAAAAATACTTACTCATCCTAATCGAAGATTAACGTCAAAAGATTTACCTAAATCGATTAGACTTCCTTTAGATACACACTCTGCTATTTCAACGATTGCAAGTATTCAAAATAAAAAAATGTATGAAGTAGTAAATGATGTTATGGAACAATACATACAAGAGCTACCATCACAAAGTAAAAAGCTAGTTAGAAATAACGTTGAAGCAATAAAAAATAATAACAAGCTTAGGGACGAAAGCAATGACTAAATATCATATAGATGGAGATATAGACTTCGTTGAAACTAGAAAAGCCCACAATAAAAAGGGTTTTGCTAATCAAAAAGTATCTATTAAAATTAATAAAGACATTAAAGCAGACCTTGACACAATTAAAATGATACAAAAAATAAAATTTGATTATGAGACTATACAACTACTTGTAGACAATTATAAAAAATATCTATCTTCAGAGGACAGGCGTAGATATTCAACTCTAAAGGACACTATTTTATAAGAAAAATTTTGTTTTTTATTTCTATATTCCATTAAAAACAGCAAAAAATACCCACCACCTAAATTAATAGATGATGGGTATTTGTGCATTTTGAAATTTATTCAATATCAAGTTGAAACAATTATTGTTAAAGAGATTTATTTTTTAACATGGCAAATTACAAGTTTAATCCGAACAAGCCCGGAATCTTTCAATGGCAGTCTGTTGATGATGTATTTTTAATGGTCATTGATTAAACTTGTAATTTGCCCATCATTAAGAAAATATCGTAAACAAGTATTAAATGCACTGAAGCTTAAATATTCCAACGGATTTTTAGAGGGAATCATTGGAAGAATAAAAAAGATAAAAAGTAGTGCCTATGGATATCGTAGTTGGAACAACTTTACTGAACGTATAAATATTCAAATGTTTTGGCTTCGAGCAAGCTCATCAGCCAAATAAAAAAACAGCTAGACCATTTATGGTCTAACTGTTAACTTGAACCGCCATCAACTTGATTTGACGAACAGCCATTATACATAATTGGCCTCAGGGCCATTATTTCTTCAGTTCTTGAAGTCGCTGTTTTAACTCCTCAATTTGTACTTGTATTTCGCGACCTATATCAGTTTCTGCCACGGTACGCCGCCTATCTTCAGTCTCTACGACTCGTTTAGTCGACACAATATCAGTTAAATCGCGTATTGCTGCTACTTTAGAAATAAATGGCTCGTGTGTGACCAACTGCATACCAAATGAATTATCGAGCAACGTATACCCACCAATGCCGGTCACCTTCTGATATGGTCGTGAAAAGCCACCATCAATGACCACCATCTTCTTATTTGCCATGATAGGCGAAGTTCCCTTTTTTACCGGTGTATGACCATTTACGACATGACTAGTATCCGGGTCAAGCCCGAATGCCCCCAATAACTTTCTTACAAACTTCTCATTATGTCGCAATTGATAGTATGGATTTGGGTTTTCATTGTGTGTAGCCTTATCAGCGATAAAGTAACGCTCAAATGTAGTCATATTTTGTTTGCCAAATAATGGGGAGTTGGGGCCAGCCCACATATACCACAACAAATCCATAGACAGATTGTCTTGTCTGTTGAAATGCATTAAATTCGCCATGAATATCACTCATAAAGGCCTCGGTTGGCTTGGGTAATTTCAAAATAGATTCCAGGTTAATCAATTCTGTTGTAATTGAAGCAACAGTCTTGTATTTATTTATTCTGTTTGACATAATATTTTTTCTTCCCTTTTGACAGATGACTTTTATTTTTATACTCATTGTTATGACTTTTCGTTTGTAAATTAAGTTATTAAAAATCGATGATCATCTTACCATAGAATGACTAACTAGAAAGAACTATCATATCGATCAAGCGTGCTGTCAAAGTTCCAAGGACAGTTAACGTTTTCTAAGTGATGATGATGCTTTTATTGATTCCTAACAACGTTATCGGATTAAAAACAATATTATGATCATAAGCTAATTCGACTATCCCTGATAAATTGTTTTAGATTCAAGCAAAAACGCCAGCTATCTGGTGACCAAATACGAATATTAATCGTCCAGAACACTTTTTAAATTATAGTATATAAACACTTTACAATACACGGTAAACATCAAACTATTAGGGGCATCACACGATTATTAAAAATCAGTCAAAATAGGAAATAATTTAAAATATCCTTTTCATGATCTTTCACCTGTCTTAGATTTTAGAAGTATCACTTGGTTTCTCAATTAACTTAAACCGTCGCTGCTGCGTGCGTTTACTAATCCCCGTCTTTCGTTCAATCATCTTGTAGGTCATGCCTTGTTTTCGCAGCTCATAAGCAAATCTGATTTGTTCATCAGAATACGTTTTCGGTCGTCCTTCCCGAAACAACGGATCATGTTGCTTGGCATACAATTTACCTTCTTGTGTGCGCGTGACAATCATGTCGCGTTCAAACTGCGCAAAGGCGCTAAATATTGTAAAGACTAATTGGCCAGTCGGCGTATTATCAATTAAGCCCATGTTCAAAATATTAACTTTGACATTTTCTTTAAACAACTCTTGGATAATGGCTAATGCCTCGCGCGTGTTCCGTGCAAACCGATCCAACTTAGTGACAATCAAAGTATCGCCTGTTTTTAGAACGCGCAACAGTTTTTGAAACTCCGGTCGTTCAGTAGTTGTGCCGGTAAACTTTTCCTGAAAGATTTTTTCTGCTCCTGCCAATTTTAGTAACTCAATTTGATTTGCTAATTTTTGATCAGTGGTACTGACCCGCGCATAGCCATATTTCATCTTTTTATCTCCTTATTTATGTCATTAAGTAATGACACGGTTCTAACCCTTTAATTATACAGCATCAAAAAAGAGGCCACAACTGTTAAGTTATGGCCCCGCTTTACTCTATCTAAACACTTTAATCATTATATATCAAAAACGTCAAGAAATATTTTTATCTAATCCTCTTTAACAGGGGAATGCTTAGCCACTTGTAGTGCCTGATTGATTACCTTGGCGTATAAAATATCACCAGTCCGAATGCCACCGAAGTGTACGCCATCTATCCCTTTGAAGACTTCTGGATGTTGCGCCGCAATTTTGCCCCAGTCGGCAATCGTAATGAACTTATACTTAGCTGGCAGACGCCGTTCCAAAACGGCCAACTTTGATGAATTTCAGTCAGTATCGGCCCGGGCATTATAAGGTGTCATCAGAATCAACTTGTGCCCCGGCTCCAAGTCATGAATGATCTTCATGGTTTGCTCTTCGTAATCATCCAGCGCGTTGGTCCCAATACAAATCACCGCGTACTGCCGTAACGTATAGCTTCGCTGCTGGTTCATCATGACTTTATACGCCAAGTTCATCGTCCGATCGCCCTTAATCTTTAAGCTTTGCCATTTTTTTAATAGCATGCCTAAATAGATGGTACACATCGCCGCAGGGCAGTGCTTTTCTAACATTCCAGCTACCAAGTGTTTTGGTAAAAATGTCCCTTATTCAGATAATTATTATTACAATCTACCATTTACACAAGATATTTTACGCTCTCCGTCTCAGGTACAGTTCTCATCAATGTGTTCTAATAGGAATACAAAAAAACGGCTTCCATTAAGTATTCAAGATAGATCCTTTACTTGAATCTCTTAATAGAGGCCGTTTTTATTTTACAAAATTACGTATTAAACATACTTGCCACAAAAAAACTAAATGGAAAATTATTTAGTCTGGAGTACAAATTGGAAATGTGTTCAGCTATGTGATTATTGTTGGCGGCTTTGCCACTTACAATAAGGCTGATTTTGGAGATCCATCGCGTTCCAATACATTTCTAATTCTTGCGGAAGACGGGAATTTAAGCACATTCACATTTTAACCAAATTTGAGTAAGAACCCCAAAAGTGAGTTATTGGATTCTTTTATTCGTATCTCGTTTTACTTTTTATGTTTTTCGTATCTCGTTTTACTTTTTATGTTTTTTGTAATACCAAACACACCTAACCCTGCAACCACTATAATTGCAGCAATTGTTTCAACGATAGTCATAATGGATTTAGTATGACTGTTCTTAACTGGCGTCTTCTTATTGATTTCACGACTTTGCTTGTCAGTAATCGTAAATTTCCGTTGAAGCTTCCAAATATTTTGCCCATTGTTAGCCTTAACATCCAAATACATCATATAAGTCCCTGACTTTAATCTCTTATCCTTGTTAGCACCGATAACTGTATTAACATTAATAGGATAAGTAAAGTAACTGTTTGGGGCAATTGACATATTTGATTTCTCTGATTGTAAAATAACATTCTTACTATCATTTTCTGAAGTTATCTTTGCTTTGATATCAACTTTTTCTTCCAATCTTGGCACATCATTATCTAATAGTGCATTGACTGAAATTTGTCCATTTTGAGTATCTTCATATGCTTTGATCAGTTTTAAATTTGGATCAACTGTGTCAGTATTTTGTCTCAATTGTAGGCCTAGAACATAATTATACTTATTTTTTAACGTTACACCCTTAGCATTACTCTTGCTAACTTGATTATCTTGTTCGATAAAGATACCACCTAACAATACGCCATCAAAATTTCCTTTCGGAGCATTAATGTTCACAACTACTTCTGTAGAAGATTTTGCATCAACAGTAACACTCTTAGGATATGTAACTAATTTTTCAATATCATATTTCAAAGATGAATCAGCTTTAACATTATGTTCGTTATAGACTATTACCCCATTGGTATCAGTAGATGCCCGGTTCACCATTACAGTATAAGTATGCGTTTTAGTATCGTTATTATTAATCTTAAATTTAGCTTGCAACTTCTCATTTGGCGTCACTTTCAAATCAAAATAACCGACTTTTTTATCGATCTGATTATTTGAAAGTTCTGGCACAATATTATAAGTCACTGCTGGTTGAGCTTCTGAGGTGGCGGCCGAAACATCTTGGGTTCCTAAACAACCAAAAGTTATAACACTAATTAAAAACAACATGAAAATCCAAATACGCTTCTTCAAAATATCATCTCCCGAAGAAAAAAGAGAGCATGCAACAATTAAGTTACAAGCCCTCAATTTTTATATTTAAGCAGGTGCATTAGCTAACGTCCATGTTAAGGTTGAACTGTAGGATCCGCCAATATTACCAGCTGGAACCTTAAGTGAGGCATCAGTAGAACCATATGTTCCAGTATAGGCACCTACACCACTACCAGCTGCAGCACTAACAACAGTTACTGGTGAACTTGATAGTGAAAGATTTGCGACAAGTGTTGGAGGTGTTGATACATTATCAACATCATCTGCTTTAATAGGATCTGTTTCTTTATTATCTAATAATAGTTGTGCATTCTTTAAGGTTGCGCCGCCTGTTGCCGTGAATGGTGATGCTGCAACAGTTACAGTGTATCCAGTACCAGTACCAGCATCAGCGATACCCAAGATTCCTGATGTGGAAGTTGATGTATATGAAATATCGTTTGCTGAAGCTGCTACTGTACCAAATTGAAAACTAGGGGCCGAACTTAAAGTGATCTTTCCAGGCGTAATATCGGCCGTGGATGTGCTTGTAACTGATGGTGCAGGTGTTGTTGCTGCTTGAGCGACTGCACCTAACGAACCAATTCCTAAAACAGCTGCTCCTACTAACATGCTATTTCTTACGAGTTTTTTCATAATATTTTCCCCCTCATAAACGACTGTTGGTCGCTATGAAATAAATCTCATCGTACATTATATATTTTTTTGGATAAATAAACAAGATATTTTACGCTCTCAAAAGATTTGTTAAAGTTCCGTTATTACTACTTTTTTGTGATAGTTTTGATAAAAATGCTTATAATTGAAATTTAGTTTTCAAAAATATGTATTTAAGGAAGAATTTATAAATTATTGCAATATTTTTAATTCAATTAATAATGAAAGTAGATGATGAATTATTAACCATATTTCAAAATTATTTGCCTGGTTATTATTAGGAATTTCAGCATTATCAATTTGTTTTTTATGTTTTAACCCAACCTTACCTATTAAATTGCCATCGTCAAATCAAGCTATTAGCTTTATGATGATTGGTAAGGCACCAGTTGCTTACATTCCCTTTCAAGAATTAGATCAATTAGGATTCTGGCTAAACATCATTATGACTTGTCCCTTAGGAATATTTACCTATATTTTATTCTCTCCCAAATTCAAAATTTCTCATGTGATTACAACTGGAATCCTTATTGGATTCACTATCGAATTTATTCAATTTATAACAGACAATTTGGCAATAACACATCGTTGGGTAGATATAAATGACGTGCTTGCTAATACTTTAGGATTTGTAGTTGGTTATTATCTATCAAAGTTAATTGATAAATAACCCGTAGGTAAATTTATTTGGGTCTAGAATTTTTGGTGTTGGAAAGTATTTCCATTCCAAAAGTACTAGGCCCTAATTTAAAAAGCCATTGATAATGGATCAAAAAAGACCAATAGGGTATAATCTAAAAAACAGCCCCTAACAAACCAAGTTGATTTGTTAGGGGCTGTTTTACCGGTCTTTTCAAGGGGTTATTTGTTAATTATAGCCCCTATATATTCATAGCCCCTTTCTGTTTGGTGTTAAAGTATTAGTCATCGATGTCATGCACTATCTTGTTTAGCTCCGTTTTGATGGAACTGGGAATATTTTCTAAATTGAAATGATTATATATTTCTTTATCCTTAAGCATCCTTTTTTGTGCCTTATTTAATTGGATGATTTTTAAATTATTATTTTCGTCTGCCTTTTCTTTGTTATAATAAAAATCGTTGTACAAATCGAGGAGGAAAATAATGAAAAAGATTACAGCATTTTTATTGTCATTATTAATGTTACTAGGGGTATTCGCTCCAGCAACTGCAACAACCGTTCAAGCTAAGTCTTCCGAGAATATCAAAGCTACTTACACTTTGAAGAAGAATAAAAAGAAGATTGCCAAGAAAACTATCACATTGAAAGAGAATGCCACTGTTACTGATGGTCTTAAAAAAGGCTGGAAAGTTAACGACAAAGGCGGCTTTATCACAGCTATCGACGGTCACAAACAAAATAACAAGAAGAAAATTTACTGGACATTCACTGTTAATGGCAAACAAGTTAACGTTTCAGCTGACAAAAAGAAATTACACAACAAAGACAAAGTTGTTTTCAAATTATCAAAATATAACGGTTAATGATTAAATTAAAATATGAGATGAGGATAAATTCAATATCCTTATCTCATATTTTTTTGCATAAATAAGTAATTTTACAATCTACCTTTTTATTTAATTTTTAAGGATCAATACAACCACTTTTTTCACAAATCGGATAACCTAAATCCCAGATTAATATCATTTTTAACAAATCGATTAATTTAGTCGCTGTTAACGAAACGGCTATTATTGTATGAACAGCGAATGCCCATATGAAATCTGTTCTCGCCCTTCTGAACCTCTATTAATGCCACTATCCATAATAAGCATGCCTGTATAGAGCTCTTAATAATAAAGTCCAAACCACCAATAATCATAATTGTCAAAAAAATATTTTCACTCCATCTATTCTTAGGTTATCAAAGTAATCTTGATATTGTTTCTCATTTTTTCTAGGATATTTTTCAAGATCATTATTTTCCATAGTATTTTTCAACCCATATATCCACCATGAAGAATTAAATAATGCTGAAAATTCAACAGTAGGTTTGGGCTCGTGACTCAATTGGTTAAAACCATTTTGATATAAACGCCTTTTGTTTACAAATCCAAATATTTTTTCATCTACAGATCCAGAGCCTTGCTGCCACTGATTGTCACCAAAAATGCCACCAACTATTATTGGTGTTGTTCTTAAATGTTTTCTTTTGTCTATTACCATATTCAGCAACTTTATTTTCATTTTGATTGTCGTTTTTATCCTTGATGTGACTGGTATTAGAACTATTCGTCAAGGTATCGTCCTTGTCGTTTAATTGTTGCTGATGAGTAGCACTAGAAGATTCAAACAAGCCACTCAGTTTCTGAACGTGTTCTTTTAATCGATGGTTCTCTGCAACCGTTGCTATCTGTAATTTTTGCTGCTGATCTAAGGCTTGTTGTAAATTTGCAATTTGTTGATCTTTAACATCAAGTTGCTTCAGCAAGATCTGATCAATATTTTTGTCCTTGTCGTTTTCAGCTTGCCGATTTGGTTGTCGTTCTTGTCGTTTTTGCTTGTCAAAATTAGCAAGCATTTTAACGCCTTGGTTGTCTATTTCTAGATGGTTTTTAACTTTGTAAGTGTGTTTGCTTCGAAAGCCATTAATGCTATTAATACGTTGATTAATAGCTTGTTTTGACAATTTAAATTCTTCTGAAAGTTGCCGAATAGTCTTGCCCAATAGTTTCACCGCCTAATTAATCCGCCTTAAATTATAAGTTAAAAACGACAAGAAAACCAATCGACAAGTAAAACTTAAACTTGGTTGTCGATTGGTTTTCTTTAGGTATCAATCTTCAAGCTAAACTATAATTGATTTGGTTCTGGTTGTTGCCACCAATGAATGTTGCTTTAACAGCAAATATCCCGAATTAACAACAACTAAAGTTTGCATCTAGTTTTTTCCCTAATGGCTTGTTTTGATACACCAAACTCATCAGCAAGTTCCCTAATAGTTTTAGGCATGATTTCCAAACCCCTTTCGGAGTTCAGCAAGTGCTTCTTGTCTTGCTTGATCTCTTATTTTTTTATCGTGCTCGGCCTGTTTATCAGCCAATGCTTGTTTCTCAGTAGAGCCTAAAGTTAACCCCTTAACCTTGTCAATGGCACGCCATTTTTCCTGCTCTGTTAATTCACCATTATGCTGAATATTAAAGAGTTTTTGACGTTCATCTTGAAATTGACCTTGTGAGAAGTCGTTAGCGTCTTTTTTTTCGGGTTTCCAGGTAAACGAATAGCCAATAACTGGTTTTCCGCGCCCTTTACCGTATTTCTTTCGGACAGTTAGCCCACGAAATAGGGGGGTAAGTTCTTCTTTGATTGGTTTTATCACTTTTTTGTTAATGTCGCCTTGCCGATAAGTTTTTGGAATATCAAGCAACTCATCAAAATCTGCTTTGGAAAAGTAAGCATAACCAGTAGTTCGAAATTGTTTAAGGAGACGAAACATTGTTTTTGCATAACTACTCTTTAGATCTCTAAACTCTGTTAAAGCATATCGAACCCAACTTTCAAGATTATTTAGAAGTTTCAATGCCTTGGGGTAAATTTGAATATCAACATAAGGGACTTTTGCTGAACCCTTAATCTCAAATCGAGTGAACATGACAAACATTTCTCTATCAAGCCCATCTTTACTTCTACAACCAAACCTAAGACCGAGGATTTTTTGGTATGTATTCTCAATATCATCAATAAATCTTTTATTCGCAGTCGGCTTATAGTTGCTAAGTTCTTTTAATTGGTCAAAAGAAAAACGGACTGTTTGATCTCCCTTATCACGCATACGAGAAATAATTGAAAAAAATAAATTCATTTCAACTGGGGTAAATTTACGTAACGGAATGGTATTTAATTCAGGGTCATATTTAACTAGTTCGTTGCTCAAAAAACCACCTCCTAAATCAGAGGCTATCATATCAAGGCCGGAACCTCAAGACGAGACCCCCATAAACAGACAATTGGACCCCCATAAACAGACAATTGGACCCCTATAAACAGACAATTGGACCCCCATAAACAGACAATTGGACCCCTAAACATTTGTGAAACGCTTGGGAGAGTAACGTGGAACATACCCTTAAAAGAGGTTTAAAAGAGGTTTATAAAAGAGATTTAAAAGAGGCACCACTGTACGAGGGCAAAACCTAGAAGCAAAAAACACAAAGGAGTGAGCCAAAAACCGGCTCACATTAAACTCCAGTCGCTATGCTCCTTGCGCCTCACTCTGTTCGTTGCCTAAAAGGTGTGGCAAGCCACATTAATTCGGGCGCTGACGCCCCGAACCCCGTCCAAGCTGAGCCAGCTTGACCGCTTTTTCACTCGCCGTTAGGCAGGAAAGCAAAGTTTTATAGAAACTTTAGCTTTCGCCAATTCAGTGTTAAGACTGGTTAAGAGCTGTCAATTCCTTATGCTCCCACGCTTTGCTCGTCCGCTACCATTGACAGCAAACAGTTAGTTTTTTTGAATCTTAACAAGAACTTAGCTGCTATGTTCGTTTTTTAGGGCCTTATTTTTCGTTTCTAGCAATTTTAAGACTATTCATATACATTTATACCAAAGCAAAACAAAAAGCCCTCAGCAGGCTCTTAGAGGGCTAAATAACGAAGCCAGGACGATTAATAATATCTTCTTGTCTTTTTTGCAAAATATAAGTGTATAAGGAATCATACAAATTCTTTTTAATCTCGTTAGGTTCATTGACAGAAGCTTCAAACAATTCTTGAATATCAACTTGCCAAGGATCAGCAAGCATTTCATCAATTGGTTTTAATACTTTCTTTTAGTCCATCTTAATTACTCCTAACATCAAAATAATAATTTCAATTTAGATACGCAGTTCTTAAAATTAGTTATTCAAATTGTGTTGCCAAGTTTATGAAGATTCTCTGCATAAAGCAATTAAAAAAAATTTGGCTTAAAACAGCGTAATCTGCAACACTTTTTAAATATTTAAAATATAACAATCTTAGTTAGGTGCAAACATAAATTGAATTAAAAATATAGTCAATTCAACAACAGCAGAAATTGATTTTGTGGTTATCAGCAGACCGAGTGAAACGAGGTCAATGCGCACTTACACATAGAATAAATTCTATGTTGTGCTAACCCCCAAAAAACCTGTATTAGAAGTCGCCGATGTCGACAACAGAAGAAAACCCATAGAATCAAAGTAAAGAGGTGACTTACATGGCAATTTTTCATATGAGTTTTAGTAATATTAGTGCTGGAAAAGGACGAAGTGCGATTGCCAGTGCGGCTTATCGAAGTGGTGAAAAATTATTTGATGATAAAGAAGGTCGCCGATATTTCTATGCCCGATCGGTAATTCCAGAAAGCTTTATTTTAACCCCAAAAAATGCACCAGAATGGGCCAGTGATCGAGAAAAATTATGGAATGAAGTTGAAAAGAACGATCGTAAATCAAACTCACGGTATGCAAAAGAATTTAACGTGGCTTTACCGGTAGAATTAAGTGAATCCGAACAGAAAGAATTACTGACAAAATATGTGCAAGAAAATTTTGTCGATCAAGGTATGGTAGCTGACGTAGCAATTCATCGCGATCACTCAGACAATCCGCACGCACATGTGATGTTAACCAATCGCCATATAATAAGGAGGTCTCTAATGCTAGTTTTTCTGTCAACATCATTCATACCATCCAATGATAAGATGTGGTCACGAGTTGGCATAAATAAAAATCAACAATTCCCGCCATTGGCAATAGATTTAGGATGACGTTCCATTAATTTTGAATGGTGTCCATGGTCTTAGTTAAATTTTTCTTGTTTCTGCCCAATTGATTCAATTCAGTAACTATGACAACACCACCTTAACAAATCATAATTTGGATAATAGTATGTTCCATTTGAAAGCTAAGCCCTATAATTAGCATAGGGTTAATAGCTCTAATCAAAATACCCACAAAAGGCCTGCTCAACTAACAATTGAGTAGGCCTTTTGTAGTACAAATTAATCCTTATCACAACTAACCTCAATAGCACAACAGGTATAAATAGTGCCTAAAATCCCTAAATAAATTTCTCTCACAACTGTTTAATAAAGCGGCAATCCCCGTTGTACGTGATTAATTAAACATTCAATTCTTAAAACACCTATTTTTAAATCGACTTAAACCTTCGCTGTTGCGTGCGTTTACTAATCCCCGTCTTTCGTTCAATCATCTTATAAGTCATGCCTTGTTTTCGCAACTCATAAGCAAATCTGATCTGTTCATCAGAATACGTTTTCGGTCGCCCTTCCCGAAACAACGGATCATGTTGCTTGGCATACAATTTACCTTCTTGTGTGCGCGTGACAATCATATCGCGTTCAAACTGCGCAAAGGCGCTAAATATTGTAAAGACTAATTGGCCAGTCGGCGTATTGTCAATTAAGCCCATATTCAAAATGTTGACTTTGACATTTTCTTTAAACAACTCTTGGATAATGGCTAAGGCCTCGCGCGTGTTCCGTGCAAACCGATCCAGCTTAGTGACAATCAAAGTATCACCTGTTTTTAGAGCGCGCAACAGTTTTTGAAACTCCGGTCGTTCGGTAGTTGTGCCGGTAAACTTTTCTTGAAAGATTTTTTCTGCTCCTGCCAATTTTAGTAACTCAATTTGATTTGCTAATTTTTGATCAGTGGTACTGACCCGCGCATAGCCATATTTCATCTTTTTATCTCCTTACTTATGTCATTAAGTAGTGACACGGTTCTAACCCTTTAATTATACAGTATCAAAAAAGAGGCCACAACTGTTAAGTTGTGACCTGGTTCGTTCCATTTAAACACTTTAATTATCACATATTCAAAACGTCAAGAAATATTTTTATCTAATCCTCTTTAACAGGGGAATGCTTAGCCACTTGTAGTGCCTGATTGATTACCTTGGCGTATAAAATATCACCAGCCCGAATGCCACCGAAGTGTACGCCATCTATCCCTTTGAAGACTTCTGGATGTTGCGCCGCAATCTTGCCCCAGTCGGCAATCATAATGAACTTATACTTAGCTGGCAGACGCCGTTCCAAAACGGCCAACTTTGATGAATTTCAGTCAGCATCGGCCGGGGCATTATAAGGTGTCATCAGAATCAACTTGTGCCCCGGCTCCAAGTCATGAATGATCTTCATGGTTTGCTCTTCGTAATCATCCAGCGCGTTGGTCCCAATACAAATCACCGCGTACTGCCGTAACGTATAGCTTCGCTGCTGGTTCATCATGACTTTATACGCCAAGTTCATCGTCCGATCGCCCTTAATCTTTAAGCTTTGCCATTTTTTTAATAGCATGCCTAAATAGATGGTACACATCGCCGCAGGGCAGTGCTTTTCTAACATTCCAGCTACCAAGTGTTTTGGTAAAAATGTCCCTTATTCAGATAATTATTATTACAATCTACCATTTACACAAGATATTTTACGCTCTCCGTCTCAGGTACAGTTCTCATCAATGTGTTCTAATAGGAATACAAAAAAAAACGGCTTCCATTAAGTATTCAAGATAGATCCTTTACTTGAATCTCTTAATAGAGGCCGTTTTTATTTTACAAAATTACGTATTAAACATACTTGCCACAAAAAAACTAAATGGAAAATTATTTAGTCTGGAGTACAAATTGGAAATGTGTTCAGCTATGTGATTATTGTTGGCGGCTTTGCCACTTACAATAAGGCTGATTTTGGAGATCCATCGCGTTCCAATACATTTCTAATTCTTGCGGAAGACGGGAATTTAAGCACATTCACATTTTAACCAAATTTGAGTAAGAACCCCAAAAGTGAGTTATTGGATTCTTTTATTCGTATCTCGTTTTACTTTTTATGTTTTTCGTATCTCGTTTTACTTTTTATGTTTTTTGTAATACCAAACACACCTAACCCTGCAACCACTATAATTGCAGCAATTGTTTCAACGATAGTCATAATGGATTTAGTATGACTGTTCTTAACTGGCGTCTTCTTATTGATTTCACGACTTTGCTTGTCAGTAATCGTAAATTTCCGTTGAAGCTTCCAAATATTTTGCCCATTGTTAGCCTTAACATCCAAATACATCATATAAGTCCCTGACTTTAATCTCTTATCCTTGTTAGCACCGATAACTGTATTAACATTAATAGGATAAGTAAAGTAACTGTTTGGGGCAATTGACATATTTGATTTCTCTGATTGTAAAATAACATTCTTACTATCATTTTCTGAAGTTATCTTTGCTTTGATATCAACTTTTTCTTCCAATCTTGGCACATCATTATCTAATAGTGCATTGACTGAAATTTGTCCATTTTGAGTATCTTCATATGCTTTGATCAGTTTTAAATTTGGATCAACTGTGTCAGTATTTTGTCTCAATTGTAGGCCTAGAACATAATTATACTTATTTTTTAACGTTACACCCTTAGCATTACTCTTGCTAACTTGATTATCTTGTTCGATAAAGATACCACCTAACAATACGCCATCAAAATTTCCTTTCGGAGCATTAATGTTCACAACTACTTCTGTAGAAGATTTTGCATCAACAGTAACACTCTTAGGATATGTAACTAATTTTTCAATATCATATTTCAAAGATGAATCAGCTTTAACATTATGTTCGTTATAGACTATTACCCCATTGGTATCAGTAGATGCCCGGTTCACCATTACAGTATAAGTATGCGTTTTAGTATCGTTATTATTAATCTTAAATTTAGCTTGCAACTTCTCATTTGGCGTCACTTTCAAATCAAAATAACCGACTTTTTTATCGATCTGATTATTTGAAAGTTCTGGCACAATATTATAAGTCACTGCTGGTTGAGCTTCTGAGGTGGCGGCCGAAACATCTTGGGTTCCTAAACAACCAAAAGTTATAACACTAATTAAAAACAACATGAAAATCCAAATACGCTTCTTCAAAATATCATCTCCCGAAGAAAAAAGAGAGCATGCAACAATTAAGTTACAAGCCCTCAATTTTTATATTTAAGCAGGTGCATTAGCTAACGTCCATGTTAAGGTTGAACTGTAGGATCCGCCAATATTACCAGCTGGAACCTTAAGTGAGGCATCAGTAGAACCATATGTTCCAGTATAGGCACCTACACCACTACCAGCTGCAGCACTAACAACAGTTACTGGTGAACTTGATAGTGAAAGATTTGCGACAAGTGTTGGAGGTGTTGATACATTATCAACATCATCTGCTTTAATAGGATCTGTTTCTTTATTATCTAATAATAGTTGTGCATTCTTTAAGGTTGCGCCGCCTGTTGCCGTGAATGGTGATGCTGCAACAGTTACAGTATATCCAGTACCAGTACCAGCATCAGCGATATCCAAGATTCCTGATGTGGAAGTTGATGTATATGAAATATCGTTTGCTGAAGCTGCTACTGTACCAAATTGAAAACTAGGGGCCGAACTTAAAGTGATTTTTCCAGGCGTAATATCGGCCGTGGATGTGCTTGTAACTGATGGTGCAGGTGTTGTTGCTGCTTGAGCGACTGCACCTAACGAACCAATTCCTAAAACAGCTGCGCCTACTAACATGCTATTTCTTACGAGTTTTTTCATAATATTTTCCCCCTCATAAACGACTGTTGGTCGCTATGATAGAGATTTCTTTCAATCTCTGCGTACATTATATATTTTTTTGGATAAATAAACAAGATATTTTACGCTCTCAAAAGATTTGTTAAAGTTCCGTTATTACTACTTTTTTGTGATAGTTTTGATAAAAATGCTTATAATTGAAATTTAGTTTTCAAAAATATGTATTTAAGGAAGAATTTATAAATTATTGCAATATTTTTAATTCAATTAATAATGGGCAAATTACAAGTTTAATCCGAACAAGCCCGGAATCTTTCAATGGCAGTCTGTTGATGATGTATTTTTAATGGTCG
>NZ_RHOP01000027.1 GCF_003946575.1 Companilactobacillus jidongensis | reverse complement strand
TGTGCATGAAAATAGGCATCCTCAATGAGGATGCCTATGGTTAAAAGTTATTCATCAATACTATTTGACAAAGAGCCATTTTTACTAGTAACGTCCCTTTTTATTATGTTTATCAATATATCTTATTTTTCTATTATGGAATTCAATTTTATTTATTAATTCATATGGTATAGCCCATCACAAGATTCAAAACATAAAGATAATTTTTTGAATCTGCAGTTAATAAATTCTACTAATCGAGTGATTGCAAATCAAAGAACTATAAATTAATATAGTGATATAAGTTTGACTCATTTTTTAATATAATAAATATTTTCATATATGATCCGATTGTACCTAAAATCAATAACTACATGGTTTTCAGTAAGGTAAATTTTTATTTATTGAACTTTTAAAATCTTTTACATAAATTTAAAAGTAAAATTAGCTATTTTTTTGAAATTATATGTGAAAAATATAACAATTATTTTTTTATATCCGACATGTCTAGCATGCATTAAAACACATTAATTAGTGGCAAAAAAGTATCATCACGTCCAAACACTGATGACTAAAAAAGCTGAATATATGTTCATAGGGGAACGAAATGAAAAAATACTCAAAATTATTAATGGCAGGCCTTGCTACTATAACTTTCTCTACAGCATTAATGGAGACAACTAATACAAGTTTTAATGTATCTCAAACAACAGTTGTTTCTGCTAAAGCAAAATTAGCTACCCTAATTCCAGGTAGTTATAAAGTCGGTTCTGATTTAAAACCAGGCAGATACGTAATAACATCAACCGATGGTGCTAGCGGTAACATATCTTCAACGCCTAAGCGAAGTCTTCATGGGGATTCAATCAATGAAATTCTTGGTAGTGAGATAGACTATGGTCAAGTACCATCCGTAACTGCCACTTTATCTAAGGGGGATAAAGTAAAAGTCGAAGGATTAACTTCAGCTACTTTCACTCCAGCACAAAAAAGAAATAAAAATAATACTACAACATTATCAACAGGTTTTTGGGTTGTTGGTAAGGATATTAAAAAAGGAAAATATTTGGTAACTCCACCTGATGGCCAAAGTGGTAATTTTATGGTCACACCTAAAAAGACATTCGGCGACTCAACTAACGAGGTCCTTGGTAGTGATACTGATATGTCACAAGTACCAAAGATCAATGTAAAACTACATAAGGGTGACAAAATAGAAATATCTGGTATGACACAAGCTAATTTCACCAAAAAATAAATTATCCACTAAGTGGACCTTAATCCTCCAAAGACTATTTTTGGAGGATTTTTTAATGTATTTTATTACCAGTTCATTTTTTTCAATATCTTTCAATTGTCTAAATCCCGGCATGATAATACAATATAGATGTACGGATAACATGCCAATAAGGGAATGAACACCATGAAAAAAGTTTTTAAATGGTTGATAGGAATCATCATAACAATAATAGTACTTGTCAGTGCCGCATTCTTAATTGCTAAGCAAGTCGAATATGAACCTTCTACAGCAGCAACTAAAGCCGCTGATAACAGTACATTCGTAGATGACACTTACAAGTTCCAAGGGGACGACAGTAAGCCTGTGATCATCTTCTATCCAGGTGCCCTAGTTGAACCAAAAAGCTATAGCATCTGGGCATCTATTCTAGCAAAAAATGGCTACACGGTATATATTGCAAAGTTCCCTCTAAATTTGGCTATTGTTGACGCTAATGCTGCTAAACGAGTACAAAGTAATCATTCCTACATTATTGGCGGACATTCACTTGGTGGAACTATGGCGGCACGTTATGCTGCCAAAAATAAAAAAGAACTTCGTGGTGTCTTTTTCTTAGCTAGTTACCCTGAGAAAAAGGGAAATTTGAGAAATATCAAGGAACCAGTTCTTTCAATAACTGGCAGTCGAGATGGTGTATTAAATAAGGAAAATTACAAAAAAGCTAAAAAGTTACTACCTAAGGCTACCGATTACATTGAAATAAATGGCGGTAATCATGCCGGTTTCGGCAGTTACGGTAAACAAAAAGGTGATAACAAGGCTGATATTAGCAACGCCGATCAGCAAAGAGTTATTGCTGATATATTATTACACTGGTTGAATGGCCAAGTTAACTAAAAAAATCGTCGAAAATTTCCTCGACGATTTTTTTGTATTTTATTTTATCAAAGCAACTTTTCCAAATACATGGTTATTTTCATAGTAATCTTGAGCATCCTTAACACCATGAGCATTAAGTGGAAACTCCTTTTGAATATGCAATTTAACTTTACCTTCAGAGACCAACTTAACAACCTTACTTAGAGGATTATCAAATTTACCGCTTAAATACATTGCGTGAACACTATATTTTTCGGCCAATTCTTCATCCGGAGATTCAACCAACGAAACTAAACGTCCACCTGGCTTCAAAACTTCAAAACTATGTTTATAAGTATCATGTCCCACAGTATCGACGACTAAATCAAGATTTGATAGCACTTCCTCAAACTTCTCAGTGTGATAGTCCAAAACTTTATCGGCACCAAGTTTTTTCAAATCTTCTATACTACGTGGACTTGCGGTCGTGTAGACCTCAGCTCCAGCATTCTTAGCTAATTGAATTGCCATTGAACCAACACCACCAGCTCCACCATGAATTAGAACTTTTTTACCAGATACTAATTTACCAAGATCAAAAAGTGTATTATATGCAGGAATTGCGGTCATCGGTAATACTGCTGCATCTTGGATCGCCATTGATTTTGGAACTTTGGCAGCTTTACTCTGACCAAGAATTGCATAATCAGAATACGCCCCAAATCCCTTAACACCGACCATACCACAAACAACATCACCTATTTCAAACTGATCAACTGCCGCACCCTTATTAACAATTGTTCCAACCACATCTGTTCCCGTGATTGCTGGCATATCTAATGAAAGATCATCTTTAAATACACCTTCACGTACAGAAATATCAAACGGTGCAACTGAACTACCAGCGACCTTCAGTAACAATTGCTTAGATTTTAATTCCGGTATATCTACTATCTGATCATTAAATACACTACTATCTCCATATTTTTCTATAACAACTGCACTTGTTTTCATATGTGATGACGCCCTCTCCAATTTAGATTTGTTCAGTATCAGCTTGCTTATGAAAACGAATCAACATACTTACAACGATCACTAATGATATAACGATCAAAAACAATCCTGTAAGCATGATATTACGATAACCACTATACAAAATTTTTCTCATTGCAGGAACTAAATTCTGTGGTAGTTGTTTAGCCTTACTTGCATCTCCTAATCGATTAAGCATTCGCATTGTTATCGTATGATGTGAATTAGCTACTCCACGCATTAACGCATGATTCAAAATAACCCCATAAACTGATGACATCAATGTTTGGCTTAAAATTCTCAATAAATAAGCCAATGAAGTAGCTGTGGGAATATCCCTTACTTCAGCATCTGTCTGAACGTTCACTTGTAAAATATTAAAAATCGTACCGACTCCGAAACCTTCGAAGCCTCCTGCTAATAACAATAACCAAAAAGGAGTTTGTTGTCCAAATATAAGAATGGTCACAAAAGCAATAAGAATAGAAATAGTACCAACTGTGACAATCAAATATTTACTCCACTTAGTTTGTAAAAATGACACGGACTCTGAACCGATAATATTAGTGGCAGCACCTGGAATCTGAGTCATACCACCCATTAACGCACTCAACCCCAGAATGCCTTGTGCCCACATTGGAATATAAGTAATGAAAGCTATAAATGAACCCCAAATAATTACAAATAAAATAAAATCTATCACTAAATCCTTGTTAGTAAGTAAACGACTGGGAACAATTGGATCAACTGCTTTGCTATCTACCTTGATCATCCATACAATCAAAAATACACCAATGATCAATAAACTTGAGACAACAACAATTGAAGATACTCCGACCATCTGAATTCCTGTCAAAATTGAAACTAATCCAACTACTAATAAAGTCGCTCCTAAATAATCAACCGGCTTCCCTTGAGCACCGTGCTTAGAATCCTTATAAAAAATAATCAAAATCGTTACTGAAAGTAGAGCTACCGGAACATTCAAATAAAAAACCCAGCGCCAAGTCAACGCATCAACGATCCAACCACCAATCAGTGGACCAATAATTGATGCCGTACTAAAGAACGCCGTAGCAAGGCCAATCATTTGCGAACGTTTACGTAAATTAGGATACAATTCCGCAAACACAATAAACGGGATTGTATTCATACCACCGCCACCAATTCCCATGACGGTTCTAGCAATAATAAACCACTGAATATTAGGCGCAATACCTTGAAAAATTGCTCCTAAAGAAAATAATATTGTCGAATAAATATAAGCTTTTTTATTACCCTGATGCTCACCAAATTTACTCCAAAGTGGCGTTGAAACTGCCAAACCTAATAGAAATGTCGCAACGATCCACCCCATATAAGCTAAACCATGCAAATCTCCAGTTATCGCCGGCAAGGCCGTATTAACAATTGTTGCATCCATACCAGTCATAATATTCGACAGCAATAACGCTCCAGTGACCATCGTACGTTTTTGAGATTCATTCAAAACTTTTTCCCCCAATAAATACAAAAATATTTGTACTTTCAATTAAACAGCTAATTATATGAAAAAGTAAGAGTAATATAGTTTGTTTTTCAGAGAAATAAAAAAACTATCGAAATTAATCGATAATTTTTTCCATGTTATACCAAATTTCGTTTCCGTGTTCCGAGTTAGCAATACCCTGATTGACATAGCCATTTTTCTCATAGAACGGAATTCTATCCTCTAAACAAGTGAGTGCAATACTTGTTCTACCAGCATTTTGAGCATTAAGTTCAAATTGTTTAAGTAATTTACTGCCTATTCCTTGTCCACGATAATCTGGACTGATGGCAATAGTAAAAATCAATTGATGACCACCAGTCGTTAAATTCTCAGGTGTAACATCATACATTTCATCTTTAACAAATCTTTCTTTCACCGCCGGACCAACAACAAATCCAATAACCTTTCCATATTCATCTTTAAACGTTAAAAATGTTTCATGTAATTTTTCAATTCTTTCACGATATGCCTCTTCACTACCTGCCTCGGCATCATTGAATCCAAGTCGTTCAAGGTTCATAATTTCACTTAAATCATCTATATCTGCTAAAACATATTTCATAAAATTTCCTCCGAAATCAATACTGTATGTATAATAATAGCGCAAAGTATTTTTTATGATTCTCAAAAAATCTTTAATATTCCTGAAATTTTGAAACGGAGCATACAATTATGAGACTATTTTTTAATATTGACGATAAAAAATTTCAATTGATCAATCTGCTGAATGATGCAGATGGTTTCATTTATTTCAAAGATTTGGCTTCTGATTTGGAATTAGATCTCACAACTGTTAAGAAATATATCAATGAATTGAAACAGACCTTCCTAGATAATTTTGACCAAAAGGACATTGATCTTCAAATAATCAATAACGTCGGTGTCATATTTAACCATAATGCTTCATTCAATTTGGGAAATTTAACACAATTATTAATCAATCAGACGATTGAGAGTAAGTTACTAGACGCGATGTTTACCAATAAATTTGACAATATCAATCAGTTTTCAATGAATAATTTTGTAAGCAGTTCAACGGTTCGTAGAAAATTAAAGAACCTTGAGAAATGTTTAAACGACTATCATTTGAGTATTAATTTAAATCCCTTAGAAATAATTGGGAATGAAGCAAATATCCGTTACATGTTCTATCAGTACTACTGGAACACTTACGGAACTGTCAGCTGGCCGTTCAATATTGATAGAACCACCGTAAAATTGCAATATTCAAAATGGATCCTCAAACATCATCTCGACTCGCATAGCAATAACCAAACACTAGCTTACTGGTTCGCAATCAATGATCAGCGAAATTTCATTGGTAAAAAACTAAAATTTTCGGAAAAAACATTACTACAAATAATATCAGATTATGAATTTGGAACTCAAATTAATCAGGATAAAGACAACAAATTAAGTGATGAATGGATCAAAATATTTAAAAAGTTTTCAAATATAAATTCTCAATTTGATTTTGAGAAAATACATATTCTATTAAATTCAATTTACAATTATTATGATGTTTTCCATAATCTACCCTTGTTGTACGATGGTGAAAATGTTTTATCAGAGATAGAAACGTCACCACTCTATCGGAATACCATAGATCCATTTCTCAAATTGTTACCACTGACTCTCAATGACAAGGAAAAATTCTTAAAGCTTAATTTTTCACTGCTTATTATTCAATACCTTTCTCAAAACATGAATATGAACATCACCAAATATTTTTTAGACGTAGATTGTGATAACTTGACTAAAAATTTTTTGATAAAAAAATTAAACGCTCGTTTAAATCCTGAATATTGTATTTCATCTACAGATAATATAAAGAATGCTGATTTTATCATTACAAATTTAAGCTCAAACAATAATAAAAATAGTTTGTACATTGAGCTCCCCATCACCGAACGCGACATACATCTGATTAAAAACTTTTTGATAAAAAAAACCACTACTAAAATTATTCAGTAGTGATCTCATTAAACATATTTTCTCCATTTTATTCTTCTCAGCCACGTTTGCTGTGCTGAAAAATTAGGAAATGATTTTTTACTCTTGAAATATTCGCCGTCTCTAGTTAAATAATAAGAATTGGCTGAATCTCTTGTGTACATTTTGATAATTTTACTAATCTGTTTTTTAGGTTTTGATTCAACAATCGGTACAGCAATCTCAACACGACGATCTAAATTTCTCGTCATGAGGTCAGCCGAAGAAATCCAAATTTCGGTACTTCCATTGCCATATGTGAATCCATAGATACGACTGTGTTCAAGTAATTCACCAACAATACTCTTCACCACAATATCCTCTTTTTCACCACACAAACCTAACTTCAATGAACACGGACCTCTGACAATTAATCGGAATGGCAAGCCCAACCTAGCTGCACGATAAATACCATTAATGATATCCACATCGGTCAAACCATTAACTTTCATGAAGACTTCGGCTTTACCGTCACGCAAATAATCTTGCGTGGCTTTTTTAATTTTCGTTAGAATCATCCGTTTCAAATCGTTAGGTGAAGTAACGAGCAGTTCAAATCCTGTGTTTCCATTACCAGCAAGTTCCTCGAAGAACTTAACAGCGTCATTAACATAACGTTGATTATGAGTATAGAAACTAATATCAGAGAATACTTTGGCAGTTATAGCATTATAATTACCAGTTCCAATTTGAACATACCCTTTAGATTTGCCTTGACGTATCAAGCAAATTTTAGCGTGAACTTTATTCAAACGGTCACCATAATATACTTTACAACCAGCTTGCTTCAACTCTTCAGCAACATCCAAATTATGGGCTTCATCGAACCTAGCACGCAATTCTACAACGGTTTTGACTTCAATTCCTTTAGCAGCAGCTTCTTTTAATAATTTAACAACCTGAGAATTTTTCTCAGTACGGTAAATTGTCATTTGAATAGCTGTTGTTTTAGGATCATTAACCGCTGTGTTTAAGAAGTTCAAAAAAATATTGAATGAATCATATGGGTATTGAACTAATAATGATTGCTTATTCAAATATTCAAAAATATTTTGATTTGGTTTCCAATCCAAACCTTTGAATTTAGGAAACACTAATTTAGATTGATTTTTGTAGCGTTTAAATAATTTGTCCAAAAACTTCAGATCCAATGGACCTGGAATGGCATACACACTCTTTTTGCTCAAGCCAAATAATCCGGCAAAGAAGTTCCTGCCTTTATGCTCTGGACTATAAAATTCAACACGAGTAATCTTTCTAGGACCTCGGTTATTGATATAATCCGTCATTTTATCTAGATACTCACTGTCACCCATCTTTGCATCTAAGAAATCATATTTTTTGTTCTTATCATAGGTAACTCGATATACATAGCTTTGTTCAATATCAAAACCTTTGGTAATACTATCAAGATTGGCATAAATCAAATCACCTAACAAAATAAATTTATTAGGAATCCCTGTCTCAATTATGCGATTGATATCAGTTGGCACAGGAATCGTATAATTTTTATCCTTTCCACACAGCAAAAAATTCAAATTACTCATTGTTTTTTCTTCTGGTGAAAATTCATGGATCTTTAATTTATCAGCAATTTCCTGTTTAAAAAAGTCATTCACGTGATTCTTTTCAGAAAACTCTAGATCATCATATCTCTGTACTTCAAAGATGCCTTTTTCTCTTAATTCTTCCAATACCAAAGCCAATGCCTGATATTGTTTTGAAATATTGCGTGAATTGAATTCGTATATAATACTCAACAATTCCATCCCATTGAAACCAGTACGCTTGTCAACACGGTCTTTACTGATCATCGTCTGCACATTGTGCAGTCTTACTCCAAAGAATTCATCCAAATTATTAGAAGCAATTGATAAAAATCTCAACTTCTCCAATGATGGAACTTTTTTGTTATAAGCTTGATCAATAACTCGATTGTCGAACAGCAACCAGCTCAAATCCCTATTATAATATTTATTTTCCATTAGCTAGTTCCTCTTTAAATGAATCATAGTCGTACATCACTTGTTTCGTGTAACTGTTGACAAAATTCATCAATGAATTATCTAAATCTTTAAATTCCTCACCAAATCCGATAATCAATGGATAATTAGGAGAATGAGAATGCGCTCTAGCTAGTAATATCGTACAAACAGTTACATAATCTTCGAACGATTCATAATCCAATTTATCTAAATTTATAGAAGTTTTCATATCCTTAAATTGACGCATGTAGAAACTGTATTTCTTTGTGTCAAAGGCCCCCAGAAACGGATCTGAAGCACTTTGCAAAATTAACTGACTATCAACGATATTTTGACCTTGACTGAGCTTTTTGTCAGTATACAATTCGTCATTATTATAAATTGGTAAAGCTTGCTTTGCTTGAAGAACTAGATAGTTTTTATCCAAATCTTGCAACAGGATTAGATAACACAGAGTTCCAACACTACCCACACCTACACTATGTCTAGCAACATCGATAATGTCGAAATCTTCTAGAAACAGTCTAACATCACTACGTTGGCGTTTTTTATACTTTTTGTATCCTTCAACCAGAGTATCAAAGTCTTCCTTACTAATATGTTGAGTAACCGGCTTGTTTTCAATAAATCTCCGCTCCCCGAGATCATTGATCTCCGTATATTTTTCGATAACAAGTTTGGAATTACTTTTTTGAGCTTTTTTGATACTTTTAGTAATTAGTTTTTCAAAAGATTGTTGAAAATATTCTTCATTGTCTTTCAATTCACCAAATATTTCCGTTATATTCTGAAGTGTATTCGGTAAAATAAATCGCTTCATTTCAGAGATCTTCGTCATATGTTTCAAAGTATCAAAATACTTATGAACAACTGATAATAAAAATTCTTGGATGTCAGATTCATCGAATCCATGATCCCTAGCTACTAACAACGCACTGACTAAGAACCGCTTCAAGTCGTATTCCCAATAGCTCAAATGAGCTTCATCAAAATCGTTCATATCAAACAATAATTGTCCTTCAGATGATCCGTAAAAACCAAAGTTACCTAAGTGAGCATCCCCACCGATCAGGACTTTGATTCCACTATTAGGATGATTCGACAAATCATAATGCATTACATCTGCGGTTCCTCGAAAATACGCGAATAGTGACTTTGACATGCGTTCACGTTTAACGTTAATTAATTCAGGAACTAACAGTTTATTCTTAATATTTAAAATCTTATGAATGTTTCTTTTTACTGGTTCAAATTTATCAAACTCTTCAGGAACCATCGTCGCAAAATATCGGCCTTTAATAATTAACTGCTCGGTACTTTTGAACGCATCTGTATCCTGGAAGGTATATGGTGTAGGATTTGTCATCGTTTCATCTCCTTAGAAGTAATTATACAATAGCTGGTCCAAATAATTATCAGGAATTGCACGCTTAATTCAAGGATCATACAAAAATTTACTTAAAATTGCCTTTAATTTTTCCATACTATAAATAAATTACGAAATAAATCCCCAAAGTGACGAAATTTATCAATTTTTTTTAAATATTAATCATACGAACATATATTCGATTATGTTATAATTGTAATAGAAGACACATCCATAAGGGAGCAAGATAGCATGAATATTTCTCTATTAAAAGAAGTCACAAAGACAACCAACAAGATGGCGCTAAGCTTGTCAGTTGATAATATGGCAAATGTAAAAATCGTTAATTTTGTTTGGTTCGAAAATCAACCTAATACATTATTCTTTTCGTCTGTTAAAGGTACTGTTGGAACGGCAGAATACGATAAAGCTCAAAGTGTTGCCTTCATCAGTATTCCTAACAGTGATATGATCGGTAATCCCTACATTCGCTCACAAAACGTTTCGATTCAACATTCAAATAAAAATATGAAAGAATTGCTTCCTAAATATCTTGAAACAATTCCTAACTATCAAAAAGTTTGGGATTTAATTGGACCTAAACTTCAAGTATTCGAACTACAACTCGATGATGTCTATGTTGATCCTGGATTAGACCGTGAAAAAATAACTTTGAAATTTTAGTATTTTGAACTAAGGAGAAACCTATGAAGCAGGAATCATTATTTGCATCCGCAAATGAACAGAATACTCCTCTCGCAAATCGTATTAGACCCAATAACCTAGACGAATTTGTCGGACAACAACAACTTATCAGTAAGGGAAAAATCCTTCGTGAGATAATCGACGAAGATAAATTATCATCAATTATTTTATGGGGACCACCTGGTGTTGGTAAAACTACCTTGGCACATATCATTGCCGAAAAAACTAAGTCTAATTTTGTAACCTTCAGTGCAGTTACCAGCGGCATCAAAGAGATTCGCAAAATAATGGAAGAAGCTGAATTGAATCGTGAGATCGGCCAAAGAACGATTGTCTTTATTGACGAGATTCACCGATTTAATAAAGCTCAACAAGATGCTTTTTTACCTTTCGTCGAAAAAGGCAGCATCATTTTGATTGGTGCTACAACTGAAAATCCTTCATTTGAGATTAACTCTGCGTTACTTTCTAGATGTAAGGTTTTTATCCTCAAGTCATTAACTAAAGAAGACATTATTCAATTACTTCATAATTCATTGAATAACAAAAATGCCTTTCCAAAATTGACTATCAATATTGATGATGAATCACTCGAAATTATTGCGGAGTTTGCAAATGGTGACGCCCGTGCAGCATTGAATACTTTGGAAATGGCTGTTTTAAACGGTGAAAAAGAAGATTCAACTGTTACTATCAATACAAAAACTCTTAGTGAGACCATCAATACAAAATCTTTACGCTATGACAAAAAGGGTGAAGAACATTACAATATCATCTCGGCACTCCATAAGTCGATGCGTAATAGTGATGTTGATGCCGCAATTTATTGGTTACACCGCATGATGGACGGTGGTGAAGATCCACTGTATATCGCCAGAAGACTAGTACGTTTTGCTAGTGAAGATATTGGTCTAGCGGATACTAGAGCCTTGTCACTAACTGTAGACGTCTTCCAAGCATGTCAATTCATCGGCATGCCTGAATGCAACGTTCATCTAACTGAAGCCGTTATTTATTTGTCATTAGCTCCAAAATCAAATGCTGTCTATGCGGCTCATGAAAATGTCGAAAAGGACATTAAAGAATTTGGTAACTTGCCGGTACCTCTTCAAATACGAAATGCACCAACTAGTTTAATGAAAGACTTAAATTACGGTAAAAATTATGAATATGCTCATAATTCAAAAGATAAAATAACAACCATGAAAACTAATCCACCTGAGATTGCTGGACATGAGTATTATCAACCGACTGAACAAGGTAACGAAAAAAGATTTAAAGAGAGATTTGAATATATTAAGGAATGGCATCAAAACCACGACAAATAAACAGCTTGATCCATCAGGACCAAGCTGTTTTTGTGTGCTTAAAATATATCAAATATTCCTAAAATCTTAATAAAAATCATCGCCAATATCATGCTAAATATTGCGTGAACCATGAACAAAACTGAAAAACTAGTGAATTGTAATAAGTAATTATCTAGCGTATCCATTTTACCAAGAATAATAAAAACATTTCCAACGACAAATTGCACAATTATCCACGGTAGAATACCTTTGTTGACAGTTTGAAAATCAGCATCACTCAGATCATATCCAGTACTAGCAATCATAATCGTCAAAATAAAATAAATAATAATCATTGACCACGTACCATTTGCAAATGCTGTTTTTAAATTATTCAAAACAAGTTCTGTGATTCCACTAATGGTTATGGTCGAATCTGAACCAATGCTAGTGAAGTTTATTTGCGCATTTAATAAGTATTTCTGTAAAAAATATAAAACTAGCGAGCACATATAATATGGAGCAATTCCAATAAAAAAGTTTCCCAACCGTTGATAAATATTACGCTCATTCCACGAATGACTGACAGAACCTAATTCACCAGAATTCTTGTAATTAAAATTCAATAGTTGTATCTTGGTCACTCGATGTCCAAAAACAAAAGCAAAGATTGCATGACCTAATTCGTGAATCACAACGCCCAATCCGCCAACAACTAATTGACTGTTGTTTCCTAAATTATTGACCAGCATCCCCTTTGTAGCATGACCGACCCAAGATACTATGCGCGCCGTTACGTAGGGGATAACGGTGAACGTTATAATAATTTCTAAAATCCACTTCAAGTAGCTTTCCAAAAAAATTCTCCTTTACGATGTAGATTTTAGTTAATTATATCATTACTAATCCCAGAGAAACTTCCCCATGATACGATCCACTTTGGGATTCTCATGCAGCATACTGTGTTCACCCATATATCCAGTGATTTTTACTTGGCGATAACTCTTGTATCTTCCGCGTAAAATGTATTTAATAGAACGTGCTGACACTGTTGATACCCGACCATCGGTATTCGTTCCATTCTCTAGGTTTCCATAAAAATTCAAAATGGATACTTGTTTGTCAGGATAATTTTTGCGTAGTTTCAAGGCATGTTCATAATCAAAAGTCATATATGCTGGTCTTCCACTTTTAGTGAACCAATTGGAATTAGGTTTATCTTTGATGCCAGCGATTCCATCATAATGGCCAGCAATATCAACTTGTTTATTTAATTGGGGCAAATTCTTATTTTTACCGTAATTTAACATATAGTACAAAAAAGTCATGTTCCCCATCGAATGAGCCACAACGTTAAATTTTGTCACTCCATAATTTTGTTTTAGTTGCACCATTATCTCATGTAGCCAGCCACTAGTTACGTTGAAATTTGTATTCATGTTATCCTTGAACACAAGTTGCACAGTTGGACGGTAAGTATTTTTATCCATTGTTCCATAAAAATGTACGATGCCTCTTCTATCAACGACTACTAGTAATGCTCGAGTCGCATGCGAATGACTTTGAGCATAACTAATCATATCATCAGTTGAATGCGCACCAGCACCGTGGCCATGAATATAAATTGTCGGAATATAATCAATTTTTGCACCCTCAACTTTAGTAGGCTTCGACGTGATGATAAAAATGGCTACAAAACTCAATATGGCAACAATTACTTTAGTTTTATTCTTCATATCATTAGCCCTCACTTGCTTTCTTCAATATTTAAATATTAATATTATTTTTATAAAGTTTCTAAAATTAAGTATCAACATTAATAGACGTCTCGTCTAAAAAAGGATTGAACCATGAAAAAGATTATAGCACTATTCACAGCCCTCCTTCTGGCAACTATTTGCCTTCCTATTCAGACTGTTTCTGCTCAAAGTAACCGGGTGAACGTCCACAAAATAAGTAAGCACTGGAAAAAATGCAGTGATCCAATTAAATTTCCCATTCTGATGTATCACTCAATTGCTGCCACTGGTAATTCGTTAAATGTACCAATCGAACAATTCGAGGAAGAAATCTCCTATTTGAAATCACATCACTATTATTTCCTTACGCCTCATGAAGCATATACCGTTTTAAAAACCAACAAAAAACCACAAAAAAATATAGTTTGGGTAACGCTCGACGATGGCTATAAAAATAACTTCGATGCATTAAAGAATCTCTATAAAAACTATCACGCTAAAGCAACTGTCTTCGACATTATCAATGGACAAAACGCTCAGAGTTTTTTGAGTCATTATCAACTCAAACACCTCAAGAATAGTCATATTGCCATTCAGAATCACACTTTCCATCATGTTGATTTGGATAGGTTGACCAAACAAAAACAATCTGAGGAAATGATAACTGGTAAAGATAATCTGGACACTCTTCTGCATCAAAAAACTATTGCGGTAGCTTATCCTGCAGGACATTATAACCAATTCACTCCACAACTTGCCGAAAAATCTGGTCACAAGTTAGCCGTCACTACCAATGAAGGACTAGCACATAAAGATAATGGATTGCTCAGTCTTAGTCGAGTACGTGTCAATAAAGGTATCAGTATCAAAGAATTTGGACAGATCATTATAAATGGGTAATATCATAAGCATATAACTAGAGTAATAATTCATATCATGGCATAGTATAAGTAGATACAAAGAGGTATTTGTATCTACCCCCCGTACCAACCTATTACTCAACTAGAAAAAGTCCCTATCCCAATACTGGTAGGAACTTTTTCAACTCAGTAGAGGTGATGCCATGCGTGCACCGAGGAGAAGATATCAGTTACCAATGTTTTTCTTACTTATTGCTTTGATTCTCCCTTTTGTAGGATTTGAACACACAACTAAACAAGCTATCAGGAAAAAATCCTGATAGCTTGTTTTATTATTTACGCCAAAATGTATCACAATCTTTTTTATCCTCAATATTGAATTCGATCACATCTTTTAATAAATCATAATTGACGTCTTGATCAAACTTAATTCGAAACATTTTCGTCCCATGGGTATAACCAGCGTCTTCCACTTTAGATGCAAACAAATCCATGCTCTTGCCTTCCGGAGCAACTGAAATATGTTTAGCAGCCACACTGAACCCAATGATAAACGTTCCATGATCCGTAAACATTGGCTGTTTCCAAGCAAAACGTTTTTGTAACTCAGGGAACGTTGTCTGTACCCAGTCAATGATTTCAATCATACGTGCACGATGCGATTTGTCCTCAATATTAGCTAAAAAATCTTCAAATACATCCATAGTGGTTTCTCCAAATACTAAAATTTCCTTTAGTATAGCAGATTTCTAATTGGCATCATATGCCTCTTGATATAATTGAATCAGTTCTTCCTTAGTGGCTTTGCGAGGATTAGAAAATGCATTGCCATCTTTTAATGCATTCTCAGCCATCATTGGGAAGTCCTCTATCTTAGCACCGATTTCTCTAATACTCTTAGGAATTCCAACATCAATGGCCATCTGTTTCATAGCCTTGATTGACAACTCCGCAGCATCACGTGTTGATAATCCATCAGTATTCTCACCCATAATCTCGGCTAATTTAGCAAATCTTTCCGGACAAGCAATCAAATTGAATTTTTCAACATATGGCAATAATAAGGCACAGCATACACCGTGTGGTGCGTCATATTGTCCACCCAATTGATGTGCCATTGCGTGAACATAGCCAAGGTCAGCATTGTTAAACGCCATACCAGCAAGCATTTCTGCCTCAACCATCTTAGTTCTAGCTTCAATATTATGTCCATTAGCAACAACTTCACGAAGGCTTTCTTCAATCAATTGAATAGACTTTTCACATTGACTGTCCGTAATATCGTTTCGATTAATTGATACATAAGGTTCAATTGCTTGAACAAAAGCGTCCATACCAGTAGCAGCAGTCATCCCACGTGGTACATCTAGCATTAGCATAGGATCATTGAAAGATACCAGTGGAATATTTCGCCACGATACAACGACAAACTTCAAATGTGTTTCAGTATTTGTGATCACACAATGACGAGTCAATTCGGAACCCGTTCCAGCAGTTGTATTGACTGCCATTAATGGTGGCAATGGATTATCAAGAGTTTCAATTCCAGCCAATTTAGTAATGTCATCGCCATTTGTCAAAATAATACCGGTACCTTTACCGGTATCGTGTGCTGAGCCACCACCAACGGTAATAATACTATCGCAACCTTTTTCAACATATAACTTTTTGGCTGCTTGAATATTACGTACCTTAGGATTAGGTTCAACTCCGTCATAAACGACAAAATCTATTCCAGCAGTTCTCAATGATTTTGCAGTTTGTTCAAATGGCCCATTTGGAAGTTTTTCCAAAAAAGTATCGGTAATTACTAATGGACGTTTCATATTTAGGATTTTAGCACGATCCCCCATTTTTTCGATAACACCTGGTCCGAAGAAGTTTACACTTGGCATTAAAAAATCAAAATTTCTCATAATCTCATAACCTTTCAATGAATCTTTTGATGTTTTTAATAATATCATTTGTGTAATCGGTTTAAAACACAATGCTTAATAATTGAAAAATAATGACAATAAAATGATAATCTGTGATTAAGAGGCTTTTATAAGCCTAATTATCATGCTTAAACAAATAAAAAATATCAATATTCATTTTTAATTATTTAACTTAAAATCTAGTTAATAGAGGAAGGATATTATGAACGATATATCCATGTTTTACAAACGAGATAGTCACTATCAAACCTTGATTCAATGTATTTTCTATTCACAAATACTAATCAACTTTGTCTTGGCTTGGGCACATTTCTTTACGGCTAAAACCTCACTGATCATGCCAATTGCTCTAACCATTTTGAATTTCGGCGGAGTTATGGTTGAAAGAAAAAAATATGATATTTCTATTATCAATGTTTATTTCCAAGCAATTTTTCAACTGATGAGTAATTATTTAAGTCTTAATTACTTCATCCTGCTAACGCAAGACTTCCTGCCTTGGAATTCATTCGCCGGTATCATGGTAACAATTATTGTCTTTTTATTAATGTACATTCCAACCGTAATTATTATTTGGCCGAATATTTCCGGAAACATTATTAGATTTTTGATGTCATTTTTGTTAATGATAACTATCATCCCTACATTCAGTTTTGTTATTTCTAAAACAATTATCTCTAAAAATACTGTTGCTAATGTCTTATCAAACAGCGGTTTCCTTGATGCCGTGGTGTTTTTTATTTTAGCAATAATAGTCATGCACAACTGGAATTTTGAATTGCCCGGATACAAACTAGCCAAAAAAACTCGGCCATGGATACTTATAGTATTATTTATCATTTGTATCTGGTTTTTACTCCAAAATTCATTCGGTGCCGGCAAAAATTTCTTTACCAGCTTTTATATTTTTGATTTTTCTGGAATGCATTTAACAGCTAAATATATCTTATCCGGATTAGAGGCTGGAATTGCTGAAGAAACCGCCTTTAGATATATTTTTCTTACAATATTGCTGGCGATCTTGGATAGATTCAGATACAAAATATTCTATTCCGCATTAATCAGTAGTCTTCTGTTTGGTTTGATTCATTTGACGAATATTTCGGCCGGACAAGATCTATCTAATACTTTGATTCAGGTTCTTGCAGCGTTCGGTATTGGAATGCTATTCAGTTCCATCTATCTATACACAGGATTATTTATTTGGGCTGTTTTAATGCACTCATTGATTGATATTTTGTCATTCAGCCAACAAGGCATGTTAATGACTGGTAAAGTCGATATCACCTATACCGCCGGAATGATAATGCTAGTCTTGATCTATCTCGTTATTGCTTTATATTTACTTCGTCAAACCTACTTGCGTGAACAAAATACATGGTTCAACTAAAAAAGAATTCAATCCGCTGAGATTGAATTCTTTTTTACATAGGTGTCACATTATCAACACCCTTAACTATTTGATAAACAAAAATATAATTATATTCCGTTGGCATAACGAACACTGGAACTTCATCAGAAAGAGAAATGTACTTACGTCCTCTCTTATTGAGAAATGCCAATAACATCAAGGCCAACGTTATTAACGATATCATCAAACTTAATTTTTGAATAAACGTATTTTCATATTGAATCTTAACCGTACCTGTTCCGTTCAAACTAATATTAGTCAATCCAAATTTAGAAATTTTTGGTTTTGTTGACTTTCCAGTACCATAAACTTCAGCTTGATAACCTTTGTAATAAATCAACGGTAGTTGCACTAGTGCTGTTTTTCCATGAGTATTAAAGTTAAAGGCAATATACTGATCATTAATAGTTGAATTATTCACAGATACATCAGACTTTTTATAGTTAATTAATCTATCCTTGTGTTCCAAAACTTCCGGATAACTAACCTCACTAGGTAAGTACTCGTGACCAGCACCAATATAATAACTATCAACTTGATCAAATTTGCTGTACGTTTCTAATCTGTTGGGTGACTGAACCACCGTTTGATGACCCAATCCCATAGCAACTAACATTATTACCGCTATAAAACTATATGAAAAATACTTATTGTGAAAAATGTTTAAATCATCATTCGCCAATAAGTACGCCACAATCAACGAGATCAGTGAGAAAAATCTCCAAGGAAATTGAATAACAGCTAATATCGAATGACTGAAAACATTCCAAGGAAATAAGTTCGTGCACATGATAAACAGAAATACGCCGATTATCGTTAAATCCAAATTCTTACGATGAAACACATTGTAAACTGTATAAACGACCAATCCCAATAGGATAATAGCTCCTAAGTTCACTGTATTAGCATGGAAAACTTGATTCGTTAAAGAATTATAAGTAAGTTGCTGAATTGGTAAAATTTCATTCATGATATTAATCAATGGATGTGTTGTTAAAGTATATTTTTGTCCTTGCATCTGTTCCAAAATCGGTAAATATACACCCGCACTGACACCAATCGTTATTCCAGCAGCTTTGATAATTGCCACTATTTTTTTCTTGTTAAAAAATTTCTTTGCGTTCAATAAAACATACATAACTGAGAAGAAAATTATCATGAACATCGATATAGTATGTGAACAGGCTACTCCAATCATTGCAAAAGCCAAGACATACCATTGTTTAACACGTCCATTTTTTATATTAACTAGCTCTGACAAAACTAATGGGAAAAACATCATGCCCATTAATTCACCAAGATCTTGACGGCTAAACAACGTCTCCAATCTATATGCACTGAAAGTGTATATAAACGTAAACAACAATGACTTGTTTGTTGAAAATGTTAATCTTTTACCGGCAATATAACCAACCCACAATGTAACAAAATTGATCATTACTAGTGTGAACATATAAGAACCAGTGGCGGAAATTCCCATAATACGGAGAATCGCCGCAGGATATAAGAATATATCCGGGTAAAACAAACTCGACGCATAACCATAGCCACCAATAAAGTGTCCGTCTACTTTTGGCCAGAAGTTTAAATGTTTGATTGAATTTGCTAATGTCTCAATTCGATCAATATGGTAATGAAAATCTCCTGTCGCAAAAATATAACCAAAGTGCCAATCTACAAACCCTATCAAAATAATACTTAACAATAAAAAAAGTACAGGTAAGAGAAAGTTTCTTTTCATTAGTTTTTTCATAATTATTCCACAGCTTGATTTTTATTCATTTTCAATGAATTATAGCTACACCTTCACAATAAATCCAGATATTTAAATATGATTTATTTTATAAAAAGGTTCCCAATTCATTGCTATATAGCCATTCAATAGTTATTTCATTTTACAATTCGTCTTGTTTCACTAATCAATAATAACTTTCAAATCAATAATCTTACCCGAATTATCAAACTGGTAATAGTCAAATCCATGTAGTGAAAATAATGTATCATCACTCTTCAATCCAGCGACGACCCACTCCGTCATATAATTTTCATCTACATTTCTAATTTCAAAAATATGTTTCAATTGTTTGTTACGACCAAAAAATAATTTAAAGAAATCAGAAACTTTCTTTTTACCTTTCGCAGTCTCATTAATACCAGATTTGATAGTGGCATCATCACTAAATAACTCAATAATCTCGTTTAACGAATCTACATCACAAGACGCGAAGTCGGACAACTTAAAATATTTTTGAATCGTGTTCACATTCATGTCGGTATCAACCATTAGATTTTTTCTCCTATATACAATTATTTAAGTAATTGTACATCTTTAGCGATTGATTAATGGCAGATGATACAACTTGTAAATAAAATGCCGATTGTAGAGTTCGATTCAATTATTAACATTCGTGCTATCCTAATAGATAAGTCAAATATACTAAAAAGAGGTTTTATGATGAATTCCACTATCGAAAATATGCTTCAACATGTCTCTGTTCGAAGCTTTACTAACCAACCAGTTACATCCCAACAAAAAAACAATTTGGTTGCTGCCGCCCAACATGGTTCAACGACCGAATTTGTTCAGGCCTTCTCAATCATTGAAATCACTGATTCAACTTTACGTAATAAATTATCAGATATCACGGTTAGTTCAACACACGTAAGGAAAGCCGACACCTTTTACGTATTCGTTGCTGACTTACATCGCCAAGCTAATATTTTACGAAAAAACAATCAAAGCTTAGACAGTATTAAAAATATGGAAGCACTTCTACTTACAACAATCGATACAACGATTGCTGCACAAAATATGGCTATAGCCGCTGAATCAATGGGCTTAGGGATTTGCTATATCGGTAGTTTGCGTAATAATATTTCACAAGTTGCTGAACTACTTCAACTACCAGATTTTACAATTCCATTGTTCGGCATGACCATTGGCGTTCCAAGCTCCAAAAATCAATTAAAACCTCGTATGGCACCATCTAATCAGGTGGCGATTAACTCATATAATGAGGCTCAATTCAACGATTTATCATCATATGATAAAATTGTGAAAAACTATTATGTTAACCGTGAAACTAATCCGGCCAACACATCTTGGACCGATAAGAATTTAGCAATTTTTAAAGAAGTACACCGTGCTGATATTGCCGATTTTTTAAGAAAACAGGGATTTTCTTTGAATTAAATTATGAGCTGCAGTTCATTTTGACAATGGATTACAGTTTTTTGTTACACAAAAATAGCCTGCTCTCTTCTAATTCAGAGAGACAGACCATATTTACAATATATCTGTTTCATAATTGCCACCATAGACTACTGGTTGCATATTTGAATTGTGATTAGATCTCTCAATAACTGAATTCGGAACACCGATATTATCATTAACGCTCGAATCATAACCTTCAATCATGTTTTGAGTGATTATTTTTTTATTGTATTTTTGTAGTTTGATACTCATGATCAATCATCTGTTTTTAAACAGTCTTTTACCAATTATCGAAAACAATATTTTAAATGGTCTAAATATCCATTCTTTTATTGAATCAGCGAAGCCTAATAAAGCTAATATTGCTATGAATATTTTCTCCATGTGATTCTCCTGTTGTTCTCTTTTGATAATCTTTAATTTACTCTAATCAAGTAGATAAACCAATTTTTGTGAACCAAAGCATAAAACTACCCATTACAAATGAATTACTTAGAATATTTACGAATCATCGGTGGTATATAACTATCCATGAATTGATAAATATCATCCAACGAATCGGAAAAGAACAATTTTTCTCTGTCGGCTTTCGTCAAGAATCCTTTAGCAGTCATACTGTCGAACATCAACTTCAGCGGATCAAAATACCCATCGACATTGTACAGAACACATGGATTATCATTGTCACCTAACCGTGCCCAAGAAAATGACTCAATAATTTCTTCCAAAGTACCAGGGCCACCAGGTAGTGCAATACATCCATCAGATAGCTCTAGCATTTGTTGCTTACGGATAGACATATTCTGTACTACCTTCAAGTCAGTCAATCCTTCAAATGCTGCTCCACGGTCAACTAATTCTTGCGGCATAATTCCATATACTTTGCCATTTTTAGAGAGAACTTCTTGTGCTATAGTCTCCATCAATCCAACTCCACCACCGCCGTATACCAAATCAAGATTATTTTCTACCAGCCAATCAGCTAATTTGACAGCTGACCTTTTGTAAATATCATCATTTCCAGTCGATGCTCCACAATACACTGCAATCCGTTTCATTATTATCTCCTTATTCGTTTAAAAATAGCTTTAGCATATTTGTATTGCTTAAAATTACGAGCTTTTTTGTATTAAATATTAATCATTTTATTTAACTATTCATTTCATATCAAAAATCACATTATCGAATTATTTCTTTTGAATTGAAGGGAAAATATAACACCCAAGATAGAAATCATCCCTGCTCCAAATATTGCGGCACGAAAGCCGTTCGTGAACAGTTCAGCATTCGAAACTCCACCAAACTTGTAAAAGATGATAACTGAAATGGTTGTTCCAACTGCACCGCCAAACAATCGAAAAACATTATAAATTCCAGATGCCTTGCCAATAGCTGATTTATCAACTGATTCTAAAACAGCTTTTTGTAAAGCTGGACCAGCCATGGATAAACCTACCCCTGCTAGTGCAAGTGGAATAACCATATTCAAATATGAACTGTGTTTATTCACAAAAATCATTATCAAGATATACCCAATTCCCTGAAATAATAATCCTAACGTTGCAATTATTTTCTCTCCATATTTATCGACCGCTTTCCCAGCAAATGGTGCAACGATAACCAGAGTTCCAGTCCATGGAAGTATTTCCAGACCCGCCGTCAATGGGTTAGCGCCAGTTACTACTTGTAAAAACTGCGGAAGAAAGAACACTACTCCGTACATTGAGCCATATAACAAGAAAGTGGCAATGTTTCCACCTGTAAAAGTTACTGATTTAAAATAATCAGATGGGATCATCGGGCTTTTTTCAAACTTCTGACGAAATCCAAACCAAATTCCAGATAATATACTGATTATTCCTATCACAGCAGGCAACAATGTTAAGTTTGCAGATGTCATCGCGGACAATGAACAAATGATACCTGCCGATGCAACAATAATGAGAACTGAATCTAACAAATTAACTTTATCGCTGCTACCAGTACTTTCTGGCAACATCCTATTTGAAAGATAAATTGCGACAATTCCAATTGGAACATTGATCCAAAATATCCACTGCCAAGCTAATTTGGCGACGATCAATCCACCTAATGACGGACCAACGATCAATGCCAGGCCACCAATGCCACTCCAAATCCCCAATGCCTTACCTCGTTCTGATGTTGGTATTGAATTGGTCAAAATCGCCATGGACATCGGTGTCATAACTGAAGCACCCATTCCCTCAATGACACGAGCAATCACTAGAATCGTAATATTACCAGATAATGCACATAATATTGAACCTAATGTAAAAATAAAAATTCCAAAATTGTAGATTTTTCGACGCCCAATACGCTCTCCCAATGACACTCCTACCAAAAGTACAGCTGCAATTGTAATATTATATGCGTTCATGGCCCATTGTAGGGTATCAATGGAGATATTCAGATCTGTCCGAATAGCTGTCGAAGCAGTGGTTACAATCATTGAATCCATCATCGACATGAAGAATCCTAATGAAGTTAAAATCAAAACCCAGGTTGAATTGACTTGCTTATTTCTCATTTGTGCTTCCCTCATTCACTGTTTTCTATTCAAAATAGTTCAAAGGTTTTTGAACTATTTAAAACTAACATTATCAAAAAAATATGACAAGTAAAATGACAAACAAAAAGAGAGTGTAAATATACACTCTCAAATATTTTTATAAAAATTAGTAACATATTTATCAAACGTCTTTGAATTAAGACTCACGTATTTTTCTCGAGCTTCTTTTCTAGTAGTGATAATTCCAGCCTCTTGCAACAACTTGAAATGATAAGATCCAGAAGTTTTACTAATATTCAGTGCCTTCCCCACCTCACCACAGGAAACCTCATGGTCAGTATGTTTCAGATATTCAATAATATCCAGTCTCACCGAATCTGCTAATGCTTTAAAAACTGTTATTTGGTCTGTATTTTTTGTATTCATCATAGTATGTATTCTACTAGATTCGTATAGAATACTTCAAGAAAGTAAAACTATTTATTGAACTTCCGGGTTTTGAATAAATAGCTCAAAACTAAAATGGATTCAATGCAAATCTGAAGAACTTGCATTGAATCCATTTTTTATCGCGTCATCTTTTTTTAAGTTTCATAACTAAAATTTTGATTTGATTTTTTTCGTATATAAAGTAAGTAAACAATGACAATTGTTGCTGAATATGCTGGGAACCGTAATATATTCATTTTTTATTATCAGTCTAGAATTACTATTGATTTCATTTGTCAAAGTTAATGCAGCAGTTATAGGAATATGTTTGGCAATTGGCTTTTTTGGAGCAAGTATATCGAATGTATTGTTATCAGTATTTTCTAACTTGAACAGAATTATTGCTTGGAATCCGCTAAACATGATAAATATCATGAATCAATTGTCGCATCCTAACTACTCTCGATTTACAAAACTTACTAATAGCCAATTTATTATTGGTAACATGATTTATACAACTTTATTTTTAGCAATAGGTTATTTTATTTTCAAAAAAAGACGTGTGTAATCTTTGATCAGTGAAAGGAAAAGATGATGAGTTCAAACTTATATCAAGAATTTTATAAACTTTATCATAGGAAAGTCGCTTGGATTGCTCCATTTATGATGATATTTTTCATGATAATTATGGGTATTGCAATGGGTAAATCCAGTGAACGATTATTGGTAATGACTGCTTATAATTCTAGTCAGTGGATCTCGCTTGTTTTGATTATTGTCGGTTCAACTTTTTTTTCGATGGAATTCCAAAACAATGCCATTTTAACCTTACTCTATAAAGCATCTAGTAAATGGCATGTGTGTCTTTCCAAATTTATTGTGATTTTTATTTACGATGTAATTTTACATTTGATTGCAATCATATTTACAATCATTCTGTCACTGACACCATTGAACAATCCCGTTTCTTGGTCAAATATTTATCAATACCAAAAGCCATTGGCTCTGAACATGATAATGAATACCGGTGTTGATATGATTACATCCCTACTTATAATTAGTTTGATTTTTTTGCTATCATGCATTATCAACTCAAATTCGGCCGTTATAACGATTAATATTCTTATTATATTTATGGGACCTTTTGTTACAACTAATTTGGTTTGGAGCAAGTCAAATGCCATGAACATATTAAAGTGGAATCCACTGAATATGACTAATTTGACCCAACAGTATTACAATTATAGTTCCTACCATCCAGTAACACTTCTTAGTAATATGCAATTATTAACTGGAACTATCCTGTATATGTTGTTATTCACAGCCTTTGGATACTTGATTTTCAGAAGAAAAAGATTTTAAACCTTGCTAATATTAAATAGTTTCCAGACTTACCGGTTCAGATGGAATATAACCAGCAATATCATCATAATCAAACTTATAATCCAACTTCTTACCATAAGCTTTCTCATAGGCATCTACTTTTGCCTGATAATCCCTGTGCATCATCTCAATACTGGCAGCGCGGATGTTTTTATTTTTACCAGGGTAAATAGGATCGAGAATATAAAGGATATATTTGGTCTTATAAAATAAGGCATTTTCTTTTTTATGCAACACTTCGATTTTTACAAAACAAGGAATTACTGGCACATGTAGTTTGCAGGCATAATAATATGCTCCGCGCTTGAGAGGACGTGGTTTGCGGTAATTAAACCACATCTCCTGTTCTGGATATATTAGGATATTATTTCCCTTACCGATTTCTTCAGCAAGCATTGGTAAAAAAACGTTATTTTGATAACTGATACTCTTACCAATGGGTAGAATGAAATCATATTTCATTAAAAATCCTAACGCACCCTTCATTTTCAAATTAGTTGCTTGGCTGACAATATTTACTCTCTTAAGTTGAGATTTCAAAATCATCTTGCGAATAGCCAAATTCTCAAGTGGACTGAAATGGTTGCTGGTGATTATGCAGCCTGATTTCATCGTTCGTATATTATTAAGTCCAATGATATCTATATTGTTTCCAAACGAAATCGTCATTAGATTCATGAATGATCTTGCAATAATTTCTTTAAATTTAAACAAAAAAAGTTTTCTATTTTTGGAAAACTTTTCGAGAATATATTTTTCTTCTTCAGATGATAATACCGGATCATTACCTTCAACTTTTTTATTAAACATTCCTAATTTAACGTTTTGTTCAATTCGTTCAACAACGGCTGATCTATTACCTTTCATTATCATAGGCATATTTTCATCCCAGAATCCTCAACAGATTTAAAGGTCAGTGAATTATTGGGGATTTTTTTTATCTTCTCAATCAAAGATTTTTTATGTAAAGCATCCATGTTCTTATCTTTATCAGAATAGCTATCTTTAATGCTCTCAATCTCATCATAATAATCAGTTCTTATGGCATATTCCCAGAATAAATCTCCGAAACTGACGTCATCATAATTCCAAGGCTTACCAAATAAATTGTAATGAACAATCTTAGGTTGAACATAATTATCAAGTATAAATTCCGTCTGAACATTCCACATATAATCTATTATTTGAAGACAATCTTTACAAATAACATTAATGTAATCTTGATCAGGTGCAATCAGTTCGAAATGATATTTGTTTAGCACGTCTACAAAGTGCCGTCCAAATACTAGTTCTCTCATAAGTTTCAAATTCATTAATAGAACACCTGAATTAATATATTTATCTTGCAAAACACTAATGGCATCACTCGCATACTTTCTGGCATCTTGATCATTACAAATAAAACTGTCTGGAACTGCTCCAAGTAGATTATTATTTAAATCAGTGTTAAACAAATCAGTGATATCTGAATCAATAATCGTATCTGCATCAATATAAATGGCCTTATCAATATCTGGGAAAAAATCAGCAATAAATATTCGATAATAAATTGTCATAGTAGAATAATCCGCTCTTAAAATGTTTTTGTCATTATCAAATAATTTACTGAATCCTTCTGCTAATTCATAGAACTTAATATTTAAATTGTTATTTTGAATCTTGTTTAATTTCTGTATATTCTCTTTAGATAAAGTCTCGAATAATATTGTTACCTGTACTTTTGAACTGGTGTTTTCTTTTAACGATTCCAATGACGTTGCCGCATAAGGTGCATATTTGTCATCAATACAATAAAAAATAGATAGTCTATTCATTTTGAAATCTCCTAACCTGTAACTGATAGTTATCAATTACATCTTCAAATTGTGCATTATTTAGTTCCTTGTAATCTTTTTGTGTTTCCCACGGTTTGATAGAAATAATCCTGATATATGGGAAGAATTTGAATTTAGTAGTGAAATGTCTAAATACTGTGTTATCCGTTAATTTATTTTGTTCGTTGTATTTTTTCTTAGTTATCTTCTTTGATACACTCAATTTATTAATTGCTGATTGATCAGGCATAAACATAGTCTTGTTTTGACACAACAATCGACATTTTGTAAATAGTCCACTCTTTCTGATAGCTTTCAAATTCAACAATAATACGCCAGAGTTTATATAATCAAAAAACAAATATTCATTATGAAACAACCATTTACCATACCGATCAAGTGCTCCAGCGACTTCATAATCAGAAATATCTTGATTATAAAAATCAGAAAAATCACTACAACAAACTACATCAGTGTCCAAATATAAAATTTTATCTGGTAAAGAATCAACTTCATCCGCATACAAACGCAACATACAATTAGGTGTGAATCGAGTATTTTGATTAGCTTTTGGCGGAACTCTTTCAGTCAATTCCGTAATATCTATCTTCACAACACTACTCTCAACATTCTGTTGCTTAATCAGCATATTCAATAATTTAATCGACTTATCAGAAATCGGAACATATTTTTTTGAACCCGCAAAACTACTTGCGGTTAACACATATATTTTTAATGACTCATTTGCATACTTCATCAATGAAATAATAGATATCAACAATCCATCCTGAATCTTGTTATCTCCACAAAACAATATATTCATTGTTGTAGCCTCCTATATTTGACATATTCATAGGTGCTAAAACTTGCTCGCCTTTTCATACAAGATTCGATTGTGGTCTGATAAAACCTTTGTTTTTCTTTTCGATTCATACATTCAGGAGCTAAAAATGGCCCATCAATAAAAATGGTGATCTTGGGTTTTTTACTATATTTTCTCTTTTGATAAGTGGTTGTAAAACAATAAACTGATGTGTTATTTGCTGCTGGATAATGAAATGCAGCGAAGTTTAACGGTCGAATCGTTGTACAGTATGGCCAAACATGTTGTTCTGGATAAATAAAGATTGTCTGATTATCATTGATTCGTTTATTTAACTCTACTTTGAATTTTTTCATCTGTGATATTTTTGATGGTATGATCAAACCGCCCGCAGATGGTATCATTGTACCGATAATTGGAATTCCCAAATTAGACGGTGATACCAATATCGTTAATTTATGATTCTTTGCATAATTAAATGGTAAAAAAACATCGCCAAAAGTTTGTGTGTGATTACTATAAACAAAACATCCGTTTGAATCGTTCAGATTCATAGTTGTTTCGTCCCGATATACGACATGTTTCTGATACCGATATACATAACCTATGATTTTGGCAATATCAACTGTAAGCCGTGAAAAAATTGTAGTTGTCTTTGAATTCCATTCAAAATTATCAGGTAGATCAAAATTTTGATTCTTGGAAAACACAACATCTTCGTTCTCAGTATTATAAAAAAATGTTCTTTTCATATTTATCATTCCAATCAATCTTGATAAATTGTTTCTTCAATCAAGTCGGTAATTAAAAAGTTAGAACGTGTGCTACGTTGACATTGAAAGAATATCATTTAAACTTAATGACTTGCAAATATCTATTTAAGTGTGTTTCTGTATCAAAAAATATTATTTATAAATACATTGATATGAAAGCATTCGATCAATTTATTACAAAATGTATGTTTACACCAAAAAGCAGACTTTTAGAAAAGTCTGCTTATTTAATTATTCAAATTTTGAATTGTACCCAAAATCTCTTTGATAATTATCTTACTATCAATTTTACAATCAGTCGCGATCCATCCAATTAAGACATTAATGATTCCACCTGTCGCAAATTGAATTCCAATACCAATCTGTAAATCATTATTCCACTCTATTTAACAAAAATCACAAATGTGTCAGAACTTAAAGCAGCTATGTTGATTACCCCAATGTCTATAGCAATGCTAATCTTTAATCCACTTTCAATAGCACTAATTGGTAAAATTTCAAATAGGATTTTGATTGGAACAGGTATAATAGCATCTGGGATTGGCTTCATTAGTGGACCTGCGTTGACAATAGGAATCTCAGAACTACAAGGAACCGATCTAACCGCTGGTCAAAATGTTCTAAACGTTATGAGAAATGTTGGTATTATTATTGGTATGGCATTGTTCTTATCAATGCTAAGTGGAAATATTACTGATGCAAAAAGTCAAACTTATGATTACGCAGTTGGACAAATTAATAAAATAGATGTAGCCACTAGTTCTAAAACCACTTTTAAAAACAAACTACACGAAAAATTAGTTTCAGGTAATAGTAATAACGTAAACACATCCAACAAAGTTAAGAGCAGCACGATTAATTCCACAAAGAGAAACGAGTTAATTAATGTGGAATACACAAAGATTGTTGCACAAAAGCAAACTGAATTAGGTGTCGCCATGCCTGAGACAGTAACTACAACTATAAAGCAACAAGTTACTAAGGCTATCAATAAAAAAATCAATACATTAAATTCTCAAATAACTCATGCTACCAAAAATATTAAAAATCATTTGCAAAACAAATTAACCAATTCCTTCTTAAATCTTTACACCCTTGAATATCCATTGATTCTAATAAGCTTAATAACTGTATTTATATTCAAAAGAAAGAATTCATGACAAATTAAAAAACACTTCCGAGAAACTAATTCTTGGAAGTGCTTTTTGTGTTGATCAATAATAAACATCAATTTAAGTATGACAACTTTATCTCAATTAAAAATTACAGATTACAAGGTATTCGAGTACAATTATAGATATAACTGTTTTGTGGGGGAAATAAAAATGAACAAATATCGTTGGCAGGCTAGCGCCTTAGTTCTGGTTTCATTTATGATGGGATGTAATGAATTTATGGTTGTTGGGGTCATTTCTGACATTGCAAAATCTTTAAAAGTCACAGTCGCAACCGCAGGTTATCTGGTAACTATTTTTGCCATAGTCTATGCGATCAGTACTCCCATTGTTACTCTTTTTTCAAATAAATTTGACCGTTATAAGGCATTAATGGTTCTCATGGTTATCTTTTTTATCGGTAATACTGCCAGCGGATTTGCCACCAGTTATGGTTCATTCTTAATTTCACGTTTATTAACGGCAATTGTTGCCGGGACGATTGAATCATTGATTACTGTCTTCGCTAATGAATTGGCCCCTCGTAAGAGACGTGCAATCCTAATTTCTTGGATAGCAGCTGGATATAGTATTGCTTCGGTTATTGGTCTACCAATTGGTACAACAATCAGCACGGCTACTAGCTGGCACATGGCCTTCCATATGATTTCAATTTTGAGTTTTTCAACCTGCATTGCATTAGCATTTATTTTGCCACGACATTTGTCCCAACCAACAACAAGCAGTCTTAAAGGTCAATTAGTATTATTGACGGATAAACGAATATATCTTGGATCAATTCTAATTCTTTTTACTGCGGCAGCACTATACGGTTACTACACATATATCCGTCCACTACTAACTACGGCCCTGGGATTCAACACAACTGCTTTAAATTGGCTACTTTTTGCACTCGGAATTATGAGCATCATAGGTAATCGACTCTCTGGATCAGTTGCCGAACGGCACGGTTTAACTACCTTACCTCGTTTCTACATCTCAGACACAATACTCCTACTATGCATGCCGTTAGCACTGAATAATCAATTCACAGGAGTTGGCGTATTACTAATTTTAGCGCTAATTATTTCTGTAGTGAATTCGCCTATTCAAATTCAATTTTTGGACGTGGCTGAGGCTGAATACCCTCAGGCAACATTACTCGCATCATCCCTTAATGCCATTTTCTATAATATCGGTATCTCATTGGGATCAGCTACAGCTGCAGGTGTCTTATCGCATGGCAGTCTATTCCGTTTGGGTTATGGTGCAGCTGTTTTCTCTGTGCTTGCTTTATTGACAGTGATTTTATTGAACCGTGTTATTGCTGAGCACCAACTTAAAAATGAATAGTTAATATACATGTAAACTATTATCATATTTATTCTACTCAAAACAAAAAATCTGTGAATAATGGCTCTTTGTCAAATAGTATTGATGAATAACTTTTAACCATAGGCATCCTCATTGAGGATGCCTATTTTCATGCACA
>NZ_RHOP01000026.1 GCF_003946575.1 Companilactobacillus jidongensis | reverse complement strand
AGTGATGTTCTTTTTGTTTTAAAAGAGTACAAAAAAACTGGTATTGATTATTCATCAATACCAGAAAGTATAGAACCAAATTAAGGGACGCGTGAGCGTCTTTTTTTGTTATTGTGTATGATATTAAATGACTGTTTGCTCAGAAGGAGCAAAGGATGTGAAGCAAAATATTTATAAGGATGTCATCATTACATCTGAGTACTTACTGAATCAAGGCATCAATCTTTTGTTTAGTAAGGAAGACTTCACAGTTGATAATGAGATAATTGCACTACTTGACGTGAGTGATATTCCCCGAATGATCAATGGCAAGACAATTGTCATCCATGAAAAGTTTGGAATATTCTTCGTTAAGAGAACGACCAAACAACTTATGAACGAGTTCCACAAGTTCAATCGAGTTGGATTCTTGTTATCCAAGGCACTCATGAAGTATTTTGATATGAAGCGAAATATCCCGATGGTCTTCGGATTCTGTTCCTATATGCCAATGAGTGGAGGCAGTCGAAATTGTACAGATTGGATCGCACTACATTGGTTGAAGAAAGTTGAACAGCATGGGACTTCAGCTAATTTTGAAACTGACAATGGTCTGACTATTCGGATGAACTTTCCGAATGGTAATCTCCACGATCGAGTCCATGATGTTTATTTTTTAAGTGAACAGCAGGTAATCACATTGGGTTCTATTCTTGCTAAAGGGAACATGAAGATGATTCCGCCGAGATATGTTGGTCTATTGAATGACTACAATGATTGTCGTTGTTTGTTCCACAAAGATATATTGGTAACTTGGTCCGGTATATGTAATAGAGTAGATAGTTTTGAAAATTTTTTGTTAGATGCAATTACCAAGGGTGAAATTGAAGCAGATGTCACCAAAGAAATCTATCATCAAAAAATATACCGAATCATGAAACTTTACTGATGCTCTTTCCGTCCTACTGATAGTAGGGCGTTTTTATTTTGACCTCAAAACACCAAACGTTGATATACCAGTACTTCCACAACTCAATCAGCAACTAAACAAAAATATTTAAGTAGTTTATCTTAGTAATTGCCATAAGCGCTTATGAGTATTAGGAAATACAGGTTCAAGATGAGTTCAATAGAAGAAGGATTCGCCCATGCGGTCAAAAATCAACGATTGATTCATGGTGTTTTGAAGCAAATTCATGTCTATCCAACACGCTTTGATTACGAAGATTATTTTCAGGAGGCGGTCATAATCTATGCACAGACTTACGCAAAATTTATGACTGAGCATAACGATGCTGATAAGTTTAAGGTCTATATTTTTCAAAGATTACGCTGGAGAATGACAGACTTACTGCGACAGGAAATGAAATATTCGGAGGTTCATTCATTAGATGAATTTGATTTTTCGACAATATGTCAGGAGACTAACGATTTGCTAGAAAACCTGAATTTAGGGACTTTGACGGCATTTGAAAATCAAATATTTCAGGAACATTTCATTAACAATAAGAGTCTATTAATATTGGCACGGCGTTATGAATGCAGTACTCGTAACCTCAGGTACCATCGGAATAGGCTTTTGGTGAAATTACGTGCTAGTATAACGCTCTGAAGTTTACTATCTGATTACAGATATGTTACTTTCGATTAATTTATGAAGAATCTTGTTATAATTTAGTAGTTAAGCAAATTAACGGTGGGAAGGAATTATCTATTATGGTATCAAACAAAAAATTTATGGTCAGTTTAGCAACTGCTGCTGCTTTGGCCGGAGCTGGATATGTAACTGTACAAAATGTTGTTCCTAATGTGGGGATTCAGAATGTACAAGCTGCTTCAGCAATCAATGATTATATTTCAAATAATAATATTCAACCTGTATCTATTCAAAATGAAGAAGGTACATTCAGTCAATGGTTTGGTTATGAGAATGGGGTCGGGAAGCCCGAAGGTGTTGTAGTCCATGAGACAGCTACTCCTGGTGCTACTGCTAGAAATGAAGTTACATATTTTAACCGTGAATGGTCAAATATGTATTCATACGTTCATGCTTTTGTTGATAATAATGAAATCATTAATATTCATAACACTGATTATGGTGTCTGGGGTGCTGGTCCAACTGCTAATGCTAAGTACATTCAGATTGAATTATGTGAAGTAAGTACAACTGATGAGTTTGCTCGTTCAATCTCTAATGATGCTTATTACATTGCCAGCAAGTTGATTCAATATAACTTGCCATTTACAGCTGGTAAGACGGTACTTTCACATAATGATGTTTCAAATCTTTATGGCGACACAAACCACACTGATCCAGTTGGTTACTTCGCAAGCTGGGGTTACAGTATGGATCAATTCTATGATTTGATCGGCACATACTATACTAACTTGAAGAATAACGGTTCAGTAACTAATGGTGGTGGAGATAATACATCACCAGGTACTGATACTGGGGTATCGGAAGACAATACTATTAATGTTAATAACACTAACGGTGACTATGTTCCTATCGTTGCCTTCCAAGATGATGGTTCAGTACAGACAATTAAGAATCGTGCCTTGATGAACAAGACTCCATGGTATACAGATAAGACTAAAGAGTATGATGGTATTACATATCGTCGTGTTGCTACCAACGAATGGGTATCAACAGCTTATGTTGTCTAGCTAGAATTAATTAGAACTCGCAAAATTTGCGGGTTCTTTTTTTCTTTAATTCCTAAAAATATCACTCCGTTGTATAATTGTACTTAAATAGTGACTGAATCTGTAGGAGAGTACGTCGATGAGAAAAAAACTTTTTGCAATATTGGGGATATTGTTTTTATTTATCGTAGTTTCAGGATGTGGTAAAAAGGACAACGCCCAAGTTGTTGACACTACTAAGACGTGGTATATGTTTCAGGATCAGGGAGAATCAAACGTTATTTCGATTAAGTTCTTGAAGAATAACAAGTCTGAGGTCAAAGATATTTTGTCGCTAGGAGATAGCGTTGGGATCAATCGAATGAACAATAATAATGCCAATCCTTCATATACGTTGGATCGTGATGGCAAGACTATCGTTATCAATGCGAGCAATAAGGTTGCCTTCAAACTGCTGAAGCCATACAAGGACAATGTTTATGGTCGTCATATGAAGGGATACTATGTCCAATACCAAGGTCAGACTTATAAGTTTGCTTATATTACTAAGACAGATAAGAAGACTAGTAATGTAACTGATGAGTCCAGGTCACAGTCGATTGCCTACAAGTCGATGCCGGATCATATTATCGATGTAAACTCTGGTACAACGCCACTTAAGAATGCTGATATGGCCGGTAATTTTAATTTTTCTACTATTATAGATTATCGTCGTACTGATGGTAATTTAACGGTCGATAACAATGGTACTTATCAGATGACTCTAACGGAGCACGCTGCTCAACCGGATACTGATACGACGGACAGCAAAGTCGTAATGGCAACGACGATTGAATCAGGTCAGGTGCAGAGTATGTACGGTAAGGTCTACTTAGTTCCGAAGAACTTCTTGACGATTGAATATTACTTCCATGGACAGAATCAGAGTAATCTCTTACCTAAGAGTGTTAACTTGAAGGTCAGCTCCAAGGCGACCGGTAATCAGATTAAGCGGTCGAGAACGAGAATTGAAATCGACAGCGGTCAAATGTATCTGTTCTCGTCGGACTTTACCGTTCGTAAACAAACTGACCAAAAAAATACCAACGGAAATTATTTGACCAAATCTGATAAGTCACAAGTAAGTCTGCGAGATGCAATTACTCAAACCTATAATGTCTACAAGACTAATCAGTCTAATCCGGTCCAATCAAACGCTGACTTCATGCAGTTAGCAGCGGCTATTTCCGATAATGATGACAAAAAATTAGGAAATGTAGCGGTTGACTTTGGTGGTAAATACGGTATCGATCAAATACCGACGGATTATCAAGGCGTAGATGTCGATGGTAATAAGCAACCATTAATGCAGTACTTGTTTCTTGTTACTCCGGCAACTTATAAGGAAAACGGACCAACGATAACCACTAACCAAGGCAAGTTTTTGATTTATGGAATGTTAAATAAGAACTTGTTCTTATTGAAACAGCCAGACAAAGACTCAACGACTGTAACCTGGACTTTGGTCAATGGGGTTAAACTAAAAGTTCCAGCTTTAAAATTTACATTAGATTGATTCATTAAGTTGATCTATTGGAGGGGTTCACATGGAATACGTTCTTTTAGCAATCGTTGCTGGGATGATTGAACTATTCTTGATTTTTCGGACACGATATATGTTTAGTCGACATCCGGTTATGACGACTAGTGCGATACTAACTCTATTAGCACTTTTGTTTGTCCATATTATTAGTTCCAATGCTCCAACGGTGATTCAATTCTATGTTATTGTGCTCTTTTCAGTTGATTTAGTATTGATGATGATTTTGTTGGGATATGTGTTTTATATGTATTATTTCCTCAAAAAAGCAAAAGTCCAGGATGCTGATTATTTGTTAGTATTAGGTACTAGCTTTATGACTAAGCGAGTCCCACCAGTTATGCAGGATAGATTGGACGCGACGATTGATGCTTTTCATAGATTACATGATAAACCGAAGATTATTGTTAGTGGAGGGCAAAGCTCCAAGTTGCCTATGACTGAAGCCAGTTTAATGAAAAAATATTTGCTTGACCATGGAATTCCTGAGTCCCAGATTATTCTCGAGGGTAAATCGTTGAACACGATGCAGAATCTTGAGTATTCTTCAATCGTGTTGAAGAAAAATTGGCATGCCGCATCAGTTCCACGTGTGATGATTATAACTAGTGAATTTCATATTCCTCGAACATTACGATATTTAAAGAATCTAGGCATTTCAGTCAGTTATTTACCAGCAAGAACCATGCCAATATTTCTTAAACCAGCGATGTTTCGTGAGTTTACGGCGATAGTTTGGTATTATAAGTACACCGTTATATCGGTTGTTTTTATAATCGTGGTTTTGCTATTAAGTTCTATACAGTAGGGAGTGTCGTGTTATTACTTATGATAATTTTGTAGCTAATAAACGTTTGCGAAGGTTTGTTTTGTTAGCTGTGGTAATTGGATTGTTCTATTTGTTACGTAGTATGATGAGTTTGTTTTTACTGACATTCACATTTACTTTTTTATCAGTTCAACTAGTTCGAGCCGTTCAAAAAAAATTTCCTCGTGTTAAGCCAGTTTGGGTCATCGTACCAGTTTATCTGTTGATAATTGCTGGTATATTCTTTGCAGTTGCTAATTATGTACCACAAATAATTAGTCAAACGGCTAAGATGTTCACTTCATTGCAGAAGTTCTATCAAAGTGATGAGATGAAATCAAATGTTTACTTGAGTGTTGTCTATGATTATTTGCAACAGATCAATCTGGATGCACAGATCAAGACAGCTATCACGCAAGCAGTTAATTACTTGTCTAGTATCGGAGCAATGGGATTGAATATTTTCTTATCATTCTTATTGAGTTTCTTCTATACTACTCAAGTTGAACAGATGAATAGTTTTGGTCGACAATTTTTGACTAGTAAGTACGGCTGGTTGTTTGATGATCTTCGTTATTACGGTCAGAAGTTCGTCAATACTTTTGGAGTCGTCATTGAAGCACAATTGATGATTGCGGTCGTTAATACGGCGCTGACAACTATTACTTTGCTGGTAATTGGGATGCCAAGCGTTATCGCTTTAGCGGTCATGGTTTTCATACTTTCGTTGATTCCAGTAGCTGGCGTGATTATTTCACTAATACCGTTGAGTTTTATAGCTTATTCTGTTGGTGGAATTAGATATTTAATTTATATTATAATTATGATAATTGTTATTCATATGATTGAAACATATTTCCTCAATCCGCAATTTATGTCGAGCATGACACATTTGCCAATATTCTTCACATTCGTTATTTTGATCGTATCTGAAGAACTGATCGGTACTTGGGGATTAATTATTGGTATTCCAATCTTTGTTTTCTTCTTAGATATCCTTGGAGTTCATTCGATTCAAAAAAATAATCCAAAAAAGAAGATAAATTTGAAGAAATTACGATAAAAAAGTATTACAGTCATATATAATAGGGATAACTGAGTAGATGGGAGAATAGGTGTATGTCATTTTTTGATAGAAAAAAGAAGGACAATGATTATTCAAATGATTATGCGGGTGATGATTATCAAAATGAGTCCTCAAATCAACCACAAACGAATTTTGACTTCAATAATCAAGGTCAAAATCCTAATCAACAACCTCAACAGCCACAATTTGAACAACAACAACAGCCACAACCAGATCAATACAATAACCAACAAAATTTTCAACAAATGATGGATCAACAGTATCAAGACTTCGGTAATGATCAGGGGCAAGCTCAAAATACTTCGCCAGAAGTTAATGGTAATTACTATGAGGAACAGCCGGTTCCTGAAGCCGCTGATTCTCAAGACTGGAAGGACACCGAGGATACTTTGCAAGATACTTTGGCTCAAAGTGAAAACTTGAAGAGTCAATTACGTCATGAGCTGTTAGCTGATCGTGGATACTGCAATCATGTTCTGCGCAGTGTTGGTAGTGATCAAACGGATACAAGAGACAATGCAACTGAACGTATTACGAAGATCAATACTTTGTTGAGAAAATGGTTTGATACTGATGAGATGGCTAATGAAATTTATCTTGATCCAAATCGGAATTATTTCATTTTCACTGATCAATTGAATGCTAATCCAGAAAATGACGTAAGTAAGATGTGGCAACAGATCACATCAACTTTGGCAAGTCATAACTTGATGGCTAATGCTATTTCAGTTGCTTATGATGATCAAGTCAATGAGACTTGGATGAATTATCAGAATGCTGGTTGGGTCGATCCTAATTCATACTTATTGAGTATGTACAATGACTTGCAAGGTCGTTCAATGAATATGGCCGCAACTCCTGCTGAAATCCCATTTGAAGAATCATATAGAATTCAACATATCAGTGATAAGACTGATAAGATTTTGGATGCTGATGATAATCTAGTAATGGAAGTATCTCGTACTGCTAACCAACAGTTACAAGTTATTCGTCACTACAATGATGCCAAGTTATTGAGCCGAGATATCTTCGATGTTAATGGAGTTATTTCCGCAACTCAATTCTACGATCATCATGATCCTAACAAAGTTATTCGTGAAAACTTCTATCGTCAAGATGGTACTTTGGTCTTGATCAAGAGTTATACCAATGACGATCCATACATCCAACTATTCACTCAAGGTAATGTTTTGATCAGTACATTTGATACTGATGAAGACTTGATTATTTGGTGGTTGAAGAATCAAGCACTTCGCCAAGTTGAAGCTACGATTTTTGTATCGATCGATTCTGCCTACTATAAGAAGTTATTGTCATTGCGTGAGAAGGGATTTGAAGTAATTCCTGTTATTATGACGCAAAGTCAAAACGCTAAAGTCATTACTGACTTGTTGAGTGGTAAAGATCAAGTTACAGCCGTCTTTGCTGGGAGCGACAAAGTTAATAGTTACTTGAATAAGAATTCTAAAATCAAAATGGACATTTCGACACTAAGTGATGTTGAAAATTACCAGAATGCTACACCGGTTGGTAATGTCTAAAATATATAATTGAAATAAAGTCAGTTTACATGAAACTGACTTTTTTTTATTGGTGTTTTCGTGTAAAATGTAATGTTGTATAAGAAATGAAAAGAGGATTTTGAAATGGCAAAATTAGTTTTCATTCGTCACGGACAAAGTCAATGGAACTTATCTAACCAATTTACTGGTTGGGTTGATGTTGACCTTAGTGATGAAGGTGTAAAGCAAGCACAAAACGCTGGTAAGCTTCTTAAAGAAGAAGGCATCCTATTCGATCAAGCATATACTTCAGTATTGACACGTGCTATCAAGACATTGCACTATGCACTTGAAGGCTGTGACCAATTATGGATTCCTGAAACAAAGACATGGAGACTTAACGAACGTCACTATGGCGCACTTCAAGGATTAAACAAAGCTGAGACAGCTGAAAAATATGGTGATGAACAAGTTCATATCTGGAGACGTTCATACGATACATTGCCACCATTATTGAAAGCTACTGACGAAGGTTCAGCTGCTAAAGATCGTCGTTATGCTAACTTGGATCCAAAAATCGTTCCCGGTGGTGAAAACCTTAAAGTTACTTTGGAACGTGTAATCCCATTCTGGGAAGATGAAATCGCTCCTAAATTGCTAGATGGCAAGAACGTAATCATCGCTGCACATGGTAACTCACTACGTGCCCTTACAAAATACATTGAAAACATTAGTGATGCTGACATCATGGATGTTGAAATGGCTACTGGTGAACCAGTTGTTTATGACTTGGATGACAAGTTGAACGTTGTAAGTAAGAAGAAGCTTAATTAGTAACTCTTAGTGGCTTTGCCACATAGAGTTACTTATGGGGTCGCCTCCGTGCGACCGTATACCGTTAATCTAGTTGAATATAAAATACGACCTGCACAGTGTGTGCGGGTCGTATTTTTTTCTATACTTTTTTAGAATGTGTTATTTGAATGGTTGCCTGTGATAAAGTTGGTATAATGAAATGTGTTAAAGATGTAAGAATTAGTTTTACGGAGCTGAGAGAATTTTTGTAGTGCTAAACTGAGTTTTACGGAGCTGAGAGTAGTTCTGCAAAGTTAAATCAAGTTTTACGGAGCTGAGAGTAGTTCTGCAAAGCTAAATCAAATTTTACAGTGCTGAAGACAGTTTTGTAGGGCTAAACCAAGTTTTACGGAGCTGAAGGCGGTTTTGTAGAGCTAAACCAAGTTTTACGGAGCTGAAGGCGGTTTTGTAGAGCTAAACTAAGTTTTACGGAGCTGAGAGTAGTTCTGCAAAGCTAAGTCAAGTTTTATGGAGCTGAGAGAATTTTGTAGAGTTAATATAAATTATTCAAAGTTTAATGGGATTATTATTTTTATAAAAATATGAGGTGTGCAATTGAATACTCCTAAGTATGAAGAAAGGGATTTATTAAGTATTCCAGAAGGCAAAACTTTCGATCGAAAGAGTGCTTTATATGATTTAAACAAGCTTGCTAATATTTTGATAGCATTTGCTAATGCTGATGGTGGAACGGTTGCTTTAGGTATTAGAGACAGAAAATATGAAGGAATTAATTTACTTTCATCTCAAAAGAAAAATGACATTCTTCAAATTGGTTCTCAACGGGTAGTGCCAACGTTAGAGATAGAAAAACATGTTAAGCAGATAGTAAACAGTCAGGGAGTTCCTGATGAAATATGGTTGTTAACAGTACGACCAACTGATAACAAACTATATATGAATAAAAGGGACGAGGTATATCTTAGATTGGGTGATGAAACCCATCATACCACGTTTGAAGAACGTAAGAATTTGGAATTTGATAAAGGGATTAGAGCATATGAAAGTCAGGTTATCGATGAAGCAATTTTGGATGATCTTGATCCAGAAACTGTTGATAAGTATAAAGACCTTTATGGCTTTGATGGAGATAATCTTTGGGATTTGCTTTTTCCTAAGGGACTAGCAAAACGGATTAGAGATAAAAATGATCAAATATATTATCGACTTACTGTGGCTGGTGTATTATTACTTTCTAAATATCCAACTGCTTTTATTCCTGGAGCAAGAATTAGATTTATTCGATATGAAGGTCGGGAAGCAAAAATCGGTTCCGACATGAATATTGTTAAGCAAATTAGAATCGAAGGACCATTAGATAAAATGTTACAGTTGACAAGTAATATTTTGGAAGCTCAGCTGCGGACATTTTCTAGTTTAGATACTAAAATAGGGAAATTTGTTGATATTCCAGAATATCCTAAAGGGGCTTGGCTTGAAGGAATTGTTAATGCAGTCACACATCGTGGATATAATTACACTGGCGATGATGTCAGAATATTGATGTTTGATGATCGATTAGAAATCCATAGTCCAGGTAGTTTGCCAGCGGTAGTTACACCTGAAAATATTAGACGAACGCATTATTCCAGAAATCCGTATATTGCCCGTGCCTTAACTGATTTTGGTTGGGTACGTGAATTTGGTGAGGGTGTGGATCGTATTTATAAGGATATGAATGAGTTCTTTTTAGATGATCCTATTTACGAAGTGGACACGAACAGTGTTAATCTAATTTTAAAAAATAACATTGTTATGCGTTCATTTAGAAAAAATGATGATTTGGAATCGAAAATTGGAAAAGATTGGCAAAAATTAAACTTTATTGAAAAGGCAGCAGTTGGACTTGCATATGAGCATAGTAGCGTTCGCACTCGTGAATTGTATGAAGTGGCTGATGGGCATAGTTTAAGTTCTGCAAGAAATGCATTAAATCATCTTGTCAAAATGGGGATTCTTGAACGAGTTGCATCAGCTCCGACGTCTCCAAATCAGTATTATAAGTTGATAAAGTAGTTTTTAATGTAATTCCATTCTGGGAAGATGAAATGGCTACTGGTGAACCAGTTGTTTATGACTTGGATGACAAGTTGAACGTTGTAAGTAAAATTAGTAACTCTTAGCGACTAATGTCGCATAGAGTTACTTATGGGGTCGCCTCCGTGCGACCGTATTCCTTTGTTCTTTTTAGCGACTATGCCACTTAGAGTTACTTATGGATTCCATAATTTAGAACTGCACATTATTGTGTAGTTCTATTTTTTTATCATTTTTGAGACGTCTCATATATGCTAAATGTATAATATATAATAATCCATATTGGTTAGTTTAATTAAAATGAGGTGTATTCAGATGGGGTTACTTATTTCAACCGCGGTATTGGTCGTTTCAGCGATGCTTAGTATTATCATTAATCGTCGTTGGCTGCCAAGGTTGTCTGTAAACTACGTTAGTATGTTGCTTGGTGCAGGAATCGCAATTATCCCGTTCTTGAACGGATTGATCGACAAATTTGACTCGGAAATTTTTATTGGCTTGATTGTTGCCCCATTATTATATTTTGAAGGGCAAAATACACGTTTGAACTTAGTGGGGAAACATGTTGGTGAAATCATTAGTTTGACGGTGGGGATGGTGACACTCTGTGCCGTTGTGGCGGGATTTGGAAGTCACTTATTAACTGGTGTGGGCTTGCCATTAGCTTTTATTTTGGCGGCGATTAGCACACCGACCGATGCCACGGCCACTGAATCTGTAACGATGGGACGTGTTTTACCTCGTCGTGAACAAGTTAGTTTGAAGTTAGAATCATTGTTTAATGATGCTTCAGGAATCATCTTATTGAATATGGCAATTCTGTGGTATGTCAATGGTTATGTTAATTATCCACAAACACTGTGGGACTTCATTTATTCGGCAGGTGGTGGAATTATTTTTGGTGGAGTAGTTAGTGCCTTGATTGTCTATATTCGTCAACTGATGCTACGATCCAAACTAAATTTTATCAATAACACATACAATAATGGAACACCGCTCAAAGTGATTTATTTAATGACGCCATTTGTTTTGTATTTTGGTGCTGAAGGATTAGGTGTTTCAGGAATCATCGCGGTCGTGTTTGCTGGTTTAGTACACAACGCTGAAGGCGAGCGGAGCGCATTGGCTAATCCACAATTAGCTAGTGATATTTACCAATTGGTTGGATTATTAAGTGATATTTTAAACAGTATCGTTTTTGTTGTACTAGGTATTATGTTAGTACGCATAACTTTGGATCAATCAGTGAGTTATGGTGGTTCATTATTGTGGGTTTTCATGGGAATTATTCTTTATTTGGCAAATTTACTGATTCGTTATATTTATGTCCGATTGTTCCACAGAATCTCTAATCGTGAGGCCTGGATTTTTGCTCTCGGCGGAATTCATGGTGCTGTTACATTTGCTTTGGCATTCACAGTTGCAGAGACTCAAGTTAAGACGACGGACTTTAATCTAGTCTTAATGTCAGAAAGTTTATTAATCATTTTGAGTTTGCTGGTTCCTACTATTATCTTTCGTTGGTTACTGCCAAAAATAAAATCGGATCCTGATGCAGAGGTTAAAATGTCGAATATTCGTGGGAAGATGATTGATACCGGAATTCAAGCTTTGTGGTCAATGTCAATATCTCAAGAATTTAAGGATGCAATAACTTTTGATTTAAGGTCACAGAATGGTCACACCACCGTCCGACAATTTTTTAGTGAATGGCAGAGAATGGTTAGACATGCTGAATATACACCAGATCAAATGCGTGAGCTTAGGTCAATTTATCGTCAAGTATTCCAGACTGAACGAACCTATCTATCACAACAATATGAGATAAAGCATGAAATCAGTGAAGATTTATTTAATAATCTTTATCGTGAAATTACGATGGCTGAAATGGTGGTATTGAAGTATGGCGTCGACAGGTAAACAAGAGAGACCTCATATTTTGTGAGGTCTCTTTTTGTCTTTTTGGACCACACAAACTGTGTGGTCCAATTTTTTCCGCAAAATCACCGTAATATTATCGCAAACATTGAACCTTCAATTTTAAAGATGCACGTTGAACTTTATTCACAAAAGCCCTACAATTAACTTGTAGATGGAAACGCTATCATAATTAAATTTATTTTATTTTTTCCGACATACAAAAGGAGGCAATATCATGGTTAATCGCGATACAGCAAATGTCTTATGGTTCAATGAATTACATCGTGAGGATGTTAGTTTGGTTGGGGGTAAATCTTCATCATTAGGAGAAATGACTTCTTCGATGGATTTGCCGGTACCTTATGGTTTTGCAACTACAGCAAAAGCATACAGATATTTTATGGACTCAACGGGTTTAAATGGTAAGGTTACAGAACTTCTTAATAGTATCAAGGACTATGAGGACTCAGATGAATTAGGCACAACTTGCAAGCAGATTCGTGACTTGATTGTTGGTGCTAAAATGCCAGATGATTTGGCAGATGATATCAAGAAGGCATATGCAGATCTTGCTAAAAAGATGGATCAATCAGATCCCTTCGTTGCTATTCGTTCTTCTGCAACAGCTGAAGATCTTCCGGATGCTTCATTTGCCGGTCAACAAGAATCATATTTGAATGTTAAGGGTGGAGCAGATGTAGTTACAAGTGTTCAAAAATGTTACGCTTCATTATTTACTGCTCGTGCTACTTATTATCGTAACAAGCAACAATTCCCATACGAAAAAGTAGCTTTGTCAGCAGCTGTTCAAATGATGGTCTTTTCTAAGGCATCAGGAATTATGTTCTCTGTTAATGTTTCTAATGGTGATGATACTAAGATCGTCATCGACGCAATTCGTGGATTGGGTGAGTACATTGTATTAGGCAAGGTTACTCCAAATCACTTCGTAATAGACAAAAAATCTCTAAAGATTGTTGAAAAAAATGTTGTTAAGCAAACAATTCAATTATCAAGAGTTCCAGGTGGTGGTACTAAGGAAGAAGCAGTTCCTGAAGACCTACAAGACAAACAAGTTATTACTGATGAACAAGTAATTGAATTAGCTGGTTATGCTCAGAAGATCGAAGAGCATTATGGCTGCTATATGGATATGGAATACGCTCTGGATGTAAACACAAATCGTCTATGGATCGTGCAAGCTCGTCCAGAAACATTCTGGTCACAAAAGAAAAAGGAAAATGATTCAGATACTGATACTGGAGATGATAACGTGGTTGCAGAATCAGATGCTAAAGCTGTTGTTCGTGGATTACCAGCAAGTCCTGGTGTAGCTAGTGGAGTTGTTCACGTAATTGATGATCCTAAGGATATTGATCAATTTAAGAAGGGTGAAATTCTTGTTACATTGATGACTTCACCTGACTGGGTTCCAGCTATGAAGAAGGCTGCTGCTATTGTTACAAATAATGGTGGTATGACTTGTCACGCTGCTATCGTATCTCGTGAAATGCAGATTCCATGTATCGTCGGAACTGGTAGTAAAGGTGCTGCCGCAACTGATGCCATGAAAGATGGCGATGTAGTAACAGTTGATGCCAAGAATGGTATTGTATACAGCGGTAAGGTTGAAGCTCTTCTTAAGAAACCAGGTTCAGGTGAGCAAGTAGCCGGACAAGTAGTTGCCGCAGAAACATTTGCTCCAACTGCAACTGGTGTAATGATGAACTTAGGTGATCCAGACTTAGCAGACAAATACTCATCACTTCCAGCAGACGGAATTGGTTTGATGCGTGAAGAGTTCATCTGGACATCATATATTCACGAGCACCCACTATACTTGATCGAACAAGGTCATCCCGAAAAAGTTGTTGATATGTTAGCTGATGGTGTTTCTAAAGTTGCTCGTGCCATGGCACCTAGACCTGTCGTTCTACGTCTTTCAGACTTCAAGTCAAGTGAATATCGTAACCTTAAAGGTGGAGAGAAGTTCGAGCCAAACGAACCAGCTGATCTATTAGGTTGGCGTGGTGCCTCACGTTACTACGATCCTAAATACATCAATGCCTTCAAACTTGAATTGGAAGCTGTTAAGAAAGTTCGTAACGATTTTGGTTTGAAGAACTTGAATGTTATGATTCCATTTGTTCGTAAAGTCGAAGAAGCTCAAAAGATTACTGAAATCATGAAGGATCAAGGATTAGTTAGAAATGCAGACTTCAAGGTTTACATGATGGCTGAAATCCCTTCAAACATTATTTTGGCTGACAAATTCAACCAATTCATTGATGGATACTCAATTGGATCCAATGACTTAACAATGCTGCTTCTTGGTTGTGACCGTAACAATGATACTGTTTCACCATTGTTTGACGAGCGTAATCTTGCTGTTAAACGTGCTATCCGTCACTTGATCAAGACAGCACACAAAGATGGAAAGACAGTTTCAATCTGTGGACAAGCTCCTTCAGAGTTCCCAGACTTCACTAACTTCTTGATTCAAAGTGGGATTGATTATGTATCTGTTAACCCAGATATGGTCAAAGAAACAAAACGTAACGTTGCTCACTTCGAACAAAGAATTATGTTGGATAAGGCCACAGGAAATGGACTACAAGATCCAACTGATTATGAATGGTAATTTTAATTTAAGATCACACTTAATTGTGTGATCTTTTTTTATTTTATTTCGTAATTTTATATTGAACGAATAAATTACGAAATGGGGTAGATACTATAGAATTAAACACTTTAGAAATAATCGAAAATCTTTTGAGAGATTGTTCTAATGATTATAAAAAGTTTACTTTGAATTATTATGATGATAATGAGGTGATTCATAATCTTAGAAAATTATCGGTTGATTTGATGGTATCTGATGATTATTTTATGAACATTGAATTGATTAAATATCTTTCCGAATTAGAAGATTGGACTGATTTTAACAAAGAATATTTTCGTAATTTACAAGATAAATATAATTTTAGATACCGGGTAAAGAAAGTAACGACGATAATAGAAAAAATTAAACATAATCTTAATAGACATAGATATGTTTCTAAAATATTGAATGATTTGTTTGGAGAACGTATAATACTAGACAATGTTACAAAAGAAATGGAACAAATTGAGAGATTACTTTTTAATTTAAAAGAAGAATCTATTATTTATCGTTACTATTATCGAAATGACGGAAATTATCATGCGTTTCATTGTTACATTCAAGATGAAAATAATCATTTCCCATGGGAATTTCAAATATGGGATAGCTCTAACGAATTAATAAATTATCTCGAACATGATCGTCATGAAGAAGAGAGAAGAGGGCAAAAATGAAATCAAGACCATATTTTCACTACATAGTAATAATTGAGTCAGACGGGAAAGACTATGCTTACCATTATTCCAGCAAAATTTTTTCCGAGGTTGAAGAACATATGAATTTATTACGTGGAAGTATTGAAGGGTTACAAAGAATATATGGAATGCATATGCTACAGACAGATTCAAAAAGTTTTGAGTCTGTTCAAAAAATGGATCCATATTTTAAGGGAATGAATATTACAGATAATATTGAGGAGTTCAGCGAACGTTATAAATATTATTTAGATAATTTTGATTTTAAAATTGTAGTTTCGTAAATAAGTCGCCATAAGATACTAATCCAACAATTTATGGGATACTAGTTAGGAGTAGATAGTTCCGTACAAGAAAAGGTTAGTGAAATAAAATGGCATTAAAATCACATAAGATAGTTAAATTATTAAAACAAAATGGATTTGTAGAAAAATCCCAAAATGGCTCACATCTCAAAATGTATAATCCTAAAACCAATGTTACGCTCCCAGTTCCAATCCATAATGATAAGGAATTGGAACATGGCATTGAGAGTAAGATATTGAAGCAAGCAGGGATCAAGCAAGTTTGAAAAGACAAAAATAGTGCCCTTTAATCGTTAGATTAGAGCACTATTTTTGTGTACTTATTTTAAGTCCAAGAATAGTAGTTAGCATCATCAATACTAATAAGATAATCAAAATAATATGCCAATTGCTGAAGGCATCATACAGTTGTCCTAACGCAAATGGTCCTACTGCAGCTAGCAGATAACCGATAGATTGAGCTAATGCGGATCTGTTAGCAATTTTGGTGATGCTAGTGCTACTTGTCGAGATCAAATTAAGAGCAACGCTGAAAATCAGTGATCCGGTTAAGCCTAAAGTAATGGCGGATATCCACCAACCTATTTGAGGAATCATAATGGTAACAGTTCCCACTAGATAGCCCACACCTATTAAATAAAAAAGATGCTTCTTGCTAGTAATAAGATTCATCATTAGAGCGGCTGGTATGCCAATGAATTGGAACACTGATAATAAGATTCCTGCTTCGTTAGTCGAAGCACCGAAGCTTTGATAAATTGCGGGTAACCAAGTGATGAGACTGTAATAAATTAATGATTGCAGTCCCATAAAAATGGTTAAAATTTGTGTCGTTTTATCGCATATAAAGGTTTTTAATAAGCCTTCATGTGCTGTATCGCTGCTTTGCCGTGGTGCATAGGTCGTTAGAAATAATAGTGCAATGATAAAAGTTATTAGTGCAGGAATCGCAAAGCTGCGTAAGACTGATCTCCAACCGATAATATTAGTTAACGGAATAGCAGTGGCGGTGCATATTGCACCACCGATATTCATCGTAACAGAATAATAACTGGTTATTTTAGTTGTTTCGGTTGAAGTGAACGATGTTTGTGCAATCATGATTGGAATCAAAACATTTAATGTGGCGATAGCCATACCAACTAATACAGTTCCGAGAATTAATGTTATTACATTGAAGGGACGAATGAGATTGGCAATAGTTAGTAATCCGGTTGAAATAAGTAATAATAATTTTAAGCTCATAATTTTGTTGAGCCACGGTGTGATTATTGCACCAATTGCGAAACATAATAAGGGGATGGTCACCAATAGAGCGGTGAGGGAACTGTCAACTTTTAAAGCATGTTGAATACTCGTAAAAAGTGGTGTTACAGCCGTAATTGATAATCGCAAATTCACAGCGGTTAATAAAATTAGTAAGATCTTTTTATTTTTGTACAAAAAAAACACTCCTTAGGCTATCCCAGCCTAGTAGAAGTGTTACTAGTAACATGACAAACATTTCGTTTGCTATCGGAATAATATTTATTTAAGAATACTACGTTTTAAAGTATGTGACAAGTTAATTTGCTGAATTGATTTATAGTATGATTGTGTTGAATAAAATGATTATATCTTAGACTATCCATATTATATTGCCCTTTTCATCTGTAAGTAATTAGGCTAATATAGGTTTTATTGTGTTAACCATTGTATGAATTATTTAATAAAGAAGGTGTATCAATGACATGGTCTACTTGGAATGTTGCACCATTTGTAACTAGTGTTTTTTTCGTCCTAGGTGTATTTGCACTTTACAGTGTTACCTTTAATTGGCTAACTTCGATGAATCACAGTTGGAATATTAACATTGACGATGATACGCTAAATTCGTGGTATGGCGTGATTTATATGCTGGTATTTGTCTTTAGTATTCAGACATCTGTCGTTGGTACCAGTGTTTCGTGGGAGTTTATGAATTTTCAATTACTTGCAGTAACCTTTTGTGCATATTTTTTAAATATTCATGTTCCGTATTATTCGTTCTGGCCGATAGTCTTGGTTTATATGGTGTTTAACCATTCAATTGGATATTGGCAATCTTGGGGTCATGCAATTACATTGATGGCATTCTTCTGGGTTCTAAATGTTGTACGTGTGAAGTATCGGGATCACCATTTTGCATTTACGAATTACATGTTAACTGGCGTTATGTTTGGTGGAATACTGTGGTTTTGGATGGTCTTGAAATTTCATATATCGTGGATAACCTTTGTACAGGAATGGATCTATCTGATTATTTTTGAAATTTTGCTATACATGTATATTGCCATGCTTTCACAGGATAGTGCCATCAAGCTGCGATTGGCAAGACTTGCTAGTCATGATACATTGACTGATACGGAGAATTTCTCGGCTTACACTGATGATATTCGATATTTATTTAATCAAAGTCGTAAAAATAATGAGCCTCTGTCTATGATGATGTTTGATATTGATCATTTTAAGCATGTGAACGATACATATGGACATATGGCAGGTGATAGAGTTTTGCAACATGCGTCCATGGTTGTACAAACTGTTCTGGATGAAAATGATTCTAACGTCAGTTTCTATCGTACTGGCGGGGAGGAATTCAATATAATATTTCCCGGATATGAAATTGACGATACGTGGTCGATAGTTAATCAAATTTTTATAGCGATTAATCATATGAAAGTTCATTCCGATACAAATCAAATTGGAATATCAATTTCAGTTGGTGTTTCAGAAGTAAGTAGTGATGATAAGTCGACGATTGATTTTTATAATCGAGTTGATCAGAACCTTTATCACTCCAAGCGTAATGGTCGTATGCAAATAACAGTTGATTAGAATTGAAGTCTTTTCTCAGATGAGGAGAGACTTTTTTTGTTTTAAAAAGCTAACAAGCATAAACTGAACCTGTGATACTTTCAAATACAAGGAGGAATATTATGGCAACTAAAAAACTTCAAATTCCAAGTTTAGGATTAGGTACCAACAAAGTTGGTGGACATAATCTATTCAATAATTTAAAGGATGAAAATGGTTATGCAGTGGTCCGGAAGGCTCTCGACTCAGGGATTGAGTTACTCGACACTGCTTATATGTACGGTAAAGGTCGTTCTGAGGAAATTATTGGGGATGTTATTCAAGATTATGATCGGTCAAAAATCATTATCGCGACTAAGGCAGCGCAAGATCCTAACAATAATCTTGAACTTAATAACAGTCCTGAGTTTTTGAAACAATCAGTTGAAGATGCTTTGAAACGATTGAAGACTGATTATATTGATATTTTCTATATTCATTTTCCAGATGAAACAACGCCTAAGTATGAAGCTGTCGCTGCGTTGAATGAATTGAAGCAAGCCGGCAAAATCAGAGCTATCGGTGTTTCTAACTTCTCGCTCGATCAGATTAAAGAAGCCAATCGTGATGGCTTGGTGGATATTGTTGAGGATAATTATAGTTTGGTCCATCGTGAGGCAGAGAAGACATTGATGCCATACTTGAATGAACAAAATATTGCTTTCGTACCATATTTCCCATTAGCATCAGGGTTATTGACTGGCAAGTATGCATTATCAGACCATGACAAGTTCAAGCAATTCAGCAGCGATGAGTTCAAGTCGATTATTGATGCATTGGATGAGGTGAAAGCAATCGGTGAGAAGCATAATGCTACAGTTGCTCAAACAATCCTGGCTTGGTATATTGCTGATCCTGGCATCAGTACGGTTATTCCTGGCGCTCGTTTGGAGAAGCAAGTTGTTTCTAATGCTGGTTCGATGAAAGTCCAATTGTCAGATGACGAGTATAAGAAGATTGATAGTTTGTTTAAGAAATTTTAGAAGCAAAAAGCTAGCCACAGTGTGGCATATAACATACAATGTATGTTGAGGTGGTAGTTATGGATAACAAAACTCAAAAAGTACAAGTTTCTTTTCGTATGGATAGTGGTGACAAAAAAAAGGTTACAGAAATTTATGAGTCACTGGGAATGAATTTATCTACAGCTTTTAACGTTTTTGTTAAGAAGAGTATTAGTGACGGCGGTCTTCCATTTGATGTTAGAGATCCTTTTTATAGTGAAAATAATGTAAATGAACTAGAGAAAAGATTGAAAGAGGCAAAAAATGAGAAAGGTACGAATCATCCACTAATAGGTGAATAAATTCATATAAATGGTAAACGTGAAGTATCGTTCCTAGATTCTGCTTGGTCTGAGTATGTTGACTGGCAAAGTGAGGATAAAAGAACTGTTAAAAGAATAAATAAACTAATTAAATCTATTTATAGTGACGCTTTCGATTCTGGATTGGGGAAACCAGAGCCATTAAAACATAATTTATCTGGATTATGGTCAAGAAGAATAGATGAATATAATCGTCTAGTTTATTATGTAAAAGATGAAAAAGTGATAATTGTGCAGTGCAAATTACATTATGATAAATAACGGGATGTCCATATGGGCGCCCCGTTATTTTATTTTCCTCGGACTTTTTTCAGCAGAATATTATCCGGATGAACGATCTGAATATAAATTTTAATTAAATGAAGGTCAATAATTTTGTATTTCAGCAATTGCTGAGTTATAGTGTTCTAGTAAACTAATACACTATATAGGAGGACGACGAGTTGAAATTTGACGACAAAGTTCCGATCTATTATCAAATCAAAGAATATCTTTATCATCAAATCATCACGGGTGTCTTGCAGCCGGGTGAAAAACTACCATCAGTTCGGCAACTAGCAATCGACGTAACAGCTAATGTTAATACGGTTCAACGTGCTTTGACAGAAATGCTGTCAGAGGATATTATTGAATCTCAACGTGGCAAGGGTAACTTCGTTACGACTGATGTTGAAGGTATCAAACAATTACGAAACAAACTAATTAAAGAACAATTAACTTTGATGTATCACCAACTTCACGCGTTGAACTTGAGTGATGATGAGATATTGTCCGAAATGAAGAGCTATATTGAAAGCGGGGATGGACAACATGAGTGAACTATTAAAGATTGAAAAACTTAATTATAGTCACAGCTTAAAAAATATTCTGCACGACGTTGACGTGACAGTTGATAGTGGCAAGATTATCGGATTGTTAGGTGAAAATGGTGCAGGTAAAACTACCTTGATGCGTCTTATTACAGGCAGTGCTCACGGTAAGGGAACTATTTCAGTTGCTGGAACAAGCAAGATTGCTGAACGTAAGAGTCACGTCAGCTTTACAGAACACCTTGGTGGATTTTCTGGAAGTATGAAAGTCGGCAAGATTTTTGATTTTTATCAAACAGTTTATCCAGACTTCAATGTTGCCCGTTCAAATTCACTGATCGACTTCTTGCAGATCGATAAGAATCTGAAATTGTCCGCAATGTCCAAAGGGATGAAAGAAAAACTTACGATTGCCTTAACATTGTCACGTCAAGCAGATTTGTATTTGTTGGATGAACCATTTGGTGGAATCGACAGTATGAGCCGTAAAAAAATAATTAATAGTATTTTGAAATGGAAGCCTGAGGAATCAACAATGATCATCAGTGATCACTATGTGACTGAGATTGCTTCTATCTTGGATGAAATCATTGTCGTTAAGGATAAAACTATTAATTGTCACAAGCAAGCCGATGAGATTCGTGAAGATAATGACATGGGTATTGAAGAATACTATGAGAGTCTATATGAAGGGGGCAATCAAGATGACTAGTTTTGGAAATGTATTTAAAGCCATGTTCAAAGAGAAGTTCCGCAACATGAATTTCTTCTTAATGATCAACGTGATTGCAATTGTAGTAAGCATTATTGTGACAGCATTTCAAGGTGGAATGGATAAGAGTACACCACTAGCAATCACAATTGGATGGTCAATGCTTGCCGGCGTGATCTCATTTGTTATGTTAAGTGTGATTCAAGAAAGAAAATATACGCGTGATAGTTATCGCTTGATTCCAGTCAGTGACACAAAGTTCTATCTGGCTAATTTGGCAACATCATTCGTTTCGTATTTATATGTTATTGTTGCTCAAGCTGTGTTCTACTTGATTGCTGCGATACCTAATTGGTCAGAATATTCTGATACGCTTAATATGATGGCAATGATGAATGGCCGTGCATCATTTGATGCTCCGAATGCTATTATGGGAGTTCTAGCCATGACTTGTTTGATGTTGGTAATACTTATTTTAAGTTGGACAACAATCAATTTGATTCATTTAGCATCACGTTCTGCTAGCAATTTCTTGCCATCAACCGGACGTAGAGTCATGAATGTCGTGATTTATGTGGTTGTTATCTGGTTAGTTCTCAGAGTCGTTGGATTCGTTATGAACCAATTGAACAATTCAGTTAATATGTTATTTAATTCTAATTACACTGCCAACTTTGCACTAACAATCGTTGTGTTCTTGGTTGTTGCTGTAGCAGAAGCAGCTGTAAGTATTTATCTAATGAATAATTGGGTCGAAACCATTTCGGAATAAAAAACAAAATAGTTATAACTTTTCTATATTAAACGTATAATGACTTTAATATGGAAGGATTGATTCAAATGGCAAATATTTATGATTTTTCAGAAGTAGAAATGAACGGTGAAAGAATCGACTTCAATGACTATAAAGGCAAAGTGGTTTTGATTGTTAACACCGCTAGTAAATGTGGATTAGCTCCACAACTTGAGGGTATTGAAGTACTGTATAAGAAGTATCATGAGCAAGGCTTGGAAGTTTTGGGACTTCCTTCTAATCAGTTCCATCAAGAATTAGGATCTGATGAGGAAACCAGTGAATATTGTCAGATGCACTATGGTGTAACCTTCCCAATGACTAAACAAGTTAAGGTCAATGGTGATGAAGAAGATCCACTGTTTACTTACTTGAAGGAAACAGCTGGCCATGGCCGTATCAAGTGGAACTTCACTAAGTTCTTGATTGGCCGTGATGGTCAAATTATCGATCGTTATGCACCGACTACTAAGCCTGAGAAGGTTGAACCTGATATTGTTTCAGCACTTGGATAGAATGGCACATCGTTAAATAACCGTATAAAAAAGGAAGCAGATATTTCTTGGATATTCCAAGTCGTATGTGCTTCCTTTTTGTTTTTATTTAATTAAGTTATGATTTCTAGTATTGTGTTTTTTAATTCAAAAAAAGTTTTTGTATCTAAGAGACCGATATATTCACAGTGTCTTTTCTTGTAATCAAATGTAGCAAATTGCAGAGGATTGATGAATCCGTTAATTTGATTGTTATTTATAGGTATAAAATATCCTTGTTTTTGTAGAATATTATTATGGGCGTGTGTAATGGGTGCCACCACAACCAAACCAGTTAATTTACTATATCCTAAGTTGCTTATTACAACTGCTGGACGTCTTTTGGTTATTTCTTGTCCTAAAGATGGATCAAAGTTTATGAAAATCAAGTCCTGTTGCTGAGGAATATAAGGATTAGTCGTCGAGGATTTCTTTGCCAACCGAAGGTCCTCCGAATTCCTCTTTTTGTGTTAAGTCATGTGTTTTAATAAAGTCTTCATTGTGGAATGGATTATTTCTTTTGGGAGAGAAAACTATTACTCCGTCTCGCCCTTGAAATACATCGTATTCTTTTGCCATTGGTTTAATGGAGTTTGGAACAGTTAAAGTATTAGAATTACCTACTTTACGAATTTTCACACTCATTTTTATATCCTCCTCAGTTTGATGTGTATACAAAGGATATACGCTCAGACTTTTAATATCAAGCAAAATGTATCATCTCCAATAATTATTATTTGTGCCTACTATTTAAATTACGCAAAATAAAAAACCAGCACCTTAAAAAGGTAGCTGGTTCAAATGATTTATCCTTCAGCGCCGTGAATGGCTTCGAGTATATTATCTTGTGAGAAGTCATGTTGCATGTAAGCTTTGTTATCAGTAGGTAAGTGTTGTTCCAAGCTGTCGAATTGTTGGAAGCTAACCACGCCAGTCACTGATGCAAAATCTAGAATGTGACCACCGAAGTCATGTTCATCTGACATGAAGTGGCTGTGAAAGCCACCAACTGCAGCACCATCAAAGATTTGTGGTGAATAGTAGCTTAATAATGTTCCTTTGACTGAATCTTTATTGAAAATACTTTGGTTTTCAGCCGTCTCAGCTAGTGACTTGTATGGCTTTGAAGATTTTTGAACGGCACGTGTCTTCATATTCTTGAAGGTACCAGTGATTTTAACTGAGTAGAAGGTATTGTCACTCGCAGCGGCTTCGGAAATTTGTTTTTGAAGTTCATCACGTTTGATGTCTTCAACTTCTAACATTTCAGCATAATCAGCAAAGTGGCTATTGGCGAATGGCAGCGCGAATTCACTGTCCACTAGATTGACCTTACCGTTACTGTCGACTTGGTAAGGCGTGCCATCTAGAATGATCAACTCGCCATCAAGTCCTTCTCCAGTACCGATTCCGGTATCACCGTGACTTAATAGTTCCTTCATTGATAGAGTTCCATCTAGTAATCCGGGAACTAGTAGGGCAAGTGTTCCGTGTTGATAAAGTACATTTGAATTTGACATAAGTTTGAGATAATCCTTTCTAGATTAGTATTCTTCAAGAAGTGCTGAGACGAACTTACTGTTATCAGAGTAGTCAACAGGGATGTCGATAACTACTGGGCCAGGTGTTGCAAAAGCCTTCTTCAAAGCATCTTTTAATTCAGCATTTGTTTTAGCGTGCATACCAGTTGCACCGAAACTTTCGGCATACTTGGCGAAGTCAACGTTACCGATGTTTACACCAGCATGACGACCGTACTTAGCTTCTTCTTGGAACTTAACCATGTCGTAATATCCATCATTCCAAATCAATTGAACGATATTTAAGTTAAGGCGAACGGCAGTCTCAAGCTCTTGACCTGAGAACAAGAATCCACCATCACCAGATACTGATACGATAGGCTTTTCAGGACGTTCTAGAGCGGCGGCAATTGCCCAAGGAAGTGCAACACCGAGTGTCTGCATACCATTACTGAATAGTAAGTGACGTGGTTTGTAACTTCTGAAGTGACGAGCCATCCAGATGTAGAGACTACCAACATCAACGGTAACCGTAGTATCGTCATCAACTTGATCTTGAAGTTCCTTGATGATTGCTAGTGGGTGCACACCTTTTTTGGGATCTTCGGCAGGAACCTCATCTTGAGACAAGAAGTTCAATTGCATTTGGTGCAAGTGTGATTTCATATCATCACTAAGGGAAATATCAGTAGGCAAGTTGTGGGCAATGTCACGCATAGTTTTGGCAATATCAGCTTGAACAACCAAGTCTGGTTGATACTCATTTGAGATTTCAGGAGCAATACTGTCTAAGTTGATAACTTCACCTTTTCGGTCAACATTCCAAATTCTAGCTTCGTATTCAACGGGATCATAACCAACGGCAATAACAAGATCACTGTCTTTGAGAATGGCATCACCGATTTGATTTCTGAATAGACCGACACGTCCGTAGTAGTTCTTCTCAAGGTCACGTGAGATAACGCCGGCACCTTGGAAAGTTTCAACAACGGGAATTGAGAACTTGTGTAGTAAGTGATGAATAGCGTCGGTTACTTCTTCACTTGATGAACGCATTCCGGCTAGGATAACTGGTAGTTTGGCATTTTTGATTTTGTCGATAATTTGTTCAACAATTTCACTGTTAGCACTACCTTGTTTAATAGGGGATAGCTTTTTGATCTCTGGAACAGTTACTTCATCGTCCAAAACATCTTTTGGAAGTGAAATAAAGGTTGCACCAGACTTTGGAGCCATAGCAGTTTGATATGCATTAGCAAATGTTTCTGAAAGATTGTTAGGATCTTGAACTTCAACACTATCTTTTGTAGCTGAGATCATCAATTCCTTACTTGGAATACTTTGATGAGTTAATCTAGCAATATCATTACGAGGAACTTGTCCACCTAATGCAACGACTGGGTCACCTTCGGATGTAGCGGTGATTAGACCAGTGGCTAAGTTAGATACACCAGGTCCAGATGTGGTTGCGACAACACCGGGTTTACCAGTTAAACGGCCAATACCAGATGCAATGAAGGCAGCATTTTGTTCGTGGTGAGTGATGATCAGCTTAGGTGCCTTAGGATTATCACTGTGTTCCATTAAGTCAAAAAGCTTGTCTACCTTTGCGCCGGGAAGTCCAAATACATATTTGACTCCCTGATTGATCATTGAATTGAATAATGCTTCAGAACCGTTTTTTTTCGTTGACATTAAGATGTCCTCCTTGAGATTCGTTTGGTGTGATGTTATTGTTATTAACATAAATCGTTTGTGTTGATTTGTCAACACGCAACACTTGGAGATAACTATGAAAAATATTGGATACCTTGCACAGGATATTTCAATCCTGCATAGACAGTATTATAAAGATACAAAAGAACAGTTTGATGCACTAAAGCTTAACCCAACTGCGGCATGTATTTTGTTGTCGATCGGTGATTATCCAGAGATCAGCCAGAATCAGGTGGCCAGATTGTTGGTGGTTGATAAAGGTTTGGCTACTCGTGAGATCAACAAGATGCAAAAAATGGATTACCTCAGTAAAGTTGATGGTGCAGGTAAAACTAAGAATCTCCTGTTGACGAATAAGGGACATGAAGTTGTCGGAAAAATCCAACATATTCGAATCAATTGGTGGGCCGATCGGTTTGCTGATACAGGAATCAGTGCTGACAGCCCGTTGGTTAGTGCGATTGAAACGGTGGTTGATGGGATTACCGATTCTGTGGAAGAGTAAAATAATTTTTTTTCGTAATTTAGATAGTACGACCAAAATATCAGCATCTCAAATAGTAATTACTTGTAATTACTATTTTTTGTCAGTATACTTTTCCTATTAAGAATGTGGGCATTTGAGGTGATTGAAATGAAGGAAATACTTGGTACTTATAAAACGCGAAAGAATGGTAATAGCATGAGCATAACAGTACCCAAATCTGCAGGCATATCTGAAAATGAGTCCTTCAGTCTTCAAAAAGAGAATGGTAATTTAATATATAAACCACTGAAGGAAGAGAATAATCCTTGGAAAAACGGTCATTTTAAGAATCATGATTTCAGAAATGACATGAATAAGCTAGAATTTGAAGTTGGTAGTGAGACACCTGTTGGAAAGGAAAATATATTTTGATGATATATCCCATACAAGGGGACATTATTTATATAGATGCTGAACCACACGCTGGTCATGAGATTGGCGGACACAATTCTAAGAATATGAATATCCGTCGTCCTGTAGTTGTTCTTTCAGATTCTGATTACAATAAGGCAACAGGGCTTATTTCTGGAATGCCTATCACTTCTCATGATTTTATGAACAGTGATGATGGATCTTATATTCCGATAGCTGATAAAGAAAGTGGAGTTATTGGCAATATAGTTACTTATTATTTACCCAGTTATGATTTCAAAGCTAGACATGGCGAAATTATTGGACATATCTCTGATACTATTTTGAAAAAATTATTAACTAGTGTGAAATATCTTTTTAATTTATAACGATAATCCAAATATTTAGGGATGAAATTTTGCAGATAAATTATATTAAATCCCGTTGATGAGAAAGAAAAAGGCCTCTAGCAAATTTAATTGCTGGAAACCTTTTTTTATATCAATACACCTTCAAAATGATCCATCTCATGTTGAATTATTTCAGCGATAAATTCAGTAAATATCTGTGTATGCGAAGAAAAATTAGCATCTTGATACTGTACTTCAATATCCTTATAACGAGTCACCGAACGTTCACCATCAAGCGACAGGCATCCTTCTTTAGCGGTATATTTACCAGACTTTTTAGTGATAACGGGATTAACCATAGGAATAGGTATCATACCAAGTTGAAACACCAGAATACGCTTGTTGACGCCAATCATATTAGCAGCCATACCGACACAGTGGTCTTTGTAGAATTCAAGCGTGTCTATTAAATTAGTAATAATTTCAGTATCTTGTTTAGTAGCGGGGATAGATTTTTGTGACAATAATGTCGTATCCCGATTGATGGGTTTGATCATGGAATTCACCTCATAATTTAATATATAGCAATGATACAATAACATTAATGACATAACGAGGGGGGATTACTATGAACTTATTATTCGCAATTGACGACAATGTGGTGGATCAATTATTAACAACTCTGTATTCAATTCAAGTTAATACGCCCAATGTTCCACTATCTATCTATGTGATTCAAAAATCCAAGTTGGATCAGACTGACAAAATTACTTCGTTTTGTAATAAGACCGATATTGAATATCATCCGATTATGATTGGGGATGAGTTCAAGGATGCACCGACAACTGACCGTTATCCAGAAACAATTTATTATCGTTTATTGGCACATAAGTATTTGCCAAAGAATTTGGATAGGATACTTTATTTGGATGTTGATATTTTGGTTATTAATAACTTGCTTCCATTGTATAAGTTAGACTTCGAGGGTAATATGTATGCTGCTGCCAGTCATGCTGCATTGGCTAATGATGTGACTGATTCTATCAACAAGCTTCGTCTCGGTAATTATGAAGCGGAGAGTTATTACAACTCTGGAGTATTGCTGATGAATCTGCCATTAATCCGTGAGCACGTTCACGCCAAGGATATCTTCGATTATATTGAAGCAAACAAATTAACCTTGGTCTTACCTGATCAAGATGTCTTGAATGGCTTGTATGGACATCAATTCAAGAAGATCCCTGATGAAATTTACAATTACGATGCCAGAATGAGCACACTCTATCAAGCTCTTGGCGGGGGATTGTGGGATCTTGACTGGGTTATCGACCATACCGTAGTTTTACATTTTTGTGGTCGTGACAAACCTTGGAAGCCCGAATATCGTGGACGTTATTCAGGATTGTATAAGCAGTATGCACATAATACTAGATTTATATTAAATAAATAAAATTATTATAATTACATTTTTATAACAATGCTTATTATGCATGTAGACTGTGATAAGATTTAAGTAATTTGTATAACTATAAAATTATATAAAAATGCTTATGGGGGTACAAAGTTTCCGTCATTACATGTATAATAGTGCATGTCTGATAGAAAAAAATATTTAATATTATCTATTTACGGATGGCAAAGCTGTTTAAACTTGGTAATCTGGCAAAATAATCGTTGGGTAGCTAAATACTTAATGATATTATTTTATTGAAATAATAATATTTAGGGGTTATATCGGAGGATTTCATTGGGGTCAGAGCAAACGATAAGTATGATGCAAATATTTGCCATACTTCGTAAACATATAAGAATGATTTTGGGGACAACTTTTGTTGTTACATTGGCGGTAGCATTCGTTACCTTTTTTGTGATGGCACCAAAATATCAAGCAACAACACAATTACTAGTTAATAGGAAGTTATCTTCCGAGATGCAAGCAGCACAGTTACAACAAACTCAAGCTGACGTGCAGATGATCAACACTTATAAAGATATTATTACCAGTCCAACAGTTTTGAAAACAGTCGACAAGCAAGTTAATAATTACCCTGGTTATCCAGGTTCTATGAATGCTTTAAAAGATGAAATCTCAGTAAGTAGCCAACAAAACTCACAAGTTTTTTCTGTAACAGTCAAGTCAACTGATCCATATACAGCGGCGGAGGTTGCTAACCTAACAGCTGAGACTTTTAAGAAAAAAGTCGGCAAGATCATGAGTATTCATAATGTTTCAATCGTATCTCCAGCATCGATACAAAAAAAGCCAGTTAGTCCAAGAAAGACTTTGAACTTACTAGCGGGGATCGTTGTTGGACTATTGTTAGGCATTGGCTTTGCCTTTATTCGTGAAATAACTGATACGACAGTTACATCAGAGCGATTCTTAACAGATGAACTTGGAATGACTAATTTAGGAATCATCAATGAAATTTCTCCAGAAGAAGTTAAGAAGCGTATCTATCGCAAGCAAGATCTTCATGGATCAGACGATTCTAATCTAGTTGCACAAACTAGCCAAAGGAGAGTGTAGACGATGGCCTTTCATATATTTAATCGTAGAAAGCACAAGATCGATAACACTAGTTTGAAGTACGGTATTGGTCTAGTAACATACACTGATCCTAAGGGTATGATCTCTGAACAATTCAAGACGGTAAGAACTAACATTCAATTCTCATCAGTCGATAAGAAGTTGAAGTCATTGTTGTTCACTTCATCTGATCCTTCTGAGGGTAAGTCAACTATTAGTAACAATATGGCGGTAACTTGGGCCGATCAAGGTTCAAAAGTTATTTTAGTAGATGCTGATTTACGTCGTCCTACCGTTCATAAGACTTTTAGCGTAAGTAATCGTAAAGGATTGTCTAATTATTTGTTAGGCAATGCGACACTGGAAGAAATCATTCAACCAACGGTTGTGGATGGATTATATGTCATAACAAGCGGACCAATTCCACCTAATCCCGCTGAGTTGCTTGGGAGTATGCGGACGCAAGACTTGTTAGTGAGATTAGTTGATAAGTTCGACTTGTTGATACTGGATGCACCACCCGTTAATACAGTTACCGATGCCCAAGTTCTAGCAGCGCGAGTAGATGGCACTATCTTAGTAGTTCCACAGGGAATTGCGGATAAAGCCGGCGTACTACACGCCAAAGAAGCGTTAAAGACAGTTAATGCTAATATCTTAGGTGCAATAATGAATCGAGTGACCGAACAAAAATCTGGCGGATATTACGGCGGCAGTTATTATGGCGGTTACTACGGTGGATATTATGGAGCGGACAAACAGAAATGAAACTAATTGACTTACATTGCCACATTTTGCCAGGCGTAGATGACGGTGCTAAGGATAGACCCATGGCCCTTGAGATGGCTAGAGCAGCAGTGGATCAAGATATAAGTCATATTCTGTTGACGCCGCATCATATGGACGGACATTATACAAATCACAAAATCGATGTTATAAAAAATACCGGAGCTTTTCAACAGGATCTGATCGATAACGATATTCCGCTAAAAGTATTTCCGGGACAAGAAGTTCATCTAACAGGTGACCTGTTAAAGGCCATCTTCGACGATGATATTTTGTTTATGGATTCAGGCAATCGATACTTGTTATTAGAGTTTCCACATAACGAAGTACCAGAATATGCCGAAAATATGATATTTGAATTAACATCACGTGGAGTAACACCAGTGTTGGCACATCCAGAACGCAATCAAGGATTCCAAAAAGATCCTGACAGATTGTACTCATTCGTCGAGATGGGATGCTTGGCACAGTTAACCAGTAGTAGCTATTTAGGAGTGTTTGGCAAGGATGTTCAGACACTAACTGAAAAAATCATTAAGGCAAATTTGGGGTTTGTCTTTGCATCAGATGCTCATAACTTCAAGGGACGTAGATTCATGATGCGTGAAGCCTTCGATAAGTTGACAGAGCAACATGGCGCCGCAACAGCAGAAAGATTCAATCAAAATGCCAAGAACATCTTGAATGGGGACGATGTTGAAATTGGTGATATTAAACGAATTTCGGAGCTCAAGAAAAAGAAGTTCTTTGGACTTTTTTAGATTTATTGTGTAAACGAAATCACTTATTTTGTAGTAAAAATAATGCCAGTTATTGTAGTGATTTTATAAATATATGTGTTTTCTGAGGGGGAAGCTAATAATGGAGTATTGGGAAGACCGAGTTGATTCCAAGTATCAACAGCATCGGTATGTTTATCGAAGTATTAAACGAATATTTGATTTTATTGCCAGCTTAATAGGCTTGATATTATTATCGCCATTATTTTTGTTCGTCGCCTTTGCCATCAAAATCGAAGATCCATTAGGACCAGTGTTTTATACACAGACTAGATTGGGAAAGCGACAAGAACCATTTGAAATGTATAAGTTCCGTTCAATGGTAGTTGATGCCGAAAAATTGAAAAAGAAATTGTTGGATCAGAACGAAATCAAAGGTGCCATGTTTAAGATGAAGAATGATCCGCGTGTCACCAAAGTAGGTCGATTCATTCGTAAGTATAGTATCGACGAATTGCCACAATTAATGAACGTGTTAACAGGTGAGATGAGCTTGGTTGGACCACGCCCACCATTGCCTAGTGAAGTAAAAGAATATTCAAGTTATGACAAACAACGTTTGACCGTCAAACCCGGATGTACCGGTTTGTGGCAGATAAGTGGTCGTAACGATGTTGGATTTGAGGAAATGGTTCGTTTGGATCTTGATTACATCAATCATCGTAATGCCAGTTATGATGTTCTTATTTTGTTTAGAACTGTTGGTGTACTTTTGTTTCCGAATGGGGCTTATTAGTGAGGAATTTATGATTGTATTACATTTTGCTGAATATGCTTCTGGTGGGGTTGCTACATACTTAAAAAATTTGATTATGAGTCAAATTTCTTTAAAGGAAGTTGATAAGGTTTATTTATTAGTTAGTGACTATAAAACAGATGAAGAGTTATTGAATATAAAATCAAAAAAAATAGAAATACTTACGTATCAGTATAGAAGAAATATTAAGGGGATTGTGACCTTAATTAAACTTTCAAAAAAAATCAAAGAACTTAATCCAGATATAATTCACATACACAGTACTATTGCGGGATTAATTAGGATTAAGTTTATTTTTTCGGCTCTTTGTCAAATAGTATTGATGAATAACTTTTAACCATAGGCATCCTCATTGAGGATGCCTATTTTCATGCACA
>NZ_RHOP01000025.1 GCF_003946575.1 Companilactobacillus jidongensis | reverse complement strand
TGTGCATGAAAATAGGCATCCTCAATGAGGATGCCTATGGTTAAAAGTTATTCATCAATACTATTTGACAAAGAGCCAAAAGAGCTAATATACTGAGAAACAATTTCAGTATATTAGCTCTTTAATTTTAATTTAAAAATCCAAACTAGGATCAGAATTCAAACTCAAATCAGCAAAATCGCCCTTCTCAAATTGAATCTGAGCAATTGCACCAATCATCGCAGCATTATCACCACAAAGTCTAAGTGGTGGGAATATGAGTTCCATATCCATGTTACGCTTTTCAATTTCTTCTTTTAATCTCTTACGAAGTCCCTGGTTGGCGGCAACTCCACCGGCAACTACTAACTGGTTAACTGGATGTTGTTTCAAAGCCCGGAAGGTTTTGTTACTCAAGATATCCAAAACAGCGCCTTGGAAACTAGCAGCCAAATCATCTTTACTCAAGTCTTCATGCACTTGATCGGCGTGATGAACACGATTGATGAAGGCACTCTTCAAACCACTAAAGCTGAAGTCCAGGTTATCCTCTTGCACCATAGCACGTGGGAAGTTAAAGACATCATTACCAACAGCGGCCATTTGGTCAACTTGTTTACCGGCTGGATAGTTGATTCCCAATATACGACCAATTTTGTCATAGGCCTCGCCCACTGCATCATCACGAGTATCACCAAGCGTATGGAACTCACCTGGCGCTGTAACTAGAACCAATTCTGTATGTCCACCTGAAACTAACAATGCCATGAATGGATATTTCAAATCAGTTACGAAGTTAGCTGAATAAATATGTCCAGCCAAATGATTTACTTTGATCAATGGCAAATCATGTGCGAAGGCAACTGTTTTAGCAGCCATGATACCGATCAACAATGAACCAACCAATCCTGGTCCGTATGTAACGGCAACTGCATCGATATCATCGTAAGTTACTTTGGCTTCGTCCATCGCTAATTTAATACAGCGTGTAATTTCTTCCACATGATGACGACTAGCAACTTCTGGCACAACGCCACCGAATCGCTGATGACTCTTGATTTGTGTAGCAATTATATTTGATAGTATTTCTTTACCGTTCTTGATCACAGCCACACTTGTCTCGTCACAGCTACTCTCAAACGACATTATCAATGTATCTTTTTTCAAAATTTCTTCCACCTACAGATCCACCACCATCTCTAATGCATCATGGTGATTTCTAAAGTAATACTTCTCATGAATAGTTCTAGTTTTGAACCCAAATGCTCGATAAAGACTGATTGCGGATTCGTTCTCAATGTCTGCTTCAAGTGAAAGGGACAAAAACTCATATTTGCGACAATAGTCAAACACTTGATTCAAGAACAAGTGTCCGATTCCCAAGTGTTGCAAGTCTGGCATGACGGCAACGTTAGTAATATGAGCTTCGTTTTTATTTTTCAAGGACACTCCAATAAATGCCACACAGACGTTATTTTCTATTAGTGACAAGTACAAAGCATTTTTATTTCTCAACTCCATATCGACAATATCAGCTGGCCACGGAACCGGCTTCGAGTAAATCGTTTCTTGAATACTCATAAAACTGCCAGTATCGTTTGAATCTGATTTGCGTAAAATGAAGTTTCTACCATCAATACTAACCGACTGTTGCTCAAAGGGATATTTTTCTACATGTCCTGTTGGCCAAAGTGTTTCTTTAAACTTCCTCAACATAGGAAATATTTCCGTCATCCTTATGACCTTTTTCATACCAATCGTGTTCCGCCTGTGTTAAACGCAAATACGTTGGTACAAAGCTATCAATATCCTTAACAGGTTCAGCTTGTTCAGCTAACTTGGCCAATTTTGTAGCGTCCGGAAGACTGTCTTCCGCTGACATTATTTTGGCATGCGGATATTTTTCTCTTATCAAATCGGTTAATTTTTGAGTGGCATTAATGAATTCTAGTTTATCTTCATCGTAATCTTGCAATAGCTCAAGTAACTTAGCCATTGTAATATGTTGATCATCGATTACGTTAACTAGCTTTCCATTTTTACTAGAATACACACCAGCATAGGCATTATCATTTCTAGCATCCATTAATGGTATTAAGAATTGCTCATTCCCACCATCAGCGGCAAGTAATTTCAAGCTAGAAATACCAACAAGTGGTTTATTCAAAGTAAATGCCAATGTTTTGGCAACTGTAACAGCTATTCTAACTCCAGTATAAGAACCAGGGCCATCAGCGACAGCTATCCGATCTATATCATTCACTGAAAGACTGGCATCTGCCAATGAATTTTTAATATCAGGCAAGAGTGTAACACTGTGAGTCTTATTCTCAGAAGATTCGACATGTGCGAGAACCTTACCATCTTCAACAACCGCAACACTTAGCGGCTTGTTCGATGTATCAAAAGCTAAAATTTTCATATAATCCCCTCGATCTTAATAGGAATATTTTACCACATAATTAGATTTTACAGAGAGTGGAGAAAAACGGGTAAATGTTGAGCATAGCCTAGATTAAGAATTGATGCGATTTTGTGCATCCTTTCTTAATCGTAGCTAAGCGGAGGCATTTGTTTTTCGGAACTCGTTTTGAATAGAGAGTGGAGAAAAACGGGTAAATACTGAACAAAAAAAATCGACCACTAACGGCCGATTCTGTTAAATCTCGAATTACTGATCCATTTAAGAACCAAGTATAACAATCCGGTTTGATAAACTAAGCTAAATAGTTCCTTGACGATCCTTGGAACTAATAATGTCCAATATGGCAAATTAGTCATCATTTGAATCCACAGTGTATTCAATCCTGTATTGACGATTACTGTGATTAATAATATCGCTATAAAAGTTCTCAAGATTGTTACCTTATGATTATATAGTACAAAACCATAGATAAGACCTGCTACTAACGCTGAAAATGTAAAGCCCCAGAAGAAACCTCCGGGTGCTGGCATTACAACGTTACTGATAATATCGGCAATCACATTAGCAATTGCTGCCTTATACGGTCCGAAGTAATATCCCATTAGTCCTATTGCAATGAAGCTGAATCCGACCTTCAAGGTATTGCTACCTATCGACAACTTACTCAACACCATCTGCATTGCAATTAATAAAGCCATCCACGTCATTTCGTGGACACTGATAACACGACTGTTCGTATTCATAACGACATCTCCTTGTAGGAGCTGCCACAGCATATAACTAGAGGCTAATAAAATTAACTAACTATATAAAGTGACGAATGCGGAAACAAAATCGCAAGCAATAGCTCTTCGTCCGGTGTTCACATTCCGTTCCGCCGGCACTTTACGCTTTGAATCCTACCCCAAAAATATTTTACTTGAACATATTACCACAAGTCCCACTTAGCATCTATCGATTTTGCTCATAACCTTTTTCATACGAAATCATAATTATTTTTCTTCCCACGTAATCTGCGCAACAGCATTCAATTCACCGTCGCTCTTGATCCAATGTGTCGTAACTAAATTATCAGAATCTATTTTTGCATATACTTCAGGCTCACTATGAATATTCAATTCTTTATCATATTTAATATCCATACTCTTAGCCCGATGTTTTTCAACAAATTCAATTCCTAATGAATCAACCATCCAGTCGAAGTAATATGAATTATTCACGTGACGGTTGACATCGATATTGTAATAACCGATATGTTGGTCTGTCTTGACGTCATAATCTTTAGGCTCACGTAATCTAGCAAAACGTTTGATCTTAGTAATTTCCTCAGCACCAAAAACATCCGTCAACTGTTCAGCTGCACTAACCATTTTACGAGCTTTAACGTCGATAATAACGAAGGCACTTGAAAGATCGACCATGCGATTGCCCTCTAGATCGTCTATCCAAAAGTCACGATAGAAGAAGTATTTATTATAACTAGTTGCACGTGTGCTGACCTTTAACTTCTGGCCAAGTGTTGGCATCTTCTTAATATCCATGTGATATTGGACAACGACCCAGCCAAGACCACGTTGTACCATTTCTGAACTGTCTGAATCTGATTCATGTAGTTGCTTCTCAGATATCAATAACATTGCATCAACCAACGATGATAGGCGCATATCGCCTGTTAAATTTGCAAAATAAAATGGAAATTCTATTTCTTGAGAGTAAATTTGTTCTGTCAATTTATTCTTCCTTTCCAATTCCATGGTATAGATTGTAAACAATTTGTTTACGTAAATCATTTTGAGTGGCAACTTCTTTGATGGCCTTGTTAGGCTTCTCTCCTGATTGTATCAACAGATCAATTGAATTAATAATCTCAGAGTCAGACATATCATCAATTTCTTCGATTTCCTTGCCTGCCAAAATCAAGACGTATTCACCCTTTGGATCATTTTCTTGATAATATTCTATAACTTGATCGATTGTTCCCCTAAGGAAAGCCTCATGGATCTTAGTTAATTCACGTGCCAAGGTTACTCTGCGGTCACCACCAAAATATTTTCTCAAATCATCAACCGTTTTGACTACACGATATGGTGATTCATAAATAATCGAAGTTTCAGCACGTTGTGCCAAATTCTCCAACGCTTCAGTACGTTCCTTACCCTTACGTGGCAAGAAACCATAGAAGTAGAATGGCTGTGGTTCAATTCCTGAGGCGATCAATGCTGTAGTTGAGGCACTTGCACCAGGCAATGGAATAACAGCTATATCGGCTTCAATAGCTGCTTTAACCAGTTCTTTGCCAGGATCACTGATAGATGGTGTTCCCGCATCACTAACTTGAGCAATGTTGATTCCATTATTTAGTTTATCGATCAGTTCTGGGATTCGTTGAGCCGTATTGTGCTCATGGAAACTAATCAAATCAGTGGTTATATCAAAATGATTCAGTAAATATTTTGTGTTTCTAGTATCTTCAGCTGCGACTAAATCTGCATCCTGCAAAGTTTTGACTGCTCGAAAGGTCATGTCGTCCAAGTTACCAATTGGTGTTGGCACTAAAAAAAGGCAGCCCTTCGAATTATTAACAAAACTCCTTTGTTCATTCATTCAAAATGCTCCCTTGTTTATTTTTTATTTGGTTTACTGTGATTTCCGTAAATTACCCCGAGACAGAATACACATTCTTCATTTTCTTTACGATGAGAACCATAAAATTGTTGGCACACGTGAAAGCCTTTATGATACAGCTTTTCTAAGTTCAAGCGTGAAGTAGGCAATTCACTCTCATTGAAACTTTTATCCTCGTAACCCAATTTCTCAAGTTGTTTGCGAAGATTATGATTTTCCATCTTCAGTTCTTCTTTTTCTTCTAGATCTTTTGATAGTTCTTCTTTGAGTGCGTCGATCTGACTACTCAAACTACCTAATTGATTAGAGATAGCTTCGAACTGGTCATACAAATCTTTTTCTGCCATTGTTTCACCTACTAACCCACAAATTTTAATGACAAATCCTCTAAAATTGCTTGAAATGCTACATTACTTTTCCACATTTCCTCAGCTTTAAATAATTCATCCGAAAAACTAACGATCTGTTGAATACTTTTATTTGAAAGAACATCTTCTTTAATAAGAAGTGATTTATCTAAATTGTACCTAATTGATAATATATCACTAAACATCTGATTCATCATATCGAAAACCAAATGTTGGTGGTCCTTATTCTCTACCAAAGGCATGATATCAGTCTGTACATCTATAAAACTATTTATTTTTTTTTGATTACATTCTTTCATCCACACAACTAAAGAAGATGAGAGTTTTTGAAAATCTTCACCATTAGTCGCTTGTAAGAACTTAATATCAGAGACCTTTAATGCTGTTTTTGCTTGCTCATCCTTATAACCCAATTCTACCAAACTAGCCATTTCTTCTTCATTGCTTTTATTAGACAAGTGAAATATTTGAACACGTGATCTAATCGTTTGAAGCAATTGCTTGGCCGAATTTGCCAGCAGAATAATCATCAAATTACCTTCTGGCTCTTCAATGGTTTTCAACAGATTATTGCTGGCAGCATTAGTCATCTTCTCAGCTTCATCAATAATCAAGATGCGACGCTTACCTTGTGTGGCAGTCATACTAGTTTCTTTTTTAAAATACTTAATATCGTCTACACCAATACTTTGTTTTTCAGTTTTGATTTCCAGCACATCAGGATTATCCCCCAACGCAATCGTCTGGCATCTTTGACAAGTTTGATCCGGCATCCCATCTTGTAAATTCCCACAAAACTGGCTTTGTGCCAACCAAATTGCAACTTGCTGTCTGATTTTAGAAGAAGCATTATCAAGCAAATAGGCGTGCGACAACATATTAGACTGAATAATTTTTTGAAATTCATGCAGTACTCTAGGCTGCTCTTCTACTAAATTTTCCATTTTTAAAATCTTACAAATTTATCCACAGGTAGGATAAAACAAGTAGCTCCCCCGACTTGAACTTCGATTGGATCATTGATCCCAGCTGCTTCAGGCAATGCAAAAGTTGAAGTAACAAATTGTGTTCTTGTATGACAAGTCTTCTTGATAACTTCGAGTGCAGCATCAACTTTGTCATCTTCCACACCAATAATAAAAGTTGAGTTACCTGCCTTTAAAAAACCACCGGTTGAAGGTAATCTGGTTGCACGAAAATCAGCTTTTACGAGGTGTGTTTGTAACTGTTGGCTATCTTTGTCTTGAACAATCGCTAAAATAACTTTCATTTTATTTTCCTCCATTGAATACATTTGGAAATCTCTTAATAATAACATCTAATGCATCAGAAACAACTTTTTCAGGCTTCTGATCTGCATTGATACTCTTTATTCTATCAGGATTAGCCTCTACTAAGTCAAGATATGAGTCGTGAACACGTTTGTGGAAGCTCAGTGCCTCTTGCTCCAAGCGATCCATTTCACCCTCATGATCCTTACGAATCCTTGATAAACCTACCTCTGGCGAAATATCAAAGTAAATTGTTAAATCTGGCAGTGTACCATCAATGGCAAAATCATTGATCTCCGCAACTTCTTTCGTACCGATTTCACGGCCGCCACCTTGATACGCAATCGAACTATCGACAAAACGATCACTCAACAATACTTTGTTAGCAGCCAATGTTGGTCTAATAACATCGACCACATGCTGTCTACGTGCGGCTGCATATAATAGAGCTTCAGTTCTATCATCCATTTTTTCATCATGAACAGTTAGAATGATTTTTCTAATTTGTTCAGCTATTTCGCTACCACCAGGTTCACGTGATTCAACTATTTCTTTATTAGTGTGTTCTTTTAATAACGGAACCAGCGCATTTAATGCGGTAGTTTTTCCAGCCCCATCTGGGCCTTCGAATGATATAAATATCCCTGACATCTAGTATTCTCCCTTTTAATGCATTGATTCTATTTTACTTGATATTGTTGTTTGGGTAAACATGTATTAAAAAAGCCGATATCTACTTTGGTAGATAACGACTTTGGGTTTGTGATTCTAAAACGAGTTGCGAGATGACAAATTACTTCGCTATTCTAGGTAATGCTCATCGTCACCTCTCCGCACTCTCTACCAATGCTTCTCAGCTCGACTTGGTTGCTTCAAGAATGTATCTTCATCACCAAAAATAATATCAGTGGTATGTTTGGCCTGAGCCTTGCGGCGTCTGGCTTCCAAATATAAGAACTGATACTTGGCTCGATCTATTCTCAGATTCAAACGTGCCTCATCGGAAATTTCGAGTGAATTATTCATCAAATGCTGTGCATTACTGATCTGGCGTTGAATGTCATGAATGCTATCCATCAACCGATCGTTTTCGATTTTTTCAACACTAGCTTTTTTTCTACCAAACATGTTAGATCTCCCTGCGACCTAGAACGGCGCTCTTCAGAGTCATCTCGTCGGCATATTCAATGTCAGAACCAACGGCTAATCCATGCGCTAATCTAGTTACTTTTATACCTGCCGGCTTTACCAGTTTGGCTAAGTATTGCGCTGTTGCTTCTCCTTCAGGAGTTGCATTCGTAGCAATAATCAATTCTTGAACTTTGCTGTTCTCACGCAAACGATTAAGCAGTAATTTGATATTCAAGTCTTCAGGACCGACTCCATCAACTGGAGATAATACTCCACCCAACACATGATACAAACCATTGTAACTGTTCATATCATCTAATGACATTATATCTTTTGGCTGTTCTACTACTAGAATCGTCGACTGATCACGATTCTTATCACTACAGATGGAACATATTTCATCTGTAGTAATATTCCCACAGATCTTGCAGGACTTCAAATCAGTTTTGGCAGACATGAGATTATCGGCAAATTCTTGCACTTGACCTTTATCCATGCCTAATGTAAAGAATGCCATTCTTGTCGCTGTTTTGCGACCAATTCCTGGCAACATCATATAACTATCAATTAATTTTGAAATTGGCTCTGGATATCTCATTGATTACATCATCCCGTTTGTATATTTACCTAGCTTAGCATCTTTATCTTTGTCAACCTTGGCCATACCATCATTCAATGCGTCGATAAGCATATCTTGCAATGTATCAGGATCGTCAGGATCAATAATCTTTTCATCGATTTTAATATCTAGTACTTTTTTGTCACCATTCATTTTTACAACTGCAAAGTCATCAACTGAATGTCCCTCATAATCTGTTTGACTCAATTGTTCTTGTGCAGCAGCGACTTCTTTTTGCATCTTTTGGGCTTGGCGCATAAGATTGGCCATGTTACCGCCCATTCCACCCATATTTGGCATTCCTTTACTCATAACCATTTCTCCTTTTAATCATCTTTAACTTCAACCACACCATCATCACCGAATAACTTCAGTGCTTCATCGACGGTTGGATCAGTTTGTTTTTGCTCTGACTTAGATTTTACATTTTTACTCTTATCAGAATCAATATTATTTGCAATATATTCTTTACGAATTTCTGGCCATTGGGCCTTTGGTACCAAAACAACTTGGCAATCCTTTTTCAATAACTTACCAACATTATTAGTCAACTCATCTAGAAATCCATCTTGAGCGGTCTCAAACCACATTTCATAGTCAAATGCGACAACAATTCCCGCTTCTGACGCAGCAACAGGTTCAGAGATACTCATGATTGAACGTTGAGTGATCGACAACATACTCATCAGATCAGGCCAAATATCCTTGGCTGTATTCAAATCATTCTTAGTGGCATTTTCCAAAACTTGATAAATTGCCGTCTTATTAAGATGAGTTCCTTTTTTATTATTACGCTTAGGTTTATTAACTTGCTTTTGGTTACTATTATTTTGAACCTGTGGCTGATCAACTAATTGTTTGATTTCTTGTTTTAAATTAGCAATTTCATCGCCTAATTGATCCACACGTTGATTATCAACCGGTGTATCTGTTGTTTCTTTAACTGATGCAGCGGACATTTGTTGTTCAATTCTTGGTTCACTGATTTTAACGGTCAAAATTTCCATATAAACATCAGTCTGATTAGAATTCTTCAGATTTTTTTGAGTGGCACTAACTTGATCAACAATATAGAACAATCTTGTATTATCAAACTTATCAGCAATTGCCAATAATTCATTGGTCATAACTGACTTATCCATCTGTTGTGAGAGATCGGAGTTCGAATTGTACAAAATCAAATTACGACAGACACGGATGATCATTTCAGTAAAACGCATCGCTGAACGACCACTAGCCAGAATTTGATACAGACTAGTCAACGCATCAGCTGGTCGATTTTCAGCAATCGCCGTCATGTAAGACACAATCTGTTCATTACTCAACGCACCAGTTACTTCTTGAGCATTCTTCAAAGTCAACTCATCATCACCATATGATAAGGCTTGATCCAAAATACTCAAAGCATCACGCATTCCACCTTCGGCAGATGCCGCAATAATGTTCAACGCTTCTTCATCATACTTAACGTTCTTATCATCCAAGATGTAGGTCATACGTTCCAAAATATCCTGGCGTGAAATTCTTCTAAAAGTAAAACTCTGCGTTCTCGAAATAATTGTTGCCGGGATTTTTTGAGGTTCAGTAGTTGCCAAGATGAACATGACATTAGCTGGTGGTTCTTCTAGTGTTTTCAGAAGGGCATTAAATGCACCTTGTGAAAGCATATGAACTTCATCAATAATATAAACTTTGAATTTAGCTTCTGTTGGAGCATATTTTACTTTGTCACGAATATCACGAATCTCCTCAACACCATTATTTGAAGCGGCATCGATTTCGATTACATCATTCAAGCGATTCTCATTGGCTGCCTTGCAGATTTCACATTCATTACAAGGTTCACCATCATGTGGATTCAAGCAATTAACAGCTTTCGCCAAAATTTTGGCACAAGAAGTCTTACCAGTACCACGTGGTCCACTGAATAAATAGGCATGACTGGTCATATTACTTGCGACCGCATTACGTAAGGTCTGTGTGATAACGCTTTGACCAATTACATCTGAAAAAGTTTGGGGACGCCAAACTCGATATAGTGCTTGATATGCCATATTTCCTCCTTGCTTTAACACAGTACTTAAATTCTACCACAAAAAACAGCTTTAACTGACAGTTTTACTTTTCCACTCTCTAAATAAAAAAACTCCTAATCAATTAAGATTAGGAGGCTAATATACATAACAAAAGGCACATGGTACAACTCACTTAGTGCTGCTTTCTTCCGAACCTGACACGATTCACAAGAGCACCATTGCCCTAAGGCCTTTCGGCAATAACTATAATACTATAAATCTTGAATTAATGCTACTTTTTACGACGTATTTCTCTAAAGAAATTACGTAAAAGATCACCAGTTTCTTGTTCCTTAACATTGGCAAGGACCTCTGGCTGATGATTATAGCGTGTCTCAGCTAATAAATTAACAATTGATCCAACTGAACCAGCCTTAGGATCACTAGCACCAAAAACGACTTCTTCAATTCGACTATTGATGATAGCTCCTGCACACATCGGACATGGTTCTAGCGTAACAAACAGGCTGGTGTGTTCTAGACGCCAACTACCAACTGATTCACACGCTTGTTCAATAGCAATGATTTCCGCATGCTTAATAGCGTCCTGAGTTTCTTCACGTTCATTCGATCCACGACCTATGACCTTGCTTGTTTGATTGTCCACAATAACACAACCAATTGGCACTTCGGCACGTGATTGAGCCTTAAGCGCTTCACCAATTGCCTCATCCATATAATTATTTATCTGTTCTTCTGAAAAAATCATCTAGCTAAACCAACTTACTTCTCAAAATGTAATAACCTTTTTCACGAGTAACGATTTCCACATTACCATACGTTGTATCCATCAATTTTTTAGCTGAAGGAGCACCCTGCTTCTTTTGAATAACGATCCACAATTCACCGTTATCAACTAAGTGTTCCTTTGCTCCGCTGATAATTCCTGAGACAACATTTTTACCAGCTCTGATAGGTGGATTAGATATCACCAATGCATATTTTTCAGAAATCTTCTCATAAACATTTGACTCAAAAATATTTACATTCTTAATCCGATTAGTTTCAGCATTCTTTTTGGCAAGGTCAATTGCACGTAAATTAACATCCGTCATATCGACCGAACGTTTAGTTTGTTCCTTGGCCAGAGATAATCCGATTGGGCCATATCCACAGCCAACATCAAGAATATTCCCCGCAGGAACTTCATCAAAGTTAATTGCCTCGATCAAGACACGTGAACCGTAATCTATTGTCTGTCGTGAAAATACTCCTGCATCAGATGTGAAAGTTAAATTATTATTTCTCAAAGTAAAATTAAAGTCTTTTAATTCATGTTCTAGATCAGCTGAATTTTCAAAATATTGGTTAGCCATATTTGTTTCCTTTCTAAAAAAGCAAAAATGAGGGTAAAAAAAAATCCTCTTACGAGGATTAATTTTATCATAATAATCTTATAAAAGGTTATTACTTCAATGTAACTGTTGCGCCAACAGCTTCAAGCTTTGTCTTCATATCTTCAGCGTCAGCCTTAGCAACGCCTTCCTTGATAACCTTAGGAGCACCGTCAACTAGGTCTTTTGAGTCCTTCAAGCCAAGTCCTGTGATACCACGAACTTCCTTGATAACCTTAACCTTTTCTTGACCTGCTTCTGTAAGTTCAACATCAAATGAATCCTTTTCAGCAGCATCTTCGCCACCAGCAGCAGCACCTGCAGCAACAGGAGCAGCAGCTGTAACGTCAAATTCTTCTTCGATAGCCTTAACAAGGTCGTTAAGTTCTAGAATTGAAGCATCTTTTAAATCATCGATAATCTTTTGTGTATCTAAAGCCATTTTAATGTCCTCCGAATTATGTTTGTTTTTTAATTAAGCAGCTGGTTCGTCGTCTTTCTTTTCAGCAACAGCTTTAACAGCCAATGCGAAGTCGCGAACTGGAGCTTGTAATACAGATACCAACATAGATAGCAAGCCATCTCTGTTTGGTAGTGTTGCAAGTGCTTGAATTTCTTCAAGTGTAGCAGCTTTGCCTTCGATGATTCCACCCTTGATTTCAACGGATTCAACATCTTTAGCATACTTAGCAGCAACTTTAGCAGGTGCAACTGGATCTTCTTCAGAATAAGCGATAGCTGTTGGGCCAACGAAGAATTCTTCTAGACCTTCAAGTCCAGCTTCTTCTGCTGCACGTCTCAAGACAGTGTTCTTGATAACTTGCATAGTAGCACCTTGCTCACGTAATTCAGCACGCATAGCAGTAGCTTGTTCAACTGTAAGACCTAAGTAGTCAACAACGATAACTGACTTAGCGCCTTTAAGATTAGCAGCAACTTCTGTAACGAGTGCTTCTTTTTGTGATAGTTTTTCTTGCTTCATTATTACGTTTCACCTCCACAATTTATTTTAGTTAACTCTACAAATTTCGGCTTAAAAATAAAATCTCTGCGTCCGAAAGACACAGAGATTAATTAACAATCTTCTGGCCTCGGCAGGATATTAAGATTCACATCACCTGAGTCTTCGGTAGAAATCAACTATTGTACATTATCATTATTTTGGTTATTAGTCAACATTAAGCGTTGATTTTTAGACCAGGGCCAAATGTTGATGTCATATTAACACTAACAATATAGTTACCCTTCAATGATGCAGGACGTGCCTTTGCGATAGTTTCGTAGAATGCGTTAAAGTTAGCAGCAATCTTGTCAGTATCGAATGACAACTTACCAATAGGTGCGTGAATCAATCCGTTAGGATCTACACGGTAAGTAACTTGTCCAGCTTTAACATCATTAACAGCCTTTGTAACATCCATTGTTACAGTACCTGTCTTAGGGTTAGGCATCAAACCTTTAGGTCCAAGTACACGACCTAAACGTCCAACTTTAGCCATCATTGGTGGTGTTGCAACAGCAACATCAAAGTCCAACCAGCCATCTTGGATCTTTTCAACAAGATCATCAGAACCAACGATGTCAGCACCAGCTGCTTCAGCAGCCTTAGCTTGTTCACCTTCAGCGAAGACGATAACTTTTTGTGATTTACCTGTTCCGTTAGGTAGAACAAGGGCACCACGAATTTGTTGATCAGCTTGTTTTGGATCTACGTCCAAGTTAATAGCAACCTCAACAGTTGCGTCAAATTTTGCATAATTTACTTTTTTTAGTAAGTCAGCAGCTTCTGTAGCAGTGTAAGTCTTATCCTTATCCACTTGCTTCATAGCTTCAATATATTTTTTTCCATGCTTAGCCATGCTAAGTTCCTCCTTGCTTTGTGGTCTATTGGGGATTTTCCCCTCCCACTTGTTAAGAATATTTTCATATTCCTGTAAACTGCTTATTGTCTAGTCTTCTACTGTAAAGCCCATACTTCTTGCAGTACCAGCAACCATACGCATTGCAGATTCAACACTTGCAGCGTTTAGGTCTTTCATCTTGGTTTCAGCAATTTCGCGAACTTGGTCGTTTGTGACAGTGGCAACCTTGTTCTTGTTAGGTTCGCCAGAGCCTTTTTCAACGCCGGCAGCCTTTTTCAATAGAACAGCTGCAGGTGGTGTCTTTGTAACGAAATCGAATGAACGATCTTCGTATACAGAGATAACAACGGGAATAATCATTCCTTGTTGATCTGCTGTACGAGCATTGAAGTCTTTTGTAAAGGCAACAATGTTAATACCAGCTTGTCCCAAAGCAGGACCAACTGGTGGAGCTGGAGTAGCCTGTCCAGCAGGAATTTGTAATTTTACTACGTTAGCAACTTTTTTAGCCACGGTGCATACCTCCTTGATCCGTGATGTGGTCATATTGAGAATTTAAATTTTCTCTCCCACATGTATGTCTTAAAAACATACCGTATTATAGTAGCACGGAAACAATCCTTTATCAATATAATTTGTTATTTTTGAACATCTGCAAAGTCAACTTCGGCACTTGTCATACGTCCGAACATGTCGACATCAACTTTAATTTTGTCATGATCATCATCAATTTCTGTAACTTTACCCGTCATATTAGCGAATGGTCCGTTAACAATCGTAACGTTCTCGCCAACTTCGAAGTCGTTACCAGCTTTTACACTGATACCAAGATCGTCAAGAATATGATCTATTTCTTCTGGTAATAATGGTGCTGGCTTGCTTCCTGAACCGTGACTTCCAACGAATCCTGTAACACCAGGTGTATTACGAACAACGAACCATGATTCGTCACTCATAACCATTTCAACAAGAACGTATCCTGGGAAAGTCTTTTTCATTTCTGTCTTTTGTTTACCATTTTTTGTTTCTGTTTCTTCTTCTTCAGGTACTACTGCTCTGAAAATATAATCTTCCATACCCATTGATGAGGCACGTGATTCCAAATTTTCCTTAACTTTATTTTCGTATCCTGAGTAAGTATGTAAGACATACCATTGTTTGTCGCCAGCTTCAGCCATAATTTCCTCCAAAAAAATCAAAATAAAAAAACCTCGAACAAAGGTCGAAGTTTTCTTTCATTACTTAAAGCATATCAAATTATCTGTGTACTTACAATCTTATTTGCTTCCCATTACAAATTGTTGGAGTAATGCTACTAGTCCCCAATCAATAACGGCGAAGAAAATAGCATACATCAAAGATGTAGCAACAACAGTCCATGTATCACGTCTGTTTTCCTTTGCAGTAGGCCAAACAACCAATTTCATTTCTTTTCTTACACTACCAAAAAATTTAAATAATTTCATTTAGTCCTCCAGATTAGCGTGTTTCTTTATGTAATGTGTGCTTGCCACAATGCTTACAAAATTTGTTAACTTCTAGTCGTTCTGTGCGGTTTGGGTTCTCTTGAACCGTATAATTTCTTGATCCACAAACGCTACAAGCCAATGCTACTTTTCTTAATCCCATGAGTCTCTCCACATTCTATGCAGTTTATATCTTTTACATTATAGATTTTAAATGTAGAAAAGTCCATGACAAACAGATGACAAATTACATGTGCTCCATAATTTTGAGTCTACATCTATTGGCAGCCCGATGCAATTGCCTAGTATCACACATTGCTAATTCACAGGCTATATGAATTTTTAATTCTCCTAATAAGAATTGTAATGCAATCAATTCCAGCTTGCTTAAATCCTCCACTGCTTGTTCCAAATAACTCGAAGTATCTAATAAGTGAACATAATTTTTTATGAATTCATTTGGGCTTTCATCAATAATCACTTGTTCATAAGAACACGCTAATTGGTTAGCCTGCCGTTTGACTGTATTTTCTCTACGAACAATATCAATTATGTGATTTTTGAATTTTAATTTGAAGAAACTGCCGAATTTTGAACCACTTGCTCCGTCAAAAATTTTGCAAGTGGCATAACAAACGATCAGTGCCTCCTGATACCAGTCATTTTGGTCGTATAAACCTATTTTGTACTGGAAGTACATATTGTCGATCATTGGGCGATATCGTTCGACCAATGATTCTAACGCAATTGAGTTGGCGTCCTCCTTTACTAATTTGATGAGTGCAAGCTCTAAGTTGTTCATGCACTTTTTCTCCATTCATAATATATTTGAATGGTTTTCCTTATTTAAAATTATCATGTATTCTATGCCGTTTTAAGCGAACGTTTGTTTACAAAAACTTCGTTGGCTAATTCAAGACTTTATCTATGAAAACATTCTTATACCAAAAAAGGATTTCATCAGTTATCAATTGATGAAATCCTTTTCCACCTTATGCATGTCTTGAAGCAAACGCTTGATACAACAAGACACCAGTCGCAACACTGGCGTTCAAGCTTTGAACGTGACCAACCATTGGTATACTCAAGGTTTGATCTACTTGTTTGAGAACTAGTGGTGAAACTCCTTTACCTTCATTACCAATTACAAGTGCAACTGGACCCTTGGCATTCCATGTCCGATAATTATCACCCTCCATGGCAGTACCAAAGACCCAAACATTTTCTTTTTTGAGGTCATTGATCGTATTAACTAAGTTAGTCACACGAACAACTGGAACATGCTCAATTGCGCCTGTTGAAGTCTTAGCGACAACTGAAGTCAATCCAGTTGAACGATGCTTAGGGACAATAATTCCATGTACACCGACGGCATCGGCTGTTCTAAGAATTGAACCCAAGTTATGCGGATCTTCAATTCGATCAAGAATCAAAATAAACGGATCTTCATTTTTTTTCTTAGCTATTTTAAAAATATCGTCTAATTCAGCGTATTGGTAAGGTGCAATATATGCGGCCATCCCTTGATGATTACCACCATTGCTAATATCGTCCAATTTATTCTTAGGAACCTCTTGAACAATTAACTTACTACGTTTAGCAAGCTCAATGACCTCACCAATGTGTGAACTTTTTAGTCCCTTTTGAACTAAAACTTTATTGACACGTTGACCCGCTGTTGGCGACTTCAATAGTTCTACTACTGAGTGGTGACCAAAAACTAGTTCTACTTCTTCTTCATCATCACGATTGCTATCGCGATTATTATTTGAGTTTTTCTGCATCAGTTTCCCCCGATTCTACTTTGTCGATACACCATTGTGCAAGTTCGGCTACACGGTCCTTTTGACCACTGACGTCCAAATAACCAAATAGTGCTTCAAACCCTGTGGACATATGATACGTCACGACACTCGTGTTTTTAGCCTTAGTATATTTCTTAGCATTACGTCCATTCTTGTAGATACGAATCTCATCTTCTGACAAAACATCTTCATCTATCATCAACGCAATCAGTGCCGCCTGTGCTTTGGCCGAAACATAATGTGTCGCCTTGTTTTGTAACTGGTTGACCTTAGTGATATCTAAGTCTAATAAGTGTTCACGAATGAATACTTCATAAACAGCATCTCCTAAATAAGCTAACGTCACACCATTTAATTGTTCGATCTTAACCATCTATATGCCACCGTGTTCCTTGTGGAGTATCTTCTAAGATAACTCCCATTTCCTTTAATTTATCACGTAACTCATCACTTGTTGCGAAATCTTTGTCGGCACGAGCTTGATCACGTTTTTCGACCATTGCTTGAATTTCTTCAGATAGGTCTTCTTTTTCACCGAATTGAATTCCTAGTATACCTGATAAACTTGCTAACTCATTCAAAATATATTTTGCACTTTCAGAATTAATATTATCTTGTGAACTATAGTTGTTAGCTAATGTTACCATTTCAAAGATTTCAGTTATTCCATTTTGAACGTTAAAATCATCATTCATGGCTGACTTGAACTTGTCGGTAATCGCATCTACTTCTGGTTTGACATCATCAGCAGCACCATCAGCATTATCCAATCTGAAGTTCAAATTATTGTACGCAGTCTTGATTCGTTCATAGTTGTCAGCAGCTTTTTGCAAGTTAGATTTCGAGTATTCTAGTGGTCGACGATAATGTGTTGAAGACAAGAAGAACCTCAACACTTGTGGGTCAATGTCCTTGACCATATCATGAACTGTCACAAAATTGCCAAGCGACTTACTCATCTTCTCGTTGTTTTCAACAGTTACAAAACCATTGTGCATCCAATAATTGACAAACTTCTTGCCCGTCTTAGCTTCACTTTGAGCGATTTCATTCTCATGATGAGGAAATTCCAAATCTTGGCCACCACCGTGAATATCAAATGTATCACCGAGATACTTGGTTGACATGACTGAACATTCAATATGCCAGCCCGGACGACCTTCTCCCCAAGGTGAATCCCATTTTATCTCACCTGGTTTTGCCTTTTTCCAAAGAGCAAAGTCAATTGGATCTTGTTTCTTATCAAATTCAGTTTCGCCAACATGTTCACTGGCACCTTGAACTAATTGATCAATATTTTGATCTGATAATTCGCCATAGTGTTCAAACTTACGAGCACGGTAGAAAACATCGCCGTCTGATTCGTATGCGTAACCTTTATCAACTAAGTCAGCAATAAAATCAACGATTTCTTCGATATTTTCAGTGGCGCGCGGATTAACTGTTGCACGTTGCACATTTAACTTATCGATGTCTTCAAAAAATGCTTTGATGAATTTGTCAGCCACTTCAGGCACAGTGATATTCTCACGGTTGGCTTCTTTGATCATCTTGTCATCGACATCAGTAAAGTTAGAAACAAACTTAACTTTATATCCTAAATATTCTAGATAACGACGCACCGTATCAAATGCTACGATCGAACGTGCATTACCAATATGAATGTAATTGTAGACAGTCGGACCACAGACATACATGTGAACCTCGCCTGGATTTAGTGGTTTAAATTCTTCTTTTTCACGTGTTAGTGTGTTGAATATTTTTAGCATATATTCTCCTTTCTACAAGAAAAAAGAGATTGAGGCAAAACAAAAGTTTTCCTTCAACCTCTCTTTTAAGATATGTAATTTTATTTCATTTGGCTCAATGTCTTATCAATATTGGCTAATGACTTTTCTTTACCGATCAATTCGATTGCTTCAGCGATTGCTGGACCATGCATTGTACGTGTAGCAGCAATTCTAGCTGGCATGTAGAGTTTTCTACCTTTAACGCCAGTATCAGCACGAACACCTTGAATAGCAGCCATAATTTGCTTTGCTGTGAAACGATCAAGTTTTTCCAACTTGCCACGTAGATCTTCAATAGCTTTACGTGAATCGTCCTCTTCAAGTTCTTTTTGTTCGTCATCTGTCAATACATCTGGTTGATTGAAGAAGATGTCTGATAATTCAACGATTTGTTGTGTATATGACATTTGTGGCATATACAATTCTGTTAAGTGTCTTACCCATTGAATTGTGTTTGTGTCAGGATCGTCAGGAATACGTTTGCCTTCGATTAAATTTTCAAGTACTAAGTCAGTAATTTCACTAGCATCAGCACTCTTAACATATTGATTGTTGACCCATTCTAGTTTCTTTTGATCAAACTTAGCTGGTGATTTGCTCAAACGATTTTCATCAAAAATCTTGATAAATTGTTTGCGAGTGAACAATTCTTCCTCACCAACTGGTGACCAACCTAATAGTGTAATGAAGTTGAACATAGCCTCTGGTAAATAACCCAAAGTACGATATTGCTCAATAAATTGTAGGATAGATTCATCACGTTTACTTAGTTTTTTACCAGTTTCAGTGTTAATGATAAGTGTCATGTGACCAAACTTAGGAGCGTCCCAACCCAAGTCTTCATAGATCATTAATTGTTTTGGAGTATTGGCAACATGGTCATCACCACGAAGAACATGACTTATTTCCATCAAGTGGTCATCAATTACAACGGCAAAGTTATATGTTGGCATACCATCGCGTTTTTGGATAACCCAGTCTCCACCGATTGTATCTGAATCGATTGAAACCTTCCCCTTAACGATGTCATCCCATTCATAAGTTTTGCCCTTTGGAACGTGAATTCTAATAACTGGAGTCAATCCGGCATCTTTTGATTCTTGAATTTTAGCTGCCTTTTCTTCTTCACTCATTCCAGCAAATTCATACTCATAATGAGGCATTTCTCCGTTGGCTTCTTGTTCTTCACGCATCTTTGTAAGCTGTTCTTCAGTCAGATATGATTCGTAAGCTAGACCTTTATCAAGCAATTCTTGGATATATTTTTGGTAGATGTCTTTTCTTTCTGATTGACGATATGGACCATAATTACCACCGACATCTGGACCTTCATCCCAGTCAACGCCTAACCATTTAAGGTTCTCTAGTTGACTTTGTTCTCCACCTTCAACGTTACGCTTTGTATCTGTATCTTCGATACGAATTACAAAGGTACCTTTGTGACTTCTTGCAAATAGGTAATTGAAGATAGCTGTTCTAGCATTACCAATGTGTAAATGTCCTGTTGGACTTGGTGCATATCTCACACGAATTTTATTATCTGACTTGTTTGCCATTTCTACGTTCTCCCCTTTTATTTCTAGAATTGTTCTTAGAATTCTTATTGGCATTATTTGAACTCTCTTTAGAACTATTCTTCTTATTACTATTGTTAACATTGTTACTTGTGTTGCTTTGGATACCATTCATTGAATGTTTAGGCTTAGCAAATATCATTTTACCAGCATCAGTTTGCAATGCACTAGTTACAACGACATCAACCGACTTGTCGATGAAGTATTTACCATCTTCGACAACGACCATTGTCCCGTCTTCTAGATATGCAACACCTTGTTCACGTTCAGTACCCGCTTTAATTACTTTAACAGTCATTGTTTCGCCTGGCAAAACCATAGGTTTCAAAACTTTGGCTAATTCATTGATGTTAAGCACTTGAACATTCTGAAATTCACTTACCTTACTTAAATTATAGTCATTCGTTAAAACAGCGCCACCTATTTCTTTGGCTAATTTAAGTAACTTCATATCAACTTCCGGAATATTATCATAATCACGCGTCGTTGTCTCAATGTCGATAGTAGTATCCATCTTCATCTCATTTAAGATATCAAGTCCGCGACGACCACGTTCACGTTTCTGATTATCACTGGAATCGGAGATAAGTTGCAATTCATGCACAACAAAATCAGGCACCATGATCTTACCTTCAAGAAATCCAGTTTGTGCTAATTGGTGAATCCGACCATCGATAACAACCGACGTATCAAGAATCTTATATGGATAAAAATCTTTTTTGGATGAACGGCGCATTATTTCACCATCGTAATCCATATCCTTTTTGTCATCATCAGGTTCAGTTGCCTTACGCTTAGTGATTGAAAAACTCTTCCAATCATTACGACGACTAGTTCCCATTCGGAATCCTAAGAATCCAAAGATTATCATTAAGATAACTGGAATGATATTAGCAAACCAATTGTGCATCATATAGAAAGGAATCGAAATGATGTTTGCTAAAACCAATCCTCCAATTAAGAATATCGCACCAAAAATTATCCACCCCGGCGAACGAGAATTAAGATATTTTTCGATTCTAGTATTTAAATCTGTGATGGGTTTAATAAATAGAAACGACAGTAAATAAAATATAATTAATCCAATAAGTCCGTTAACATAGCCGTTATTTAATAAACGTACACTATCTAATCCTGCAACGATCCACAATGCTGGCAAAAGCGTGATACCAACTGCTAAGCCAAACAATGCGAAGATTGCATTAATAATATATTTTCGCATATATAAATATATACCTCCTAGTTAAATATTTTGTTCATTGCTTCTAGAACAGTGCTTACGCCAATAATCTGAATCTTATTGTTCTTAGTCCAATCACCCAAGTTATTCTTGGGTACAAAAATACGTTGGAAACCAAGTTTTTCAGCTTCATTAACCCGTTGATCGATTCGATTAACTCGACGTACTTCACCAGTAAGTCCGACTTCGCCGACAAAACAGTCCGTGGCTGGAATACCAATATTCTTGTAACTAGATGCAATAGACATTGCCAATGCCAAATCAATAGCTGGCTCATCTAATTTTACACCACCAGTTGACTTCAGATAAGCATCTTGGTTCTGAAGCATTAGATTACCACGTTTTTCGAGTACTGCCATAATAACCGATACTCGATTATGATCTAAGCCAGTTGCCGTACGCTTAGCATTGCCAAAAATAGTTGGTGTGATCAATGATTGAATCTCAACGAGAATTGGACGTGTTCCTTCCATAGAAACAACAACTGCAGAACCATTGGCATCCTTGAGACGCTCTTCAAGAAATATCTCAGATGGATTGGCAACCTCGACTAATCCCTTCGTCTGCATTTCGAAGATACCGATCTCGTTAGTCGAACCAAAACGATTCTTAACTGAACGTAAAATTCTATAACTATGATGAGTATCTCCCTCAAAGTATAGAACAGTATCTACCATATGTTCCAATATTTTTGGACCGGCGATTGCGCCACCTTTGGTAACATGTCCAACAACGAATACGGTGATATTTTGCTGCTTGGCAATATTCATCAATTCAGATGTTACCTCACGTACTTGTGAGATACTTCCGACTGCTGATGAGATCTCTGGTTCATCCATTGTTTGAATCGAATCTATGATCAAATAATCAGGATTCATACTATTGATCGTGTCACGAATGTAACTCATATCAGTCTGAGGATAGATATACAACTCATCCCCGTGAACATCTAGTCGATCAGCACGCATCTTGATCTGTGAAGCACTTTCTTCACCAGAGACATATAATACTTTTCCACCAGTCTTTTGTAACTGACCAGCAACTTGCGTCAATAGTGTTGACTTACCAATACCAGGATCACCACCAATTAAGACAAGTGACCCAGGAACAATTCCACCACCCAGAACCCGGTTCAATTCTGACAAGTCAGTTTTAACACGTGGTTCTTTTTGAAATGACACATCATTTATTTTTATAGGTTTAGAGTCCAAGTCACTAGTTCTGCGGCTTGGAGTAGCCTTAGCAGATTCAGCGTGTTCTATTTCTTCAACCATCTGATTCCAAACGCCACAATTAGGACAGCGTCCTAAATACTTAGGTGAAACGTAGCCACAATTCTGACAAACAAATTTTGATTTTGATTTAGCCAATAAAATAATTCCTTTCTAAATACATTATATGCCGGATGAACCGAATCCACCTTGGCGTTCCTTCAAACCACCCTCATCTTCATCAGTTGTTAAATATTTGATGAAGATTCCTTGAGCAAGGCGTTCACCTTTTTTGACTGTGTAATCGAATGGAAAGAAATTGATCAATTGAATGAACAGCTCTCCTTCATTCCCTTCATTATTGTAATAGTCAGCATCCACCACACCTATTCCGTTAGGAATCGATAGTCCACGTTTCAAGGGGTTACTAGAACGACTAGCGATGATCAATACTTCATCATCCTGCATATATGCTTTAACACCAGTTGGTACCAAAACTGGCTTGATATTTTTTTGAATTTCTTTTGTTTGTGCTTCGTCAACTTTACCCTTACCAAAAATAAATTTGATAACATTCAATACGCCAAATTTCCACATTGAAGGTACAACAAAATCTTCTGCACTTTCAATGTCATATCCAGCAGCATTTTTGGTCTGACGAATTGGTAAATTGATACCTTTATCTTGATATTTTTTTACGATTTCAAAACCACGTTTTTTTGTCAAATCGAAACTCTCCCATTATCATTAGATAACTAAAATAATAGCATTTAAACCGTTATAAAACTATTGATTCGACTGACTTTATTCCGCTAATACGGTAATATTAAGGTAATTAATATATAGAGAGAAGGTAGTTTATGGAAATAAAACAAGAAGACGGTCGTTTTTTTATTGAAGAAGATGAACTTGTTGGTGAAATAACTTACTCACCTGTTAAAGATGGCGTTATTTCAATCGACCATACCTTTGTGAATGAAAATTATCGTGGACAAGGTATTGCTGGAAAACTGCTTAATGAAGTTTTGGATTATGCAGACGGGAAAAATTTAAAAATTGTTCCTGTGTGTGAATATGCCAAACTTGCATTCAAGAACAAACCAGAGATCCGTTATTTATTAACCGAAAATTACCAAAAGCTCTTAGAGGAGGAACGTTAATTGAATCAAGATGAATTAAAGAAGGCCGTCGGAATCAAGTCCGTTGACTTCGTTGAAAGCAATACAGTAGTTGGATTAGGTACTGGCTCAACTGTTTATTATATGATCGAAGAACTTGGCAAGAGATACCAAGCTGGCGAAATCAAGAATATCGTTGGTGTTGCAACATCTTCACGTTCTCAAAAACAAGCCGAAGGCCTTGGCATTCCTATGAAAGACCTAAACGACATTGACCACATCGACTTAACGATCGACGGTGCTGATCAGATCGACAAAAACTTCCAAGGTATCAAGGGCGGTGGAGCTGCTCACCTTCTTGAAAAAATGGTTGCTACAAATTCTCATAAGAACATTTGGATCGTTGACCAATCAAAAATGGCCGACAAACTTGGCAGTTTCCCACTACCACTAGAAGTAATTCCCTTTGGTTGTGAGAAAACTTTTGCTGACCTACAAGCAGAAGAGTTGCATCCCGTGTTCCGTTTAGATGACAATGGTAAGCGAGTATTAACTCACAATAAGAACTATGTCATCGACTTGAAGATGGGTGAAATCGATCACCCGCATCTACTAGCTGACTGGCTGGACCATCAAGTCGGAATCGTCGCACATGGACTATTCTTAGACTTAGTCAACACTGTTATCGTCGGTCAGGATGATGGTCCAAAAGTTATCAAGGACGTTCGTTAATCAAATAAATAATTGAGGGAGAGATTTTATGAAGGAAATTACTTCAAAAGAACTAGAAAAATTTCAAACAGCCTTTGAACAAACACCAGGTTCATCTGCAATCAAGAATGCCGTAGCTAATAACGGTATTTTACAATCAAGTGAGACTGTCGCTTCCAAAATTGCAATGGATCCTACTTTTTCAGTTGAATTAGACACTGGTTCTGTTGCTGACCAAAAACAATCTGGATTATGCTGGGTATTTGCCGCTTTAAATACTATGAGACACCCTATCCAAGCTAAGTTCAAGATCAAGGGCTTCGAATTATCAGAAGGCTACATGTTGTTCTGGGACAAACTAGAAAAATCTAACTTCTTCTATGAAAATGTTATCAACACTGCTGCTCTTCCAGTGGGCGATCGTAAAGTTGACTTCTTGATGACGACACCTCAACAAGATGGTGGACAATGGGACATGATCATGGCACTTGTTGCCAAATACGGTGTCGTTCCTAAGAGCGTTATGCCAGATACATATAGCAGAACAAAATCCTCAGAACTAAATACTGTTCTTAATACTAAATTACGTAAAAATGCTATTGCATTGCGTGATTTAGTTAATGCTGGAAAATCTGAAGAAGATATTGAGCGTGTTAAGAACGAAATGCTTAGTGAAATCTACAAGATTTTGGTATACACAGTTGGCGAGCCACCTACTAAATTCGACTGGGCCTATCGCGATGATGATAAGAACTATCACAAGGAAACAAGCATCACACCTCAAGAATTCTTCAAGAAGTATGTTGGCTGGGATCTAGACAGTTATATCTCAACTATCAATGCACCTACAACTGATAAACCTTACAACCATGTCTATACCGTAGAAATGCTAGGAAATGTCTTGGGCGGGCGTCAAGTACGTCACCTGAACCTTGAAATCAATGACTTCAAGAATCTAGCTGTTAAACAGTTGCAAGACGGTGAAGCAGTTTGGTTTGGTAGTGATGTTGGCCAAAGTTCTGATCGTAAGATCGGTATCATGGACACAAATATCTATGATGTTGAAGGACTATTTAACACTGATCTATCAATGACCAAAGCTGAGCGACTAGACTACATCGAAAGTATGATGACACATGCCATGGTACTAACAGGTGTTGATCTAGACGAAAACGGCAAACCAACTAAGTGGAAAGTTGAAAACTCATGGGGTGAAAAGGTCGGAACAAAGGGTTACTTCGTAATGAGTGACTCATGGTTCGACCAATATGTTTACCAATTAGTTATCAACAAGAAATACTTGAGTGACGATTTGAAGAAAACATTTGAAACAGAATCTCAAGAACCAAAAGTTCTCGCACCTTGGGATCCAATGGGCGCACTTGCATAAAGCTTGATAAATCTGGCTTTAGCAATTTGTTTCCAATAACATATAAAACTAATAAAAATGAGTTGTATCACACCTAATTACTTGGTTCTTTAAGTGTGATACAACTCATTTTTTATATGATGTATCCATAACTAAAAATCTGAATTCATCACAATTTCTTGAACTTACTGATAATTGTTAGCAACAAAAGTTGGTTTAATTTCAGAATCATTGAATTGATTATGTGAGTTGAAACAAATTATTTAAATCAGGAGTAGATTCACATATTCCCACTTGGAAATAGCTTGCCTAGTTACGAATAATTTACCGGCCAAATCATCTTGGGGGATTCCTCTGTCTGTTCGATACATCCTAAGCTGTTTCACAAATTCTGACATCATTATTTCCCCTTTACACTTTTAATTAACTCTACCCTAAATATCAATTTAATAAAATTCATGTGAATAATTAGATTTAATATTATGCTGACAAGTACAACGCCGTTATTAATTTTGAAGATAAAAAAGCGTTATGAATTAGCCTTCATAACGCCGTACACTGATTCTAAATTTTTTTTTAGATAATTTTTTCTCATAAACATAATAGTAAACCAAAGCTAAAGTCGCACCGACGGCAACTCCGATTCCATTAGCAATAACATCATTGATATCAGAGACTCGATTAATCAAGAACGTATGTGATAAATAATACTGCGTCAATTCAAAGCCCACTCCCATTATAAAACTAAGTGGGACTATTAAGATTAGTGACATATTTGGAAAAATCTTCTTAATCAAAAATCCCAATGGAATGGTTAAAATAATATTTTCAATGAATCCCAGACCAACATAAATATAATGCAAATTAACTCTTCCTATTCCCGCCGGCATGATATAAACGGCTACACCATCGAAAGATAACGGTGTAAACAAAATTACTCCTAGAAAGGTCAAATAAGTCAATCTAATTAGAAATACGCTCCGACGTTTTACCTCATCAATACTGCCAAGAATATAAAGTCCACTTATAAATGACAGGCTCAGTACTACTAATAAAGGTATCCAACGCAATTACATCGCCCCTTTTTTATTTTTGTGTTGTTCAAATTATACTGCCCTTTAGTTTAAACAACCCGAAGAAAGTGCGATTTTTTTGTGAAGAGAACCGGATTGATTCCTTACAACAAAATTTAACACATAAACAAACCACATTAATGATCACAAAACTGATAACGATCATAACCCACCAATTTCATTAATATAAGTCTAGCAAAAATCATTTTGTCTAATAAAACAAATCAATTAATCGGAAAGTTTTCAAACCGAAAAACAACCAGATCCTCAAGCTCGGATTGGTCCGCACAGCATGTGAATATTTTCAACCTGGGGACTACTAACTTTTAACCAAATTTAAGGAAAAGCCTTAAAAGTAGGCAGTGCCTTTTTTTAGTTACCTCAATACCCTATAATGAAAATTATAATAAGAAGGAGTTGTTCATATGAAAAATAATCAATTTGCCATTCGTCCAACTGACTTTGACACACAGATTCAAGAATTACAAAACCTTCATTTCTTAACGTCTAACAACGAAATGATAAACAATCCGATTGATTTGTACACAGATCTCTTGAGACTGAGCTTTTTAAAGGCTAAGTCAAAAGCTACCTTCGAACAAAAATTGTCTACTTATATGGCAACGCCAGATCAAGATGCCCTAGAGTACCTAAAAACCAACGATGAATTATCAATTCAGGCTTTCTACAACATTGCCTTACAATTACTAGAGTTCAACCCTGATGTAGATTTCTCATTCGAGGATCCACTAGCTGCTATGAAAAAGATTCAACTCAAGATTGCCGAGCACGAAGGAAATGTCTTTACCATAAACGAATTGAAATCCGCATGGTATTGGCTCTTAGCAACTCACAATAAAAATGGTCAAACATTCATTGATTCACTGGCTGCTAACGGATACTTCCTGCCCTTTTATGGTGAAATCGGTGAACCGTTATTGTTCAACGGAAAATCAATGCCTGTTTTTAATCCGCATAAATTAATTCGTGAAGTCGTTTATGTTGAATCACCACAAGATACTGATGATGATGGCAAATTGGATTTACTCAAAGCTGAGATTCTACGTCCTGCCGAAACTGAAGACGGATTAAAGTTTCCAGTGCTCTATACTGCTAGTCCATACAACCAAGGTACTAATGATGAAACTGGTGAAAAATTAATGCACAACGTTAATATCCCACTGGAACACAAAGAGCCAAATGACTTAGAATATGCCGATATTGAATACAAAATACCAGATAAAAAATTACCGAAACCAAGATCTGTCAACGGACAAGTTGAAATTGCCGAAGAAACATTTGCCAGAGAACAATCGTACACATTGAATGATTACTTCTTAGCACGTGGTTTTGCCGTTGTCTATGCCGCAGGAATCGGAACCAAGGATTCTGATGGTGTAAGAACTACTGGCGATCCTGAAGAAACAACATCAACCGTCTCAATTATTGAGTGGTTAGCCGGCAATCGTCGTGCTTTCACTAACAAAGTCGATAATATCGAAATCAAAGCTTGGTGGTCTAACAAGTCAGTTGCTATGACTGGTAGATCATATCTAGGAACACTAGCAACTGCTGCTGCTACTTCAGGTGTTGAAGGATTAAAGACCGTAATCAGTGAAGCTGCCATTTCTAGTTGGTATGATTATTATCGTGATGGCGGACTTGTCATTGCACCCGGAGGTTTCCCTGGCGAAGACGCTGACATATTGGCTGAAGAAACATTCAGTCGCCGTCTACAACCTGGTGACTTCCACAAAATCAAACCATTGTGGGATAAGAAACTCAAAGAAATTACTAATGGACAGGATCGAACAACCGGCGATTACAATGCTTTTTGGGATGCTCGCAATTATCATAAGAACTTCAAAAACATCAAAGCTGATGTCTTAATGGTTCACGGTCTAAACGATTGGAATGTTAAACCACGAAATGTCGAAAGATTGTGGAACGGCATTCGTCATAACGGCGTTACACAGAAGATAATCTTACATCAAGGTCAACACATCTATATCAATGCCTTTCGTTCTGTCGATTACACTGACATTATCAATCTGTGGTTAACTCACGAACTTCTTGGCGTCGATAATCAAGCTGAAAAGATAATTCCTGATGTATTGATTCAAGATAATGTTCAACCGGAAACTTGGAATAGTTATCGTGATTGGAGTAATCAGGATAATCCTACGATTAAATATAATTTATCAAGTGATAAGCTTTCTATAGCCGACAGTACCAACGAAAAGTTAACTTTCAGTGATCATCTTGAAGGTGAAACATTTGACCGTTACAAGAACCATAACGACCAATGGCAAACAGATTTAACTGATAGTGACAATGATGAAATGTCAAAGCATCGTTTATTGTTTACAACTAATAATATAGAAGAAACTGTTATTGACGGAAAAGTAAATGTCAATTTGAACGTTGCTTCCAGTAAAGATATGGGAATGCTTAGTTTCCAATTGATTGATTATGGTGACGCTAAGCGATTCAAGGTTTCACCCACTCTATTAGCTCATAATGGATTAGCTGAAACTTATGATTGGCGTGAAGATGATTTACGTGAATTCACCCTAGGATCGAAAACAAATTATAAGATGATAACTAAGGGTCATATTAACTTGCAAAATAGAGAAAATGCGTATAAAGTAAGCGACCTTGAACCAAATAAGTTTTATCCGATTTCTGTGGAACTACAACCAACTTTTTACCGCATCCCTGAAGGTCACAAACTAGGATTAGTAGTTTATGCAACAGACTTTGGTATGACTATTCGTGGTAATCAAGATATTGAATACTCAATTCAAACTGGCGAATCTAATATTTCGGTTCCTATTCACGAGGAATAACGATTTGAACCAAAAATCGATTTTAACATTGACATCACGGTTGCCACAACTAGACCAAAATTAAAAGGTTTCATGCAACCATTTCTAATGTTATAATCGCCGTTGAACTGTTTAATTTGGAGATTATTTATATGGAAAAAAATCAATTGAATTCACTAAAAAATAATCCTCATTCAAAAATGAGTTTTGCTGGATTCCTAATTGCTTTAGGAATCGTGTATGGAGATATTGGTACCTCACCTCTATACGTTATGCACTCATTGATGGTGGGAAATGGTGGACTTGATAAAATGTCCACCAATTTTATTTTGGGTAGTGTATCTTTAATATTTTGGACACTTACTTTGGTTACGACCATCAAGTATGTGTTAATAGCCTTACGTGCTGATAACCGAGGTGAAGGTGGTATTTTTGCCCTTTACACTTTAGTTAGAAAGCGCGCCAAATGGCTATTAATACCGGCAATGGTTGGTGGAGCCACCTTCTTAGCCGATGGAATGATGACACCTGCTGTTACTGTTACAGCAGCAATTGAGGGATTGAAAGGTGTCAAATTCAATAATAATATTTTGATCAATAACCAGACTCAAGTTATTATCATTACCATGGTTATTTTATCAACGCTATTCTTTATTCAGCGATTCGGTACGCAACTGATTGGTCGGGCTTTTGGTCCAATCATGTTAGTTTGGTTCGCCTTCCTCGGATTGATGGGTATTTATAACATCTCATTCGACTGGACAATTATTCGTGCATTGAACCCTTACTACGCTATTGCATTATTGCAGAGTCCGATGAATATCCGTGGTATCTTTATTCTGGGTAGTATCTTCCTTGCCACAACTGGTGCTGAAGCACTCTATTCAGATATGGGACATGTTGGACGTCCAAATATTTATACCAGTTGGCCTTTTGTTAAGATTTGTTTGTTACTAAGTTATTTAGGACAAGCAGCTTGGTTGATGCGTCTTAAAGACAATACAGTATTGCAATCAATGGGATCAGCCATGAATCCATTCTATGAATCAATGCCTGCTAACCTTAGATTATTTGGGATTTTGTTGTCAGCCTTTGCCGCAATCATCGCTTCTCAAGCTTTGATCTCAGGTTCATACACACTTGTATCTGAAGCAACAAAGCTAAGAATCTTCCCACGTTTGAAAACATACTATCCTACAAACTTCAAAGGACAGTTGTATATTCCAACTGTCAACTCAATTATTTGGGTAGTTTGTCTATTCATCGTTATGTTCTTCAAGACTTCCGAAAACATGTCTAATGCATACGGACTTGAAATTACCATTACCATGTTGATGACTACGATCCTATTACATCAATGGTTGTTGATGAAACGTGCAAATCGCTTCTTCACAACGGTTATTATTAGTTTCTTCTTCATCATCGAAAGTATTTTCTTCGTTACAAATAGTAGCAAATTCATTCATGGTGCTTACATTACTATGGGTATCGCAGCTATTCTTATCAGTGTCATGTTCATTTGGAGATATGGTGATCGTCTGATGGACGACAATACTTTCAGAAGTCACTTCGCTTCTCTACTAGCATTCAAGCATCAATTGAATGACTTAAGAAAAGATCCAAGTTATCCGCTATATACAACTAACTTGGTTTATCTTACAAAAGTTCATGATGGCTATCGTATCAAGAAGAACATTCTTTATTCGATTCTCGATAAACGACCGAAACGTGCTGAAGTATACTGGTTCGTAACAGTTAATGTTACTGATGAGCCTTATACGGCTGCGTACTCGGTTGAAACATTCGATACTGATTACATGGTCAGCGTTCAGTTGTATCTTGGCTTCCGTGTCGATCAAAAGGTTAACGTCTATCTACGACAAGTCGTCAATGATATGATGTCTAACGGTGAGATCAAGCCACAACCACAGAAATATACAACTATCCCTGATCGTCAAGTTGGTGACTTCTCATTCATTCTTATCAAAGAAGTACTCTCACCTGACACTAAGATCAGTGGAATCAAGAAGAGTATCATTCACGCTCGTCTAGCTCTACAAAAGTTCATCTCACCTGCAAGTTGGTTTGGACTATCATATAGTGACGTTATGGAAGAACGTGTTCCATTAGTCCTTGGTAAGGTCTCAATGAACCGACTTCGTTTGGTACGTAAGGATCGTTCCGCACTACAAGATCTTCCGATCGATCAGCCAATTGATGACGATGAAGACGATTAAATAAGCAAAAAAATAAAGCTGATTTCCAAAACGGAAATCAGCTTTTTATTTACGATTAGTTTTGATAATATTCAATTTTGCATCCAGCTCATAAATCAACGGAACTCCGTTAGCGACTTCGATCCCATCAATATCAGAATCACTCACATCTTCCAAATACTTGATCAAAGCACGAATAGTACTTCCGTGCGCTACGATCAACTGATTTTTGCCATCAAGTAATTGTGGTGCAACAACATCTGTGTAATATGGCACGATACGCTTATATGCTTGAAACAAGCTCTCTGAGACCGGCATCGCTCTTGGATCGAGGTATTTGTAAGGACCAACTAACGGATCAGGATGAGCTAACTTAGGTGGCATTGTATAGTAACTTCGACGCCATAGTCTAACTTGTTCAACTCCATATTCTTCTCTAGTAGTATCCTTATTCTGACCTCTAAGAGCCCCATAATGACGTTCATTTAGTCGCCACGACTTAATGATCGGAACATAATTGATGTCCAGATCATCTTGGATAATATAAGCTGTCATGATTGCTCGCTTCAATACTGAAGTATGTACTTCTTTAATGTTCATATTTTGTATTTGAGCAGCGGCTTCATGTGCTTGGTCGATTCCCTTTTGTGTTAATTCAACGTCATTCCAGCCAGTGTAATCATTTGTTGCATTGGCTGTGCTTTGTCCATGTCTTACCATGATAAGTTTTACCATCTTCCGACATTACCAACTTTCTTGCAGTATTCTCTTTTATATTATCACAAAAAATGAATGAAAATATTATATTGATTTTCATTCATTTTTTTATTTATTTTTTTTAATCGATCATTGGTTCATCTAGTCCACGAGTACATTCAGCCTGTAATGTAATATGCGCAACACCAAATTTTTCTTTCAATAGTTTATCCACTTGATCATAAACAATCTCAAGTTGATCCATATTGCATTTTTTTCTGACATTTATGTGTGCATCTAAGATAATGAAATTTTCATCGATCATCCAAACATGGACATGATGTATACCAACAACATCAGGCACAGTTAGAACAGTCCTCTTAACAGCCTCTAAATCAATCTTAGGGCTTGCTTCCATCAGGATGTTGATAGTTTCCTTCACAACATCAAAAGCTTCTTTAAGAAGCCATATGGCGATAATAATCGTAATTGCTGGATCGACCCAATTCCAATTAAATAGTGTTACAAAAATCGAAGCAACAAAAACGCCAACTGATGACAATGTATCAGATAACATATGCAAGAATGTCGCCTTAATATTCAAGTTGTCCTTGGAACCCGACCACAGAGCTAACATCGAAATCAAATTAGCTAACAAACCAATGACTGATACGGCCATCATCAAAGTACCATTGATATGTTGTGGCGTCTGAAATCTTCTGATCGATTCAATAATCATAAGTATTGTTATCACAATCAAAATACTGGAATTAACAAAAGCTGCCAGGATCTCAGCTCGCTTATAACCAAACGTCTTCTCGGAATTATTCTGACGGCGACCAATCACATTGGCAACGTATGAAATAACGATTGAAAGTGAGTCTTCCAAATTATGAACTGCATCAGATAATAATCCCAAAGAACCAGAAATAACTCCACCAAAGAATTCAGCAATGGTGATTAAAAGATTCAAAGCAGTAACAGCCAAAAATCTTTTTCCAGTAATTTTTGTATGATCCATGACATCACTTCCCTTTAGGTACATCTTACCATTTTCAAAAAAAATGCAAAAAAAATAGGCCGATCTGACACTCAGCTTATTTCTTAATACTATTCCGCATTATTTTGTCATAGCTGGTTTAGCTACAACTTTAATTGGATGAGCTACATCAATAATATCAGAGAATCTGTTTGTAACATAATCTCTCATACTGTCACTAGCTTCTTTCTTAGAAACATTATGACAAATGCGCTTCTTAGCAATTCGTTGGCCTGTCTTATCTAAGAATTTGCATGTTACTTCATAATCGCCATGATTACCAAAAAACAACATCATTGTGACCCCCTTTTATAAAATGATAAACACCCCTGATGTTTCGACCAGATATTTATACCACTTTTCAAAAGACGTTACAACACCTTTTGACTAAATTCATAAAAAAAGAATTTTTGTGTAATAGTTCTTATTTTCCATGAAAAAAAATATGATATTATTGACTATAAATAGTAAATTGTTTAGTTAACTTATGGGATACGTACTTAGGGAGAAAAATATGGATAGACGTACTAACAGAGAAAACCGTAAACGTAGTTCTAATACACAAAATAATAATCGTGATAGCAACAGCAGAGTGCAAAGAAACATGGAACAAAGCACCACTTCAAATAGCCGTTCAGCACGTGGGGCTGTGCGACGCCAAAATACTCCTTTTTATCAAAAAAATTCCTTTATTATTTCGATGATAATTGCAGCTATTGTCATCATTGTGGTTGGACTAATTATTTGGCGCGTCAACGTTTCAAAAAATACAGCACCAAAATCAAATAATATTGAAAAAGTTCAATCAAGCAAAAAAACTACGCCTAAAAAGAAAGCTAAAAAATCCACCAAGCAGGCTGCTCAAAAAGCAACTGACGAGACCAAGGATAAAGCCGCTGACAAAAAAGCCGATTCAAAAACAAATTCTGTCAATAACGCTGGTACATATAACAAACTCAGCTATGATACTGACTGGTTTACTTTCAAAATATCTAATGATGTCAAACTAGTTAAAGATGCTAATGGTGACGCTGCTTTGCTAGTCAAATATAATTATACTAACAAGACTCAGACGCCAGAAATACCTCAACAAGTTCAGGCTAACTCGATCATCTTGAAACAAGATGACAAACAACTTGATCCAACTAGTGCAACTGGGGATTACGCCGACCTAGTCAATGCATCGAATACGCAACAAGTTCAAACCGGCAAGAACTTCGATGGCGCACTTCTAGTCAAAGTAAATAACACTGATTCTGATGTAAATATGTACTTCAGAAACATCAAAACTAATGACCTGATGGATACCATGCAACCATTCAAATTAAAATAGAGCAAAAAAAAGGATTCTCTTTGTGGAGAATCCTTGGTTCTATACTTTCTGGTATTGATGAATAATCAATACCAGTTTTTTTGTACTCTTTTAAAACAAAAAGAACATCACT
>NZ_RHOP01000024.1 GCF_003946575.1 Companilactobacillus jidongensis | reverse complement strand
AGTGATGTTCTTTTTGTTTTAAAAGAGTACAAAAAAACTGGTATTGATTATTCATCAATACCAGAAAGTATAGAACCAGTATTAGAGGCAAATGGGGAGGGCGATTATTATGAGATTTGAACAATTGAAGCGTAAACCAAATGCAATTTTAAGAAAAAAATTATATAAGTCAGGTAAGAACTGGATTGTTGCATCCACTTTAGCATTTGCTGGGGGAATGATCTTGTTGGGATCAACTCAGGTAACGACTGTTAAGGCTGACGTAAGTACCGTTGTAGCATCGGGGACAAGCAGTCAATCTAATAATAGTGATTCAAAAGAAAATACAGTTACTAAATCAGAACCAGTTGATAATGAGACTAGCAATAATGAACCACAGCAACCGGCTAATGGTACCAATACAGAAATTAATGAAAATACGGATGTATCTACCAACACTGCCGTTGGTAATACATCCAAAACTGATACAATCCAGACAACACCAAAGGTTGAGCCGACCTCAAGAATTCAAAGTACACTTACATCAACTGATAATGAGGCTCAAACAGCTGCGGCACAACAAGTTGCACCCAATGCTGCAGTCGATACTACAGGAATTAATGATCCAACTAATCTTGCAACGAGTAATGACGAAGGCAACAGCAAAGTTGGTAAAAGTGATACAGATGATCAACTAGGTAGTTCGTGGTATATCAACAGTCAAAACGTTCTTCATATTGAGCCCGGAACTTGGGCAGATCTGGATCCAACCCAATATCAGTTTGGATTTAGGAATGCTTTTTTAGTAAAATCAATCTATTTTGATGGGAAGGTTACTGCAGGTTCAAAAATTTCATCATTGTTCCAAAGTTTTGAATACTTAACTGATTTGGGAAATATGAAGGATGAATTAGATACATCTAAGACTGAATATTTTGACAATGTATTTACTGGTAATATGGCACTAACAAGTTATGACTTTTCAACCTTAGACATGCACAATGCAGTTGATGTTAATGGGATGTTCAATGCCTCTGGTCTAAAAACAGTTGATCTTACAGGTGTTGATTTACCCAAAGTAACAGATTATCAGCGGATGTTTAGTTACACAAATAATCTAGAAACAGCTAATTTAGACAATTTTAATTTTCACTCTGCAGATATTCAGAATATGTTTTCATATAGTCACTTAAACTCGATTAATTTGAGCGGTGTTGATGCGTCGAATACCACTAATATAACTAATTTATTTGCTGGAGACGCAAATCTTGTTGATTTGGATCTTTCAGATTTTGATATGAATGAGACAACCCGTAATTCTAATTATCAATTTTTGTATTTCGGAGCTGTCACTGGAAGAATCATAAAGATAAAAAGTTTGACGTTAAACTCAACAGCAAGACTGGGCGAAGCTTCTAATTTGGAATTCAATACTGATTTGTATAAAGGTTGGGTAAGTGATAAAAATCCAACAGCCACACCTATTTCAAGTATGAAATTAGAAGATTTATATAATACTCCTCAATCTGGAACCCAAACTTGGAGTTTAGTTGACAAAGATACAATTAATTACACTATAAATTATTTTACAAAAGATCAAGATCCAAGTAAGGATACTCCCGTAAAAACAATAAGTGATTTGTCAGGAATTGATGGTTCAAGATTCAATATTCCGCCTTTAGACGGATATACGACTCCAGATCCAAACACGGTAACTTTGGATTATGCCAAGGGGGCCAATCAGGTATTCAATGTTTTCGTCAACGTGATCGAACCATATAATCTAACAATAAACATCCATTACGATGACGATCCCTCAAAAGATACTTCAGTAATAGGGGTATTACAATTAAATCCAACGAACGCTGAAAGTGACTCGGTATTTCAGTCGACATTAGACAAACTTCCTAATACTAACAAGACATTAGATAAGGATCAAACAACAATCAATATTGATGCACTTGTGGGAGGAGATTATTCTAGATCTATAAGTGATGCCACTGAAGAGGCTGGTGTGTCAACCGATGAAACCAATTTAAAAACTATTATAAATGCTCTTATGGATTATTATATTAATAATTATTCCAATTTTACAGGAGCTGAAAATAATAACATTGATTTTGTCGACGCATATTATAAGACATATGAAAAGCCTGTAGCACCAGACAATGGTAATCATGGTGGTGGCTCTTCAACAACTGAACCAGATAGTGAAGTAGATGATGTCAAACAAACTTCCGCAACTTATTATGATGAACCAAAGGTACAACTATATGGTTCTGATGGTAATGCGCTCGCTGAATCGTTCTTAAATCCAAATACCAGTTGGTATAATGATAAAAAAATGATTTTAAACGGAACAACATACTATCGTGTCTCGACAGACCAATGGGTAAAGGCTAGCGATGTCTACGTTTATACTGGTAAAGATACTTATGTCAGAGTATATCAAGATGTATTAGGCGAGCTAATCAAGTCACATGGAACAACTGCTAACCGTGAATTGGCTTCCGCAACTGACTGGGTATCTGATAGGTATGCAACTATTGACGGTGAAAAGTACTATCGTGTATCTACAAATGAATTCGTCAAAGCTAGCGATGTTTATGAATATACGTATCTATCACAGGTAGTGACAACTGCCAAAGCTGCAACAGTTTATGACGAACGTGGGAATGCGACAACTAAGCAATTGCCTGCAGGATCAGCGTATAAATCAGACAGATTTGTAAATATTAACGGAAAAATATATTATCGTATCGCAACTAACGAATTTGTTAGAGCTAATGATATTAACTTATAAATTTCAAAAAGTATTTAGACCAAATAGTCTAAATACTTTTTTATTACCACATTAGTAAGTGCTAAACGAACCCCATAAGTATATGATTAATTTATAAATAGGGGGGAATATCATGAAACTCAAAAAGACACATAGAACACAAAATAATTGGATTTTAACATCTACCATGACTTTGATTTGCGGAATGATATTGGTTGGGGTATCACCTGATACTGTTAAAGCTGAAAATACTAGTGCGATTGTATCAGATGTATCTGGGAGTATTCCAGTTGCTAAAACTAATGCAGATGGTCCTGATATACAACAAATAATCGATAACATTGATGTCGATAAAATAACGAGTATTTCTAAAGAACTTAGCGTTAGTATGAATAATCAAATCTGGAGTTATGGAGATACTGCCGATGAGGCGGCATCATTTTTCAATTTAATGAGCTATGGTTTTGATCTTTCTAAAGGTATTGGAAATACTGATGGTTCGTCTGTCGTACCATATTCAGAGTTAAACGGAGCTGGTGTATTCGGTACCAAGCCTTTATTATCCGATGCAAGCACAGCTTATTTAACTGATAATTTGATTTATATAGTCATGAAAATATCTGATCAAAATGGAAATTTGATTACTAATGCTGATGATTTACAGAATGTAATCGATAAAAAGGGTTCTTTCAAGATTGATTTTAATCTTAATTATTTTACGAGTTTTGAACAGGGCACAGATACTGGTTCAACAAAAATGACTTTTGGAACCGTAGCGGGTCCAAAGAATGTTCATATAATCAATAATTATACTGATATAAAATCAGCGGATCTCCAGTATCCAACTGAAATTTCAGTCAAAGATGGCACTTCTGTTCAGGATATTCAGAATGTTGCAGATGGTGATGTCAAACTAATTGATACTGACGATTCCTTCAAGGGTGATACTGTCGGTATTGCAGATAATATTCAGACGGATGGAACCTTTTACGCTGATGCTGAGAATGCGGGTTTTGCACTTGATACGGATGATGTTTTGAAAGCAGATCCTAATTATAAAAGTGGCACTGCAAAATCAATTGAAATAGGAAATACTTTTTCTTCATCTAAGGGAAAAACTTATTATCGAATCGTTAAGGTGGCAATGAGTCCAACTGCGCTGAAGTTCCTGAATAGTTATGTTGATGGGATGAATTTAGGAACATCAAACCCCGTACAGCTCACTGTAAAAGATGGGGACACGTATGCGGGTGCTGTTTCACGCCAATATTATCTTGGAAATGGTTACGTTCAATTTGTTCAAAAGATTAATGTATTATCTAGTGGTAATGGTAATGGTTCTGGTAATAGCAACGGTGGTGGCTCATCTACCACCGAACCGGACCGTGAAATTGATAATATTGATCAAACCTCTGCAACATATAACGACAAACCCAAAGTTCAAATATATGATTCTGAAGGGAATAATATTGAGGGGTCATTCCTTAATCCAGGTGTAAATCGACATAATGATGAAAAGATGATTTTAAATGGAACAACATACTATCGTGTTTCGACAGACCAATGGGTAAAGGCTAGCGATGTGTACGTCTATGTCAGTGATAATGCTTATGTCAGAGTTTATAACAATAATTATGGTGAGATAGTCAATGCGCACGGTAAAACACTCAGTCGTGCACTTAAATCATCAACTGACTGGGTATCTGACAGAACGGTTAATATTAATGGTGCAAAATACTACCGTGTTGCAACTAATGAATTCGTTAAGGCTAGCAGTGTCTACGAATATACATATAATTCACAAGTAGTGACAACTACCAAGGCTGTGACTGTTTATGATGAACGTGGGAATGCGACAACTAAGCAATTGCCTGCAGAATCGGCATATAAATCAGACAGATTTGTAAATATTAACGGAAAAACATATTATCGTATAGCAACTAACGAATTTGTTAGGGCGGATGATATTAACTTATAGATACTAAAAAAGCTATGGCTGCGGCCATAGCTTTTATTCTACCTGCAATTTACTGTAAACATCACTCGGCATATCTTTTTGGAACACTTCTTTGTAAGTATAAACGTAAGCACCTTTAGTCATTACTTCTAAGTAGTGGCCTTGTTTCAACTTCCCCATACCGGTGAATTGAATAGGATGCTCATTACCTTGGTCATCGTAGCTAGTTAGATTATAGTCATAATTTCCATAGCCATCTTCATCTTTACCCTTGGCATTGTCGATCTTAACGTAGCGTGGTTCCTTCTTGACCAAGAAATTATATTGTCCCAATGCCTGTGAAAATTGATCGGTACGATCCTTTGTATATGCACATGCACCAACATATGCCAATCCTATAATAGTAACTGATAATAACAAAAACTTTAGTAGACTTCTCATTTATCCTTACCTCCTGAGAAATATACTAAAGTTTTTTGGGTTAATTCTACATTTGTTTCACTTACATTCTTCTTACAAAATCGTAAGCTACTTAATTCCCCACCAATCAAAGTTGATTGTATAGTCCACGATCTTATTGAAGAGATCAGCAATAATATTTAGCATGACCAACACCTCCAACATATATTTAACTTCTTTACAAGTCTATTATAACGTATTTTGGAAGCGCTAACACAAATTTAACTTTATAAATTTAACTATCCCCAAACTTCTTCTTGAATTGATTTTACTAGAGCAAGTTTGGCCCATTCTTGTTGTTCTGTTAAGACATTTCCTTCTTCGGTTGAAGCAAAACCACATTGAGTTGAAAGCCATAATCTGTCTAGTGGAAGATATTTGCTGGCTTCGTTAATACGGTCGATAATAGTTTGGCGATCCTCAAGTTCACCTTTTTTGGAAGTGATAAGTCCGAGAACAACGCGCTTGTCACCCGATACTTTGGATAGTGGTTCAAAATTACCGGCACGAGTGGAGTCGTATTCTAGGAAGTATGTATCAACGTTTTCTTTAGCAAAGACAGTGTCAGCGACAGGGCCATAGCCGCCTGCGAAGGCAAAATCTGAATGATAGTTTCCACGGCAGATATGAGTATTGATGGTTAGATCTTCCGGCAAGTCTTTGATAGCGCCATTGTTTAGTTCGAGTAAGATATTTTGAATACCTGAATTAGCGTAAGCTTTGCCATCGGGAGTTGCTAGGAACTTGTCGTCTAAGAACAGTCCCCATGAACAGTCGTCAAGTTGAATTATACGTGCACCTTCATCGTAGAAGGCTAGAATTGCATCGTGATATGCTTGCTCAATGTCAGTATATAATGCTTCATCTGAATCATAAAATTCTTTGATCTTGTCTGCGTTTGTTCCACGGATCAATTCGATATAGAGTTGAGCGGGTGCAGGAATTGTTTGCTTAGGTTCCACATCGGTTCCATCGGTCAATGACTTCAAGAATTGAAAATGTTTGATGAATGGGTGAGTGTTCTTATTGAACTTGATTTTGCCTGAAAGAATTGCTGTATCGTCACGTGTTTCTTCATGCGCAAAATTATAACCTTCACCATAGTGAATATGGTCAATGCCTTCGAATCCCCAGAAGAAGTCCAAATGCCAATATGATCGGCGAAATTCACCATCAGTGACATAGTCTAGTCCAGCATTGATCTCTTTATTTACTAAATCTTTGATCGATTCGTTTTCGATAGTTGTCAGGTCAGATTGAGCGATGTTTCCGGTAGCAAAATCTTTACGTGCTTGTTTTAGTACATCTGGTCTTAAGAAACTTCCTACATGTTGAAATCCAATCTTTGTTTGTGTTTTTGTCATAATATTTTCCTCCGTAAACTATATTTAATCCAAAAAAAATCGCCCCTACATACACAGAATTACTCTGCGATGTAGGGACGATTACCGTGATACCACCCTAATTCATATTTTGCTTGCACAAAATACCTCAACGACACTAACATGTCCGGGATGATATCGCATCCTTGCGTACCTTTGGCTCCCACCTAGGTAAGACTCCAAGCTCATCTTCGGTTAAGTTTTCGTTCCGCCTTTTCACCATCTAGCGGTCACTATTCAAACTACTCATTAACTTACTCTTCTCTTCAACGTCTAATTGGATTAAATAAGTTTTAATTATTTGATTGGTGAATAAATTACACCATGTTTATTTCTTTGTCAAATTAAATTTACAAATTATTTTGTATCAACGATATTTTTTGTGATCTCACCGTTAAGCAATTTGATCTGTGTATCCATTGCTTCGTACACCATGTTATGAACAGCTCGTTTAGTGTAAAAAGCAGTATGAGGTGTAATGATAACATTGTCACGACTAGCAAGATTCTTGAATTTTTCATTAGGAATGGCATCAAAACTGCCGAAGTCCTTCTGGAAAATACCATTTTCGTTGTCAAGCACATCTAGTCCAGCACCGGCAATTTTGCCAGAGTCTAGTCCAGCAATCAAAGCGTCGGTATCCACCAAACCGCCTCGAGCACAGTTGATCAAGTACGATCCTTGTTTCATTTTGGAAATAGCAGCAGCGTCAATCATATGGTAGTCCTGTGGTGCTAAAGGAGTATGGATCGAGATAATATCGGATTGTTCTAGTAACTCATCCAGTGAATCAACATAAATACCCAAGTTTTCAAGCGCTGGGTTAGGGTCAATATCGTAAGCAATAACTTTAGCACCGTAGCCAAATTGCATGATACGGGCGAAGACACTACCAATGTGTCCGGTACCAATAACACCAACGGTTTTGCCAGAAATTTCAGTACCAATAGTAGGTGACCACTTGAGGTTACCAGCACGGAATTTGGCATCGAATTCTGGAACACGACGAAGCAAGCGACCTACTAAGAAGGATGCGTGTTCGGCGATAGCATTAGGCGAATAAACAGGAACGTTTGTCAGTGTAAATCCGAAGTCATTGAGGTCCTTAAAATCAAAACCATCAATACCAACGTTTCTAACTGATAATTTGTTGATGCCATAGTCGTGGAGCATTTGCAGTGCTTCACGAGCATATGGTTCACGTTGGACGGCACACACGCCGTCATATCCCTTAGCTAAATTCGCATTGTCAGGTGTCAGAATATCATGTGTAAAGCCAACTTCGACTTCGGGATGTTCTGCCATCCAATTTTTTAGAGGAGCTTCTTCGTCTCCACCACGAACGCCAAATACGTAAATCTTCATAAATAAGTCCTTCTTTCTGTGAGATATATTAGAACATTAATAATTTCTAATAAACTGTGTAATTAAGTGTAACGCAATTTTCACAAAAAAAAAGGGGCAAATGGTCAATTCATGAAAAAATGAAAAGTTATGCTATTCTTTAGGGAGTAGGGATGGAGGAGTTTAACCATGACCAAAAAATATTCATTACCACAATTATTAGGCTTCGCCATTATGATTATTACAAATGGAGCCGCAATTTTAACAGTCTTTCATATATTTCAAAACTCAGCTTTGTTACTTATGACATCAAGGAGTTTGATCATGTCAGTTATAGGATTGATTACTTTCGTAGGTTATTCGTTATTACAGTTATTGATTTACTTTGCGATTGTAAAGCTGAATCAAAATGACGGCGGCTGGGCAGTGGTTCTGCTCTTGATCGGGATTATTAATCACCTATACTGGATACCTGCCCTTTGGTCACTCATTGTTAAGTATGTTAAACAGTTCAAACAGCACAAAAATAGACCTATCTTGTGAGATAGGTCTATTAGTTTGCGATTATTTAGATGTGTCGACCAAATTATTTGGCGTTTCACCATCGATCAAAGCCTTGTTGGAATCAAAGGCAACAGTGATCATGTTGTGGACGGCCGTTTCAGTATAGAAAGCATTGTGAGGTGTGATGATAACATTGATGCGTTCGGCCAAATTCTTGATCTTAGGATTTGGTAGGTTATCAATACTGCCCCATTTGTGTCCGAAGACTGAGTTTTCGTTATCTAGAACATCAAGACCGGCACCACCGATTTTTCCGCTGTCTAAGCCAGCAATCAAGGCGTCGGTATCAATCAATTCGCCACGAGCACAGTTGACGATTATAACGCCGTCTTTCATTTGAGAAATGGCTTCGTCGTTGATCATATATTTGTTACTATCAAACAATGGTACATGTAATGTGATGATGTCTGATTGTTTATAAAGCTCTTCAAGGCTATCTACGTACAAGCCTTGCTTTTCTATATCGGCGTTATGGTATACATCGTAAGCTACGACTTTAGCACCGAATCCTTGCAAGATTTTAATCACTACACGACCGATATGACCAGTACCGATAACACCGACAGTTTGTTCACGATATTCTCTACCGATAGTAGGTGCCCAAGTGAAGTCACCGTTATCGAATTTTACATCAACTTCTGGTACACGACGTAACAATCTACCCATCAATAGAACTGTATGTTCAGCAATTGCATTAGGTGAGTAGACTGGTACGTTAGTCAATTTCATACCGAAGTCATTCAAATCTTTGAAGTCAAAATTATCGAAACCTACGTTACGAATGGAAATAGATTTGATGCCATATTCTGACAGTCTTTCTAATGCCTCACGTTCATATGGAGTTGTCTGTAATGTTATCACACCATTAGAACCTTCAGCTAATGCTGCGGTGTCTGGTGTCAAAGTATCGCCTGTGTAGCCGACCTCGAAGTCCGGATGAGCAGCTTCCCACTTCCTCAATGATGACAATTCATCGTCACGAATTCCGTAAGCAAAAATTTTCATAATTTGTCGATCTCCTTAGTATTAATTAGTCTCCATCAGTATCATATCTATTTAGTATGTAGATAGCAAAGACAACGATTATTGCCCCGATGATTTCAGGAAGATTAACACTATAAGATAAGAAGATAACACTTAGCACTAAGGTGGTGAATGGTTGAACTGCATCAGTAATACTGATAGTTGCGGCAGTTGTGTACTTAGTACTGAAGACCATCAATAAGAAGGCAATAACATTACTCAAAAGAATAACCGTTATAACGCCGATTAAACTTGTAGTTGATAAATGTGGTGGATTGACCCAAATCGGGGTAAATAGATTTGAGAAGACACCAGCAATCAACATTCCCCAACCAGTTACTAATAGACCATTGTGCTTCGCAACTAATCGTTGTGGTATGACGATATAAAGTGCAGCTGTGATACCACCGCCGATACCCCATAGAAGTGATACGAATGGAATAGCAAGGTGAGAAATATCACCACGAGTGATCAAGAGCACAACACCGATCAAGGCTAATGCAAATGAGATCACATCAATACGTAGAACCTTTTTGTGAGTGAAGATAACGGCTCCTAACATGATGAATAGTGGTGATAGGTATTGTAGAATCGTGGCAGTTGAAGAGTTACCTGTTTGAATAGCGTAGAAGAAGGTGTACATATTAGCGAACAAACCAAAGATTGAAAAGGCAATTAACGTCAATGTATCCTTCCATGATTTAAAAATTGAAAAGAATTCTTTTTTTGGTAAAACAAAAAATGCAATTATTAGTAAAATGATTCCGGCTACTAAAGTTCTGGTTCCTACGAACCACATGGCTGGAATGTTACTGTCCTTAGCAACGATCTGTTGGACAGCGCCAGAAACACCCCAAATAACTGATGCAAGGAAAGCTAAGAGAAATCCTTTATGCAAGGTTTTCTTAGTCATTTTCTTACTTTCATCCATAATTTTCCTCCTAAAAACGAGCCCTTAGCTCTGTATAAAAAACACTAATAGAAACATTATACAGTTTAGTAAATGACTTTGCCCAAAAAACGCCTGAGATAGAAAAACTATCTCAGGCGTTATGAAACGATTAAAGGTTCTTATCCATATTAAATGTAAGTTTTGAAAGGTTGATACCTTTTGTATAAAGTTGTCCAAATAGTTTGTGAGTCTTGTCAGCCATTTCTTTAACAACTTTTTGGTTTCTTGTAGTTAAGAATTCAACTAACTCGTCACCAGTGTAATTCTTAGCTAATTTGTCAGTTTCAGCAACACTCATACGCAAGTCTTGACGAACTTCTGTTAGGAAATCGATATCGTCTTGAATGAAGTCAGTGTATTTTGATTCTACGAGAACTGACAAGGCGTTATACATCCAGTAAGCATCCTTGAAATTGAACTCTAGTGACGCATCGTTGAAGCTTGCATCTGTTTCGTTCATGTTTGTGTAGAAAGGAATGTATGGTGTGTATGTTGGGAAGCCGATACATAACCACATGATAGCTGCGAATTCTTCAGGAACATCGTTTCTGATTTGTAGTACATGTGAGTTTTGAGTTCTGTTCAAACCGATTGGACGGTAGCGATACTTGTCAGCATCTGAAGCGTCAGGACTGAATGGGTCGAATGGTGTCTCGTTGTAGTGTGAACCAAGCACGTATTCGATATCGTCAACTGAGATCTTATGATCTGTCTTCATGATGAATGGTAATTCGTCATCTTCGGGGTCTTGTTCTATTTCAGGATTGAAGAATTTTTGACCAAACCAAACACGTGGTGTGTTATAGTGACGATCCTTCATATTATCTGTACCGAAGATGTGACGGAAGTTAAAGCCTGTCTTATCTGTGTTTAAGTGATTTGCTTCAACAAATTCTTGAATACCGTCAGACCACATAAATTGTGAAGGGTCATTGAAGTCAACTTGTTGAATTGATACACGGTTAGCACAGACAGCATAACTGTCATCAGGGATACGTTGTGCAACCCAGTGGTGGCCAGAAACGATTTCCATGTACCAAACATCATCATTGTCACTGAATAGAACTGAATTACCAGCAGGTGAACCGTATTTGGCAATCAATTCACCAGTACGTTGAACAGCACCTTTGGCTGAATCAACATAAGGTAGGACCATACGAACGATAACATCCTCGTCCATACCATCTTTAATAAGTGGATCGAAGGCCAAAGCACGTTCGTTACCATAAGTACTTTCGGTAGCTGACATAGCAACATTCGCACCGTTAATACCACTTTCATCGTAGTAACCAAATTGTTTGTAGTCTACGTTAGGAACAGCAGGCCATTTGTAGCCATTTTCAGGTACTTCGGCTTCAAACCCGTTGAGCCATGACTTAACTTTGCGGCCTTTTTCACCTTCAACAGCTGGATTCAATACGAAACTGTGTGGTGCAACTGCAAAAAATGTATCGTCATTTCTAGCAATCATAGTTGATCCATCTAAACTGGCGTTCTTACCAACCAAGATAGTTGTACAAGCGTCATCCAAATGATTTTTCTTCATTATTATGAAATCCTCCTATTTAATACTGATTTATATTTTATCATATTTGAAAACGGTTATCATTTACATAGTTATTCCATTTAATTCCGAATTAGTGATATAATTTTTAATGTTAAGCAACTAAAATTATATCTAATTACGAACTTTAACCCTTGCAATTGCAGATATTGTTCGTTTATTATAATTAATTTTCATTAATTTATTGGGGAAGGTGCAGAATGGATTTAAAAACACTCAAAACTGAAGATTCGTTCTTGAAGAATCTGCTACTCGGTTTTCAACATTTGTTGGCCATGTATTCTGGGGATATTTTGATCCCAATTTTGATTGGTGCGGCATTAGGATTTAGTTCTACTCAAATGACTTATTTAATTTCAGTAGATATTTTTATGTGTGGGGTCGCTACCTTACTTCAAATTAAGCGTACACCATTGACTGGTATTGGATTGCCAGTTGTCTTGGGATCAGCTGTCGAATATGTAACACCGCTACAAAATATTGGACATCATTTTGGTATCGCATATATGTATGGGGGAATCATTGCTGCTGGTATTTTCATTTTATTGATTTCCAAAATGTTTGCTAAATTAAAGAGATTTTTCCCACCAGTTGTCACTGGTTCTTTGATCACTTTGATTGGCTTTACCTTAATTCCAGTTGCATTCCAAAACATTGGTGGTGGCGATGCTACTGCTAAAAACTTTGGTGATCCAACTGATTTGATTTTAGGATTTTCTACAGCACTTATTATTTTGGTTATTAGTATTTGGGGACGAGGTTTCGTTAAGCAAATTGCAGTTCTGATCGGTATCGTCGTCGGATCGTTGGCAGCAATTGCAATGGGAACGATGGGTTTCTCAAGTGTACACAATGCACATTGGTTCCAATTACCGATTCCATTTTATTTTGCAACACCTAAGTTTGAATGGTCATCGATTCTGATTATGCTTTTAGCTTCATTGACATGTATGATCGAATCAACTGGTGTTTACTATGCCTTAGCTGAAATAACTAAGCGTGATTTGAATGAAAAAGATTTACAGCACGGTTACGCATCTGAGGGTATCGCGGCTATTCTTGGTGGTATTTTCAATACATTCCCATACTCGACTTTTTCACAAAATGTTGCCATTGTTCAATTATCAGGTATCAAGAAGAACAAACCAGTTTACTTTTCAGCTTTTCTTCTTATTCTATTGGGATTAATTCCTAAGGTGGGAGCAATCGCTACTTTGATTCCAACGTCTGTTCTGGGTGGAGCAATGCTGATTATGTTTGGTACCGTTGGAGCCTCTGGAGTTAAGATGCTTTCAAAGGTGAAAATGAATAATGAAAATATGTTGATCATGGCAGTTGCTATTGGTTTGGGACTCGGTGTTACCGTTCAGCCAACTTTGTTACACTTCTTGCCATCAACATTACAAACTATCTTGAATAACGGATTAGTTGTCGGTAGTTTCTCAGCTATTATTTTAAATATCGTGTTAAATCCACGTACAAAAGAGGCCTAAGGGGCTCTTTTTTTTATTCGCTAAATTTTCTTATTTACACCAAAGTTGCATCATAGATTGTTCACATTCTGCCGATATAATTTCTTTAAATAGAAAATTAAATATAAATAATATATAAAACTATAAAGGAGAATTTATATGACAGAAACAAAATATTACTATCTAACTTCAGCAATTAAGCAAATGAATACTACCTTTAATATCGTGTTAGCGACGACTAATCCTGACGAATCAATTCAACATATTTTGGATGATACTAAACACCATATTGAAATGGACCTACATGAGATCGATGATGATTTTTCCATTGAGAAGAAAGATTCTATGGTTTCAAAATTTCAAAAAGGTGATCAAGATCCGTTGATCAATTCCGAACCGTTTCAGTTGGTCTATGACAAGACAATTATCGCTGAACAAATGACACAACATTATTACAGTGCCTATTTTAATGGCAAGTATGATCCAACTGGAATTATCAAAGGATGGGCAATGGAGCGTTTGTTTGATAGTTATCTCAAACCATTATTGAGTATAGATGATATCGAAGGTGTCTCATTCAAAAGTGGTGAAAATATCAAATTGGCAACACGGAGAAATTCTGATTATCGGTGGAGTGTCAATATCAACAAACCTAATACCGATACGAACTTAAGTAGTTATTATTTACAAAATGGTGCGATTGCAACGGTGAATAATTTGAATTTTGAAAAAGTCCCTCGTAGCCGGGCTAGCGAAATGGAACAGGTAACAATTCTTAGTGGTGATTTGACTGATTCGGTCGTCTGGGCCAATGCGGGAATCTCCGCCGGGACGGAATTGTTTCCTGAGATGATTGTTAGAGCAGACCTGACCGGGATGTTTGTTGACAAAAAGCTGGGAATCGTCAATTTTCGAGATGGGTCAGTCAGTACAAATAAAAAAATATTTCTAAAATGAAAATCTCTCAAGAAACGTTGGGAGATTTTTAATTTCTTAAAAATTGATAATTTTAATCATAATTTAGTCACACTCTGCCGGTATACTTCAGAAAAAAGATAAAACAAGAATGAATAGAGAATGACTCTGATGATAAAAAAGGCAATTGGTATAACTCTGTCATTTGGCGTTGCGGTCGCAATGGCTATTGACGGATACATCGTATTTTTTAAGGATCAAAAAACAAATACTTCTACAACTAGCGCTGAAACTACTTCTAAAAAGAATGCTACACAGACAACTTCAAAAAGTAGTTCATCATCTAACAGTACTGATTCTAATGGACAATATAAAGATGGAACCTATACTGGGAGGTCTACCAGTACTCAGTGGGGAGATGTTCAAGTTCAGATCACAATTAAGGATGGTAAGTTAACGGCGATAAATGTATTGAAAAGTCCTGATACAGAAAATAAATCGGTTCAGATTAACGAACAAGCTTTGCCAACTTATAAGTCTGAAGCCATAACCGCTCAAAGCTCAAAGATCCAACAAATATCTGGTGCAACGGAAACTTATAAAGGGTTCACGGGTTCATTGCAAAATGCACTGAATCAAGCGGAACAATAGGTGTAATTATGACAGAAGCTAAATACTATTTTCCAAATCGGGTTATTCAAATGATGAATGTTCCGTTCACGGTTAAATTGGCCGTTACGGAAGACGATGAAGTAGTTCAAACTATCTTGAACGATATAACTGAAAAGGTAACTGATAAATTGCGGCAGATGGATGATGATTTTTCACCTTTTAAAAATGATTCCATGGTCACAAGATTTCAAAATGGTGATGAAGCTCCCTTGATCGACTCGGATGAATTCCAAGCAGTCTACGCTCAGACGGTGATTGCGGAACAAATGACTCATCATTATTTTAATGCTACTTTCGCAGGAAAGTATGATCCTACTGGACTGGTGAAGGGATGGGCAATTGAACAAGCATTTGAAAAGTATCTTCGGCCACTATTAATGGATGCCAAGATAGTCGGTATTTCGCTGAACGGTGGTGGAGATATGAAATTAGCTGTCAAACAAGGCTGTGACTTCAATTGGGGAATTGGGATCGAAAATCCTAATGATACTCAACAGATACTGACGACATATTATATTCAAGATGGTGCGATCGCGACTTCTGGAAATAGTAAGCGTGGTGAACATATCCTTCGCAGCAACAATAGTGAAATTGAACAAGTTACGATTATCAGCTCTAGTTTAGTTGATGCAGATGTGTGGGCCACAGCGGGAATTTCCGCTGGAACTGAGGAAATGGCCACGTTGATAACGGAATCTAATCTAACTGGGATGATGGTCGATAAAAAGTTAGGAAGTATTGACTTCAGAAATGGGGTCATAAAAAATGCTCAAAAAACATCGTTATAGTTTTGAATTATTCTGGTTAATTGCAATCTTTTTATTACCATTGCCATTTATTCAGACATTATCTAATGGGTTACCGATAATTTATCAAAGTGAATTCAGAGCAATTTATTATGGCACCATTGCTTATGTGTGGATGTTGTTCGCTATCTATCTCAGTACCAAACCAAAATGGCTGGATCGATTGATTGGATTACCAGAGATATACATGGTTCATGGGATGCTCAGTATTGCGGCTATTATTCTGGCATATTTACACAAAGAGGGTACTACTTCGAGTGGTTGGATCAAGACGACTGGCGATTGGGCTTTTGACCTATTCTTAGGTTTAATGATTTACTCATTGATATTCATGGCTGGCTGGTTGACCAGTCGCATTCCATTTTTAAATACAATTAAGAAATTTTTAGAAAAAATATTTAAGCACGAGTTATCTGTTTGGATTCATCGACTAAATCTGGTTGCGACAGCATTAGTGTTTATTCATGTGCAATTAATTAGTTACATAACGGCAATCAAACCCTTCATGGCATGGTTTGACCTGGCTACCGCATTTGTATTATTTAGTTATCTGGCAAGCAAATTGGTCGTACCGCTAACGTATAAAAAAGGCACCGTTATAACGAATAAACTCATTTCTGACAATGTTCGTGAGCTGACCATAACGCTGCCAAAACGATCGGAAATCCAACTACTTGCCGGAGATTATGTATTTATTTCGTTTCCCGATATACAAGGTCTAACGGAAATGCATCCCTTCTCACTGTCCAATGCACCGGCTGAAACTGGAACGATAGTTTTAGCAATTCGTGGTGATGGTGATTTTACGAGAGCACTGGATCAGCTTGAAAACGGTACTACGGTTCTAATCGACGGTGGTTATGGCAGATATGAAGAGTTTTTGAACGAGCAACCTCAATCCGCTAATATTGTCATCCTAGCCGGTGGAATCGGCGTTACCCCGCTTATTTCAACGGTTGAAGATAACCTTGATCGAAACATCAAGCTATTATACAGCGCCCATAATCAAGCGGATTTGATTTATCAAGATAAAATTAGTCGCTGGCAAACACTAGGTAATATTGATTGTTCAGTTCAGGTTGGTAGATTTAAGAACAACCAGGTGATACAAGAGTTACCACGTGGTTGGCAAAATAATACAGTCTTTCTAATTGGTGGACCTAGCAAGATGATGCATCATTGGATTCACTTTTTGAAATCACAAGGTGCAAAGTCTGGTCAGATCTATTTTGAAGAATTTTCATGGTAATACTTATTAATTTTCTAAGTTCCGTCATATTTTGTTCACACAATGCCTTTACAATATAGTTGTGGAGTCGAAAAAGACACCACGATTAAAATACAAAATTTAAAAACTAAAAAATAACAAAATATGACAAGGAGTAACTGCCTATGACCGAATTCTTAACCAAAACAATCAACGCTATGAACATTCCTTTTATAATTCGTTTAGCGTTTAATCAAAAAGACGATGCAAATGATGATATTATGATCGATACTTATGAAAAAATGAATCACTATTTGGAACAGATCGACATACAATATTCACCCTTTAGAGATAATTCATTAGTTTCAAGATTCCAGCGAGGAGATAAGCAACCGTTATTAGATTCAGATGCTTTTAAGTCAGTTTATTCGAAGACCGTTGTTGTTGGAGAACTATCTAACGGTTCGTTTGAAGTTTACTTCAATGGAGATCCAACTAAGTTGATCAAAAGCTGGGCCATTGAACAATCTTTTAATAAATATCTGATTCCTTTATTTGAAAATGACAGTGTAATTGGAGTTGCACTAGAAGGTAGAGGCAACGCCAAGTTTACCGTTCGTCCCTCAACCGATTTCGAGTGGAATGTTCAAACAATTTTGAAAGATTACAATATGCGTTACGGTTCGATTTCAACTGCTAAAATCAACAGTCGGACTAAGTATCTTGAAAAAGATAAAATGGATGCGATTCAAGAATTGGCAGTCGTTGGTAACGACTTGATGGATACAGATGTCTGGGCCAATGTCGGTATCGCTGCTGGAACTGAGAAGTTCACTGATTTGATTCAAAGTTCATATTTGTCAGGCATGCTGATCGATAATGAAGAATCAATTATTTTTGAAGAAGGAGTTTTGAATCGCCATCAAAATGAAAAGACTCTTAATCTTGATAAAATTAAAGAGAAATAAAAAAGTCCTCTGAATTTATAAATTAAATTCAGAGGACTTTGCTTTATTAAAGCACCATTCCCATACCAGCAAGGCTGGATGCATGTCCGTTTTTGCGGATTTGATCAGTCCGAGCCTTGTCTTCAGGAACGTCGGCTTTTATTTGATTATAAATCGTCAGCATTTCGGCAGGCATTTCGTGATGTTCTAGATAATATTGAGAAATTGCATTTGAAAATTTTAAGATGACTTTTAAATAATTTTCGTTGCTATTATCATCGTCAAGTTTTGCGGCATTTTCTTCAATAATTTTTTTAAAGACGGGATTATTTTTTATTTCAGTGTTGCTGTAGGCTTTACTTAGGCTCTTGAATAATTCATCAGATTTGTTAGTCAAAACTGTCATCTCCACGATAGTTCTTTAAATTCTTGGCAATTATATTCTACTATTGTGAATTAGTCTATCTCTTTGATGAAGTGGCTATTAGTCATCCCAAACATCGACTGAATCGGTAAATCCATCGGGATTACCATTCCAGAAGAAGTCGCCATACCAAAGGCTGCGTTTGTCAGTGTCAAAACTGTTGATTCGCTCAACGTCTTCGTCACTCAATTCAAAGTCATAGATATCGGTGTTTTGAATGATACGTGCTTCATGAACGGACTTAGGGATTGTGATGATATCGCGTTGTAAGTCCCAACGTAAGATAACTTGGGCGACTGACTTGTGATATTTGTCAGCGATAGTCTTCAAACGCTCGTCACCAAGAACAGCTCCACCACCAAGTGGGGACCAAGCTTCAAGATAGATATTGTGTTTGTCACAGAAGTCTTTGATGTCTTCTTCTTGGCATAGTGGATGAAATTCCATTTGATTAACGGCAGGTTTGATCGATGCATGTAAGATAACATCTTTCATCTTAGCAATATTGAAGTTAGATACGCCAATAGCGCGGGCCTTACCTTCACGATAAATTGTTTCAAGTGCACGCCATGTATCAAGGTACTTGCCACTAACTGGCCAGTGGATCAATAATAAATCAACATAACTAGTTTGCAGACGTTTAAGCTGTCCTTCAAAATTTTCTAGGGTTGATTCATAGCCTTCATCGCCATTAAAAATCTTAGTAGTTAAAAAAATATCTTCACGTTTCAAACTATTATCAGCAAAAGCTTTTTGAAGTCCTTCACCGACACCTTTTTCGTTACCATATTGCTTGGCAGTGTCGATAGCTTTGTAGCCATGTTTGATGGCCCATTGAACAGATTGAGAAGCGCCGGTATTATTTACTTTCCAAACACCCAAACCTAATTGGGGCATTTCAACGCCGTTATTAAGTGTTACTGTGGAATCTAATTTTAAAGTCATATAAAAACCTCCATGTATTTATTTTAACGCAAAAGATTTTGTGATTCTTGTAAAATGATTTGTCATTTGGTATAGTTCGAGATGTCTACATTTACCAATAATGATAGCTATTTCATAAATGAAAGGTATAGTCCATAATATGCAAAAAACATTCACAAGTACTAATGAAATAAAATCAGAGATTATTAATCTGTCGGCAATCCTCAACTTGCCCAAAGGAACTGAAGCGTTCATCAGTGATATTCATGGCGAATATGACGAGTTCGCACACATTCTCCGCAATGGATCAGGTAACACTAAGCAAAAAATCGGTGAATTGTTTACTGGTCGCTTAACTGAAGAAAGCCAAAAAAAATTAGCCTTCTTGATCTACTATCCTTCAGAAATATTAAAGCAAACTAAAAAAAATATCAAAACTCAGCCAGAGTTGTGTCAGTGGTATATGACAACCTTTAATAATTTGATTGAAATGTTACGATACACTGCCAATAAATACACTCGTTCAAAAGTCAGAAAAGCCATCAAACCGGATTTTGTCTACATCACTGAAGAATTATTATATGCTGATACGACTGATGCTACTAAACATCAATATTATCGTGAAGTAATGGATAACATTATCAGTTTGGATATGGCAGACGCCTTCATTATATCGACATGTCATACGATCCAGCGTTTGGTTGTTGATCATTTGCACATTATAGGTGATGTGTATGATCGAGGACCACATCCTGATTTCATCATCGAACATTTGATGAAACGATGGGGTAGTCTCGACTTCCAATGGGGTAATCATGATATTCTTTGGATCGGCAGCGCTGCTGGTTCCAAGTTGTGCATGGCTAACTTAGTGCGTATCAGTGCTCGTTACGATAACTTGGATATTTTAAGTGATTCTTACGGAATTGATTTTGAAGAACTGGAAAAGTTTGCTTTGAAGAATTACCAGCCGTTAGATTCTTTCAAGCCTAAGTCTGACACTGGAACTCAGATTTCTTCGAAGCTAGAAAAACGAAATAACTGTGTTCAACAAGCTATGGCCATCATGCAGTTTAAACTCGAAGGATCAGCCATTGAGCGCAATCCTGACTTCAAGATGGAGTCACGAATGCTACTAAGCAAGTTAAGCAGCGATAAAAAACACGTGAAGATCAATGGAGAACAATATGATATTACCGATGGTTGTTTCCAATTGGTCGATTTTGATAATCCTTATAAACTAACCAAAAATGAACAAAGGATTCTAGATAACTTGATCCAACAATTTATTGCTTCACCAAAGCTTCGTTATCATATGGGGTATATGTTGAATAATGGTTCTATGTACCTTCGTTATAACGGTAACTTATTACTTCATGGCTGTGTCCCAGTTGATGAGGATGGTGAAATGCTGAGTCTCAAATTAGGTGACAAGGAATATTCAGGCAAGAGTTTATTTGATTTCTTTGAAGTAACATTGAAGAGTGCCTTCCAAAAACCGCAGACGGAAGAGTGCTTCAATTCTGATATTCTCTGGTATCTTTGGACGGGAAAGTTATCGCCATTGTTTGGTAAAGAGGCGATGACTACGTTTGAACGTTATTTTATCGACAATAAGGAATTGCAACATGAACAGAAAAATCCTTACTATTCTTTGCGTAAAGAAGAATGGTTCGCTGACAAATTACTCAAGGAATTTGATCTTGATACAGAGCAAGGTCACATTATCAATGGCCATACTCCAGTCAAGATTGGTCATACGCCGATCATGGCTAATGGAAAAATTTTTGTGATCGACGGTGGAATGTCTAAGCCGTACCATAAGACGACCGGCATCGGTGGCTATACACTGCTGTCTAATTCTTATGGATTACAGTTGGTGACGCATGAGCCATTTACAACCAGAAAACGGGCTATCGAAGATATGACTGATGTTGTGTCGACTAAGCGTGTGATTGAACAGTCAGTCAAGCGCAAGACAGTGGCCGATACTGATATTGGTGTGCAAATAAAAAAGCAGATAGAAGTTCTATCTGCTCGCTTGAATCATTAAATTTTATTCTGATAAAGCTTTCTTAGGTAAAATCAAGTTTAGAACAATACCTACGATAGTCGCAACACCGATACCTGTGAATTGGAATGATCCAATCTTCAAGTATGCATTACCAATACCAATAACTAGAATTACTGACGCAATCATAAGATTGTGTTTTTTATTGAAATCAACTTTGTTATCAACTAAGATTCTCAAACCACTAGAGGCGATAACACCGAATAATACAAAACTGATACCACCAATAACAGGTCCAGGAATAGTTTGGATCAAAGCACTTAATTTGCCGACGAAGCCGAATAAGGCAGCGAAGACAGCGGCACCAACGATAACATACACACTGAAGATCTTGTTGACGGCCATGACACCAATATTTTCACCATATGATGTAATTGGTGGTCCACCGACTAAACCGGCGAAGATCGAAGCTGTACCATCACCAGCAAGCGTTCGATTAAGTCCTGGATTCTTGAAGAAGTTTCTGTGAGTCAATTCATCAAGTACCATAATGTGTCCCAGATGCTCAGCCATAGTAACAAAGGCGATTGGGGCAAAACTCAAGATGGCATCCCAATAAATTTTCTTAGGTGTATAACTGATGAATGGAAATTCAAATTGTGGTAGTTGTAACCAAGGCGTTGAGACAACTTTGGAGAAGTCAACGATACCAAAAGCAACGGAGATCGCATATCCGCAGACAATACCGAGAAGAATAGCAATATTACTCCAGAAGCCTTTGAAATACATATTAAATAAGACAGTTAAGAATAATGTGATCATTGAAATGATGAAAAATTTCAAATCGTAGTGGCCATTGTTCATCATTGCGTTGTCAGCGGCTGATCCAGCAACTGAAAGTCCAATAACAATAATAATAGGTCCAACGACGATAGGTGGTAAGGCTTTGTCGATCCAATCTGATCCAGCAACCGCTACGATCGAAGCGACGATCAAGTAAACCAAACCAACGGCGATAGTACCTTGCGCAACTCCGGCGTAACCGGCAGTCTTCATTAAAGCAATACTAGGAACGATAAAAGAAAAACTTGAACTCATGTAGGCAGGAATTCTACCCTTGGTGATCAAAATATGTAGGATGGTACCAATACCTGAACTGAATAACGCAATACCAGGATCCAGTCCAATTAGTAACGGTACAAGAACAGTTGCTCCAAACATTGAGAATAAGTGCTGTAATGATAAGAGCCACCAACTACCCAAAGGTGGCCTTTCGTATAAGTCGATAACCGCTTCCGGATTCCGATACGATTTGTCGTTTGCATCCATGATACTTTTCCCCCATTTTGTATTAGAGAGTGGAGGCAAGCGTTAAAACCTTGAGCATTACCTAGACTAGCGGATTTGCCACGAAGTGGTGAAGTCGCTAGTCGTAGTAAGCGCAGAGGTTTGCTTGCCGCAACTCGTTTTCGAAAACGAGCTCCGAAAGACAGATTCCTGCGCCTGCTACAGATAACAAATGCGCCAACTGCGTTGGCACCTTCGTTATCTTAGGCAGTGCTCAGAATCTCCCGTCTTTCTCCGCTCTCTGCAAAAAAATAGTCCTCTATCCCGTGTTTGTACGAAATAAAAGACTTAACGTGTACCTTTTTAGCCTCACGGGACCAATGTTAAAGGACTATTTTATTTTCTTAATCATAATAGAGTTGAAATGCATTGTCAATAATGAAATACTTAGGTGTATGAATGTAAAGCGCTGACAAGAGGAGAAAATTTTTATACTATGGTTGAATTGTACATTGTAAGACACGGAGAAACAGATACTAATTATGAAAACCGTATCAACGGTATGTCGACTGATAAACCCTTAAATGACAACGGAGTTAAGCAGGTTGAAGAACTGGAGAAACACATTGATGTTCACATGTTCGATGAAGTTTATTCAAGTCCGATGAGGCGTGCTGTGCAAACTGCTGAAATCTTGAACCAAGGAATTCATGAAGTAAAACTTGATAAAAGACTTTATGAAGCTGACTACGGTAGTTGGGATGGATTGTCAGAAGCTGAATTGAAAGTTAAATATCCAGAAGTATTTGATGAAAATAATTATTTATTACCTAACTATACTAAATATGCCAAAGACGGTGAAGAATACGCCGATGTTTATAAGCGTATTGAAGATTTCATGGATGATATGGCAAAGAAAGGTGACGAAAAAATCATGGTTGTTTGCCACGGTTTTGTTAGTCGATCATTCTTAAAGGTTGTAACTGGTGCTGAAGATATTTCAGCAATTATCCAACCAGATAATGCGGGAGTATCGAAGTACACTCTTTCAGCATCTGGACACAAGTATTTGAATTACTATGGAAGAAAGAATGACATAGATTAAAGCGGGGTGTAATTTTGGCTTTAACGAATAAGGTTCCTGAACACGATGTCAGAAATGTATTTAATTCTATTGCGACTGATTACGATAAGATGAATTCGATCATGAGCTTGGGAACACACAGTAAATGGCGTACTAAAGCAACTGACATGATCAATAATCACCCTAAACGTATCTTGGATCTTTGCTGTGGAACGGCCGACTGGACCATCCTATTAGGGAAAAGATTTCCGCTGGCAAAAGTTTCTGGCATGGATTTTAGTCAAGAAATGCTTAAGATCGGTCAAAGTAAAGTTGGGAAATCCGGATTAGAAAACGTTGAATTGTTAGCGGGTGATGCGATGAACCTGACTTTTCTCGATAACAGCTTTGACGTTGTTACAATAGGTTTTGGCCTGCGCAATGTGCCAGATGCTAATGCGGTTCTAAAGGAAATCTATCGGGTTCTCAGACCGGGTGGTCAGATAGTTTGTTTAGAAGCTTACAAGGTCGAGACTCCGGTGATTCGCCTAGGGTGGCAAGTGTATTTTAATAAGCTGATGCCAATGATGGGTAAACTTTTTGTTTCTAAAAAAAATGAATATCAATATTTGGACGACTCAGTTAATAAATTTGTCAGTATTACACAATTAATTGATATGTATCATCAGGCTGGATTTGAAAATGTTAAAGTCAAAGACTTGATGTTTAAGGCAGCCGCAATTCATTTTGGTCAAAAAAAGTAGGACATTGAGTCCTACTTTTTGTTTATCGATTTAGTCTAAAACCATTTGACGATGCATCAGTGACATGGCACCACGAGCAATTGGTTGAGCAACGAATGCTTCAATGATTAAGGCAATCGTATAATTGCGTGGCCATTTGGCGAAGAAATTAACGATTGGATCCATCGTGATATTGCCGGTACCGATCCAAGTGCCAACAATTGTTAATACTAGTGACATCAATAATACATTACAGGCGGCATTGATAAACATGGTGGAACGAAAACTTGAATTATTATCTAAGAAATAACTGCCTAGTTTTTCCGCTGGTTTCTGTGTCGCAACTACTAGAATGATCACGCTTAGCCAAAGTAATGGTAATTGTTTTAGAACCATCAAATAATGAGAAATTGAAAAGCCAATTTCCAAGCCAGTTATTACTGGTGCAATGATGTTTACGGAAATGATTGAGATTATTGCCATGAAGATGATTGTTTCTCGCAAGTTATGCGGTAGTCTTTGTTGAAATTCCAAAAATAGAACACTCCTTTATTGTTTTAGTGCAAAAAGAAAAAAGCACGCCAAACGAGTTTTATCTCGGTTGGTGTGCTGATTAATTATACGCACTATTAAATTAGGTACTTAGTGTACCATTTTAAAAAATATATTTCTAATAAAAAATAAAAGAAGCATCCTGGGGAGGGATGCTTCTTAAGTGTTTTTAGGGGATTAAATATATGTTATAGGGGGGATGAGGTGAAAGGCTTATGTCTCTCATCTACAAGTACTAATATACAGGCTAAGTGTGAATCATTTGTTTTCTAAATGTGAAGAAAGTGTGAACTTTTTCAAAAATTGCCTTTTAACTTGATATAAATTTAAAAATATCAAGAACGTAAGCTAACAATCTCAAAATATTTAATATTAATTTACTAGAATAGACAATTTAACGAATTGTTGATATAGAACCGGTTCGATAAGTTATATTAGTAGTAGTGAAGAAAGGTGGAAAAATATGTCAAATATTCGTGATGTGGCCAAAGTATCTGGACATTCTATATCGACAGTTTCGCGGGTTATTAATAATCAAGGCTATGTATCCGCAAAAACTCAACAAGACATTGAAGATGCCATGCAAAGTTTGAATTATCAACGAAATGATATGGCACGCGCACTTAGCCTAGGTAAGACATCTCGAGTTGGAATAGTTTTGCCATATATCAACCATCCATATTTTCAGAAATTGGCTGATTCAATCATCAGTGCGGCCTTTGCTCATAACTATCAAGCGACTCTTTTGCAGTCGAATTATAATCAGGATCAAGAAATATATTTCTTGGATATGCTTAAGCATCATGCATTTGATGGACTAATTTTTACTTCTCGTTCGATTTCGTTCGACAAAATTGTTGAATATCAAAAATTTGGACCAATAACCTGTTGCGAAAATACGTTTGACTATCCTATCTCCAGCGCTTTTACTGACCGCAAAGATTCATTTGTACAAGCCTTGAAAGTATTAAAGAACAGCGGATACACACATATAGGTATGACGGTCAGTCGAAGTGAGAATACTAGTCAGAGTGCCTTGCTAACGACCGAAGCATATAGAGAAGTTTTTGGTGAAGAAATTAATGACCAATTGCTGTTTAGAGAATCAAGAACGATGTTTGACGGAATAACCGCCACAGCTCAATTTTTGAATTATGATAAAAAACTTCAAGTTATTTTTAGCAATGGCGATGAGATTGCAGCTGGAGCCATGCGTCAATTGCAAGAATTACATCGTGAAGATGTTGAAGTCATTGGACAAGAGAATTTGCCGATTGGATTTTTAATGAATTTTTCAACTATAGATCATCGATTAGAAGATATAGGTGAAGAAGCTTTTAATTTGTTGTTTAAGGACGAGATCATCAAGAAGTCGATCCCTTCAAAGTTCATTCGTCGGGGTAAATTAGAGGATCCAACTGATTATGAAGATGAGATCGATGAAATTTTGAATTGACTTGTTGGCATATAACAGGCATACTTACAAATGGTGCCAAACCGAGGTAAGGGTAAGAGGTCGGCGCGCAAGCGTTTGGAAGATCTTCGCACCTTACCACCGAAACAGCTCTGTACATTGTACAGAGCTGTTTTTTTTGCTTTACTATTTATCGTTGATACATTCTAAATAATATTCTAATTCATCATGATTCAAAAAATTGCTGTCAAATAAATCAGATATCTCTTCTTATCATTTTGGCACAATTATCTCTTCTATGGGATTATCATAGATAAACTTTACCTTTTTAGTTTTGTACTGTGTTATTGATATCATTTGTTTTTTCCTGATGCCGTGTGGACGTTTTAGAGTGGGGCATCACTTACTTTCATGATTTTGATATATTAATCACTTAAATGTGCTATTGCATAGTTAGCTTCAGCTTGTGTGAATTTACCACCATCTGGAGATGCTAACTGCTGACGAATATCTTCATTGGACATATTCATTTCTTTTTGATAAGTCTTAGCTGATTCTAGTGCATTTTTATTATAATCAGCTTGTAAATTGTCTACAGCATATTGTGCTGCTTCAGTCGGAAACTTGCCACCGTCCGGAGAACTTAGTTGTTCAAATATAGCTTGTTTAGACATGCTCATCATATCCGAATATTGTCTTGCTTGAACAAACGCATTGGAGTATTCTACAGGAACCTCGTCAGCACTACCCGTACTTACATTAGAATTTTCTTTACTATCGGTAGATGGCTTTTGCTTAGTTGAAATAATAAGTGGCTTAACAGTTATTTTTTTTGATAACGATTTGCCATTTTTATACACAGTCAATTTATATTTACCCGACATAACCATGGTTAATGTATCCCATTTCCTATTTGTTGCACGGTCAGAATATACTAAATCGCCATTACTGTCAGTTAATTTAAATTTATTATCAGGATTAGTGTCAAATTTAATATCTGCTCTTATTTTATTGTTTAATGTAACGTTTTGATTTTTAATTTTTAAATATATTTCATCTTCACTTTTGTTTGGCGAGAAAATATTAACCAAAATAACGATAGCTAGCAAGGACATTAGAACTATAAACCACGATTTTTTATAAAATGGCCTTTTTATCTTGTGCTGACGTCTATGTTTTTCTGATCTAGAATGAAATTCCCCATTGTTCATAATAAATTCCCCCATAATATAATTAATTAAATTATATCAAAGCAGGAATGCACTTCCAGATGCAATTAATATGCCACTTTTTTCTAATAGATATTGAAGTTTGCGGGTATATCCATCAAAGTAAGATGAAGACTAAAGCTATTCCACGGTGGATAAATTGGAAATTATATGCAAGTTGCTACTAATCAATATATTGAAGCTACATATACAATTGGCGGTGGAAACCACTGACACAAATAACCCTCTATCAATTGATAGAGGGTTATTTGCGCGTTAAATATAAATGTAATATTGAGATTATCCAAAATAATAACCACAATAGCAGGAATGTAGCACATAAATCTGTAGAAATGAAAAATGTGATAATTATCAGCCAAAAGAATAATTTTCTAAGTGATTTTATGAAATTGTAATCAGTTAAAAATTTAACGGTAGCTATGATGCTTTTCATATAATTAATTCATTCTCACGTTTTTTTATTAACTCTTTTAATTCTGCAATATCATCTAGTTCGGCTTGTTTTTTTATGAAATTTCTAGCAGCTGATCTATTTCTTAAGTATCGAGTATGTTCGCGGTTTTTGTCTTGCCATTTTTTATTAGCAATTGTTTGTTTATTTTCAGTCATTGATTACCTCTGTTTTTTTTATGAGAGTGATTATTGATAATGTTAATCCAACAACTAAAATTATTGTTGTCAATTTTTGTTTTGTTTCAATTTTCATAGTATTATTATCCTTCTATTTGATGATATGATTCATGTACAGTAAAGAGGCGCAAACCTCCTCTGAAGAATGCTATAAGAGCTACTATTAACTATATCACTGCAATGACTAAGTTGGTGTGGGCTCTTTTTTCGTTTTTGAAGGTCTGAACGATCCATATTCATCACCCCCTTTCTATATTTATATAAAACTAATAATAGTAGGAAAATAAATCGGTTTTTATACAAAAAATCGCTAGTCATTTTGACTAACGATAACACGTTTCTCACGGCCATTCTTCTATTATCTTGGTGACTCAATCGTGACTCACTTTTTTGATATTTCGCGAAATCTATTGATATATTTTATTTTTAAAATACTGCTATATCAGTGTTTTGAAATTCATAGAAATAAAAAAACCACTCCGGGGAAGAGTGGTCTTTTTATAGGGGATTAAATATTGTTATAGGGGGGATGAGAAAAGGGATTTCTTGTATCTCTTATCTACAATTTATATAATACAGGCCTATCATGAAGTATTTGTTTGTTAATTATGAAAATATTGTGAATCTTGGATAGCCAACTTTTAATGATAAGTCTTTTTTATAATTTTAAATTCTGTGTCCAATTTTAATACGACAACAATAGTTGTCTCCCTGGGGATAACTAATTCATCCCACGCTTATTAGTATAACTTATTTTTGGGATAACTACTACTGGTTGATACTCAAAAATAAAAAAATAGAAAGCATCCTGGGGAGGGATGCTTTCTTAGGGGATTAAATATATATGTTATAGGGGGGTGAGAAAAGGGATTTTTTATATCTCTCATCTACAAGTACTATCATAACCAAAATTTATGAATTAAATAATTCTAAAATATGAAAAAAGTGTGAACTTTCATATTTTTAAATTGGTCTAGATTAATTTATTTTTTATATTGTTAGTTGCATTTTAATCTTATACCACTTATACTATACACATGTTCACTCAAAGAGATGTTGATCTAGGCTGAAAGTCAACAGTGAAAATGGTGTTTTATTTTTACAGGTCGCTTACCTTTATCAGCACAAGAGATGCAAGAAATTGCAAATTTGGGTGGAACCGCGTTGAAGACGTCCCTAATACAGAAATGTATTAGAGGCGTCTTTTTTATTTTCAACGCAGATTAGATTGGAAGTTAATTATGGAAAGTAGCTCTAACAAACAAACACTCTCAAGATCGCTTGAGGGTCGACATATTCAAATGATCGCCATTGGTGGAGCGATTGGTACAGGATTATTTTTAGGCTCAGGTAGTGCCATTCACGAAGCCGGACCATCGATCATTTTGGCATATATGATTGCCGGATTCTTTTGTTTCTTTATGATGCGAGCTATCGGTGAATTATTACTATCAGATACAACTAAGCATTCATTCCTAGATTTCATCAGAATTTATTTAGGCGATAGATTTGAATTCGTAACTGGCTGGGCCTATTGGCTCTGTTGGATCACAGTCGCCATGGCGGATCTTACTGCTTCAGGTATTTATATCAGATATTGGTTCCCGGGAGTGCCCCAATGGTTATCAGCACTAGTTATTCTGTTAGTTTTGTTCTCAATGAATTTTGTGAATGTCAAATTATTCGGCGAAATGGAAACTGGTTTTTCGATGATCAAGATCATCGCTATCATTGCCTTAGTTGCAGTTGGCTGTGGAATGGCGATCTACGGTGCACCAGTTCAAGGCGGCCATGCGACATTTGCTAATCTGGTCAATCAGGGTGGCTTTTTTCCAACCGGATTAAAAGGTTTCTTAATGTCATTTCAAATGGTTATCTTCGCCTTTGTCGGTATCGAGATGGTCGGATTGACTGCTGGTGAAGCTGCGGATCCAGAGATCAATTTGCCCAAAGCCATCAATAGTTTGCCGATACGAATCGGCTTGTTCTATGTTGGATCAATGATTGCTATCATGAGTGTTTATCCTTGGGATAAGATTTCAACAAATTCAAGTCCGTTTGTCCAAGTTTTTTCCGGTATTGGGATCAATGGTGCGGCTGGAATATTGAATTTTGTTGTTCTAACCGCATCGTTGTCTGCCACTAACAGTTGTCTATTCAGTACCAGCCGTACACTATACAGCTTGAGCTTGAAGGGGAATGCACCTCGTAAGTTCAAGTTAATAGGAAGAAATGGCGTGCCGGTTTGGGCATTGATTTTCTCAACGGCGGCATTATTACTCATCGTTGCGTTGAACTTTTTTATGCCATCAAGTGTTTTCAGTTTAATTTCAACTGTTTCAACAATTAATTTCATCATTGTTTGGATGATCTTGATTTGGACTCACTTAAGATTTCGTAGGAAAAATCCTAATGGTATCAAAATTTTCAAGATGCCATTATATCCTTTTAGCAATTACATTAGTTTGATATTTTTCTTTGCAATATTAGTTCTATTACTATTCGTTAAAACAACGAGAATCCCGATGATGGTCACGGTTGTATTCTGGATCGTCATGTTATCTATTTATCACAAAAATAAAAACAGAGATGCTGAAATTAGCTGAGATTCAGTACGTATTCAATGGCAAAGTGGTTTGCTCCCGCTATCGAGCATAAGAGATGCAAGAAATTGCGAATTTGGGTGGAACCGCGTTACGACGTCCCTGATACAGAAATGTATTAGTGGCGTCTTTTTTTGATAAAAAAACTATAGGGGCTGATACTATGAGTGAGAAACAAACTCTTTCTAGGTCATTAGGAAGTAGACATATACAGATGATTGCAATCGGTGGGGCGATTGGTACAGGACTATTTTTAGGCTCTGGTGAGGCAATACACAAGTCTGGTCCATCAATCATCTTTTCGTATTTGATTACCGGACTATTTTGCTTTTTTATGATGCGAGCTATCGGTGAGCTACTATTGTCAGATACATCGAAGCATTCATTCTTAGATTTTATTCGCATTTATTTAGGTAATAAATTTGAATTTGTAACTGGTTGGGCTTACTGGTTTTGCTGGATAACGCTAGCGATGGCAGATCTTACGGCTACTGGTATCTATATTAAATATTGGTTCCCACAAATTCCACAGTGGCTAACGGCTTTGACGGTGCTAGTAATTTTGTTTGCAATTAATTTTGTGAACGTGAAGTTATTTGGTGAAATGGAGTCGAGTTTTTCGATGATCAAAGTCATTGCTATCGTTGTTTTAGTTGTAGTTGGTTTTGTGATGGCAATATTCCATATGCCAGTTAATGGGGGGCACGCTAGTTTTGCTAATTTAGCGAATCATGGTGGGTTATTCCCAACTGGATTGACGGGATTTTTATTATCATTTCAAATGGTAGTTTTTGCTTTCGTAGGAATAGAAATGGTCGGTATTACAGCTGGTGAAACTGATAATCCTGAGATCAATTTACCTAAGGCTATCAATTCCGTGCCAATTAGAATTGGTTTGTTCTATGTTGGATCAATGATTGCCATCATGGCAGTTTATCCTTGGAACCATATCACGACTGATGTCAGTCCGTTTGTTCAAGTGTTTTCTGGTATCGGTATTAAAGGTGCGGCTGGGATATTGAATTTTGTAGTTTTGACAGCAGCGTTATCAGCTACCAATAGTTGCTTGTTCAGTACGAGTCGAACATTGTATAGTCTGAGCATCAAAGGAAACGCACCTAAGAAGATGGCAATGGTCGGCCGTAACGGCGTTCCAATTTGGTCCTTGATGTTCTCTGGAGCGGCATTGTTAATTATTGTATTGATGAATTACTTCATGCCGGCAAGTGTTTTCAGTTTGATTTCAACGGTATCAACAATTAATTTTATTATTGTTTGGATCGTTTTATTGTGGACCCATGTGGTTTACCGCCACAGAACTAAAAATTTGAGTGCTTATCAGATGCCAGGATATCCTTATACTAATTATTTTAGTTTGGCATTCTTTATTGGAATTTTGGTATTGTTAATCATCATTAAGCAAACACGAATGGCAATGATCTTTACGGCATTGTTCTGGATGGTTTTGGTATTTATTTATAATATGCGGAAAAAGGCATAAAAAAAGCTGTACATTCCAACGAATGTACAGCTTTTTACTTTTTAAACGTTTTAATTGATATCTATATGATGTCCAAGATCTTTTTTATCTTCGACCTTTGGCAAATCAATTTTCAAAACACCATCAACATAATCAGCCTTGATGTTATTCTCATCAACTGCTGGTAAATGATATTGTCTTGAGAAGCGTCCACCTGAACGTTCACTCATAATCATATCGCCGTTTTTATCCTCATGATCGTTGAAGCTGTCACGGTGACCACTGATTGTTAGTGTGTCATTTTGATAATTAATGTCAATATTCTTCTTATCGAACGCTGGCATATCTACATGAACTTCATAGGCTTTGTCAGATTCTTTAATGTCTGTCTTTAGTGTTGTATCGGTATTAGCGTCCCTAAAGAATGTTGGAAAGCTATTCATCCAATTTGTATCAAACCAGTCTCTTGTAAGGTCATTTGGACGATCCATAATTTCGTTACTCATATATCAATTACTTCCTCTCCTTCATTACAAATACATTGTAGTACCTGTTCGGGGGGGAATTCAAATATTTAGCACTCTTAATTGTCGAGTGCTAAATATTATTTTTTCATGTAGTTCGTTGGTTCGAAATACTTTTGAAGTAACCCGATTAGTAAGTCAGTAATGACAGCCATAAGAGCAGTTGGCAATGCTCCAGCTAAAATCAAAGGGGCACCGTCAGTGGCGTTTGTACCACGAATGATCAGGTCTCCCAGTCCACCAGCACCAACGAAGGAACCAATGGCAGTATTACCGATGGCAACGACCATAGCGGTACGAATTCCTGACATGATAACGGACATTGCCAATGGTAGCTTAACCATGTAGAGTAGTTGTAAGCCGGTCATTCCCATACCGCGAGCAGAATCGATGACGTTGGGATCAACATTCTTCATTCCTGTGTAAGTGTTTTTGAGAATAGGTAACAGCGAGTATAAGAATATCGTCACGATAACTGTATTTGGTCCTAAGCCCAGCACCAGCATGATAATTGATAACATCGCCAATGAAGGGACTGTCTGGATAACGTTAGCGATACTGATAATGAAGTTACCAAGTTTGTAATGATTAGCGATATAGATTCCCAAAGGAATCCCGATGATTGCGGCAATCAAGACCCCATAGAATGAGATCAAGAAGTGACGGCAAAATTGTTCTAAGATATAAATTCCATTGTGAGTAAAATAAAAAATTAATTGTCTCCATAACGGCTGGTCAGCCATATTATTTTTCACCCCTAAAGTAATTATGTTTTTGTAAGAATTCTTGTGCGACATCTGCCGGTTCACGGAGATTATTATCGACTTCGTAATTCATGGTTTGCATTTGTGACAATGAGATTTTTCCATCTAAGCGATGTAGTAAAGGTTTGAGTTCAGGATGCTTGCGCAACAAGCTATTATTGACGACCATACTTGTATCATATGGTGGGAAGAAGTGTTTGTTGTCAGGCAAGATCTTCAAGTTATAACTCTTGATTCGTCCATCGGTCGAATAACCGAGAACAGCAGACATTTTTCCTGCCGCAACAGCTGAGTATACCAAGCCAACTTGCATGGGATAGACACGCTTAAAGGTAAATCCGTAAGCACGTGAAAAAGCTGGGTAACCATCGTCAGGACGATTGATCCAGATATTATCAGCGCCAATATTGATGTTTGGAGCAATTTTTTTCAAGTCACTGATATTGTGCAAGTTATATTTTTTAGCCATTTCTTGTGTGACTAACATGTTGTATGTATTGGCGAAACCATAAGTGGGGAACCAAGTTTGGTCGAAGCGTTGTTTGTAGAGTCTTGTAACGGTGCGATTAGCCTTGACACGATTGCTGATAGGTTTGTGATTCAAGGTGGCGATAAGTTCGTCACCAGTGAAATTCTCGGCCGCTATATCGGCGTTATTACGCATCAACGCTGCATGGACCAATTGGTTAGACCCCAAGTTATTGACGATTTCAGTGTGATAATTAGTTTCGTGTGAGATCAGTTCCATGATAATCTCAGACATGATCATTGACTCTGTTGTCGATAGACTAGCAACTCGAATCGTATCTTTTGATCCGGAACTAAGTCCGGGCCAGCCACATCCAGAGACTAAGAGCATTGTAGTTAGTGAAATCAATGTAATGATTTTTTTGAATATTTTTTTCATGATTACACCTCACTACGTTTCGTTTTTGGTGTAACTTTTTTCTCGAATATTCCTAATAAATAATCAGCCAGAATAGCCAAAATGGTAACCGGAATCGTACCACCGATGATCAAACTAGGATTATATAGATTCAGTCCGTTAAAGATGAAATCACCTAATCCACCGGCACCGATGTACGACGCCAAAGTAGACCAAGAAATAACATAAACAGTTGAGAGCCTGATACCAGACATTATAATAGGCATGGACATTGGTATTTCAACTTTAAAAATGGACTGCATCGTTGTCATTCCCAGACCACGAGCGGCGTCGATCAAATTTGCGTTAACTTTTTTCATACCGATATAGGTATTACGCAAAATTGGTAGTAGTGAATAAATAAATAACGCTACGATGGCGGGAACTTTTCCGATACCAAAGATCGGGATCATCAAAGCTAATAGTGCTAGTGAAGGAATGGTTTGCAACATTCCGGAGATCGACATTACATATTTGGCAGTTTTGTCATAACGTGTCAATAAAATGCCAAGTGGTACAGCAACGATTATGCCGAGGATAATGGCAAAAGCTGAGATGTAGATCTGTTCCCAGGTTTTGATTATCAATTCAGAGCCATGTTGGTTCAGAAAAGAAATCATGCATTATCACTCTCCTTTGCAATCGTATCGGGTAATTTGATGTTATCAGGATTATCCAATTCTTCTTTACCCCAGATGGCATCGTAAATGATGTTGACGAGGGATGCACGAGTGACGATACCAATCAAATTGTTGTCATCGTCGATGACAGGTACGTACTTGTAGCCTTGTTTAAGGATACGTTCACTCGTATCACGCAAATATGACGTTGTCTTGACTTTAAAACGATTGGCCTGGTAAATGTCCGAGACATTAGAATACTTCGAGTAACGGTCGTTAATCGTCTCTAGATCGATGAAACCTTTTAGTTTGTTATTGTCATCAGTAACCAACAATGTATCAACGTGACGATAACTCATTTCACGAATTGCTTCAGCCAATGATTGCCCAAGAGTGATCTTAGCTGGATTTTTCGACATGATGTCACTAACAGAAAGGGTGTTTTGTTGAGCCTGTAATAAACGTTCCTCACCAAGTAATTCCTTAACGAAGTCATTACCAGGGTGCTGCAAAATATTATCCGGTGTATCATCTTGAATAACGTGACCGCTGTCCATGATGACGATATGAGTTGCGAGCTTCAGAGCTTCATCCATATCGTGCGTAACGAAGATAATTGTCTTTCCAAGTTCTTCTTGCAAATGTTTAACAAGTTCCTGCAAGTCGTCACGCGTAATTGGATCAAGCGCACCGAAGGGCTCGTCCATCAGTATGATATCTTGATCGGCGGCTAGAGCACGAACGACACCGATTCTTTGTTGCTGCCCACCAGATAACTCGGCAGGGTAACGATCTAAATAGCTTTCAGGCAAGTCAGCCAATTTTATTAATTCTTTAGCCTTACGGTCCATTTTATCCTGTTGCCACTTGAGCAGCTTGGGTACTAGGGTGATATTGTCCTTAATGGTCATGTGAGGCATTAGTCCGTTATTTTGAATAACGTAGCCAATTGTACGTCGTAGTCTTACTGGGTCGAATGTCTTAAGATTTTTTCCCTTAAAAATGATTTTGCCACGACTAGGTTCAATCATGCGGTTGATCATTCTCATAGTTGTCGTCTTACCAGAACCAGAAGTTCCGATCAGACAAACGAATTCCCCCTTATTAACAGTTATGTTAATATCCTCGACAGCATCATTGCCACCGCGGTAATTCTTTGCTACATTTTGAAACGATATTATTTCTTCTGCAGACTGCATAAATCCTCCTATAAAATGACTAACGATAGCTATGATACAATTATAGAGAGATTAATTCAAAAAGAGGTCGAGAATAAAATGACAAAAATAGTTCTCAAACGTATCTATAACAAGGAATTGCCCGCCGGATATAGAATTTTAGTTGATCGGCTCTGGCCACGGGGTATGTCCAAATTACGTGCCAACTTGGACCTTTGGGCTAAGGATATCTCGCCAACACCTGAATTACGTAAGTGGTTTGATCATGATCCAAATAAATTTCCTGAATTCGAAAAGAGATATTTGTCAGAAATTGAGAATAATGACTATACCAAAGAATTTGTTTCTACCGTTATAACGGCATTAAAAGATCAAGATGTCTTAATTTTGTATGGCGCAAAAGACGAAGAACACAACAATGCTGACGTTCTCATAAAATATTTAAATAAAGTAATTAATAAATAATTGAACAATATACCTATCGTATTATAATTAGTATAAGTAAAGCCAAAAGACAGGACGGATTAAAATGGAAGAATTTGATCTAGCAACTCTTCTTTCCAGCAACGAGAAAACTTTAATACGAGTGTTGCAAAATTATGCCAGAACAAATGATCTGGTTATTTTTGTGTTAGACAATAATGACAAGTTGATGTCAAACGCTTTGGGTGAGACTTCAGAAAAAAGTATTCTTGCTGATTTGAGTAAGGTTAAAAATTTTGCGCAGTTAAGTACCGATCGATTCAAGTACAATATTGAACTGACCGATGTACCGATCCGTATTTCAAACATTAATCAAATGGTCGGTAAAATCTACGTTGCCCATGATGTTTCTGGTAAACCTAGTCCGGAGAGTCTGTTGTTATTACAGAGATTACAGAAACAAGCTGAATTCCTGAAGTACTTGTTCGAGAATATGGCGCGTTTATTAATCGAAAATCGTGGAATCGATGATTTCTTGGTCAAACAACCGGTCAATGTTGACGACATGATCGAGGAATTAGATGACAGTGAGGCGATGGCCTTGCAACAATTGAAGGGCTTATCGACATCCAATCGAGCAATCATCACAGCCGTTGAATTCATCGATGATAATTTGGACAAGCGGTTAACGCTGGACCAAGTTGCGAACCGAGTTTATTTATCTGATTATTATTTCAGTAAATTATTTAAAAAAGAAACTAAGTTAAGCTTTTCAGTTTATTTGAATGCCAGAAAAGTTCAAAGAGCAATGTTTTTACTTAAGGATACGGAAATGAGCATCCAAGATGTATCCAATGAATTAGGATTCACGCGTATGAGTTACTTTAGTCAGACTTTTAAAAAATATACTGGTTACACACCATCTAAGTTCCGTCACAATAAATAAAAAATTGGTCCTATACTTTCTGGTATTGATGAATAATCAATACCAGTTTTTTTATACTCTTTTAATGCAAAAAAAACATCACT
>NZ_RHOP01000023.1 GCF_003946575.1 Companilactobacillus jidongensis | reverse complement strand
GGGTGTACCCAAAGTAATCACTCCCTATATTGGTTGGAATTAGCTACTACCATTGTAAGTGATTGCTTTGGGCTTTTTAATTTCTGTTCGGATTAATTATAGAATTTGCCTGGCGAAAACGGGATTTAATTCAATTATTGATCCGCCAAGGCTTATTTGATCACATGAATGAAATTTGGTAGCAAAAAGCAATCCCCCGTTATCAACAGTTTGCGGCTCCCTGGCATGTTCAGGGCACTCCTACCCAAGTGAATTATGTGATGGCTTTTCAACTAGGTGGTTTTACCAATATTCTACGTGTCTGGTTAGGCAAGATCAGCCTGAGTCACCAGAGCAAATTAAGGATTTAATGTTATTGGCTGCTCAGCAATTAGCTAATAGTTTGAATAACAACTAAACAGATTTAGGACACACAACCTCTAATTAAGCTTGTTTCTATCCCCACTCATCGCTTTATCCTTTTGAATATCAACCATTACTACCTAACAATTGGCCATTTACTTATTTAAATCATTTCGGTGAGACCAGAAGCTACTAGAAAGACGGACATTAGCAAACATACACAACAAAGAAAAAAGATATAAAAAACATGCTGTGCTATATTCAGTCATTGCATAGCATATCATGCTATGATATGCTTTAACTGCAAACAAGGAGGCGCCCTATGAAAATAATTACTTTTTCTGCTATTAAGGGAGGGGTTGGCAAAACAACGTTAACTTTCAATTATAGTGAATGGCTGTCTAGCAAAGGCTATAACGTTTTGCTGATTGATAGCGACCACCAATGTAGTCTGACCCAAACCTATGATATTTATAAAGACCATGGCACCTTAGCTAACATTTTTACAAAAGATAGTGAAAAAGTAGAAATTATTGAATTGCACAAAAACTTATCAATTATTCCTGCTTCTATGAATTTAGATATGGTCAACAATGATCTTCAAACGAGAGCCAACAAAGAATTACTAATGTACATGTGGTTCTCAGACAATTATGACAAACTGAAAAAATTTGACTATGTATTAATCGACACACATCCGGATTTTTCGACAATCACGCAAAATATGATTGTAATTTCAGATTTAGTATTTAGTCCGATTGAACCAAGTGAATACGGTTTTATTTCCAAAAGTAATTTGGAATTAAGAATGGAACAATTAAAGCAAGAAGTAATTAATGTTGAAAGTCGTAAAAGCTTTATCACAGCAGAACTAAAATTTATTGGAAATAGAATAAAACATAATACTAAATCTTCACATGAATTTGTGGAACAAATGAAAAAAGATCCCAGAACCATTGCCTTAATTCCTGAAAGAGAAGTATTCAATAAAACAACTCTTAATCATGAACCACTGATCAACATGGAAAAAGGCAAAAGCTCAACTCCAAAAGCAAGGGAATTTTTTGAGAAAATTGACAAAATATTTGATACGTTTACTAAGCAATAATCATATCATGCTATGACATAGTATGATATGCTATCGAAAGGATCAACATCATGGCATTTGAAGATAAAATGGACCAATTAAAAAACAGTATGAACAGCAATCCAATAACAAATGAACCTCCTACACCTAGAGTTTCAAAGTCTTATACTTTAAAACAAAACGTTGCTAATGAATTGGCCAGACGTGCCAAAGGAAAAGAGTTAACAGCTTCCAGATATTTAGAACAGCTATTGAAAAAAGAGTTCAATCTATAATTATGATCAGCTAGAAAATGCATAAGTACAACAGCAACTACAATAAATGTTACATTTTTTGGTTAATTTAATTAAAACATCGATTGAATAATATTTGCTAGTATATTCAATCGCTTGTTGGTTCCAAACTAAGAGCTGGTAAAGTATACAAGATCAAATAATGTTGCTGGAAGATAAGCACTATGCTAGATTAAAACTAATTTAACAACCGAATAGAAGATAAAGCTAAACAGAAAAAGTCCCTGATTCACGGGGAATCAGGGACTTTTTCTGTTTAGCAAGTAGCTATCAGACAGCTACTTAGATTCAGTCGATTTTAACTTGGCGGTGAAAATCGACTGAATATTGTTCTTAATTTGTAGGTTAATTATACCACAAACCAGTCCTAGAGGACAAGTGAAGGATAGTTGAAAACAAATCAAAGCCAATGGACTAAGTAGCTAACCGAAGCTATTTAGTCCATTTTTTGTTGTTAGAAATTAAAAAAGTTGCCGAATGGGCAACCAAGAATAGACACATGCTGGTAAATTACAAAGCCCTCACGGCTAAATGAATGCTTTGTAATTTAGTTAAAGCATATCAGATTTGTATTTTAAAGCAAATCTAATGTTTTAGCAACTCTCTTTCGAGACAGTATGTGTCAGTTGAGAAGGGAAGTTTTATAATGAATCAAACTCATTTCAATTTTATTGAGTCGGAAAAAGCTTATGCAACTCGTTTTTTCCAATTCCCACAGGTTTTAATTTATGGATCTCAATATAAGACATTAAGTGATAGTGCAAAATTAGGATATATGATTTTACGCGATAGACTAGATTATTCATTGAAAAACAACTGGGTTGATGAAGATAACCGGGTTTATTTCATTTTTACAAATCAAGAACTAACAGATCTTATGGGCTGGTCAAAAAAGAAAGTGATTAGGGTAAAAAATGAACTTGAAAACCAAGGATTATTATTTCAGAAAACCATGCACTTTAATCCCAAAACTGGTAAAAATGAACCAAATAGATTGTATTTAGCAGATTTAGAAGTTACGGCAACAGACATTTATACAAAATCTCGGCAACAAGAGCCACGAACCCTTGGTACACGCGAAAGTGTCAAAAAGAGTCACAATCTAGACTATACTAATAATTTAGATACTAATAGATATAATATAGATACTCAAAAGTTGGACTTTTCCACAGCCCAATTCTCACCAGCAGAACTAGAAAAGCAAAACCATGATCTCGTGAAACATGCTAAGGACTTCTTAACTGATGAAGACAGTGGGTTACCAGTTTTCTTAGAACCCGAAGCTGTGCAACTACTTAGCTTTTGGTGCCGAACCCCACAACAAATGCGTCGCTTCATCGGCATTATCTTAAATGCTAAGTACCGAGTTGAGAAGGATCATCAGGATATTGGGGTCCTAATCCCACTTGATGATGAGGAGCTGAAGCCTTTAATGACCAAAGCCTTGAGACGCTACTTTAACGCTCTTAGAAGCAATGAGAAGCACATTAAGAACGTTGAAAACTACCTGTACGGCACCATGCAAAACCTATTTGGGGTTTGGTGGAATAAACAAGCGGCTAGAAAATATGCGGCCAAACACCCCGAAGAGCAAAACGCTGACAATGAGTGCTTTTAGAATTAAACAGCATATAAGCTCATCTAAGCCGTTTTGAGTGTTCGACACATAATTATATTAAAACTGGTTTAAAATCGTTTAGAAGCAAAAATAGGCATCTTGAGTGGCTGAATTGGCGATGACTGAACTAAGGGAATGTGAAAGGAGCTTTTTAACTGACCAAATCCAGCAAAGAAGTCGAAACAATTGATCAATTGTTGGCTGACCCATGGGCAGTCGATATTCAAGACATTTGGGAGCAAGCAGCCCATAACCCTAACCCAGATCCTGATAAACGCAAGCTGTTTGACGCGTTACACACTTACCTCTTAGATAAGCGCCAAGAGCAAATTATCAACGAAAAGCATTTCGTGATTTAACATGGACGAGTCAATGAATCAGTGGTTGGAATGAAAAGGAGGTACAAAATATGACTAAGACACAAGCATATATGGACAAGTATCAATTTACAGTTGCAGAAAACAAACGGTTTGCTCGAACAAATTTTACCAAGCTAGTGCACACTAATGCCCGCTTTGAAGGCGTAAATACCACTTTGCCGCAAACACAAACCATTATGGACGGCATGAGTGTGGCAGGCGTTCCTGTTGAAGATATTTTGACAATTGTTAACTTAAAGCGTGGGTGGCAATATATCACTGCTCAAAATTCCCCTTTAACGTTAACCATGGAAAAACAAATCAACAAGATTGTGGCAGCGGAAGACGCCTTAGTACCGGGAGAATTACGGCAAGGGAAAGGAGGAGTTGATTTAGGTAGTGAAGACTTTTTTGAACCACCTTTAATTAACGAAAAACAAGAACAATCCTTTTTACAAAAAATCTTGGCTGATCCACGAACGACGATTACTGATAAAGCATTGACTGTCATGTATCATAATATGCGCCAACAAATCTTTTGGGACGGGAACAAAAGGACGGCGACTTTAAGTGCTAATAAAATTATGATTGACGGTGGTGCAGGCTTAATCAATGTGCCGTTAGATAAGTGGGATCAATGGAACGAACTAATTGCCAATTATTATCAGACTAATGACATGACTAAAATTAAACAGTGGACATATGATAATGGTATTCAAGGATTACAAATTCGAGCAAACAAAAAAATTAAGTGCTAATGAATTAAACCAGATGTACAAACAACTAAAAAAAACGGATAAATTAGAACTTAAATTAGTTGAAGACGAGATTAGTAAAAGAACCCAAAACCATCTCAAAGACTTTGCTAAAAAAATCTAGAAGTTAAGCCAAAAAATAATCCTGGAAATAAAAACGATCGGCCTAGTTATTAGGTTGATCGTTTTTGAGTTTATTTGGTTTATGGACATTAACGTAATCGGCAAATATTTTTAAAAGCTCTTCAGTTTGTTCAACCGAGAGATTATCAGCTTGAAAGTATTTTTCTAGCAAAGCCCCTTTTTGAATTAATCGGCGAGAACGGGCTTTGCGGGCTTGCCGATTTTCGTAGTATTTAGATTGCCGTAATTTAAAATCTTCTCGCTCAATTTTTTGTTTTAAACGCGCTTGTTGCTCAACTAGTTTTTCATATTGATTAGGCATAGTCATTATCACCTAACTATTATCGGTTATTTTGAGCTTGATTTAAAAAGGCGGCAACTTTTTTAGCAATCATTTTAATCTGTGGAGTAGTAAGTGTCCCATAATCCAAATTGGCTGATCTAATGATTTGCTTACCGAGATTTTGTTCAATTTTATTTTTTTCAGCTTTAATCTTTTGATTAAGCTGTTTTAATTTGGCTTCTTGTTTTTCTAAGTTACTTTGAGACATAATGATCCCTCCAATCGTATTAAAAATAATCACCGACACTATATCATACAGAGAACGTTAAATCAAAGGATAGAAGTTGAAATAGCGAAGCGGAAGGCATACACTATAAGTAAATTTATGGGAATCAGCAGGACGAGTGAAACGAGGTCAATGCGCACTTACACCCCACTAAATACTTGTTGGGTAAATCGTGCTAAATACTTGTATTAGAAGTCGCCGTTGGCGACAACAAAATCAACCAATAGAGCCAAAGAAAGGCGGTGACTAGTATGGCAATTTTTCATATGAGTTTTAGTAATATTAGTGCTGGGAAAGGACGAAGTGCGATTGCCAGTGCCGCTTATCGAAGTGGTGAAAAATTATTTGATAATCAAGAAGGTCGCCACTATTTCTATGCTCGGTCAGTCATGCCAGAGAGTTTTATTTTAACTCCTAAAAATGCACCAGCATGGGCCAGTGATCGAGAAAAATTATGGAACGAAGTAGAAAGAAAAGATCGGCGAGCAAATTCTCGGTATGCGAAAGAGTTTAACGTGGCTTTGCCAGTTGAACTAAGCGAAGATGAACAGAAAGAATTATTGACAAAATACGTGCAAGAAAATTTTGTTGATCAAGGCATGGTAGCTGATGTAGCGATTCATCGCGACCACCAAGATAATCCGCACGCACATGTGATGTTAACCAACCGACCATTTAACCCAGACGGAACATGGGGAATCAAGAGTAAAAAGCAATATATTTTAGATGAGAATGGCAATAAAATGTATACCGGAACTAGCAAGTACCCTAAGAGTAGAAAGATACTGATGGTCGATTGGGATAAGAAAGAAAAAATAATTGAATGGCGTCATAATTGGGCAGTTAGTGTCAATCAGGTTTTAGAGCAAAAAAGCATTCCGGATCGGATCAGTGAAAAATCGTTTGTCGATCAAGGGATTCAAGAGACACCTACCCAACACGAAGGCATTAACAGCCAAAGAAAAAATCGAAAAGCATTTAATCAACAAGTTAGAGCGCAAAGAAACGCTCAAGCTAAATATCATAATCTTGACGAAAAGATAAGAAATCATGAACATTTTGACGCGTTAACTGACGAGCTATCTTTCTCTGAAAAACACACAATTAGTCATCTAAGTCAGCAATTGAAAGCCTATGTCGATTTAGAACATTTAGACGATAAACAGCGCATGCTATTTAATTGGAAGAACAGCTTATTAATCAAACACGCGGTTGGTGAAGATGTAACCAAACAACTGCTGACTATTGACCAGCAAACGACATCACTAGCACAAGCTAACCAGTTGTTAAATAAAGTGGTGGAACGAGCAACGAAAAAGCTTTATCCGGAACTTAATTTTGAACAGACAACCGCAGCTGAACGACGGGAACTGATTAAAGAAACTAATAGTGAACAAACGATTTTTAAGGGTAGCGAATTGGCAGAACGGTTAGCGGATATTCGAAGTGACTTATTAACCCAGCAATTATTGACGTTTACCAAGCGGCCATATACCAGCTGGCAGTTAGTTAATCAGCAGGCCCAAACAATTGAGAAGCAATTAACCACGGTACTAGCCAAACATGGTCACCAGTTAGACGATTTGAAGCCTACTGATCGGGGCATGCTAGCCGCTTATCAACCTAACGAACTCGAATTCATTTCTAAAGCGGTCAAAGATTTACGGGTCATTCGGGAAGTTAAAGCCGTAGCGCAAACCCAATACAACAGCATTCTAACGACTGCTTTTCCGGACAGTGACCTGGATAAGCTAGAGACGATTGATAAGGAGCAAATCTATACCGCTGTGGTTTATTATGACCCAGAATTAAAGCCATTAAGCGCCGATGATCTTAGTCAATTGCAACAGCAGCCACCGGTAGTCTTTACTAGTCAGCAACACCAAGCCGGTTTAAATTACCTGTTAGGTAAAATGGAATTAAAAGATATTCAGGATCATCGACTGCAACGGGTCTTAAAATATGATGGCACCCGGCAACTGTTTATTGGCGAATGTGGCCAAGATCCTAAGTTGGATCACCAACAAATTGAAATGGTACAAACCCGTTTGAAACAACAGGCAATGCGGTTTGATCAATATAAGCAAGCTCAAGTTAAGGACTATCAGGCCATTAATTACCAGCCAACTAGCCCGAAAAATTACCTGATGAATATTTTGGACGAAGCCTTAATGACCATTTTATATGCGAAAAATACGGACTATCTAAGAAAGCAGCAACTACGCGGTTTAAAAGAGACCGAGTGGGAAATGACGAAAAAGCAACGGCAACACCAAACTCGAAACCGGCATGAAGATGGGGGCAGGCACTTGTAACCTAAATGTAAAAAAAATAAATGGTGTAAGTTACACCTTTTGATGTTAAATTATGACTAAATTAAGAAAGGAGAACTTACATGTGACAGGCAATCAGGAATGGTACAGCGTAACGCAAGCTAATCACAAGCTGGGGCGTGGCCGAAATTATGTCAGCAACTGGATCAAACGACATCCAGAGTTTCCTGATCAATTTTTGCTTGGTTCAGGTACCAATAAATTAATATCTGATGAAGGGATAGAGTGGGTTAAAAATCACATAAAAAAGAGGGCGTCCTCGTCAGCAGTAGAGTTGCTAACGGGGATCAGCACCTAGAAATACGCCTTCTAGGTGTCACCCTCCTAATAATCCATTTTACCGGGCGGGTTAGGGGAAAGCTAGTTGTTTAATATTTCTAACCCAACAAACAACATAAGGAGGTGATCCAATGAAAGTAGAAAGCTGGCAAGGCATTAGTGGCAAGCTACTTCATGATGAGCAAAAGGCGATTGTGGTTGATGATGACCAAGCACTGACTGATCAAAAACAACTACAAGAGATTTTGAGACAAGATGGACAACCGATTGATGAAGTTCGGCAAGCAATGATTAAGAAGACCGTTAAACGCCAGTTAAAGACTGAACCATTAAAACTTAGCGGCTGGTTTAATCGCCATCAAGACAGTCAAAATGCTAAAAAGGCCGAAAAATTGGTAAGTGATAAACCCACCCATCAATATAAGCAAATTAAAAACGAAATGACCTTTTTTGGTGAGAGTTTCCTGGAAGGCTTCTTAGGTTTCTATGGTTTGAAAGTTGATAACGCCTTAGGCCGTTACGAACATAATTTGCATGTCTTAGAGACCCAAGAGCTAGGTCAGTCAGAAAAAGAGTATTACTTAGCCACGAGCGAAAATGGCCGAGTTAAATTAGCCACCGACCCATTACCAAGCCAGCAAATTGCCGAGGAGCAATTGGACAAATTCTATCAGCGAGAACCCGAGCAAACGCGAGCAGAACCGACTCAATTACGTTCACAGGAAGACGGAAAGGAGGAATAATATGAAATTTAGCAAAGTAAAAGCGTTAGCAACCACTGGAGCTACTGCGATTTATTTAGGGCTGATGAACGCCCAGGTTGTTTTGGCGGCGGACGGCGGCGAAGTTAAAAGCAAGTTAACTCAAGCTGGTAAGACGATTCAAGGTATTTTAACTGGCTTGGTCGTTTTAGTTGGGATTTGTGTCGCGCTATTTATTATTATCAAAAGAATGCCTGACGCAGACGATCCACGAGAGAAATCAGAGGTTTATCACGCGGTTGGTCGGGTGGCTGGTTTAGTGGCCCTAGCGGCAGCGATTATCTGGCTATTACCTTGGGTTTACAGCCTATTCACTTAATTTAAAAAGGAGCCTGCCAAAATGAAGAAAGGAAAAGAATTTATCTTTCCAGAGAACGTAGATAAAGATTATGGGATCTGGAAAGACTACACCTTGAAGGATTTTGGCTATGCGGCGCTGGCAGGACTAGTGGGCTTAATTTTTATTGCGATCCCACCCTATGGTCTAATCTTAGTCCTGATAAAAATAGTGATTGTTGTCTTAGCCATGACGATTGTCATGGCTATTTTAACAATTCGGCCAGTTGCGGCGCGGAAGAATATTAAAGTGCGGGATAACTTTAAGCTGAAACGCCGCTATGCCAATGGTCAGAAACTGTTTTATTTAAAACCGAAGAAGCGAGGTGAACTAAATGCGTTTGAAGAAGAACAAAACCGCCAATAAATCAGCCAGGCTAGATTGGGATTACCAACCGCCCAAAATCAATGGTGGCAAAGAAACCATTGATGACATGAGCTTGGTGGTGGGTATGTATGGTAATTACGAAGTTACCAAAACGGGTAATCTCGTTGGCATTTTGGAAGTTAGTGGAATCAACCTGGATCTACTTAATGAAACCGAACAGCAAGACGTCTTTGAGGACTATGGTGCGTTTCTGATGAGCACCTTAGGTGAAGGTGTTGATGACACCTTACAGTTCTTAGAGCCGACGATTCCCGTCAATATGACGGCTTATCTCAATGGTCTCAAACGGCGGTATCTCACTTTACAAAAAGATCACCCCGAGCAACAGTTCAAAATCCAATTAATGGCCAGTTACTTGGATCACTTTACTAAAGTCCAAGAATCCAAAAACATGACGACTAAGCAACACCTGCTAATCGTTAAGGTGCCGATTAAGGACAAAAGTGTTAAGAGCTTAAACCTAGCGGTCACTCATTTAGACGAAAAAATCGAACAGGTTAAGCGGGATATTGAAAATGCGTTAACAGACTTTGATGTGACGGCCAAAGTGTTGACTAGTCAAGAAGTCCAAGAGATTTTAAAGAACTTGATCAATTTTAATGGATAGGGGGAAACAGGATGAGTTTTGGTGATAAGGTCATTGATTTATTTATGCCAACTAAAAAAGAAAGACATCAAGGCGACAGCGGCCAAACGGGTAGTAAGCCCAAACCGGAGGTTGAAGACTTTACCAAGCTGATTGATCGCGATAGCTTGCATTCACTATTCCCGTTTAGCTGGGAACAGTACCCCACCTACGTCCAGTCGGGCGAGAATTTTATTCGGGTGTTAGCGATTGCTGACTATCCCAAGCGGGTGTATGGCAACTGGTTATCAGAATTGAAGCGCAAAAAAGGCGTTATCGATATTGTGCAATATATCGACAGCGCCAGTAACAATTCAATGATTACCTATTACAAGAAGACGATTCAAAATAAGGAAGCGCAGAAGTTAAATACGTTCGACCCGTATAAAAAGAAGATTCTGCAAAATTATATTGATTCGGCCAATATGCAACTAGATAAATACCTTGATAATTCTACCACATTTGTCTATCAACATATGCTGGTTTATCTGCGGGCCAATAGTTTAGCAGAACTAGACGATTTAACCGAAAACGTTAAGAATACGTTGATTAAGCTACAGATGAAACCGCTAGTACCGGTTAAAGCGACGTTCCAAGCTTTTTGGTCAACCATGCCAATTAACGAGAACCTCATGGGGGATTACACGTACAAAGAAAGTAATACCGAAGTTGCCAGCAGCATGTTTCCCTTTGACGACGCCGAAATTCTGGACTTAAAGCCGAGAAGCGATATTGAAGGGGTTAACAAAGATACCAACAGCTTAATTGCCGTGGATATGTTGGATCGCAACAGGACCCTGAACCAGAATATGGTTGTTATTGGTACTTCCGGTGTGGGTAAAACAACCTACATGATCCAGAAGATTCTAAGATATGCCATTCAAGATTATCAGCTTTACATTATTGATCCAGAAAATGAATATACCAAGATTGTCGAATCCCTAGGTGGGGCAGTCTTGCACCTAACCTCGAATGCTAAGTACAAAATTAATCCGCTCCAAATCTTTTCCGAAGAAATCCTCAGCGCTGATGAAGCGGTCACGAACCTTGATTTACTAGTCAAAGACAAAATCCAGCGATTAAAGGGGTTCTTTGAAGTCCTTAAAACCGGGATTACCCAAGTTGAACTGGCAATCCTTGATGATGTCGTTAAACAAGCTTACGTCAACAGTGGCGTTTTGAAATATAGCCGCTTAAAAGAAATTAAAGATGATCAGTGGCCGACCTTATCCAATGTTTATGATGAGTTGGAAAAACTGGCAGATAAGGACACTGACAAATTCAGTCGAGTTAAAGACTTTTACTACATCTTAGGTAGTTATACCCATGGCTCTAACAGCCTATTTGACGGACACACCAACGTTAACTTAAAGGGGAAGATCATTTCTTTTGATTTAAAACCCCTGCAAAGTGAACAGGAAGTCCAATCTGCCGCCTATCTAAATACCTTCCAATATTTGTGGGACGAAATTACCAAAAATCGGCATAGCCGCAAGAAATTGTTTGTTGATGAATTTCACTTTTTGACTTTGCATAAAGCGGCCGCCACCTTTTTCCACCAAGCATACAAGCGGTTTAGAAAGTACAATGCCGGAGCCATTGCCGGAACGCAGCAAATTCAAGATGTGATCGAAGGAACAACAGATACTGGGCAGAACATTGGGGAAGCCATTATTGGGAACTCCTATACCAAAGTGTTCTTTGGCCTTGATGGCAAAGGCGTTGATGACGTCATTACTAAGTTGCGTATGACGTTCTCAGATAAAGAAAAGAAGCTACTAGAACGTCGTAGACAAGGCGAAGCCCTGATGATCTATGGCAGCCAACGTGCCTTTATGCGCGTCGAGTTGACCGAAGAAGAATTGCGGTTAATTGATCCCGAAGCTTACCAGGAAAAATATAACCGTGAGACCGCCAACCAACCGGATTATCAAAAGCGCGTGGTGTTGACGCCAAGTGAAATTGACGCTTTGACCACCACCGAGGAGGAAGGAGGGGCTTTAAATGAGTAAATCAAATCAGTTATTGAATATCGAGGTTGGGACGTTCAGGCGGCAAGGAAACAAGTTAATCCTTGAACTCAATCACAATCAGTTTCGATATGACCAGTTGAGTGAGCTAAACGAATTAAAGCAAGCTGATGCCAATTTCTTGCAGTTGGTTAACGTGGTTGAGCAAGGCCAGAAGGTCGTTTTAACTTATACCTTGCCGGATAAGGTCAGATCATTAAAGGAATTACCGCAGGAAAATAAGGCGATCCGGGCAGCCATTGCCAAGAAAATTATGGCGCAAAAGGTGGTTGCTGATAGCCAGTATCATATTGCTTTAAATCCAGCTAATCTGTGGTATTACCCCATGCAACATGTTTGGTACGCCTATCGCGCCAATGAACTCATGCCTTATGATGACAAACATAGCAACTTAGCCAAATACAAAGCGCTGATTCTATTTTGCTTGACGGGGACGCCCTATGAACGGCTACTAAGCAATCCTAAAGAAGCCCTAGCTAAACACCCTGATGACTATTTACAACAAGTAGCTAAAGCTACGTCGTTAAATGAGTTAACGGAAGTGGTTAACGGCATTGAGGACTTTGTGAGTTATCACGAATGGCAGGAAGTTGAAACGGCCCAGCAGAAAACCAAACAACGTTTATGGTTGAGCGTGGCCGGAGTGGCGATTGTGGCCGTTTTGGCCGTCGGCTTAGTCCATAAAAGTGACGAACGGCAATATCAGAGCTTAGCTAACCAGAACCAAGCCCAGGTCACGCGATTAAAATATAGCGGCCAAATTCAAACTGCTTTAAATGATCGGAAGTGGTCGGAAGCGCAAAAAGATATGCAACGGGCCGGCTACCCTGCAACTAAGCAAGTCAATGTCTTTTTAAAGCATGGTCAGTACCAGCAAGCCTTAAAGGTTGATCCAAGTCAGTTGAACAAGGTTGTTAACACGGCTTATGCCAACAAAGATAGTAGCCAAGTGGCTGATTGGCAGTTGCCAACTAAGGCGACAAGCAAGCAAAAAGACCAATTGCAACTCGAAAAAGCGATTGTTAACTACGATACCAATACGCTCAATAACCAATTATCCTTTACGACGAACGGTGATGTTTTATTGAGAATGGGGCAAGCTTTCCTCGCCCATAACGATACGCAAGACGCCCAGACCGTCCAAACCAAATTAGCCGGCGTGAACAGTCCTAAAGCTAAGTATTTAAAAGCCCTGTTAAGTCTCAATTCCGCTAAGAACGAAGTTAACGACGCGCAAAAGAAGTTAGATGACGCCAACAAGATTGATGGCAGTAAAGATAAGGACAAAGACAAGAAGGTGGATTCAGCCAAGTCGGACTTAAAGAATGCGCAGAGTGACCAATCAGCAGCGCAAAAACAAGTCGATCAGGCCAAGCACAAAGTGGGTGATTAAATGCAGGTATTGTCGTTTGAATATAAGAAAAAGAAGTGGAAGTTGATTGCTTATATTGTGGGCGGCGCCATTCTGCTAATCATCTTGCTGATTGCCGCGATTACTGGTCAGCTACAAGAAAACAGTTGTGATAACTCAACCACCACAGAAACGCAATTAGATAGTAAGAGCATGACAGAAAATGCCAAAAATATCTATGCGCACTGGAAACAGAAGTATGGCGCCACCCCACAAGCGGCCGCCGGAATTTTAGGTGTTTTGCAACTAGAAAGTCGCCTTGATCCCAATTCGGTTAATTCAAGCTCCGGGGCCACGGGCTTAGCCCAGTGGTTAGGCGGTCGAAAGGATAAGCTGGAAGACTTAGCCCACAAGGAAAATAAACCAGCGACTAATCTCGGGGTACAGTTGGATTATCTCGATCAAGAATTGAACAGTAGTTACTATGCGTCAAACAAACAGATTTTTAAGTACATGGACGTGCATAAAGCGACGAAAGCCTGGCTAATGGATTATGAGGGTATGAGTAAGAACCCGGAACAATGGTATCTAAGCCAAAGATACGGATATGCCGATCACTGGTATTCCGTGTTGGGTGCGAGTGATCCAGTGGCCGGAAACACCTTAGACAATGCGAGTTCCGGCGATCTGACCGAACTGGGTTGTGATAGTGACCCAAGCTATTCCGGTGGGAGTATCGTCAAAAATGCGGAAAGTATGAAAGGCGATTTCTACTATGTGCAAACCCACCCCAGCCCCGATTTAGGTAGCGATTTAAAGAATCCTAACAAAACCGGTGGAACCGATTGTTCAGGCTTTGTCTGGTTAGCGCTTAATAAAGCTGGTTACAAGGTACCGGCCAACATGGGCTGGTTTACCGGTACGATGGCAAGTGACGCCAAAGGCAGTCATCAATATCTGAAACAGATCAGTGAAAATGACGCCAAAGCCGGCGATATTGTGATTGTTAATCAAGGTGCCGGGGCCGGGAACAATGGGCACACCGCAATCTTGTTAGACAAGTGGCAAGGCAAAGCCACCAAAATCATTGAGCAAGGTGGTGTCGGCGACAAGGTTAACGAAAGCACATTTGGCACCGCGTTTTATAGCTTATTGAACGGTAGCGATGTGACGTTAGCCCGGCCAATCAAGAAGTAAGGAGGACGAGTAAATGAAGCGTAGCGTGGTTTTAAGTGTTGTGATTGGTAGCTTGATCTTAGTTATGTCATTAGGGGCGAATGCCTATCAGCATAGCCAAATTAAGCAGGCACAACAACAGATTAGTCGCTTACAACAACAAAAGCGTCAAGTCAGCCAGCAATTGACTAAAACCAACCAACAAAAGCAGTTATTGAGCACCCAAATTGACAGTTATAAGACCTACCAAAATAATAAGGACAAAAGTCAGGCTGAACTTAACTTTAATACGGTGGTCACCAAGTTCTTTAAGGTCATGAATAACTTTAAGCCCAAGACCTACGGCCAGCGTAAAGATGGCGTGAAAGACTTGATTTCCGACAAGCTATATCAGCAATACTTTTCAAATAAGGGCACGTATGGTGATAGCAATAGTGTTTCAGCTAAGTTAAATCAACTGAACCTGTATACGCAAAGTAAGCAGGGGCAAAATATGAAAGGCTTGGCCGTTGTCAGTTACGAAAGTAAGAGTGGCGACAACGACTGGCAAAAGGCGACGGTACTTTATCAGGTGACCTTCGATACCACCACGGATCGAATCACCGCAGTCCAAAATTTAGGTAGTAGCTTTAAAGCCAGTGACCTTAATTAAGCGGGTTGGTAAGGCCCTAGCGGTAATCGTGGTGGTTTTAGCCGTTAGCGGGTTTGCTGGTCATCAATACGTCAATCACGTGGAAAAACAGCGGCCAGTTGTGACGCTGGCTAAGCACCCTGAAAAAGTGTTGTTCTTCTATCGCGATGATTGCCCGGATTGTCAGTCTATTTTCCATCAAATTTATTGGCACAACGCAATCAGTCACAACATCGTCTTGATTAACATGAATCAACCGCAGAATTGGCATTACATTCAAAAATATCAATTAACGTCAGTCCCAACCTTGATCCATGGTGAGCAACGGTACACCGGCACCAACCAACAAAGAATTAAACAGATAGTGGGTGATTAGATGAAAGACAAATTATTAAACAGCGTTAAAGCCAGTTGGCCGTACCTACTAACGCTAATCATTGGCTTGTATTTAGCGGAGATTTTAGCTGGCTCTGTCATGGCCTTGTCCCGCTATAAGTTGGCATTTGCAGATCATATGCCAACCGTATTAAAACAATTAGCCTTACACCCTTGGCACTATTACAACTTGTATTTGGGCCAAAAGAACCCAGTACTAATTATTGTCAGTGTCGCCGTGGTCCTATACACCATCTATTTTGCTTTGAAGCGCAATAGCAAACATAAAGCGTGGGAAACTGCGGACACTGAAACCCACGGGAGCGCGACCTGGGGTAATCTAAAAGAATTGAGTGACCATTACTATAGTATCAATGCCAAAGACCTCACCACAGCATTTAACAAGAGTACCAAGGCCGAAATTCTCAAATCATTGGTGGATCGAGAAAAGTCAGCGAAGGGGGCAGATTAACATGAATGGCACCATTTTAGGGATCGTAGATAAACAGATTGTTTACCAGAATAATAGTACCAAACCCAACCGGAACATTTTTGTGGTCGGGGGCCCGGGGTCATATAAGACCCAGTCAGTCGTCATTACCAACCTGTTTAACGAAACGGAGAACAGCATTGTGGTAACTGACCCGAAAGGTGAATTATACGAAAAGACGGCCGGTATCAAACTAGCCCAGGGTTATCAAGTGCATGTCGTCAACTTCGCGAACATGGCGCACAGTGATCGCTACAACCCTTTTGATTATATTCAGCGCGATATTCAAGCCGAAACCGTTGCGACCAAGATCGTGCAAAGCGAAAATGCCGAAGGTAAGAAAGACGTGTGGTTCAGTACCCAACGACAACTTTTAAAAGCGTTGATCCTGTTTGTGATGAACCACCGTGCGCCCGACCAAAGGAATTTGGCCGGTGTAACGCAAGTCTTACAAGAAAACGATGTGGAGGCCGAGGAAAAGGGCGCAGATAGTCCGTTAGACACCTTGTTTCTTGAGCTAACTATGACTGATCCAGCAAGACGCGCTTATGAGTTAGGGTTCAAAAAGGCCAAGGGGGAAATGAAAGCCAGCATTATTGAAAGCCTGTTGGCGACCATTTCGAAGTTCGTCGATCAAGAAGTGGCCGACTTTACCAGCTTTTCGGATTTTGATTTAAAAGAGATTGGCAATGACAAAGTGGTGCTATACGTGATTATCCCCGTCATGGATAACACTTATGAAAGCTTCATCAATCTGTTTTTCTCACAATTGTTTGATGAATTATACAAATTAGCCGCCGATCATCACGCTAAATTGCCCCACCAAGTTGACTTTATCCTTGATGAATTTGTCAATTTAGGGAAGTTTCCTAAGTACGAAGAATTTCTAGCGACGTGCCGGGGGTACGGTATTGGCGTGACGACCATTTGTCAGACCTTAACCCAGCTACAAGCCTTGTATGGCAAGGATAAGGCCGAAAGTATCTTAGGTAATCACGCGGTTAAAATTTGCTTAAATGCCGCTAATGATGTGACCGCTAAATACTTTAGTGATCTGTTAGGTAAATCGACCGTAAAAGTTGAAACCGGTAGTGAGAGTACCAGTCACAGCAAGGAAGAAAGCCACAGCAAGAGCGATAGTTACAGCTATACGAGCCGTTCGCTCATGACACCCGATGAAATCATGCGTATGCCCGAAGATCAGAGCTTATTAATTTTTAGTAATGCGCGGCCGGTCAAAGCTACAAAAGCGTTCCAATTTAAACTATTTCCAGGGGCTGATCATTTAGTTAACTTGTCACAAAACGAGTATCAAGGCCAACCAGAAGCCAGCCAGGAAACCAACTTTAAGAATAAGGTAGATAAGTGGAATCAGACAGTTAAAGCACAGCACCAGGTCAAAAAAGCTGATCAGACAACTGATGATGAAGAAGAAAATCTACAGGATAGCATGGATCAAGACTTAAAAGTAAGGCACAAAAAGATGTTGGGTTAATGATTAAAAAGGAGGCTAAAATATGAAAAGTCTTTATTTCCACCCAGTTTTGGCAAGTGTCTTAGGCGATAAAATTTCGGGTGCTATTAATGAATGGCTTAAAGGCGTTTTTAGTGGGGCCATGAATGGTATAACATCATGGTGCAGAGCTATTTTCGATCAAATTGGTCAACATGAAACCGTCCTAGATCAATGGTATGCAATCTTTCTTACTTTTGCGACGTCCCTAGTGGTCGTTGTTGTATTGGGAAGAATTGTAGGAACTTTGCTAAAAGAGGCCGATGAAAGTACTGATGTTACTTGGGCTAATATTGTGATGGACAGTCTTAAATCAGCTGCCGCAATTCCGGTCATGGTCTTTTTACAAGGATTTTTACTGAAAGCAATCGTGTTTCCGCTCGGTAAATTTATGTTTTCAATGAATAGTAAATATACGGCTTCAATGATTACCGGTTCAAAAAATATTGGTGGAACATTGGCGATAGGATCGGTTATGTCACTGATATTATTAGGATTCTTTGCGATAGTGACCGTGTTCTTCTTCTTCAAAATGTGTATCTTTATGGCTGATATAGCCTGGTTCTATCTAACAATCCCGTTTGCGGCCATCAGTATCGCAACCGAGACTTGGGATTATAGTGGCACTTGGTGGAAGAAGTTAATTTACCTAAACGCTTCTATGCTCTCACAAGTGTTATCCATGACCCTATGTGTTTGGGGAGTTACCCATTGGGTTAGCAACGGAATTGGAGCTTTTGCTTTATCGATTGGTATGGGTTGGCTAGTATTGCATACACCGAAAGCTGTCGAGGACTTTTGGAGTTCGACTGGTGCTACTAAAGGCGGTTTAGCAGGGGCTATGAGAATGTTAAAAAATAGAATAAAGCATTAGGCCAAAAGGGGGGGTTATTTAAATGAAGTGGCGAGAAAAAATAAAAACGAAGTGGCGAGTTGATTCGCATGTCAATGTTTTTAAAGGAGCTCCACTTGACCACTTAATCTTCTACTATCTGTATCGATCACTAGAATGGTTCGTCATCGTTATGGGAGGTTTGCTAGTTCTATATGAAGTTTTAGCTTGCCTGTGGCTTGAAGTAATCGTTTTGCTAGTGGGTGGCAGTGGCCTAGTCATGATTCTAAGAAGCGGAGCTAAAAGTGAACATAAAGCTTACAAAGATTGCTTAAAGGAACGTCAACAGGCTTATGAGCAGGTCAAACAAGAGGACATGCAAGCACTTAGAAAACAAGCCTGGTTGGATAGTGCGAACCAAGGCAAAGAAGAATTAGAACAGAAACTGAATCGTAAGGAGTGAACGAACATGACCACTGTTATCTTAGCTGAAAAACCCAGTCAAGCCCGTTCATACGTAGAAGCATTTCAACAGCATACAAAAAAACAGGGTTACTATACGGTTAGTGACCCTGTTTTGCCCCAAAATACTGTAATCACGTATGGATTCGGCCATTTGGTCGAATTAGCAACACCAGAAAAATACGATCAAAAGTACAAGCAATGGGCGCTATCTAATTTACCGATTTTCCCCGATAAATACAAGTTTATCGTGCCAACCGATAAGAAAACGCAGTTTAAAGTCGTCAAAGATTTACTAACGAAAGCAGATACAGTGATTGTTGCCACAGATAGCGACCGAGAAGGGTCAAATATCGCGTGGTCGATCATGAACCAAGCGCATATTGATGTTAAGTCGAAAACGATTAAGCGCCTTTGGTTGAATAGCCTAGAAAAAGACGCGATTATTACCGGCTTTAAAAATCTTGGTGATTGGCACAAAGACTATCTGGCTTATAAAGAAGCCCAAACCCGTCAAATTAGTGACTGGTTAATTGGTATGAATGGCAGTCCTTTATATACTTTGTTATTAAGACAAAACGGGGTACGCGGGGTGTATTCGATTGGTCGAGTACAGACGCCAACCTTATATATGGTCTATCAAAGAGACCAGGCAATCAAAAACTTTAAGCCGGAACCCTATTTTGAACTAAATGCGGAAATTTTAGCCAATCAGCAAAAATTCGTCGCAAAATTAGACCCCTATCAGCGGTTTAAAAACGAAACAGGGCTAATGGCATTCATGCAAGCTAAACACGTTCAGAAAGGATCACAGGGCGGTTTAATCAAGGACGTGCAAAAGCAGGCTAAAAAGAGTGCCAGTCCCCAACTATTCTCGCTATCCAGTCTGCAAAGTGCGATGAATAAACGGTATCATGCCAGTGCCAGCCAAACCTTAGCGGCTATTCAAAGTTTATATGAAGCCAAGTTGTTGAGTTATCCCCGAACGGATTGTGCTTATATCACTAATGAAGAATTTGAGTATTTAGTGGCTAATCTGACGAAGTATCTGGGGTTAGTCTCTAAGCGAGTCGCTTTAACCAATACCACCCCGAATAAGCACTATGTTAATGGGAAAAAGGTTGAAGAACACTACGCCATTATTATGACTAAAGTCGTGCCGACGAAAGAGAAACTGGCCAGCTTGCCTAAATTACAGCAACAAGTCTATGACTTAGTTTTAAAAACGACGTTAGCGATGTTTGCTGATCCGTACGAGTACGAGGAAACCACCATTATTACCCAAGTTGGTGACGCCAATTTTAAAGCAACCGGTAAGGTTCCAACTAAGCAAGGTTGGCAAGCATTATTCGATGATCACACAGCCGACCAGCAAGCAGCAGCAACTTTACCGCTCGTTCACCAAGGCAATCAGGTCCAAGCAAACCTGCAAACACCGCAAAAACAAACGACCCCACCAGTACCGTTTACCGAAGGGACATTAATCACAGCCATGAAGACGGCCGGTAAAACACTTGATGATGAAGAAGCCCAAGCAATTCTCAAAGACGTGCAAGGAATTGGGACAAGTGCGACCCGGGCCAATGTGCTAGAAGTGTTAAAGAAACGCGGCTATTTAGTTACTGAAAAGAACAAGCTCCACGTCAGTGAAGCCGGAATTACTTTATGTAAAGCGGTTGAACTCGAGCCCTTGCTAACTAGCCCAGAAATGACGGCTAAATGGGAGCAAGCGTTACAGCAAATCAGTACCGAAGAACGCACCCCGGATAACTTTTTGAGCCAAATTAAGAAGTTCGTAGTGAAATTGATCGCTGATGTTCCCACACAATTAACCGGCAGTGCAGCCATTAAGCAACAAATCAATCACCAACAGCAAGCACAAAAGTCCGCCGAGGTGTTTTTAGAAACACCACAAGCAACCGTATTAAACAAACAAAAATTTTACATTGTGAAGCCTAAGCAAGGCGAAGACTTTACCCTACCCAAGAAATGGAGTAGTAAGACCCTCGGAAAGACCGCGATCAAAGCACTGGTCACCAAAGGGGAAACCAGCAAACTAAAGGGTTTCAAGAGCAAAAAGGGAAAGTCGTTTGACGCCAAGTTAAAGCTTGACGGCCATAAATTAAGTTTTGATTTTGATTAGAACCTGCCTACCGCCCTGCACTACGTTCCGGTTGGTGAACCCGTCATTTAGGTTCACTTTTACAACCCTAAAAGTAAACCCAAACAACGGGTGAGATTAGCAAAGCAAAGGAGATCATGAAATGGATAACGAATTAACAGTCATTGGGAGTGAATTACCAGTTTTACAGGCTAAAGGAACCTACAAGTATTTAAAAGAAATCACTGGTAACGGCGCTTATTATCAAGTAGCCTGGCAAAAATTGTCTGACGGTTACGTTGCCCTTTATGGCACGACCCCGATTCAAATCATCGTAGCCCCTATATTGAATGATATTTTTGAAGATGAGGAGGGGTAGACAATGCCGAGTAAAGCAGACGTTAAAGCCTGGAAAGCACAATTAGTCGCCCAGGCTGAACAGCAAATCCTAAAATTAACCGATAGTGACCGATTTAAACAGTATCTTAATACCCTGGCTAAATTTCATCGTTATAGCGCCAGAAACATTGACTTGATCTATGCGCAAAATCCTCAAGCCACTCAAGTCGCCGGTTTTAAGCAATGGCAGAAGGCTTTTAACCGCACCGTCAACCGGGGCGCAAAGGCGATTCGGATTGCGGCCCCGATTATTAAGAAGTTAACTCCAGCCGAGAAAAAGCGTCTTAATACCACCGATGAACGCGCCATTGTCGGTTACCGTTATCTACCCGTCTTTGACGTGGCACAAACTAGCGGTGAGCCAGTGTTAAGTGCCAAGGATTTTGTCAAAGAAAATTTAGCCGATCATCAGAATGTAACGAGCTTGTATAACGCGTTCAAAGATTATTTAAACCAGCAAACCGACCTTAAAGTCAGTGAAGTGCCTTTAGAGACGCTAAATGGGGCTAAGGGGTATTTTCAACCCAGCACTAATGAAATCGTCATTGGTGGCGATGAGCCCGATAATGCTTTAAAATTGAAGACGTTATATCATGAATATGCGCATAGCCAGCTACACGGATTAAAATCAGCCTTTAAAGATCGGCCACGAGCCTATCAGGAAACCCAAGCCGAAGCGATCGCGTATGTTGCCATGCAAAATATTGGCGTTGATACCAGCAACTACTCACTCGGTTACGTGGCCACCTGGGCCAAAGATAAAGCCGTGATCCATAGTGCTTTAAGTGAGATCCAGCAAGTGAGCAACAAAGTGATTGAGCTTAGCGATGGCTTAACCAAACAATTAGGCTTACAAGAAGCCCAAAAAGAGCCTGAGCATAATCTAAAAAATCTATCAGCCCAGGAACTTAATAAGTCCTATCAAGGCTTGCAACAACAAGTTCAGCAAGCAAGGAACCCGCAACAAAAATCAGAACTAAAAAATAAACTAAATGATATACACCATGAAATCAGTAATCGAACACAAAAACAGCTACAAGCATTTGCTGAACAGAATCCGGAGATCAAACAACCCGAATCCGAACTTGATCAAAGTCTAAAACGTTAGCCAGTTTTTAAAGGTCATGCTATAATAGAAACAGAAAAAAAGCCCCGCTCGAACAAGGCTTCCCGCGCAAGCCGCTTCAAAGGCGGTGGCATTAACATTAGACTAGATACTAGTCGTCCTGTAACCTGCCAAAGTTACACAGGGCGGCTTTTTTATTTGTGGTGCCTGTCGATATAGCTGAGTAGCGCGATTAAAAACGTGCCAAACAGCAACATCAACGAGAGTGTCTGGAAGACGTTCATTGACTGTGAAACCTTCCTGAAGATTATTCCATGTTCCCATGGGCCTCACCTCGCAAGGGAAAAGACAGCCACCGCCCTTAAAAATTCTTGCTTAATCCATTATACAGTTGAATTAAGTATTGTGCTTGGTCAAAGCGGTAAAAATACCGCAACTGCTGAAAATAAAGGTTATGATGCTGGTAAGAGAAAATATCGGGAATTAAGCGCCATCTAGCCGTTGATATAAACGGGTTTCCACAAGCCGTTTATATTACCCGAGCCAATGTTTTTGATCGGGACGGGGCCAGTGCGATGATTGCCTTATATGCCAATGATCTTCGCGATGTTCTAGTCGATGGTGCTAACAGTTGGCAAAGACTGTTTACACAAAAATTTATTGTAATGTATTACTACAAAGAAATTATCAAGTACAGCAGTTACTCAAGAAAAAGGAAATTCATTAACAGGAGAATATATATGCAAATAGAAACTAAGATAATGGAGCAAGTAAAAACTGTTTTGCATCAATTTGGTACAAAATATATGACAGAAAGTGGAGTATTAAAACGAAATACCGTAATTAATGATCTTGATAAATATGATCGTGATTTAATAACAGCATTACTTTCAAATCAGTTAATTTACGATGAGTACACCGAAAAGATTGCGGATGCTGACATTTTTAAACTTAATCAATTTATTAATATGTTTGAATATAAGGAGTTTTGGGAAGATAGCTTCACCAAGTATGCTAATAGAATAGGTCTTACAGGTGATGATAAATTTATTTCTGATTCGTCAGATGTTGTCCTTGATTTTCCATACAAGGATACAGTATTGAAAGCAGGAATGAGTAAGGAAGACGTTGATTCTGAAGTGGGGGAAGACGAGCCGTTTCTAAATGAGACATTAGCGCATTCAGAAATTAGTGAATTGTTTGAGCCCAAAATTCTGGTTAATGCAAAACGGCATGATAAAGATGGGGAGCATGATGCTACTTATTTTAATGATCAAGATAATTTAATCATTAAGGGAAACAACTTAAATGCGTTGTATAGCCTGCAAAAAAGATATGTGGGTAAAGTGAAATTGATTTATATCGATCCACCATACAACACAGGTTCGGATTCATTTGCTTATAATGACAAATTTAATCATTCAGCTTGGTTGACATTTATGAAAAATCGCTTGGAAATTGCGTATGATCTTCTGGCTGAAAATGGAATTTTATGGGTTCAAACAGATGACACTGAAGTTAATTATCTTGGCGTTTTGCTAGATGAAATATTTGGTAGAAATAATTTCATCAATCTTGTAACTGTTAAAACCAAAATTGGTGGCGTTTCTGGTAGTTCTGAAGGCAAGAGTCTTAAAGATGCCACAGAGTTTATTCAAGTTTATGCGAAAAACAAAGAGCAAATCAAACTTGAACCTGTTTATGCTATGACACCTGTTTGGGATTACATCAACGAAGAATATCTTGAAGCAGGTAAGAGCTGGAAATATAACTCAGTTTTAACGGAAGTTGGTGAACGTCAACTTATCAAATGTGATGAAAAATCAAATCGTAAATATTACCATTATCCGAACGCAAAACAAATGTCTGTTAAACAATATGCAACTGAACACAATATGACTGAGGAAGATGTTTACAATTATATTCCAGATAAAATATTTAGATCAACAAACGCCCAATCTTCTGTGAGAACAACAGTTATGGAAGAAACTAAAAATATTGACACTGGTTTAGTCAGTATTGAATATGTGCCCACTAAAGGAAAAAATAAAGATAAATTAACTGAAATATTTTACACAACTACAGGTGCAACTAATATGCTTATGTTCTTGTCTGATATGTTAACGGAAGGTAAGGATGGCAGATTGCTCTATAAAGAAAAACTGACAACGCTTTGGGATAATATACAATACAACAATCTGTCAAAAGAAGGGAAGGTTGATTTTCCAGACGGTAAAAAGCCCGAAAAGTTGCTTCAAAATGTTATCGAAATGTCTAGTTACAAAGGTGATATTGTGTTGGATTTTTTTGGTGGATCAGGCTCAACTGCAGCTGTTGCTCATAAACTTGGTCGTAAATGGATAACATGTGAACAGATTGATTCGCAGATTGAAATCATGAAAAAACGGCTTCAAAACGTTGTTGATGGAAAAGATGATAAAGGAATTTCAACCGAAGTTGAATGGACGAGGGGGGGCTCTTTTGTTTATGCAGAGTTAATGGAAAAGAATCAAGGTTACTTAAAAGATCTGTTAGCGACTAAAGATATAAATGAATTAAATGCTGTGTATAAACGCATGAAAGCGGTAGCAGATTTCGACTTTCGAGTGGATCTTGATAAATATGAAAATGATGCAGAACGTAAAGCTTTGCCTTTTGACGAACAAAAAAAGCTTTTAATCAAGATGCTAGATAAAAACCAGCTTTACTATAATGAAGCAAATATTGATGATGCGGATGTTCGTGATCTTATCTCAGATAGTGATTATAGATTCAACAAGAGCTTCTATGGGAAGGAGTCAGAATAATGGCTCGTAAAAAAACAATTCCAGAAGAAAAAATCGACTTGAAATTATTAAACTGGCTGAATGATACCTCTCTGTTTAATCAAAACTAGGGACTTCAAAGGTTACCACTATACATTAAGCAAAACCTTAAACATAGCTTACGAGACTATCAATTTTCAGCAATTTATAACCTAGATGCTGTTGAAAAATTAGATAAAAAAGATGATTCTTATAACCAATTGATGTTTTATATGGCTACTGGATCCGGAAAAACAGATATAATGGCAGCCATTATCCTGTACATGTATCAAGCACATGATTATCATTATTTCTTATTTACTACAAGTACAACCGCTGTTGTTAACAAGACAATTGATAATTTCACTAATGTTGTTTCTCCTAAGTACCTATACAAGGATCCCCTCGTAATAGACAGTCGAAGAGTAGCAATTAAAGCTGTATCAGAATTTCCTATAACTCCTGAAAAGAATACTATTTATTTAAAATTTACTGGTATTCAACAATTATCAAATGACATTAACTCTCCACGAGAAAACAGTATAACTGAGGAATCACTAAAGAAACATAAAATTGTGATACTAGCTGATGAGGCCCACCACTTTAACGTTGGTACACGAAGCAAGAGTGAAGATACTACTAACAAAGCTTGGGAAGCTCTACTTGATAGAATCAGGGCTTTAAACCCTAAAAATCAGCAACTTGAATTTACTGCAACTATCGATCTCCATAATCCTGATATTTACCACAAGTATCAAAAAAAGGTTATTGCACAGTATGATTTGAGTAAATTTATTAACGACGGCTATTCTAAGCAAGTTTATCGGCTTCAAGCTAATAATAGTGATAAAGATAAAATGTTAAACGCTGTCTTACTATCCCAATATCGAAAGCGAATTGCGCAAAATATGGATATTCCTGACTTTAAGCCAGTCATACTTTTTAAGTCCAATACTATCGAGGCATCATGGAATGTTAACGAGCGTTTTTTGACAATGATTGACAATTTAACTGCTGAATCATTGCAAAGTTTTGTTCAATCACAAAATCGCTCAACACAAAGCGAAGCCCTTAGCTTAGCGTACAAATACTGGTTAAATCAGGACTTCGGAGCAACCGTTGCCGAATTAAAACGAGATTTCCAAGAGTTTACGACAATTAATGCAAATGATTCAAAGAAAAAAGACATTATTGATAATGAGAGTGTTGCTCGGAAGCTAAATACGCTTGAAAGTCTAGAAAATCCCATTCGATCGGTTTTTGCCGTTGCCAAATTAAGCGAAGGTTGGGACGTCTTAAATCTTTACGACATTGTTCGTATCGGTGAAAAGAATATAAAACCTAATGATACCAACGCAGAAGCACAGCTAATTGGACGTGGTGCCCGTTATAATCCTTTTATTTATAAAGGAGAGAAGTCGTATACTCGTCGCTTTGATGATCGGAAACCAGAAATTCAGTTGCTGGAGCGACTTTATTATCACACCATTAACAATCCACAGTATCTAGAAAACCTACGTAAGTCCTTAGATGCTATTAACTTACCTGTTAATGAAGATACTAAGTATAAAATTTATACGGCGAAAGTTAAGAACTCATTCAAACGAACTAACACTTATAAACATGGAAATGTCTACAGTAATAAAGTTGAAGTAGTTCCAGAAGATCACTATGATTCAATTCAAAAATACGGTTTTGACTCTGATACTACTGAACCAATTGATATGATCAGTGCAACCACTGAGCGTAAAATCGATACTGGTGCAGACAAAGAAAATCGTTCTTCGTTTCCAATAGTTAATGCAGTTGTCTTCAACAATCCGGAAGATAAAACATTAATTAGAACAGCCGTTTCATTCAATCCGTTCTACCGATTTGAATCATTAAAGAAACAATGTCCTACATTAACAAGTGTAAGGGAGTTTCTTACAAGTGATAATTGGTTAGGTCATGCTGTTGTAAGGGTACGAGTTGCTAATGGACATCACTTGACCCCTCAAGAGCGACTAACTGCTGTTGAAAAATATTTGCTCCGAGTGCAGAATGTTTTAGTAAACAACTTCCAACGATCTAAAGGAACTAATCAATTTGAAAAAGTTGCTGTCAATGAAGTAATCAGAGATTATGATAAGCGTGTTGGAGATAGCTTTAATGACCCCAAGGCGGCTAAGATTGGTCCTTACGAAATGAAGGGTAAAGATTGGTATGCTTATGATTATGCAATTGTTGATCAACTTGAGATGGATTTCATTGATCGAATTAGTGCAGAAATTCCAAACTTCCAAAAGAAGTACGATCAGATTTACCTATTGCGTATTGATGAGAGAAATACAGACTTTAAACTTCATGACTTTGGCGAGTCTGTTTACCGTTATGAGGGATATATGCCCGACTTCATCATGTATCTTAGAAACGAAGATTATATTTACCAGATTTATATGGAACCGAAGGGAACAGCATTCGTTGAAAAAGATCGATGGAAGGAAGAGTTATTAGAACGAATCGATCCTAATAACATAATAATCCTAGAAGATAATAATGATATAAAGTTGTTTGGCGTGAAATTCTACGTTGAAGATAATGGTAAGCAAGATATTCACCGAATGTTCCCTGAATTACGGGAAAAAGGATTACTAGCTGATAATTAAATGTTTTCAGATCGTAGAGAGTGAATTGCTTAAAAATATGAAAGCCGAACCATAATATTAAAAAAATATGGTTCGGTTTTCTGTACTAAAGGTCAAAAAATTAATAATTTCTTCTTAAGAAGCTGTCCAAGATCTATGATTTTTGATATACTTCTATGAAAAAAGCGAGTTTAAGCTATGAAAAATTATCCCAGCAATATTACTCGGCAACAATTTGAATTAATTCGACCAGCTTTAGAAAATTTTCGTCAGCGAACCAAGCCTCGAAAGTTTAGACCCAAAATAATTTTTAATAAGGAATTAAGTAGCCATTAGGGTATACCCTAGTGGCCTTTTTTGTTTCTGTGCTATACTAGGAATTACAAGTGTTCATTAGAACTGTCCAAAAGGAGAATTGGAAATGGCTAAAATCGGTTATGCGCGTGTGAGTTCCAAGGAGCAACATTTAGATCGACAGTTAGCGGCTTTAAAAGACGTTGATAAATTATTTACGGATAAATTAAGTGGGGCTAACACTAATCGGCCAGAACTGCAAAAAATGCTGGCCTATATTCGTGAGGGTGATATTGTAATGGTCACTGAATTAGATCGCTTAGGCAGAAACAACCATGATTTGACTAAGATCATGAACTCCATTCAAAATAAGGGTGCCACCCTAGATGTGTTAAATTTGCCGTCCATGACAGGGATTGCTGACCCAAATTTACGTCAACTGATGACCAACTTGATTATTGAACTCTATAAGTATCAGGCCGAAAGTGAACGTAAGCGAATCATTGAGCGCCAGCAACAAGGGATTGCCTTAGCTAAGCAGCAGGGTAAATATCATGGGCGCAAACCCCAATATGCCAAAGATGATCCCCGTTTGCAACATGCTTTTAAGCTTTATCGAGCTGGCATGAGTGACATTGATGTGTCCCGAAATACAGGTATTAAACGGACGACCTTTATTCGATACCGTGTGAAATACGGTATTAAAAGAAAATAGGGACCCTATTTTCTTTACTTATAGTTTTGGAGGGTGTTTACTAAAGTTTTTTTTCTTGGAATCTGATTCCGTGTTTATTAAACCATCAACGAGATGTCATACAAGAATGACACCCTGACTGTGTATACATCATGATCATTTTTCATTTACCCACTTTTTTATTTTATTTAAGAAAAAATGATTAATGCTAAATTAACTGATCTATCCGAAAATACATATTGGTGTAGCTAATAATATAAGTTGACACCCAGTCAACCCAACACTAGCAATCTCAAAAATTGGTTAATGGACACTTCACTTGATCGGAGATATGAAACACAAATAATTGTTTTACATACCTATTTTATTATTGAAACATTTATGAAATAAATAGCATGCACAGGAAATATTATGAATTTGTTCAACAGCTTTGATAGTATGGTTTCCTTGCATCACACCCTTGATGAGGTTATATTTATCCTTGTAATCATTATAGAAAGTTTGTTCAAAAAAGAGGAAGTGAATTTTATGCATTGGTTATGGGTTTTAATTGTTGGTGCTGTTATTGGCGCAATTGCTGGTGCCATCACTAATCGGGGCGCAGCTATGGGCTGGATTAGCAATATTATCGCTGGCTTAGTTGGCTCATCCATTGGTGAAGCTATTTTAGGCAGTTGGGGGCCAAATATAGCTGGTATGGCCATTATTCCGTCAATTATAGGCGCAATAGTTGTTGTAGCAGTAGTTTCTTTCTTTTTAAGTCGTAGCACAAGATAAATTTTTCCCTATGCTCATTTGCAAAAACGACTCCAAACAGTTTTTTCTGATCAACAACAAATAAAAAATAATTTTGGTCACTATTTGATTTTGACGCGCGCTATTGAACGAGAAAAAAATCATATTGAGTGGTTAAAGCGAGAAAGCGACGTCTAATGACGTCCTTTTTTTGTACAGTTGAACTTGACTCCCAATATATTTGAACATACAAAGGTGAATGAACCGGTTCAAATGTAGTTGTTATTTTTTATTAATAGACTAATTAACTATTAATAATAGGAAGAAACACAACAAATAAAAATAATAAGTCTCCATTAATATGTCATTTCATAGGACTTCATACATGCTATTTGTATTGCACCGTGCATTTTTAGAGTGTCCAGATTTTTGCTATTTTATATATTAGTGGAGTTCGGGAGGAAATAATGTTGAAAAAGGAAAAGATTCGCTACGAGGTTTTACATCCAACGTACAAGGCTCTTTATGATTTAGTTGGCGAAGATAATATGATGAAAGTTTATCATGAATTCCGAGGCACCCAAGTACAGATGCCGATGAAACTCTATGATCGTCAAACATTAGAAAAATATTTGGGAAGTATCAGTGATAAGACTATTAGTATTAAAGATTTGTCACACATTTATGGTTTTTCCCAGAGATGAATTAGAAAGGCTTTGTTTAAGGGTAAGAAATGAATGAAATAATTCTAGATTTCATTGTCCAACATATATACAAAGACGATTGATCAAAAAGGTAAAATTAAAGTCCAATTAAATTTTACTAAACACTAAAAAATGTCTGGTAAATGTTGCCAAATTTTTAAATTTGTCAAGAATTATTGTTTGGGACGAGTTAATGGACTATACTTTTTTTATACATGCTTTATTAAGCTGGGGTTTTTATGTATATAAATAACATTATATTGTATATATTCGGAGGACGAAGTGGAATCAGAACAAAATATTAGTATGATGCAGATCGTAGGCATCTTACGCAAACATATAAAAGCAATTTTCGGGACAACTATTGTTGTTACTTTGGCAGCGATTTTTGTTACCTTTTTCGTTATGACACCAAAATATAGCGCTACTACACAAATTTTGGTCAATCGTAAATTATCAGAGGACATGCAGTCGGCACAGTTCCAGCAGGTTCAGGCTGATGTTCAGATGATCAGTACTTATAAGGATATTATTACTAGTCCTACTGTTTTAAAAGATGTTAATAAGAAAGTTAGCAGCTATCCTGGTTATCCAGGTTCTATGGGAGCATTGAAAGGATCACTATCGATTAGTAATTCTCAAAATTCTCAAGTGTTTTCAGTAACAGCTAAATCTACAGATGCTGGCACAGCGGCAGCAATTGCCAATATGACAGCTAAGGTTTTCAAGAAAAAAGTTGTAAAAATTATGAGTGTTAATAATGTTTCAATTGTATCCGAAGCTACGGCTAATACTAAACCGGTTAGTCCTAGAAAGACTTTGAATGTTATAGCTGGAATAGTTATAGGTGCAATTTTAGGAATTGCGTTAGCATTCGTTCGTGAATTAACTGATAGGACTGTTTTGACTGAGAGTTTCTTGACAGATGATCTAGGACTTATAAGCTTAGGAACAGTTACTGAAATCGATCAAAAAGATATTGAAAGAACCGTTGAACATAAGAAAGTTCAATCTAAATTGAGTATCAATAAATCTTCAAGAAATCATAGAAGGGTCTAGGAAATAAAATGGCATTATTTAAAAGGAAAACTACAAAGCTAGATAATTATAGTTTGAAAAATGGTGTTGGTTTGGTTACTTATGATGACCCTACCAGTACGATTTCAGAGCAATTTAATACTATCAGAACTAATATTCAATTCTCATCTGTAGATAAAAAGTTGAATTCAATTTTATTCACCTCATCTGCTACATGTGAAGGTAAGTCTACGGTAAGTAATAATGTTGCGGTAACTTGGGCTAAACAAGGTGAAACAGTTGTGTTAGTTGATGCCGATCTTCGTCGTCCGACAATTCATAAAACTTTTAATGTAAGTAATAGGGTCGGACTTTCAAGTTACTTATTGGGAAATGCTTCATTTGAGGATGTCGTTCAACCAACAATGGTTAAAAATTTATTCGTTATTACTAGTGGACCGATTCCGCCTAATCCCTCAGAATTATTAGGTAGTATGAGAAATAAGGACTTAATCAATCGCCTTGAGGACAAATTTGGACTATTAATAATGGATGCTCCACCTGCTAATCCGGTTACTGATGCGCAAGTTCTTGCTACTCAAGTAGATGGTGTCGTAATGGTTGTGCCTCAAGGAATTGCTGAAAAAGCTGGGGTTGCACATGCTAAACAATTATTAGATACAGTTCATGCTAATATTTTGGGTGTAATTATGAATCGTGTCACAAAAGAAAAGTCACAAGGCTATTATGGCGGATACTATGGAGCTGAGAAAGAGAAATGAAATTAATTGATTTGCATTGCCACATATTGCCAGGCGTTGATGATGGTTCCAAAGATATGCAGATGTCATTAGATTTGGCTAAGGCAGCTGTAGATCAAGGAATTACCAATAGTCTGGTAACTCCTCACCACATGGATGGGGAATACACTAATCACAAACAGGATGTGATTAGAAAGACTAATGAATTTCAAGAAGCTTTAGATAATGCGGGCATACCGTTAAGTGTGTTTGCTAGTCAGGAAGTTCATCTAACAGGGGAACTAATGGATGCCATTGCTAAAGATGATGTTCTGTTCATGGATGAAACTAATCGTTATATATTATTGGAAATGCCACATGATGGTATTCCTGAATATACAGCGGATATGATTTTTGATTTAACAACTCGTGGTATAACGCCGGTTATTGCCCATCCGGAACGTAATCAAGGAATTCAAGAAGATCCTGATAAATTATATGATTTCGTTAAAATGGGATGTTTAACGCAATTGACAAGTAGTAGTTATCTTGGCGTGTTTGGTAAGAAGGTTCAAACACTTACTGAAGAAATTATTAAGGCCAATTTGGGATTTGTTTTTTCATCTGATGCTCATAATTTTAAGGGGCGTAGATATTTGATGAAGGAAGCCTTTGAGAAGTTAGAAAAAGAAGAGGGACTTCGCAAGGCTCAATTGTTTAATCTTAATGCAAGAAATATCATCAATGGTGATGACGTTGGTGATACTGATTTTATTGAGATATCTTCATTACCTAAGAAGAAAAAGAAATTTTGGTTATTTTAGAATATGTATTGTTGCGGGGGAAGGTATAAGATATGGAATATTTAGGTAGAGATAATAATGAAGAAAAAGAAATTAAATCAACTCGGATAAAATTACCCTTTACATATTTATGTGTAAAAAGACTTTTTGATGTAGTTATTTCTATTCTTGCACTAGTAGGACTGAGTCCAATATTCTTAATTGTTTGGATGCTGAATGTTATTAATAGGTCTGATAGAGGTCCTTTATTTTATAGGCAAATAAGAATTGGTTTAAATGGTAAAAAATTTGGAATGTATAAATTTAGATCTATGGTTGTAAATGCTGAGCAGAAGTTATATAAAAATAAAAAACTTTATAAGAAATACATTGATAATAATTATAAGTTAAAACCAGAGGAAGATCCTAGAATTACAAAATTAGGAGCATTTTTAAGAAAAACATCTGTTGATGAAATACCGCAATTCATTAATGTTTTAAAAGGAGACATGAGTTTAGTTGGTCCAAGACCAGTTATTGAGGCAGAACTTAAAGAATATGATAAAGATAAACTATTATCAGTAAAACCTGGGGCAATGGGTATGTGGCAGGCCGTTGGTAGAAGTGAAATTGGTTATCCAGAACGTGCAAATATTGAAATGAGCTATATTGATAATGCTTCTATTTTCTTGGATATGAAGATAATGTTCGGAAATGTCGTGAATATATTCAAGGGAAAAGGTGCATATTAAAAGTAAGGTGGGAATAAGGGTATGAAATTGGGATTATTTATTCCAACCTATAATGCAGGCAATGAATTTGAAAAAGTTTTATCTGAAATAGACGATTCTTTAAATCAACTAGGTTTTGAAGTTGAGAGGTTAATAATTGATTCGTTTTCAGATGATAATACCGTCTCTATAGCTGAGAAACATGGGTTTGATGTAAAGAAAATTTCACGAAAAGAATTTACTCACGGTGAGGTTCGAAGGCGTGCTGCAATTTCGTTAAAAAATTGTGAATATATTATATATATGACACAGGATGTTTTTTTACATAAAAATGCGATAAAAGAAATTCTAAATTTTATAATAAATCATCCTAACATGGCTGTGGCTTATGGAAAGCAAGAATCAGATGTATTGAAAACTAATATATTGGAACAACGATCAAGAGAATTCAATTATCCAAATGTGAGTCAGATAAAATCAAAGAAGGACATACCAAAGTTGGGTATAAAAACTGTCTTTTCTTCAGATGCATTTTCAATATATAGATGGAAATTATTAATGAAGATAGGTTCCTTTCCTAAGGGTGTAAAGTATTGTGAAGATATGTTTATTGCGGCTAAAGCTATTAATAGTGGATATGAGGTTGGATACTGTGCAAATGCAGTTGTTACACATTCAAATAAAATGAATTTGAAACAACAATTTAAGCGATATAGGAGTATAGGTGCTTTCCATAAACAAAACCCGTGGATACAAGATGAGTTTGGGAGTAATGAGTCGGAAGGTATCAAAATGGTTGTATCTGAATGGAAATTCTTATTTAAAAAAAACAAGATGTATCTTATTCCTTATTCGTTTTTTATGAAAGTCATTAAATTTATTGCTTATAAATTTTAGTAGTATACAAGGATGGAAAATAAATGAGAATTGTAGTAAATGATATTGTAGCAGTACCTCAGTCCGGAGGTGTTTATTCTATACTTGAGGATTTTTATAAGGAAGTATGTGAATTTAATAAGCAATTCAAAAGTGTAGAATGGATATTTATTCTATCAGATACATATTTTGAAGAGACAGATCAAATAAAAATAATAAAAAAATCTGAAATAAAACGATCTTGGCTCAAGCGTTTGAATTTTGAATTTTTTTCTGGAAGAAAATTAATTAATAGTTTGGCTCCTGATATATATATATCTTTGCAAAATACAATGACTCTTGGTATAAAAGCACAAAATAAATGGACCTATCTACATCAACCTCTTCCTTATCAGAGGGAAATGAAGTTCTCTCCATTTAATAAAAGCGAACGTAAACTCTGGATATACCAAAATATTGTTGGAAAAGTAATAAATTTCACATTGAAACATAGTAATACTAAAGTAATAGTACAAACTCATTGGATGAAAGATGCTGTTTTGAATAATAAACTTACCAGGACAGAAGATATTTATATTCTCCCACCTAAGATAAATAGAATTCATAATGATGTTAGAAGTAATCATGTGAATATGGCATCTTTTTTTTATCCAGCGACTGGTATGGCATACAAAAATCATAAATTACTGTTTGAAGCTTCCGATATTTTGGAAAAAAAGGGATATAAGTTTAATGTGTATTGCACACTAACAAGTGAGGAATTAAATACTTTAAACTTAAAAGTTCCTAATTCTGTTCATTGTTTGGGTAGAATTTCAAGAAATGAAGTAATGAATAGATATAAAACAGAAGTTCTTGTTTTTCCATCTTTAATAGAAACGTTTGGATTACCAATCTTAGAGGCCGCTATGTCAAATGATTTTATTATCATTGGTAATACAAGTTTTGGTAGGGAAATATTGGCGGAATATAAAAATAAAGTTTTTTATGACGTTAAGAGTGTGAATGATCTTGTTGATAAGATGGAACATTGTATAAAACGTGAATATAAAATTAGTGGTAGTGCAATGGAAATAAAAGAGAAAAAATCTGTAATTGACTTGATCCTTAATTCAGGAAAAGTGGTAACTAATAATGATTGATGGTCTTGGAATTATTATTGTAACGTATAATCCTGATGAAAAAGATTTTATTGGGAATATTAATGAATATATTGATTCTTCTAATAATATAGTTGTAGTAGATAATTCGAAGAATCCCTATGTAGGCGAAAGTTTAATTAAGTATTCCAATATAGAGTATATATGTGCTGGCGATAATTTAGGAATTGCTAAGGCTCAAAATATTGGAATTGAATATTTAATTTCTCAAAAAGTTAAATATCTGTTGTTTTTTGATCAGGATAGTTACTTATCTACGGAACAAATAAATAGTCTAATGAAATCGATTGAGTATTTAAGGACTAGTCATAGGGTTGGAATAATAGCACCAGGTAATGATGAGACAAGTATCAAATATACTCTTGAAAAAGAAGTTATCTCTTCAGGATCACTCATACCAGTAGAAGTGCTTAAAGATATAGGAAATATGAGGGACGATTTTTTTATAGACTTCGTTGATTATGAATGGTGTTGGAGAGCTAGATCTAAAGGGTACAAGGTTTATTCTGATAATTCAGTTATTCTTTCCCATCAAACTGATGAGCCAGATAAAGTAGTGGGTAAAATAGTTTCAAAACCGTTTAGGGATTATTATTTTTATCGAAATTCTATCTATTTATTAAAGAATGGCTTGATGATTGATTCTAAAGTGATGTTTATCTACAAGATTATTAAACATACAGTGTTTGAAATATTTTTTTGTAAGAATAAATTGAAGAGAATAAAATTTATTACATCGGGCATTAATGATGGAATAAATGGGAAAATGAACTAGTAATGATGTGAATACGGGGTAGATATGAATAAATTATGTATTTTGATGGCTACATTCAATGGAGAAAAGTTTTTAAAGCAACAAATGCAAAGCATATTAGACCAATCATATTCTAAATTTGATTTGTACGTCAATGATGATGGATCAAGAGATAAAACACTAGATATAATAAAATCTTTTTCCATTAAAGATAATCGAGTACATGTTTTGAATATTAAGGACAACAACAATGGACAACTGTATAACTTTGATAAATTAATGAGATACGTTAATAATATGGAATATGAATATATAATGTTTTCAGACCAGGATGATATTTGGTATAAAGATAAAATACTCGAAACTTTACGGTTTATGAAGTCGAAAGAAAATGGTCCAACGCTTGTGTATACAAATTATAATGAGAATAATATATCTGGTAGTATTAAAAATAAATATGATAACTTTTTTCCTACAGAAGAACATTCAATATTGCTTTTTCAAAATTGGATAATGGGATGTACCGTTATGATTAATAATAAATTATTGAAATATTCGGGAAGTATTCCACCAGAGGCGGATAACCATGATAATTGGGTGATGTTGTTAGCTTTAACATATGGAAATATTTTTTACTTAGATCATGTGACCATGCTTCATAGACTTCATAATGATAATGTGACTAATAATTTTAAAAGAATGAATTATTTTAAAAAAATAAATGGATTTATCCAAGATGTTAAAAAAGGAAAAGAATTTCGTATTAAAAAATTGAAATTATGTAAGAGAGTACTTAGAGTTCCGTTGAAAGAAAAAAACAGATTAATCATAGAATTCTATAATTGTTTGAAAATGAAAAATAAAATTCAAAGAATAAAGTTATTACGTGAATTAAAAATAAAAGGGCTTAATAAGCATGAAACTGTAAAGCTATTTTTAATGATCTAATTAAACATGAAAGGACTTTTGCAGTGAAAAATATTAATAAACTAAACCCTTATTATTTAATAGCAATGATTATTATTTGCTCGTTATTCTTTTATTCGTTTCAATGGTCTTCAATCTATCCTAGAATATCACTGTCAATGTGGATTTTCTTAATTGCTTTTATAGCGGGAATGCTTATAATTGGACGTTTAATGCTTCCTCAATTTACAAAGGGAATATTATCAACTAGGAAAATTGGAATTAAACAGTCAAAATTAACTATGGGTATTTTAATTTTAATTATAACTATGGGAAGCTTTGCAGATGGTATTTATAGCAAGGGGTATCCACTCTTTAAACCAATGACGAATTATGGTATACCGACGTTACACGTTATAATAATAATGTTGTCGACACTTCTTACGTTGTATTCGGTACAATTATTTAGTTTAAATAAAGAAAAGAAAATACTTTTTGTAACTCTGTATTCTTTTATACCAAGTTTGTTAGCTCTTTCGAGGGCAGGAATTATTTTATCTCTGGTAATGGCAGCTATTATTTATATACTTAGTAATTTTAATGTAATTAAGTTCAAAATATTTATGGGTTTGATAATTGGTAGCCTAGTCGCTGCATTTCTATTCGGATTAGCGGGTAACTACCGTCTTAATAATCAAGTGGGGTTAAAAACAACGAATGTATTAGATAGTTCTTTAATATATCAAATTGGATCTGCTAATTCAAAAATTTCTAGTATATCTCCATATGCACCATTTTTTTGGCCTTATTTATATCTTACATCTCCTGTAGCTAATTTACAGTCCGCTGTGAGTGATAACGTATCACTAAATAATGGTGAAAATGAAATTAGTAAATATATAGTTACTCAATATACTCCGGACATTGTATCTAAAAATTTGTATCCTGATTATAAGGATCAAGTTTCTATTTCTGGTTATTCAACAAGGGTGAATGTTAATTTAAATGTTGCGACTGCTTTTTATGAGTCTTATCTTCAATTAGGTTGGATGGGAATGATAATAATGGCAGTATTCTTTTTGTTATTTCCTATTGTTTATTTATATTTGCTTTATACAATTAATCGAGGCTTTTCAATAATTGGAATAGCTACTTTGAGTACGATGTATATAATGACTATTTTTGATAATCCTTGGGCTTTTTCAGGTATATCAATGCAACTAATATTGATATTGTTTTTAGCCTTGATATTAAAGAGAAAAAAATGAATTGATTGAGGATATGAATTGAAACTTCTTAAAAATATATCGTATACGTTTTCATCTAACATATTGAATGTTCTTGTGTCAATACTTGTAATATTGGTTATACCAAAATTTATAGGTGTTTATGAATATGGTTTATGGCAATTATTCATATTTTATTTTGGTTATGTGGGTGTCCTTCACTTAGGTTGGGCCGATGGCTTATTTCTTAGAAGGGGTGGTCAAAAGGTCGAAGACATAAATATTGGATCCATCATGGCTGAGACTATTTTATTTATTTCATATAATATTATACTAGGACTTTCAATTTATATTTATGGGTTGTGTTTTTCAACTGGAGACTCTTTTATTATTGAGACGTTAGGGATTGCAGTGATTGTTGCAAATATTAGAACATGGATTACCATGATATTGCAGTCAGTTGGGGATTTTAAAGGCTATGCAGTTAATTTATCCGTTCAATCTATTGTCTATCTTGCATTGATTATTGTCATTCTTTTATTAGGGTTAGCTGATTATCGCTTTATGATTATTGCGTTTCTTATTTCTCAATTTGGAACGTGTATATCAGGTTTTTTACAATTAAAGGAGATTTTTGATTTTAATGAACCTTATGATTTCAAAGATGCCTTTAAAGAGGCAAAATTAAATATAAATTCAGGTTTTAAATTAATGATTGCTAATTTTACAGCAATATTAATTGTAGGAGTAATAAGATTTGGTATTCAACAGAGATGGTCTGTATCAACTTTTGGTAAAGTGTCATTAGTATTATCAATAGCAAATCTAATAATGGTCTTTATTAATGCAGTTAGTCTGGTGCTATTTCCTACTTTGCGTAGAACCAATCAAAATATTACGGAGCTATATGAAGGAACAAGAAATGTTTTAATGCCAATGTTATATGTAATAATGTTTGCTTACTTTCCTATAAAACTATTGATACCAATGTGGTTACCAAAGTATTCAGATGCTTTACAGTATGCCGCTGTTTTGATGCCGATGATGGTCTATCAGGGGAAATTTGAAATATTATCAAATACGTTTATGAAGAATTTGAGAATGGAATTTAAACTTTTGATTATAAATGTAATAACTTTGTTAGCAAGTATATTTTTAACCATTCTCACTGTTTACATATTTCATGATTTGAATTCTGCAGTTTTTTCTATAGCAATTGTTATGGGAATGCGAAGTGTTGTATCAGAACTTATAATTTCAAGAAGAATAAAAATAACTTTTTGGAAAGAATTAATTTTCGAAAATTTGTTTATTATTGCTTTTATGATTGTTTCTTGGAATTATTCTTTAATTATGAGTGTGCTAGGTTATTTAATTGTTGTTTTAATTTATTTGGTTATAAAAAAGGATTCAATAAAATTGGGCATAACTGTTTTAAAGAAATTATCCAATTTTTAGAGAAGAATATAAGGAGGAAATCAAATTGAAGGGAATAATATTGGCAGGTGGTTCGGGTACAAGACTTTATCCAATAACTAAGGCAACGAGTAAGCAATTAATACCAATTTATGATAAACCAATGATTTACTATCCAATGTCAACTCTTATGCTGGCTGGTGTTAGAGATATTTTAATAATTTCTACGCCAGAATTTTTACCTCAATTTGAGGAATTATTTGGGGATGGTCATTCTATTGGATTGAACCTGGAATACAAAGTTCAAAAAGAGCCAAGAGGACTGGCTGATGCTTTTATAATTGGTGCAGATTTTATAGGCAATGATTCAGTGTGCCTGATTCTTGGAGATAATATTTTCTATGGAGCAGGTCTGTCTGAAACATTACAACATGCAAGTTCCAAAAAAATAGGTGCAACAGTATTCGGTTATCATGTTAATGATCCAGAACGTTTTGGCGTTGTTGATTTTGATGAGAATATGCATGCTAAGTCAATCGTTGAGAAACCAAAAAAACCAGCAAGCAATTACGCGGTGACTGGTTTGTACTTCTATGACAATCAAGTAGTTGATATTGCTAAGAATATTGAACCTTCACCACGTGGTGAACTGGAAATAACTGATATTAACAAGGCTTATCTAGATAGAAATCAATTGGATGTTGAATTGATGGGGCGAGGTTTTGCATGGTTGGATACAGGTACACATGATTCGCTTCAAGAGGCAAGTAGTTTTATTGCGACTGTTCAAAAGAGACAAAACCTCAAGGTCGCATGTTTAGAGGAAATTGCTTATCGAATGAATTACATTGATAAAGAACAAGTTATTAAGTTAGCTCAACCATTAAAGAAAAATGATTATGGGCAATACTTATTGAGATTAGTGGGAGAAAAATAATGGGAAAATTAAAAGTAACAACAACAAAATTACAAGATGTAAAAATTATTGAACCGGCTGTTTTTGGAGATAGTCGTGGTTTCTTTACTGAAACTTATTCAGACCGTGACTTCAAGGAAGCCGGTATTAATTTTGACTTCATTCAAGATAATCAATCATTATCTAGTGAAGCTGGAGTTTTGCGTGGATTACATTTTCAACGAGGGAAAGCTGCTCAGACTAAGCTAATTCGTGTTGTTACAGGTGCTGTTCTTGACTTAATCGTTGATGTACGTAAAGGCTCACCCACATACAAACAATGGGAAGGTTACATTATTTCTGCAAGTAACCATCGTCAATTACTAGTACCAAAGGGGTTTGCCCATGGTTTTGTCACATTAACAAATGACGTTAACTTCTTGTATAAGTGTGATAACTATTATGATGCTGAAGCAGATGGTGGTTTCTCATTTAAAACTCCAGAGTTAGGTATTCAATGGCCAATCGATTTTGATCAAGCCATTACTTCTGAAAAGGATGCTAATCAACCTACATTTACAGAGTTTGAAAAAAATAATCCATTCGTATATGGTGAAATTTAATACAGGGAGATAACCAATGAAAAATATTATTGTTACAGGTGGGGCTGGATTTATCGGTTCTAACTTTGTCCATTATGTTGTAAAGAACCATCCAGAAGTACATATTACAGTACTAGACAAATTAACTTATGCTGGTAATCGTGCCAATTTAGCTGGATTACCTAAGGATAGGGTTGAATTAGTAGTTGGCGATATTAAGGATGCTCCTTTAGTTGATAAATTAGTAAGTAAAGCAGATGCAGTTGTTCACTATGCTGCAGAAAGTCACAATGATAATTCATTGATTGATCCTTCTCCTTTTATTCAAACTAACATTGTTGGTACTTACACATTGCTTGAAGCATGTCGTAAATATAATGTTCGTTTCCATCATATTTCAACTGATGAAGTTTATGGGGATCTTCCTTTGAGAGATAAAGATGGAAATGGTGATAAATTCACCCCTGAATCACGTTATAATCCAAGCAGTCCTTATTCGTCATCTAAGGCTAGTTCTGATTTACTAGTTCGTGCATGGGTTCGTTCCTTTGGATTACAAGCAACAATTTCTAATTGTTCTAATAACTATGGACCTTATCAACATATTGAAAAGTTTATACCTAGACAAATCACTAATATTTTAAGTGGTATTCGTCCAAAACTTTACGGTTCTGGTAAAAATGTACGTGATTGGATTCATACAAATGATCATTCACGAGCAGTTTGGACTATTCTTACAAAAGGTAAGATTGGTGAAACTTACTTAATCGGTGCTAATGGTGAAAAGAATAATAAAGAAGTTCTTGAACTAATTCTTGAATTGATGGGTAAACCATCTGATGATTATGAATTGGTTAAAGATCGTCCGGGACATGATATGCGTTATGCTATTGATTCAACTAAATTACGTGAAGAGTTAGGTTGGAAACCAGAATATACTGATTTTAGAACTGGTTTACAACATACGATTGATTGGTATACAGAACATGAGGACTGGTGGAAAGCTGAAAAAGCTGAAGTCGAAGCTAAGTATGCTAAAAATGGTCAATAGGATTTAACTTAAAGGGGAAAAAGCACGATGAGAATATTAATAACAGGTGCTCAAGGTCAACTAGGAACTGAACTTTGTCACTTACTTGATGAAAAGAATATTGAATATGTAGGCACAGGTTCAAGTGACTTAGATATTACTGACAATAAAGCGGTTGCTGATTACTTTAATAAATATAAGCCTGAACTTGTTTATCATTGTGCCGCTTTTACAGCCGTTGATGCAGCCGAAGAAGAACCTGGTAAAACTACTAATCAAAAAGTAAACGTTGACGGTACTAAGAATATTGCTGAAGCTTCTGAAAAAATTGGAGCAACAATGGTTTATATAAGTACTGATTATGTGTTTGATGGAAAAAATGAAGATATGTATACGGAAGATTCCATTCCAAATCCTCAAAACGAATATGGACGTGCCAAATTAGCTGGAGAAAAAGCAGTATCCGAGATAATGAGTAAGTATTATATTATTCGTACTTCATGGGTGTTTGGCGAATACGGGAAGAACTTTGTTTACACAATGCTTCGTTTGGCTGAGACACATGATCATCTAACTGTAGTAAATGATCAAATGGGGCGTCCAACTTGGACAAGAACACTAGCTGAGTTTATGAATTACGTTGTTGAAAATAATGTTCCTTACGGTTTATATCAATTGTCTAATGAAGGTTCATGTACTTGGTATGAGTTTGCCAAAGAAATACTTAAAGATAAGAATATTAAAATTGATCCTGTAACATCAGATGAATACCCTCAAAAGGCTTATCGTCCAAGACATTCTGTTATGGACTTAGCTAAGGTTGAAAATACAGGTTTTGAGGTAATTAATTGGCAGGAAGCCTTGTCTAGTTTTCTAAATAATGTAAATTAGAACATATTGGGGGAATTTGTATTATGCATAATAATAAGAAAAAGAAAAAGCATACATTAAGAAATGTGTTTTTGGCATTTGTATTGTTGTTAGTTTTAGGTGGAGCAGCATATGGTATGACACGCTATCGTAGTGTAAAGAATTCAGTTAATAGTTCTTTTAAACCATCAGGTGTTACAAAAGAACGTGATGTAAGTAGTGCTTTGAAAAATAAAAAACCAGTATCTATTCTTTTGATGGGAACTGATACCGGTGCATTGGGACGTGATTACAAAGGTCGTACGGATAGTATGATGGTAATTACATTAAATCCAAGTGAAAACAAAACAACAGTAACAAGTATTCCACGTGATACTGCTGTCAATATACCTGGTTATAAGTCGGTTTCACCAGCTAAAATTAATGCGGCATATTCTTACGGTCAAACTAAGACAGCAATTAAAACCGTTCAAAAACTTTTGAATATTCCAATTGATTTTTACGCACTTATTAATATGGGTGGTATGGAAAAGGTTATTAATCAAGCTAATGGTGTTGATGTAACACCAACCTTAAGTTTTAAGTATGAAGGATTCTCATTTACAAAAGGTGAAAAGACTCATATGAATGGCAAGAAGGCTTTAGCATATTCACGTATGCGTTATGATGATCCACAAGGTGATTATGGACGTCAAACTCGTCAACGAGCTGTACTTACTGCTTTGGTACATAAGAGTAGTTCAGTATCTACGTTATTAAACCAAAGCTTTATTAACTCATTATCTGATCAAACACAAACTGATTTGACATTCGATGAATTAACTGCCCTTGCTAAGGATTATAATTCAGTTAGAAAACATACTTCAGAGACTCATTTGCAAGGTAATGGAGAAGAAGTTGCAAAACAAAGTATGGAAGTTATGAAGGAATCCGAATTACAACGAGTTACAAACTTTATTCGTGAGAATTTAGATTTGCCACATGCTAAGACAGGTAATATTCAGTTTAAGCCTTCTACACAAAGTTCAACAACAACTAAGTCGGTTCAAGATATCAATAATATTGGTTCACAACGTTCAACCACGGGAACATCCAATAAGAATAGTACTGGAACAAACAGTGGTTCTGGTATAAGCAATAGTGGATATTCTAACTCAGGTTATTAATTAAATATCAAGAGCGGTATAAAAATGTAGGAAAATGACGGTTAAAATGGTCCTTTGTCAAATAGTATTGATGAATAGTTTTTGTATGGAAGGCAACCTCATGTAGGTTGTCTTTTTTTATGCACAAATGAGTCTTATTCTCTTAAGAAAATGGTCAAGACTTTTAAAACCATAACTGATATGTTTGAGTTTTTTTATCTTTCCGATAGTCCCTTCAAGGGGACCATTGGAGTAAGACATCGTACAACTATTTCTCACGTAATTTAAATTCTTCCGTAACGTTGAAATAGATGTATCCATAACGTGTTGTTCTTTTTATACCCGTAAATAGTTTCTTCGAGTAGTGCTATGTCATGTTCATGTATTGCCTTCTGAATACCTTGATAAACATCATAGGTGTTTTTAAAAATCGGTAAGCTATCAATGGCTATATCGATAACGTTTTGTGTCGTAGTATATTCATTGATACCAAAGATATATTTTACTTTCTTGTCGTCTACATCTGCCTCAGGCAGATGATAGAGACGCCAATTGGATTTAAGAGCTTTGTATAAGCGTGAGTGTTTATCACTTATCTTTTTCAGACAACTGATTCTAACCTGGTCTAAGGCTCTACTACACAATTGAACAATATGAAACCTATCAACTATTATTTGAGCATTAGGAAAGATTCTATGAACAACCATCTGATAATTAGCATTCAGATCAATAGAAACGGTCTTTACTGCTTGTCGTTCCGACAAGCTATAGTTATTTATAAAATGTTCAGTTACTGTTTTAGACAATCGGTCGTGAATAAGTTCAATCAGATGATGAGTTTGAGCATCAATAGCTATGAAAGTAAATATACCGTTAACTGAGCGAAATTCATCAAAGCACAGGTTCTCAGGAAGAACGTTACATCTATTTGGTAATTTGATATTGTCATACAAGATTCTACTTACTGTATTTACTGATACTCCGATGATCTTGGCTATAGATGTTAACGTAAGAGATTCCCTTGCCATATCGAATATTCTATTTTGAACTTGTTTTGTCATAGTGTGATTTTTGATTAATAAATCACTGTGGGCACCGCAGGTGCTTCCACAGTTCTTACAAATATAACGTTGCTTATTGAGTACCAAATGATATTCAATACCGTTAAAGCTGGCCAATCTGGCATTAGTTTTTCTTTTTCCATTCTTGACTAATGAATTTAAACCACATTGTGGACATCCAATATCATCAGTGATACCTTGCGCGAACAAATCCAAAGCTTATTGCCAGATGATGAGCTCCGTGTCTTGATCACAGACGCTACTGCGGTGCCAATTGAAATTCGTTTTCCACAAGATACTTCGCTGCTAAATCAAGCTCGGCTCAATCTAGAAGAAATGTTATTAGATATGGCTCATCAGTTGCAAATCAAGCCTCCACGAACCTACAAACGTGAAGCAAAAGCTAAGTGGACCGCTTTTGCTAGAAAACCGCGGCGTTGGGCTAAGGAAACACGCAAGCAGATCAAAGTACAGCTCCAGTATGTCCGACGTGATCTACGTTATATCGATGTGCTGTTGACCCACGGTGCCTCTCTTAACGAAAGGCAAACCAAGCGATTGGCTGTGATTCGTGAACTTTTTGACCAGCAAATGTTCATGTATGAAAATCGGACCCATCGGGTCCCAGGACGGATTGTTAGCTTGGCACAACCGTGGATTCGCCCGATTAACCGTGGTAAAGCCAAACAACGAACCGAATTTGGTCCCAAGATTGATGCTTCAATTGCCGATGGCATGATCGATATCGAACGATTTGATTTTAAGGCGTTCAATGAAAGCCAAGATTTAGCAACAACCATCGATCATTATTTCGACGTGCATGGTTATTATCCCGATGAAATCTTAGCTGACACACTTTATCGTACCCGCGAGAATCGTCAGCTCTGTCAACGACTAGGCATTAGGTTGTCGGGACCACGTTTAGGACGTAAGCCTAAAAAGATGGATGCTAAGCAGCGGCAAGTTGATCGTGACGCAGAGAAGCGGCGCGGGAAAATTGAACGCGGTTTTGCCTTCATGAAAGGCCCTTTGGGACTTTCATTGGTGCGGACTAAAACGGTAGCCAGCATCGCAGTGACGATTGATATTGCGATCAATCTAGCCAATCTAAAGATGCTATTAAGGCTTTTTAATGGACCAATTTTGATTTTTGTAAAATATAAGCAGGAATCCATCTTAATTCACTATCAAATTCACGTTTCAGGTAGCCGGAATGTTGCCTAATTCACCAGCCACTAATTAAGTACTGGCAAATTCTATAATTAATCCGAACAGAAATTAAAAAGCCCAAAGTAATCACTTACAATGGTAGTAGCTAATTCCAACCAATATAGGGAGTGATTACTTTGGGTACATCT
>NZ_RHOP01000022.1 GCF_003946575.1 Companilactobacillus jidongensis | reverse complement strand
AGTGATGTTCTTTTTGTTTTAAAAGAGTACAAAAAAACTGGTATTGATTATTCATCAATACCAGAAAGTATAGAACCATTAAAAAGAGTTCGATTTCAAAATCGAGCTCTTTTTTTGTGTCTAATTTTAACTGTGTTTATAAAATGAACGATTATCCAAGCCAAAAATCCGTTCAGAGAACTTACCATTCTCTGTCTTATCCAATGCCTTGGTAATCATATTAATGCTGGCATCCATTTCATCGATACCATGTAATACCTCAGCTTCCAACAACTTAGGCCGTTCAGGTGATCCGTATTCTAGCAATCCATGATGTGATAACACCATGTGTCTCAACAGAATCATATCTTCTGATTCAAGACTGATGTCCATATCCGTAGCTGCCTTAACGATTTCTTCATCAATGATTGTTATATGCCCGAGCATATTACCTTCAAAAGTATATTCGATATCCAATCCACCTGATAATTCAATTGTCTTACCCAAGTCATGCAAACATGCTCCGGCAATAAGCAGTGCACGATTAATCTGTGGATATTGATCCGAGATCTTCTGTGCCAAGTGAACCATGCTCAAAGTATGATAAGCTAGGCCACCCTGAAAATCATGATGATTGCTTTTAGCTGCGGCGCTGGTAAAGAACTTATCATGATATTTTTTAAACAAATATCTAACGATGCGATTCCAAGCGCCATTAGTTATCTCTAAGAAGATATCTTCAAACTCGTTTTCCATATCAGCACGCTTTATTGGTGCAGTTTGAACAAACTGTGACATATCAACGGTCTCTGAGTCTAACACTCCTAACCGATTAATAATAACTTGAGGTTTACCTTGATAGACATCCCTCTTACCATCAAGTTGGACAACCGTACCTACTTTGTAGGTTTCTGCATCGTCTTCTTTAGCATCCCAATATTTACCAGGAATTTGTCCTGACTTATCCTCAAAAACTAATGACAAAAAGTTTTTACCATTTTTGGCCAATCGGAAATCTGACTTCTTGATGACTGATTCCAAGCTCATTGCTTCACCGTTTTTATAATCAATAATTTTTTTAGTCATTACTTACCTCCTCTAAATTAATAATGTGATCCCCAGGTAATTCAGTATTCAAATTGGCTGTGACATAGATAACCTGATTGTCAGCTGAAACTTCCTTAATCAACTCAAAAATACTATTTGTTCTTATTCTATCAAAATCTACAAAAGCATCGTCAATTAATATCGGCAGATCTACTAGATCTGATATTTCAATTACAAATGCCAGACGTAGAGAAATATACAATTGGACCGTTGTTGCTTTAGATAACTCATGCACATCAAACTCGACCTTATCACGACGAGTTAGCTTCAAACTGTTAGAATCAAATAAAATATCTATATAATTACCGTTCGTCAACAATTCAAAATAATGCGCCGCACGCTTCAACATCTTCGGATACCTGTTCTCAGTAGCCAAATCCAGCATTGAGTGAATCCACTTGCTAGCAAGTTTATCAGCCAACCATTCATCATATAACTCTATCATATCAGTCTCATTCTGTGCGATATCATCAATTAATTTTTGATATTCGGTATTATTGAATATTTGTTCTCGCTTGGTTTTTATTGATCCAATTTGACGATTCAAATCATTATTTTGTTGTGAAAGTGATCTGAACTCTCTCTCAATTGAGTCTAATTTATTCTGCAATTCAGTCTCACTACTGAATCTACTTAACAGTTCAATATCGTCACCAAGTATCTCTCGATCCTGCTCTAATTTATTAATGATTCCTCGTTTTTGAAGCTGTTCACTATGCAACCTCATTAAGTCATCGGTAGTACGCATAGAATATCGTTTCAAAATATTATTCAATTTGATTTGTAAATCAGATATTTGATTTAATTTATTTTGTTGCAACTGTTTGTTCTCAAGATTATTCTTTTCCATTAACTCTAATTTGGTATTGATAGCACTCAACCGTGAAAAGTAATGTTCAATATTTTCAGACAGATTATCAGACGAGTCCAGCAATCCAAAATCGTTTAGTTGCGACTTCCATTGATCCAACTTTGCATCAGTCGCATGTAAAAGTTTTTCCAAATTGTCTTGTTCCGCATTCAAATCTTGTAATTGCCGTATAACGTTTTGAAGCGCCTGTATATCTGGGACTGATAATCCCTTATAACCTTTTTTATCTAAAAATTCTAGATCATTATTATGCATTGTTGTTGTTGTTGTTTGCTGATTTTCGTGCCATGCGTAAAGTATTCCGGCGACAAAGATTAATCCGGCACCTATTCTCAATGCACCCGACATAAAAGTTGCCAAAACTAAAGCAACAAGCGATAAACCAATAATCGGCCAATTTAAGTTACGACTGTTATCTGAAGTAGTTTTTGGTGTATTTAATCGTAACAATTCGTCTTCAGTAAGTAATTGCATATTGTCATCACAGTTTCTATTCGAAGCATATAGACTATCTATTTTGACATCATTATCATTTAGTTGCTGATTAAGATTTTTTTGTTGAAACTGCAAATCACGAATCGTACTTTTTTGTGCGTTCAAATAATCAAGATCATCCTTATTGGCTTGATAATAATCACGAAACTCTTTGTCCTCATCATCAAGTTTAAACGAATTAACCTGTCCCATGTTTTGCCGTAAAGTTTGCAATTCTTGATCAAGTTGTAAGCTTTGATCCCAATCATTCCTAGAAATAGGGTTACTTAAACTGACATCGACCTGTGAGAGCTCCCGGTAAGATACAAATTTCGACCATTTTTTATTAAGACTCGATAACTCATCTCGTTGCTCAGTAATTTTTTTTAAATTTTGAGTGTTGTCAGCATATTGTTTGTTAGCTAGCTCAAGATTTTTACTAGACTTTTCATAAGCTACTTGTTGGTTTTCAAACTCTGATTTGTGTTTAACCAGTTTATCATGCTCTTCAATCCGCTCTATCAGTGGTTGCTTACGTCCACGTGCTTTGTATATCTCTTCACTAGACTTTTCTAGACTATCAGCTGTCAGTAGCCATTCTTTACTTCCAACGGCTCCTACAGCCATTATTTCAGTTTCTAACTGTTCTTCATTCAACTTGTAAATCGACATAATGCTTGTATCATTCAAAACATGACTACCAACAAAGTCTTCTTTGGTAAATCCACCAGTTATTTGTGTTATTAATGTTTCAGGCACTTGTTGATCACCACGATAAATTGTTACATCCCCACCGTTTTTTCCGTCAACTCGTCTAACGATCCAAGTAATGTTATTTTTATCAACAAATTGCAGTTCACCGCCATAATTACTGCCATTCTTTGGTTTATACTGTTGAAACTTTTCGTCACCACGTGCAGATGCAAAACCAAACAAAATACTTTGAATAAATGTTAGTAATGTTGTTTTTCCGATTTCATTATTTCCATATATAACTTGATAATCTCTATTAAAATTCCACTCGACATCGGACCACTTACCGAATCCGTATATCTTAACTTTGGTTAATTTCACGATCAGTCTCCGATGTATTTTTTATTAATTGTATTCTTAGTTAGTTCCTTAATATGTTCAATAAATTTCGGATTATCAATATGCTGACGAATTACCTCTTCGCCGAACAAACGATTGTCCATATCCTTGACATCATTAAGATCAAAAATGTCTTTTGAACTTTCATCCCAATATTTTTGATCTATCCCAATTAATTGAGGATTTCGGTCAAATTTTGTATAGATTTTATACAAAATGGTATGCGAATCAGTAACAGAAAAATGATTCAAGAGTTCATTACGTTCAATAGATCGAATCACATTTTCACCCAAATGTTGTGCACCATTTATGGTTAGAGTTATCAAGTACTTAACTTCAGTTTCATCATATTTAGCTAGAACATCAGTGATCTTGTCAAACAAACTATCAATTGTATCTGACTCATCAGCAGTAATTCCCGTTGACTTCCATACAAAAATAGAACTAGGAACAAACTTAGTATTTGTCATACCATTCTCAACATTAACCAAATAAAATCCTTTAGTTCCTAATTCATTCTGATTGCGACCTTGAGTATCACCGGCATAGATAATCATTGGATTTTTATGCAAGATTTCACGTTTGTGAATATGACCCAATGCCCAATAGTCGTAGCCTTTGGTTAATAATTCATTGACCGTGAACGGTGCATAATTGCCATCCCCAATTCCAGCATGCAGAATACCAATTTGATAGTCATAATTCCCACGAGCGGAATAATTTGCGACCATATCATCGCTAATATGATTCTGATAATAACTGAATCCAGTAATTCCAACATGTTGTCCATCACTAGCGGTCATTTCAGACGTCGTTACTTCATCTCCAAATATAGTCACATTGTCTGGCATCTTTATAACTGAAAAATCATTTCGGTAATAATCATGATTACCATAAACCAGATAAACCTTGATACCATGCTCTCTAAGTCTTTCAAATTGTCCCTGCAAATAAATTTGAGCTGATAATGTCCTCTCGGTATTGTCATATGTATCTCCGGCGAGAATCACAAAGTCTACTTCTTCAGTAACAGCAGTTTCAAAAACCTTGTCAGCAGCTGTATAGGTTGATTTCTTTAACTCTTCTTGTAATGAGTTAGAAAAATTGCTAATACTAACGAACGGCGTATCCAAATGCAGGTCAGCGGCATGTATAAATTTCATCGAATCTCCTCTTTACAAAAAGGAGCCGGGACATTAACTGTCTCAGCTCCTTTTTTAATAATTATTAATTATTTATTATCTTGATAGATTTCTGCGATTGGCTTAGAAATGATTTTGTTCAATTCTTCCATCATAGAATTCATTTTTTGTTCTTTATCCATCAAGTTTTTGATTTCATCATAGTTTTGAAGTTGATCTGTCAATTGACGCATTGCTTCGATATCGTCATCAGTGATTTCTTGACCTTGCATTTGTTTTTGTTGAAGTTCAAATTGTTTATTTTGAACCTTATCAAAAAGTTTGAAAGCCAAATCATTAGCTTTAACGGCTTCAAAAGCAAGCTTGAGATCAGCTACTTCTGTTGTCTTTCTCAAATCTTGTTCTAGTGAATTGGCGCTATCATAAATATTCATACAGTCCTCCTATTGACCAAAAAAGTTCTTAACATCATTATACCATTCTGAAGCCTTGTCTTTAACGTTATTTACTCCATCTTGGAAAGATTTAACGATATCATTACTACCATTGTTACTATTGCTATTACTGTCTTCACTTGCGATCGTGGCAGCGTCCTTTACTCCAAAACTGGTTTGATTTGTATAAGGCAAAATATTCGTCATTTCACTCTTGAATAGTGACGCAACACCATTTTCACTCACTCCATATAAGAAATGATCTTTGTCCGTATTATCAAAACCAATCCAACTGGCAACAACAATATCCGGAGTATATCCGATCATCCATTGATCCTTAGTACCAGCATAGCCATAAGAACTAGGAACTTCGGTACTACCAGTCTTACCGGCAATCTTATAACCACTAGGTTTGGCAGTCTTACCGGTACCTTCGTTGTAGACACCAAGCATCATACTAGTCATTTCTTTAGCAGTATCTTTACTGATGATCTGCTTAGTAGAATTACTGGTATTATCGACGATTACCGTCCCCGTTGAATCAACGATTTTACGAATGAAATGAGTATCTGATAACTTACCTTCATTCGCGAAGGCCGTGTAGGCACGCGCCATTTGTAGTGGTGAAACTCCTGTTTCCAACCCACCCAATGCCAGTGCCAAATTTTGATCGTTCTTGTGTACCTTAATACCAAAGTTTTCGACTGAAGATACACCCTTTTTGACTCCAATTTTATCTAATAAGGCTACCGCTGGAACATTTTCACTTTGTGCCAGAGCCTTATACATTGGAATCTCGTCTTGATATAATCCATCAGCGTTTGTTGGCGTGTACTTATTCTTACCAAAGCTAGTAACTTGATCTGGTAATTCAGAATCATAACTATAACCATTTTCAATTGCTGGCGTATATACGGCCAATGGTTTAATGGTCGATCCTGGCTGACGTTTCATTTGTGTTGCACGATTGAAACCTCTAAATGTATGTTCACCACGACCACCAACTACCGCCAGTACACCACCATTAGACGGATTAATTGCGACTGAAGCACCTTGAACTTCAGTTCCGTCGCTCGCATTAGCTGGGAACAAATAACTATTATCAAAGGAATTCTCCATTGATTTTTGAATACTTTGATCAAGTGTTGTATAGATCTTATAACCCTTATTCAAAATATCATCTTCACTAATACCATATTTATCAACTGCTTCAGCAATAACTGCATCAAAGAAAGATGGGTACTTATATGAATTACCACCATTGTAATTATTGCTTAACGTAATAGGTTGATTCTTGTAGTAACTAGCCTGTGATGACGTTAGTTTGTTGTTCTTGACCATCAAATCCAAGACCAAGTTACGACGGGACTTAGCATTAGCCATATTATCAATTGGATTATACATCGTGGAACCCTTAAGAGTACCTGCCAACACAGCTGCTTCCCCAGCGTTCAATTCACTGGCACTCTTACCAAAATACCGTTCTGAAGCATCCTGAACACCCCAGACACCATTACCAAAGTATGTATTGTTCAAATACATTGTTAGAATTGTCTTCTTTGAATATACTCGATTGATCTCAATTGACAAGAAGAGTTCCTCACCTTTACGTGAAAGTGTTTGTTTCTGTGTCAATAAAGCATTCTTAGCTAATTGTTGTGTCAATGTACTACCACCACCAGTAATGTGGTGATAAATCAAATATCCCAAAGCTGATCTAGCATAACCTTTGATACTGAATCCTGGATTAGTCCAAAAAGTTCTATCTTCAGTAGAAATAACTGCATTCTGGATATTCTCCGAGATTTTGTCTAAACTTACATATGTACCCTTGCTGGCATATAATTCACCAGCATCATCGTTATCCTTGTCTAACACTGTCGTCTTTGTTTGCAGTGAAGACTTAAGATCCTCAACATTTGCTGTTTTAGCCTGATAAGTCCAAATAGTACTTAAAACTAAAACTAGCATTAGGAAAAGTAAGATCAACCAACGTGTAAGTTGAAATCTTCTCCAGTACTTCCTGATAAAAGCCCAAGCAATTTGTAATTTTGGTTTTAACCAATCCCAAAAACCATTATTATTATTCATTGTTAATACCTCTGCTATAAAAGTAAATTTTATCACATTATATAGGTATAATTAAAATACAAAAAAATATTAAGGAGAAATTAATCAATGTATCGCCGCCAAATCAAGTATTTGAAACAAAACGAACCTGATATTACTATTCGAGAATTGTTAAAAAAATGGTTGATTCCTAAAAAATGGCAGCATTTCTTTCGAGTTCAAGAAGATGTGTTGATCAATGGCACATATCATCCTTTCAATACTATTGTAAAAAATAAAGACATTATTACCTTAAACTTTAATTTTCCACCACGTTCTGAAAATCAAACCTACTTACCTGGACACCATCCAGTGGACGTTTGTTACGAAGATGACGATATAATCGTCGTGAACAAAAAAGCTGGTATAAAATCTCATCCCAATCTCAAAGCTGAAAACGACTCATTAATGAATGACGTCGAAAATTACCTAGCACCACAGGCTCATCCTTATATGGTCCATCGAATTGATATGGAAACAAGCGGTTTAATGTTGATTTCTAAAACACCTTATCTAGTTCCAATTTTTGATCAACAATTAAGTTCCAAAACGTTGCATCGAGAATACTTGGCAATCGTGAAATTAAACGAACCAATTTCTGAAAGATCTGGAATAATTGATGATCCAATAGGATTGGATCCAAATGACAAGCGAAAACGAATGGTACGTCAAGATGGTCAAAAGGCTATAACTATATACAATGTCATAAAACAAAATAAAAAATATGCTTTATTGCAACTGAACCTGTCAACTGGACGTACTCACCAGCTAAGGGTGCACTTAAGTAACAAAAAATGGCCAATAGTTAACGATTTACTCTACAATCCTGAGCCAAAAAATGGTAATCTATTGTTGTTCGCTCATGAGTTAAATTTTATTACGCCATTTTCAGACGACATTCAGACGGTTGAAGCCGATCTACCCGACTTTATGACCGACTTCATTACCAATGAGTTGTGAGCGATAAGAAGTTTTAGGAGTGATTTTTTACACTTTCTGACAAAATAAAAGAAGCCAACCGATCCCCGACAGATCAGTTGACTTCTTTTTTTGTTTATTTCAGAAAGAAGTTTTAGGAGTGATTATTTAGGACTCTTTCTGAGGAGTTGCAACTACAGTAATGACATTAATTTATTGATAATCGCCCCGACAGCAACTAGGAATATATATGTTAGAACTAATTGAGTTACAGCTTTGATAACTAAAGGATAAGTCTGCGTTTTGACTTGTTCCTTCAGATAAGGATGGAACTTATCCCAGATTGCAGGATATAGTAGTAACACTAACAACGTAATGTAAGGTACTACTTGTAATAAAGCTAATATAGGGATTAACAAGAAGGTCAAGGCCCAACTGGCTCTAAACAAACTCAATGCATTAGTTTTTCCAATGTGGTAAACCAACGTATGACGGCCATTTTTTATGTCTGATTCTATGTCACAAGTGTTGTTACACAATTGTGCGGCAAAGATTGCAAATGTATTTGGCAAGCAGATAATTACAACATCAATTACCGAGCTAGAATCAAAGTTTCCAGTTCCAACCAATCCCAAGTAGGAATAAGTCAAGGGAATTAGAATGGATATGGCAATAGCCACCACTGCTTCTCCAAACATTGTTGAATTGAGTGGCTTCGGACCTCCTGAGTATGATAAACCGATACCGATGCAGATGACCCCGATCACCATGATCGGCCATCCGGTTCTGTATACCAGGAAAGCTCCAATTATTAATGGAAAAATGGTCAAACCGTACATCCATTTTTTGACTATTGCCAGTGATTCACGATTAATACCGATGGTACTAATTTTTTGACGATACTCTAGATCCTTTGCATTTTTGTAATCCATATAGTTATTGTGAAGATTAATAATTATATGAATAAATATAACTGCAGCAAACCCAAGTATGCCATTAATAAAATTAAAGGTATTAAATTTTAAATATGAATAACTTATAGCAAGGACAAACCACGCAAGATCGAGAACTGTAGTTTTTATTTCAGATAATTCAACAAATAGTTTTCGATTCAAGTTGCGCTACCTTACATTTCTTCTGGTGCTTTAACACCTAATAAGTTTAGTGATTCTTGAAGGACGGTTGTTACTGACTTAACAAGAGCTAATCTTGCGTTCAAACCAGCATCTTCGTTAAGAATCTTGCTGTGTGCATAGTATTGATTAAAACTCTTAGCAAGCTTTAGTGAGTACTTGGCAATCACTGATGGTTCGTAGATACGACCGGCACGTTTGATAACTTCTGGGAATTGTTGTAACAACTTGATTGTATCCCATGCTTCAGGATCAGCTAGTGACAAATTGTCTGCATCAGCATAATCAAGATTTGCGGCCTTTCTCAAGATACTCAATGCACGGGCATTTGTATATTGAACATAAGGACCAGTTTCACCTTCGAAACGAACAACTTCTTCAAGATTAAAATCAAAGCTATCACGTCTCTCATTCTTAAGATCATGGAAGACAACCGCACCAACACCGACTGCTTCGGCAACGTCATCTTTATTCTTAAGATCTGGATTCTTTTCGTTGATTTGTTTTTTAGCTAAGTCAACAGCATCTTGTAAAACATCTTCTAGTAAGATAACTCTACCCTGACGTGTTGAAAGTTTCTTACCGCCAGTTGTGATAAGACCAAATTCGATATGTGTAATATCGTCTGACCAGTCATAACCCATTTTTTTCAACACAAGTTTAAGCTTCTTGAAATGTTCACTTTGTTCGCTACCAACGACATATAATGACTTAACAAAGTCAAATGTGTCTTTACGATACTTAGCGGCAGCCAAGTCACGAGTGATATATAATGTTGCACCGTCAGTTTTTCTGATCAAGGCAGGTGATAGATCATGGTCTGATAGATCAACGATTTCAGCACCGCGACTCTCTTCCAATAATCCCTTTTCTCTCAAAGTATCAACAATGGCATCCATCTTGTCATTATAGAATGATTCACCAGTATAGTGGTCAAATGTAACACCTAAACGATCATATATACGATTGAATTCTTTAAGTGACAATTCCTTGAACCATGCCCATAACTTAAGAGCTTCTTCATCGCCATCTTCCATCTTCTTGAACCAAGCACGCGCTTCGTCATCCAGTTCAGGTTTGTCTTCTGCTTCCTTATGGAAACGAACGTAATATTTCAATAGATTGTTGATAGGATCAGCTTCAACATCGGCTTCTGAACCCCACATTTTGTAACCAACAATCAACTTACCAAATTGTGTACCCCAGTCACCCAAGTGATTGATTTTAACTGGTTGATAGTTTAATTTCTTTTCGATTTTTGCAACTGAGTTACCAATAACTGTTGAACGCAAGTGACCCATTGACATAGGTTTAGCGATATTAGGCGATGACATGTCGATAGGAACGTTTCTGCCCTTACCTTCATCTTGGTTACCATAGTCTGCTTTATCGTTGATAACAGCGTGTAATACGTCGTTTGAGAACGCACTCTTATCCAAGAAGAAGTTAATGTATGCACCTGTATTAACTACTTTTTCAAATCCAGCTTGATCTATCTTGCCAACTAAATCTTCAGCAATCATGTTTGGAGCCTTATGTAATGACTTAGCTAAGATAAATGTTGGAAAAGCATAATCACCTAAATCTGATGTCTTAGGTTTCTCAATTAATTTTTGTACTTGTTCTTCTGTTATTTCATCAGGTAAAACCTTAAGTAATGCATCAACTACCAATTTCTTTGAATCCATATTTTCCTCCTCTGGATAAAAAAAACGCCTCTTTCAATAAACTACTTCATTGAAAGAGACGAGATTTCCCGCGGTACCACTCTAATTGATTAATATCCACTCATTAATTAACTTATTTAATTGTAAAGAAAGTGCGACTTAATCTTCGAATCGATCAGCTCTCACCAATACCTGATCTCGCTTAGAATCTACCGACTAATTAATCCTTCTTTTGCAAAAACATGATAGCATATTATTTTTACAATAACAATACTTATTTGTGAATAACAGTTCCTTTATCACCTTCGATAATTTCTTTAACATCCTCAAGAGCACCGATAACAGCTGGTTTGCCAGTTGCTTGTACAAAACTAACAGCAGCTTTAACTTTTGGCATCATGCTACCCTTAGCAAACTCATTACGATCGATATGTTCTTGTACTTCGTCAGCTGTAACGTCAAAGATTTCTTCTTGGTTAGGCTTGCCAAAGTTGTAGAATACTCCACCAACTGATGTAAGGATGATCAACTTATCAGCATTAACAAGTTGAGCAATCTTTGATGCTCCGAAGTCTTTATCAATAACGGCTTCTTTACCAATTAATTGGTCTCCGTCTTTAACAACAGGGATACCACCACCACCAGCAACGATAGGAATCACGCCGGCTTCAGCAATAGCTTTGATAGCTGGATATTCGTTGATCTCAACAGGCTTTGGTGATGGAACAACACGTCTGTATCCACGACCAGCATCTTCAATGATACTCCAGTCTGGATGGTCTTCTTTAAGTTGTGCTACTTCTTCTTCTTTGTAGAAAGGACCGATTGGCTTTGAAGGATCGCCAAAGGCTGGATCGTCTTTGTCAACGATTGTTTGTGTGATCAAAGTAACAACTTGTTTGTCGATACCATTCTTCAACATAACTTCCTTCATAGCATTTTGGAACCAGTAACCAATGCTACCTTCTGTCATGGCACCACATGTGTCAAGTGGAAGTGCAGGGTTCTTTTTGCTGTCAGCGGCAGCTTGTTGTAATAATAGGTTACCAACTTGTGGGCCATTTCCGTGAGTTATGATCAATTCTTGACCATTCTTAACGAATTCTACTAATGATTCACAAGTCTTCTTTACAGCGGCTTGTTGAGCTTCTGCACTAGCGTCTGAACTTAAAATGGCATTTCCACCCAATGCAACTACTATACGTTCTTTTGTCATTATAAAATCTCTCCTCAGAAATTAATTGATTTTTTATGATAGAGTTTTCACTCTTAATTCTTTTCTAGATAATCTCCTAAAACTTCTAAACCTTTTTTAAGTGTTTCTGTTGGAGCACAGTAACCTAATCGAGCATGACCTGGAACGTCGAAAGCTTCGCCAGGTACTAATAGCACACCTGTATCCTTCAATAAGTCTCGACAGAAATCAATACTAGATTTCTTTGTGTCCATCTTAATGAATGATGTTGAAACTCCATTAGGAAATACGCAACTAACCTTAGGAGTACGTTCAACCCAATCCTTGAATATCTTTAAATTATCGAGCACAATTTTCTTATTACGAGCAAGAACCTTGTCTCTATTTTGCAATACTAGACAAGCGGCTTGGTCACTAAAGACACCAGAACAAATCATCGTGTAATCACGATATTTTCTGAATAAATCAGCCAATTCACTGTTAGTTGCAGTCCAACCAACACGAATTCCAGGCATTGAATATGTCTTAGATAATGAATTAGTTGAAATACCCTTGTCATACAAATCGATGATTGGAGCAAAATCAACTGAATCATCAAATGGTAGATAAACTTCATCCACAAGGACATATGCACCAACGGTCTTAGCAACTTCAACAACTTGTTCCATAAACTTACGGTCCAAAATTGTACCAGTTGGATTATTGGCATTATTGATGCAGATCATCTTAGTATTTGGACGAATCATCTTCTTCAAATCTTCGATGTCCGGATACCAGTTGTCTTCTTCATGTAGCTTCCAAAAACTAACGTCAGCACCCAATGACTTAGGTATGTCATATAGTTGTTGATAACTTGGATAAACGCTGATAACGTGATCTCCTGGCTCTATTAAGGAATAGATAGCCAACATATTGGCGCCAGTAGCACCATTTGTTTGTAAAACATTGTCGGGGTCAACATTCTTATATAACTTACTTACTTCTTTTTTAAAGGTTGGTGATCCTTCGATCCAACCATAATTCATCTTTTGTTGGTCTAATTCACCATAAACATCAGAATCAGCTAACTTAACTAATTCATTCATTGAGAATGATGTGATTGTACTCTGAGCCAAATCGTACTTAGCTTCACGTTCATGCACATTGAGCCAACCTTCGACACCAAATTCAGGTATTTTCATTCTTTACACTCTCCTAAATTGAAACTTTCCCAGTTGCGACCATAACAATACTTGCGACTGCAAAGATCACAAGAAGAATTGAGTAAATAACTTCAGCTTTAGTTAATTTTCCGCCATCAATATTAAATTCTTGTTTAGCTTTGTAATAGAAATAAATTCCGGGAATGTATCCAATACATACAAGCATCAAGAAGTGAACACCAGCCAAGATAATAGCAAAGATCTGGAAGCCAGCTGCGAAAATACCGATCCACATTTGTTTCATATCTTTGTTTTGATATGAGAACTTGATTTGGAACAAACCAACGAAGATGTAACAAACAACGATAGCAGCTGTACATAGTGATAAGGCAAAGTTATAAGCCTCTTGTGAGAACAAGAGAATAAATAGGAAAATTTGAATAAGTGCAGCAGTCAAAATAAGTGAAAATGTAGGTGCACCATTCTTATTCTTCTTACCAAAGTATGATGGCAAGAGTTTTTCCTCAGCCATAAGCATTGTTGTATCAGCTGGTAACATTGTCCATGATAACCATGAACCTAAAATAGCAATAATCAAACCGATAGCGATAAAGATACCGCCCCATTTTCCGACCATGTCTTGGAAAATATAAAGCATAGCAGGTTGGTTGATTTTAGCCAATTGAGTTTGTGTCATGTAACCATAAGGTAAAACTGATGCTAATACATAAATTACTAACAAACTGATAATACCAATAATAGTAGCTTTACCAGCGTCTTTTTTACTCTCGGCACGTGATGAAAGCATACTTGCACCTTCAACACCAACGAACACCCACATCATGATCATTAAACATGATTTGAATTGTGTCCAGGTATTGTCACCGCCAGCCACACTAGAAGCAACATTGCTCCAGAAGTGAGCTGTGAACATTCCGCCTTTGAAGACGAAAATAGCTACGATAATAAATGCAAATAGAGGAATCAACTTACAAATAGTAACAATTGTATTCATAGCCGCAGCTGATTCAACACCACGGTTAACGATATAAGTCAAAATCCATGAAACGATACTTGCGACAATAATTGATGGAACATTTTGTCCGCCAGCGAATACTTTGAAGAAGTATCCGAGTGAACTCATCAAAACTGTTGCGAAGGCAACGTTTCCTAGCCAGGCACTTAGCCAATATCCCCAACCACTTACGAATCCAGCAAAGTTACCGAATCCTGCTTGAGCATATGCGTGAATACCTTCAGCTTCAGGTTTCTTCAATAATAAATTATTTAATGACATAGCTAGCATTAAAATACCGAATCCAACTACGACCCATGCTAGCAATACAGGACCAGGTGCGGCCCCCCCTGCTAATGAACTAGTTAGTGTAAATACACCAGAACCGATTGAACTAGTAACTACGGCAGCTGTAAGAGCGCCTAGTGATAATCCCTTTTTTTCTTCCATATTATTCATTCTCTCTAATTTTTAGAATTGGAATAGGAGTTCACAAAGCATGCCAACTGCATTTACTGCGATAATAATAATCCACTACGTGAAACGGTTATTAATCGCAATAATGATCCGTGACTAATTACTTTGTTTCACTCTGTTAAATAATGAGAGTTTTTACACTCAACATCTTAAATAGGTTACGGAGAGACAACTTCCTCAGTTTATTTAGAAGTCCCCATCTCTCTTTTACCCTCTGTTTTAAAGCAAAAAAGAGCCAACCCATTAGATTAGCTCTTCTTCAATAACTAATTAAGCCTTAGGAATGAACAAGTTACCTAGAGTTGCTGCCATAATGGCCTTGATGGAGTGCATTCTGTTTTCTGCTTCTTCGAATTGACGAGCATACTTGCTTCTGAATACTTCATCTGTTACTTCCATTTCTGTTAAACCATACTTAGCATTGATATCTTTACCGTATTGAGTAGTGATATCGTGGAAAGCTGGTAAGCAGTGCATAAAGATTACTTGATCATCTGGTAATCCAGTCTTCTTCATCATATCCATATTTACTTGATATGGTTTTAGAAGTTTGATTCTTTCGTCCCATTGATCTTCTTCACCCATTGATACCCATACATCAGTATAGATAACGTTTGAGCCTTTAACACCCTTGTCGATGTCATCTGTGATCAAGAACTTGCTACCTGATTTGTCGGCATATCCTTGAGCAGTCTTAACAACGTCGTCGTCTGGGAATAATTCCTTAGGGGCAACAATGTGGATATTAACACCAAGCATTGAACCTGTAACTAACAAACTGTTAGCCATGTTGTTACGTCCATCACCAACGAATGTCAATGTCTTACCTTGAAGTGTACCGAATGTTTCCTTCATAGTCATGAAATCAGCAATCATTTGTGTTGGGTGCCATTCATCAGTTAAACCATTCCAAACAGGAACGCCTGAGTATTTAGCAAGATCTTCAACAACTTGTTGGCTGAATCCTCTAAATTCGATTCCGTCAAACATGCTACCAAGAACAATAGCTGTATCTTCAACACTTTCCTTTTTACCAAGTTGAATATCGTTAGAACCCAAGAATTCTGGGTGTGCACCTAAGTCAATTGAAGCTGTAGTAAATGCTGAACGTGTACGAGTTGAATTCTTTTCAAATAGAAGAGCAATGTTCTTGCCTTCAAGATATTTGTGAGGAATACCTTGTTTCTTAAGTGCCTTCAAGTGGATACCGAAGTCAATAAGATATTCTAGTTCAGCTGGTGTAAAGTATTTTTCTGCTAAAAGGCTTCTGCCTTGAAATACTGATGTTTCTTTTCCTTGATAATCCAAATTAGTGTCCTCCTAAACTGCATGAGGTTTGCAGTCTAATATTAAATTTTTAATTTATTATTATTTAAGATCTTCACGAACTAATGGCATACTCATGCAACGAGGGCCCCCACGACCACGTGATAATTCACTTGATATTGTCTCCAATACCTTCAAGCCGTGTTGTCTTAGCATTTCGTTTGAAACATAGTTTCTATCATATGTAACAACAACACCAGGTGCAATTGCTAATGTGTTAGAACCATCATTCCATTGTTCTCTAGGAGCAACGATTGGATCACCGTTACCTGTTGGGATCAAATCTAAGTCATCAAGACCAAGAGCGCTCTTAAGAGTAGCCTTTAGATCTTGGTTGTGTTCCATAGTTAGGTCGCCATCTTTACCTGGATGAATTGTCCATGTATCAATCTTGCCACCTTCGCCAAGGATTCCTGGGTGAACTGTAAATTGATCTGTATTGATCATTGTAAATACAGTATCCAAATGCATCATAGCGTGGTTATGAGGAATTGAGATAGCAATAACTGTGTCAAAGCCACTGTCTTCCTTGAACAAGTTTCTAGCAATATCTTGAATAGCAGTTGCTGATGTTCTTTGAGAAACACCAATTGCTAATACGTGATTGCTCAATACAAGTTCATCTCCACCTTCGATACGGTGTGTGTGATCTCTATTGCGCCATACTGTTAAGCCTTTGTTAGCAAAACGTGGGTGGTGAGCAATAATTGTTTCCATAAACATTGATTCACGTTGTCTAGCAGCGAATGTCATATGGTTGATACTTAATCCATCACCGATTGAGGCTGCAGGGTCACGTGTAAAGTATGCATTAGGCATAGGATCCATAAAGAATGGATAATCAGGGTCTTCAGCAGCACTGACTAGATCTGTCGGGGTAAAGTCAATTTCGTTTCTGCGAACTCCTGCGAATAATTTGTTAACCATTGCTTGTGTATCAAGACTCATCAAGTATTCCTTTAATGCGTCATGATCAGCACCTACTGCGTAACCAGATTCTGCAAGCATTTTGTCAAGAAATGAACTCTTAACATTTCCGGCATCGATAGCTTCTGCTGCCAAGTTTTCTAGATAGAGAACTTCTGTTCCGTTATCACGTAAAATTTGGGCAAAATTGTCATGCTCTTTTTGAGCAATTGGCAAATATGGGATGTCATCGAACAATAGTCGGGGCATTGTGTCGGGTGTAATGTTTTCAACTTCCTCAGCGGGACGTTTCAACATTACTACATCTAGTTTGCCAATTTCAGATGTAACATGAATTGGTTTAGTCATAAAAAATCACTCCTTATTTGTATTCCGTTACCAGTACTCACAATATAATACTAAGATTGACTTTGCAAGCGATTTCACAACTTTTTCATATATTTATTTATTTTCTAATATTTTAACCTCCCCTTAATCGGCGTCAACAGTGACAACGGTTGCATAAAATTAGAAAGGGTTTAAGACAGATTTAATTTTATCCATTTACAAAACCAACAGCAAAATTTTATAAACGTTTTCAGAAATGATGATTTTTTGTAAAAAATTGCTATAATACGGCTGTTTTACAAAAAAAGGAACCTTCCGAAAATTCGAAAGATTCCTTTATTTTTTATTATTAATTAATTTATCACGCAGAACGAATACCTCACCTAAAATGTCGCCGCCAATTGAACCAATCAATGATCCTAGTTTAGTTTGAAATTTAAACATGATTAATCGCCCTCTCAGAAATGTTTTATGAAACCCATATGTCTGTTACATCTTATCGATGATTTACAATGAAAGCAAATTTAACGCACAAAATTAGGCAAAAAAAAGACAGCCTCTGAGGAGACTGTCTTTAAAACGTTAATTAGTTCTTTGTAACGTTTGTAGCTTGTGGTCCACGATCGCTGTCTTCTACATCGAAAGTAACGTGTTGGCCTTCGTCCAATGTCTTGAAGCCGTCACCTTGGATAGCTGAGAAATGTACGAATACATCACTACCATCTTCGCGAGTAATAAAACCAAAGCCTTTATCTGCATTAAACCATTTAACTGTTCCGTTTTCCATTATGAATGAAACCTCCGCGCTGTGCGCATTTTATTTTTGCATTTAAAGTAAAGCTCAGAAATTCATTCATGAATGTGAAATGAAACCTACACTTAACTACTAACACAATGCAATAACTATACTTCATAAATTAGATAATAGCAATGGTTAACGCTTAAAAAATTAAAAAAATAAAAAATGATCGTAAAACACTGATAAATTTCGGCGTTTTCGACCATTTTCCAATGAATTACTATTTAGCGTTCTTTTGAACCTCTGCTATAGCCTTCTTGTGACTACCTTGATAGAGTTTCCACTTCTTACCATCAGGAGATTTGATTGTTGTTTTACCAACTTTAACGAAATTCCATTCAAAGTCAGGTTCAGCAATAATTCTGAATCCATCAATTTTGAATTTCTTAGCATTCTTCTTGTTCATAACAAGCTTAGCTTTTTGGAAGTTAGTAATTGTCTTCTTTGAGCCATCTTTATTTACACGAACATATTGAACCTTCTTGTTATCTTTACCAGTAAAGAATGTAACATATTCGTTTTTATTGTTCTTACTTACACCAACATAGTCGTGACCTTTGATCTCCGCTTTAGTGATCTTGTCAGCAGAATATTGTTGAGTTTGGCTTGTGCTAGAATTTGAACAACCAGTTGCTACGGTTGCAACACCCATTAGCGAAACAGTTGCTAATAATGTAACTAGTGCTTTTTTCATATTTCAATCTCCTTGAAAAACTTTTCTTAATAAATACTAACATCCTTGATTCTATGGTAATACCGCTTAAAAATCAATTTATATTACAAGTTTAAAGTACAAATTTAAGTAATCTTTATCATTCTGTAATATTTTGTTGTATAATTATAAGTTGTTGACAAGCAACAAATGCGAACTTAGTTTAATGGTAAAATGCCAGCTTCCCAAGCTAGTGTCGCGAGTTCGATTCTCGTAGTTCGCTTCTAAATTATCCACCTTCCCTTAAATCATTGCGATTTGAGGGATTTTTTTGTAAACAAATAGCGCACGATCAATTACTATTTTTGATCATACGCTATTTATTTGTAATCAAGATTAACTTGCAGGATTAAATATACCTGATTAATGTAAGCGTGAATACTACCAATTTGATATATTTTTGTATTTAATTATTTATCGCTTTAATTCAACATTCTTAAGTTTGGGTTCTAATTCCTTAAACAATAATTTTACATTGTCAGGCGTACTTTTTTTGAAAGTAATTCTCTGATAAAAATCATCACGTGGATACTCAACTTCATCTACCCAAGGCAATATCTTACTTGTGAATATTTGAATTTCTTTTGGTGATTTTGCCATTATATCCATAATCCAACATCTCCTTAACAATATTTAAAAGATCCTTATCAATAACTGTGTCTTCGTTAACTTCTACCTCTGCGACTAACTCGTTAATCGAGTTACCGTATAACATTCCATTATAAGCATCTACGCTAATATTAAGTAAGAATGACGGGTCAACAAAGCTTTGATTTTTTACATATCTAATCAAAGGCACATCAATTACATTCTTGGCTCTATCAAAGTCATTATACTTGCTCAAATTATTATTGTATAGATTTTTAGCCGCATCTCAATGCTTCTTATGCACCAATTCATGAATCAATATGCCTCTGAAATTACGGGCTGCGAAATATCCATCACTAAGCATTTCCTCAACTATGTCATCTGCATATAACTTGTTATTGATAAAAATAGTATCTGATGTTTTATCATAAGCTGAAAAACTGTCTTTGGGCATTTGAGAACCCCTGACAATTACAATTCTAGGTATTTCGTATCCAGATATGTCTTTCAAAGCCGTACTTAATATTTTAAACACTTCTCGCGACTTCTGGTTATTTTTTTGAATCCAAATATCATAGTTATTAGTCCTAGCTCTATGAGCTCGAATCAGCTGTTTATCCAATTTGAACATTCTAGACTTGGACATCATATCAAATTTCACGTAAACACTTTCTCCTTAAATAACTCTTCCAATACAAAATTACGTAAAAAAATAACGATCCATCTCAAAAGATGAATCGTTGTTTTTATTTTTCAAATGAAATATGACCTTGATTTACTAACACATCGGGACGTAGCTTGATTGAATCTTGAGTTTTAACCATTCCTTGAATATCCTGATTAAACTTTTGAAAATGAATACTTTGACAATGTTCTGCATAACTCGTTGTATTTTTATATACTTCAAACAATACTATCTTATTGGATTCATCATTAACTTGACCAACATAAGTCACAAATAGTCCTGTATCGGATAATTTAGAATGCTTAACTTCATTCTTCAATAGAGTCAAATATTCTGTGATTTTTGACATATCAACATCTACTTCTGTCAGGTTGATATGTATAGCATTTGGAATCACTTCATGCAAAGAAGGTCCTTGTTCAACAAGTAATATCGGCATTAAAGGTATGACCGATTGTTCAATTACAGCTTGTCCAGCAACTGATCTAAATGCCCTAAACTGCTCAGAATTAGCATGGGTTTGATAACTATCTTGATCTCTATAAAGTTCAAGTACTCGGTTATCTACCCCATCATTATCCAAATGACTAGTATACATTGCTAGTGTTCCTGGTTCTTTTTTGATTGAAGTCAGTAAATTTTGTTGGCCAACTTTTACGAATACACTTCTTTTGTCAGCCTTAATGCGTAATTTAAATAATCTAAATAATGGTATCGAAGTTAATTTTGCCATTTATCTGACTCCTTTGATATTTAATTTAAAGGTTTAAGAGATCTGATTGTTTTGGCAGGAACACCACCAATAACAATATTATCAGGAACATCATTGGTAACTACTGCACCAGCGCCAACAATAACATTGTTTCCGATTCTTACACCACCAATAATAGTAACATTACCACCGATCCAAACATCATTACCAATGGTAATCGGTTTGGTATATGTTATTAGATACTTACTTCCATCAGATCGTGTGCCAAATCGCTGTGTAGCATCCAACGAATGCGCACCACAATATAATTTTGTGTCTGGAGCAATAATTACGCGATTGCCTAATGTGATCAAATTTGAATCTTGGAACGTGCAGTTGCCATTTATGAAAACATCATCACCGACGTTAATATGATTGCCATAGACTGCGCTAAATAGTCCATTTATAGTCAACCTCTTACCAGATTTACCAAATAACTTTTGAATAGCATCTGAGCGCTGTTCTATATCAGTTGATGTATTAATCACTCGCAGTAATTCCTTACCACGTTTGATCATCCCCTGAAGTTCTGAATCTCGATAATCGTAATTTTGACCTGCTAATAGTTTTTCATGTTCAGTCATCATTTAAATAATTCTCCTTCAAATTCAATCGTTGAAAACATCATACGAGCCGGTGTAAACAATGTAAAATGCTTAATTACTATTCAATATCATGCTTCTTACGTATGATCAAAAAAACGATTCATCTCAAAGGATGAATCGTAATTTTAATATTCAACTGTAGCACTCTGATTTTCAACATTTAACTTTTGAATTTTACCATCTATTTTAAAATATCCATCAGTTAATTCCTTCAACTTATTGATGGCTTCATCAGCACGTTTTGCTTGAACAGCATTGATTGATTCAATAACCATTACGGCATTCTTGGTATCTTCAGTCAGCATAGTTCTTTGTGCTTCACGCCAGTTCAAGCAACGACAGATGGCACCAGTATTATCATAATAAATTATTTCGCCTTCGAGCGCTGGAGAATCTTCATCGGCACCAAGTGGTTTAAATGACTCTCCACCTTTTGCCATACCTAGATGAAGATCTCCATTCATCTTCTCTAAGTCTTCACCACCACAAGGTGCAGCGAATTCCAAAGAAATACTATTATAGATGTCAACTAACGGATTAATAGGTGAAAACTCTTTGCCTTGATCAACACGCTTCAATAATGCCTCAATCGATGAACGCGCACCTTTTTTAGTCTTAAATTTATGCAGTGCCTCACGCCATTCATCGACGACTGGATTCAATCTGAATGTATCGTCTTGCAAAAATTTATGTGCTTCTTTAGAAGCATCCTTTAATAGCCCTGCAAAATATGGATCATCTTTTTCATCTACTGTATTGTCAATCTTATTCAAAGTTAAAATATTGATTTGTCCTTCTGGAAATAAATTCCAAAACTCTTTGTCTATAATTACCTGTTTCTCCAAAATAAATCCTCCAAAAATTTAATAGTTTCTTTTATGTCCAGCTTTAACGTATTCCCAATCGTCAGAAATGTTTAATTCAACTTTAAGCAATAAGTCGCCTAATTGCTTCTGTTCTTCCTCTGATAAACCTTTGAGCGCGACTAAATTTGAATATTCATTCTCTCGAATAATAAAAGGATACACTTCTCTTCCTTTATCAGTTGGAAAAATCAGTCTTATTTTTTTATTAGTCACATCACTTCGGCGTTCAATCATGCCATTTTTTTCTAACTTTTGAACTGCACGAGCTGCCGTCGTCTTGTCTACTTTAATTAGACTTGCCAGTTGTTCCAAGATAATTCCCGGATTCTCACATATCCGCACCAGATATAAGTATTGTCCTCGAGTCAGATCAACCTCTTTGAACTCAATATTACTAATGGAATCTAATGCCCTAGCAATTATACCGATTGGCCTCAAGATATCACCCAACGATTCACCTTCCATCTATTATTTATTAAAATGAATATACTTATTCTAAAATATTTTAGTTGCAAATACAACATAATAATGAAAATAAAAGTGTGAATCATTTTTCACACCCTAATTCAATTCCATATTCAAAACATAGTCGGTTTGATCGGCATCTCCCATATGAAAAACATGTGAACTAACTTTTTTGAATCCCATTCTAGTATAGAAGCTTAGTGCACGATCATTATGTTCCCAAACTCCTAAGCAGATACTGGTTCTATTTTTATCCCTCGCCTCTTGAACAGCTTTATCGAACAATATCTTGCCGAATCCATGCCGATAATACTCTCTCAATACATAGATTCTCTGAAGCTCCATATTTCCATCTTCAGAATTATATCCCAAAGTATTCATACCAAAGTTAAGTTTTAAGTATGCTACTGGTTCATTATTGAACATTAAAAAGTAAAACTCGGAGTTCGATTCTCGGAGTTCGCTTCCTAATACTTCATCATTGTATGATCTTTCAAGATATTCATTGACGTGTTCATCTGTATTATAGGAACCAAAAGTTTCAGCAAACGTTTTGCGACTGATTTTTTGTAATGCCTGTAAATCCTCTATTGTACATCGATGTATCTTTATATCCTCCATAATTCTGCCTGCCATTTAATTAATAATTAAATCTTAGCAGAAAAGTTATGTTACCGTCCATAAGATAAAAAAGAAGCTATCGGTATTTAACCGATGGCTTCAAATGAACTTGTGTTTAACAGACTTTCAATTAAGCTTCTTGAAGTTTGCCAACAGCTTCTTCAATTGTCTTACCGTTAGCAAAAACATTTGTATTGTTTTTTTCATAAACGGTAAACAATTGAGTATCAGTGTTTAAAGTTACTTGATATTTCATCTTGCTTACCTCCTTAATAGTTATTAGTACCTAATATTAACCGTTTTCATAAATTTGTCAAATAATTTGTGCTATTTTCGGTAAAACGGTTACAAAAATATTAACATATTCTTTTTTAAGTTAGTCTAAGCAAGCGATTGAGTGTTTTGTAAATAAATGTAAATTCGTTATTTAGAAATTCAATATAAATGATTGTTTTCAGTGTTTTTATATTTCGTGTATTTACTGTGTCCATGCATCAGATCACGGACAATGTCCTTACCAGGATGGACTAGATGATGAGTGTCTCTGAATTCAATACTTAACTCAGTGTGTACCTTAAGATCTGCTAGAACTTGTTGATAAAGATCATCGTCATGTGGTATCTCTAACAAATCATAACTGTGAATTAATCTCTCACCGGATTTTTGAGCTTGTAAAAAGAATCCATAGCAATGAAACAGATGATTATCCACAATCATTAAGTGATAACGTCAATGATTTTTCCGTAAAAAATGCTTATCAAAATTTTCAATCAATTTTCCAGATTCATTTAACAAAATATCACTACCTTATGCGCGATGTCCTCCAACCAATGTACTACGACTAATTGCTGTTCCAGCTTTTGTCTTGCTATATCCTCGTACAATTGATTTGTAGCCATACTTACTTCTGATCTGATCAATTGTATGCTCAAGCCTTAAATTGGCTTCATGTCGTTTCTCATCCTCAAATAATGACATTTGAAAGTCATTCATCTTACTGATGCGATTGATCCTAACACTCAAATTACGTAAGGGTTCTCCTTGCCACTTTTTCTCAAACAAAAATTTAACTGCCCTAATAAAGTCATCAGTCGAGTTAGTTGCATCAATTTTGGTTTGAGCACTCCATCCCCGCTGTCCTTTTTCGTTAGATTCAGAAAAACCAACTTGAATCCCAACAACTTCACCCAAAACTTTATTTTTTCTGAGTCTTGTTGCAACTTGATCAGATATTTCGAATAGAACCGTCTCTATATCATCCTTAACAGCATAATCATGCATCAAAACCTGACCATTGCCATAACCTTTGTTCTCAGCTCTAGGAACATACCTTTTTGCTAAGTCAGAATAATCTATCCCCCAACTGTGGAAGTATAGAGCATCACCTAGCACTCCAAACTTTTGTTTAAGTTTTTTTCTATCAGCATGCGCCAAATCATAGATTGAATGAATTCCGATCCGTTCTAACTTATCGGCGGTTTTAGTCCCAATTGACCAAAAATCAGTTAAATTATTTATTTTCCAAACTGTGTCTGGAACATCTTCATAACTCCAATAAGCTCGCCATGGAGTTTCTTTTTTTGCGTCATTATCTAAAGCTAATTTTGCCATTAATGGATTAGGACCCATGCCGATTGTCGTTACAATTCCTGTTTCATTGAACACTTTTTTTTGAATTTTGGTAGCAATTTCTTCAGTACTACCAAATAGACTATGGCTCTTGGTTACATCACAAAATGCCTCATCAATACTATAAATAAAGCAATGTGCATCATCAGTGAATTGACGTACTATCTTATTGATTCGATAATTCAGCTCTATGTAGTCGTGCATATTTGGTGAAACTAATTCAATATCCATCTCTGGACTTATCTCATACTTTCTCGTTCCCAACTTGACACCATAATCTTTCTTGGTATCAGGCGAGGCGGCCAAGATCAAACCGCCATCTGACTCTTCACGAGAGAGTACTGCAATTTTAGATGCTAATGGATATTCACCACGTCTAATTGCTTCAGTACTAGCAAAAAAAGATTTACAGTCGATACACATAATATCTCTAACTGGCAATCTACTTGGATCATCAAACGGCGTATTCATTCATCCCACCACTTAACATTTTTTTCCAATTCCGCATAGCGAATATCTTCAGTAAAAATTGATTGGATACTACCATCTTTTAAATATAAATAAACTTGGTTATTTTCGAATCCGGCAACAATTCCATGAATCTCAGGTACATAATCATTGTTCTTCAAAATATCCAATTGAATAGCAATCGATTCAGCGTAATCCAATGATGATCTAAGGCATTCATTAATGGCCATATTATCCATTTCAGTCTCAATTTGACGTGGTCGCTCTGATGTATGAATATGATCCAAAAAAGCACTATGGTCGGACAATAACCATCCCATCCACTTCACCATGCCACGATCGTCATACAACCACTTATCACGAGGAACTATTCGCTCCATATGAATCACCGTCCTTTATTTTTCATTATACGAACATACGTTCTAATTTTCAAGATATTTTTCTGTAACTCACGATATTTGTTATACTTGCCTTAAAGACAGTGGAAAAGGGGCAAACACTATGAAACTAGATATTAACTTAATTAATGGCGACTCTATCACAATTACAGATGACACTTATATCTCAGCTTGGAAATCTTCCTCATCACGTTTTAGTGACGATGGTGATAATTATTATTTAGAAAGCATTTTTGAAGGCAATTTTGAAGATGGCAAAGTTACTGATGAAGATGAAGTAATAAAAATTGAAGGTCTAATCGGTGCAGCTGATTGGTTCACGATTGGAAAAGATAGTAATAAGACATATAAATCCACTGCTGTTCTTAGTATTAGCCGAGACTAAAGACATTAAAAAAAGAGACTTCGATAAAATATTGTCGAAGTCTCTTTTTATTGTTCAAATGTAATTCCATGCAATCTATAAACCTCGTTAATATCATGAATATTTAAAATCAATGGTTTATTTTGATCCATGTTCTCGATCTGAATCATATCAGTATCCGATAATTCAAAATTATCAATATCAAAGTTTTGCTGCATTCTCTCTAAATGGACTGACTTAGGAATGGCAACAACATTGCTCTGATACAACCAACGTAAAATAACTTGTGCCGGTGTTTTAGTATATCGTTCACCAATAGCTGACAATATACTATTACTAAAAATTCCCTGTTGTCCTTCAGCAAATGGTGCCCACGCCATAGTTGTAATGCCATAATGTTTCATTACAGACCGTAATTTTTTTTCTTGCCAAAAAGGATGCATCTCTACTTGATTGATCGCCGGTATAATATTATGTGTCAGTATTAAATCAACCAATCTATTAGCCTCAAAATTACATACCCCGATGGATTTTATCTTACCCGATTTGTACAGCTCTTCCATTGCCCTCCAACTACCGTGATAATCTCCATATGGCATATGAATTAGGTATAAATCTAAATAATCTGTCTGTAAATTATCTAATGTTTTTTGGAAGGACTTCATAGTCTTATCATAACTAGCATCTTGAATCCAAACTTTGGAAGAAATGAAAATATCTTCTCTGGGAATACCACTTCTTTCAATGGCATTCCCTACTGCTTGCTCATTACCATACGCCGCAGCAGTATCCAATAATCGATATCCTACTTTTAATGCATTTAACACACTACTTTCACATTCATTCAAATCAGAAATTTGAAAAACACCAAAGCCACGACTTGGAATCTCAACATCATTATTCAAAATAATATTATTCATAGGTATTCTCCCAACTACATCCATGATGGCTTATCACCATCAGTATTAGGTTCATTTAAACCAATGCTTTCATTCTGAAATAAACTGGGGTCTCCAATTAATTTTAATACAAAGTCAGCAACACTAGCGCGTGAAACTTCAGTACCAGTGAACGGTTCATTTAAAGTTGTAGTTTCATAATCAATCTCGTTGTTGTTTGTTAACCACGAAGGTCTTATCTCTGTATAAATCAAGTTTGAATCTTCTAACATCTTAGCGGACTCACGAAATCCTGGTAAAAATGCAGCTATTGCCTGCTCGTTCCATTCTCCGAATTTTTCAGGTACTTCCCTGTGAGAACCTAAAGCACTAATAAAGATCAAACGTCGCTTATTTGCTTTATACATAGCATTCAATATGCTTTTCGTTTGGTTAGCTAGATCTGTTCCACCAACATTTGAATAAATAATATCTGCATTATTCATTGAATCGGATAATTGATCAGTGTTCAAAACATCCCCTTCAATCAAACTAACTCGTTCATTGTTAGCGTATTCTGATAATCTATCAGAATTCCTCAAGAATAGAATTAAATCGTAATCCGTTTCCTTTAAAATTCTATCGGTTGCTATCCTTGCGGTACCACCATGGGCACCAAGAATCATTACTGTTTTCATATTTATAAACTCTTTTAATTATCTAGGAATTATTCTTAAAGTTGAATTTCTTGGATTTTCTTGAAGCATTGGTAATAAATAAGAACTATCCGAATATTTTATTTTATACTCATCATCCACAAGTTCATTTAAATCATTATCACTAACCACTTCAAAATTAACTTTAAAATTACTACCGGCTAAATGTATTCGACCGGCTTTTTGTTCAACGGCTGAACGATACCACCTAGAATTAGTACCATTCCAGGCCCTAATATAAAGTTGATCATCAACAACCACCGACCAAATCCAAGTTGGAGTTCCATAAGTCTTCCCATCACTATAAAACGGTGAAACTCTCATGTCATCAGCTGAAGCAAATCTTAAAAGTTGATCTTGATCCCAACTTTTTTTGTACTCTACTACCATGGTTGATCTGTGGGACCAACTGTAAATTCATTAACATTGGTGTCATCGGGTTGATCAATCGCGAACGCAACTACATTAGCAATACGATCTGGTCCAATTTGATATTGATCATAAACTTGTTCTATTCCCTTAGCAAATTCAGGATCAGTGATTGTATTCAATAATTCAGTACGGATAGCCGCTGGATAAATCGTCGCAGTTCTAATGTGAGAATTCTCTTGAGCTGATTCCATTCTCAAAACTTCCATTAGATCACGAACTGCCCATTTTGTGGCACCATACACGGCACCACCAGGGTAAGCTTTTAAGCCGGCAACTGATGAAGTTGTAATTACATGACCTGATTTTTGTACTTTGAATGTTGGTAATACTGCCGCAATTCCATTCAAGACACCCTTAATATTTACATCTACCATTTGATTCCATTCGTTTGTCTTTAATTCAGATAGTGGTGAATTAGGCATTAATCCAGCATTTAAAAAAATAACATCTACTTTTCCAAAAGTTTTCTTTGCCAACTCGACTAACTCTTCATTATCTTCTGAATTAACAACGTCAGTAACCCTATATACTGCTTCACCACCGGTCTCTTTTATTTTATTTACCAATTGTTGAAGCTTTTCTTCACGACGAGCACCCAAAACCAATTTAGCACCTTTATTTGCTAAGAGCATTGCTGTTGCAGCCCCAATCCCACTTGATGCACCTGTAATAATAACTACTTTATTTTTAATCATTAATAAAACTTCCTTTCGACGTATCAATTTACAAGTTATAGATTAACCCTTGACACTATTCATGTCTAATGCTTAGATTTAATCAATAACTATACCTTTAGGTTATAGGAGGATAATATGGAATTAAGAGTTCTAAGATATTTTCAAGCTGTTGTACGTGAAAAGAACATTAGCAAAGCTGCAGAACAACTACATGTTTCCCAACCTGCTGTTTCAAGACAACTCAAAAATCTAGAAGATGAATTGGGGATAACTTTGTTTGAACGTGGCAGCAGAAATATTGAACTGACCAATAGTGGTGAATACTTTGCCAGTCAAGTTAATCAAATACTTTACTTAACTGATAAAACATTAAAAAACATACAAGAAGATCAAGACATTCATGGATCTATTACCATTGGTAGTGCCGAAGCAAGGAGCTTTATTAATATTGCTCAATCTTTAAATGCTTTGAAAAATAACTATCCAAATATTCAAGCAAACATTATAAGCACTAATGCTGACGACATCAGATTTAACTTAAAATCAGGAGTGTTCGATTTTGGAGTTGTTATGGAACCAGCTGATAAAAGAGAATATGATTTTTTGAGTTTGCCAGGAGAAAGCAGATGGGGATTACTAGTCCCTAACAGTTCTCCGCTATCAAAAAAAGATCATCTTCTATTAGATGACCTTAAAGGAAATGATATTATTATTTCTGGACAAACAGGTATGATGGATCTATTAAATAGTTGGTATGGTGAAAGCACTAAAAAATTCAATATTGTAGCCACATACAATTTATTATATAACGCCTCATTACTTGTCTCTGCGGGATTAGGATATGCTCTTTGCCTAGACGGAATAGTAAATACTAACCAATCAGACTTAACCTTCATACCCTTTGAGCCGCGTCATACATCTGGTACCAGTTTAGTTTGGCGAAAAAGTGAACGTTTGTCAGTAGCCGCTGATGCATTCTTGAAACAAATTACTTCAGACTTGGAATAAGTATACCTTAATGTTATAGATTAACATTAGTCATAAGTATTGGTAATTATCATTATGCCAAATTATAATAAGTTTGTTAATTAAATTAATAAATAAAGAGGAAAAAATATGAATGAACAAAAACTACCTGTCTACCCTGCAGGAGTGAAAAACGTCGAATCCAGAAATAAAGATTTAATTAGTGGAGATCAATCAAATGGCGCTGATAATTGGTACGTCAGTGACTCAGTAACTAGGCAAACAATCCAATTCAAAAATCTTTATAGTATGTCACTTGCAGGTAATTTATTCATCCCTAAATCATTAAATAAGGATATTAATAATCCTGCCATAATTGTTTGAGCTCCAAACGGAGCCGTAAAGGAACAATCCGCAAATCTTTACGCTACTAAAATGGCAGAATTTGGATTTGTTACATTATCATTTGATCAAGTATTTTGGGGTGAAAGCGCTGGTGCACCTCGTAATGCCATGGCTCCTGATTTCTACTCAGAAAGCTTCTCAGCCGCAACTGATTACTTAACTACACTAGATTATGTAGACAATGATAATATTGCCGTATTAGGAATCTGTGCTTCGGGTAGTTTTGCCTTGAATGAAGCCAAAGTTGATTCAAGATTTCAGGCCATCGCCACCGTCAGTCTAACCGATATGGGTGCTGTAGCTCGTGGACAAAGAGACATGATGGGTACACATGTTATGATGGAACAATCTTCAATTGAAAGAACTTTAGAAAATTCTGGTAAAGAAGTCGAATATACTAGTGGTACTCCAGAGAAAATCGATGAAAATTCAGATGCCTTCTCCAAGGAATTCTATGATTTCTACAGAACACAACGAGGCGCAGCTGCTACAACAACTCAACCAACCTTGACTAGTTTTGTCAAACTACTTAATTTTTATTCATTGAATGATTTGGACACAATCTCACCACGTCCGCTTTTATTCATTGCTGGTGAAAATGCAATTTCTTTAGGCTTCAGTGAAGATGCATATAAGGCTGCTAATGAACCAAAAGAATTATATAAAGTTCCAAACGCTGGTCATGTTGACCTTTATGACAAAACTGATTTGATTCCATTTGACAAACTAAATGATTTCTTCAGTAAATATTTGAAATAATAAAAAATGAGCAACCTGATAATTTCAGGTTGCTCACTTTTTATTATTTAACTTTTTGTGTGGCCCACTTAGCTGAATACTGATTACCAGCAGTAATATCATATTGAATAATCTTGTAATCATGCAATATTTCTTTCTGCTTAGCTGTTAATTTATCAGCTTTGATTTTCTTACTATCATCAGTAATGAAGACTTGTGAACCATTGAAAGCGTTAGAGCCATTATCAGCTGTATTAGTTGTCGCAGCTGGTAATTCTTCAGTAACCTTGGTCATCATAGCGTAATACGGGCTGACCTTGATTCCTGCTTGTTTCATTGCTAACGCTGAGAATTCATATGGTGAAATAACTTGGACAGCACTCTGCTTAGTACGATCACGAATATACTTGTTATTATAAATAAAGTAATCCGTCTGGTGTAATTGAATACCATATTCATCCATTGAATCATTATCAAACAATGATGCCAAATGATCCCCATACCAGACCAAAGTTATTGGTTTATTAATTTTATCCAATTTGGCAAGGAAGGTTTTCGTTGCTTTATCAGTATAATTCAAGCCTTGTGAATAATACTCAACCCGCTCCTTATATACATCAGGTGCGGCAGTACCTCCAATTGTATAATCATGTTTTTCGTAATAATCATTGAATGGCATATGATTCTGCATCGTTGATAGTTGAATAAATTGCGTCTTATTTGTCGACTTATCAATAACATCTAATGTGTCTTTGTAAGCTGATTCATCGTCAATATATGGGCTTTCATCAATCTTATGAGTATATTTCAGCTTATACTTACTTCCAACATAGTAGAATTTCTGGAATCCAAATTTTTTGAAGACATTCTTACGATTATAAAGTGATGCCACATAAGGATGAACTGCAACTTTTTCATCGAACAAATTAGTAATATTCGGTGCAATATTTTGATTATCGACTAATTGCGTATATGGGGTTGGTAACGTTGGTGACAAACTGCTCAAGTCTAGTCCAGTCAACGACTCCCATTCAATATTGGCGGTCCCTCCACCATATCCAGTCGACATCATTAATCCTGACGTCGTATTATTTTTAATATTTCGAATATTTGGCATCGGATCTGAAGAAATCGTTTGGTTAGGTACACGAGCGGGATCACTGAAGCTTTCACTCAAATTAAAGATAAAGGTTTGATCTTTCGCCCATGAATTACGAGTTTGGTTAATATTTTTTGCTTCGTTATCATACTTCTTCATAACACGTTCAACTTCGGCCTTACTATATCCTTCTGGCTCATCCATGACCTTTGTATCAACATTATTAATGAACTGCACAATTGGACCATTGATCTGTGCACCTAATTCTTGATTATAGAAGAAACGATTAATACCAGACATATTAAAAATCGTGAATGGTACTGAACCATCGTGATTAACAAAAAAAGCACCAGACAAGAATATAGCTAATAATAAAGTCGAAACAATGCGTCCTTGCCATCTCATCCTCAAAATTGATTGTTGTTTATATTTATGTTGCAAGAAAATAGCGACAATTATGAAGACAAATATCAAAGCAAAGCCAATTATCAAGACAATGGGATCAACCATCCCTAAAATATCTTTCATCCCACCCAGCATCTGTAAGTCAGATGGTAAGACAGGTTCATTACGCAATGGCATCTTCAAATAATTTGCAATTCCTAACGCTAATTCGATAATCAAAGTTATTGCGAATGAATACCAAAAACGTTTGGTTATAACGTAAATAAGTAGTAAGAACGCCATCACGATAACAGTATTCAAAACAACTGCCGCTTGACGATTGAATGGAATAAACAGTATTGCCGGTTGCCAAGTTGCGACACCAACTTTGATTTTGAATGGTGAAACAGAGAACATCTGAATCATCGTAACAAGATAAAAGAACAGCGCTGAATAAAAAATCTCTTTACGTGCAACTATCCACTTACCAACTCCTCGTAACTTAGCCATAAATTCATCAAAGCTACTAAATGACAATGCACTAGCAAGTTTCTTAAACCATGGAATCATCGATATAAGAGTTAGAACAATCGCCATTGCGACCGATGCCACAAAAATAATTATTCCACCCTTGGCTAATTCAACCAACCACTGTTTAGTTGATGTGATCGTGAAACTTGTTAAATATTTTTCTATCAAAGTAACATTTGGTTCCCAATTAATGACAACTTGTGTTGATATCAGAAACGCTGCCACAACATTAGCTGAAATTTTTATTTTTTTAGAAATAGCTATACCGAATATAAAAATACTCAAAGTCAAATACATAGCAAAAATAGAATTAGGAACATTGAAACGTGTCATAGTTTCAACATTCTCACGAATCATATAAGATATTTGCTCCATTAAGTATGTCAGACCAAAATAAATAGCAGCACTGACGATTAGATGAATAAATTTGAAATGAATCTTAGACATCCAGTCAAAGCGTCTGATGACATAACCTAGAAGCATCAAATACAACATCCACATTGGGTTACTGCCAGATTCAAAAAACCACAGATCTTTGCTAAAAATTGTTGGCATAACCACAAATAGAATCGTGGTGACCACTAGAATTCTTCTGACAACGGTATTTTTTTGTTTATTCAAATACTCAAACAGATATGGTGCTAACAACATCGTTAGAACGATCGAAGCGCCATAAGCAAAAATATTAGAACTAATGGGGAATAATATTCCCCAAAAGTTGCGCCAAATCAAATTGACAGATTTTGTTACCAAAAAAGCATCAAACGTCAGAATAGCAATCACATAATATAGGACATACCTACCTATTCCACTGGTAAATCTCCCTTTTCTAAACGAAGATTCATAATATCCAAAATAAAGCGGTATTAAATTAAATCCCAAAACAGAAAATGAAACCAATAGCTGATACGCCAAGTAACGCAAATCATTACTACCATATTCTGGCATTGTACTTGATGTCATTACCCTGTTCAACATCATTAAGACCGCTGCAACTAAAACAATTAAAAGATTAAACTTTTTAGATTTTTTCCCAATCAAAACTAAACCTTCTCAACAAAATATAAGTTTCTAAAAATGAAAATTCACATGAAATTATATCATATTACAAATATTAAATATCATGATACAAAAAAAGAGACACAACTTTAACATTGCATCTCCTGTGTATCTTGCTCTCTGGGGGAAAGCAGTAATCAGAATTTTGATTACGCCAAATATTAACATCAAAATCCCCATCAAGTCCAGAGACAAGCACTCATATTGACAACTTGTCTCATAGCTATTAATACAATGGCATGTAAGTATCACGTTCCCATTGTGAAACCGTTTGTTGATAACGAGCCCATTCTTCATTCTTAGCTGCAAAGAAACTATTTGTTAGTCCCTTACCAAGTGAAGCTTGGACAAATTCGTCTTTACGCAATGCTTTTAGTGAGTTGTGCAATGTTGAAGGTAGATCGATAATTCCTTCTTCACGACGTTTGTCTTCTGACATTTCATAAATATTCTCTTTTACTTCTGGCATTAAGTCATAATTATTCTTAATTCCGTCAAGTCCAGCATCAAGAATACATGCAATAGCTAAGTATGGATTGGTTGTAGGATCAACACTACGCATCTCAACACGCTTTGACTTACCTTTGGCCGCAGGTACACGGATAAGAGGTGATCTATTCTTGCTTGACCAAGCAATATATGTTGGTGCTTCAAATCCTGGAACTAGACGCTTATATGAATTAACGGTTGGATTATTGATAGCAGTTAGTGCACGAGCATGTGTCAAGATACCACTCATGAATTGTTTAGCAACATCTGACAACATATCATTAGCATCACCAAAGATATTTTCATCACCATTGAATAGTGACATATTGATGTGCATTCCTGATCCGTTGATACCTTGCAATGGTTTTGGCATGAATGTTGCATACATACCGTTTTCCTTGGCAATAGTCTTAACTACTAATTTGAAAGTTTGAATGCTGTCGGCTGCTGAAAGTGCATTTTCATATTTGAAATCAATTTCTTGTTGTCCAGGTGCTACTTCATGATGACTGGCTTCAACTTCAAAGCCCATCTTTTCAAGTTTCAAAACAATATCCTTACGAACATTCTCACCTAAATCAACTGGTGAAAAGTCGAAATAACTACCATCATCATTTAATTGAAGAGTTGGTTGACCCTTATCATCAGTGTTAAACAAGAAGAATTCAGGTTCTGGCCCAATATTGAAGTTAGTATAACCCATGCCGTGCATCTTCTTAACAATACGTTGTAAGTTAACACGAGGATCACCTGCAAATGGTTCACCATTTGTTGAATAAATATCACAGATCAAACGTGCAACTTTTCCATGTTCTGATCCCCATGGGAAGATCAACCATGTTGAAAGGTCTGGGTGCAATAGCATGTCACTTTCTTCAATACGTGTGAATCCATCGATAGATGAACCATCGAATGTAATCTTGTTAGCAAGTACCTTATCGATTTGAGATACTGGTACTTCAACGTTCTTGATGATTCCGTTGATATCTGTAAACATCAAACAAATAAATTCGACGTTTTCATCAACTGTCATCTTTTTAATATCTTCAGCAGAATACTTATGCACAATAACCACTCCTATTTTGTATATACCAATTTTTGGCGAGTTATTAACTAGCGCCACTCTCATGGTGTTTTTTAATAATAGAACGATAATACCAATTTCATTTGTTGCTGTCAATCATTTATAAAACAATATAAGTAAATTTAATTTACCTATAAATTGTACTAGAAAACACCCCCTGAAATAAAGGGGTATCACAGATTTTTTAATTGACATTTAGCAATATACCAGTTAAATTATATATGCGAACGAAATACAATATAAAAATAATTATTGTTCGTATTTTGGAGTGAATAAATATATGCAAGTTTTTGACTATGAAGATATCCAACTAATTCCGAATAAATGTATCGTGGATAGTCGTTCAGAATGCGACACAAGCATCAAATTTGGTCCACGGACTTTCAAAATCCCTGTGGTTCCTGCTAATATGCAAACCATTATCGATGAAAATCTGGCTGAAAAATTGGCTGCAAATGACTATTTTTATGTCATGCATCGTTTCCAACCTGAAAAACGAATTGATTTTATTAAAAATATGCAGGCTAAAGGATTATACACTTCTATAAGTGTAGGTATTAAGGATGAAGAGTTCGACTTCATTAATACCTTGAAGCATGAAGGATTGACACCAGACTACATCACGATCGACGTTGCCCATGGTCACAGTGATCGTGTAATCCAAATGATCAAGTGCGTTAAATCATACTTACCTGGATCATTTTTAATTGCTGGTAATGTTGGTACGCCTGAAGGTGTCCGTGAATTAGAAAATGCCGGAGCCGATGCTACAAAAGTTGGTATTGGACCTGGTAAAGCATGTATTACAAAACTTAAAACCGGCTTCGGTACTGGTGGTTGGCAACTTGCCGCTATCAGACTCTGTGCCAAAGCCGCAAGTAAACCTATTATTGCTGACGGTGGTATTAGAAATGATGGCGATATCGCCAAATCTATTCGTTTCGGTGCAAGTATGGTTATGATTGGCCTATTATTCGCCGGACATACTGAATCACCAGGTGAATTAGTTGAAAAAGACGGTAAAGAATACAAAGAATACTTCGGTTCTGCATCTCAATTCCAAAAAGGTGTCTATAAAAATGTCGAAGGTAAAAAGATGCTGGCACCATACAAAGGTCCTATCAGTGGTACTTTAAATGAAATGCAAGAAGATCTACAATCGGCAATTTCATATGCTGGTGGTAGAACTCTCGATTCGCTTAGAAAAGTTGACTATGTGATTGTTAAAAATTCTATTTATAATGGTGATTAATACAGAGGTTCTGGATGAGGTTCATTCATCTGGAGCCTTTTTTGTCTTGTTCTTCTTTCTATTTCCGCTTCCGGAGTGAAGTGATTGAGCCTGCTATGAGGACCGATTTCAGCCAAGGTCTGAAATCTCGTTTTTGAACTTCGCATGAACCGCAAATTTCAAAAATCGCCCTGTGCTGTAAGAACGGGAAACCACCGTTCAACAGCACTACCATAGCTGGCTCATCCCTTCCCTCCTCCAGCTAAAAATACTTAGATATTTAATTTCAGTAATAGTAAGAATACACAAACAGCAGCACATCAAGAATTACTACTATAAAATATGGAGATTAAAAAATATTTTACCAGCCGTGAAAGTGGCATTAGGTCGGCGGTTTATCTGGCCTTACACCACGGGACGAGCTTGGAGATTTGCGGTCCATGCAAAGCTTCAAGTCGAGGTTCCAGACCGTCTTTTGGCTGGAACCGGTCCCCACGGCAGGTGGAATATTTTTTTATCGGAAACACAAACAAAAACTTTTTCTCCACTAAAAACACAAAAAAAGCCGACGACTGGGTTATCGTCAGCTTCTTCAATGAATGGGATAGTTCATGTTCAATTTGGTATTCAGTTGTCCTGTGACAATTGCATTACCTACCAAATTTAACATTACTTTAACACATTGAAGTAAGTTTAAAAAGTATCTAAACTCAAATAATTCAAATTTGTTTCAACATGTTTTTTTCTAAGCTAATTATGGTTTGAAAAATCTTATGGGAGAACTAATCCTCACTTCCTTTCTTAAACTTTTTCTTTTTTATATTATTACTTGCCTGATTATTACTGATATCAGTCGGTAAGAATAAGACTCCTACTACAACTACTAAACTTGTTATTAGAATTATCAAACGTATCATTATGTCATCTTTCAACTAGTTATGCATTTGTCTTGCATCTAAGTGGTGTATGCCTTTGTTCCGTTCTTGAAATCCTTCTGTCTCACTTACGATAAATCTAGGGCGATTGTTTACCTGATCAAGAACTCTACCTAAGTAACTGCCTAAAATCCCAACGGATAATAGTAACAATCCTAAGGTGAATAAGAGGATCGTTATGCCAACTGATGAAGCGGTATATCTGCCTGTTGCAAATAAATATCCTAAATAGAACACTCCACTGACAATTGGTACAACTGAGAAAATATTAGCAAACTGCAATGGCTTCATTGAAAAAGAGGTAATTCCATCAATCGCCAATTTTATCATCTTAGATAATGGATACTTAGTTTCACCTGCAATACGTTCTTGGCGATGATACTTGACACTAGTCTGCTTGAAACCAATCCACGTAACTTGTCCACGAACAAAGGGATCTTGCTCATGCAACTTTTGCAGTTGCTTAACGGCCTTGCGGTTCATCAATCTGAAGTCACCAGTATCTAGTGGCATATCAATCGTTGCTAGTCGCTTAAATGTTCGATAGAACATCGCTGCAGTGAACTTCTTGAAGACAGTTTCACCGTCACGTTGCATTCGCTTGCCATAGACAATGTCATAACCTTCGTGCCACTTCTCGATCATCTGAGGGATGACCTCAGGCGGATCTTGCAAGTCAGCATCCATAACAACAACGGCATCCCCACTGGTATATTGCAATCCAGCTGTTATAGCCAGTTGATGCCCGAAGTTACGTGAAAACTCGACTAATTTAATATTTGAATGTAATTCGATTGCTTGTTTGATAATTTTAACTGATTTATCTTTAGATCCATCATCAACAAAAATCAATTCATAATCTTCTTTTTGTTGTTCCGTAAAATTTAATAGTGTATCGATAGTTGCCTGAATCCCAGGCTCTTCGTTGAATACTGGTAGGACAATTGAAATTAATTGAGACATGAGCACTCATCCTTTCATTTAATGCTAATCATAAATACTTGATAAATCATAAAGTGTTCCAGAAGAACCTCCAGGTCCACCAGTCATACCGCCCATTCCTTCAGGTGCAGTACTGCCGGTGCCAGATGGCTTCTTAGAAGGTTTCTTCTTAGTTGATGAACTAGATGAACCACTTGGTGGTGTACCACCCATTTCACCTTGGGCTCCACTTGGAGCAGTTCCTGAACCAGATGGTGGAGTCCCACCTGCGTTACTTGGAGCGGCACCTTGAGTACCAGTTGGTGCTGCTTCGCTAGAGCCACTTGTCTTGGTACTTGTCGTAATTGATGATGTTGCCGAAGTTGAACTGCTTAACTTGATCTTTTTGGCATTCTTCTTGATCCAGCTAACAATTTCACTGTTACTTCCGCCAGTTTTACCACCAGAGTAGTAATACTTAATTTTTCCTTCTTTAACTAACTTCTTAAATTGCTTGAGTGTGATAGCTTTGTCAGTTCCATTAAATCCACCAATGGCCATAACTGCCTTACCAGTAGAAATAATATATGGGGCTGCTGTACTCGAATCATCTGTGGCAAACAGATACTCAGCATTTCCTTGATGCTTCTCAAGGTATTTGAGTAAGGTCGAATCGGTAGAACTGCCCATACCTCCAGCACTCGCACCCATACCTCCGCCACCTTGTTCTAGTAGTGAAGGTCCAGCCGTTGGAATCTGTGCTGATTCACCTGCTAGTGTTGGTGTTAGTGACCAGAATGATGGTGCTAACATAACCAAGATAACACCAGCGATTGGCCAAACATGTTTAGATTTCAAATTGGCAGCAATCCAAGGTAATACGAATAATGGTATTGAAACTAGGACTCCCAATCCCAGTAAGACCCATGCCAAAACTGAATAATACTGTGCCACATACCATGCTTGTAACGCGGCCGTCGACAGTATCGCTACTGGCAAGAGCATCGACCAAGCTGATTTTTCTTTCCATTGCTTGATCATTGTGTATATACCAACCCCGCCAAGAACAGCGATGGCTGGTGCCAACATAATTGTGTAATAGGGATGGAAGAAACTAGCAACTGAGAAGAATCCATAAACTGGAACTAACCAGCCGGCCCAGAGCCATAATTCCTTACGTTGCGGTGTCAATGACCACCACTTCTTCATCTTGGACCCACGATAGTAGAAGTAACTAGAGATCAAACCTAAAATAGCTATGATCAACAGCCAACTGATTTGAGGACCTAAATCAAGTCCAAATAATCTAAATGGTCCAACGGTACCAATGCTGAATGCTCCACCACCAGCGCCGCCAGTACCACCCTTGTTACTTCCACCAGGTCCACCACCTTGCATACCTTCAGCTCCGTTAGGTGGTGTTGGTGCATTTGTGGATGATTTCTTAGTACTTGATGAACCACTTGGTTTAGCAGGTGGTGTAGTTGACGAAGAACTTGATGACTTTTTCGAAGTTCCACTTGGTGGTGTCATACTCTTCGAGCTAGAGCTCTTCTTCGAACTAGACCCCATACCGGGGAATGCTCCACCTGTACCAGTTGTTTGTCCTAACAAACGTTGTGTACCGTTGTATCCAAAGGCAAGTTCCAAAGCTGAATTAGTTTCAGATCCACCTTCATACGGACGACTCGACGCACTTGTCATATCAACTGACAACGGCCAAATCAATGTAAATACCGCTAAAAATATCGTTGCAATTCCTAAATGTGCCAACTTCTTCTTCCAACCAATATTGGTTGCTATCCAATAATAAAAATACAAAGCTGGCAAAATCATGAATGCCTGTAACATTTTGACATTAAAGGCTACGCCCATTAATGCGAAACCTATCCATAAATATCTTTGTTGACTCTTAAAGACTGCCTTTTGAACAAAATATATCGACAGTAATAAGAAGAAAATCAGGGTCGCATCCATATTGTTAGTTCTAGAATCTGCGACTGCAATAGGTGTTAAGGTCATAATCAAGGCAGCAATACGAGCTGGAACCCTGCCAAATCTCTTATGAACTAAGTTATAGATTAAGTATACCGAAGCAATTCCAAAGAGAATTGATGGTAATACAACACTCCAACCATGAACACCAAATATCTTGGCACTAATTGCCATAAACCAAAGTGCAACTGGTGGTTTATCCACCGTAATAAATCCCGCAGGATCAAAACTCGCATACCAAAAGTTCTTAAAACTCTTGGTCATACTTACAATGGCAGCAGTATAAAAACTATTAGCTTCGCCTGCTTCCCATATATTCCATGCGTATAAGAAGGCCGCTAAAATCAAAATGGCAATCAGCCAATAATCATATTTGATTAATTTCAGTCGGACCCAAATGCTCACCTTTTTATTTTTTGTAGTACGAGTTGGTTCGTTTTCCATCATTTATCAAACTCCAATCCCTTAAAAGGTAATATTAACGAGAAAACAAATGATCGAGTAAACGATGACCGACAATAAAATAGGTCTAAGCTTTATTATTTTGTCTCTCATCTGTTAAACATCCTTTCCTTACGATGTGAACAGATTATCCAAGCTAACTTAAATTAAGCTTAAAGTTAAAAAAATGCTTTATAATAAATGTATTGATTTAAGACGAGTATTAATGAGGAGAAATTATATGCAAAACATAAAAATATTAGTTGTCGAGGATGATGAAAATCTAGCTGACAACATTGCATCATTCCTGGCAGACTTTGCTGAAGTTGATATTGAGAATGACGGTTTAAGCGGTAAATTTGCTGCAACAGAAGATGTTCACGATTTAATTATTCTTGATCTAATGCTTCCTGGAATGAATGGCTACGATATTCTCAAAGACATTCGTGCCGATAAAATTACGACTCCAGTTTTAATTTTGACTGCTAAAGCCGAACTAGATGATAAGGTTCATGGATTTGACTTAGGTGCTGATGACTACTTAACCAAACCATTTCACCGTGAAGAATTACAAGTTAGAGTCAAAGCACTTCTAAAACGAAGCGGAGCATTGGCTGATGATTCGATTCTAAGAATGAACAGTATTGAAATCAATTTGAATAATCATGAGGTTTCTGCTGGAGATCAATCAATTCTTTTGAATGGTAAGGAATATGATTTATTAGTATATTTATTGCAAAATAAAAATACTATTCTAACCAAAGATCAAATTTTCGAACGTATCTGGGGGTTTGATTCCGATACATCTATTACCGTTGTCGAAGTTTATATGAGCAATCTCCGTAAAAAACTGCGTCCATCAAAGAACGATTATTTGATCAAAACTATTAGAAATGTTGGGTATATTTTCCAAGATGAAAATCAAAACTAGACAGAACAAAATAACTCGTCGGCAACAAGTTCACCTTTTTCTATCTGTAATGGCAACTTTTGCGATTTTATTCTTTACATTAGGTATAATCATCTTCAATTTATTTCAATCTTCGACCTATCGAAGTATTGACACAGATATTAAAGAACAAGTGACAGCTATCAAAAAGCAACCAAATATGGATACTAAGACTCAAACTGGACCCCAGGGTCCTGGTACAAGAACTGATGATAAACAGCCTGAGCCGCGAGCACCATTTCAGGCATCCATCTTAGTTTTTGATGACAAAGGAAAACTTTTAAACAAAACAAGTCTTGGTAACCGATACTCAGTTCTTAAAAACATTAATTTGAATAAAAAGAACCTGAATAAAAAAAGAACGATCACTGTTAAAAAAATGAGTTTTCGTGCCCTACTGATCAAAGTATCAAAAAGTAATAATAATCCAATGTATGCCGGACATTATGTATTGATAATGCAAAACATCGATACACAGATTCAAGCCACTGAAAACTTCCAAAAAATATTAATTATTACTTTCCTTATATTCTGGGTCATCGCTTTAATTCTTGCTTACGTTTTAACTCGTATTAGCATGTTCCCAATCATTAAGTCATGGAAACAACAGAGTGAATTCGTCAATGATGCTGCACACGAATTACGAACTCCACTAACAATCATTCAAGGCAAATTAGAGTATATGCTGACAAAACCTAATAACACTATTATTGATGAAGCAGAATCAATTTCTGTTTCGCTGGATGAAGTAAATCGCTTGAATTCATTGACTAATAATCTATTGGTCTTAGCACGATCAGATCAAGCAACTACCAGAATGGACTTTGAAATCACTAGTCCAGAATTTTTCTTAAAAGATCCTATTATGCCTTTTAAGGAAATAATCAATTCACAATCTAAGGTTTTTCAAATAAATATAAATCACAAAACCGACGTCAGTTTTAATGTTGACCGTGACAAGATCAAGCAAGTCTTGATTATTTTGTTAGATAACGCTACAAAATACACACCTGAAAATGGCACAATCAGAATCTATGACCATATCGAAGGTTCAAAGTATCAGATAATTGTTTCTGATACCGGAATCGGTATTAGCGATACTGATAAAAAGAAGATTTTTGGACGCTTCTATCGCGTTGACAAATCACGTAATCGCAATAGCGGTGGACATGGTCTAGGATTAGCAATTGCCCAACAAATAATTAATACCCATCATGGAAAAATATTTGTACGTGACAATTTACCCACCGGTAGTGAATTCGTGATTGAATTGCCTATTAAACATTAAAGTAATATAGTAAAAAGCAGTCTGACACTTACCGTTCAGGCTGTTTTTTATATCTATAAAGAATTTAATATATTATTATATAAATAATTAGAATCAAAAAAATACAATTATAAATTTCACTTTTTAGATTGTGAAAGTCCTTTCTTCATGATAATCTGATTTAGTAATGAAAAATTACTTAGGAGGTTATGACCATAGATATTCAGATACTAGGAACAAATACATCGATCACTACTAGTATTAAAAATACCAATGATGACAACTAGATGAATTCCTAAAATTTACCATTTAAAGTTAGGGATTACATGATATTATTTATATATAGTATTCATCAATCGGAGGTTGGATTCATGGACAAAAAGATCATCAAAGCATACTGGGATAAATTTCTAGAGGACAAAAGTCCACGTGAAGATTATCCAATCGGAGACATAACTATTTTTGGCGGCGATCCCCAAACTCTGGCTGAATTAGTTGATAAAAATATCAAAACTGCAACAACTTCAGCTTATGATCTGTACACTGAGACAGAATATATGCCAACAGTTGGTGACTACAATATCATTCTCAACGCTAATGAATTACCGGTTTGTATCACAAAAACAGTTGTCACAGAAGTTGTTCCATTTAATTTGGTCAGCGCTGAACATGCCTATCATGAAGGTGAAGGAGACCGAAGTTTGAAGTATTGGCGTGAAGTTCATGAAGATTTCTTCACCAAAGAATACGCTGAATCCAACAAAAAGTTTACCGATGATATTTCTTGTTTGTGTGAGGTGTTCGTAAAAGTCTATGACGAGACTAACGGAAATATATGATCCACACCTGCCAATAGTTCTCTTATCGTTAAAAACGAAGTATGCCAAAAAAATTATTGGCGGTGAACAAACGGTCGAACATCGTAAGAGATTCTTACATACTAGATCACAAGCAATTATTTATTCATCCGGAATTGATAAGTCAGTAGGATTGTTCTTAGAATTAGGAACCCCTGTTGAGGTTGAAGATGGGTACAACATACCTATTATCTACCTTACCGAATTTACCAGTACTTCATTAGAGACCCTCCAACAGAAGTTCCCTGACTTTAAGGCTCCCAGATCCTATATTTACTTGGATAAACCAGATAAAAAGCTCTTGCTAGACTATTTCTTACGACAAGCAATAAAAACAGGCTGTTATGAAACAGTCTAAAAATAAAATGGATTCAACACAATTTTGGAAAATTTGTGTTGAATCCATTTTTTAATAAAAAATGTCTATTAAGATAAACTTTAAAGTTCAAAAGCAATTCCATGCAAAATTTTCTCAATTGATAAGCAGTACCACGATAGCACTGTATCAATATATATACTCGTGATAGTATCTTCTTTCATAATTTACTTAGATATTGTTAAGCATTTATTATGTTTGTTCCAACATTCAAATAATTTAAAGAATCCATCAATGAAATCAAGAATTTCATTGATGGATTCTTATTTCCAGAAAATTACATTACGGTTCTTTTGTATATAAATTAACGTTTTCAATAAGGATTTATAACATAATTGGTAACGTCCACCCATTCGTTTGTTGACACTTGACAATACGTGACTTCATTTATTTTCATAATTCTACCAACTATCCAAGTACTATTATTTGCCAATGACCGGTTATTTATTAGTTGAAACTTTTTACCATTCCCTTGAAGACTCACTAATGGTACTGAACTGCCTTTAGTGTTATTTACCAAAATTGTATCAGGTTCTTTTCCCGTTAATAATTTCTTTTCTGGATAATTGCCAAAATTTTGGATTTTTTCATTACTCTTTTTAGCGAGCTCAATATCAACTTCAACTATTCTAGTAGGTTTAAAATATAAGTTTTTCCCGACTTGCCAGTATGTTTTACCGTTTACAGTAACCTTATCTGCCTTCCAAAATTGTGTAGTTCTTCCCTTTACTGCATTAACTCTATTGCCTGTGTAAATCAACTTATCATTTTTTTTAGAATATAATCCGATAGTTTTACTATCAGATTTTGGATCTGCACCAATAAGAATTATGCTCTTACCATCGTACTCTGGTAAATCAGGAGTGTAATTCTTATATTTTGTTTTATATATATTAATCGTTTTTTCGTCTATGATAGATATATTTTTTGGTCTTAAATATTTGTTATCAGCAATCTGCCACCAAACCTTCCCGTTTATTTCTACTTTGTTAGCTTTCCAATAGTTTTGTTCGCCATTTTCTTTAGATATATTTCTATTAGATTTAAGCCTCCGCATTTTACCATTCTTCTTTTCATACGTATAATAAATGTTATTATTGGATACTATTGTAACAGTATTATCAGCCTCAAAAGTATAAGTTTTACTTGCCGCTTTTATAATATTTGTATCAAGAAATAAAAACATTAATATGGACAATCCAATTATTTTAATAATATATTTCATATAAGAACCCCTCCAATATAATTACTAGTTAAGAATAGCATATGTTAATAAATTGCTAAAGAAAAAAAAAATATAAATTTCATTATATATAAATAATATAAATTAGATAATGAAATTTATTGAAGATGTATCTCATAAACGATATTGTTATTTACATAAAAGGAGGGCTACAACATGAAATTACAAGGTGTTATTCTTAGCACCATCTTATTAAGTATAGGGACAAGTTTTATAGGTACAAACACGATTATAAACGCTAGTACAGTTAATGATAATTCCATTCAACAAGAAAAGATTCTAGGGAACAAAACGATTGATACTACGGATCATAAATTATCATCCGATATTCTTTCTAATGTCACTGAAACAACTATTTCTGATTTGAATAGTAAAAACGTATCAAGTCAAAATGTTAATGGTATGGTTATTGTCGATCATCACGTAACTGCAGCGGAAATTAATGCTTTAGAAAGTATTCCTCAAGCAAGAAATGCAAAAGTAGTAATTAGAGTCATTGCTAAACCTTTTGCTCAAGTTTATTCATACAATAGGTATCATAATTTGTTACCTATTCAAAAAGGATTAGCTAATGAGTCTTCATGGGTTGCGTATAGAGGAGATTCGGGAAATTATTATGTTGTGGCAACCAATGAGTATGTTAAAGCAATTGACGTTCATGTTGACAGATATTTATAATTCCTAGTTCAAAAAACAAACCAGATTTAATAGAAATAAAAATTTTACTTCCATTCTTAAATGAATCATAATAACTAATTATAAAGGTCCTATACTTTCTGGTATTGATGAATAATCAATACCAGTTTTTTTATACTCTTTTAATGCAAAAAAAACATCACT